>JAXLYZ010000012.1:0-235180 GCA_046351155.1 Myxococcota bacterium
TGGAGAAGGCGCTGCGCGCGGTCCACTACGCGCTGCCCGAGCTGGTGAAGGCCACGCCGGCGCTGGCCGAGTCGGCGCAGGACCTCGACCTCTACCTGAGCGTGGCGCTGAACCTGCTCGACGCCGAGCCCGATCACGGCCGCCTCCTCACCGCCCCGCGCATCATCGACGAAGCCGCGGTCCAGGCCGTCCTGGCCAAGGTCGCGAGCCTCCAGCTCGAGAACCCGGGCATGGGCACCGGCGGCACGACCCTCTACGGCGACGACCGCGCCGTCGACTGGTCGCAGTTCAAGCCACGCGGCCACTACACGAAGAACGAGAGGCTGCAGCGCTACTTCCGCGCCATGATGTGGCTCGGCCGCGCCGACACCGGCTTCCTGCTCGAGAAGCCGCGCCAGCTCCGCGCCGCCGCGCTCTTGAGCTCGCTCATGGCCTCGACCGGCGCCGGCAAGGACATGCAGGTCCTGCGCGACGTCGTCGATCTGATGGTCGGTCACTCCGACGACCTCGGCCCCATCGACCTCGCCAAGGTCATGACCGACGAGAAGCTCATGAGCCCGGCGGCGCTCGTGCCCGCGGCCGCCATCGCGCACCTGGCCGACGCGCTCGCCGCCTCCGGCCTCGGCCAGCAGCGCATCCGCAGCCAGCTCGTGGTGTCGCCGCCCGAGCAGCCCGGCAAGGTGGCGCCGCCGCCGACCTTCCAGCTCTTCGGCCAGCGCTTCATCCTCGACAGCTTCATCCTGTCGAAGGTCGTCTACGACGACATCCTCTACAAGGGCGTGAAGCAGGAGCGGCGCATGCCGACCGGCCTCGACGTCATGGCCGCGCTCGGCGGCGAGTACGCGCTGCGGCTCCTCGCGGCCCCGGGCGGCGAGCTCGACCAGTGGAAGTACGCCGCCAACCTGGCCGCCGTGAGCGACGTCGTCATCGCCTGGAGCGCCGACCACTGGCACGACAGCCTCTACAACCTGTGGCTCGACGCGCTGCGCTCGCTGAACGCGCCGCCCACCGGCAAGCAGGTCCCCGAGGCCATGAAGCGCGACGCGTGGGCGGCCAAGATGCTGCAGACGCAGCTCGCCAGCTGGGCCGAGCTGCGCCACGACACCATCCTCTACGCCAAGCAGAGCTACACCGCGTCGGTCGGCTGCCTCTATCCGAGGGGCTTCGTCGAGCCGTACCCGACCTTCTTCCAGAAGCTCCAGACCTTCGCCAGCGAGGCCGCGCGACGGCTCGACGCGCTGGTCGGCCCGTCGCTCCCGAAGGAGCGCGTGCAGCGCTACTCGGGCTTCTTCCAGAACTTCGCCAGCGTCATGGGGCGCCTCCGGGTCATGGCCGAGAAGGAGCTCCGCGGCGAGGTCTTCGACGGCAAGGAGGAGGCCTTCCTGAAGGACACCATCGAGCGCCACGTGGTCGACGACGGCTACATGCCGACCCCCGACTGGACCGGCTGGTACGTCGGCCTCGTCTTCACGCCCGCCGGCGAGGACGTCATCACCGCCGCCATCCAGTGGAAGCCGACCATCGCCGACGTCCACACCGATCCCGACGCCGGCAAGGTGCTCGAGGTCGGCACCGGCAACGCCGACTTCACCGTGCTCGCGGTCGACAACGCCGGCGACAAGGCCATCCACGTCGGCCCGACGTTCAGCTACTACGAGTTCCAGCAGCCGGCCGCCGATCGGCTGACCGACGAGGCCTGGACCGGCGTGGTGGCCCGCCTGGCGCCGCCGGGGCGCCGGCGTGGATCATGCCCTGGGTCGTGCGCCGACGCGGCCGCGGCGGTGGCCGGCCGAGGCATGCGCGCAAGGCGGCAGTGATGCTGCGGCTGCTCGCGGCGCGAGCGGCCCTGCCGAGCGAGGCGCTACTTCAGGCTGAGCGGCCCGAGGTAGTCGCGCTTGCCGAGCTCGACGCCGTTGTGGCGCAGGATCGCGTAGGCGGTCGTCAGGTGGAAGAAGAAGTTCGGGACGGCGTGCTCGACGAAGTAGTCGGCGCCCGTCATGGTCTTCCCCTCCCAGCGCGGCTGCGAGATGACGCGCTCGCCGGCGCCGGCGAAGTCGTCGGCCCCGAGCTGGTCGAGCCAGCCGACGGTCGAGGCGATGCGCGCGCGCAGCTCGTCGATCGTCTTCTCGTGGTCGTCGTGCTTGGGCGCCTCCTTGCCGGTCATGCGCGCCGAGGCGAGCTTGGCGGTGTCACAGGCGATCTGCACCTGACGCTTGAAGTCGAACTGGTCGGGTGCGAGCCGCATGTTGGCCAGCACGTTGGGGTCGTAGCCCTTGGCCGTCGCGTGGGTGGTCGCCTTGACGAGCCACGAGTCGAGCTGGCCGAGGCCCTTCTTCATTTGCTTGATGATCGTGTAGTACATGGGCCGACCATACCCCTCGCGTGCCGATTCGCCCCTGGCCAGATGGCGAGGTGCGCGCGGGAGGTCAGAGCGTCGCTCCGGCCTCGGACTCGAGCCGCTGCTGCAGCGCGGCGTCGGGCGCCTCGATCGTGGCCGCGTAGGGGCGGGTCCAGGGCGTGACGACGGCCGGGCAGCCTACGCCGAACTTCAGGGTCGCGTTGCCGCCCGGGATGACGGCGAGGTCGACGGCCTCGAGGCGCCCGCCGCTCTCGCAGCGCGTGGCCTCGTCGGCCTGGCTGAGCACATCGTAGGGCCCGGTGCTGCGGCGGAAGAGGACCGACTGCGCCATGACGAAGGCGCCGTCCTGCGACTGCATGCCGAACGACTCGGGGAAGTTCGACGCGAAGAACCAGTCGAACATGTGCCAGTCGTCCCAGAAGTCGGCGTAGAAATCGAATATGCCATATCGCGCCTGCGGGTGGCGGCGGCCGGTGCGGGTGGCCAGCGAGTGGTGCACGGTGACGCGCATCGCCGCGTCGACGGCGGGTGCGGCGTCGCCGTTGCCGAACAGCATGACCTTCTCCCAGCCGTCGAAGCGCAGCCACTGGAGAGTGACATCGGTGCTGCCGAAGATGACGGAGATGGCCTCGTCGACCTTCTTGGAGTCGCCGTTGCCGCCCGTCGCGATGAACGACAGGTGGTCGAGCACGACGCGCTCGCTGGCGCCGCTGGGGTCGCCGATGCGGACGCCGTCCTCGGAGTCGGGGCCGACGTCCTGGAGCGTCAGGTTGGTGAGGATGACGTCGTCCGAGCCGACCAGGATGAGGCCCTTGCCGGTGATGGTGATGCGGCGGCCGCGGCCGTCGATCGACAGGTTCGACGGGACCAGCAGCGAGTTCTGGAGCGCGATGGTGCCGTCGAGCGCGAAGGTGATGACGCGCGGGTTGCCGCCCGAGCTGTCGAGCCCGTCGCGCAGCGTGCCCGGGCCGCTGTCGTCGAGGCTCGTCACGACGTAGCTGTCGAAGCCCGGCTGCCAGCCGCCGACGGTCGCGGCGCCGAAGCCCTCGACCGCGAACGGGCGCAATGAGCCACCGGAGTCGGCGATCGAGTCCCCGATGTCCGACTCCGGCTGGCCGGAGTCGGCCTCGGTCTCCTCGATCGGCGCATCCGGCTCGGCGGAGTCGCTCATCCCGTCCTCAATCGTCGAGTCCCCCTGGCCGGAGTCGGTCACGCCGTCCTCGATCGCCGAGTCCGGCTCGGCGGAGTCCGGTCTTCCGTCCTCGATCGTCGAGTCCGGCAGGGCGGAGTCGGCCTTTCCGTCCTCAATCGTCGAATCCGGCCGCGCGGCGTCGGTCTCCGCGAGCGCCGAGCTGTCCTGCGCAGCGTCGCTCGCCGTCGGCGTCCCGCCCTGGTCGTCCCCGCAGGCGGCGACGGCCAGGGCGGCGAGCCCGATGAGCGTGAGCGGAGCGATGGCGCATCTCATGGCGCCGAGCCTAGCACGTCGGCGCGACGGCTTTGACTCCCGTGGAGCGCTCGCCGAAGATGCGCCCGTGCGGGCCCGAGGAGCGCCATGACCCTGTCCGAGCTGCTGGCGACGGGCGCCGACGAGGAGCCGGCGCTGCTCGACGTCGACGGGCGCGCGCTGAGCCACGCGCCGCTGCGCGAGCACCTGGGCGGTGCGGCCTGGCGCTGCGCGCGCTGGGCGTCGGCCCTGGCGACACGACCGCGCTCGTCCTCGACCACGGGCTCGAGCCGCGGCGGCCTTCCTGGCCGCCGCGGCCGCGGGCAGCGCGGCGCCGCTGAATCCCTCCTATAGAAAGGACGAGCTCGAGCTTCCACCTGGGTGACCCCGCGCCGCGCGTGCTGCTGGTCGGGGTTGGGCTGGCGACGCCGGCGGCGAGGTGGCGCGGGCGCGCGGCGTCCGCGTGGTCGAGGTCGCGGCGGACGTCGGGTCGGACGCCGCGCCGGGCCGCTTCACGCTCGACGGCGCGTGGCCCACGCCGCGCTGCTGCCGGTCGGCGACGCGGCCGCCGTGGCGCTGGTGCTGCACACCTCGGGCACCACCGCGCGCCCGAAGATGGTGCCGCTCACGCAGGCCAACCTGGTGGCGTCGGCGCGCCATCGCGGCGACGCTCGCCTCGGGCCGGCCGATCGCGCGCTCGGGGTCAGCGCCGCTCTTCCACATCCACGGCCTGGTCGCGGCGCTGCTGGCCTCGCTCGGCGCGGGCGGCTCGACCGTGTGCACGCCCGGCTTCGACGCCGGCCGCGTCTTCGGCTGGCTCGCGGCGAGCGGCGCGACCTGGCTGACGGCGGTGCCGACCATGCACCAGGCGCTGCTCGCGCGCGCGGGAAGCGACGAGGCGCGCGCCGCGCTCGGGCGGAGCCGGCTCCGCTTCGTGCGCTCGTCGTCGTCGGCGCTCCGAAGGAGACGCTGGTCGAGCTCGAGGCCGCGCTGGGCGTGCCGGTGATCGAGGCCTACGGCATGACCGAGGCGGCCACCAGATGACCAGCAACGCGCTGCCGCCGGCGCGCGGCGGGCGGGATCGGTCGGGCGCGCGGCCGGGCCCGAGGTCCGGGTGCTGGACGCCGACGGCCGCATCGCCGCCGCCGGCGCGAGCGGCGAGGTGGTCATCCGCTGCGCGAGCGTTCGCCGGCTACCTCCGAACCCCGAGGCCACGCGCGGCGTTCGTCGACGGCTGGTTTCGGACCGGCGACCAGGGCGAGCTCGACCCGGACGGCGGGTTGACGCTGACCGGGCGCCTCAAGGAGCAGGTGAACCGCTGCGGCGAGAAGATCGCGCCGCTCGAGGTCGACCAGGCGCTCATGAGCCACCCGGCGGGTGGCGCAGGCGGTGGCCTTCGGCGTGCCGCACCCCGAGCTCGGCGAGGATCTGGCCGCGGCGGTCGTGCTGCGCGCGCCGGGGCGAGCGCGAGCGAGCTCGAGCTGCGCCAGCACGTCGCGGCGCGCCTCGCCTACTTCAAGGTGCCGCGGCGCGGTGCTGCTCGAGACGATCCCCACCGGCCCGACCGGCAAGCTCCAGCGCATCGGCCTGGCCGAGCGCCCGGCGTCACCGCCGAGGTCGCGTGCGCGACGCCGGCGACGACGCCGCGCCCGCGACGGCCATGACGCCGACCGAGGAGATCGTCGCGCTGGCCTGGGCCGAGGTGGGCGGCCGGCGCCGGGCCTCCGGCGGAGCTTCTTCGCGCAGGGCGGCGACTCGCTGGCGGCGCTGCGCTGGGTGGCGCGCATCAAGGACCTCTTGGCGGTCGAGCTGCCGCTGCTCAGCGTCTTCGACGCGCCCACCGTGGCCGCCGTCGCGGCCCTGGTGGACGGCCAGCTCGACGCCCAGCTCGGCCCGGCGGCATGACCTCGCGCGAGGCGCTGTCGCCCGCGGCGCGCGAGCTCCTCGCGCGTCGGGCCGCGGCGCGCGCGGCCCAGGCCATCCCGCGGCGGGTCGGCGACGCCCTGCCCGCTGGCGCCGGCGCAGCTGCCGCAGGGATCGTCGCGGCGCTCGAGCCGAGCTCGGTGCTCTACCACCTGCCGGGAAGATCGTCCGCCTCGAGGGCGCGCTCGACGTGGCCGCGCTGGCGCTGGCGCTGGGCGAGATCGTGAGGCGACACGAGGTGTTGCGCAGCACCATCGAGGCTCGGGCTGGCGCCGAGGCCAGCCGTCAGCGCCGCCCGCCGCCGGGCCCCTGCCGCTGCCCGAGGTCGACCTCCGCGCCGTCGCACCGGCGGCGAGCGGAGCGCCGCGGCGCCTTCGAGGCCGGACGCGCGGCGGCCCTTCGACCTCGCGCGCGACGTGCTGGTCCGGCCGCTGCTCGTGCGCCTCGCCGACGACGCGTGGGACCCAGCTCACCTTCCACCACGTCGCCTTCGATGGCTGGTCGGGCGCGCCCTCTTCGGCGAGCTGGCCGCGCTCTACGCCGCCTTCGCCAGCGGGTCGGCCGTCGCCGCTCGCGCCGCTGACGCTGCAGTATGCCGACGTCGCGACCTGGCCGCGCGTGCGGTCGGGCGCGAGCACGACGCCGAGCTCGCCTGGTGGCGCGAGCGCATGGCCGGCGCGACGACCGCGCTCGATCTCGGTGCCGGCGACGGGGTCGCGCGCCGCCGGCCTGGTGCACGCGGCCGGCGTGGTCACGGCGCTGGTGGCGCGGCCGCGCGTCGACGCCTGCGCGCTGGCGGCGGGGCAGGGGGCGACGCTCTTCGCGCTGACGGCGGCGGCGCTGCACGTGCTGGTGGCGCCGCGCGCGCTGCGACGACCCGGTCTTGGGCGTCGTCACCGCCGGCCAGCGGAGTAGGCGATGCTGAGCCGTCATCGGCTCGTTCATGACCACGCTGCCGCTGCGCGTGGCGCCGCAGCCGGGCGCGCCGGTCTCGTTCCGACGCCACCTCGCGCGCGCAGGCGGCGCGGCGTTTCCTCGAGGCGTGCTGGCGCACGGCCAGCGCGCGCTGGTGCAGGCCCACGCGGCGTCGATCTTCCCGGCGTGGTCGCCAGCCGAGGCGCCGCTCTTCCCGGTGCTGCTGAATCACCGCAATCTCAGTGCCACTCTCGAGAGTGCCGAGTTCGGCGATATTCGCGCGAGCCGGCTGCGGAGCCCGGTGCTCGAGACGCCGGTCGAGCTGCACCTGACGCTGACCGAGGTCGACGGCGGACTCCACACCGAGCTGGTCTACGCCCGCCCGCACTTCGACGAGGCGGCCGCGTCGCTGGCTCGACGGCTTCGACGCGCTGCTCGACGCGGTGCTGGCCGACCCCGACCTGCCGCTCGACGCGGAGCATCCTGCCGGCGGCCGAGCGCCAGCAGCTCGTCGTCGGCTGGAACCTGCCGCCCCCGGCCGCCCCGCCGAGCGCGCCGCTGGCCCACAGCCGCCTGGCGCTGCACGCGGCGGCGCGGCCCGACGCGGCGGCGGCGCGGCTCGGCGACTGCAGCCTCGGCTACGCCGAGCTCGCGGCGCGCGCGCGGACCGTCGCCGCGTGGCTCGCGGCGCGCGGCGTCAGCGCGCGCGTCGGCCTGTGCGCCGAGCGCTCCTTCGATCTGCTGGCCGGCCTCTACGGCATCCTCGAGGCGGGCGCGGCCTTCGTGCCGCTCGACCTGGCAGCAGCCGCCGGCGCGGCTCGGCGCCATGGCGGCCGACGCCGCCATCGCCGCCCTCGTCGCGCAGTCGGCGCTGGCGGCGCGCGTCGCCGGCTGGGACGGGCCGACGCTGGCGCTCGATCGCCACGCCGACGCCGGTGCGGCCGCGGCGCCTCGCGGGTCGCGAGCCCGAGCGACCTGGCCTACGTCATCTACACCTCGCCTGACCGGCGCACCGAAGGGCGTGATGGTCGAGCACGCCAGCGTCGCGCGCCTCCTCGAGGCGTGGTCGACGCCTCGAGCTCGGCCCCGACAGCGTCGTCAGCCAGGTGAGCGGGTGCATCGGCTTCGACGGCGTCGCCTACCTCGAGATCTCGGCGCGGCGTACGCCGGTGCGTGCCTGGCCATCGTCCTGCCGGCGGCGCTGCTCGAGCCGCGCGCTGCTTCAGGCGTGGTCCGCCACCGCGTCACGCACGCCCGCGACGCGCCGTCGCTGGTCGCCGGGCGGCCGTGCCGGCGGCAGGCGAGCTCCCCTGACCTGCGCAACAAGGACTCGGGGGCGAGGCGGCGTCGACGAGCTCTACCGCGCCGGCGCGCCGGGCGGCGTGCATCTGGAACGCCTACGGCCCGACCGAGTGCACCATCATCTGCGCGCTCGAGGAGTCCGCGCCCGACGACCTGGCACTCGGCATCGGCCGCGCCGTGCCGGGCTCGCGCCTCTACGTGCTCGACGCGCGCCGCGAGCCGCTGCCGATCGGCGCGGTCGGCGAGCTCTGGGTGGCCGGTGCGTCGGTCGCGCGCGGGCTACCCCGGCGGCCTGAGCTGAGCGCCGGAGCGCTTCGTCGCCGACAGCGTCGCGCCTCGAGACCGGCGAGCGCATGTACCGCACCGGCGACCTCGCGCGCTGGCTCGGGCGCGGCAGCGTGGCCTACCTCGGGCGCGCCGATCGCCAGCTGAAGGTGCGCGGCCAGCGCCTCGAGCCGGGCGAGATCGAGGTCGTGCTGTGCCGCCACCAGGGCGTCCTCGGCGCCGCGGTCGTGGCGCGCGCAGACCCGCCCGGCGACCCGACGCTCATCGCCTACGTGACCACCGCCGATGGCCGCCCTGCGCCCGACGCCGAGCTCGTCGCCCACCTCCGCCACCACCTGCCGGCGGCGATGATCCCCGCCACGTTCGTGCATCTGGCGGCGCTGCCGCTGACGCCCAACGGCAAGGTCGATCACGCCGCGCTGCCCGCGCCGTCGCCCGCCACGGCCGCTGCGGGAGCGCCGCCGCGCTCGCCGTTCGACACCTCGCTCGAGCAGCTCGTGGCCGACGTCTTGAGCGAGCCCCTGCCGGGCCGCCGCATCGGCCCCCGACGACGACTTCGTCGATCTCGGCGGCCACTGTTGCTCGCCGCGCGCGCGGTGTACGACCTCGCGCTGGCCACCGGCTGCGAGCTGCCGCTCACCACCTTCCTCGAGGGCGCCACCGTGCGCCGGCTGGCCGCCCTGGTGCTGGCCGGGCTGGCGCTGCCGCGCGCGGGCGAGGCCGAGGCCGTGTGCGTCCAGCTCGGCGCGCCCGACGTCACGCCCTTCTTCATGCCGCACGGCGACCTGGCTGGCGGCGGCATCTACTGCCGCGCGCTGGTAAGCGCGCCGCCGCCCGGCGCAGCCGTCACGCGCTGCCGCCGCTCCGCCCGACGGGTCGCCGGCGACGCTCACCATCGAGGCCATGGCCGCGCGCCACCTGGCCGAGGCCCAGGCGCGTGCAGCCGCGCGGGCCCTGGTCGCCTGGGCGGATTCTGCGTGGGAGGCCTCGTGGCCTACGCCATGGCGGTCGAGCTGCGGCGGGCCGGCGAGGCGGTCGAGCTCCTCTTGCTGGTCGACAGCTACGCGCGCAACCTGCGCGGCAGCGGCGCCGCTGCGCTGGCGCGCGCGCTCATCGGCGTCACCACGCGCGACCCGTACCGGCGCGTCGCGCGAGCAGCGGTGCTCCCATACCTCGAGGCGCTGCGCGGCAGCTCTCGCCGAGCGCGCGCGCCGGGCCGCGGCGCTGCGCGCGCGCTTCCTTGGCCTCGCCATCGACGAGGACCCGGCGCCGGCACCGAACCTCGAGGGCCAGCTGCGCGGCCTCGCGCTGGGCTACGTGCCGCCGCGCTTCGACGGTCGCCTCGACCTGCTCTGGGGCCGCGATCGGCCGGCCGTCGAGGCCGAGCCGTGGGCGCGCCGGGTCGGCGAGCTGGCGCTCTCGGTCGTGCCCACCGACCACAACGCCATCGTGCTGCGCGACCTCGGGCGCGCTCGCCGCGGCGCTCAGCCGCCTCGACCGGGTCGCGTCGGCCTGCGCCGCGCCCCATGAGATAGTCGCGCTCGGGCACGCTGGCCGTGCGCAGCGCGGCGGCGCGGTAGGCGGCGACGGCCGCGGCGCGGTCGCCGGCCTTCTCCAGCAGGTGGGCGCGCACGGCGTCGAGGCGGTAGTGGCCGGCGAGGCGCGGGTCCTCGCCGAGCGCCGCGACGAGCGTCAGGCCGTGCCGCTGCCCGTGCACCATGGCCGCGGCGATGGCCTTGTTGAGCGCCACCATGGGGTTGTCGCTCATGCGCCTGGAGCGGTTCGCGCAGAGCGCCAGATCTCGCGGCCAGTCGGTGGCGTCGGCGGCGGGCGCCTCGTCGTGCAGCGCGGCGATGGCGGCCTGCAGCTGATAGCTGCCCGACACCGGCGCCGCCGCCGAGCGCGTCCGACACGAGCGCCACGCCCTCGCGACGAGCGCCGGGTCCCAGCGTCCGGTCCTGCTCGTCGAGCGGCACGAGCTCGCCGGCCGGCCCGCTGCGCGCGGCCTTGTGCGCGTCGGTGAGCAGCATCAGCGCGAGCAGCCCACACCCGGCGTCCTGCGGTGGAGCGCAGCGCGCGCGTGAGGCGGATGGCCTCGTCGGCGAGGTCGGCGCGCTGGAGGCGCGGCCGACGCTGGCGGCGTAGCCCTCGTTGAAGATGAGGTAGAGCACGTGGAGCACGGCGCCGAGGCGCGCCTGGCGCTCGTCCTCGCGCGGCAGGGCGAAGGGGATGGCCGAGGCCTTGATGCTCTGCTTGGCGCGGCTCACCCGCTGCGCCATGGTGGCCTCGGCGTCGAGGAAGGCGTGGGCGATCTCGGCGCACGGAAGCCGCCCACCGCGCGCAGCGTGAGCGCGATGGCGGTCGGCGTCAGCGCCGGGTGGCAGCACATGAAGAGCAGCGCCAGCGCGTCGTCGCGCTCGCTCGTCGGGTCCTCGTCGGGCGCCGGCACGACCGCCTCGTCGGCCGCCGCCTCGTCGGCCGCGCGCTCCTCGCGGCGTCGCCGCGCGGCGTCGCTCCGCACCTGATCGGTGAGGCGCCGCATGGCGACCTGGAGCCAGCCGCGCGGGTGGTCGGGGACGCCGCGCGCCGGCCACTGCGTCGCGGCCGCCACAAGCGCCTCCTGGACCGGGCACGTCCTCGGCGGCGGCGAAGTCGGCGTGGCGGCGCGCGACGAGGCCGAGCACCCGCTGCGCGAGCTCGCGCAGGAGGTGCCCGACGCGGGCGCGGCGCCGTCCGTCCGATCGAGCTGCTCGGCCGGCGCCGTCGGCGGGCGCGTCAGGCATCGCTCGGGGGGCGATCGACAGCACGCGGCGGACCTCGATGGCCAGGCCGAGCGGCGCGCCGTCGGGGCCGGGCGCGGCGGAGGCGCGGGCCGCGATGGCGTAGGCGCGCTCGGGCTGCTCGACGTCGACGATCCAGAAGCCGGCCAGGAACTCCTTGGCCTCGGCGAACGGCCCGTCGGTCACGACCGGGGCGCCGCCCGCGCCGACGCGCACGATGCGGGCCTCGATCGGGGCCGACAGCCCCTCGGCGCCGACGAGCTCGCCGGCGCGCAGGAGGTCGCCATGCAGCTCGTGGGCCATGTGGCCGGCGATGGCCTCGGGGGCCAGCGGTCGATCTGGTAGGCGCCGGCCCTGCGCGGCGTGTGCATCATCAGCATGAACTTCATCTTGGTCTCCTTCGGTGGGCGCCGTCCGTCGGCGCTTCAGCAGGGAGTCGGAGCCAGTTCGTCGGCCCTCGACATGGTGGCTCCGAAAAAATGAGAAAAGAAGTAGTCCTGACCCCGGGGTCGGCACCGGCGGTCGCGGGGGCGGAACTGGCGGTCCGGGCACGATGGCCTTGGGCGTCGCCAGCATTGACGACGCCCCGGATCGTTCCTAGATGACCGGCCATGAGCTCGCGCCTAGCCATCGCGTTCGTCATGTCGCTGTCTCTCGTCTCTTCTGCCCACGCCGCCGCCCCGACCCCCTGTTCGAGCACGGCGTGGTCTTCACCGGTCGGAGCCTCGTCCCCGACGCGACCTGGTTCGTCGTGCGCGGCGGTCGCGTGGCCGACGTCGGGGATGGCCTGGTCCCCGACCGGTGGAAGGACGCCGCGCGCGTCGACCTCGGCGGCCGCTTCGTCACGCCCGGCTTCGTCGACGCCCACGTCCACTTCGTCGACGGCGGCCTGTCGCTGCTGGAGGCCGACGCCTCGAGTGCCGCGGCAGCGAGGCCGAGGTGGCCGACGTCATCCGGCGCGCGGCGGCGGCGCCGCTCGGCGCGACGACGGCTGGGTCGTCGTCCGCAACCTCGGCCTCGACGCGCTCTCGGCGGCGACGCCCCGACGCACGCCCGCATGGCCGCGTCACCGCGCTGGCTGGCCACCACCCGCTGCTCGTGCTGCTGAAGGGCGGCCACCACGCCTACGCCAGCCCGCGCGCGCTGGAGCGCCTCGACATCGACGCCGACACGCCCGACCCGGCGGCCGGCACCATCGTCCGCGACGCCCGCGGCCAGCCCAGCGGCCTGCTCGTCGACGACGCCGCCTGGAGCGCCATGCGCGCGGTCGCGGGCCTCCTCGGCCGGAGCTGGTGGCGCGCGCCATCCTCAGCGCCGAGCGCCTGGCGCTGGGCTACGGCATCACCAGCATCGGCGACAACACCTTCGACCCGAGCCACATGGCGCAATACCTGCGGCTCTCCGACGCCCACCTCTTCCACCTGCGCGTGAGCTCGCGATCGTTCGGGCTCGAGCCCGCGACGCGGCTCACCATGCGCTCGCAGGGCGCCTTGCCCTTCGGCAAGCAGAACCCGCGCATCCGCTACTTCGGCGACAAGTACTTCCTCGACGGCGCGCTGTCGCAGGCCGGCGCGCCCGGCGAGAGCGCTCCGCCGGTCGCCCCGCCGCGCTACTCGGTGGGCGAGCTCCGCGACTTCATGCTCTTCGCCGGACCCTCGGCACCGCCTTCCACACCCAGTCGCGCGAAGGCGCCGAGCGCCTCGCGCGCGCCAGGAGCGGCATCGTTCCCCGCGCCAGCCGGCGCGCTGCCCGACATCATCGATCACTGCGGCTGCTGCGGCGGTGGAGGCCTCCCTTGAGCGCCTCCGCAAGTCCGGCCTGCGCGTCACGCTGCTGCCCGGCCAGCTCCACGAGCTGCCGGCGCTCATGGCCGCGCTGCCGCCCGAGCAGCACGACTCCCTGCTCGCCTTCCGCGAGCTGGTGGCGGCCGGGCTCGAGCCGGCGCTCACCTCCGACTGGCCCTACGGCGCCGAGACGATCTACCCCGACGTGCCCGACGGCCTCCGTCGCATCGGCCTCGCGCCGCTCGCGGGCGTGGCCGTCGCGGTCAGCGGCAAGGCGCCCGACGGCCAGCCCATCGCCGGGCTCGAGTCGCGCACCATCGGCCTCGGCGAGGCGCTGCTCGGCATCACCGCCTGGGGCGCGCAGGCCATCGGTCGCGACGACGTCGGCGTGCTGGCGCCGGGCAAGCCTTCGCCGACTTCGTGGTCCTGCCGAGCTTCGCCCTCGACCTCGACCCGGTCGCGCTCATCGCATGGACCCCGACGAGGTGTGGGTCGGCGGCAAGCGCGTCGCGGGCAAGAGCATCGGCGGCGCCGACGTCGTCGCCGCGCCCATGCCCGACCTCTCGCGCTTCGCGTCGCGCCCGAGCGGCAACGCCATCTCGCCCATCATCGGCTCCGACCCGGTCACCGGCTTCCTCATCGGCGCGGCCTGGTTCTTCTACCCCTACCAGCGCCAGGGCCTGCGCGGCTCGGTCCAGCTCTACACGGCACCCGAGCAGCTGCGCGCGCGCCTCGACGCCGAGGTCGTCGCCATGCACGCCTGGGGCGACGTCTCGCCGCGCGTCTTCCTGCGCGCCGACAGCCTGAAGGACCGCTTCTACGGCCGCGGCATGGACACCGATCCCGACGTCGCCGTGACCACCGAGCCCCTGCGCCTCGACCTGTCGCTCGGCGCCAGCGCGCCCATCGCGCCGCACCTCGAGCTCGGCGTGAGCGGCCTCTTCACGCTGCTCGACGAGGGGCGCGCGCGACCGCACGCGCGCGGCGAGTCGGCCGATCGCATCGACGGCGCCAACGCCGGGCTGTTCCTCGAGCTGGCCCACGACGATCGCGACAACGCCTTCGCGACGCGCACCGGCGGCCGTCGCGTGCTGTGGACCGAGGGCTTCGCGCTGCAGGCCGGCGCCGCCTCCTACCGCCAGCGCGCCGCCCCACGCTGACCCAGTTCATCCCGCTCTACGCCCCCGACGTCGTCCTCGCGCTGCGCGCCGACGTGGCCATCTCGGCGGCGCGCGCGCCTACGCCACCGACTTCGCGCTGGGCGGCGGCGACGCCCTGCGCGGCTACTACCGAACTGCTTCCGCGGTGACGCCTACGCTGCCGGCGCCGTCGAGCTGCGGCTGCCGCTCTCTGGGCGCTGTCGGCCGCGCTCTTCGGCGAGGTCGGCCACGTCTGGGCCGAGGGCAGCTCGGGCGGCCCGGCGCTGGCGACCTCGGGCATCGGCCTGCGCCTCGGCCTGCCACCCGATCGCCTGGTGCGCCTGCGCTTCGACCTCGCCTTCGCGCCCGACCAGTGGGGCTTCTTCTTCGAGTTCAACGAGGCCTTCTGACGCCGCGCCGTGCGCGCGGAGAAGCCTCGGCGATCGCCAGCCGGCGGCAAGGCGGGTAGACTCCGCGCGCCTTCACGCCGGGCGAGCCGACGCGAGGCACCATCAGGAGGTTGAGCGTGATCGTCGGCGTACCCAAGGAAATCAAGGCGCAGGAGAACCGCGTGGGCCTCGTCCCGGGCGGCGTGAAGATGCTGACCTCGGCCGGGCACAAGGTGCTCGTGCAGAAGACGGCCGGCTTCGGCTCGGGCATCTCCGACGAGCAGTTCGAGCGCGCCGGCGCGACGCTCGTCGACAGCGCGGCCGACGTCTGGAACCGCGCCGACATGATCGTCAAGGTGAAGGAGCCCATCCCGAGCGAGTACGGCTACTTCCGCGAGGGGCTCATCGTCTACACCTACCTCCACCTGGCCGCCGTGCCCGAGCTCGGCGCCGAGCTGGTGAAGAAGAAGGTGACGTCCATCGCCTACGAGACCATCGAGGATCGGAACGGCCACCTGCCGCTGCTCAAGCCCATGAGCGAGATCGCCGGCAAGATGTCGGTGCAGGTCGGCGCCCACTGGCTCGAGAAGCACCAGGGCGGCATGGGCCTGCTGCTCGGCGGCGTGCCCGGCACGAAGCCCGGCCACGTCGTCATCCTCGGCGGCGGCACGGTCGGCACCAACGCCGCCAAGATCGCCGTCGGCATGGGCGCGCGCGTGACCATCCTCGACCGCTCGCTCGACCGCCTGACCTACCTCGACGACGTCTTCCTCGGGCGCGCCACGACGCTCCACTCGAACCCCGAGACGGTCGAGGACTCGGTGCTCCAGGCCGACCTCCTCGTGGGCGGCGTGCTCATCACCGGCGCGCGCGCCCCGAAGCTCGTGTCCGAGGCGCTCGTCCGGCGCATGAAGGCCGGCTCGGTCATCGTCGACGTGTCGGTCGACCAGGGCGGCTGCATCGAGACCTGCAAGCCCACGACCCACGAGCACCCGACCTACCTGGTCGGCGACGTCGTCCACTACTGCGTGGCCAACATGCCCGGCGCCGTGGCGCGCACCTCGACCTACGCGCTCACCAACGCCACGACCGGCTACGCCGTCATGCTGGCCGAGCTCGGGGTGAGCCGGGCGATCGCCGCCGACCCGGGCCTCCGCCTCGGGCTCAACTCGAAGGGCGGGCACTGCACCCACCCGGCGGTGGCCGAGGCAATCGGCTTCCCCTACGTGCCGCCCGAGCAGGCCTGACCAAGTCAGTCCTGACTGACCCGACCCGCTCCGCAAGCCGCTGCGAGGCCCTATTCGGGCCTCTGGCGGCGCGGCGGGTCAGCGGCTGGTAAAACGAATGTGAGCGGGCCCGGGAATAGAGCCAAAAGCTCAATGACTGTCGGGCATTCAGTTGTATCAGGGGAAATTCCCAGGGCCGAAACTATTTCCCTCCACCCGGCGTCTAGGGGCTACGCGGCACCAATCGGGACCGCAAGCTCGCTGGGTCGGCATGGCCGACCCGACGGGATCACACCGGAGGAGGGGACGGCGATGCTGGACGCTGAGGCTCAGAAAGATGGCAAGTTGGCTCGGGCTCACGCTGGGAATGCGAAAAACGGCGCCCGAGTTGCCGCCCAGCCGCCCTCTCCCGTCGTAGTCGAGGACGAGGGTCGAGACATGGGGAGCGACATGGGCAAGGTCTTCGGGCGGAAGAAGGAAGAGGAGACGCGCCGAGCCTTCGAGCGCGAGGCGATGCCGCACATGCCGACGCTGTTCAACGCAGCGCTCTACATGACGCGCAACGCGACGCACGCCGAGGACCTCGTGCAGGAGACCCTGCTCAAGGCCTTCCGCTTCTGGCACCGCTACGAGCAGGGCACCAACTGCAAGGCGTGGCTCTTCCGCATCCTCACCAACACCTTCATCAACCGGAACCGCAAGAAGCAGCACCTGCACGAGTCGATCGAGGGCTCGGAGCGCGAGTACAGCGCCGGCGTGCTGGCCCAGGACAACCGCTTCTACGACACCCCGGAGATGGACTACCTCGGCAAGCTCTTCCCCGAGCACGTGCAGCAGGCCGTCGAGAGCCTGCCCGAGAACTTCCGTATCCCGGTGATCCTGGCCGACCTCCACGATTTCTCGTACAAGGAGATCGCCGACATCATGGAGTGCCCGGTGGGCACCGTGATGTCGCGGCTCTTCCGCGGCCGGAAGCGGCTCCAGGAGCTGCTCTTCGAGTACGCGATCGAGCTCGGGATCATCAAGCCGCAGGATGCCAAGGACGATACTGGGGCCGTTTCGCTGGACGCATATCGCGAGCGGCGGAAGGCTGTCGGGGCCGACTGAGTTAGCAGTCGGTCTCGAGCGACCGGACTCGCTCCCCGCGTGCAGGCGGGTAGAGTGAGCCACCCGGGTGGGAAGTTGGGAGCTCGAGCAGACATCGCCCGAGCTCCCAGTGGAGCCCCGGGGCGCGGCCCCGACCTCGGAAGGTCGGGGGCTGCTTGGGGAAAATCCCATGAACTGTGAGGACATCCAGAAGGGGATCTACGTCTACCTGGACGGCGAGTTCGCCGAGCCCGAGCGGGTGGACTTCGAAGGTCACGTGCGCGCCTGCGCCATCTGCCGGCAGAAGGTCGAGCGCGAGCGGACCTTCATCTCGGGCGTGCGCCAGGCCGTGCCGCGGGTGGCCGCGCCGGCCGGGCTCGAGGACCGCATCCGCGCCGCGCTGGCGGCCGCGCCCGCGCCCGACGAGCTGCCGCGGCGCCGCGCCGAGCGCCGGCCCATGGGCTTCTGGGCCGCGGCCGCGGCCGTGCTGGTCGTGAGCGGCGGCATCACCGTGTGGCGCGTGTCGTCGCACGGCGTCGAGACGGGCGAGACGCCCGAGCGCATCGCGGCCGAGGCGGTGGCCACGCACCGCTCGCAGCTGCCGATGGAGGTGCGCGGGTCGCAGACGCAGATCCGCCAGTTCCTCGAGGCCAACGTCCCCTTCCACGTCGACCTGAGCTTCGCCGACGCCCCCGACACCCAGCTCGTCGGCGCGCGCTTCACCCGCGTGGATGGCCGCGACGCGGTGCTGCTGAACTACGAGACCGGCGGCGAGCGGCTCTCGGTCCTGCAGGTCGCGGCCGACCTCAAGGACCCCGACACCGGCAGCGAGCCCGAGGCGCAGGAGCTCGCGCCGAGCTTCGCCACGCAGGCCGGCTTCGACGTCGCCACCTTCAAGCGCCGTGGCGTCATGTCGTCGGTCGTCGGCGCCGGCGGCACCGGCAGCGTTCAGCGCCTCGTGCGCGCCGCCTGGCAGCCCGAGGCCCACTGACCTCGGCGCGCGGCGAACGCGCTGTCGCCAGGCGGCAGTTCTGCTAACTTGCGCCCGTGCCGCGCGCGTCCGCCTTCCTCCTGGCCCTGATCCTGCTCGTCGCCGCGCGCGCCGAAGCGGCCAGCGATCCGGCCCGGCGCTGGGTCACGCTGGTCAGCGCGCACTTCGCGCTGCACACCTACGATGACGGCGTGGCGTTGGCACCCGAGGCGCTCGCCTATCTGGAGGAGGCGCACGCCACCGTCGACGCGCTCCTCGGCTGGACGCCGCGCGCGCGCGTGCACGTGACGCTGGTCGACGACTACGACTGGTCGAACGGGCTCGCGAGCTCGATCCCGTGGCCGGGCATCGTGCTCTACGCCTGGCCGCCCGAGCCGGAGACCGAGCTCGGCGACTACGCCAACTGGCTCCGTCTCCTCTGCTTCCACGAGTACACGCACATCGCCCACATCGATCAGGCCTTCGGCGTCCCCGAGCTGGTGAACGACATCGTCGGGCCCATCTGGGCCCCGAACAACATGCTTCCGCGCTGGGCCACCGAGGGCCTGGCGGTGTGGGTCGAGAGCACGCGCGGCGGCGGCGGCGGGCGCGTCGGGAGCCTGCTCTCCGAGATGCACGCGCACGCACGCGCTCACCGGCACCCAGCCGAGCCTGCCTGACCTCACCGGCTACCCGCTGCAGCCGCCGCGCGCCGGCTCCTGGTACATGTACGGCGGCTACCTCTTCGACGCCATCGCGCGCGCCAAGGGCGACGCGGCCGTGCGCGCCTTCGCCAACATCTACGCGGGCAACGTCGTCCCCTTCGCCGTGAACACCGTGGCCAAGGAGGCGACCGGCCGCACCATGACCGACTGGTACGCCGACGTGCTCGCCGCCGGGCGCGCGCGCGCCGAGGCCACGCGGGCGCGCGTCGAGGCCGACGGCCTGGTCGAGGGCATCGCGCTGACCACCTCGGGCGAGACCAACATCGAGCCGCGCTTCTCGCCCGATGGGCGCTGGCTCGCCTGGGTGCGCACCTCGGGCCACGACAACACCACGCTCGAGCGCGCCTCGGTGGCGGCCCTCGAGGCCGGCACGTCGGCCGAGGACGCGCGCGCGGAGGTCGTCCGCTGCGACGGTGGCTGCGGCGTTCGCGTTCACGCGGGATGGCGCGCGCATCATCTTGGGCACGTCGCGCTACCACCGCGTCTCGAACGTCAACGGCTTCATCGCCACGCTGCCCTTCGCCGACGGCCAGTCGGCCGAGGACGAGGCGGTCCTCGACGAGACGCGGCGCGGCCACGACCCGGCCGCGGCGCCCGACGGCCACAGCGCCTGGTTCGCGCGCGCGACGTGGGGCCGGCCCTCGCTGGCGCGCGTCGACCTCGTCACCGGCCACCTGCTCGAGACCTGGGAGCCGCCGGTCGTGCCCGGCTCGCCGGCGCGCGTCGATCGGCCGGCGCCGAGCCCCGACGGGAAGAGCGTCTACCTGTCGCTCCACCTCGGCGGGAACCGCGACCTCTATCGCCTCGACCTCGCCACGCGCGCGCTCGAGCGCCTCACGACCGGCGCCTCGATGGAGCTCATGCCGGCGCTCACCGCCGACGGGCGCTGGCTCGTCTACAGCTCCGACCGCGACGGCGTCTTCGATGTCTACGCGCGCGAGCTCGCGAGCGGCGTCACGCATCGCCTGACGCGCGTGCTCGGCGGCGCCTTCTACCCGACCGTCTCGCCCGACGGGCGCATGCTGGTCTACGCCGGCTGGCACCTCCGCGGGCACGACCTCTACGCCCTGCCGTTCACGCCCGAGGCCGCGCCGATCGTGGCCGATCCCGACGGCCGCCCGCTGCGCACGAGCCTGCCGCCGGCGCCGGTCGCGACCACGCTCGTGCCCTACGACGCGTCGACCACGCTGCTCCCGCGCGCGCTCGTCCCCGACCTGACCTTCGACTCGACCGGCGTCTCGCGCGTGGCGCTGTCCTTCGACAACGTCGACGCGTCGGGCCGCTACACGCTGAGCCTCGGTGCCGACTGGGACGGCGCGACCAAGGAGTGGGAGGCCTACGCCAGCCTCGGCGTGGGCACGGGCTTCGTCGACCTGGTCTTCAACCTCGGGCGCTACGCCTACCTCCGCGACAGCGTCGTCGGCGATCTCAGCGAGCCCTACGAGCAGGAGGTCGTCTACGGTGGCGTCGGCTTCGCCGTGCCGCACCCGAGCGTCTTCCCGGTGCTGTCGTTCGGCGGCGGCTACACCGTCGACCTCACGCGCGGCCTCGAGACCGGGCTCATGCAGCACACGCCCGAGGAGACGACGCCGCTCATCCCCTACGAGGGCGCCAACGCGAAGCTCAACCTGTGGCTCGGCTTCTCCGACGTCCGCCAGTTCACCTTCTCGGTCGCGCCGGCCGAGGGCGTGTCGGCCTACTTCAACTTCACGCTGCGCCACCCCGACATCGGCAGCGTCCGCCACGCCTGGGACTTCACGTGGGTGACGCACGCCTATCTCAAGGTGCCGCTGCTCGAGCGCTGGGACCACGTGCTCGGCTTCCGGTTGGGCGGCGGCGTCTCGGGCGGCGACCCGCGCGCTCGCTCGGCCTACGCCGTGGGCGGCGTGCCGCGCCAGGACATCCTCTCCGACCTCCTGAACCAGAGCTCGGCCGGCTCGGTGTGGCTTCGCGGCTTCGAACCGTCGGCCTTCGGCGGCTGGTCGTTCATCCTCGGGTCGGCCGAGTACCGGCTGCCGCTCGTGCGCGCCCGCGCCGGGCTCTCGACCTTGCCGATCTTCCTCGAGGACCTCACGGCGGCGGCCTTCGTCGATGCCGGCGGCGCCAGCTACGACACCAGCTTCCCGCTGTCGGACCTGCACGTCGGCGTCGGCGTGGAGCTGCGCTGGCGCCTCGATCTATTCTATGGGCTGATCTCCGACTTCCGCCTCGGCTACGCCCACGGGCTCGGGGCGGACGGGATCGACCAGGTCTTCCTGCTGATGGCGGGAGCGCCGTGAGTCTCTGGCCTTGTGCCCCGACCTTTGCTAGGAAGCCCCCGATGGGACCTACTCCGCGTGCTTCGGTCGTCGCGACCTTCGTCTGCGCTGCCGCGTTGCTCCTCGGGGGCTCGGCCGGAGCCGCCGCGCCGCCGCCGCCGAAGGCCCCGGCCAAGGTGCTCGGGCTCCACGTCGAGGGTGCGAAGCTCTCGGCCAAGGACCGGACCGATCTCTTCTCGGTGCTGCAGGCCAAGCTCAAGCAGTACCCCGACGTCGATCTGCAGAACCCGCCCGAGCGCGAGCTCACCGACGAGATGATCGACCTCGAGTGCGTCGACCTCGACGGCGCGTGCCTGCAGCGCCTCGGCAAGAAGTATCAGGTCGACCGCGTGGTCTACGTCGAGGCCGACCCGGCGTCGCTGCACGTGAAGGTGGTCGAGGTGTCGAGCGGCAAGATGCTGCGCGACAAGGAACAGAAGGTCGCCGGCGCCGCGGCGCTGGCACCCGCCATGGAGGCCGAGGTCGAGGCCGTCTGGGGCAAGCCGCCGGCGGCGCCCGAGCCGAAGCCGGCCATCATCACCATCGAGGCCGACCAGCCCCAGGCGCTCATCTACCTCGGCGCCGAGATCGTCGGCACCGGCCGCGTCGTGCTGGAGAAGCCGCCCGGTTCGTACACCTTCCGCATCGTGGCCGAGGGCTACGAAGAGCAGATCGTGAAGGTCGAGGCGACCGAGGGCGAGGCGGTGCTGAAGCCCATCGCGCTGGCCAAGCTCGAGCCGATCAAGGTCCCGCCGAAAGAGAAGAAGGACAAGGGCGGCAGCGGCTGGGTGCTGTGGGCCGTCATCGGCGCGGTCGTCGTGGGTGGCGCGGTGACCGCCATCGCGCTGGCCAGCGGCGGCGGCGACGACACGGTGCGCGGCCCGGCGGTCCTCTCGATCGACTCGGCCAACGCGTGGCGCGACGGCGCGACGCTCGGAGGTCGGCCGTGAAGCTCTCGTCGTTCACCTCCACGCTCATCCGGGCGAGCGCGCTGGTCTCGAGCGCGGCCGTGGCCGGTGGCTGCGCCGAGAGCGGCGCGGGCGAGGTCGGCCAGGCCACCTTCCCGCTCACCGACGCGGCCTTCTTCCGGCTGCGCATCTACGACGGCCCCGACAGCGTCGGCAGCGAGGACGCGGTCTTCGACACCGGCTGCATCCAACGCCAGTCGCGCACCTACGAGCTCACCAACATCCCGGTCGGGACCGGCTACGCCGTCCTCTACGAAGGATTCTCGGGCTCGACCTGCGACGCCGGCTCGAAGCTCGAGGACGGCTACCGCGGCGGGGTCAGCATCGCCAAGGCGGACCAGCCCTACTACCACGTGCCGGTCTATCCGGTGGGCGGCGTGGGCACCCTGCCCGAGAACCTGAACCTGTCGGCCGCGGTCGCGACCGCCGTCGAGTTCTGCAACGACAGCACCGGCTGCGACGGCAAGAACGCCTGCTACGACGCGGCCAAGCCCGACTACTGGTGCGTGCCGAGCTGCTCGAGCGACGCCGACTGCACCGGCCTCCACCCGCGCGCCACCTGCGACCTCGCGACGTCGTGGTGCATGCTGCGCTCGCCTTATCCGCTGAACCTCTCCGAGCCGCGCGCGCTCGGCGCCGCGACCACGCTCGAGAACGGCGACGTGCTGTTCGTGGGCGGCCTGCGCGACAAGGACGCCGGCGGCTTCGGGCCGACCGAGCACTGGCTCGAGCGCTTCGACGCCGCCACCGGCCTGGCCGCGCCGGCCGAGGTCTCGGGTGCGACGGCGCTGCCGGCGGGCCTCTTCGGCTTCGCCAAGCTCGACGACGATCGCTTCGTGGTGGTGGGCGGCGTGAGCGCGCTGGCCGGCCTCGGCTGGGACGCGCAGAGCGAGTCGCTGAAGCCCGAGGCCGAGTGGAGCCAGGTGCTGGTCGCCAGCGCGACGGTGTTCGAGCCGGGCAGCGGCCTCGCCAAGACGTCGACGCTGGTGCGCGGCGTCATCGATCCGACGGTGGTGGCGCTGGCGCCCGACCGCTTCTGGGTGGCCGGCGGCCTCGTGGCCTCGGGCGCCGACGTCGAGCCGACCAAGGCGAGCTGGATCTGCACCGTCGGCGAGGACCTCACCGCCACCTGCGGCGCCGGCGTGCAGCTCAAGGCGCCGCGCTTCCACGCCGCCGCGGCCTGCCTCGACGCGCAGTGCCAGAAGGTGCTGCTGGTCGGCGGCAACGCCGGCGATCAGCTGGCCGAGCTCGTCGACTTCTCGGCCAACACCGCCGACGCGCTCAACGCCGAGGGCCTGCCGGCGCAGGTGTTCCGGCCCGACCTGTGCGGCCTCGATCTGATCGGCGGCAGCACGGCCTCGGCCAGCCCCGACGTGTTCGCGGCCGTCCACCTCGCGGTCGAAGGCAAGAAGCTCACCGCCACGCCCATCGCGGGCGCGGCCAGCACCGTCTTCTACGGCGCCTTCGCCCAGGCCGGCGACCACTGCTACCTCGGCGGCGGCCTCGGCGCCGGCGGCGCGGCGCTGGCCAGCCTGGCCGAGGCGAGCCCCGACGGCTTCGCGACGCTCCCCGGCGCGACCTTCGGGCAGGCCCGGACCGGCGCGGTCGCGGCCGTCATCGGCGACGGCCCGCTGGCCGGTCGCGTGGTCTTCGGCGGCGGCTTCGCCGTCGTCTCCGGTGGCTCGGTCGCCACCGTCGTCCGTGGGCTCGAGGTGCTGACGCCATGATGGCTCGACTGCCGTTCTCCCTTGCCCTCGCGCTCGCCTCCGCGGCGCCCGCCGCCGGCCTCGTCGGATGCGGCGACGACCCGGCGACCATCATCGATCTCACCGTCGTCGAGACGCTGCCGGTGCAGTTCGACGCCATGCAGGGCGGGGTCACCGAGGGCGCCGTGGTGGCGCTCGGCGACCTCCGCGACGAGCCGGCCTACGCCGACGCGCAGACGAAGCTGCGCTGCGCCGCGGTCGACGCCAAGGCCTCCTCGCTGACGGTCGAGGCGCTCGACGCCACGGCCGGGGCGACCGCGGTCGAGTACATCGTGTCGGTGGCGCCGCACGGCCAGACCACCTTCACCGAGCTCGCGCACTTCTCGGGCTCGGTCGGCCCGAACGAGGTGGTGACCCTCGACTCGTCGAAGTTCACGCTCAACGCCGCTGGCATGAGCGCGCTGTCGCAGGTCGTGCTCGGCGCCTCGCCCGAGCTCGACGTGCAGATGACCGCGACCGTGCCGGCCGCGCTCGCCAACATGCAGCTCGCGCTGAAGCTGTCGCTCCAGTTCTCGAGCGACCCGAAGGGCTGCCCGTCGCTCACGACCGGGCTCTGAGACCGGCCGGATGCAGCTCGAAGACTTCCGCCGCATCGACGTGCCGACCCGCGATGGGCTGGCCGTCGCCGCCTTCGCAGCGGCCCGCAGACGGCCGCCGACGGCGCGCCGCGCCCGACGCTGTTCCTCGTCAACGGCCTCGGCGGGAACCTCTCGACCTGGCGCCACCTGGCCCAGCACTTCACGAGCCTCGGCCACCGCATCGTCACCTGGGACTACCGCGGCCTCTTCGCCTCGCGCTTCGACGACGTCACGCGCGCGCGCGATCTGCGCGGCGAGGTGCCGCTCGACATGGCCGCCCACCGCGACGACGCGCTGCGCGTGCTCGACGCGCTCGGCGTCGATCGCGTCGTGTCGTTCGGCTGGTCGATGGGCGTCCAGCTCAACTGGGACCTCATCAAGCACCACGGCGAGCGCATCGCCGGCGTGGTGCAGATCTGCGGCGCCGCCGGTCGCGTCATCGAGACCACGGCGCTCGGCGCGCTGGGCGCGCGCGTGGCCATGCCCATCATGGAGCTCTTCCGGAAGACCTCGTCGGTCACGGCGCCGCTCTTCTCGAAGATCATGGGCTCGCCGCTGGCCATCCGCGCCGCGGCCGCGCTGGGCGTGGTCGCGCCGAGCATCGACATCGACGTCGCGCGCGGCATCGCCAGCGAGTACCTGTCGCTCGACTTCCATGTCTACAATCGCATCCTGGCGAGCCTGTGCGCGGCCGACGCCAGCGCCGACCTCGGCGCCATCGACAAGCCGGTGCTGCTGGTCGCCGGCGACCGCGACACGCTGACCCCGGTCGGCCTCTCGCGCGACATGGCGCGCCTCGTGCCGGGCGCCGAGCTGGTCGTCATCGACGGCGGCTCGCACTACCTGCCCATCGAGTTCCCCGACCGCCTGAACCAGGCCGTCGGCTCGTTCCTCGACCGACGGGTGGGCACTGCCCGTTCGGGTGGGTTCTCGATCGACCCGGCCGTGTCTAATCGGGCTTCGGACGCGAAGCCGCCGGTCGACTAGGGTCCGCCCGCAGCGGCGGAACGACGCGCGGGGGCCCACCCCGGGCACATCAAAGGACGCTCATGCAGAACGGGAACGGACGTGACGGCGGCGCCATCGTCGTCCTCGAAGGCGTCGAGAAGGACTATCCGCTCGGCAAGACGACGGTGCACGCGCTGCGCGGCGTCGACCTGCGCCTCGAGCGCGGCGAGTTCACCGTGCTGGCCGGGCCCTCGGGCTCGGGCAAGACCACGGTCCTGAACCTCATCGGCTGCGTCGACGTCGCCACGCGCGGGCGCGTCTCGGTGGCCGGGCTCGACACGAAGACGCTCAACGAACGCGCGCGGACGCGGCTCCGCCTCGACACGCTGGGCTTCATCTTCCAGTCGTTCAACCTCATCCCGGTGCTCGACATCTACCAGAACGTCGAGTTCCCGCTGCTCCTGAAGAAGGGCATCCACAAGGCGGAGCGCAAGCGCCGCGTGCAGGAGCTCATCGAGCGCGTCGGCCTGACGCAGCACGTGAAGCAGCGCCCGGGCGAGCTCTCCGGCGGCCAGCGCCAGCGCGTCGCCATCGCGCGCGCGCTGGTCACGCGCCCGGCCATCGTGCTGGCCGACGAGCCGACGGCCAACCTCGACTCGGCCACCGGTCGGCAGATCCTCGACCTCATGCGCGAGATGAACCACGCCGACCACACGACGTTCCTCTTCTCGACCCACGACGCCCAGGTGATGAGCTACGCGCACCGCGTCATCCGCATCGCCGACGGCAAGATCACCGAGCAGGGGCACGCCATCACCCCGACCGCGCCGGCCGCCGGCGCTGAGCTCGCCGCCACCGCGCACTGACCAAGGAGGACGTCATGAGCCTTGTCCTCGTGCGCATCGCGCTGCGCAACCTGCGCCTCCACTGGGTCCGCACGCTGATCGTCGGCATCCTGCTGGTGTTCGGCACCTTCCTCTTCGTCGTCGGGCAGAGCGCGCTGTCGGCCATCCAGAACGGCATGCGCACGAGCGTCATCGACAGCCTGGCCGGCGACATCCAGATCTACTCGTCGAAGGCCAAGGACCCGCTCGAGCTCTACGGCTCGTTCGCCATGGGCGTGCCCGACCTCGGCCAGATCGAGGACATCTCGAAGGTGAAGGCGGCGCTGGCCGACGCGCCCGAGGTGAAGTCGATGGTGCCGATGGGGCTCCACAAGTCGGTGGTGTGGGGCAACACCATGATCGACATCAAGCTCGGCGAGCTGCGCAAAGCCATCACCGCCGGCGACAAGGCGACGACGGCGCAGCTCGAGCAGCACGTCCGGCTGCTCACGAAGAGCCTCGAGACGGAGATGGACAAGCTCGAGTCGGTGGCCGCCACGACCACCGACGTGAAGCAGCAGCGGGCCGACCTCCTGCGCGCGCAGAGCGACGAGTTCTGGGCCCACTTCGACGAGGCGCCGCTCGACAACCTCGAGTTCCTCGACAACCGCATCGGGCCGCTCGGGCTCGAGTCGAACATGTTCTTCTTCAACTACGTCGGGACCGACCCGCAGGCGTTCCAGAAGAACTTCGACCTGTTCGAGATCGTCGACGGCCAGGCCATCCCGCCCGGCGAGCGCGGCTTCCTCTTCAACACGCTGGCCTACGAGCGCTTCGTCAAGCACCCGACGGCGCGCGGCCTCGACATGGTCAAGGAGGCGCTCGAGGACGGCAAGACCATCGCCACCGACCCCGACACGCAGCGCACCATCGAGCGCCTCGTGAAGCAGGTGAGCCAGGTCACCGACCAGGTCGAGCCGGCGCAGGTGGCGCCGCTCACGGCCGCGCTGCAGAAGGAGCTCGGCTCGACCGAGAGCGACCTGCAGAAGCTCGTGTCGGCCTTCCTGAAGATCGACGACCAGAACTTCAAGGCGCGCTACGACGCCTTCTATCGCGAGATCGCCCCGCGCATCCGGCTGCACGCCTTCCGCGTCGGCGAGACGCTGACGCTGCAGTCGCAGACCAAGAGCGGCTACATGTCGGCCGTCAACGTGAAGATCTGGGGCGTCTTCCGCTTCAAGGGCCTCGAGAAGTCCACGCTGGCCGGCTTCACCCACATCATGGACCTCGAGACCTTCCGCGATCTCTACGGCCTCACCAACCCGACGAGCTCGGCCGAGGTCGAGGCGCTGAAGGCGAAGTCGGGCATCAAGAAGGTCGACCGCGCCACGGCGGAGGACGACCTCTTCGGCGGCGGCGACGCGGCCGTCGGCGGCAAGGAGGTCGAGAACAAGGCCTTCGACGACACGGCCGGCGCCGACCTGGCCGGGCTGCGCCGCGCGGCCGAGCAGGCGGCCCAGGCCAAGTACACCCAGGACGACATCGACCACGGCCCGTGCCTCGACATCGCCGTCTTCCTGAAGGACTCGGACAAGCTCGAGGACGGTGTGAAGGCGGTGCAGGCGCGCCTCGACGCGGCCGGCATCCCGGCGCGCGCGGTGTCGTGGAAGGACGCGCAGGGGCGGCTCGTCGGCGGCGTCGTGACCGGCGTCTCCTTCTTCTTCAACGCCATCGTGGCCGTCATCATGCTGGTGGTCTTCATCATCATCATCCTCGGCCTGGCGCTCTCGACCATGCAGCGGCTGCGCGAGGTCGGCACCATGCGCGCCATCGGCGCGCAGCGGAACTTCGTCGTGCGCATGGTCGGCGTCGAGGCGCTGACCATGGGCCTCGGCTTCGGCTTCATCGGCACGCTGCTCGGGACGTTGCTGCTGGCCGCGCTGGGCGGGGGCGGCGGCATCCCGGCGCGCTCCGACATGCAGTATTTCATCTTCGGCGGCGCCGCGCTGAAGCCCGACATCACGCTCGTGCACGTGCTCGGCGCGCTGGTCCTGGGCATCCTGGTGACCCTCTTGGCGAGCCTCGTGCCCGCCGTCATCGCCGCGCGCGTGAAGCCCATCGCCGCGATGCAAGCGAAGGAGTGAGCCGTGGGTCGCATCCTCGTCATCGCGTTCAGGAACATCCTGGCGAGCCCGCTCCGGACCTCGCTCATCGGCGGCGGCATCGTGCTCGTCACCATGCTGTGGGTGCTGATGCTCGGCATCGCCGGCGGCGTGCAGGAGAGCATGGTGCGCGTCGCGACCACGCTGTCGGCGGGCGCCGTCAACGTCGGCGGCTTCTACAAGACGTCGGCGTCGATCGCCCGGCCCATCGTGGCCGACTACGCCAAGGTCGAGAAGGTCATCCGCGAGGCGGTGCCCGACCTGACCTACATCACGCGGCGCGCGCGCGGCGGCTTCGATCGCATCACGTCGGCCAAGACGTCGCTGCAGAACGCCATCGTCGGCATTGACGTGAAGACCGATCGGCGCCTGTTCGAGGTGCTGACCATCCTCGAGGGCAAGCTCGAGGATCTCGCCGAGCCGCGGACGGCGCTGGTGTTCAAGCACCAGGCCGACGACCTCGGCGTGAAGGTGGGCGACACGCTGACCATCACCGGCACGACGCTGCGCAACATCCGCAACACCGTCGACGTGCGCGTGGCGGCCATCGCGCAGGACATGGGCGCCATGTCGATGTTCGGGACCTACATCCCCGAGCAGACCGTCAATGAGCTTTACCAAATCCGCGGCGACGCCACCGGCGCCTTCTTCATCGGCCTGAAGAACCGGGACGACGCGCCCGAGGTGGCGGCCACGCTGCGCAGCGCCATGGAGAAGGCCGGCTACGAGGTGCTGAAGCCCGAGTCGCAGCCCTTCTGGATGAAGATCCAGAACGTCGCGCGCGAGGACTGGATCGGCCAGAAGCTCGACGTGACGACCTGGCGCGAGGAGATGGGCGACCTCGTGTCGGTGGTCGACGCGCTCGGACCGATGGCCACGGTGCTGTCGATCATCCTGCTCATCATCATCGTCATCGGCATCGTCATCACCATGCAGCACGCCGTGCGCGTGCGGACGCCCGAGGTCGGCACGCTGCGGGCCATCGGAATGTCGTCCGGAAGGGTCATGTTGATGTTCCTGCTCGAGGTCGCGCTGCTGGCCACGATGGCGACCACGCTGGGCGCGGCCCTGGGCCTCGGCATCACCTCGGCCATCAACTCGGCCGCGCCGCCCATCACCGACCTGACGTTGCAGTTCCTGCTCATGAGCGACCACCTGGTGCTGGCCTTCTCGCCCAGCTCGGTGCTGCTCCCGATGTTCGCCGTCGTGGTGCTGACCACGCTCGGCGCGCTCTACCCGGCCTACCGCGCGACGCGCATCCAGCCCGGCACGGCCATGCAGGCCGCCACCTGACGGAGACTCCCATGGTCAAGCGTCTTTCACTCCTGCCGCTCCTCATGCTGTCGTTCGTCGCGGTCCCGGCCGTGGCGCACGCCGACCTGAGCCAGGACGAGATGGTCAAGATCCTTGCCGAGATCGACGCGCGCCAGAAGGCGACCAACGACTTCAAGGCGCACGCGTTCATCGACGCGCAGGAGACCGGCAAGGAGGAGATCGCCTACGAGTCGGTGTTCTACCGGCGCGGCGGCGAGAAGAAGTTCCTCATCCTCTTCGTCGGGCCCAAGGCCGAGGCCGGCAAGGGCTATCTCCGCATCGACGACAACCTGTGGATGTACGCGCCGTCGACCGGCAAGTGGGAGCGCCGCACCGAGCGCGACCGCATCGCCGGCACCGACAGCCGCCGCAGCGACTTCGACGAGTCGCGCCTAGCCGAGGAGTACACGCCGGCGTTCGAGGGCGAGGGCTCGCTGGGCGGCAAGTTCAAGACCTGGAAGATCAAGCTGACGGCCAAGCCGGACAAGGACGTGGCGTGGCCGGTCATCACCCTCGAGGTCGATCAGGCGTCGGGCAACGTGCTGAAGCGCATGGAGTACGCGCTGTCGGGCAAGGCCATGCGTCGCTCGCTCTACCCCAAGTGGGCCAAGGTCAAGGACCCGAGCGGCAAGGAGGTCTGGTACCCCGAGGAGATGTACTTCTACGACGAGGTCGAGAAGGGCAACCAGACCACCATCAAGATCGACGCCGTCGACCTCAGCGACCTGCCGGCGAACACCTTCACGAAGGCGTGGCTCGAGTCGAAGTCGAGATGACGCGATTGCACCCCGAGCGCAGCCGGGTCGCCGGGCGGCCTATCCAACGGAGTGACGCTCGCGGAGCGAGCGGCCGGATGACCTGGCTCCGGGCCGCTGTCACGGTCCTGGGCATCGCGGCGCCCGGCCTCGCGCAGGCCGCGGACCCACCGCCCTCGGAGGACGAGATCTTCGGCGCGCCGACGCCGGACGCGCCGAAGCCCGACGAGGCCAAGCCGACCGAGACGCCGGCCGAGACCAAGCCCGAAGAGACCAAGCCGGTGCCGCCCGACGAGGCGTTCCCCGAGCCGGGCCAGCACCCGATCGTCATCCAGGAGGATCCGCTGACGCTCGGCGGGCAGCTCTACCTGCGGCTGGCGACCACCATCAACGACCGCGGCTCGGCCGGTCGGCAGCGCCTCTCGATGCCGAACCTGGTCGACCTCTACCTCGACGCGCGGCCCGAGGAGCGCGTGCGCGGCTTCGTGTCGGGGCGGCTCTCGTTCGATCCGACGGTCGCCGCCGGCGACACCAACGTGCTCGGCCAGAGCGTCGAGTCGACGCGCATCCTGCTCGACCAGCTGTGGCTGAAGACCGACATCGCGCGGCGCGTGTTCGTCACCATCGGCCAGGAGCGCATCAAGTGGGGCTCCAACCGGCTGTGGAACCCGACCGACTTCCTGAACGCGCAGAAGCGCGATCCGCTGGCGCTCTTCGACGAGCGCACCGGCGTGCCGATGCTCAAGCTGCACGTGCCCATCGAGACCTGGAACGTCTACGGCATCGTGCTGCTCGGCGGCGCCGACCACCTCGACGAGATCGGCGCCGCGGGCCGCCTCGAGATGGTGGCCTTCGGCTCGACCGAGATCGCGCTCAGCGCCATGGGCGGTAAGGGTCGCAAGACCTCCTTCGGCCTCGACCTGTCGACCGCGCTCGGCGACTTCGACGTCACGGCCGAGGTCTCGCTCACCGACGAGCACGGCACGCTCGTCTACTCGGGCGGAAGCCTCGACCCGCTGACGCTGCCCACGACGCGCGACCGCGACGCCTGGGTCGGCCGCGCCTCGGCCGGCATCCAGTACGGCTTCAAGGTGAACAGCGAGGACGAGGCGCAGTACATCGGCCTCGAGTACTTCTACAACCCGCTCGGCTACGACGACCCGAGCATCTACCCGTTCCTCATCGCGGCCGGCGCCTACCAGCCGTTCTACGTCGGCAAGCACTACCTCGGCTTCTCGTGGGTGGTGCCGACGCCGGGCGACTGGGACGACGAGACCTTCACCTTCTCGGCCATCGGCAACCTGTCCGACAAGACCTACGTCACGCGCCTCGACTTCACCGCCAACCTGCACACGCGCCTCACGCTGCAGGCCTACGCCATGGCGCAGTTCGGCCACCGCGGCGGCGAGCTCCACTTCGCCATGGACGTGCCGGCCGGCATCCTCGACCCCGAGGCGCCGGCCTTCAGCGTGGCCGCGCCGGTGCTCGGCCTCGGCCTGAACCTGCTCATCGGACTCTGAGCCATGGCGACGACCCCTCCGACCCCCTCAGCGACCCCCTCAGCGCCCGACGGCGACGCGCGCGCGCCGCAGAGCTTCGAGCAGATCCTGGGCGAGGTCGATCGCCTGACGACGCTGCTCGAGCGCGGCGAGATCCCGCTCGAGCAGGCGCTCGAGGCGTTCGAGCGCGGCATGGCGCTCATGCGCGACGCGGGCCTCGTGCTCGACCAGGCGGAGGCGCGCCTGTCGCGTCTCGTCGAAGGTCCGCGCGGCGAGCTGCGCGAGCTGCCGGTGGCCGGGGCCGACCCGGCTCCGACGCCGCCGCGGCGCTGACGCCGTGGCGGCCGAGCCGAAGACGCGCCTCGATCAGGCGCTGGTCGAGCGCGGGCTCGCCGAGACGCGCGCGCGCGCGCCGGCGCTCATCCTGGCCGGCAAGGTCGCGGTCGACGGCGAGCGCGCCACCAAGGCCGGGCAGGTGGTGCTCGCGGCCAGCGTCATCGCGGTCGAGAGCGACGACGGCTGGGCCTCGCGCGGCGCGCTGAAGCTGCTCGGCGCGCTGGCCGAGTTCCCCTGGCTCCTGGATCGCATCCGCGGCGCCGAGTGCCTCGACATCGGCGCCTCGACCGGCGGCTTCACCGATGTCCTCCTGCGCCACGGCGCGGCGCGCGTCGTCGCGTTGGACGTGGGCTACGGCCAGCTCCACGAGCGGCTCCGAACCGACCCGCGCGTCGTGGTGATGGACCGCACCAACATCCGGCTCCTGCCGGAGGGCGCGCTGCCGGCGGCGCCGACCATCGCCACCTGCGACGCGTCGTTCATCAGCGTGCGCCTCTTCCTCGACGTCGTCTTCCGCGAGCTGGCGCCGGGCGGCGTCTTCGTCGTGCTCGTGAAGCCGCAGTTCGAGGTCGGCAAGGACCACGTCGGCAAGGGCGGGGTGGTGCGCGACGACGCCGCGCGACAGGGCGCGCGGGCCGCCGTCGAGGCGCGCGCGAAGGACGTCGGCTTCAGCGTCGCGGGCTCGGTCGACGCGCCCATCCACGGCCCGGCCGGCAACCGCGAGATCCTGCTCGTGCTGGAGAAGCCGGCCTCGTCGAGCGCGACCTCACTGGCCGAGGTCGAGCCAGGCGCCGGCGGGTAGGCCGCTCGGCAGGACCGGGATGTCGATGGTGAGCTGCGGCTGGTCGCGCATGCCGATGGAGGTCGTGCGATCGATGATGCCGCGCTCGGGGCCGCGCGTGCCGTCGACCCAGATGCGGGCGGCCTTGGCGCGGCCGCGCTGCCACTCGACCTCGAGGCCCTCCTGGCGGCCGAGGCGGTAGTGGCGCGTGACGGTCGGCAGGGCGTGGTCGTCGAAGCGCACGTCGAGCCCGTCGGCGAGGCCGCCGCTCTCGACCCACACGCGGCTCGGCACCGCGCCGTCGTGCCACTCGAAGCGGATGGTGCGGTCGCTCTGGGCGCGGCGCTCGGCGATGGTGGTGATGCGGCCCTTCGGGTCGCGCTCGATGCGCAGCCACTCGACGCCGGCGCGCAGGCACTTCTGCACGCGCGGCGCGACGCCGTCGAAGTCCTCCCACTGCTCGCGCGCGCTCAGCGGACAGATGGGGTGGATGCCGCTCATGGCCAGCGGCGTCGGCGCCGCGGTCACGATCGGGCCGTCGGCGACCCAGGCCTCGTGGAGGCGGTTGTCCGAGTCGGCGTCGCCGAAGACGGTCGACTCCCACACGCGCAGCGCGCCGCCGCCGGCCGCGCGCGCCACGTGCACGCGCGTGGTGCCGCCGAGCTTGCCGCCGACGGAGAGCTCGGTGTCGCGCCAACCGAGGTCGAGGCGCGCCAGCGTGCGGCCGGCGTCATCCCAGCGCCAGCTCACGGTGAGCGGGCCGCCGAGCGTGGCATGCGAGATGGAGCCGGTCTCGTCGATGTCGAAGCTGGCGGCGCCGAGAGGCGCGCTGGCCTCGCCCGCGGTCGGGTGCGCGAGGCCGTCCTCGGCCATGCCGAAGACGTAGTTCTTGGTCGCGGTCGACGCGCCGGGCTCGCCCGGGGCGGGCTCGTCGTGGCGCTTGCGATCGGGGGCGGCGGTCTCGACGCGGGCCCAGCCGGCGGTCTCGACCCACGGGAAGAAGCACTCGCGGGCCGCGGTGGTGACGACGGGCCGGCCGCCCGGCGTGTCGACCGCGAAGGCCGAGAGCGCCGTGACCCGGCCCGTGAGACCCTCGGCCGAGACGCAGACGCGCTCGAGGTGAGGGTAGGCGGGGGCCGCTGCGACGGGCGCGACCGGGACCGAGGCGCAGGCGCCCAGCGCGGTCGCGCACAGCGCGCCGATGACGGTGTCGTTGATCCACATGGGACGTTCGGTGTGTGAGAGATGGGCCCCTCGCAGGGCCCGTGGAAGACTCGCAGGACATACGTCGGCATCGGCGCGGCAAAGTCTTAGCGAAATGTTACGTTGGCCGCGCGGGCGCTCCCGAGGCGGGGCTGAAGCCGGTGTCTTCGGGCCTCGCCGACGGCGGCCGAGCGCCTTGGGCCGCGTGCTCGCTTCCGCTATGCTGCGCCGCGGAGGCACGGCCATGCGGGGACTCGCGTTCGTCTTGTTCGTGGTGGCGGCCTGCACCGATGACGGCGGCGATCGGGTGCGGCTCTATCACGCGAGCCCGCTGCCCCCGAGCTACAGCGAGGAGTCGGTCGCCGCGCTCGAGCACCTCGGCCCGACCGTCGTCGATCATGGCATCAACTTCGGCGTCTACAGCGAGCGCGCGACGCGCATCGAGGTGCTGCTCTTCGACGACGCCGAGACGGCGCGACCGACGCGGCAGTTCCCGATGACGCGCTTCGGCGACGTGTGGAACGTGCACGTCGAGGGCATCGGCTACGGCCAGATCTACGGGTATGTGGCGTGGGGTCCGAACTGGCCCTACGTCGAGACGTGGAGCCCGGGCCAGATCGACGGCTTCATCGCCGACGTCGACGCCGCCGGCAATCGCATGAACCCGAACAAGCTGCTCATGGACCCGTACGGCAAGGCCGTCACGCGCGACCACGACTGGGGTCGGGCGTCGGTCGCGACCGGGCCGGCGCGGACGCAGTCGACCTGGGGCGCGGCCGCCAAGACCGTGGTCGTGCAGCCGGCCTATGCCTGGTCGGCCAACGAGGCGACGTGGCTCGCGCGCCGGAAGGATCCGAACGCGCCGGGCAACGGCTGGAACGAACAGATCGTCTACGAGATCCACCCGAAGGGCTTCACCGCCGACCCGTCGTCGGGCGTCGAGCACCCGGGTACCTTCCGCGGCATCGGCGAGAAGGCGGCCTACTTCGAGGACCTCGGCATCACCGCGGTCGAGATCATGCCCATCGCCGAAAAGCCGCTCGACGGCGGCTACTGGGGCTATCACACGCTCGACTGGTTCGTGCCCGAGTACTCGCTCGGCGCCGACGGCAACGCCGAGACCCGGCCGGCGCTCATCCTCGACGAGGTGAAGTGGATGGTCGACCAGCTCCACCAGCACGGCGTCGAGGTGTGGCTCGACGTGGTCTACAACCACTCGGGCGAGGGCGGGCTCTGGCGCGAGAAGCTCCAGTTCGACGACGTCGATCAGGACCCCGTCACGTCGAGCGACCTCGCCAACTACGAGCCGCAGGAGGTGGCCAGCATCTACAGCATGCGCGGCCTCGACAACCAGGCCTACTACTGCCTCGAGCAGTCCAACCAGGGCCTCTACTGGCAGGCCACCGGCGTCGGCAACCAGATGCGGACGAACCACAAGCCGTTCCGCCAGCTGGTGATGGACACGCTGCGCTACTGGGTCACCGAGGTCCACGTCGACGGCTTCCGCTTCGATCTCGCACCGGCGCTCGGGGCCAAGGACCTCGACTGGGAGCGCTGGGACAGCTCGGGCGACACCGTGCTCGACGACATCGTCAACGAGCCGCTCTTCCTCGACAACAACGTGCGCGTCATCGCCGAGCCGTGGGCCGTGCGCGGCGATTATGCCTATTCGATTGGCAAATTCCCGGCCACCAAGGACCTCGCCGCGCACCCCGGCGTCGGCTTCTACGAGTGGAACGGGCGCTTCCGCGACTGGTGGCGCGCCTTCGAGAACAACGACGGCTGGAACCTGTCGTCGCAGGAGGGCGACGCCGACGGCGGCTTCACGCTGACGGCCTGCGACCGCTACTACCAACCCAACGGGCGGCGGCCGTACCACAGCGTCAACTTCGTCGCGATCCACGACGGCATGACCATGTACGACCTCTTCACCTACAACGAGAAGAAGAACGGCTGCGGCCCGCTGAACCCGACCTGCTGCGAGGCCGCGCTGTCGGTGTGGTGCGACATCATCTCGGGCGAGGACAACAACCGCTCGCGCGACTGGGGCAGCGACGAGGGCGGCGAGGCCATGAAGCGCCAGCTCATGCGGAACCTGTTCGTGGCGCTGATGATCGCGCACGGCACGCCCATGCTCTACGGCGGCGACGAGTGGATGCGGACCCAGCTCGGCAACAACAACGCCTACTCGACGAAGTCGGACAACGGCTTCAACTGGATGCAGTGGGGCAGCTGGCAGGCCTCGCCCGAGCGCCAGCGCATGCACGACTTCGTGCGGCAATTGACGCGCTTCCGGAAGGCGCATTTTGGCAAATTGGCGCCGACCGAATATGGCGGCGGCGCCCCGTTCGCGTGGAAGAGCGAGACCAACAGCGAGCCGCCGAACTGGCAGTCGAAGCACCTGATGATGCACTACACCGACGCGACCGGCGGGCCCGAGCTGGCCATCCTCATCAACGGCGAGCGCGGCGACGTGGGCTTCACGCTGCCGGCCGGCAGCTGGGCGCGGCTCGTCGACACGCAGAGCTGGTTCGACTCGAACGCCTTCTTCGACCAGTCGGGCGCGCCGCGCGACGCGAGCTCGAACATCACCCCCGACGCGCCCGGCGACATCAGCGCGAGCTACGTCGTGAAGGGCTCGAGCGTCGTCATCCTCGAGAAGCGCTGACCTTCTTCTTGCCGGGCTTCTTCGGCGCGGCCGGCTTCGGCGCGGCCGGCTTCGACCTGGCGCGCGCCGCGTGGCTCTCGAGGCCGGCGAGCAGCACATCGAGGCCGAAGTCGAAGCGCGCGTCGGGCTCCTCGTCGAGCATGGTCGCCGCCATGCGGATGGTGTGGGGGTAGCGCTCGGGCGGGAGCTTGGCCAGGTAGTCGCGGAGCTGCTCGAGCCGCTTCAGGAACTCGGCCTGGCCGTCGGCGCCGTACTTGGCGCGCAGCAGCGTCTCCTCGACGGCGTGCGCCGCGACGTAGAGCGCGAGCAGATCCATCCACCAGTTGACGATGCCGTCGGGCGCGCCCGACGCGGCCACGATGGCCATCATGGCCTCGCCGGCCAGGAGCCCGTTCGGTCCGGTCGGGATGCGGCCGAGCGTGACCTGGGCCATGCCCGGATGCGCGACCAGCGTGCGGCGCATGTCGTGCGCCACCTGGCGCAGCTGGTCGCGCCAGTGGACCGGGTCGGCGGCGGGCACGCTCATCTCGCCGATGACGCGGTCGAGCATCAGCTCGAGCAGCTCGTCCTTGTTCTCGACGTGGGCGTAGAGCGAGGCCGGGCCGGTCTCCAGCGCCTGCGCCACGCGGCGCATGCTGAGCGCGTCGAGGCCCTCGTGATCGAGGATGGCGAATGCGGCGTCGAGGATGGGCTCGAGGCCGAGGGGCTTCTTCAGGGGCTCGGGCTTCTTCGCCTTGGCGCGCGAGCGCCAGGCCGGGGCTCGGCCTCGCGGCTGATCAGCACCTCGACGAACACTGTTCGAGCGTCGCGAACGTCTTCGACTCGGCCGCAGGCGGCCCTAAAACGGCAGCTCGTTACGGACGAACAGTACCGTCCGGCGCGAACGGTCGTCGGCAGGGGAAGTTGCACGTCCGGTCGCCGACCCATGCCCATCGCCCAGGCCGCGCCACCGTTCGTCCGGGTCCTCGCCGTCGCTCCGGCCGTCGCTGATCCGGCCGCCGTCACCGCCTATCGCTGGCGCTGGCTGGCGCTCACCGTGCTCGCCGCCGAGGTCATGGACTTCGACGCCACCATCATCAACGTCGCGGGCCCATCGATCCGCGCCGGCCTCGGCGCCTCGTGGTCCACGGTGCAGTGCTGTCGGCCGGCTACACGCTGGCCTTCGCGGTCATCTCGCCAGCGGCGGGCGTCTCGGCGACGTGTTCGGGCGGCGGCGCATGTTCCTCATCGGCGCGGCCGGCTTCACGCTGGGCTCGCTGGCCTGCGCGCTGTCCGGCTCGGCCGAGCTGCTGGTGGCGAGCCGGGTGCTGCAGGGCGCCTTCGGCGCGCTCATGATCCCGCAGGGCCTGGGCATCATCCGCACGGTGTTCCTGCCCGAGCAGTTGGCCGCGCCTTCGGCTTCTCTGGCCCGGTGATGGGCCTCCTCGGCGGTGCGGGCCGATCCTCGCCGGCGCGCTCATCGAAGCCGACGTGCTCGGCTTCGGCTGGCGCATGATCTTCTCGTCAACCCGCTCCATCGGGGCCTCTGGCCGCGGGTCGGCGCCTGGCGCTTCTTCCTGGCGACGCGCGGCGCGCGGCTGCGCCTCGACCTGGCGCATCGCGCTGGTGTCGGTCGCGTCGTTCCCGCTCCCTCATCCGCTGGTGCAGGGCGCGAGCTCGGCTGGCCGCCATGGAGCCTCGGCCTCCTGGCCGCGCCGTGCCGGCGCTCGGGCTCCTGGCCTGGCACCAGCGCCGCCGGGCGCGGTGCCGCGGCCACGCTGGTCGAGCTGTCGCTGCTCGCCAAGCGGCCGTTCCGGCGCCGGCCTGGCCGTCACCGTCATGTTCTTCGCCGCCATGCTCGGCCTGATGCTGGTGTACGGGCTGTACCTGCAGGTGGCCTCGGGCTCGGTCCGCTCGATGCGGGCCTGGTGCCGTGCCGTGGTCGATCGGCGTGGCGGTCGGCGCCGCGACCTCGGCGGCTTCCGGCGCGCCGCTTCGGCGCGTCAGCGGCTCGCTGGCCTGCTCGTCATGATCGGCGCGCCGCCTTCTACCCGGCCCTGGAGCTGGCCGGCGCCGGCGTCTCGGCGCTCGTGCTGCGCCGGCCGGCGCGCGCTCGGCGGCCTTCGGCATGGGGCTCCCCGCGGCGCCGCTTCGACATCGCGCTGGCCGGCGTCGAGGACCACGAGGTCGGCTCGCCGGGCGTGCTCAATGTCCAGCAGCTCGGCAACGCGCTCGGCGCGGCGTCACCGCCACGCTCTTCTTCGGCATCCTCGAGCGGACGGCGGCGCCGGCCGGCCCGCGCCGGAGGTCTTCGCGAGCGCCTTCGAGGCCACCCTGGGCGTGGTCATCGCGCTGCTCGTCGCGACCTTCGTTGACCTTCCGCCCGCCGAGGCGGGCGCGCGCCGACGCGGCGCTCACGCGTGAGCCGGCGTTACGATATAGGTTGCCTGGCCGTGCCCGCGACTGGGGATGACCTGCCACGCCCCGGTCACGCTCATCGTGCCCGCGCCCACCGCGCGAGCGTGGCCGTGCTGGCGGCCTACGGCGCGCGCGCCGTGGGCGGCGATCGCTTCGAGCTCGACGACGGCGCGCCGCGACCGCGCTCGGCCGAGTCGGCCGCGCAGCCCGGCTTCCGCGCCGCTCCGGCCGACCGCGATGCGTCGGGCGCGCTGGCCGCGGCCGGCCGCGGGAGCGAGCCGCGGCGCGGAGCGGCGAGCTGGTCGAGGCCTACCTCGGCACGCTGCTCAACACGGCGGAGCGCGCTCGCCTCCGGCTCGAGGCGTGGCTCGACGGCGGCGCGGCTCAGCTCGCGCGCCGACCGCCGCCGAGCCCGTCGCCGTGCCGCTCGAGGAGTGCTCGCTGCGTCGGCCGCCAGCTCGACCCGAAGCGCCGCGCTCGGCGACGAGCCCGGCGTGCCCATCCACTACGAGCCGGGCATGGCCGGTGCGGCGCGGGCAAGCCGAGGACCACCTCCACCGCGAGCCGTTCGGCGCGACGGTCGACGTGGTCAGCTCGCGCGCTCGCGGTGTAGCGCGTGCCCGAGCTCAGCCGCTGGCGTCGATGACCTCGTCGGCCGCGCGCCGACCGCTCGCGTACGCGCCGCCGTGCACGGTGGACGGATAGTCGACCGAGGTCGCCTCGCCGGCGAAGCAGGCGCTCGTGCTCGACTAGCGGCCATGGACTTGCGGTCGCCGGCGCAGGCGCCGACGCCGAGCGACGGGTACGAGCCGCGCGCCCACGGGTCGGCGCCCCAGCGCGAGACGAGCGCCAGGGTCGGCGCCGGGATATCGCCGCCGAAAATGGTGCGGAGCGCGTCCAGGGCCGACGACGATGCTCTCATCGCTCTCCGGCTCGAGCGCCGGCCTGATCGCCGGCGTTGAAGCCGAGCAGGATCGGCTGGCCGGTGAGCGCGCCGGTTCAGCCACTCGGCCCAGAGGCCGAGCGCCGGCCCGCGGAAGCCCATCAGCGGATCTCAGCCGCTCGCGCCAGAAGGCGCTCGGGAAGCGCAGCCAGGTCTTCATGAGGAGGCTCGACTGGAGGCGGCCGATGGCCGCCTGCTTGGCGGTAGTCGAGAGCGGCGGCGCGAAGCTCACGACGCCGGCCCGAGCACGCCGTGGGTGCGACGATGGCGCGGTCGGCCTCGACGAGGTCGCCGGCCGTCACGCGCACGCCGCCGTCCGTGACCTCGATGGCGCTGACCTCGCGTCCGCGCCGGATGTCGAGGCCCTGCGCCAGGCGCTCGGCGATTTTGTCATATCCGTCGGGCAGCACCACGTCGCCGCCGCGATACTCCTCGCCCTCGTCGAAGCAGCGCGCCGACAGCGTGCGCGCGGTCAGCGCGCGGCGAACTCCTGCTCACCCTCGCTGTTCAGCGCGTAGAGGACGTCGCCGCCCGGCGTCGCCCAAACCCTGGGCGGCGATGACCTCGTCGACGACGTCCTGCAGCGCGCGATCGGGGCCGGCGTCGTCGAGCGCGGCCTCGACCGCGGCGCGCACCGCGTCGAGGAGCTCCCAGGGCCGCTCGTCGGCGGCGCCGGTGAGCTCGACGCCGGCCGCGTCGAAGTCGGTGCGCTGCTCGTAGTCGGTCGCCACGCGCCGGAGGTCGAGGCTGGCCGCCAACGCCGTCAGCGGGTTGCCGCTGATGCCGTGGATCCACGAGGCGCCCATGTCGTAGGCCGCCGCCGTCGACCTGCTCGGTCACGACGCGACCGCCGATGCGGTCGCGCGCCTCGAGCACGATGACCTCGCGCACGCCGACGTCGGTGATGCCGCCGCGCGGCCGCGAGCCCGGCCATGCGAGGCTCACCACGACGACGCGACCGGGCAGGGGCCCGGGGGCCTCGTCGTCCTTCCGCGCGCCGAGCGCCGTCGCTGCCGGCAGCGCCAGCGCCAGCGCCTTCAGGATGTCGCGGCGCGACCAGCTCGGCATCGATGCTCTCCGTTCAGGGGGTTGACGTAGACCTCGCGCCTGGTCGTGCCGGCCGCGACGTCGCTCGCCGAGAAGCGGATCGGATAGGCGTCGTTGGCCAGCCAGAGGCGCAGCTGATCGTCGTAGGCTCGATGACGTGCCCGACTTGCCGCCCGGCAGATGAACTTGCCGGTCGTCTTCGCGCCGTCGAGCGCGTAGACGATGCGCATGGCCGGGCCCGAGCCGGCGGTGTAGTCGGCGCTCGAGAAGCCGGGTTGGCCGTACGTCGATGCCCACTGGCCGCCGCCGCGCGCGAACCACTCGAGGCCGTTGCGCGGGTCGCCGGGCTCGAAGTGATCGGCCAGCGGGATGCGCGCCGTGGTGATCGAGTAGTCGGCGAAGAGGAGCCGCACGGCGTCGATCTGGCCGGCGAAGGTGAGGATGACGCTCTCGAACTCCTCGATCTGCGGCGGAGGCCCCACAGCCACTCGGCTCATGTCGGCGGTGGCGAAGCCGCCGAGGCCGGGGCCGGGCGACGGGCCGGCCAGGTAGGCCAGCGCGTCGGCCAGCGTGCCGAGCATGAGCTCGTCCGAGCGCTCGACCTCCGGCGTGCCGAGCACGTCGAAGAACACCGCCTCGCCGGTGGCCGCGTTCCACGAGGCCATGTGGCCGGTCGGGGCGGTGCCGCGATCGTCAAGGAACTTGATGAGTGCCGTGACCTCCTCGCGCGTGCCCGAGTAGCGCCAGCTGGCGATGCCCTCGTCGTCCCACACCGAGCGGAGAAGCGGCCGATCCAGGCGTTGAAGACCATGGTGGCGACCGAGTCCTCGAGGTCCTGCGCCGTCGGCTGCTCGTAGAACGCCCCGACGCCCAGGCCGCCCAGGCGCCGGCGTCGAGCCACGCCTGGAGGCGCGTCGACACCTCGGCGAAGGCGGCCGCGTGCGCGTCGTAGATGTCGACCAGGCGCTGCTCGTCGGGCGTCTTGACGCCGTCGCTCTGCGACAGCGCCTTGGCCTTGGCGATGGCGGCGGTGAGCGGCGGCACGAACGACTCGCCGAGGCGCGAGGTCTTGTCGGCCTGGAGCTTGGTCATGGCGTCGACGTCGGCGCCGCTCTGCGCGGTGATCTCCTGCAGGCCGCGGCGGATCGAGCTGTGGGCGCGCACGCTGTCCCACGGCCGCCGAGGTAGAACTCGTCGTTCGCGTGGATCGCCGTCGTCGGTGAGCCTGCCCGGGTCGTTGTTGGCGGTGAAGATGAAGCCCGAGGTCGGGGTCGGATCGCGCGGCATGCGCTCCCACGGCACGACGCACTTGTAGGGATCGTTCTTGCCGGGGGCCTCGTCGACCTTGCCGTCCTCGCCGGACGGGATCTCGAAGCCGCCGTAGACGGTGCCGTCGAGCAGCATGCTCGGGTCGGTGCCGACGCGGACGGTCGTCCCGCCCTGGGTGCCGAGGTAGCCGCGGCAGGGGATGGCCTGGTAGCTCGCATAGAGGATGTTGCCGTGGCGATCGGCGCCGGCCGTGTAGAGCGCGCCGCCGATGTAGCCCTTGGTGGCCTCGCGCAGCTCGTCGACGTCCTTGGCGAAGCCGAGCTGGCGCAGCGCCTCGGGCCAGCGGGTCGCGTCGAGCGCGACGTAGTCGAAGCTCACCGCCGAGACGACGCCGTCGTGATCGGCGTCGCCGGGCACGATGAGGTCGCCCATCATGTCGACGACGAAGTCGCCCTGCGCGGCGTCGGCCTTCTTGGCCAGGGTCTTGCCCTCGATGCTCGTCAGCCAGCGGCCGTCGAAGGTGGTCCAGCGCGTCCACGTCTCGGTGCGGCTGCTGACGCTCCCGAGCGCCGGATCGACGCCACCACGTACTGCTCGTCGACGGCCGTGAGCGGCTTCCACTCGCCCTTGAACTTCGAGGCGATGGGCTTGCCGTCGGCGTCGAGCTGATCTCCTGTACCAGTCGGTGATGTCGAGCACCGGGTTCACGCCGCCGAAGCCGGCCGCGTCGCCGTTGGTGCCGCCGATGTGGACCGGAAGTTGCCGAGCCAGCCGCCGTGCAGGTGCAGGATCGCTGCCGCCGAAGAGCTGGGTGTCGAGGTGTCGGCGCCGGGCCAGCGGCGGCACGGTCAGCTCGAGGTGGCCGTCGTTGGCGAGCAGCGTCTTGCCGTTCTGGTCTTCTCGCCCATCACCGCCCAGGCGTTCGAGCCGAAGCCGGCCTCGACGTCCTTGCCGAGCTGGAGCTCGCGCTGGCGCAGCTTCTGGAGCAGCTGATCGACCAGCTCCACCGGCACCTTGGCCGGCGTGCCGCGGCGCGTGCCGGCCGAGAGCGCGCCGCCCGTCTGCGAGGAGCCGCGGCCGGTGAGGCCGAAGCCGTCGGCGCTGTTGGTTCCGGGGTACATCGGGCGAACATCATTATAGATGTCGGAGAGGAACCCGCTCTTCCGCAGCTCGCCGTCGAGCACGCCATCGAAGAGACCGTCCAGGTGCAAGGCCGCGGAGGTCTGGCCGACGTCGTCGCTGCCGAAGTTGGTCGACCACATGACCACCGCGACAAGTGCCATCATGTCGCGCACGGTGAAGGGCTCGAGCATGTCGGCCGGCGTGGCGAAGCCGAGCAGCGAGGCGTACTGCGTCTCCGACGGCGCGACCACGGTGCCGGCGCGGACCTCGTCGATATAGCGGTTCACGCCCGCGACGAAGGCCTCGAGGTAGGCCTGGAAGGCGGGCGACATGTGTGCCACCAGGCGATCGGTGAGATACGGCAGCGCGGTGTTGCGCGACTCGATGTCGTTGCCGAGCGCCAGATCGCCGAGCAGCGCCGCCAGCCGACCGGTGCCGAGGCGGCGCTGGACGTCCATGAAGAAGAAGCGATCGCGCGCCTGCACGAAGCCCAGCACGCGCGCCAGATCGAGCTCGTTCTCGGCGTACACGTTGGGGATGTTGCCCTCGGTCCGCACCACGTAGACGGGCGCCGTGAGGCCGGCCATCTGCCAGCGCTCGCTCTCCGGCACGGCCAGGATCACCTGTTGATCCGCGGTCGGGCCGCCGGTGTCGGCGCCGTCGCCGATCCCGTCGCCGGGCTCGGTCGTATCGACGTCATCCGATCCGTCGAGCGCGTCGGCGCTCGTGTCTCCGTCGGACTGCGCATCCGTGACCGCGACGTCGCCCTGCCCGTGATCGTCCCCGCAGGCCCCGAGCCCCATGGCGCCCGCCGCCCACACCGCGACGGCCACGCCGCCCATACCGCTGCCGAAGGTTCGCATCATCGACTCCCGCCCGCCTGTCCCGAGCACGCCCGAGCGCACCGTACCACAGCCGCGGGACGTCGGGCCGAGCGTCGACGGGCGAGTTTCGCTGAGCCACGCTCGCATCTTCCATCCTGACAACTTCTCTAGTATACCGTTCGATACGACACGACGTGCGGGCGTCGTGCAGCTGAGGCCGTCGCCCTCGAGAATCCAATGGCCGCGACAACTACGACCGCTCACCGTCAGGGCGGCTAAGCGAACATGACCCCAATGCCACAGCCCAAGGGACTGCTCGGACCGTGCATCGCCGTGCTGGCGACGCTCGTGTTCGGCGCCTGCGGCGAGGGTGGCATCACCGATCCGCGCACCATCGGCGGGCTCGGCGGGGCACAGCTGGCGCTCGAGATGCCGCTCGGCCTGCACGTGACGCGCGTCGACTACACCATCACGGAGACCTTCCTCGAGGAGACTCCGCCGCTGACCTACCTCACCGACACCTTCTCCAGCGTGTCGAACGGCGGCGAGGCCACGCGCATCCTGCCGTGCCACACCGTGCCGGGGACGGGGCAGGGGCTCAACGAGATCGACATCTCGGCCGACGTGTGGATGCCCGGCCTGGCCGACGGCAAGCAGTTCGTGACGGTGCGCGCCTCGGCCGTCTACACCTGCCACGAGAACGCCGACGCGCTCGTCAACATCACGCTCAACCTCATCGGCGCGATGGGCGACGGCTTCGGCGACGTCGACGCCATCCCGCTCGGCACGCTCTGCTCGGGCAAGATCGACTTCAAGCCCGACACCTACCTCGGCGTGTGCCCGACCTCGACCTGCGGCGACAACGAGGACGTCTTCCTCTTCGCCAGCACCTGCCAGGCGCTGCAGGCCGAGACGCCGACCTTCTGGCTGTGCGGCAGCCCCACCGACTGGCAGGTCAACGGGCCCATCGCGACCTCGTTCTTCTCGGTGCCGGAGCACGACGGCGCCTGGTCCTTCGGCGTCACCGCGCTCGACGGCTACCGCATGGCGCAGGCCGATCCGACGCTCACCGACGAGCTCGGCAACCTCACCGTGTGGACCGGCGCCTCCGCGCTCCGCGCCAGCATGCGCCGCGTGCAGGGCCACAACACCGAGGGCGAGACGACGCCCATCGTCTTCGAGTTCGCGGCCGAGCTCGAGCTCGCGGCGCAGGGCCCGGGCCAGCCGGCGCCGCACCTCCTGCTGCTGGTGAACCAGGAGCTGCTCGGCGCCCACGTCTTCTACCAGACGCGCTTCGGCCTGTGCGACGTGCCCGCCGACGACGTCACGCTCTACCCCGGCCTGCGCGTCGTCGACGCGCGCCGCGACGGCCCCGGCGCCGTGCGCCTCATCCTGGCCAGCGCCGCGCTCGACAGCTTCGCCAGCCTGGTCACGCGCTGCGAGGCGGCGTGTGACACGAGCGGGGCGGCTCCCCGCCCGACGCTGCGCTGCGGTGCCCCGACCGCGCTCGTCCCGACGCCTTGAACGAACCCCGATCCGGCCCCCGCCGGATCCGACCCCGCGAGAATCGTAAACCCCCTTGATGACCAAGCTCCAGACCGCGCTCCGCCTCGCCCTGACGACCGTCATCGGGCTCGGTGCGACGCGCGCGAGCCGCGCCGACGACGGCCTCGACGGCGACGTCGACAACCGCGCGCAGCTCGGCATCTGCCAGCGCGTGCTGGGCGAGGACGCGAGCTCGTGCGAGGCGCGCACCGCCTTCTCGCTGACCAAGGTCATCGACGACGACGTGCTGGAGCAGCCGAACCGCCAGGCGGTCGCCTACACCATCAAGATCGTCGAGGGCCAGACGCGCTACGTCCTCGGCATGACGACGCTGGTCACGCTCACCGGCCTCATGCCGCAGGGCACGCAGATCCGCGGCATCGTCGCCAGCCTGCAGAAGAAGTCGCCCGGCCAGGAGGGCTTCACGACCGTCGCCAGCGCGCTCGTCGGCGACGCCGACCCGCACTGCGGCTGCCCCTTCGTGGGCTCGGCCGACCTCGCCGTGACCATCCGCGACGAGTCCGGCAACACCGTCGCGCCCGGCGCCGAGACGCTCATCGACGACCTGGCCTACGGCGAGGACGTCGTCCTGCAGATGGACGCGGTCTACGATCTCGGCGCCGGCATCGTGCTGCCCGGCGACGAGGTGCGGCTCCAGGCGTGCGTGCAGTGGGCGGTGAGCGACGAGCTCGATCGCCAGGGCTGCGTCGACGAGGGCGGCAGCACGCGCGCCATCCGCGCCTGCAACGGCTTCGACTTCTCGGCCTACGCCACGCCCGAGGCCTCGCTGGTCGACCTCACCGAGGCGCTGCAGAAGCCGAAGGTCGACTGGGTCGAGCTCAACGGCTTCCGCGCCACCTCGCTCTCGCCCAACGTGACACCGACCCAGACGGCGGTGCCGATCCTGCCCGGCACGCCCATCGTCTTCGCCGTCGCCGCCACCGGGCTGCCCGGCACCGAGAGCGTCGTGAAGGTGGCCGGCGACGTGTCCTGCGGCCAGCACGTGACGTGCGATCCGGGCTCCACGCTGTGCATCGCGGATCTCAAGAACGACGTCATCCTCGACTTCCACGACGACCGCAGCCCGCTCAGCGCGTCGGCCACGGCCCAGGTCGTGTGCCGCCCGTTCCAGTGCCTGCCGGGCGACATCGAGGCCTGCGACGACGGCGACCCGTGCACGACCGACGGCTGCACGCCCGACGACGGCTGCACCCACACGCCCTACTTCGGCGCCTGCGACGACGGCAACGCCTGCACCGAGGGCGAGACCTGCGCCACCGGCGTGTGCCAGGGCGGCGGCCCGACCAAGTGCGGCGAGAGCGGCCCGTGCGTCGACGCCTTCTGCGATCGAGATCGGCTGCCAGGCCATCCCCAAGCCGAACCGCAGCAAGTGCGACGGCCACGACGCCTGCACCGTCGACGACGAGTGCATCGGCGGCGTGTGCCAGGCCGGCGCCAACATCGACTGCGACGACCTCAACGTGTGCACGACCGACGCCTGCAACCCGCTCACGGGCTGCGTCCACGGCAACGTCACCGCCCCCACCGCCTGCGACGACAAGAACGTCTGCACCACCGGCGACACCTGCGCGCAGGGCCAGTGCGCCGGCGCGGGCACCAAGGACTGCGACGATCACAACCCGTGCACCATCGATCGCTGCGACGCCAACGTGGCCGGCGGCTGCGTGCACGACCCGGCGCCGAGCACGACGCCGTGCGAGGACGGCAGCGCCTGCACCATCGGCGACACCTGCGGCGGCGGCAGCTGCCACGCCGGGCGCGCGCTGGTGTGCGGCGACAACAACGAGTGCACCGACGACCGCTGCGATGCACAACTCGGTTGTTATTTCCCGCCGAAGACCGGCGCGTGCACCGACAACACCGTGTGCTCGACCGCCTCGACCTGCCTCGGCGGCACCTGCACGGCGACGGCCTTCCTCGACTGCAACGACGACAACCCCTGCACCGCCGACTCGTGCGACGCCGTGACCGGCTGCAAGCACACGCCCGTCAGCAACGACACCCAGTGCAGCGACGGCGACCCGTGCTCGTCGGGCGACTCCTGCCAGAGCGGCGTGTGCGTGCCGAAGTCGGCCACCGTGTGCGACGACGGCAAGCAGTGCACCGACTCGACCTGCCTGCCCGGCCAGGGCTGCGTGCACCTGCCGCGCTCGGGCAGCTGCGACGACGGCAACCAGTGCAACGGCCCCGACACCTGCGACGCCGGCGACTGCCACGCCGGTCCGGCCATCGACTGCGACGATCACAACCCGTGCACCACCGACGCCTGCGACCCGGCGCGCGGCTGCATGCACTCGGCGCTGAACGCCGGCGGCTGCGACGACGGCGACCCGTGCACGACGCCGGGCGTGTGCCAGCTCGGGCAGTGCGTGCAGCAGACGCCGGTGTCGTGCGACGACGGCAACGTCTGCACGCGCGACACCTGCCTCGGCGGCGTCGGCTGCCAGCACCCGCCCATCACCGGCACCTGCGACGACAACGATCCGTGCACCCTCGACGGCACCTGCTCGGCCGGCGTGTGCCAGAAGGGTCCGGCGCGCGTGTGCGACGACAAGAACGACTGCACGCTCGACTTCTGCCGCGACGGCGTCGGCTGCCAGACGCTGCCGCGGAGCCAGGTCCCGTGCGACGATCACGACGCCTGCACGTCCGGCGACACCTGCCTGTCGGGCGTCTGCACCGGCCAGGCGCCGCTCGACTGCGACGACCAGAACCCTTGCACCGACGACACCTGCACCCAGACCGGCTGCATCCACACCGTGCGCAGCGGCGCCTGCGAGGACGGCGACCTGTGCACGGTCGGCGACACCTGCCAGGCCGGTGTGTGCGTCACCGGCACGCCCAAGAACTGCGGCGACAACAACGGCTGCACGCTCGACACCTGCGTATCGTCGACCGGCGCGTGCAAGCACACCGGGCTCGCCGACAACACCAGCTGCGAGGACGGCGACGCCTGCACCGGCTGCCCGTTCCCCGAGACCAGCATCGTCACGGGCTGGAAGGCGCTCGACGCCGTGCCCGACCCGGCCTTGTTCACGACCGTGCCGCCGACCGGCGTGCTCGACCTCACCGCCTTCGAGAACAACCAGCGCGTGGTCATGACGGCCAAGTCGCAGGTGCGCTTCGTCCAGGTCTCGGCGACGACCGCCTACTTCCGCGGCACGCTCACGGCGGGCGGCGCCGACTGGGCCATCTCGATCGAGCTCACCTACAAGGGCGAGGGCCCGGCCGGCCAGGGCGCGAGCCCGTACAAGGAGCTCCCGACCGGCTCGCAGACGACGGCCTGGACCGACCACTGGCGCTACTGGACGCCCAAGGTCGGCGCCACGCTGACCCGGCTCACCGGCGGCAGCGAGACGGTGGCGCTGGCGGTCGACCCGACGCTGTCGAGCCTGCCGCTCCAGGCCGGCTGGCGCGCCAACGGGCGCAACTACCTCTACGGCGCGTCGTGGCCGCTGCGCTGGACGCGGAACGGCAAGACCGGCAGCGGCGTCCTGCGCGCGACGCTCGACCACGAGTACTGCCAGCGGCCCGACCTCTGCGCCGGCGGCGCCTGCGCGCCGGGCTCGGACACGACGCAGTGCATGGACATCGCCGTCGGCGACTACTGCACCTACTCGGACGCCGACTACGGCGCGGCCTGCCCGGCCAACAGCCCGAACGACATCGCCTGCCGCCTGGCCGCCAACTACGCCAAGATCGCCATCGAGACGCCGACCTGCACGAGCCAGAAGGTCTACGCCTTCGGCTTCTCGACCATGCGGCGCTACGCGTTCTCGACGGCCGACGCCATCGTCAACTTCCTGCCGACGACGGGCGTCTTCTCGTCGGCGGTGGTCGACCTCTGCAACCCCGGCACGGCGTCGGGCAACCGCTTCGTGTCGCGCGGCATCGCGCTCGATCTGTCGGTGGCGCTCTCCGACGCCGGCGTCCTGCCCGCGCCGCACGGCGTGCCGTTCGGCGATCTGATGATCACGACGGGCGCGTGCGCCGGCTTCAGCATCCGCGATCTGGTACAGCGGGCCGAGATGCTCGCAGACGGCGTGACACCGCCGGGCACCTTCTGCAAGGATACGACCACGGTCGAGTCGGTGGTCTTGGCGATCACCAGTGGCTTCCGGATGTGTGCCGGTGTGGCCGACGGGGTTGGGTTGCCCGAGTGAGATCTCTGTGTGGTGGGCTTCTGGCGCTGGTGCTCGCCAGCGCTGCGGCAAGTACGGCGGCGGCCTGGAATGCGCCGACGACGACGTCGGGACTGCCCGTGCGCTGGTTCGCGCGCGCGGCGCCCATCGCCTACCACTTCGGCGCCATCCCGCCCGAGGAGCTGTCGGTCGGTGGCGGCGGCCATCGTGCAGACCGGCTGGGACGCCTGGTCGCACGCCGGCTATGACGGCGTGCCGAGCGCGGTCTACGGCGGGGCCACCGAGACCTGGCCATCACGCCGCCGAAGACCCTGCGCGCGCCGCCCGACAACCTGGTCATCTTCGTGCGCACGGCCGGCGAGTGGGACGCGCTCGGGCGCGGCACGAACGAGATCGCGGTGACGTTCATCGCCAGCAACGACAAGACCGGCGAGATCGTCGACGCCGACATCGCCGTCAACGACGCGCGCTGGCGCCTCACGATCGGCGGCTTCGCCTCGGGCGAGGTCGACCTCGTCTCGACCATGACCCACGAGGTCGGCCACGCGCTCGGCCTCGAGCACTCCGACCAGCGCGACGCGACCATGTTCGCGACGTACACCAACGAGGACCCGACCGGCGCGCGCACGCTGTCGGACGACGACCGCGCCGGGCTCTGCGCCATCTACGCCGACGTGCCCGACCACCTGTCCGGGCGCCTGGTCGAGGGCTGCGCGGCCGCCCCCGAGGCGGGCCTCGGCGGCCTCGGCCTGGCGCTGTGGCTGTGGCGGCGCGGGCGCGCGGCTACATCGCGGCCGGCCGCGGCTGGCAACCCGCCTGCGGCTCACGCTAGAGTCCCGCTGAAGTGTTCGTGAGGAGCTCCATGCACAGCCGAAGCCGTCTCGCCCTCGCCACCCTGGCCACGACCTCCCTCCTCGGCCTCGCGGCGGACACGGCGAGCGCGTACGTCTTCTACAAGGCGCAGGACTCCGACGCGCCGCTGCGCTGGTTCCGCCGCAACCTCGAGTTCCGCCTGTCCACGACCGAGCCCGACGACTTCCCGGCCGCCGACCTGCTGGGCCTGGCCGAGCAGTCCTTCGACGCGTGGATCAACACCGCCTGCGGCAAGGTGCCGGACGTCGTCTACATGGGCACCTCGGACGCACAACAGGGGACGGCGCCGGGCAAGCTCTCCGACCCGCCCGACAACGTCATCGTGTTCATCCACTCGCAGGCCAAGTGGGTCGCGGCCAAGGCCGACGGCGGCCTCGGCAACTCGCCGACGTGGATCGCCATCACCAAGATCGCGCACAACACGAAGACCGGCGAGATCGTCGACGCCGACATCGAGATCAACGACGGCGGCTTCAAGTTCTCGACCGACGGCACGCCCGGCGCCGACGAGGTCGACTTCCAGTCGATGCTGACCCACGAGGTCGGCCACTACTTCGGCCTCGACCACTCGCTCGACCCGACCGCCACCATGTTCGCGAGCTACTCGCGCACGGCCGACGGCGCCACCCAGGCGCGCACGCTGGCGCCCGACGACGAGGCCGGCATCTGCGAGCTCTACACCGACGTGCCGCTCTCGTCCTTCGAGTCGGGCGACGACGGCGACAGCGGCAACGGCTGCGCCGGCGGCGGCGCCGACGGCGGGCTCGCGGCGCTGGGCCTGCTCGGCGTCATCGGCCTCGGGCGGCGGCGCGCTGCGGGCGTGAACGCCTGAGCTGGCTCAGCTCTTGGCCAGCGCCGGCTCGGGCGCGGCGTCGACCGGCAGCGGCTGCATGCCGAACTTCCGGCTCATGACCCAGCGTCCGAGGTAGACGATGGGCGTCAGCAGGATGGCGATGAGGAACTTCAGCATGTAGCCGGTGGCGGCGGTCTTCAGGACCTCGCCGAAGGGCATGGCCGGGAGGTCCGACGCGATGACGGTGCGGCCGACCGAGAAGGCGAGCCAGGTGACGACGAAGCTGTCGATGGCCTGGCTGATGACGGTCGAGCCGGTGGCGCGGAGCCACACGCGCTTGCCGCCGGTGATGCGCTTCAACCAGCCGAAGATGGCGATGTCGGACAGGCTGCCGATGAGGTAGGCGGCCAGCGACGCCACGTACATGATGCGCGAGTTGGAGAAGACGTCCTCGAACGACTTCGAGTCGATGTTGAAGGGGACGTTCCAGTGCGGCATGGCCAGCGCGACGTTCATGACCAGGAAGGCGAAGCCGCCGGCGGCGAAGCCGATCCAGACCAGGCGGCGCGCGGCGCGCTTGCCGTAGAACTCGTTGATGAGGTCGGTCAGGAGGAAGGTCAGCGGGAAGGTCAGCATGCCGCAGGTGTGCTGGATGGCGTCGATGGGCTCGTCCTGCCAGGGCACGCCGAACGAGAAGCCGAGCGGGATGCGGAAGAGCTTCACGCCGAGCACGTCGGCCACGAGCAGCGACGCGACGAAGAGCGCCGAGAGCCAGAGATAGATCTTCTGCGGCGTCGAGAAGGAGGTCTGGCGCTCGAGGTCGGGGCTCAGGGTCATGCGCCGAGCATATGCGACGACGCGGGCGCTGTCGCTCCCTCGGGGTCGCGGCCGCGCTCAGGGCTTGAAGCTGCGCACCTTGGCGATGAGCTGGAGCACGGCCTCGTCCTTGCCGACCAGGTCGGGGTTGGCCGGCATGAGGTCGCTCTTGCCGACCGCGGCGCCGCCCTCGAGGATGATCTTGCGGATGTGCGCGTCGTCGACCGAGTCCTGCCAGGCGGCGTCGGCGAACGAGCGCGGCTTCACCTTGAGCGTCTTGGCGTTCGGACCGTCGCCGTGCCCGGTGTCGCCGTGACACGTCACGCACAGCGTCGTCCACTTCTCCTGCGCCTTGCCGGTCAGTGAGACGGCGCCCTTGCCGCCGCACGCACCGCCGCCGATCCCGAACGCAAGCGCGCCGAGCACCACAGCATGGAGCTTCATCTCCGCCTCCTTCGGTCCTTGGCTGATCGGGCCGCAGCGGCAGCGTACTCTCCGTGGGCGGAACGGCAACCTCGAACACCGATGCGCGCGCACGTGGCGGGCCGCGGCGGCTGGCAGGGCGCCGGCGACGGGCGTATGCTGGCCGCGTGTCGAGCCCTCGCGTCATGCGTCGTCTGGGTGGGGTCGCCGCGCTGGCGATCATCGCGGGCGTGACGGGCATCGCGCGCGCGGAGGCGCCGCACGACCGCTTCTCGGCCGGCGGCTACCTGCGCATCATGACGCGGCCCGACCTGCAGGGCGGCGACGGTCGCCTCGGCTACTGGAACCTCTACGGGCGCCTCTTGAACGAGGGCCCGTACGCGGCGCTCGAGCTGAAGCTCGAGCTCCTGCCGCAGACGGCGGACGCGCACGCGGCGTGGACCAGCGTGCACGCGCGCATCGAGGGCGGCAGCGTGCAGGGCGCCGACAGCCGGAACGGCAGCCTGTCGCAGTTCCGCCTGTCGCAGCTCTACGCGCGCGCCGGCAACGTGCTGCTCGAGAACGTGACCTGGCAGATCGGCACGCTCGACAGCTGGATGGGCGACCTCGGCCTCTACGACCTGCGCCCGGCCGAGCTCTTCTACGAGACGGTCGGCCTGTCGGCGCGCTACCAGGCGGGCGCCGTCGACCTGCTGGTGGGCGTCGGCGACTCGGGCTACCTCCTGCGCGGCGAGCGCTACGACAGCGCGCTCACGGCCGGCTCGTGGCTCCGGCTCTCGCTCGGGCGCCACGCCCAGGTCGGCGTCGGCGGACAGCTCGTGGGCGAGCCGCAGATCCGCGGCAACCGCTTCGCGCCGCACGCCACGCCCGGCGTCGGCTACGAGGACTACGTGCGCGGCGAGGTGGTCGAGGCGTTCGCCGCCCAGAACCCCGGCGAGCTCGACCAGTTCCCGAAGCCCGAGCCGCGCTCGAACCTCGCCTGGAAGGCCATCTTCTACCTCGGCTTCGGCGCCGGCCCGCTGCGCTGGAACAACCTCTTCGCCAAGGTCGCGAAGAAGCCGGCCGAGCAGTTCGTCACCGAGACCTTCGACGTCGAGGGCGTGCCGCGCGACTTCGTCATCCACACCCACGACCTCACCGACCAGCGCTACAGCTTCCAGATCGGCGACGAGGCGCAGCTGACGCTCGTCGAGAACCGCCTCGATGTGGTCATCGGCCTGCTCTACGGCTCGGACTGGGACGAGGACAACGACGGCGTGGTGCCGAGCGACGACGACCGCTGGTACGGCTCGGCCATCGTGCGGCTGCAGGCTTATGCAACCAACGAGTTGCATTTCCTCCTCGAGACGTCGCTGGCGCGCGAGAAGTCCGAGAACGGCAACGCCTACCGCCGCTACGCCGACTCGATCTTCACCGGCCAGGACGGCCTCTCCGACCCGCGCGGGCTCGAGTACGGCGACTCCGACACGCGCGACACGTGGCAGCTGAAGGTCGGGCCGGTGCTCTCGCCGCTCGGCCTCGGCGTCTTCACGCGGCCGTCGTTCCGGCTCCTCTACGGGCTCCAGTGGTCGAGCCAGATCAACGCCTTCGGCAACAGCCTGGTCGAGAGCCTCGACCAGTTCAACGTCTACGGCGCCCCCAACCAGCGCTGGCACCACCTCATCGCGCTGGAGGTCGAGGCATGGTTCTGACGCCGGCTCGGACCCTGGTCGCGTGCGCGCTGGCCGTGGCTCTGGCGGGCTCGGCCTGCATCGGCGCGCGCGCGCCCGAGCGGCTGGCGCAGCCGACGGCCATCGCCGCCTACGTGTGGCTCGAGGGCGCCGACGGCCAGCCGAGCGACGTGCCGAGCGCCGTGGGGGCGCGCATCGAGGGCGCGCTGCGCGAGCGGAACCTCGTGCCGCAGACGCTCGGTGACGCGGCGCTGGCCGCGCGCGTGGCCAGCCTGCCGACCACCGCGGCGCGGCTGGCGGCGCGGGCCGCGGCCGCGCCGGACGCGCCGTACGTGCTGCTCGTCGAGGCGCGGGCGGCCTTCTTCTCGCAGCTGTCGGGGCGCTATCGCTGGGACGTCGACGCGCGCTCGACGCTGGCCGCGCGCGACGACCTCGAGCACGCGCAGGCGAGCACCGTCGGCGTCGCGGCCGTCCTCCAGTACGACCACGAGCGCGAGCCCGACGCGCTGGCCTTCGTCGGCCAGCAGCTGGTGGGCGACCTCACGACGCTGGTCGACCGCTTCTTCGCCGGCCGCGACTGACGCCCGCGCGCGCCGGAGCCTTCGGCGGGCGTCAGTTCGTGGGGCAGTCGGCGGTGCAGTTGCAGCGGTTCTCGCCCGTGCCGCAGGTGCCGTCGCCGCAGGCGGCGCAGAAGAAGACGCTGGGCGGCGCGGTCTCCTGGCAGGTGCCGTCGCTGGCCGGGGCCGTCGAGTCGACGCGGGTGAGGCCGGGGCAGCAGGTCGAGCAGATGTCCTTGGCCTCGAGCTGGCCGCCCTCGTCGACGCACGCGCCGACGACGCCGCCGTACTGGAAGCAGGTGGCCGAGCGGTTGTGCTCCGGGTCGGGCAGCGTGTCGGGCGGGCAGCAGTCGGCGCGCGCCTCGCCCGGCGCGCAGCAGAGGTAGACGCCTTGCGCGGAGCGGCCGTCGACGAGGTCGACCCCGGCGTCGACCGACGTCGCGCTGTCGCCGGTGGTGGCGTCGGCGGTGGCGTCGCTGGCGCTGGTGTCGCTCGCGGCGGTGTCGCTGGCGGAGCCGGCGCTGTCGCCGCACGCGCCATGGGCGATGGCCGAGGCCGCGAGGAGGAGGACCAGCGAGGACGAGGTCATGGGGCATCTCCACATTGGGCGATGAGCTCGGCGATGTCGGCGCCGAGCGTCTGGGTGTCGGCGGCGCGCTGGCGCCAGCGCTCGGCGCGCGCGGCCGCGTCCGGGCAGCGGCCGAGGCCGACCGCGTCGCGGATGGCCATGGCCGCGGCCATGTCGGCGTAGGGCGCGGTGTCGACGGCGTCGTAGTGGGCGATGGCGCCGGAGAGGTCCTGGCGATCGTCGGCCAGCATGCCGAGGCGCAGGTGGAGCTCGCCGGCCAGCGGCCCGGGCTCGGCGCGCAGCGCGCGCTCGTACAGCTTGCGCACCACGTCGGCCACGGTCGCGTCGACGGCCGCGAGCGCTTCGCCGCGGGCGAAGGCGAGGAGGTAGGCCAGGCGGCTCTCGACGGCCTTGGCGGGCTTCGCATCGAGGGCGCGCTCGAGCAGCGCGACGGCCGGGCCCAGGTCGGCGACCGGCTCGGGCGGCGTCGGCGCGCAGTCGTCGTTGGGGGCGAGCCCCTCGCACCAGTGCGCGACCTGCCGCTCCCAGGCGTCGTAGGCAATGCTGAGGCGCTCGCTCGCGTCGTCGATCATGAGGCGCCCTCGCACGAGCGCCGCCGTCGGGTCGGCCGGGGTCGCGGGTAGGAGGGCCAGCGCCCGCTGGCGCGCGTCGAGGAGCGCGGCGTGGGCGCGCGCGATGGCGGCGACGATGTCGGGGCCGCCCGGCGAGGCGTGGCTCGTGCTCGCCCAGTGGCGCTCGTCGTCGCGCGCCTTGGCCTCGTCGGCCAGCGCCTGGGCGAGCGCCGGGTCGGCGCCGGGCAGCGGCAGGTCGGTCGCCGCGCGCGACACGACCACGAAGAACTGGGGCTTCGCGACGCGGCCGTGGATGACCAGCGGGTCGGGCGCCGGGCGCGGCGCGGCGGCCGACGCGGCTCCGCAGCCGGCGGCCACGAACGAGCAGGCGATGAGGTTCCGCAGCATCGGCGCATGATACACTGCCGCCCATGCGCGCGCTTCCCGCTATCGTCATCGGCCTCGCGACCATCGCCCCCTCGGCCTGCAGCGACTCGGGCTCGGGCGGCCTCGCCGACGCGACGACGGGCGACACCTCGGTCGCCACCGACGCGACCAGCGGCGACAGCCATGTCACCACCGCCACCGACTCGAGCCCCACCACGACCGCCACCGACAGCGCCGTCGCCACCGACAGCGCGCCCGACACCGGGCCGCCGACCATTGGCTGGGCCATCCTGCAGTACCCGGCCGACCACCGCGGCGCGCCCGGCTCGACGCTGACGGTGTACGGCCGCGTCTACGTGGCCGGCGTCACGGAGGGCGCGGGGCAGGGCGCGGGCGTCGAGGCCGAGGCCGGCGTCGGCAGCGGCGCGGTCGAGACTTGGAGCTGGAGCGCGGCCACCTTCAACGTGGACGCCGACGCCAACGACGAGTACCTGGCCGCGCTGACGCTGCCCGCCAGCGAGGGCGCCTACGCCTTCGCGTTCCGCTTCCGCGTGACGGGCGGCGACTGGGTCTACGCCGACAAGGACGGCACCGACGACGGCTTCGACCTCGCCGACGCCGGCGCGCTCGACGTGGTGGTGCCCGCGCCGGCCGCCGTCGACTGGTGTCGGCTCGAGTCGCCGCCGGCGCTCGCGGCCGCTCCCGACGCGCCCGTGGGCGTGGTCGTCGGGCGCGTCTACGAGGCCGGCGTGAGCGACGTGCTGAGCGGTGACGACGCGAGCTACCCCATCGTCGGCGAGCTCGGCTTCGGCAAGGAGGCCGACGCGGTCGCCGACTGGACCTGGACGCCGGCCGCCTACGCGCGCGACAACGGCAACGACGACGAGTTCGAGGCGAGCTTCGCTGCTCCCGCCGTCGGCGCCTGGCGCTACGCCTATCGCTTCCGCCTCGACCAGGAGGGCGCGGCCGACTGGGTCTACTGCGACAAGGGCGGCGCCGACGACGGCTTCGCCGTGAGCGACGCCGGCCAGCTCACGGTGGCGGAGCCGCCGGTCGACAGCATCGACTACGCCACGCTGTCGCCGGCCAGCGCGAGCTGGGCCGCCGGCGAGACCCCGGCCACGCTCGAGGTCACGGTCTACGAGGCGGGCCGCACGCCGGGCGCGGGCCAGGCCGCCGGCATCGCCGTGCGCGTGGGCTACGGCGCGCCCGACGCCGACCTCGCGAGCTTCACCTGGATCGATGCGACCTACGCGCGCGACGCCGACGGGCTCGGCACGCTCGACAACGACGTCTACGCCGCGACGCTGCCGAGCGACCTCGCGGTCGGCGCGTGGCAGGTCGTGGCCCGCGTCGCGCTCGACGGCGGCGACGCGGTCGACGTCGACGCCACCGGCACGCCCGACGGCTTCGCGCGCGGCGACGCGGCCGCGGTCACGGTGACGGCGGCGGCGCCGTCCGAGGTCGACTGGTGCCAGCTCTTGTCGGCCGAGCAGCTGAGCCTCGCCCCCAGCGCGACCACTGGCCTCGTCGAGGTGCGCATCTACGAGGCCGGCGTGACGCCGCAGGCGGGCACGGCGCTGAAGGCCGAGATCGGCATCGGCCCGGTCGGCACGACGCCGTCCGACGCCTGGACCTGGACCGCGGCGACCTTCGGCCGGAGCGTCGACAACGACGACGTCTGGGGCGCGACGCTGGCCGCGCCGGCGGCCGAGGGCACGGTCGCCATCGCGGCGCGCGCCGCGCTCGCGTCGAGCTCGGCCTGGCGCCTCTGCGACCGCAACGGCAGCGAGGACGGCTACCAGCCCGACCAGGCCACGCGCGTGGTGGTGGCCGCGCCGCGCGTCGATTTCTGCAAGATCCAGTGGCCGGTCGACGACGTCAGCGTGAGCGCGGGATCGCCGGTCGACCTCTACGGCGCCTTCTACGAGGCCGGCGTCACCGGCGAGAGCGGCTCGCACCTGCCGGCGCTGACGACCGCGGTCGGCTTCGGCCCGGTCGGCTCGACCCCCGACGCCAGCTGGACCTGGACGGCTGGCGCCTTCAACGGCTACCTCGACAACGGCTTCGGCCAGAAGAACAACGACGAGCACAAGGCCACCCTGACGCCGTCGGCGTCGGGCACCTTCGACTGGGCCTGGCGCGGCAGCCTCGACGGCGGGGCGCACTGGGTGCTGTGCGACGAGGCCGGCAGCCAGCCCTACGACCCGGCCAAGGCCGGCAAGCTCGTCGTCGCGCCCTGAGCGCCCGAGGCCCGGCCGCGCGTCCCGCGGGTGCGGGGCTACTGCAGCAGCCGGCGCATGGCGCGCAGCGCGCGCGGCTCGCGCGCCAGCCCCGGGTGGTCGCGCACGAGCGCCGACCAGCGCACGAACACCTCGTCGCGGCGGGCAATGACCTGGGCCATCGCGAGCTCGCCGCGCTTCGGGTCGTCCGACTGGAGCGCCACGAGCTCCTGACGGATGGCGGCGAGCTCGGCGCCGTGGTCGTCGACGAAGGCGGTGAGCGCCTCGCCGGCCTGGCTCGGGTCGTCGGCGAGGCGCGTTGCCAGCGCAAGCGCTTCGTCCTGTAGGGCCCCGAGCTGCGCGCGCGGGTCGGACTTACTGCAGGCGCCGAGCCCGGCGACCAGGACGGCGAGCGCCGCCAGCGCGACGCGCCGCCCCAGCCTCATGGGCTCAGAGCGCATCGAGCCGCGCCAGCGCGGCGCGCACCTGCGGGTCGGCCATGAGCTCGGGCCGATCGGTCTCGAGGCGCTGCCGGCGCTCGAGGTTCTGCCCGAGCGCCGCGCCGTAGGTCTTCATGGCGTCGGCCATGGCGGCCATGTCGCTCTCGAGCAGCGCGCGCTGATGGGCGATGCGGTCGAGGCTCGGGCCGTTGGCCTGGAGGTAGGCATCGAGCAGCGCCAGCGCCTGCGCGCGGTCGTCCTTGTGGGCCTCGAGGATGCCGAGCATGGCCGCCTGGTGCCCGACGCTCTCGGCCACGACGTCCTTCACGGCGCGCTTGCGGTCGTCGTTGCTCGCGCTACAGGCGCCGCCGAGCAGCGCGGTCGCCGCCACCGGCGCGCAGCCCGAGCGCCGCGACCGAGGTCGCGAGCCGCATGCGCGTAGCGTGGAGCAGTGGGAGCATGGGCCTCGATGCGTCGCGGCGAACCCGGCGCATCCTTGCCAAGGCCGACGAGAGTGTCAATCGGGCCAGACCCCTCGGAGCAGACGTCCCATGGCGCGTGGGGCCCTAGCGCTCACCCTCGTCGATGTCGGGGCCCTCGTCGGGCTTCTCGTCCGGCTTGCCGTCGGGGCCGCCCGGTGCCGGCTCGGGCTTCGGCAGGAGCTCGACGTGGAAGTGCGGCGGGTGGCGCTCGATGAGCACGCGCACGCCGCCCACCTCCTTGGCTGCGGCCAGGAAGGCCTGGCGCTGCTTGCCGGTGAGGCCGTGGAGACGCGCGTCGAAGGCGCGGCCCTTCAGGTGGCGCGAGATGAAGTCGCCGTGCGCGACCTGGTCGGCGATGACCGCGGCCATCGCCTTCACGATCTCCTCCTTCTTGTGCTTCTTCTTGCGGCCGTCGCGGTACGCCTTGAGGATCGGCGTCGTCAGCGCCTGGCGCTTGTAGATGGCGAGCGAGCCGCCGACCACCAGCTTCGTGTACATGGCGCCCGCCTGGCGCTCGGGCGAGCGCACGCCGCTCGTGATCTCCAGCGTGCGCTTGGTCTTCTCGTGGTAGCGCTGGGCGATGGCGCGCACGACCTCGCGGAGGTCGTCGGACAGCACCACGTCGTCGCCGAGCTTGAGCGCCGGCCGCTCCGTCGGCGGCTTCGAGGGCACCACCCGGAGGAGCGCGATGAACAGCGGCGTCACTTGGACGGCACCGGCGGTGCCAGGTCCTGGGCGGCGACGAAGCGCTCGCCGAGCGCCCGCACCTGGGCCGCGTCCTCGCCGGCCCCGAGCACGCGCCACTGGTCAAGCACCTTGACGATGAGCACGTGGACGGCGTCGCTCTCGCGCCCGTCCTCGGTCTGCACGATGGCCGCCGGCACCATGAGCGCGGTCCTCGGCTGCCCCGCCGGCGCGTCGATCCAGGCGGCGTCCTTCCAGCTCGGCACCGGCACCCAGCGCTTGCGCACGCCCTGGCGGAAGAAGGACGCCAGCGGGTTGCCGCTGCCGCCGACCAGGTTCGCGTCCCAGCCGCGCAGGTCGACGACCTGCCGGGCCAGCGCCTCGTCGTTCGTGCGCATGGCGCGCGCGAGCGCGTCGAGCGCGTTACGGGCGCCGTCGGGGACGCCCGCGTCCGGGAACGGTCGCGTCACGAACGGCGGCGGTGGCGCGAGGTCGGCGGCGGCCGGCCCGGCGCCCGCGAGGACGCCAGCGGCCGCGGCCAGCGCGGCGAGGACGAGGTGTCGAATCATGCGGCTCTCCCGGCGGTCTGGCCCTGAACCGTCCGACGGGACGACTTCATTTCGGCGGCATGCGCAGCGCGCCGTCGAGGCGGATGACCTCGCCGTTCAGCATGGCGTTCTCGAGGATCGACTGCACCAGCTGGCCGTACTCGGCCGGGTCGCCCAGGCGCTGCGGGAACGGCACGTGCTTGGCGAGCTCGTTCTGCACCACCTCGGGCAGGCCGGCCAGCATCGGCGTCTTGAAGAGGCCGGGCGCGATGGTGCAGACGCGGATGCCGACGCGCGACAGGTCGCGCGCGATGGGCAGCGTCATGCCGACGACCGCGCCCTTGCTGGCGCTGTAGGCGGCCTGGCCGATCTGTCCATCGTAGGCCGCGACCGACGCGGTGTTGACGATGACGCCGCGCTCGCCGCCGTCGTTGGGCGCGTTGTTCTGCATGCGCAGCGCGGCCAGGCGGATGACGTTGAAGGTGCCGCCGACGTTGACGGTGAGGATCTTGTTGAAGGCGTCGAGCGGGTGGGGGCCTTCCTTCGTGAGCGTGCGCTGCGCGATGGCGATGCCGGCGCAGTTCACGACCAGGTTCAGGCCGCCGAAGGTGTCGTAGGCCATCGCGACCGCGGCCGTGACGTCGGCCTCGGAGGTGACGTCGGTCGGCGCGAAGCGCGCGTTCTCGCCGAGCTCGGCGGCGGCGGCCGCACCGTTCGAGCGCGGCAGGTCGGCGATGACGACCTTGGCGCCCTGGGCGACGAGACGTTTGGCGGTGGCATGGCCGAGCCCGGAGGCTCCGCCGGTGACGAGGGCAACGGTCTTCGTGACATCCATGCCCTTGCGCCTAGCACAGTCCGAAGCGGGCGCCCAGGGCTCTCAGGTCGGCCGCCAGCGGGGCTTCGAAGGTGCGGTCGGCGAACACCAGGCGCCACGCGTGAAGGGCGTGGCGGACGTGCGCCATGGACGGCGGCGAGGCGTGGATCTTCTCGCCCAGGACCGGGCAGCCGAGGTGCGCGAGGTGCAGCCGGACCTGGTGGGTGCGACCGGTGAGCGGCCGGATCTCCACCAGCGCGGCGGAGAGGTCGGCGTTGGCGCGGGCGTCCATGATGATCGACGAGGCGGCGCGCGCGCCGGGCGCGTCGTCGGCCACGACGGCGGGAAAGGTCTTGCCCGTGGCCGGGTCGACGCGCTCGCCGATGGCGGCCGTGACCAGGCCGAGGCGCGGCACGCCGTGGGTCAGCGCCAGGTAGCGCTTGGCGCCTTCGAGCTTCAGGCGCTCGGCCCAGACCTGCACGGCGCCCTTCTTCAGCGCGAACAGGTTGAGCCCCGAGGTCTCGCGATCGAGCTGGTGGATGGCCCAGATCTGGCGAACGCCGAGCGCCGCGACGAGCAGCGACTCGACGCTGTGGCGCGGGCCCTCGGGGCCGTCGCGGTCGGGCCCGCAGGACACGATGCCGGGCGGCTTGTCGACCACCACGAGCTCGGCGTCGCGATAGACGACGTGCTCGAGAATCGACACGCTCACAGCCCGTGAGCCAGCCCGTGAGCCAGGAAGTCCTGCACCGGGACGACCTTCACGGCCCAAGGCCCCGACTTGCCCCCGAGCTTCGCGCCGAGCGTCGTCAGCACCGGCGCGAGCGACGGCGGGCCGACCACGACCAGGTGCGGGTTCGAGGCCGCCTCGGCCGCCTGGAATGCGGTCTGCACGGCCTTGGCGTCGTAGCGCCGGACGGCGTCGACCCAGGTGCCGAGCCAGCTCCACGGCACGTCCGCCAGCTCGACGAAGGAGTACTGGCCGAGCACGTCCGACACCGTCTCGAAGCGGAACGGGAAGCCGTTGACGAGCGTCGAGCGCGTGTCCTCGAGCTCCTGCTTCGGCACCGGCTCGGCCGCCATGCGCTCCCACTCGGCCACGCCGAGCTCGATCGAGCGCGCCAGGGCATCCGTCGTCGCGTCGGTGGTGATGTACATGGCCGACGAGTCCCAGCCGCCGAAGTTGGTGGCGAAGTAGGCGCCGTAGGTGAGGCCCTCGCGCGCCCGCAGGATGGCGTTCAGGCGCGAGTTGAACTCGCCGCCCAGCACGTGGGTGCCGAGGCGGAAGGCGCCCCAGTCGGGATGCGTCACCGCGAACGGGTTGGGCGCGCCGTAGCGCCACTGGATCTGCGCCATCGGCTCGTCGATCGACACCAGCACGATCGAGGGCGGCGGCTCGACCTCGGCGCGGCGCTTGGCGCGCGGCAGCCCCATCGGGTTCACCAGGGCGTGGGGATCGCTGGCCGCGTCGCCCTTCGAGAGGCGCGTGCAGCGACCGGGCAGGGCGCCGTCCTGGCGCTCGCAGCTGACCCCTTCGCCGACCTTGGCGAAGCGCTGGGCGATCCAGGCCAGCATGGCCTCCTTGTCGATGGCGCCCGCCACCACCAGCACGCCGTGCGCCGCGACGAAGGCGCGGTCGCGCCAGCCGACGACGTCGTCGCGCGTGATGGCGGGAATGGCCGTCAGCGTGCCGAAGGTGGGCCGCGCCTCGGGCAGGCCGGCGAAGCAGGCGGCGTGCATGGCGGTGTCGGCCAGCGCCTCGGGGTTGTCGACCAGGCGCTGGATGCCGGCCAGGCGCAGCGTCTTCTGGCGCGCCAGGACGTCCTCGGGCAGCGTCGCGTCGAGGGCGACCGAGGCGAAGAGCTCCATGAAGCGGCGCGCGTCGGCCGGCACGATGGTCAGCACGTGGCCCGAGACGGTGATCTGATCGGTCTCGACCTCGGCGTCGATGGTCGCGCCGAGGCGGGCCAGCGACTCGGCCAGCGCCTGCTCGTCCTGGCCCGGGATGCCGCCGGTCAGCATCTCGCCGGTGAGCGACGCCAGGCCCTCCTTGCCGACCGGGTCCGACGCCGAGCCGACGCGGAAGCCGAGCTCGACCTCGAGCCAGGGGGCGGCGTGGTTCTCGATGAGCACCACGCGGAGGCCGTTCGGGAGCTCGTAGCGGCTCGCCGCCGGGAGGTTCGCCGGCGGCGCGGGGAGGAGCTTCGGAGGCGGCTGTGGGGCCATGGGAGTACCGCCGGGACCGGGCGTGGGCGCGCCGAGGAGGGTGGGGCCGAGCATGACGGCGACCAGCGCGGTGAGGCTCATGGCGTGCTCCGCGGGGTCGGGCGCAGCGTGTGGAGCGGCACGTCGACGAGCGGCAGCCCCTCGATCGACGTGTCGTGGGCGAGGCCCATGGCCAGCTTCACCACCTCGGGGACGTCGGGCCCGGTCCACTTCGGCGCCTCGCGCAAGACGAAGGCGCGCGCGTCCTGCGCCGTCTTGGCCAGCCCGCGCGCCTCGAGCACCCAGCTCGCCAGCACCTGGAGCGCCAGCGCGTGCGCGCCGTCCGAGCCCGGCGTGACGGTCGCCGGCGGCAGCGGCACGGCCAGGTTCTCGGGCGGGTCGAGCAGGAGCTTCACCGCCGCCAGCTTGGGTCCGAGCGCCGAAACCTCGGACCTCCGCACCACGGCTGCGACCTGCTGCGCCAGCGCCTTCTGTCGCGTCGACAGCGCGAAGGCGGTGGCGGCGAGCTCCTTCCGGAGCGCCTTCAGCCGCGTCCGGCGCTTGGTCGTGCCCATCTCGTTCTGCGAAAGGTACTTGTCGATTGCCGACCGCTCCTTGGCGTCGGCCTTGGCCTTGGCCACGTCGCCGCGCTGGGCCAGGAGCGCGATGGCGCGCTCCTCGCGGTCGGCGTCGGCGACCTTCACGGCCAGGTCCTGGCTGTCGGCGAACCACTGCGCGGCGGCGCTGACGCTGCCGTCGAGCGGGCCGGGCGGCGTGCCCGCGCCCGCGGCGCCGGTCGGCCCGGCGGCCTCCCAGGCCTTGGCCAGCGCCACGTAGCGCGACGGCGCGACCACCACGACGCGCGAGGTGCCCTCGGGCACGAGCCAGCGCGCGGCGCACGCCTCGAGCTCGGCCGGCGTGATGGTGGCGTAGGCCTCGAGGCGATCGAAGAGCGAGAACGGCTCGCCCGTCGACGCCAGCGAGAAGCCGATGGCCTCGGCGCGATCGGAGTTCGACAGGTGGCGATGCACGAGGTCGGTGCGCAGGCTCGCCACCGCGCGCTGGAGCTCGTCGGGCGTCACGCCATCCTTGGCGATGGCCCTGAACGCGGCGAACAGCGCGGCCTCGACCGAGCCCACCGACACGCCGGGCAGGAGGTCGGCGCGCCAGGTGTAGACGTAAGGGTTCCGGAGCGGCATGAGGCTCGCGCCGAGCGATGACAGCTTCGGCTGCTCGGCGTAGACCAGCTCCTTCTGCAGGCGCCCGGCCTTGCCCGCCGTGAGGATGTAGTCGATGAGCTCGAGCGCGGCGTAGTCGCGCAGCGTCGCGCCCTTCGGCGCCGGCACGCGGATGGCCCAGCTCACGGTCGCGGTCGGGCTCTCGACCGTGACGTGGTCGGTGCGCGGGCCGACCCAGGTCTCGGCCGTCGCGGTCGTGGTCGGCGGCGTCGCGTTCGGGTTGGCCGGGATCGGGCCCCACAGCTCGTCGACCCAGCGCATGACCTCGGCCGGATCGAAGTCGCCGGCGATGATCATGGTCGCGCCGCCCGGGTGGTAGTGGGCGGTGTGATAGGCCTGCGCCTCCTCGAGCGTGATGCTGTCGAGGTCGGTCATCCAGCCGATGGGGCCCCACTTGTAGGTCGAGTGGTCGAACGCGTTCTTGGTCGCGCGCTCCTCGGCGAGCTCGGCCGGGTCGGAGTCGGTGCGCTGGCGGCGCTCGTTCTTCACCACCTCGCGCTCGGGCTCGAGGTGCGTGAAGTCGACCTTGATGTGCTGGAAGCGATCGGCCTCGATGTCGAGCAGGAGCCGCAGGTGCTGCTTCGGCGCGTAGGCCCAGAAGGCCGTCGAGTCCTGGTAGGTGAAGGCGTTGTTCTGCGCGCCGAGCGGCGTCAGCGCGTCGTCGTAGTTGGGGAAGCGCGCCGTCCCCTGGAACATCAGGTGCTCGAAGAAGTGCGAGAGCCCGGTGATGCCGTGGTCCTCGTGAGGACCGGCCTCGTGCTCGTCGACCGAGCCGACCTTGGCCCACAGCTGCACGATGGCGAGCGGCGAGCCGTGGTCGGGCACGAGGGAGACGTCGAGCCCGTTCGCCAGCGTATGGTGCTCGAGGGCGGGCCGGAGGCTGCCGCCGCCGGTCGTCAGCGGAGGATCTTCAGGGTGCGGCGTGGCGATGTGGACCTCGACCCGGTCGTTGCCGGGGGGCGCGTCGGAGGGGAGCGGCGAGGGCCCCGAGGGGCAGCCGGTCAGGAGGGCGAGGCAGGCGAGACCGGTGCGTCGGACGGCGGCCCTCATTCGAGCTCCGATTCTTGGGGAGTGCCCATCGCGCCGCCGTCGCCCATGGCCGGGCCGGGCACGCGGTACTCCTCGCTCAGCCACTTCGAGAGATCGACCAGCTTGCAGCGCGCGCTGCAGAAGGGGCGATGCGGCATCGGAGCGACGAGCGGGGTCTGGCAGATGGGGCAGCGAGGCGCGGGCATGGCGGCGGACGCTCGCGCGCCGCGCCCGGCTGTGTCAAGTCCGTCGGTCGCTTTGCGGAGACTGAGCATGACGCGGATCCTCAGCCTCGCGACGCTCGCCGTCGCCTTCTCGTATGCGTGCGGCGACGATGCGCGTCCCCCGGCGCGGGCGCTCGCGGCCAGGTGATCCTGCCCCAGGGCTCGCGCTCGCGGCGGCCGATCTCGCCGTCGTGAGCGCGCGCGGCAGCGCGACGGTGGCGGCCGACGGCGCCTTCGTCGCGGCCGTGCTCGACCCCGAGCCGACCCACCTGGCGCTGCTCGGGCCCGACGACGATCTGGTCATGATCGGCCAGGTCAGCGACGGCGCCGGCGAGATCTCGGTCGCGACGACGGCCGCCGCGCTGCTCTACGACGCGATCGGCGCGGCCTCGCTGCCGCCCGAGCACGCGCGCACGCTGGCCGCGCTGCTCGCCGATCTGCCCGAGCTCGACGGCGACCAGAATCAACGTCCAAGAGAAGTGAGAGAGTGAGACGCGCTCGTGACGGCGACCAGAATCAACGTCCAAGAGAAGTGAGAGAGTGAGACGCGCTCGTGACTGGGCGGCGCGGGCTCTGGACGTAGCGGGGCCGAGGCGTTCGAGGAGCGCGGCGAGGTCAGCGGTGATTGGAGCGGCGGCGGCGACGTGAGCGCGGTCTATCCGGCGGCGACGGACTGGGGCCCGTCGCTTCGGGTCGAGCGTCGCACTCCGTAGCGGCGCCACGCGAGCCACGTGCCGGCCGGGAAGAGCGCCGCGCGTATCCCGCGCGCGAACGCCGCCAGCGCCTCGGCGTGACACGCACGGAACGCCTTCACGCGCGCGACCAGCGCCTGCACGTGCCAGCGCGAGCGCGCCGCGACCGTCCGCCGCGCTGTGGCCCGTCGGCCGACCTGGCGCTGGTCGGGCGTCTTCGGAGACGACGACGGCGACTGCCGAAGGACCGCGGCCCGACCCATGAAGCTCCGACCCTGGCGCTTCATCTCGGCCTGCTTCGCGGCCACCGTCGCCGCCAACCGCACCCGCACCCGCTCCCGGAACCCCTCGGCGCCATACGCCGCGAGCGCCAGCGGTGGCACCTCGGTACACAGCTCCACCATCTCCGACACCGGTCCGGCCTCGCGAAAGAACGCCGACGGACGCGCGAACACCGGACCTCGCCACAAGCCGAGGTCCTCGACACGCGTGCGCAGACCCGGCCACTCCTCGGGCGTCTCGACCAGCCCCGCCCGCACCGCGTTCGCCAGGCAGTACGCCACGGCGTCCACGATGACGTCGGCGTCGTGGAGCTCGACCGCGTCCGTCTGCTGGCGATCCCAGAACGCCGTGTGCCGTCGACCGCGCGTCACGTTGCAGTAGCGCGCCACCGTCGCGTGCAGGTCGCGCAAGAGCTCCGAGAGGGTGCCCCACCGATCGTGCACGACCATGTGATAGTGGTTCGACAGCACCGTGAGCGCGACCACCTCGCATCCATGCCGCTCGGCCGCGTCGCACAACGCCACCGCGAAGGCCGCGTTCAGCTCCGCGCCGGGCACGAGCCCGAGCTCGCGTCCGTCGCAGCGACGCGTGACGAGGTAGGTCGTGGAACGATGACGCTCGCGCGGCAAGGACATGCGCGCCCCTCCTTTCCTTCTGGACGCGACGACAGCTAGCGTCGCAGCCGGCTCCCGTCGAGCGAGCCGCGCGCTCCCCAATCCATTCGCCGACCTCGAGCGCCGCGCCTGTGCCACCTGTGCCACGACGCGACACCCATGCCGCGCCACCGGCTCGACCGCGACGGGGCGTCGCTCGTCGCGCGCCCCGGCGCTTCTGCTGATGCCACGCGCGCACGGATGTGGCCTACTCGCGCGCCATGGATGACCTGACCCCGCGCGTGCTCTACGTCGACGAACGCATCGTCGCGGTCGACAAGCCCGTCGGCATCGCCGCCATCCCCGAGCGCGACCTGGCCGTGCCGAGCGTGCAGCGCGCCCTCGAGGCCGCGCGCGGCGAGCGCCTTTGGGTGGTGCACCGCCTCGACAAGGAGGTCTCGGGCCTGCTCGTCTTCGCGCGCACCGCCGAGGCGCACCGCCACTTGTCGCTGGCCTTCGAGCGGCGCCAGGTCGACAAGGCCTACCTGGCGCTGCTGGTCGGCCTCGCCGCCGGCGACCCGGGCCAGACCTTCACCATCGCCCACCCCATCCACGAGTTCGGCTCCGGCCGGATGGGCGTCGACCCGCGCGGCAAGCCGTCGACCACCCACTGGCAGGCGCTCGCCCACGCGGCCGCCGACAGCTCCTCCGAGCGGGTCGGCGCGGGTCACACGCTCGTCCTGGCCCGGCCCGCGACCGGTCGCCGCCACCAGCTGCGCGTCCACTTCTATGCCGTCGGCCACCCCATCGCCGGCGACCCGCGCTACGGCGATCACGCGGCGCAGGCGGCCTATCCGCGCCTCATGCTGCACGCGCGGAGCCTGGTCCTGCCCATGCCCGATCGCCCGCCGCTCGCGCTCTCGGCCCCGCCCGACGCCGCCTTCCTGGCCGTCCTCCGGGCCCACGGCATCGCCGCCGACGCGCTCGGGCCCGAGCCTTGACACCCTATTACATCGAAACCGCTGACTCCCCCGGCCGGCGCTGCTAAGGTGCCTCGGTGGGCATCCTGGCCGACATACTTCCCATCCTGCTGACCATCGGCGGCGTCATCCTCGTCCACGAGCTCGGCCACTTCCTCGTGGCGCGCTGGATGGGCATCTACGTCGTCGAGTTCTCCATCGGCTTCGGCCCGCGCCTCTTCGTCTTCAAGGGCAAGAAGACGCACCCGCACCTGCCGCCGACCGAGTACGCCATCGCGCTGCTCCCGGTGGGCGGCTTCGTCAAGATGCTGGGCTACGACCCGGGCGACCCGGTGCCCGACGAGGCCAAGGACGTCGCCTTCGGCCAGAAGCCCATCTGGCGCCGCTTCCTGGCAGTCGCGGCCGGCCCGGCCTTCAACCTCATCCTGCCGCTCATCCTCTTCTTCGCGGTGAGCCTCACCGTCTCGAAGGTCGACGGCAACGTCGTGGCCGACGTCATCGACGGCTACCCGGCGGCCGCTGCCGGCATCCGCGCCGGCGACCGCATCACCGAGATCGACGGCGAGAAGATCGAGTACTGGTGGCAGATCCAGGCCGCGCTGCAGCCGCGCTACGAGCAGCCGACGCACATCGCCTGGATCGACGTGACCGGCCAGCCGAAGGAAGCCACGCTGACGCCCGCCCTCGAGGAGCGCGTCTACATCCCCGACGTCATCACCAAGAAGGTCGGCATCATCGGCCTCACCGGCAGCTACGCCCTGCCCATCGTCGGCGTCACCACCGGCTCGGCCGCGGCCGCGGCCGGCATCGCGCCGTGGGACCGCGTGGTCGCCGTCGACGGCACGCCGGTCACGCGCGTGAAGCAGATGCTGACCTTGCTGACCTCGCACGCCGACCGCGACGTGCGCGTGAGCTTCATCCACTACGACGCGGCCGTGGTCCGCCCGTTCGGCGTCGACGCCGGCACGGTGAAGGACGTCACGCTGCCGGCCGCCGTGAACGACCCGGCGCGCGGCCTCGTGGCCTCGGCCTGCGTGGTGTGGCGCACGGTGCCCGGCTCGCCGGCCGAGCGCATCGGCTTGAAGCCGGGCGACGAGATCGTCTCGCTCGGCGACCACAGCTGCGACTCGTGGATGACCTTCGCCGACTCGCAGAAGGGCAAGGGCCCGATGAAGCTGGTCGTGAAGCGCGACGGCGTGGTGCTGGCCCCGATGGCGCTCGAGGTGGTGCGCATGCCGTGGCCCAACGACTTCGACAAGACGGCCAAGGAGTGGATCCACGGCATCGTCACGCAGTTCGACGTGGCCGCCGACGAGAAGGTCGACAACGACGACCGGCTGGCCTTCGCGCTCTACAACACGAGCCACGGCTTCGGTGAGTCGATCGAGCAGACGCTCAAGATGTTGGGCGGCCTCTTCGCCGGCAAGGTGTCGATCGGCGAGGGCCTGGGCGGCCCGGTCGACATCGGCCGCATGGCCGTGCGCGCGGCCGAGCAGGGCTGGGATCAGCTGCTCCGCCTCATCGGCGCCATCTCGATCTCCATCGGCCTCGTGAACCTCCTGCCCATCCCCATCCTCGACGGCGGGCAGATCCTCTTCCTCGCGCTCGAGGGCATCCGGCGCCGGCCGGTGAGCCTGCGCACGCGCATGATCGCGGTCTACACCTCGCTCGCCTTCGTGGTCGTCCTGATGGTCCTGGTCATCCGGAACGGCGTCGCCAAGTTCGCGGGCTGACATGACCTCCACCCCTCCGTCGCTCGCCGCCAAGCGGCCCCGCACCGGTGTGCCCGCCGGCCAGCGCATCCTCGGCCTCGAGACCGGCGGCGACCACCTGTCGGTGGCGCTGCTCGTCTGGCCCGACGGCCAGCCGGCGAGCGGCATGGTGCTGCTCGACGAGGTGGTCGCGCACCGCGGCGGCCGCCACACCGACATGGTGCTGGCCATGATCGACGAGGTCCTGGCGCGCCACGAGGTGCGCCCGGCCGACCTCGCGCTGGTCGGCGTCGGCCGCGGCCCGGGCAGCTTCACCGGCATCCGCGTCGGCCTCTCGACCGCGCTGGCGCTCGAGGTCGCCACCGGGGTCTCGGCCTGGCCGGTGTGCAGCCTCGCCGCCATGGCGTGCCATGTGCCGCGCGGTGTCGCGCTGCCGCTCATCGACGCGCGGAAGGGCGAGGTCTACGGCGGGCTCTTCCGTTGCAACCCGGGAATCGCGCCCGAGGTGATGCTTGCACCGGGCGCCCGGACGTGCGAAGCGACCTTGGCCGCGGCACACGCGGCTGCAGAAGACGTGCTCGTCTTCGGCTCCGGTGCCCAGGTCCACGGGGTGGCATCCCCGGTCCCGCCCGCTTTCCATGCGGGCGCCGCGCGACACGTTGCGTGGCTCGCCGCCTTGGCGTGGGACGAGGCCGGCCGCGATGCGCGTGCCGCGCCAGCGTTGGATGCCGCCTACCTCAGGCGCTCGGAAGCCGAAGTCGCGCGAGACATCACGTTCGCCGGGTCGGCTTAGCCTCCCGGCGAAACCGGAGCGACTGACCATGGCCTACAAGCACACCAAGTTCATCTTCGTGACCGGCGGCGTGGCGAGCTCACTCGGCAAGGGCCTGACCGCGGCCGCGCTGGGTGCGCTGCTCGAGGCGCGCGGCTTGAACGTGACCATCCTCAAGATGGACCCGTACATCAACGTCGACCCCGGCACGATGAACCCGTTCCAGCACGGCGAGGTCTTCGTCACCGACGACGGCGCCGAGACCGACCTCGACCTCGGGCACTACGAGCGCTTCATCAACCTCCAGACGACGCGCAAGAACAACTTCACGAGCGGCCAGATCTACGACGCCGTCATCCGGAAGGAGCGCCGCGGCGACTATCTCGGCGGCACGGTGCAGGTCATCCCGCACGTCACCAACGAGATCAAAGAGCGCGTCATGGCCGTGGCCGAAGGCCGCGACGTGGTCATCGTCGAGGTCGGCGGCACGGTCGGCGACATCGAGTCGCTGCCGTTCCTCGAAGCCGTCCGCCAGCTGTCGTTCGACGTGGGCGACGACAACGCGCTCTTCATGCATCTCACCTTCGTGCCGTACATCGCGGCCGCCGGCGAGCTGAAGACCAAGCCCACGCAGCACTCGGTGAAGGCGCTGCTCGAGATCGGCATCAAGCCCGACATCATCGTGTGCCGCACCGATCGCCCGCTGGGCCAGGACATCAAGAAGAAGATCGGCCTCTTCTGCAACGTGCGCACGAGCCGGGTCGTGACCGCCGAGGACCAGAAGACCATCTACAACCTGCCGCTCGCCTTGCACGCCGAGGGCCTCGACGATCAGGTGGTCGAGATCCTGAAGATCTGGGCGCGCGCGCCGGATCTGTCGGCGTGGGAGAAGGTCGTCGAGCAGACGCTGCGGCCGCACGACGAGGTCAAGGTCGCCATCGTCGGCAAGTACACGGACCTCGTCGAGAGCTACAAGTCGCTGAACGAGGCGCTCAAGCACGGCGGCATCGGCAACGAGTGCCGCGTGACGCTCGACTACCTGGACTCGGAGCTCTTCGAGGACTCGGCCGACAACGTCGACTGGGAGAAGCGGCTCGACGACGCGCTGCGCGGCTCGGACGCGGTGCTGGTGCCGGGCGGCTTCGGCCATCGCGGCATCGAGGGCAAGATCCGCGCGGTGCGCTGGGCGCGCGAGCGCAAGGTGCCGTTCTTCGGCATCTGCCTCGGCATGCAGTGCGCCGTCATCGAGTACGCGCGCGACGTCGCCGGCTGCGCGGCCGCGAACTCGACCGAGTTCGACCAGGCCACGCCGCACCCGGTCATCCACCTCATGGAGGCGCAGAAGACCGTGAGCGAGAAGGGCGCGTCGATGCGGCTCGGGGCCTACCCGTGCACGCTGGCGCCCGAGTCGCTGGCCATGAAGGCCTACGGGCGGCGCCTCGTGTCCGAGCGCCATCGCCATCGCTACGAGCTCAACAACAGCTACCGCGATCGCCTGGTCGAGCACGGCATGCACCTCTCGGGCGTGAACCCCGACCTCGACCTGGTCGAGGTCATCGAGCTGCCGCAGTCGGCGCACCCGTGGTTCGTCGGCGTGCAGTTCCATCCCGAGTACCGCTCGCGCCCGCTGGCGCCGCACCCGCTGTTCCAGGCCTTCATCGGCGCGGCGCTCGAGCACAAGCGCCAGCGGAGCTGACGTGGCCCGCCGGGTCTTGAGCTCGGAGGAGGCTCTGAAGGAGCTGGCGCTCAACTACGTGGCGCGCTTCCCGTGCACCACCGAGCGCCTGCGCCGCTACCTCGGCACCAAGATGCGCGACGCGGTGAAGGCGGGCGAGGCCAAGGGCAGCGACGTCGGCCGCTGGATCGACGGCGTGGTGCAGACGCTGCTCCGGGTGAAGCTGCTCGACGACAACGCCTATGCCGAGCTGCGCGCGCGCACGCTGCACCTGCGCGGCCGCGGCGAGCGCTTCATCACGCGCGACCTGCACCATCGCCATGCCGAGGAGGGCGCCATCGGCCACGCCATCGAGACGCTCGACGCCGAGACGCCGTCGGCCGATCTGGTGGCGGCCATCCGCCTCGCCAAGAAGCGCCGCCTCGGGCCGTTCGCGCCCGAGGCGACGCGCGCCGAGCATCGCCAGCGCCACATGGCGGCGATGGCGCGCTCGGGCTTCTCGTTCTCGATCGCGCGGCAGGTCATCGACGCGCGCGACGCCGAGGCCGTCGACGCGCTCGTCGAGTAGGCGCCGCGCGGCGAGCGGTCACGGGAAGGTGCTGCCGATCGGCACGCAGGCCTGGCCGCGGCACACGAAGCCGCTGTTGCAGCTCGAGTCGCCGAAGCACACCTCGCCGCAGTAGCAGGGGTCCCCGACGGAGCGGCTGACGCAGCGCGCGCCGCTCCGGCAGTCCTGGCCGCCGAGACCCCCGACGCCGGCCGATCAGCCGTCGAAGCGCTCCCACAGCGCCGGGTCGATCGCGACGTCGAGGCTCACCCGGCGATCGTCGACGGCCAGCCGGAAGCGGCCGACCTCGACCGCGTCCTTGCCGGCGATGAAGCTCTTCCTCCAGCCGAGGCCGGCGTCCTCGTGCAGGTCGCGCGCGACGTCGGCGAAGACCTTGCGCGCGGCCGACGGCGACGTCGCGACGAAGACGCGCGCCACGCGGCCCTCGAGGAGCTCGGTCTTGCCGTCGGGGGCACCCAGCAGCAAGAGCTCGACCAGCCCGACGCGCGGCACGGCGGCCTTGGTCGGCGCGGGCACGGGCGCGGGCGCGGGCGCCGCGCGCTCGGCGCCGAACAGCGTGTAGTCGAGCTCGAGGTCGTCGAGCCAGGCGCGGGCCTCGTCGAGCACGGCGTCGAACTCGAAATCGAACCACGCCGCGCGCACGTCGGGCCAGCGCTCGATGGCGTCCCTGAAGCGCCGGAAGGCGCCGCGCCCGTCGAGCGCGCTGGCCAGGTGGGCGCGCACCTCTTGGTCGGCATGGCCTTCGGCGAAGCGCTCCATGATGGCGTACTTCTCGCTCGAGTCGAGGCTCGGAATGTCCTCGCCGTCCTCGCGCTGTGCGTCACCGTCGAACAGGAAGTCGTCGCCGAGGATCGCGATCGCGCCCGTCTCGAGGTCGAGCGTCGCGCGCTCCGAGTCCGAGCGGTTGAAGGCCATGACCAGGTCGCCAGCGTCGATGCGGAGGGGCGTCGCCATGCGCCGCTTTTTCGCCGAAGCCGCGGCGACGCGCCAGGGCTAGGCGCTGGCCTTCACACCTGCCGCGGCGGCCGCGGCGCGCAGCGCGCCCAGCACGTGGGCCCGCACGCGGCGGCCGCTGCGCTTGCGGCACGGCGCAGTGCCCGGGAGCGGCGGCGGGGTGGCCGGCGCCGACGGCGTCGCGAGGCCAGGCACGGCTGGCCACCGCACATGGATGACCTCGCCCATGGGGTGTGCTCCGAAGTATCGTCACAGGGCCTCCGGAGCCGCCGGTCCCGGCGGACGCCGTCCCCTCGCGACCGGCCGGAGGGGCTGCCCTGACGATTCGATGTCGATGACACTCGTACGGTAGCACGAGGCCCCCGGATCGTTTCATCCGGGGGCCTTTTAGTGAGCCCAAGTTTTCTAGGGGGCGCCCGACCGTGCGGGCGTGAGCCCGGTCAGGCCGTGCGGCGGCGGCGCGCGAAGGCGAGCGCCAGGCCGGCCATCGCCAGCGTCATCGAGCCGGCGCCACCGGCGTCGCAGCCGCCACCCGCGGCGTTGGTGCCGCCCGTGGGATCGGTCGGGTCGGTCGGGTCGGTCGGCGCGCCGGTGTGCTCCGCGGTCGCCTGCTCCGGCAGGCCGAGGTCGGTGTCGACGCCGCCCTTGGTGTTGCCGTCGGTGGCCGAGCCGCCATACCAGCCGGCCGGGTAGCAGCTGCCCGGGCCCGGGTCGGTCGGCGGATCGCACTGCGGCTCGCCTCCGTCCGACGAGGCCGAGCAGGTCTGGGTCGACGGGGCCGCCGCGCAGCTCCAGCCGGCCGGGCACTCGTCATCGGCCGTGCAGGTCAGCTCCTTCGGATGGCAGGTCTTGGTGTCGCTCGGCGTGCAGGTGCAGTCGTCCTCGGGCGGCGGCAGCGGGGCGCCGCTGGGATCGGCCGGGTCGCTCGAGCCGCTCGAGCCGCCCGACGCGTCCGACGGCGGGGTCGACGCGCCGCCACCCGAGCAGGCGCACGTCTCGCCGGCCTCGCAGGTGAAGCCGTCGCCGCAGTCGGCGTCGGCCTGGCACGGCAGGATCCACTTGGGCGCGCACACGCTGGTGGTCGTCGTCTCGCAGGGCGGCGGGGCGGGCAGGTCGCAGTTGGAGTCCGGCGGGCAGGCCGGCTCGGTCGTGGCGCACGGCGTCTCGTAGCTCACGCACACGAGGCCATCGCCGCAGTCGCCGTCCTGGGTGCACGGGCCGGGCACGCAGGCGCGAAACTCGGTCGTCTCGCACGGCTCGCAGGCGGCGCCGTCGGGACAGGCGCAGCCCGTCCCCCCGACCACCTGGCACACGAGGCCGGCGCCGCAGTCGGCGTCCAGCTGGCACTCGTCGCCGATGTCGGCCCATGCGGTCGAGCCGAGCGCGAGCAGGGATACGAAGGGGAGGGCGATGAGTCGAGTCTTCACGGGAGCTGCTCCTTCGACGGCCTGCATGGCCGCGGCAGGCAGTGACAGTGCACGACGCATGCCGCCGACTCAACGCCCTCGCGACCGCCTGGCACGGGCCCGTGCGTCGCGGCCCGGGGCCGGCTGTGCCGACTTTTGCCACACGACGAGCGACTACGCGCTGGCCGATCGCGCCAGCGCCGTCAGCGCGCGGCCCGACTACTCCTTGCCGCCGAGGCGCTTGGCCGCGGCGTAGGCGTCGCGCAGCGAGCCCTCCCTTTCACGCATTTCATCGATGCGCTCGTCGAGCCCGTCGCCCAGCGGATCGCCCTGCGGCAAGGCCGTCCTCAGATCGTGCAGCGACTCGACCGAGGTCGTCAGCGCGTCGCCCCAGTCGGTCACGAGCTCGACCCAGAAGCCGCCCTCGCCGTTGCTGACCAGGGCCACCCAGCCCGCCTGCCGCCCCTTCGAGACCAGCGCCGGCTCGAGGATGTGGGGCAGGATGCGCTGCAGCGTGTGCAGGTTCCGGTCGAGCTCGAGCAGCGCGCCGAGCGGCAGCTCGCGCGCCTCGATGGCCGTCGGCGCCGTCTCGGGGATGGGCACGTGCTTCAGCACGCACAGCCACTTGGCGAGCGACATCGGCCGCCCCCAGATGACCCCGTCGGGCGCCACCACCTCGGCCTTCCACGAGAACGCCATGGGCGGGATGCCGCGCAGGTCGGCCTGCTCGAGCCGCGCCTTGTCGCGCGCCGGCAGCACCACGGCGATCTTGCCGCGCCGGTCCTCCACCGCCACGCGCACGTTGCCGATGGTCAGCGTCTGCGGCACCGACGCCTTGGCCAGCGCCGCCACCTCCGACTTCTTCTTGGCCGAGAGGCCCCACTCGCGCGCCAGCTCGGGGTTGGCCTCGGCCACCCACTCGGGCTTCAGCGCGCAGGCGAAGCGCGCGTAGGCGCGCGTGCTGACGACCACCTCGGCCGCCACGATGAAGGGCGCGCGCTGGCCGAAGAGGGCGGACGCCGGGTGCACCGAGATGGGCTGATCGGTGTTGAGGCCCTCGTAGGCGCGGCCGTGCGCGCGCAGGATCTGGTGGCCGAAGCCGGCCGCCATCGAGCGCACCACGCTGGCCGCCTCGCCGCCGCCGTCGAGCACGATGCCGAGGCCCGAGGCGATGTCGCGGAGCTGGCGGTAGGCCTTGGCGATGAAGGCCATGACGTCGGCGTCGAGGTAGTGCTCCTTGCAGAAGCCGACCTGGCTCCGCGCCGCGAGGTAGCGCGACAGCGCGATGACCGCGGTCATGGCGTCGCCGGTCGGGTGCTGGAGGCGCGACTGCGCCGCGCGCGCCTCGGCCTCCTCGCCCTGCGGGAAGAGGAACGGCGGGTGGGCCGACATGAAGGCCGCCACCATGAGCACGTCCTCGACCACCTTCGGATACTTGTCGGCCGCCTCGACCACCATGCGCGCCAGCGTCGGCGACAGCGGGAACGGCATCATGCGCTGGCCGATGCGCGTCAGGTTGCGCTCGCCGTCGATGGCGCCCATCGTCTCGAGCATGCGGATGGCGGCCTCCAGGGCCTTCCTGCGCGGCGGCGTCGGCAGCGGGAAGTCCTCGACCTGCTTGATGCCGAGGTCGATGAGGCGCAAGACGACCTCGGACAGATCGAGGCGCAGGATCTCCTCGTCGGTGAAGTCGGGTCGCGCGCTGTACGACTTCTTCGAGTAGAGGCGGATGCACTTGCCGGGCGCGGTGCGGCCGGCGCGGCCGGCGCGCTGGTCGGCCGAGGCCTTGGAGATGCCCTCCTCGAAGAGCGTCTGGAGGTGGGTGCGGGCGTGGAAGCGCGGCACCTTGGCGAGGCCCGAGTCGATGACGTAGCGCACGTCGGGGACGGTGATCGAGGTCTCGGCGATGTTGGTCGACAAGATCACCTTGCGCATGCCGGCCGGCTCGTCGAAGACGCGCTCCTGCTCGCTGCGCGTCAGCTTGCCGTAGAGCGGCAGCAGCAGCACGTTTTTTGGCAATTTCGAGAGTGCCAATTTGTCATATGTCTGGCGGATGGCCGCCTCGCCCGACAGGAAGGTCAGGATGTGGCCCGGCTCGGGGTTGTTGACGATGGCCAGGATCTCGGCGGCGGCCGCCTCGACCACGGCTTCGTTGCTGTCGCCGCCGTCGGGCGGCCGGAAGAGGATCTCGACCGGGAACGGGCGCGCGTCGATGCTGACGATGGGCACGTCGAGGCCGGTCGCCTCCTGGAAGTAGCGCTGGAAGAGCAACGGCTGGAGCGTGGCCGAGCTGACCACGACGCGCAGGTCGGGCCGGCGCGTCAGCGCGCGGTGCAGGAGCCCCAGCGTGACGTCGATGTTGAGCGTGCGCTCGTGGGCCTCGTCGACCACCAGCACGCCGTAGCGCGAGAAGTCGGGATCGGTGCGGGCCTCCTGCAGGAGGATGCCGTCGGTCATGATCTTGATGCGCGTCGCGGCCGAGGTCTGGTCGTCGAAGCGGATGGCGTAGCCGACCTCGTCGCCGCAGCGGACGCCCATCTCGGCGGCCACGCGCCAGGCCACCGACACGGCGGCGATGCGGCGCGGCTGGGTGATGCCGATGATCTGGTCGGTGACCATGGCGCGCTGGAGGATCTTCGGCAGCTGCGTGGTCTTGCCCGAGCCGGTCGGGCCCTCGAGGACCAGCACGCGGTGATCGGTGAGGGCGCGCACGATGTCGGACTCGTACCGATAGATGGGTAGCGTCGACGGGTCCAAGTAGTCAGGTTCCTTTGCGGTCGGCCAGGGTCCGGAGACCAGACCTAGGCCGGGTCCGCCGGGTCGAGCCCGGGGAGTCCGTCCGGCACGAGCAGGGAGGGCGTGCCGGTCGAGACGATCCAGAGCTGGTGGGGCGGCGCGTGGCGCCGACGTGGAGCAGGTAGCGCGAGGCCTCGCGCGGCGGGAAGGCGTCCATGTCGACGCCGACCAGCACCACGTAGTCGAACTCGAGACCCTTGCTGCTCCGGATGTCGGTGACCTCGATGCCGGGCGCGAAGGCGAAGTCCTGCTCGGCCACGAGCGACAGGTTCGGCACCTGCGAGCGCTCGAGGATGCCGTACCAGTCGCGCGCCTGCGTGAGGTCGACGGCCAGCACCGCCACGTTGGCGGTCGGCTCGCGGCGCACGAGGTCGGTGAGCGCCGGCGCGAGCCAGGTCGCCGCCGCGCCCTTCGAGTCGAAGCGCAGGTGGCCGACCGGCGCGCCGTCGCGCGGCGCGGTCACCGGCTCGTTCGGCGCCAGCGGCCCGAGGATGGCGCGCGCGACCTCCATGATCTGGCGCGTCGAGCGGTAGCTCACCTGCAGCGGCGAGACGTCGACGTGGCCGAGCCTCAGCGCGTCGAGCACCTCGGTCCAGCTCGGGAACTCGCGGTGCTCGTGGACCTTCTGGGCGGTGTCGCCGGCCAGCGTGACGCTCTGTCCTTCGCCGGACGTGCCGATGAGCACGGCCAGATCGATGGGCGCCATGTCCTGCGCCTCGTCGACCATGATGTGGTCGTAGCGCAGCGGCTTCTTGTCGCCCGAATCGGGGATCCGTAAAGGACCTTTCAGGACCTGCCACAGCCGCAGCAGGATGGGGTCGTCCTCGCGGTCGAGCGTCGGGACGTCGTCCTCGTTGTCGCCCTTGCCCTCGTCGCGCACGAACGACTGTCGCGTGCACCAGCGGTGGATGCGCTCGATCTCGGTCTTGGTGAAGTCGCCTGGCGCCCAGCGCTCGAGGCCGGCCTCGATCCAGCTGTGGTCGGTGAGCAGCTCCTCGAAGACCTCGGTCGGGCTGTCGCCTCCCCTCGCATTGCGACGCCCGCGGCGGTCCTGCCCGAGCGCGTCGATCATGCGCAAGAGCGCGGTCGAGGTCTTGAAGCGCGTCACCACCGCCGGGGTCTCGTCGGAGTAGACCTCGGGCAGGTGCTTGTAGTGCGCCATGCGCAGTCGGCTCGCCCACTTGAGGTAGTCGACGACCTTCACGCCGTCGACGCCGAGCGCCGGCAGCACCTGCGAGATGTAGGCCCCGAGCGCCTTCGAGAAGACCACGACCACCATGCGGTCGGGCCGGAACAAGGCCGGGTTCTGGAAGGCCAGCCAGGCGATGCGGTGCAGCCCGACCGTGGTCTTGCCCGAGCCGGCGCTCCCCTGGATGACCACCAGGCCGGCGTCCCGGCGCGTGATGAGCTCGAACTGGGCCGGGTCGAGCAGCGACGCGATCTCGGGCAGGTGCTTGTCGTGGCGGCCGTGGCCGTGGCCGGTGCCGAGCGAGTCGGGGCGGATGGCGGTGCGGGCGCCGCCGGAGAGGCGCGCCTCGACGCCGCGCACGTCGTGCCAGCTGCCGTCGCCGTGGCGCACCCAGGTGTGGTCGTCGGTGCCGAGGCGGCGCAGCGTGCCCTGCGCGATGGTGGTGGTGCGGCGCACCAGCACCTCGCCCGAGACCATCCGGCCATTGAGCTCCTCGTCGTACTCGTCGCCCTCGCTGTACTGGTAGAAGAGCCGCGAGATCGGGGCGTTGCGCCAGTCGACGATGCGCACCCGGTCGGACAGGAAGGTCGAGCGGCCGATGAGCACGGTGCGCTGGCCGTGGTCGTCGCGCAGCACCATGCGCCCGAAGTACGGGTTGTCGGGGTCGGCGGTGCCCTCGGCCGACTTGGCCTGCTGCAGCATCAGCGCCTGGGTCCGGTCCATCTGCTCCATGATGGAGGCGATGTCGTCGGGCAGCTTCTCGTCGGACAGGCTGTCGCGCAGCTCGACCAGCGTGGCGCTGTGGTCGGCCACCATCGGGCCGGCCTTCAGGCGCAGGAGGTTCTCGCGCACGGTCGACAGCACGCGCTCCTCGTCGACCACCTCGGCGGGCGTGACGTTGGCGCGCGCGGCCTCGGGCGCCGCGGCGTCGGCGGGTCCGCCCCCTGGTCCGCCGCCTGGTCCGCCCGCTGGTCCGGTCGATGACATCGCCTGGGTGTAGCCACGAATGGTGGGGCGCGCAAGCGCGGCCTGGGCCTGGCCCCGCCTGCCGCCGGGCTACGTCCGGTGTCGGCTCGGATTCCCGACCCTCGTCATTGATATAGGTGCCCGCATGTGTATGCTCCGCGCGCCGTCGGGCCCCCCCGGGCCCCCCACGAGGTTCCCATGAAGCCACTCGCGACCGCCTCCTACGCCGCCCTCGCCACCTTGCTCGCCGCTTGTCCCGGCGGCTCCAAGCTCGACGGCTCGATCTTCGACCACATCGTGACCACGGTCACCCCGAGCGAGGTCGTCGCCGGCGGCACGGCCCAGGTCAGCTGCGGCGTCGCCCCCGAGTCGTCGAACCAGTGGGTCCACGCCAGTGACTTCGTCATGCGCGTCGAGCCCGTGACCGGCCTGGCCGGCGGCGCCGTGCTCGAGGGCACGACCATCACCACCACGCGCTCGGGCACCTACCGCGCCTACTGCGCGCTGCCGACCTTCGGCGCCGAGGACGCGGTCGGCGCGCTCCTCACCGTCACCGCCGGCGACCCCGTCGCCACGCGCCCCGACTTCGACCACAACCCCGGCCAGGTGCACGCCACGCAGGGCGTGCGCTGCGTCGGCGTCGACCGCTTCGGCAACCCGGCCGAGCTGCCGTTCCCCGAGTTCACCGCCGACCCGTCGCTGGTCTTCGGCGACGGGACACTCACGCCCAACACGGTCGGCACCTTCCCGGTCACCTGCGGCTCGCCGACCAAGCCCGGCCTGCCGGCGACCCCGGTCGACTTCCACGCCATCCCCGGCGACCCGGTCACGCTCGAGCTCAGCGCCGACCCCGACCTCCCCGGCTACGGCGTCGGCGCCAAGGTCGAGCTCAGCTGGACCGCCTACGACAACTGGGGCAACGCCATCGCCGACCTGCCCGGCACGCTCACCGCGCCGACCCAGCCGGCCATCGCGCTGCTCGACGACGAGCTCCACCAGTACCGCCTCGACGCCGAGGGCCTCTACCACTTCTCGGTGCGCCTCGACGCGCCGTGGGCCTCGCTCACCGACGACCTCGACCTGCTCGTCGACGTGACGCCGCCGACCGTGACCATCACCTATCCCGAGCGCGGCGCGACACTCACCGAGTCGGTGGACAACCCGCTGGTCGTGCGCGGCAAGGTCACCGATGCCGGCGGCCTCCAGACCTTCAAGATCAACGCGCAGTCGGTGGCGGTGGCGGCCGACGGCACCTTCTCGCACCCGGTCGAGTCGAAGTGGGGCCTGAACCGCCTCGACATCGTCGCCGTCGACAAGGCGCTGAACAGCACCACGCTCGGCCCGACCTATCATTACTCGGACGCCTACATCTCGTTCATCGACCAGGACGCCAAGGGCCTCCAGGACCCCGACGCGCTGGTCGTCCTGCTCGCGCAGGGCTTCTTCGACGACGGCGTCCACGACCCGGCCGATCTCAATGACGTGGCCACGCTCTTCGAGGTCCTGCTCTCGGGCATCGACATCTCGAGCATCGTCGACCCGCTCTTCGCCAACGTGAACCAGACCATCCCGCTGGCGTCGCAGCAGCAGCGCTTCGACATCATCCAGGGCGTCTCGTGGGTCAACGTCGACACCGAGGCGAACCTCATCATCTCCTTGAAGACCGCGCCCACGACCGGCATCCACGCGCCGCGGGTCGACATCGACAGCCGCACCGGCGGCCTCGACTTCACCATGTCGATCGGCGACGCCTCGAACCCGGCCCTGGCCATCGACCTCGTGCTCGAGGCCAAGCTCCAGCTCGACATCACCAGCGAGGGCTGCAGCCCGCTCGGCTGCCTGGCCAACGACCCCGTCACCGCCACCGCCACGGCCGACCTCACCAGCAGCTTCTCCATCGCGTCGCTGCTCATCGACATGGCCGTCGACATGGACAAGACGATGGGCCAGCCGATGCACATCGACTTCAGCCACGTCGACACGACCATCGGCAACGTGCACCTGGCGCCCATCCAGGACGTGGTCTTCAACCTGCACTACCACATCCCGCTGGTGGGCGATCAGAACACCACCATCGCGCTCTCGGACTACATCGACCTCGGCCAGCTCTTCGGCTCGCTCTTCGACCCCATCCTGACCGGCGCCGCGAACCTCGTGCCGCAGCTCCTGAACCCGCTCATCGAGGCCGCCGCCGGCCCGCTGCTCTCGGGGCTCTTCGACCTGCTCGTCATCGACACCACCATCCCGCTGCCGTCGCTCTTCGACGCGACCAAGGTCGTCGACCTCGGCTTCCACACCGAGCTCTCGACGGTGAAGTTCACCGACGACGGCGGCACGGTCGGCATCGCCGCCGGCCTCCACACCGAGAAGGACATCCAGCGCGACCCGCTCGGCGCCATCGTGCGCGGCGACTGCCTCGGCAAGAGCCTGGCCGATCTCGCCTGGACCTGGGACCCGACGGTGGGCATCGGCGTCCGCACCGACCTCGTCAACGAGACCTTCTTCGCGGCCTGGTGGGGCGGGCTCCTGAACGGCCCGCTCGACCTGAGCGCGCTGTCGGGCGGCTCGAGCCCCATCCCGGTCGACAACATGCAGGTCGAGCTGTCGTGGCTGCTCCCGCCCATCGTCAACGACTGCGAGAAGTCGGGCCTCCTGGCGCAGGTCGGCGACATGTACGTGACCCTCACCGGCGACGTCCTCGGCAGCCCGGTCAGCGTCACCATGTACGTCGACCTCACCACCACGGTGAGCTTCGTCAGCCACCCGGCCAACGAGAACGGCAACGGCCAGCCGGCCGGCCTCGGCGTCATGCTGGGCGCGCTGACCGGCTCGGAGGTCGAGGTGATGACGCTCGACGACGGCGGCCTCGGCGAGATCTTCGACCTCCGCTCCATCCTCGAGAACCTGCCGAGCCTGCTGGGCGGCTTCATCACCGGCCAGGAGATCGGCCCCATCCAGCTCCCCTCGACCGACCTCTCGACGCTGCTCCCGGGCGTCGCGCCGGGCACCTCGCTCGGGCTCGGCGACCTCGAGGTCCTCACCCAGGAGGGCTACGTCATCCTCGGCGGCAACCTCGAGTGAGCATCGTCGAGCCGGTGCCGCTGCTCATGACGCCAGCGGTTCGACAGTGGCGCTGCCAGATGCGCGGCGCCTGCTGCAAGATCCACCGCGTGCCGGTGGAGGACCTCGAGGCGCGGCGCATCGCGCGCGCGCTGCGGGCCGAGGGCGACGCGCGCGCCGACGTCATGGAGAAGGCCATGCCGATGGCCGCCGGCGTCGCGCACCTGCCGATGACGCCGGACATGAGCTGCATCTTCCTCGGCGCCGACAACCGCTGCGACCTCCGTCGCGTGGCGCGCCCGCGGCCCATCTACCCGTCGATCTGCCAGCAGTTCCCCTACCTCTCGATGCTCACGCCCGAGCACCACGTGTTCGGCCTGACGCTGCAGTGCCCGACCGCGCTCGAGAACTTCGCCCAGGAGACGAGCTTCGACCTCGTCACCGAGCCGCCCGACAGCGAGCCGCCGTGCGACCGCCTGCTGTGGCTCGGCCAGGAGGACCGCGAGTACTGGCTCGTCAGCGGCGCGCCGACCGACCGCTTCACCTTCTGGCGCACCCACTGGGACTGGCTCGAGCGCTTCCGCGCCCGCCCGGAGACGAACCCGATCGAGCGCCTGACGCGCTTCGCCGAGGAGGTCACCGGGAGCGAGGCGCCGCCCGTCGCCATGCTGAGCCGCTCGCAGTGGAAGCAGTCGGCCTTCGAGGGCTCGCTGCCGCGCCAGCTCGAGCGCCTGTCCGGCGTCGAGCCCGAGGGCCTCGAGTTCCTGTGGGTGCTCATCGCCGAGGAGAAGCCGCCGACGGCGGTGCCGAACACCGACGAGGACGGGCTGCTGCTGCGCTACCTGCTGCACCGCTTCGTCATCGCGCCGAGCTACCTCCAGCGCACCGACCATGCCTTCCTGCTGACGACGCTCTTCGCCATGTGCTGCCGCTACCGCATCGAGCGCGCCCGCGGCAGTAGCCCCATCCTGGCCATCCGCGAGCTCGATCGGCTGTTCATCCACCTGAGCGGCACCGGCGCCAGCATCGGCTCGGGTCACCACGTCGGGGCCTGGCGCCCACTGTGCTCGCTGGCCAACGCCGCCACGGTCTAGTAGAGCAACGGGCATGCAGCTCTCGCCCTTCCGTGCGCTGACCCCGAGCCCCGACCACGCTGCCCAGCTCCTCTCGCCGCCCTACGACGTCGTCTCGCGCGACGAGGCGCGCGCCTGGGCCAAGGACCAACCGGCCTCGTTCCTGCGCGTGACGCGCAGCGAGCTCGAGCTCGGCGACGATGTCGCGCCCTACGCGCCGGCCGTCTACGCCCACGCCCGCGCCAACCTCGAGCGCTTCGTGGCCGAGCGCTTCTTCGTCCGCGCCGCGGCGCCCATCCTCGGCGTCTATCGCCTGACGCGCGGGCCGTGGCAGCAGACGGGTCTCGTCGGGGCCGCCGCGGTGGCCGACTACCTGGCCGGGCGCATCAAGAAGCACGAGCTCACGCGCGCCGACAAGGAGGACGATCGCACGCGCCACATCGACGTCACCGGCGCCCAGACCGGCCCGGTGTTCCTGGCCGCGCGCGCCAGCGTCGCCTTCGAGCGCGGCCTGGCGCAGGCCTCGGCCGGCGCGCCCGACATCGACGTCACGACGCCCGACGGCGTGCGCCACGAGGCCTGGCACCTGCCGGCCGACGGCGATCTGGCGCGCGCGCTGACCGCCGCCATCCAGCCCATGGACGCCTTCTACATCGCCGACGGCCACCACCGCGCGGCCTCGGCGGCGCGCGTCGCGGCGCTGCGCCAGGCCGAGGCCGGGCCGGCCGCGAGCTTCCTCGCGGTGGTGTTCCCGCACACGCAGCTGCGCATCCTGCCCTACCACCGCATCGTCAAGGACCTTGGCGATCTGACGCCGGCCATGCTGCTGGCGCGGGTGGCCGAGAAGTTCGACGTCAGCTCGGTGGTCGCGCCCGACGCGCTGACGCGCCACCACTTCGGGCTGCTGCTCGGCGACACCTGGTACGGCGCCACGCTGCGCGCCGAGCACATCGACGAGTCGGATCCCATCGGCTCGCTCGACGCGGCGCTGCTGCAGGCGCACGTGCTCGAGCCGCTGCTCGGCATCGGCGACCCGCGCCGCGACCACCGCATCGATTTCGTGGGCGGCATCCGCGGCGCGGCCGAGCTCGAGCGGCGCGTGGAGCAGGGCGCGGCGCTGGCCATCGCCATGGCGCCGACCACGCTCGACGAGCTCTTCCGCGTGGCCGACGCCGGGCTCATCATGCCGCCCAAGTCGACGTGGTTCGAGCCCAAGCTGGCCGACGGCATGTTCGTCCACACCATCGACGGCGAGTGATCGCCGACCCCTGACCCCGACCGGTGAGGCGCTGATGCAGCTCGAGGCGACGCTCGGCATGTGGGCCCGCGGTGAGCGGGTGCGGAAGGCGGCGAGCTTCTGGGACCGCGTGCGGAAGGTGCTCGGGCCGGCGCGCGCGGCGGGGCCCGACGAGGTGCAGACCATGCTGTCGGCGGCCGCGCTGGTGGGCGGCGCGGCGCAGGCGCTGGACCAGCTCGGCGTGACCGACGCCATCGCGCTGGTGGTCGACGGGCAGGTCGTCTACGAGGATCGCCAGGGGCGTCCCGACGACCTCGAGGCGTTGCTGGCGGCGCTCGGCGAGCGCCCGGCCAGCGCCATGCTGAACACGCTCGAGCTGGCCGTCGAGCACCGCGCGGGCGGGCTCCACTACCTGGTGGTGCTGTCGGCGCGCGGCGTCCACGCCACCGACGAGGCCACCGGCCAGGTCGCGGTCAGCGCGCGCAGCGAGGCGCTGGCGCCGGCGCCGGGCGAGCTCGACCTCGACTACGTCGAGCGCGTGACGCGCGCCTTCGCCAGCGCGGCGCCGGTCGAGGCGCTGGTCGGGAGCTTCCGCGACTTCGCCGCGCGCCTGGCCGCGGCGCTGGCCGAGGCGCTGCCCGAGGTGCGGCTCGGCGCGCCGTCGATCGAGGTCAGCCTGCGCCGGCCCGACCCCGCGTCGCCGGCCGGCCCGCGCGACGAGGCGCCGGCCTCGCCCTACGATCGCTACTGCCCGGAGCCGCGCCAGGCGCTCATCGATGAGACGCTGTGGAGCCTGGTCCGGCGCTGGCCGTGGTCGCCGCCGTGGTCGGTCATCGACCCGGCCGGGAGGAAGATCGGCTCGCTGGCCGCGTTCGCCGCCGAGACGCCGCTGACCGAGCCGTTCGCGCCCGCCGACCCGTGGAGCTGGGACGCCTGGGCCGGCGACTGGGCCGCGTCGGGCGTCGAGCCCGACGGCGGCGGGAGCTGACGCGCGATGCTCGAGCAGCGCTCCAGCCCGACGCTCTTCCGGCTCGGCAGCTCGGTCGCCAACGCGCGCGCCCAGGCCGAGCGGACGGCGCGCTGGGTGCGGCTCGTGCGCGCCACCATCGCCGTCATGGTGGTGCTGGCGGTCGGCACCTACGGCTACTGGTACCTGTCGGAGGGGCGCCACTCGCTGGTCGAGGCCCTCTACATGACGGTCATCTCGATCTCGACGGTGGGCTTCAACGAGGTCATCCCCATCGACAGCGACGGCATGCGCCTCTTCACGATGGGGCTCATCTTCTTCGGCGGCGCCTCGGTCGTGTACTTCCTGGCCGCGGTAGCGGCCTTCGTGGTCGAGGGCGACTTCCTCTACGGCTTCTGGCGCCGGCGCTTGCGAAAGGAGCTTTCACGTGTCGACGGGCACGTGGTGGTGTGCGGGCTCGGGCGCGTCGGCCAGCACGCCTTCAGCGATCTCTTCGCGTCGCGCGTCACCGTGGTCGGCGTCGACCGCGAGGAGGCGCGCATCGAGAGCCTGCTCGCCGCCCACGGCCCCGACATCCTCTTCATGATCGCCGACGCCTTCGACGAGCCGACGCTGCGCGGCGTGCGCATCGATCGCGCCCACGCGCTGGTGGCAGCGCTGGCCGACGACCGCGACAACTTCCTCCTGTGCGTCACGGCGCGGCAGATGAACCCGTCGATCCGCCTGGTGGTGCGCCTCGTCGACCCGGCCTACGCCGAGATGTTCGCCGACGTGCGCGCCGAGGCGGTGGTGCACCCGCCGGCCATCTCCGGCGTGCGCATGGCCAACGAGCTCACCCGCCCCGAGCTGACTTCGTTCACGCGGCGCCTGCTGGCCGGCGACGCGCACACGCGCGAGCTCGGCGAGGTGGTCGTCCCGCCCGGCGCGAGCGTCGTCGGGCACACGCTCGGCTCGCTCGAGATCCGGCGCCGCACCCAGGCCATGGTGGTCGGCATGCGCCGCCAGCACGCGGCGACCTTCACCTTCCGGCCGCCGGCCGAGGGGGTCGTGGTCGAGGGCGACGTGCTGCTCGTGCACGCCAAGCGCGCCGAGCGGAAGGCGGTGCAGGCGCTCTTGGCCGGCACGCTGCCGGCGCCTCCGCCGCGGCCCATGCACACCGAGATCCTGCCGCTCTACAAGGACCTCGCGCGCCTCGGCGGGCCGCGCCCGGCCGACGCCGGCGCCGCGGCTCCGACCGAGGCGGGCCCGGGCGGCGCGCTCGCCGTCGACCATGCGCGCGCGCCGCTCGAGGACGAGGAGCCGAGCACGCGCCGCGGCCACGTGGTCGTCATCGGCGCCGGCGCGGTGGGGCGCGCGGTGGCGCGCGAGCTCGTGCGCCAGGGCGTCGAGGTGGTGGTGGTCGACCGCTCGGCGCAGCACCTGGCCATGCTGCCGTCGGAGGCCAAGCTGACGACGCGCCAGGGCGACATCACCGAGCGCGCCACCCTGGCCGAGCTCGACCTGCCGACCGCGCGCGGCGTGGTCACCGCGCTCCAGCCGCTGCGCGACAACCTCTTCCTGGCCGCGGTCGTCCACCACATGAACCCGCGCGCGCGCGTGGTGGCGCGCGTCGGCAACATCGCCGAGGGCAGCCGCCTGCGCGCGGTCGGCGCGGCCATCACCAACCCGGGCGAGATCGGCGGCGTGCACCTCGCGCACCTGGCCATCCACCCCGAGCTGGCCGAGTTCGCCGACGGCCTCGAGGCCAGCCTCGACCGGCCCGAGCAGCTCGCCATCGTGCCCATCACCCAGGCCAGCGTCGCCAAGAAGACGCTGGGCGAGCTCGAGCTCCAGCGCCTGACCGGCTGCGTCGTCCTCGGCATCCGCGACCGCGAGGGCGCCGCCTTCGTGTTCCACCCGACCGCCGACGCGCGCGCCAAGGTCGGCGGCTCGCTCGTGGTGCTGGGCGAGCCGGGGCAGCTCGCGGCGCTGAAGGCCCTGGTCTGAGCGTACGGCGGATGGCGTCGGACCGGTGATTGACCCCGGGCGCGGGCGGGGCGTAGCCTTCGGAAGGTGCCGCCAGTCCATGCGGGAGCGCACGCGGCACCTCTCCGTCACAACCAGCGAGGTCCGTCATGCGGCTCTTCCATCCGTGGGTTCCGTGCGTCGTCGTCGTCACCGTGCTCGGCGCAGGCTGCGCCGGCGAGGCCGGGTCGGGGCCCGGCGATCGCGTCGCCATCCATGTGGCCCCCCTCGATCTGCCCGGCATCGGCTACGCCTGCTACGACGTCCGGGTGTCGACCGGCGCGGGCGGCAGCGAGGTCGTCTGGTCCGAGGGCGACCCCGACTGGACCCAGACCGGCGCCGACCAGGGGGCGCCCGCGCCGGGCACGCCGGGCGACGGCCCGGCCGACACGACGACCATCTGCTCGAGCCAGTACGGCAACACCGACGGCGGCGACATCACCTACATCGGGACCTGCGACGCCTCGGTCGACTCCGACGGCGACGACACCAACGGCGTGCAGAACAAGGTCACGGTGTGGGTCGACGGCCTCTACGCGACCGGCGGCGCGGCGCTCGGCGACTGGCAGGACCCGTGCCCCGGCGGCTGCTCCATCGACGTCGACTGCAGCGAGAACGCCGACTCGCCGGCCGACTTCTCGCTGGCCATCATGCGCTCGGCGCACCAGGGCTTCTTCGACGTGGCGGTGAACTTCAGCGACGTCTTCTGCTCGGCCAAGCTCGACACCTGCTACGCCGACGGGCCCGACGCCGACCTCCTGCCCGACCCGATCACGCTCCTCTTCGGCGGCGACGGCACGCGCGACTGGACCGCCAACTACGCCATGGCCTGCACCGGCGGCGCCGGCGACGGCGTGGCGACGACGCTCCTCTACGGCCCGGTCGAAGTGGCGTGCAGCGGCCCGGACGTCACCTTCGCCCTCGACCCGCGCGCCGACGAGGGCAACGCCGAGGTGACCGTCGCCGGCCACACGCTCCACTACGGCGTGTACCGCGGCGCCGAGGGCCTCGACTGCGGCGAGGATGGGCCGTGCAACAAGGTCTACTGGAACCTCGCCATCGACCTCGCCGACCTCGAGAGCTTCGCCAGCTGCTCGCTGTCCCTGGCCGCGACGGCCCATGACGGCAGCGGCTTCGACGGCGGCCTGCCGACCGCCGACGGCCTCGCCTATCCCTACATCCAGGTCGACGCCGACCTCGTGTCGGAGGGAGCCTTCTGCCAGCAGAACCCGCTGAACGGCGTCGACCCGCTGAACGAGGACAGCCCGAGCCAGGTCGTCACCGCCTACGCCGGCAGCCTCGACGGCCTCGACGCGCCGCTCGTCATGTGCTCGCAGTTCGACGGCGCGACGGTGAGCGAGACCGGCGGCTGCCGCCCGGCGCCGCGCATCGTGACCCACGTCCTCACCGCCACGGGCCTCCTCGGGCTGCCCATCACGGCCACCCTCAGCTACGACGTCGGCCAGCCGCCGTCCTCGGACGACGGCGGCGTCGCCAACTACCAGGCCTACAGCTTCACGGTCGAGTTCGCCGGCAACGTCTACCACGAGGACCCGACCTCCTCGCTCATGGTCGCCAACGATCAGTCCTACGGCGACGCGCTCCTCACCAACGGGACCAACACCGGCTACGCGGGCCTCAACCTGACCTGGGACACGAGCGCCCTCGCGTCGAGCGGGTTGCCGAGCGCCATCAGCGCGGCGGGGCTCACCGACAGCTTCGTGGTGGTCCCGGGCGCGGGCATCTTCGGCCGCGTCACGTCCATCACCACCATCACGCCCTGACCTGTCCGTCGGCTCGGCGCGCGGGGTGCCGCCATGACGCCCCGCGTTGCCGAGATAGCCGTTTGATCTCGAAGGCTTGTCGGGCCGAGTGAGCCGTCATTCATTTTGGCGTTGATCCTCTGGGGCCGGCTTCTATATACCGGCTGACAGGTACGCCGCTGCTCACCCGAAGGGAGACGATCATGGCCGAGTTCCACGCCGACATGCGCGACATCCGCTTCAACCTGTTCGACTTCCTCGACGTCGCGTCGCTGTCGAAGCACGAGCGCTTCAAGGACGTCGACCCGGCCACGATGAGCGACATCCTCGACGCTGCGCTCGACCAGGCCACGGGCATCCTGTTCCCGACCAACGAGATCGGCGACCGCCAGGGCGTGCGCCTCGAGAACGGCAACGTCATCCTCCCCGACGGCTTCAAGGAGGTCTACAAGGCCTTCAACGAGGCGGGCTGGAACTCGCTGTCGTTCCGGCCGGAGCAGGGCGGGCAGGGCTATCCCTTCACGCTCCACATCGCCTCGCAGGAGCTCTTCACGGCGGCCAACCTGAACTTCATGTTCACGCCCGGCCTGACCCACGGCGTGCTCGGCCTGGTGCTCGAGTTCGGCACCGCCGACCAGAAGGCGCTCTATGCCGACAAGCTCCTCAACGGCGCCTGGTCCGGCACCATGTGCCTCACCGAGCCGCACGCCGGCACCGCCGTGCCCGACCTGAAGTCGGTGGCGCGGCCCATCGCCGACAAGCCCGGCTTCTACAAGATCAAGGGCCAGAAGATCTTCATCTCGTCGGGCGACCACGACCTCGCCGGCAACATCGTGCACATGGTGCTGGCCCGCGTGGAAGGCGACCCGGCCGACCATCGCGGCGTCTCGCTGTTCATCGTGCCGAAGTTCAAGGTCGACGCGAGCGGCAAGGTCGGCGCGCGGAACGACGTGACCTGCATCGCCGTCGAAGAGAAGCTCGGCATCCACGGCTCGGCCACCTGCTCGCTCGTCTTCGGCGAGGACAACGACTGCGAGGGCTGGCTCATCGGCGGGCAGGGCGAGGGCCTCCGCTGCATGTTCAAGATGATGAACGAGGCGCGCATCGCCGTCGGCCTGCAGGGCGTCGGCCTCGGCAACCTGGCCTACCAGCGCGCGCTGCGCTACGCCAAGGACCGCATCCAGGGGACGCGCCTCGCGGACGCGAGGAAGGCCAACCCCGAGCGCGTCGCCATCATCGAGCACCCCGACGTCAAGCGCATGCTGATGATGATGAAGGCGCTGTCCGAGGGCGGGCGCGCGCTCATGTGCTACGCGGCCAACTGCCTCGACAAGGCCGAGATGACGGTCGACTCGAAGGAGAAGGACCACTACCAGCACCAGGTCGAGATCCTCACGCCCATCGTGAAGGCCTGGTGCTCGGACGAGGGCTTCAACATCTGCGAGCTCGGCCTCCAGGTGTTCGGCGGCGCCGGCTACATCCGCGAGTACGGCATGGAGCAGCTGCTCCGCGACGTGAAGATCGCCTCCATCTACGAGGGCACCAACGGCGTGCAGGCCATGGACCTGCTCGGCCGCAAGGTGGCCCGCGGCGGCGGCGTCATGATGATGGCCATGTTCAACGAGGTGAACAAGACCGTGAACGGGCCGGCCTCGAAGGAGGGCCCGTTCGTCGAGGAGCTGCAGGCCATCGCCCGCGCGCGCGATGCGCTGGCCGGCGCGGCCATGGGCTTCGGCCAGGCCAACATGCGCGGCGACGTCGACTACCCGGCCTTCCACGCCGTGAACTTCCTCCAGATGTTCGGCGACGTGCTGGTGGCGTGGCTGCTCGTGCGCCAGGCCATCACGGCCAAGGCGCTCTACGACAAGCGCCTCACCGACAAGAAGGTCGACCCGATGACCGAGGGCTTCGGCGCCTTCCTGGCCGACGACGACGAGGCGCGCTTCCTCCACGGCAAGATCGCCACGGCGCGCTTCTTCGTGCACCAGGTGCTGCCGCGAGTGCTGGCGCACGCGAGCTCGATCAAGAGCAACGATCGGTCGGCGCTGACGATGGTGTTCTGAGGCGCTTGTCCGTAGTCTCGGCTGAGCATGTGCCGCCTATTCGGGTTCCGTAGCGTCATCCCCAGCCAGGTCCATCGCTCGTTGGTCGCGGCCGACAACGCGCTCGCGGTGCAGTCGCGAGCGCACCCCGACGGCTGGGGCGTGGCCCACTACATCGACGGCGCGCCGCACGTGACGAAGAGCGCGACGGGCGCCGTCGACTGCGCGCTGTTCCGGCGCGTGTCGGGCATCGTCGCGTCGGAGACGGTGATGGCGCACGTGCGCCGCGCGACGCAGGGGCCGCTGTCGGTCTTGAACTCGCACCCGTTCCAGTACGGCCGCTGGGTCTTCGCCCACAACGGCGACATCCCCGCGCTCGAGCGCGTGAAGGACCGGCTCGAGGACGCCATCGCGCCGCGGCTCCGCCGCTTCATCCTCGGCGACACCGACTCGGAGCGGCTCTTCTTCCTGTTCCTGACCGAGCTCGAGCGGCGCGTGCACCCGCTCGGGCTGGCCGGCGATCCCGGCGTCGAGCACGTCATCGGCGCCATGCGCGCGACGGTCGAGACGACGCGCGCGCTGGCCGACGGGCCCGACGCGCCGAGCCCGGCCTTGCTGACGCTGCTCGTCACCAACGGCCAGACCATGGTGGCGCACCAGGGCGGGCGCGAGCTCTACTACTCGACCTGGAAGCGGCGCTGCCCCGAGCGCGACAGCTGCCCGTCGCTGGCGGCGGGGTGCGAGGCGCCGACCGCGAGCGGGCGCGTGAACCACCTCGTCATCGCCAGCGAGCCGCTGCAGGGCGACAACGTCTGGACCGCGCTGGCGCCCGGCCAGATCGTCGCCGTCGACTCGCAGATGCGCCTCGTCATGGCCTGAGCTCGCGCTCGCGCTCGGCGCTCAGCCGTGGCCACCGCCCGCGCCGCCGCCGCCGTCGTCGGAGGCCGCGCCGCCCGCGCCGCCACCGCCGGCGCCCCCGCGCCGCCGCCGCCCGCGCCGCCCTGGCCGCCGTTGCCGCCGTTGCCCCCACTACCATTGATGGCGCGGTCGGCGGCGTCCTTGATGCGCTGGTAGAGGTTCGCCACGTCGGCGCCCGGCTGGATCGAGTAGCCGGTCTCGGTGCCGACGATCTTCACGAGCTCGGCCTCGCCGACCGTGACCTTCTGCGACGTCTCGAAGACCTGCACGTCCACGAAGATGCCGCCCTTCAGCGACATCTGCGGCGGCGTGCCCGACCACTTGCCGTTGGCGTAGCTGACCTTCACCGACATCGACCCGGTGAGCTCGGCGCCGACGCCGACCGAGGCCACCTTGGGGATGCCGAGGCGGAAGCTCGCCGCCGCCGACGCCGACACCTCGACGGTGCCCTCCCACTTGCCGTCGCCGGTGTGCGACGCGATGAGGCCGCCCTTGATCTCCGGCTTCACCTGGATGAAGCCCGGGCCGCACGGCCAGTGGCCCTCGGGCAGGCCGGGCACCTTGGCGTAGGCCTTGACCTCGGTGCCGCCGGCGGCGTTGCCGGCGAAGGAGAAGCCGAAGCACTCGCCGGCCGGGAAATCGAGCTCCATCTTCTTGTCTTCGCCTTCGCCTTCCTTCTTCTCGCCCTCACCGCCCTCCTTTTCCTTCTCGGCCGCGGCCACGTTCTCCTTGGTCGGCGCGTACGGGCTCGACTGGCCGGCGTTGGCCTCCTTCTCGGCCGCGGCCACGTTCGCGTTGGTCGGCGCGTAGGGGCTCGACTGGCCGGCGTTGGCCTCCTGCTCGGCGGCCGCGACGTTGTCGACGGTCGGCGCGTAGGGGCTCGACTGGCCTTCGTCCATCGAGCTCTGGTTGGGCTCGTCGCGCTGCACCACGCGGAGCTGCACGGCGCGCCGCTGGACGCCGCCGTCGGCGCCGCCGCCCGCTCCGGTGGGCCCGAGCAGGCCCTCGGCCGACTCGCCCTTCACGACCAGGTCGGCGACGCGGTCGGCGTGCTGCTCGTAGCTGTCGCCGACCTGGCCGACGCCGCCCGAGAGCGACACGCCGGCGCGCTGCTGCACGACGTGGGCCGCCTCGTGGGCGGCGGTGTGGAGGTCGGGCGTGCCGCCGAAGGCGACGTGGTCGCCGGTGGCGTAGGCCGCGGCGCCCATGGCCTGGCTCGCCTCGGTGGCGGCGCCGCCCACGTGGGCGTGGATGCCGCTCACGTCGTGGCCGCCGAAGGCCTGCTGGATCTGCGCGAGGTGGGGCAGGGCGCCGCCGCCGCCCGAGATGCCGCGCTCGGCCGCGGCGTGCACCTCGGCGCTCGAGGCCTTGCGTCCGCCCGCCTTCATCTGGATCGACGTGGCCGCCGCGCTGGCCGCGCTGCGCAGGTCGGGCAGCCCGCGGAGCCCCGCGTCGCCGCCTTCCAGACCGGCGCCGGCGATGGCGACGCCGTCGAACGCCGACTGCTGGACGGGCGCCGCCGAGGTCGGCGCCGAGGTCGTCGGGGCCGAGCGGGTCGGGGTCTCCTTGCGCTGGACCGGGGTGCGGGGCTGTCGGGCGAGGGTCATGCGAGGTCTCCGAGGGCGAGGGCGCCGAGGTGGTGTCGGCGCCGCCTCGTGCTCCTGAGATACCGGGACCCCCTCGCAGCTACCCCTTAAGCCCGCCTTAATCGGCTGACCTCGGCCTCGGGTGCGCTCCCGGGGCAGGGCTCGCGACGCGTCGGATTCCGGGCTAGGGTCACCGCGGGCATCGACGCCCGAGGAGGAGGAAGCGATGGCAGTGATCAAGCTCTCGAAGGGGAACGTACCGAGCGGACAGCAGCTCCTGGCGCTCTCGAAGAGCCTCTATCCGAACTACACCGTGACGCCGCGCATGGGCGGCCGCTTCGTGAGCATCGCCAAGAGCGGGGTCGTCGGCGCCACGGTCGTGCCGCGCGCCAAGGACGTCGTGGTGCGCGCCGACTTCGGCTCGACCGGCGTGCGCGTCGTCTTCATGCTGCTCATCTTCGCGACCGTCCTCATCTTCGGGCTCATCTACTTCATCGCCTTCTTCCCGAAGCAGGCGGCCTTCGCCAACGAGGTCGCCGCCAAGCTCCAGAAGGAGATCGAGAGCGGCGGCGGTGGCGGCGCCTGACGCCGCCTGCCTCGGATCCGGCGCGGACCGAGCTTGCGCGCTCCGGCCGAGGTCGGTGAGACTGGCGCGGTGACACTACGCGTCGACGCGCCAGTCCCAGCCGGCCCGCCGGTCAGCCCGGCGACCTCGGTCGAACCGCCGGACGAGGTGCACCGCGATGCGCTCTGCTGCGCGGCGGTGCTGCTCCGCACCAGCGAGGAGCACCTGCGGCGGCTGGTCGACGAGGCCCGCGCCGGCGAGCTCTTCGCGTGGCTCGAGTCGCTGCCGTTCGCGCGCCGCGACGTCGACGGCCTCTACCTCGTCGACGAGGCGCGCGCCGAGCTCGACGCCGACCTCCGCTGGCGCCGACCGGCGTGGCGGCGGGCGCTGCTGGCGCGCGTCGCGGCCTACTACCTCGAGGTCATCGAGCAGGCGCCCGGGCTGCGGCTGGCGGCCATCCGCGCGGTGTGGTTCGCGTGGCGCGAGGAGCTGCGCTACTTCGAGCCGGACATGCTGCACGCCTGGGTCTCGTCGCTGCGGCGCGGCGACGAGCCGGTGCTCGAGGCCATCGTGTCGCGCCACTTCGGGCCCGAGTCGCTGGCCGCCTTCCAGCACTGGGTGGGCCACCGCGCGGCCAGCGTGATGATCACCCGCGACCCGTCGGGCGACCCGCGCGGCCTGGCGCTCTACCTCGCGCTCGGCGACATCGGCGCCGACGACGCGCGCCGCGACCCCGGTGTGGCGGCGCTCCACGAGGCGCTCGGGCCGTCCGGGCGCGCGGGGGTGAAGTACCTGCGCTTCTTCCTCGACCGCGAGCACGGCCAGCAGGCCTCGCCGACGGCGGCCGCCATCTCCGCCTACAGCATGGAGCGGGCCATCTCGACGCCCGGGCTGACCAACGTCTACAGCGCGTGGACGCCGCCGTCGATCGGCCAGGGCGTCCTCGGCCAGGGCGCGCAGGAGCGCGTCGCCGGATGCAACTTCACCATCGACGGGCGCGCCTTCGGCACCTACCGCAAGACCGTCGACGGGCGCCGCATGGTCGACTGGTTCATCGCGCGCTACATCGCGCCGCTCGCGCGCGCGCCCGACGCGTCGGCGCCAAAGCTGTCGCCGCGGCAGCGCCAGACGCTCGAGCAGCTCGTGCGCGGCAAGTCCGAGAAGGAGGTCGCGGCCGCCCTCGGGCTGAGCCTCCACACCGTGCACCAGTACGTGAAGAGCCTCTACCGCCTCTACGGCGTCGGCACGCGCGCGGCCCTGGTGGCGCGCGTCCTCGGCGGCCAGGGGTGAGGCCGTGATCGATCGCCGCTACCAGTGGCAGGGCGTGGCGCGCGACGGGCTGGCGGTGACGACGGCGGCGCACGAGGCGGTGGCGCGGGCCGGCGCGTGGATCGAGCGCTCCGACCAGTACTCGAACCTGTCGCTGTGCCTGCTCCTCGGCATGCGCGTGGACGACGTCGCCGACGTGGCGCGGGCGCTCGCGGCCGTGCCCGGCTTCGAGCCGAACGCGGCCACGCGCGTCTCGCTCGAGGCGCTGGCGCGCGGCGGCGCGACCGCCTCTCAGCTAGTGCCCGAGACGCCCGCGGCGCCCGAGGCCTGCGCGGCGCGGCCGTGTCAGCTCGTGACCGGGCGGCCCTTCGCGCCCGAGGGCGGCGACGGCGAGGTCTTCGCGACGCTGGCGCTCACCTTCCCGCGCGGCGACGGCGAGCTCGCGCGCGCTCAACCCCGCTGAGCGCGGCGCCGGTCGGGCGTCACGGCGCGCGCGCGGCCGATCGCCGGACGCGGCCCTCGAGCAGCACGGCCAGCGCGGGCAGCACCACCAGGCTGGCGATGGTCGCCAGCACCAGGCCGCCCATGACCGCCACCGCCAGCGGGCGCTGGATCTCGGCGCCGGCGCCGATGCCGAGGGCCAGCGGAGCCAGTCCGGCGACGGTCGCGACGGTCGTCATGGCGATGGGTCGGATGCGCGTCCGGCCCGCCTCGAGCAGGGCCTCGCGCGTGGTCATGGCGCCGCCCTCGAGGCAGCGCTCGTACTGCTCGAGCAGCAGGATGCCGTTCTTCACCACCAGCCCGACCAGCAGCACGCAGCCCATGAGCGACGACGCGTTCAGCGGGATGCCGGTGGCCCAAAGCGTCGCCAGCGCGCCGACCACCGACAGCGGCACCGTGGCCAGCACCGCGAGGACCAGGCGCGCGCGGCGGAACTGCACGAGCAGCACCAACAGCACCGCGATGAGGCCGAAGCCCATGACCGTGCCGATGTCGCGCACGGTCTTCTGCTGGCTCCGGAACTGGCCGCCCACCTCGACGCGGTAGCCGGGGCCGAGCGCCAGGCCGGCCAGGTGGTCCTCGACGTCGGCGGCGAGGTCGCCGAGGTCGCGCTCCTCGTGGTCGGCGCTGACGACCACCACGGCGCGCTGGCCCTCGCGCTCGAGGTGCACGTCGGACTCGGCCGGCACCGCCTTCATGACCGCGCCGACGTGGGTGACGCGGGCGGGGCCGTCGTCGCGCGGCGCGAGCACAGGCGGCAGCGCCAGCAGGCGATCGAGGTCGAAGCGCTCGGCGTCGGGGTAGCGCACGCGCACCGCCAGCGGCCGGTCGGGGCGGCGCAGCGTGCCGGCCAGCGCGCCGTGCAGCGCGGCGTCGAGGCGGTCGGCGAGCGCCGCCGCGCTGAGGCCGAGGCGCGCGGCCTGGTCGGGGTCGAGGGTCAGGCGCTCCTCGGGGGCCAGGCCCTCGAAGCCCGGGTCGAGGTCGACCAGGCCGGGCACCGGCTCGATGCGCTCGGCGACCTCGGCGGCGAGCCGGCGCAGCACGCGGTCATCGTCGCCGAAGAGCTTGATCTCGATCGGCCGCGGGTTGCCGGCCAGGTCGTCGAGCACGTCCTGGAGCACCTGCACGAACTCGATGCGCGCCTCGGGGGCGCCGTCGCGCAGGCGCTGGCGCACGTCGGCGATGACCTCGTCGATGGCGCGCTCGCGCTCGGCGGCGGGCCGTAGCCGCACCATGATGTCGCCGCCGTTGAGCATGGTGGCGGCGGCCGGGCCGAGCTCGGCGCCGGTCCGGCGCGCGAAGGTCACGACCTCGGGGACCTGGGCCAGCACGGCGTCGATCTTCTTCGCGGCGCGATCGGTCTCGGCCAGCGACGTGCCGGCCGGCAGCGCGTAGTCGATGACGAAGGCGCCCTCGTCCATGCTCGGCAGGAAGCCGGTGCCGACGCCGCCGACGCTGAGCGCGCCGAGCGCCAGCAGGCCCACGCCGAGCAGCACGCCGAGCCAGGGCCAGCGCAGGAACGGGCGCGCCACCCGGCTGTAGGCGCGGCCGAGCCAGGGGCCGCGCGGCGGGCCGGCCGCGGTCGGCGCGCGCGGGCGGTGGGGGCGGAGCCAGCGCGCGGCGGCCAGCGGCACGAGCGTCACCGACAGCGCCAGCGACAGCAGCACCGCGGTCGAGAGGGTGGCGGCCAGCGCCGAGAAGAAGCGGCCGACGATGCCGTCGAGCCAGGCCAGCGGCACGAACACGACCACGGTCGTGAGCGTGGTGCCGACGAGCGGGGCCATGAGCGCGCGCGTCGCGTGCGCGGCGGCGTCGGCCGGCGCGGCGCCCTCCTGGAGCGCGCGGCCGATGCCCTCGACGACGACGATGGCGTCGTCGATGACGAGGCCGATGGCGACGGCCAGCCCGCCGAGCGACATCAGGTTCAGGCTCTGGCCCATGAGCTTCATCGGCAGGAAGCTCGCGCCGAGCGCCAGCGGCACGGCCAGCGCCGCCACCGCGCCGCCGCGGAGGTCGCGCAGGAAGGCGGCGATGACGAGGACGCACAGGAGGATGCCGAGCAGGATGGCGTCGCGCACCGACGCGATCGACTCGCCGACGAGCTCGGCCTGGTCGTAGACCGGCGTCAGCGTCACGCCGCGCGGCAGGGCGCGCGCGAGGTCGTGAGCCACGGCCATGACGGCGTCGACCACGTCGGGGGTGCTGGCGCCGGGCAGGCGCGCGATGCTGAGCTGGACCGTCTCGCTGCCGGCGGCGCCCGGGCCGGAGACGCGCAGCGTGCGGTCCTCGGCGCCCTCCTCGACGGCGGCGATGGCGCCGAGCGGGATGGTGCCGCCGTCGGGGCCGACGGCGATCGGCGTGGCGCGCAGCGCGGCCAGGTCGTCGGGCGCGCTGGCGATCATGACGGTGACCAGCGCGTGGGCGGCCTCGACGCGGCCCACCGCGCGCACGACCGAGGCGTCGCGCAGGCGCTCGGCGACCTCGAGCGGGGCGAGGCCGTGGGCGGCCGCGCGCTCGGGGTCGAGCAGCACCTCGACCTCGCGCACGTCGCCGCCGAGCGCGTCGACGTGGCCGACGCCGGCGACCTTCGACAGCGCCGGGCGCACGACGAAGTCGGCGAGCTCGCGCAGGGCGCGCGCGTCGAAGCCGGTCGGGCCGGTGAGGTTGAAGGTGAGGACCGGGAACGAGGTGGTGGTCACGCGCTCGACGGTGAGCTCGGTCGTGGGCGGCAGCTCGCCGCGCGCCTCGGCCAGCGCCGACTGCACGAGCTGCAGCGCGCGCTGCATGTCGCTGCCGGGGACGAACTGGAGCGACAGCTCGGCCGCGCCGCGGATGGTCTTCGAGTGCAGCCGCTCGATGCCGAGGACGGTCGCCAGCGCCGCCTCGAGCGGGCGCGTCAGCGCCACCTGGGTCACGTCGGGCGGCGCGTCGCCGCCGCGCGCGACGACCACGATGCGCGGGAACTCGACCTCGGGATAGATGGCCGAGGGCAGGCTGGTGGCGGCCAGCGCGCCGGCGGCGGCCAGCGCCGCGAAGAGGATCCACACGAGCGGCTCGCGCGCGCGCAGGAGGGCGAAGACGTTCACGGCGCGGCGTCCGCCGGGTCGCTGGGGTCGGGGCCGGACGCCGGAGCGTCGCCGGCCTCGAGCTCGAGCCGGTCGCCATCGGCCACGCCCAGCGCCGGCTCGATGACGACCGCGTCGCCGGCGCGGAGCTCGCCCGTGACCTCGGTCTCGCCGGCGCGCGTCGGCCCGAGCGCGACGACCACGGCGCGGGCCCGGTGATCGGCGCCGCACAGCATGACCCGGCCGCGGCCGTCGCTCGGGCTGGTGACGGCGACCGCGGGCACGAACAGGCCGGCGCGCGCGTCGCCCACGGCGACGGCGGCGCGACCATAGGCGCCGACGGGCGGGCGCGCCGCGGCCGGCGCGAGCAGGAGGTGGACGCTGCCGAAGCCGCTGGCGCGATCGATGGCCGGCGCGACGCGCGCGACGGTGGCGCCGAGCGGGGAGGGCAGGCCGTCGAACGTGACGCTGGCCGCCTGGCCGGCGGCGAGGCGCGCCAGGTCGCGCGCCGGCGCGTCGGCCACCAGCTCGAGCGCGCCGAGGTCGGCGACCTCGACGATGGGCGTCGCGGCCGTGCCGTCGACGAGCTCGCCGGCCTTGGCGAAGACCTTCAGCACCACGCCGCCGAGCGGGCTCGCGACGGTGGCGAAGCCGCGCTGGCGCTGGGCCTGCTCGAGCGCCGCGCGCGCCAGCTCCTCGGCGGCGCGCGCCGAGGCCAGGTGCGCCTCGGCGTCGTCGACCTCCTGGCGCGGCGCGATGCCGGCCTCGAAGACGCGGCGGCTCCGGGCGAGCCCCGCCTGCGCGTTCCGGCGCTCGGCGCTGGCGCCGCCGAGGCTGGCCTGCGCCGAGCGCAGGCCTCGTCCAGCGCGCGCTCGTCGAGCTCGGCCAGCGTCTGGCCGGCCGTGACCAGGTCGCCCTCGCGCACCGCGACGGACTTCAGCACGCCGGGCACCTGGGCCGCCACCCGGGCGTCGCGCTCGGGCAGCGGCGCGAGCGTGCCGCCGAGCGTCACCTCGTCGCGCGTCGGCCGCGTCGCGACCGGCGCGCAGCGCACCGCCACCGTGCGCGCGCCGGCCTCGTCGTCGGGTGCGGGCGCGTCGACCTGGCCTTGCACGCGGCGAGCGCCAGGGCCAGCGCCAGCCACTGCGCTGGCCGCGCTCGGGGCTGCCGGGGAGTGGCCGTCTCGGCTCGGACCTCACGGCGCATGCAGGGCCTCCGCGTCGCCGACGGCGTGCTCGAGCGCGGCCAGCGCGCGGGCCCAGGCGGCGCGCGCCTCGAGCTCGTCGGCCTGCGCCTGCCGCACGGCCTGGTCGGCCTCGAGCACGCGCAGCAGATCGAGGCGACCGCTGGCGAAGCCCTCGCGCGTCATGGCCGCGACCTCGCGGGCCGCGGGCAGGACGTCGCGCGCCAGCGCGGCCAGCCGGCGCCGGGCGGTCTCGGCCTCGCGCCAGGCGGCGGTGGCCTCGGCGTCGAGGCGCTCGGCGTCGAGCGCCGCGCTGGCGCTGGCCCGCGCCTCCTCGGCGCGCGCGCGGGCGATCGGCCCGTCGCGGCGATCGAAGACCGGCAGCTCGAGCGCCAGCCCGACCACCAGCTCGGCGCCGCTGAACGACGGATCGAACTGGTTCACCGTCACCTGGGCCTCGACGAGCGGCCAGCGCTGCCGCCGCTCGGCCGCCTCGTGGGCGCGCGCGGCGGCCTCGGCGCCGGCGTCGCGGGCCAGCGCCGGGTGGCCGGCCAGGCGCTGGCGCAGGGCGTCGAGCGGCGCCAGCGCGGTGCCCGGGTCGGGCGGATCGCCGGCCGCGATCAGGTCCTCGCTCGGGTCGCGGCCGAGCCAGCGCGCGAGCCGCGCCGACGCGGCGGCGATGGCGCCGTCGCCGGCCGCGCGCTCGGCCTCGGCGCGCGCCAGCGTGGCCTTGGCCTGCACGATGTCGACGCGCGCGCCCGAGCCGGCGTCGTAGCGCGTCTCGGCCACCTTCAGGACGGCGCTCGCGTCGGCCACCGCGGCCGAGAGGATGGCCGCCTGGGCCTGCGCCTGCCACAGCGCGATCCACGCCTCGGCCGCGCCCCAGCGCGCCTCGAGGCGGGCCAGCGCGAGATCGAGCGCGGCCACGTCGCGATCGCGCCGCGCCGCGCGCGCCGCCGCCAGGCGCTGCCCGAAGAGCGCCATCGGCAGCGCCAGCGAGGTCGAGAGGCGCGCCGTGCGGGTCGCCGACGCGACGCCGAGCGTCGGGTTCGGCAGCGCCGCCTCGGTCTCGATGTCGGCCGCCGCGACGGCCACGTCGGCCTGGCCGAGCAGCACCTCGGGCGCGCGCTCCATCGCCGCCCGGCAGGCCTCGTCGAAGGCGATCGGCGCCGCCTCCGCGCGCGCGCCGAGCAGGACGGCGATCGCCGCGAGGCCGGCTCGAACGATGCGCGGAGCGGATTCCAAGGCTGCCACTGAGCGGCGTCCGGCGCGCGCCGTCAAGCGCGCGGCGCGCCCCGGCGGCCCGCGCTTGAACCGGACCTTAACGCCGGCAGGCCCTGGCCCGGGGATCGCCCGAGTGGTCGCGCACGCGCGCCGTGCCGACTGGGCTCGCATGGCCCTCGCGCGCGCGCTCCGTCTCTTCGCCTTCGTCTGCGTCGTCTCGCTCGCCAGCGCGCTCGGTGCCGCGGCGCGCGCGGGCATCCCCGATCTGGGCGGCGACCGCGACGGCGACGGCCCGCGCCCGACGCGCGTCATCGTGCGCATCGCCGAGGAGGCGCACGGCTTCAACGGGCCCGCCTCGGCGACCGAGATCGCCCAGGCCGAGCGCCAGCTGGTGGTCGAGCTGCGCTCGGCCGGCTTCGTCGTCCTCGAGGGCGCGGCGGTCGAGCTCGCCTTCCCCATCGCGCGCGTGCCGAGCGTCGTCGGCAGCGCCGCGGCGGCGCGCGTGGCCGCGACCATCGCGACCGAGCTCGGCGCCGACTACGCCGTCATCGGGCGCGCCCACCGCACCGGCCCGAAGGCCAAGCCCAAGGCGCCGGTCACGCGCACGGCCCGCCTCGAGCTGGTGGCGGTGCGCGCCACCAGCGCCGAGATCGTGGCCCACGCCGCGGACCAGGCCACCACCACCGAGGCCAGCGCCGAGCTGGCGCGCAACGTGGCGCTGGCCACCGCCGGGCGCCACCTCATGCCGCGCTTCGTCGCCACGCTCGGCGATCACTGCGCGCTCGAGCCGGCGCTCGGCTTCGCGCCGAGCCAGCAGGCCGGCCTCATCCAGATCGCCATCGCCTTCCCCAAGCGGAGCTACAACTGGGCCGAGATCATGGCCTTCAAGCAGGAGGCGCTCGACTACATCACCGGCGTGAGCGACGTCAGCGCCAGCGGCCGCGACGCCCGCAGCGCGACGCTCGACCTGGCCTACCACGGCACCAGCAAGGAGCTGGCCGCGCGCCTCGCCAAGAAGGTCGCCGCCACCAAGAAGTACAAAGTGAAGCGCATCGACGCGAGCCACATCGTGGTCGAGGTGCGGAAGTAGTCGGCAGTCGCGTAGTCGCGCTCAGGCGCCCGCGGGCGTCCCCGCGGACGGCCGCCACGGCGGCAGCGAGAGCGTCGCGGCCAGGCCGCCGCCGTCGCGGTTCGCGAGCTCGAGCCGGCCGCCGTGGAGGCGCGCGACGTGGTCGGCCAGCGCCAGTCCGAGGCCGGCGCCGCGGACGTGGGGTGGGCGCTCGGCGCCGCGCACGAACGGCTGCCGCACGCTGTCGCGATCGGCCGCGCCGAGGCCCGGGCCCTGGTCGAGCACGCTCGCGCTGACGCTGGCTGCGCTCGCGCTGACGCTCGCTGCGCTGGCGGCGCTCGCGACCTGCACCGCCACCGGGCCGTCGGAGTACTTGAGCGCGTTGTCGACGAGGTTCCCGAGCGCGAGCGCGAGCAGGTCGGGGTCGCCGCGGACCATGACCTCGGCCGTCGGCTCGAAGGCCAGCGTGACGCGCGCCGCGGCCTCGGGCGCGAGGCGCCGGTGCACGACGCCCGCCACCTCGCCGAGGTCGACGGCGTCGCGCGTCGCCACCTCGTCCCGGGCCAGCCCGAGCAGCATCTCGACCATGCGCGCGAGCTCGTCGACGGTGCGGATGCTGGCGCCGATCCGGTCGACCTGATGCGGCCCCTCGGCCGACGTCCGGCGCTCGGCCTGGTAGAGCTCGAGCTGCGCCTTCACGCGCGTGAGCGGCGAGCGCAGCTCGTGGGCGGCGTCGGCGGTGAAGCGCTGCTCGCGCTCCAACGCCTGGCCGACGCGCCCGAGCAGCGCCGCGAAGGCGGCGGCCAGCGCGTCGATCTCGCCCGCGCCCCAGTCGCCGGGCGGCGGCGCCGCGCCGCGCACCGGCAGGCTGGCGATGGCCTCGGTGAAGCGCGTGAGCGGCGCCAGCTGCCGCGCCAGCGCGCGCCGCCCGAGCACCAGCGCCAGCGCCAGCGACAGCGCCCCGACCAGCGCGATGGCGCCGGCGATGGGCACCACCTCGCCGAGGATCGGCGCGAGCGGGGTCGCCACCACCAGCGCGATGCCGGCCTCGTGCCGCGTGCACACGCGCTGGCGCTCGCCGCCGACCTCGGCGCCGCGGCAGCCGTCGACGTCGGCCCAGGCGCCGAGGCGGCCGGGCGGCTCGCCCAGCGGCAGGCTCCGGCCGTCGCGCCAGATCTCGACCGCGCGCGCCGACTGGCCGCGCTCGGCCAGCTCCTCGGCGACGGCGGCGTCGAGCCCCGCGCCGCTCGGCGCGCCGGCCTCGGCCAGCTCGGTGGCGAGCGTGCCGAGCAGCGTCAGGGCCTCGTCGTCGTCGCGCGCCACCACCACCAGCGCCGCCACCAGCGCGCCGGCGACGACCGTGAGCAGCATGCCGGCGAGCAGGCTCAGGAGGTAGGTGCGCGCCACGCGGCGCGCGATGGTGGCCGGCCGGCTCACGCGCGCCTCATGCCCGGTCGAGCGCGTAGCCGACGCCGCGCGCGGTGCGCAGCGGGCACTGCCCGTCGGGTCCGGCCAGCTTCCGGCGGAGGCGCGACACGATGACCTCGAGGCTCTGCTTGCCGCCGTCGGCGACTTCGCCCCAGGCGCTCGCCAGGATGTCGTCGAAGGCGACGACCTTGCCGTCGGCCTGGGCCAGCACGCGCAGCACGTCCCACTCGCGCGCGGTCACCGGCACCTCGCGCTCGGCCACCGTCACGCGCCGCGCGTCGAAGTCGATGGCGGCCGCGCCGACGCGCAGCACGCGCGCGCGCGGGCCGGCGCCGCGGCGGCCGAGCGCGCGCACGCGCGCCACCAGCTCGATCACCGCGAAGGGCTTGGCGAGGTAGTCGTCGCCGCCGGCCTCGAGCCCGTCGACCCTGGCCCGCACCGCGCCGCGCGCCGACAGGAAGAGGATGGGCGTCAGGTCGCCCGCGCTCCGGAGCGCGCGGCACAGCGCGAGGCCCGAGCCGTCGCCGAGCATGACGTCGAGCACCAGCACGTCGAAGGACCGCTCGCCGAGCAGCCGCCTCGCCGCCGCGACGCCGTCGGCGCACGCGACCTGCATGCCGGCGCGCGCCAGCGCGCGGCTGATGAGGCCGAGCGTCTCGGCGTCATCGTCGACGGCCAGGATGGTCTCGCTCACGCGCCCGGACTAGCGCGCGCGGCGGTCGCTGTCACGCGCCGCGCCGCGCGGGTCGGGATCGGTATCCACGCCGCGGCGTCGCCATCGCGGAGGCGCGCTTACTTCGACGCCGTGTCCGAGCCGTGGGTCGGCCCGTCGGACCTGGCCTTCAGCGCCACCCACAGGAGGCCGGCGGCCAGCGCCACGAACCAGAAGAGCGGCCACCAGTCCTCGTTGTGGGCCAGGTCGCCGAGCGCGCCCGACATCGACAGGTCGATGCCCGCGCCCTCGAAGATGGCCTGCCCGACGCCCGCGATGGCGCCGCCGGCGATGAGGCCCGACGCCATCAGCATGCCCGGCGAGAACTCGGCCTCCGACGCCGAGGTCTTGCGCTTGCGGTCCACGAACCAGCGCACGAGGCCGCCCACGAAGATGCCGCCCGAGGTCGAGATGGGGAGGTAGAGGCCGACCGCGAACGGCAGCGCCGACACGCCGACCAGCTCCATCATGAGCGCCAGGAAGACGCCGATGAGGACGAGGCCCCAGGGCAGCTGGCCGCCGAGCGTGCCGTCGATGATGAGGCGGAAGAGCTGCGCCTTGGGGGCGTCGTACTTCAGCACCTTGTCGGTCGCCTCGTAGGCCACCGTGCCGCCCGCGTCGATGAGGTAGTGGCCGGCGCCCGACGCGCTGATCGGCGTCGTCAGCTCGACCCGGCGCAGCGCGTCGCCGTTGGGCGCCTTGACCGTCGCGGCGTCGGCCGCGACCGGCAGGACGGCGCCGTCGGAGAAGGCCTTCCAGCCGGCGTCGGTGTTCTGCCAGGTGGCGCGGCCGTCCTTGTCGACGAGGTAGCTGCCGGCCGGGTGGGCGGCGACCGACTTCTCGAGGTCGACGACGCGGTAGGGCTTGCGATCGATGCCGAGCTCGGTCGGCGCGTCGGTCGCGGCGGCCAGCGTGCCGGGCTTCTTCGGCGCCTCGAGCTTGAACGGGTAGGTGCCGCACACGCCCGGGTCGACCAGGAACATCGGCGCGTGCGCCTCGTCGACGAGGTACTTGCCGCGCGCCATGCCCTGCGCCTCTTCCTGGATGTAGGCGACCTTGTAGCTCTTGCCGTCGGGGCCCTTCATGGTCTCGTCCGAGAGCGACGAGGCGGCCATCTGCACGCCGGGGAAGGAGACGGCGCGGAAGGTGGTGGCGCTGTCGTTGAGGAGCAGGATGGTGAAGCCGATGACGATGGCCGAGGCCACCACGCCGACGAGGATGGAGATCTGCTGGTTCTTCGGCGTCGCGCCGACCAGGTGCCCGGTCTTCAGGTCCTGCGCGATGGTGCCGCCGTTACTGGCGGCGACGCACACCAGCGCCGCGGTCGTGAGCGCCATGGCCTTGAACTCGATGCCGGTCCAGCCGATGGCGACGAAGAGGCCGCAGGTGAGGAGCAGCGTGGCCACGGTCATGCCCGAGATGGGGTTCGACGAGCTGCCGATCTCCCCGGTGATGCGCGAGCTCACCGTCACGAAGAAGAAGCCGAAGATGACGATGAGCACGGCCGAGAGCGGGTTGATGTTGAGCACCGGGGCGACCGCGATGGCCAGCGCCAGGGCCGCCGAGCCGCCGAGCACCCACTTCATCGACAGGTCGCGCTCGGTGCGGGGGATGGCCGCCGCGCGCTGCGCCGCGGTGCCGCCGGCCTGGTCCTTGGCGAGCGAGCCCATGCCGCGGCGGAAGGCGGCGATGATGGTCGGGATGGCGCGCGCCAGGGCGATGAAGCCGCCGGTCGCGACCGCGCCGGCGCCGATGAAGAGGATGTAGTTCGAGCGGATCTGGCCCGGCGACATGTCGCGGATGTAGAGGTCGGCGGCCGGGTAGATGTAGCTCGTGATGCCGTCGCCGAAGAAGTGGATGAGCGGCACCAGCACGAGGAAGGCGAGGGCGCCGCCGGCCAGCATGTTGGCCGAGGTCTTCGGTCCGATGATGTAGCCGACGCCCAGCATGGTGGGCGACACCTCGAAGGCGACGGTCGCTCCCTTGAGCTTGCCCCACATGTCGACGGCGAACTCGGAGGTGTCCGCCCACAGCTTCATGACCAGGTTCAGGAACGTGTAGAAGAAGCCGACGCCGAAGCCGATGAAGACGGTCTTGGCGTTGGTGCCGCCCTGCTCGCCGACGATGAGCACGTCGGCGCAGGCGGTGCCCTCGGGGAACGACAGCTTGCCGTGCTCCTTGACGATGAGGCCGTGGCGGAGCGGGATCATCATGAGGACGCCGATGAGGCCGCCGAGGAGCCCCACCAGCATGACGCGCACGAGCTCCATGTCGAAGCCCATGAGCAAGAGCGACGGCAGCGTGAACGCGACGCCGGCGGCGATCGACTCGCCGGCCGAGCCGGTCGTCTGCACGATGTTGTTCTCGAGGATGGTGGCCGGCTTCAGCTTGAAGGCCTTGGCGGCCCAGCGGAAGAGCGTGATCGACAGCACCGCCACCGGGATCGACGCCGACACCGTCAGGCCGACCTTGAGCCCGAGGTAGACCGACGACGCGGCGAAGACGATGCCGAGGATCGACCCGATGAGCAGACCTCGGAAGGTGAGCTCGCGCGGCGACTCGCTGGCCGGGATGTAGGGGTGGAACTCCGGGCCCTCGCCGGGCGAGGCGGCGTGGGGGCCGGAGGATGACGGTGTCGGAGGTGCAGCCGTGGCCATGCGCACTGGGGTACCACGCGCGTCGGCGGGTGTCGACGCGGCCCCGGCGCGCCGTCGGGGTCGCCCGCGTGCGGCTTGCACCGCGCGCCGGGCGCGGGCATGAAGGGTCGGATGGCTGCGGGGTCCCTCGTCTCGGTCGTGATGCCGGCTCACCAGGCCGAGCGCTGGCTCGAGCAGGCGGTGACGAGCCTGCTCGTGCAGAGCCACCGCGAGCTCGAGGTCATCGTCGTCGACGACGGCTCGACCGACCGGACGCCCGACATCGTCGCGTCCATCCGCGACAGCCGCCTCCGCCTCGTGCGCCTCGAGCGCCAGCAGGGCGTCGCGGCCGCGCTGAACGCCGGCCTCGCGGCCGCGCGCGGCGAGCTCGTGGGCCGCCTCGACGCCGACGACTACGCGCTGGCCGACCGCATCGAGCGCCAGGTCGCGGCCCTCGACGCGCACCCCGAGCTCGCCCTCATCGCCGGTCGCGGCCACGTCGTCGACGGCCGCCGCACGCTGGGGCCGACGCCGCTCTTCCGCGGCCGCGCCCTCCACTGGGCGCTGCACCTGTGGTGCGTCGTCCTGCACCCGACCATCCTCGTGCGCCGGTCGCGGCTGCCGGCCGCCGGCTATCCGAGCGCCACGCGCTTCTGCGTCGACTGGGCGCTGTTCCTCGACCTCGCGCGGCGCGAGCGCCTCGACATGCTGCCCGCCGCCGTCACCGTCTACCGCCGCCACCCGGGCGCCATCGGCCAGGCCCACCGCGCGGCCCAGGACGCCTCGAACCGCGACGTCCTGCGCGCGCACGTGCGCGCGACGCTCGGCCTCGACGTCCGGCCGACCAGCGCCATGACCTGGGTGCGCCCGCGCTACGCCGCCCAGACCGAGGACCCGGCCGAGCTCGTGGCGCTGGCCGAGCGCCTCGATCCCGAGGCCCTCGAGCTCGGCCCGCACGTGCCGCCGTGGAGCGCCGCCGAGCTCGCCCGCTGCCGCCGCGTCTACGCCAAGCGCCTGGCCGAGATCGGCTGGCACGGCCGCGCGCGGCCGGACCTCGCGCGCGCGCTGGCCCCGCTCGCGCTGCGCGCCGCCGTGCGCGCGCTGCGGCTCGGAGCCGCGCGATGAGCCCGTCGCGCCCGCTGGTGTCGGTGGTCATGCCGGCCTGGAACGCCGCGCGCTGGGTCGAGCAGGCGGTGACGAGCCTGCTCGTCCAGACCTGGCGCGAGCTCGAGGTCATCGTGGTCGACGACGCCTCGAGCGACGCCACGCCCGACCTCGTGGCCGCCATCGCCGACAGCCGCGTGCGCCTCGTCCGGCTCGCCGAGAACGGCGGCTGCGGCCGCGCGCTGAACCGCGGCCTGGCGCTGGCCGAGGGCGAGCTCGTGGCGCGCCTCGACGCCGACGACTACGCGCTGCCGGCACCGGCTGGCGCGCCAGGTCGCCTACCTCGAGCAGCACCCGTCGGTGGGCGTCGTCGACGCCGGCGCGCACGTCGTCGACGCCGACGGCAAGACGCTCGGGCGCAGCGCCGCCTACGCCGGTCGCGCGCTCCACTGGGCGCTCCACCTCGGCTGCCCCATCGTGCACCCGGCCGTCATGCTGCGGCGCGCGCTGCTGCCGCCGGGCGGCTACCCGGCCACCGACACGCGCATGGAGGACTACGCGCTGTGGCTCGACCTCCTGCCGCGCGTGCGCTTCGAGCACCTGGCCGAGCCGCTCATCGTCTATCGCCGCCACGCGCAGGCCGTCGGCGCCAGCCGCGGTCGCCGCCTCGAAGGCCCGCGCGCCTGGGCCGAGCGCGTCGGGCCGCGCGTCGGCATGGCGCCCGGCGAGCTCACGGCCGAGGTGGCCCGCGCCTGGCTGAACCCGCGCTGCGTGCGCATGGACGCCGAGCGCACCGATCCGGCCGCGCTGGCCGAGCTGGCGCGCCGCCTCGACCCGCGCGCGCTGGCGCTCGGCGCGCACGTGCCGGCTTGGAAGCCGGCCGCCCTGGCGCGCTGCCAGCGCGTCTACGCCAGGCGCGCGCTGGCGCTCCTCTGGCACGGCCGGGGCGACCGCCGCCTCGTGCGCCACGTCGGCCCGGTCGCGGCGGCGGCCACCGCCAGCGCGCTGGCCGGCCTCGGCGGTCCGCGCCCGGCATGAGCGTGGACGCGCCGCGGGTCTCGGTGGTGATGCCGGCCTACCAGGCCGAGCGCTGGCTCGAGCAGGCCATCACCAGCGTGCTGGTGCAGACGCATCGCGAGCTCGAGCTCATCGTGGTCGACGACGCCTCGACCGATCGCACGCCCGACATCGTCCGCGCCTTCGCCGACAGCCGCGTCGTCCACCATCGCCTGGAGCGGAACGTCGGCGTCGGCCGGCGCGCTGAACGCCGGCCTCGCGCGCGCGACGGGCGAGCTCGTGGCGCGCCTCGACGCCGACGACTACGCGCTGTCGCATCGCCTTGCGCGCCAGGTCGCGGCCATGCGCGCCGAGCCCGACATCGCCGTCCTCGGCGCCAACGCCATCGAGGTGACCGGCGAGGGCCGGACCCTGCGCTCGTCGTTCGCGCTGTTCCAGGGCGCGCGCTCCACTGGGCCGTCAACGTGTGGTGCCCGCTCTTGCACCCGTCGGTCATGCTGCGGCGCGCGACGCTGCCGGCGAGCGGCTACCCCGGCGTCGACACGCAGATGGAGGACTGGGCCATGTGGCTCGTCATGAGCCGCACCCAGCGCCTGGAGAACCTGCTCGAGCCGCTCATCGTGTATCGGCGCCACCCGGCGGCGGTGTCGATCACGCCGAAGGCGCGCCCGCCCGGCTCGCCCATCTTCAAGGACCACCTCCGCGCCGCCTTCGGGCTCGACGTCGACCCGACCACCGCGGCCGCCTGGATGCGCCCGGTGAACGCGCCGCGCGTGCTCCGACCGGCCGAGCTGGCCACGGTCGCGCGCGCGCTCGCCCTCGACGCGCTGCCCTTCGGCGCGCACGTGCCGCCTGGACCGCGGCCGGCCTGGCGCGCGCGCGCCGGGCGCACCTGCGCTGGCTCCTCGACCTGGCCTGGCACGGCCGCCGTCGCCTCGACGTCACGGCGGCCTTGGCCCCGGTCATCGCGCGCCGCGGCCCGCGCGCTCGGCTGAGGCGCGCCGCGAGCATCACTCGACCTCCTGCTTCTTGCCGGCGCCGACGACGTCGCCCTCCTGGCAGCGCGCTTCGCACATCTGCTTGCTGTTGCTCTCGATGTAGTAGCCCTCGAGCACGCAGGCCATGTCGCAGTCGATCTGCTTGTGCTGCTTGAACGCCACCGCCTTGCCGGCGCCGCGCGCGCCCATGAGCGAGCCGGCCATGCCGGCCGAGTCCCAGGCCGCGCCGCGGTACTCCCAGCGGCCGAAGAGCTTGTCGCCCTGCACGATGAGCTCGAAGGAGACGCCGATCGCGTCGGCGCCGGTCGGGCCGGCCGCGCTGGCCAAGGTCACCGGGAAGTCGAGGCGGATCTCGGGCCGCTCGGCCTCGGGCGGCAGGCCCTCGGACTGCGGCGGGATCGAGTCGGCCACCACGTCGGCCGTGCCGCTCAGGACCTCCTTCGGCTTGAAGGTGACCTTGCCGTAGCCGGTCTTGGTCAGCGTCGCGTGCAGCTTGCAGTCGGCGTCGACGGCCAGCGCCAGCTGGTAGAAGCCGTTCACGCCCTTGCCGGCCTTCTGCTTGGCCTGGGTCACGAGCGTCGTGAAGCGCCACGAGCCGGCCACGGTCTGGCCGGCCTTGCAGGCGTCGAAGGCGTGGGCCGCCGCCGACGTCAGCGCGCCGAGCGCGAGGCCGAGGGCGAGGATGAGACGAGCGGGGCGAGCGAGCGACATCGGGACCTCCAGCGATGGACTCGCCGGCAACGCCCCGCGGCGCGGGGTCGTTCCGGCGGCGACATGGCTTTTACGCGCGGCCCGCCGGCGTCACTCGGCGGTGTGGGTCACGTAGACGAAGGTGCGGCTCGAGGCCACGACCTCGATGGGGCCGAACGGGCCGTCGACCTCGGCCCGCGAGACGCGCTCCATCCACGACTGCACCTGGAATAGGCCGACCCCGCCGAAGTAGGGGAAGCCGGAAATGATGGCCGGCGAGAGGTGGACCTTCCCGGCCGCGTCGGGCGCGCGGCAGAAGATGATGCCGGTCGGCGGGGCGCCGTGCCAGCCGAGCTGCAGCGTCACCTCGACGCTCGAGCCGTCGTTGGCCGGCGTCCAGGCGACGTCGGCGGCCTTGCCGTCGACCAGCTCGACCAGGTTGGTGTCGCTCGGCGTGTGGAGGTCGCCGACCCCGCTCACGGCCGCCTGGAAGGCGGGGAAGCCGGCGGCGCCCGCGGCCGCGACGGCGATGCTGTCGCCGGCGTCGAAGAGGCCGCCCGCCGGCGCGTCGGGCGTGACGGTGTAGTAGAGGCCGCCCGAGTACTCGCCGACGAGCTTCGCTTTGAGGCCGTCGAGCGCGATGTCGCCGGCCGAGCGCGGCGCCGGCAGCATGCGGCAGACCCCGCTCGCGTCGCACAGCTCGCCGTTGGCGCAGGCCGGCGTGCAGGTGGCGTCGGTCTTGGCGTAGAGGCGGCAGTCGCCGTCCTCGAGCGCCAGCGCCAGGTGCGGCACGGGCGGGCCGTCGGCCATGGAGATGAGCGCGTAGCTGGCGGTGACCTCGCCGGCCGCGTCGGAGAACTGCTCGATGATGCGGATCGAGCCGGCGTGGCCGAAGATCGGGTCGACCTCGCCCGGCGGGGTCGTGTCCGCGGCGTCGGCGACGTCCGCGACCTCGCTGTCGTTGGCGTCCGCCACGTCGACGGCGTCCGGCGCGTCGGGCGCGACCGCCGTGTCGTCGACCGTCTCGGCCGCGGCGTCGCTGCTCGAGTCGACGGTCTCGGCCCCCGCGTCCGGCGACGGCTGGGTGACGTCGGTCGGGAGGCACGAGCCCGATGGCCCGCCCTTCCACACGGCGCAGCCGTTCTCGTCGACGCCGCGCGTCCAGCCGACCGGCGGCGCGTCGCAGATGGTGCGGCAGCCGCCGACCTGGCTCGCGCTGCCGCCGAGCGCGAAGCAGCCGCAGCTCGGGCTCTCGATGGGGCAGCACTCGGCCTTGGCGCCGTCGTCGGTGCACGCGCCGAGGCCCGCCAGCCCGAGCCCGAGCGCGAGCCCCGCCAGGGTCCGTCGCGTCGCGAGCGCGCGCCTCACGACGCCGCCGCCCCGGCCCGACGACCGGCAAGGATCTTGACGAAGCTGCGGGTGCGCACCTCGTCGAGCGAAAGCCCGGCCGCGACCACCTCGGCCTCGCCGATGGCGCCGCAGTTCATGGCGCGCAGGAAGTAGTTGATGAGGCCCTGGCCGGTGGCCGCGTCGTCGAAGGTGTCGCCGTGGAGCGTCGCCGTCGCCGCCGCGCGCATGAAGTTCTGGAGCCTGAGCGACGCCGCCGTCAGCGACTCGAGGAAGAAGCTGTAGACCGCGGCGTAGCGCGCCACGAGCTGTCCCGGGTGGAGGTCCCAGCCCTGGTAGATGCCGCGCACCAGGCTGTGCATGTCGTTGTCGAAGGCGATCTTCCACGCGCGATGCACGGCCGCCTTGTTCTCGGCCAGCTGCGCCTCGCTCAACACCTCGCCGGCCTTGGCGCGGTGCACCGGCACCGGCATGATCGTCGTCGCGCCGTCCGACATCCACACGCCGGTCTGCCCGAGCGCGACCTGCATCATGTGGGTCGCGAAGTCGCAGGCCGGGTGCTGCATGCCCTGGTACGCGGCCGTCACGTTGCACGAGGCGGTGTAGTCGTAGGTCCCGAAGTGGGCGCTCTTCACGCGCCCGCGCCCGGCGCGCACGAGGCCGGGCAGGGCCACCACGCCGTCGGCGTTCACGATGGCCTGGGTCGTCTCGATCATGAGCTCGATGACGAGCGCGCCCTTGCCGAGACCGGTCGCCGGCTCGAGCGCGTCCATCAGATCGGCCAGCGCCGACACCTGCTCGGGGTGGGTCACCTTGGGCAGCGTGACGACGAAGTTCTCGGGCAGCTTGCCGCCTGACGCCTTGGCCAGCGTCGCCACGAACAGCTCGAGCGTGCGGATGGAGCGCCCGGCCAGCTCCTCGGTGAGCGGCTTCACGCGGATGCCGATGAAGGGCGGCAGCGTGCCGGCGGCCATGCCGGCCGCGACCTCGCGTCCGGCGATCTGCGCCTGCTCGTCCTCTTCGGCGTCGGCGCGGTTGCCGTAGCCGTCCTCGAAGTCGATCCTGAAGTCCTCGATGGCCTCGTGGGTGAGCTTCTCGCGCACGCGCCGGAAGAGCGTCGCCGCCAGCTCGCCCGAGACCTTGCCGTCCAGGCCGAGCGCGGTCACCAGCGTCGCCGCGTCGGGGGCGTATTCGTCAAGGTGCTTGACGGCCAGCCCGGCCATCTTGCGCGCGGTGTCGGCCTTGAAGAGGTGGGCGCCGCCGTAGACGGTGTGGACCGGCTGGCGCGCCGGCGAGTCGCCCGGGAACTGCGCGGCGAAGGCCGTGTTGGCCGCGTGCAGGCGGGCGCGGATGGGCGCGAGGACGTCGGACGAGAGCGCCATGTCAGGACCCCCTGTACGAGCTCATGCCGTGCGGCGAGAGGAGCAGCGGCACGTGATAGTGGCCATTCGGATCGTAGACCTTGAAGACCAGCGGCACCTCGGGCCAGAAGCCGCCGCCGTGGGCGCGGTCGAGGTACTCCTCGGTCTCGAAGACGAAGCGGTAGGTGCCGGGCGACAGCTCGGGGCTCGCCGACTTGGGGATGCGCCCGTCGGCGTCGGTCTTGCCGCGGCCGAGCTCGAACCAGGCGCCGTCGGGCTCGCGCCGCGACAGGATGACGACGAGGTTCGGGACCGGGCGCCCGAGCGCCGTGTCGAGGACGTGGGTGGAGAGCGTCGCCATGTCAGAGCCCCGCGAGTCGGAGGTGGGTGATCTTCTGCTGCTCGGCCGCGCAGTTCCGGAGCTCGGTCGCGCTGTCGAGGTCGATGCGCGCCTCGAGCAGCGCGAGCATCTCGGCGGCCGTCTTGCCGGTCGCGCACACGATGAAGATGTGGCCGTGGCGCGCCTCGTAGGCCTGGTTCAGCGCGAACAGGCGGCCGATGACGTCCTCCTCGGCGCTGGCGACGGCCACGCCCTGCTCCTTCTCGGAGAGGTCGCCCGAGCGCGCGAAGCGCTCGCGCAGGCGGCCGACGTCGCCGATGCGCGGGTGGTGGGCGAAGGCCTCGAGCCAGTCGGCCTCGTGCAGCGTGGCGAAGGCGGTGTCGGCGGCGCGCGCGAGGTCGGTGCGGTCGGCGAAGGGGCCGCTCGCCAGCATGGTCTCGACCCAGCGCCCCGACCCGCAGCAGCGCTCGAGCGCCGCCCGGTCGGGCGCCACGCGCGGCGTCTCGTCGCTCACGTCGGCACCCCGAAGAGGCGGAGGCGCGAGATGCCGCCGTCGGGCTCGATGGTCAGGCGCACGTGCGACACCACGCCGAGATCGGAAAGCTCCTTGTCGAAGACGTGGGTGCCGTGCGGCTCGAGCGGCGACATCGGCAGGAGCGCGCGCCAGCCCGCGTCGGGGCCCGTCAGCTCGGCCAGCGACGCGCCCGGGCGCTGCACCGCCTCGAGCAGGCAGCGGTCGGGCGGGTTGCCCTTGAAGTGGTGGGTCTCGACCACGGCCTGGCGGATGACGCCTGGGCGCCCGAGCTCGATGAGGATCCAGTCGTGGCGGTCGAGGCCGGCGTTGTAGGTGCGGCGCCGCCGCGTCTCCCAGCCCTCGTTCATGCCGCGCGACGCCCACGGCAGGTTGATGTTGTCCTTGGGCGAGAAGAAGGCGTCGTTGCTGGCCAGCGCGCGCCCGCCCCAGGCCATGCTGGCGAGGTCGACGAGCTGGCCGGGCAGGGCGTGCGACCAGTCGGGCACCACCTCGCCGTGCGCGCGAAGCGCGCCACGCCGCCGTCCGGGAAGATGCGCAGGCGCACGTGCGTGGCCCGCGGCACGCGCGCCGCCTGCTCGGCCGTGAGCGCCAGGAAGTTGTGCGCGCCGCGCTCGACGGCGGTCTTCGGCAGCACCTCGGTCCAGGCGCTCTCGGGCAGGCTCGCGACCTCGTGCGGCCGGAGCGGCCGGCCGTCGGGCGTGGCCAGCGCGTCGACGGCGGCGTGCTCGGGCGCGTTGCCGACGAAGAACGAGGTGTCGACGTCGAAGCCGGCCAGGCGCCCGGGCAGGCCGAGGCGCACGACGACCCAGTCGTGGTGCTTCGACGGGTCGCGGTTCCGGCGCGACTCCCAGCCGTCCATCCACTTCCCGCGGTCGGTGTAGACGCCATCCTTATATTGGGCGGCGCCCGGCTGGAGGAGGTTCTCCTTCTCGGCGAAGAAGTCGTCGGAGGCGGCCAGCGTCAGGCCGCCGAGGCGGGCCGACGCGAGGTCGAGGAGCGAGAGCCAGGGAGCGCTTTCCATCGGCCGCGGACACTTGCGAGTTTCGCTTCGAGTGTCAACGACAGCGGCTCACCCGGGTCTCCGACCCCGGGGTCAGGACTACTTCTTTTCTCATTTTCCGCCCGACGCCCTCCGCAGCACCGCGGCTTGCGCGATCGGCCACGGTTGTCGAAGGTGGCGGCATGAACCTGCCGGTCCTCCCGCCCATCGAGCCCATGCTCGCGAACCTCGCCGACGCCATCCCCGCGGCGGGCGACTTCCTCTTCGAGCCGAAGTGGGATGGCTTCCGCGCGCTGGTCTTCAAGGACGGCGACGAGGTCTACATCCAGAGCCGCGATCTGCGCCCGCTCGACCGCTACTTCCCCGAGCTCGTCACGGCGCTCCGCGCGAACCTCCCGGCGCGCGTCGTGCTCGACGGCGAGATCGTCATCAAGGGCCCGCGCGGCCTCGACTTCGAGACGCTGCAGCTGCGCCTCCACCCGGCCGCCTCGCGCGTGCAGAAGCTCGCCAAGGAGACGCCGGCCTCGTTCGTCGCCTTCGACATCCTGGCGCTCGGCGACGACGACCTCCGGTCGCTGCCGCAGCGCGAGCGCCGCCTGCGCCTGGAGGCCGCGCTGGCCGCGGCGCGGCCGCCCATCCACCTGACGCCGGCCACGCGCGATCGCCAGGTCGCCGAGGACTGGTTCCGCCGCTTCGAGGGCGCGGGCTTCGACGGCGTCGTGGCCAAGGAGGGGCACGCGCCCTACCTCGCGGGCAAGCGCGTCATGTTCAAGGTCAAGCACCAGCGCACGGCCGACTGCGTGGTCGCCGGCTTCCGCTGGCACAAGGGCGGGGAGGGGACGCGCGTCGGCTCGCTCTTGCTCGGCCTCTTCGACGCGACGGGTCGCCTCCACCACGTCGGCGTCACCGCGGCCTTCACCATGGCGGTGCGGAAGTCGCTCGTCGCCGAGCTGGCGCCGCTCCGCGAGGACGCCATGGCCAACCACCCCTGGAAGGAGTGGGGCGAGTGGGCCGCGGCGTATGCCGAGGGCCACGGCGGGCGCATGCCGGGCATGCAGTCGCGCTGGAGCCAGGGCAAGGACCTCTCGTGGGAGCCGCTCCGCGTCGAGCGCGTGTGCGAGGTGAAGTACGACCACCTCCAGGGGGATCGCTTCCGCCACGCCGCGCACTTCCTGCGCTGGCGGGGCGACAAGTCCCCGGCCGACTGCACGTACGCCCAGCTCGAGGTGGTCGCGCCGGCCGAGCTCGACCTGGTCTTCGGCCAGCGCTGAGCATGCCTCGCCGGGGAAATCTGCCCTTGTCCGGCGCCGCGGCGTGGGCCAGCTATCCGGATGGACCTCGAAACCGTGCTCATCATCCTCCTGGTCGGCGCCATCATCGGCTGGCTCGCCGGCTTCGTGTTGCAAGGGTCGGGCTTCGGTCTGATCGGCAACATCGTCGTCGGCCTGCTCGGCTCGTTCCTCGGCAGCTGGCTGCTACCGCGCCTCGGCGTGCACTTCGGCTCCGGCCTAGGCTTCACCATCCTGACCGGCGTCATCGGCGCGGTCGTCCTCCTCATCGTGCTCGGCATCCTGCGCCGCCTGTTCTGGCGCCCTGGCTGACGCCCGCGAATGGGCTCCGACGGTGACCTCCGCGCGCGCTGATCTCGTCAAGCTCCTTGTCGATTGGCTGGAGCCGGCGCTGGCGTTCCTGACGCCCGACGATGCGCGCCTCGAGCTGCCGCACGCCTCGGTCGTCGGCTACGACGACGGCGCCGCGCGCTTCGAGGGCTACGCGCGCCAGTGGTGGGGCGCGGCGCCGCTGCGCGCCGGCGGCGCCGAGGTCCCCGGCTGGTCGCGCCTCGTGGCCGGGCTCGCGCGCGGGCCGGCGCTGTGGGGCGAGCCGCGCGACCTTGACCAGCGCCTGGTCGACACGGCGCCGCTCGCCTGGGCCGTGCTCATGCTGCCCGAGCTGCAGGCGCCCGACGCTCCCCACAACCTCCCGCTGCGCGCCTGGTTCGAGCGCTGCCTCGAGCGCCGCTTCGGCGACAGCAACCGGCGCGCCTTCGCGGTCCTCATCCGCCTGGCCCACGAGGCGCTCGGCGGCAGCGTCGACGAGGCCGCGCTGCTGGCCGACCTGCAGGTCATCGACCGCATGGCCGACGCCGACGGCGCCTGGCACGACGGCCACAGCGGGCCGTTCGATCACTACGCCAGCTGGGCGCTCGTCCCGCTGACGCTGGCCTACGCCCACCACCGCGGCGCCCGCGACCCCACGCGCGCGGCCCGCTGGCGCGCCGCCGCGGTCGCCTTCGCGCCACGCCAGCGCGCGCTCGCCGGCCAGGACGGCATGCCCATCCCGTTCGGCCGCAGCCTCGGCCATCGCTGCGCCGGCTCGATCTACTGGAGCGCGCTGGCGCGCTTCGGCGGGCCGTCGGTCGGCCGCGGCGACCTCGGCTGGGGCGCCCTGCGCGGCCTCGCGCTGGCCCCCATCGCGGCCTTCGCGCGCCACCGCCTGAGCGACGACCGCGGCCTCCTGACCATGGGCTGGACCCACGCGCAGCCGCGCCTGGCCGACGAGTACAGCGGCCCGTGGTCGCCCTACTGGATGCTCATGGCCGGCCTGCCGCTGGCGTTCGCGGCCGACCATCCGTTCTGGACGGCGCCGGCCGAGCCGCTGCTGCCGCTCGCGCCGACGACCCCCATCAAGGCCGCGCGCGCGGTCGCCATGCGCGGCGCTGGCGGCGACGCGGTGCTCTTGGCGAGCGGCCACGCCGCCCCCACCTGGCTCGCCGACAGCGCCGCGCGCTACGCCAAGCTCGCCTACTCGAGCCGCTCCGGCTTCGGCCTCGACGCCGACCCGCAGCAGCTCGCCGTCGACGGCGCGCTCGTCTTCCGCGACCTCGGCGGCCGCCCCGCGACGCGCCGCGAGGCCGACCAGGCCCACCTCGAGGGCGACGTGGTGGTGTGCGACTGGCGCCCGCTGGCCGGCGTGCGCGTGCGCAGCTGGCTCGTGCCGTGCCCGCCGTGGCACGTGCGCGTCCACCGCATCGACGCGGCGCTGCCCTATCGCGTCGACGAGGGCGGCTTCCTCGTCGCCGTGCCCGACGCGGTGAGCCCGTGGGCCGCGCTCGAGGCCACCGGCGCGGCGAGCCCCGAGCGCCGCGCGCGCCGTGACGGACCTCGGCACCTCGCTCATCGTCGACCTCGACGGCCGCCGCCAGGGCCGCGTGCGCGTGGTCGCGCCGGGCACCGCGTGTGCGCGCCGCGCGCGCTGGTGCCGGTGCTCGAGGGCCGCGTGCGCCTGCTCCGCGACTGGCTCGCCTGCGCCGTCATCGCCCACGCCGACGCGCTCGCCGAGGCCGACCGCGCGGCCCCGACGCTCACCCGCACGCGCAAGGCCCTCGTCGTCAAACACCGCGGCGAAGCGCGCCGCATCGCGCTCTGACGCCGGCTACTTGGCCAGGTTCTTCACGCACTCGGTGAGCTTCTTCTGCGCCGCGAGGATGGCCTTGGCGTCGTTCTCGCTGCCCTGCGCGTCGGCGAACTTGGCCTTGAAGGCGTTGATCTCCGGCGCGATGGCGTCGACGCACTTCTTGTCGGGGCAGGCGCAGATCCGATCGGCCAGCGCCTCGATCTCGCCGACCGCGGGGTGCTTGCCGCACGCCGACAGCGCGAGCGATCCGAGCAGCGAGAGCAAGACCAGGCTGAACGCTTTCGACCTCATGAAGACCTCCGGAGCCAAGCATACACGGGCAGCCCGATGAGCATCACCCCGAGCCCGAGCGCGGTGAGCACCGGCGCCGTCACGATGGTGTTCACGAGCAGCACGGCCGCGAGCGCGATGAAGACGATGGGCAGGACCGGATAGAGCGGCACCCGGAACGGCAGATCCCGAGTCGGCCCGCCGATGCCGCGCCGCCGCAGCCGGAAGAGCGCGCCGGCGGTGAGCCCGTAGAAGATCCACGACGCGAAGACGACCGCGTCGGTGAGCTGGTCGAAGGTCCCCGACACCGCCAGGATGGCCGACACCAGCCCCTGCACCGCGATCGACACGGCCGGCACGCGCGCCGCCGCCGACACGCGCGCGAACGCCGGGAAGAAGAGCCCGTCCTTGGCCATGGCGTACGGCACGCGCGCGCCGGTGAGGATCGATCCGGTCATGGCCCCGAGCGCCGACACGACGAACACCAGCGTCATGAGCGACACCAGCGAGTCCCCGAGCGACGACCCGGTGCCGACCGCGGCGCGCAAGGCCTCCGACGCCACCGGGTGCGCCTTCGAGCTGGCCGCGGCCACCTCGCCCGGCGTGAGCACGGCGAAGTAGGCGCGGTCGGCGACGAGGTAGAGCGCGGTCACGAGCAGCATGCCGACGACCAGCGCCAGCGGGATGTTGCGTCGCGGCCGCCGCACCTCGGAGCCCACCATGGGCAGGTTGTTCCAGCCATCGAAGGCCCAGAGCGCGGCCAGCACCGCGGTCACGAAGGTCGAGAAGCCGGCCACCCCGAGCGGCGCCGTCGGCAGCACCGGCGCATCCGGCGCGCGCCCGAGCGCGAACAGCGCGACGCCGAGCCCGACGACGGCGACCACCTTCAGGACCGTGAGCCCGGTCTGCACGCCGGCGCCGAAGCCCACCGCCAGGAGGTTCACGCCGGTGAGCACGGCGATGATGAGCACCGCCAGCCCCGACGCGCCGCCCGGGAAGGCCTCGACGTCGATGCCGAAGGCCGACGGCTGCGCCAGGAAGACGGTCGTCCCGACCGCGAACGAGGCGATCGATCCGGGCGAGCCGATCCAGAAGCGCATCCATCCATACATGAAGGCCGGCAGCGGCCCGTACGCCGTCTTCAGGTACGCGTACTCGCCGCCCGCGTGCGGCAGCCGCGCGCCGAGCTCGGCATAGGTCAGCGCGCCGGCCATCGACAGCGCGCCGGCCACGAGCCAGGCCCCGAGCACGAGCGCGCTCGACCCGACCGCCTCGGCCATCTTGGCCGGCTTCAGGAAGACGCCGGTGCCGATGATCGAGCCCACCACGAGCGCCGTCGCGCGTACCGGCCCGAGCACGCGCGCGAGGCCGTGACCGCCGCCGTCGTCGTCTTCGGGCGCGGTGGCGGCTTCGCTGGCTGGGGGGATCGCGCTCGACACGGCGCCAATCTAGGCGACTTCGCGGCCGCCCGCCATGGCGGCCCGAGGCGAAGACGCCCGCGTGGGACCAGCGAGGTTCCCAGGAAGGCACGGGCGGTGTACCTTCTCCGGCCATGCCCGCCCCGCACCATCTCCACGCACTCGCACTCGGCGCGCTCGCGCTCGTCGCGGCCTGCAATCCGTCGATCGCCCCCGGCAAGGCGGGCGCCGGCGAGATCGGCGCGGCGTGCGCCGAGCCCACCGACTGCACCCAGGTCTCGAGCCCGTACTGTCTGAAGATGGGGCCCGAGGGCTACTGCGCGTCGGACTGCTCGAGCCTCGGCCAGTTCGAGTGCGCGTCGGGCTCGGTGTGCGAGGAGCTCGGCGACCAGGCCGTCTACTGCGTCGACGGCTGCTGCTCGGACGGCGACTGCCGCGACGGCTTCCGCTGCGCGCGTAAGCCCGAGCTCGACGTCTACCAGGACCTCACGGCGTGCACGAGCCCGGGCGTGTGCCTCCTCCGCTGCACCTCCGACGCCGGCTGCGAGGTCGGCTACAAGTGCAACGTCAACGGCGAGTGCGTGCCGAAGAAGTCGATCGAGGCCGGCGTCGGCGCGCCCTGCGCCGCGGCCGCCGACTGCAACTCGGGCACCTGCCTGAATGGCTTCCCGGGTGGCTACTGCACCTCTTCGTGCGGCAACCAGTTCGAGACCTGCGAGCCCGGCTCCGACTGCTACGCCACCACCGACGGCGCCTCGTCCTGCTACAAGCTCTGCCAGTCGGGCGACGACTGCCGCTCGGGCTATCGCTGCCAGGTCGTCGCCTCCAGCTCGGAGACCGACAAGGCGCGCGGCTACTGCCTGCCGCGCTGCGAGGCCGACAGCTGCGCCGACGGCACCCACTGCGACGCGGCCTCCGGCGCCTGCGTCGACGGCGCGGCCGAGCCCGGCCCCATCGGCGCCTTCTGCGGCGGCGACGGCGACTGCACCTCGGGCGACTGCGACGCGTCGCAGCCGAACGGCTACTGCACGGCGTCGTGCGGCAGCTGCGACGACGGCGGCGTGTGCGTCGGCGGCGCCTGCCGCGCGGCCTGCGACAACCCCGGCGACTGCCGCTTCGGCTACCTCTGCGACCAGGGCGCGTGCCTCGCGGCGTGCCGCTCGGACGCCGACTGCGCCGGCGAGCAGATCTGCAACACCGCCAGCGGCAAGTGCGTCGAGAAGTCGGCCGGCGGCGTCGTCCAGACCTTCGTCGAGAAGACCATCACCATCAGCGACACCGGCTCGGAGGACGTCCTCTTCGACGTGCCCGAGGGCGCGCTCTCGGCGGCCATCTTCGCCGAGGACGACCAGCAGGTCCTCATCGCGCTGAACCAGGTCTACGTCCCGGGCGACACGCTCGTCTTCGACATCAACGACCCCGTGAACTCGCGCTTCGGCCTCCTGCCCACCGAGGGCTCGTTCTCGGCGCTCTTGCCGCCGGGCCCGGTCTTCAACTTCGTGCCCGGCCAGTACCGCGTGTCGTTCCTCCGCGACTCGGGCACGGCCGACACGCGCATCAAGATCTTCGGCAAGGTGTCGACGGGCTTCCCGGAGCGCCAGGCCATCGACGTCGTCCTCACCTTCGTCGGCGGGCCCGAGGGCCTGAACGCGACGAGCGCGCAGAGCGACCAGGACTTCCAGACCGCGGTCGGCGTCTTCGAGGATCTGTACTCGAACCTCGGTATCGACATCGGCCAGAAGATCTACGAGGACCTCGGCGGCTCGGCCGGCGACGCGCTCCGCACCATCGACTCGACCGACGGCGCCAACAACGAGCTCTCCCAGCTCTTCACCCACTCGACCGCGCAGGGCCAGGGCCTCAACTTCTTCTTCGTGAAGGAGATCGTGGGCGGCGACGAGGGCTACATCATCCTCGGCGTGTCGGGCGGCATCCCCGGCCCGCCGGCCATCCAGGGCACGCAGCACTCGGGCGTCGCGCTCTCGCTCACCGACTTCCGCGACCAGCCGAACGTGCTCGGCCAGACCATGGCCCACGAGGGTGGCCACTACCTCGGCCTCTTCCACACCACCGAGTCGAACGGCACGAGCCACGATCCGCTGCCCGATACGGCCGAGTGCCAGGCCAGCGACGACAAGAACTTCGACGGCTACCTCTCCGACGAGGAGTGCGCCGGGAAGGGCAGCGACAACTTCATGTTCTGGCTCGCCAGCACCTCGTCGAACAAGACGTCGGCCGAGCAGGGCCGCGTCCTCCGCCGGAACCCGGGGACCAAGTGAGGCACCCGATGAAGCGCATCCTCTCCGGACCGACCCTCGCCCTCGCCCTGGCGCTCGCATCGCCCTCGGCCCTGGCCGCGCCCAGCCCCTCGGGCCCGACGCCCGACCAGGTCCGGACGCTGCTGTCCGGCTACGAGAAGGTCCCGAGCGCCGACGACTGGGCGCGCCTCGGGCCGCCCGAGGCCGTCTCGGCCGAGCTCGTCCGCATCGCCTCGGGCGCGCGCGCCGACGCCCACGCGCTGCTCGCGGCGCGGGCCACCTCGAGCCTCGCCCACTTCCCGCTGCCGTCGGTGCGCGCCTTCCTCGAGGCGCGCGTGCGCGACACGTCGGCCCGCCCACAGCTCCGAGGCAAGGCCGCCATCGCGCTGGCGCGCGCCTTCGGCGATGCGGCGGCGCCGGCCATCGCGTCGCTCTTCGCCGCCGGCGACGCCGATCTGCGCGAGGACGCGATCCGTGCCTATCGCCAGCTGGTCTCGCCGGCGGCCGAGCGCTTCGTGCTCGCCCGCGCCGCGCGCGAGCCGCTGCCGCGCCTGGCCGGGCTCATGCGCGAGGCCGGTCAGGCCATCGCCAGCGAGCGCCAGCAGCGCAAGAACGATCGGAGGCTCGACCCGACCCTCGAGTCGACCCCCGACATCGCCGACCCCGGGCCCGTAGCCCGGTGACGGGGGCCCGCTTGTGGAGCGGGCCCGAGACTCCCATCGGTAGCGAAAGACGGCTACCGTCGGACCAGCCCTTGATTTACGGGCGATCCGTCTCCAGAATCATTCCGCCCGAACGCCCGGCAGGCGCCCTCGCGAGAGCAGGTGGATCATGGCGAAGACCCCGCGCACGGAAGAGCAGGAACCCCTCACCCCGAAGCAGCTCAAAGAGCTTCGCGAGCTGTTGCTGTCTCGAAAGCGCAAGATCCTAGAGGCCGAGGAGCAGCTCCTCGAGGCCGACCGAGAGAGCGCCGGACTGCGGCACGCGGACGAGGTCGACCTCGCCAGCGCCGAGTGGGACGTCACGGTCGAGCACCGCATGCGCGGCCGCGATGTCGCCCTCCTCAAGAAGATCACCAAGGCGCTGACCCTGGTGGACGAGGGCGGCTACGGCGAGTGCGAGAACTGCGGCAACTACATCGGCTACAAGCGCCTCCTGGCCCGACCGGAGGCGACCCTCTGCATCGAGTGCAAGGAAGAGCAGGAGCGGGTCGAGAAGAACTTCATGAAGGAAGCTCCGATCGAGAATCCCTTCAGCTTCGAGTGAGCCGATCGCAGTGACCACCACCACGCCGTCGCTCGGGGGGGCGCGTGCTTCCTCAGGTGCGTCGACGACGGGCGATGCTCGTCCGGGTCGAGGCACCGACACGCGCCAACCTCCAGGGGTAGAAGCCCAAGTGACCGACGGCAACGAACAGTTCCCCGACTTCATCCCGCCGACCAAGATCGCCTACATCAGCGGTCGGCCGGCGACCTTGCACCTGCGCAAGTGCAAGCTGGTGATGGAGCGGGGGGACGGCAGCCCGGCCGAGTACATCTTCGACCAGGCCACGGTCACGCTCGGCGCGATGGACGACAACGACATCGTGGTCGACGACGACACGGTGAGCCGCTACCACTGCCGCATCACGCAGGACGACGACGCCTGGGTCATCACCGATCTCGGCTCGACCAACGGCACCTTCGTCAACCGCGTGCGCATCAAGGAAGCGTTCCTCAAGCCGGGCTGCACGCTGACGGTCGGCAAGACCGACGTCCGCTTCCAGAGCCTCGACGAGCGCATCGAGGTCACGCCCGCCAACCGCGATCGCTTCGGCCGCATCGTCGGCACCAGCGTCCGCATGCGCGAGATCTTCGGCATCCTCGAGAAGATCGCGCCGAGCGGCGTGACGGTCATCATCGAGGGCGAGACCGGCACCGGCAAGGAGGTCGTGGCGCGCACGATCCACGAGGCGAGCAAGCGCACCGACAAGCCGTTCGTGGTCTTCGACTGCGGCGCCGTGCCCGAGAACCTCATCGAGAGCGAGCTCTTCGGCCACGAGAAGGGGTCCTTCACGGGCGCCATCATGGCGCGCCAGGGCCTCTTCGAGGTGGCGCAGGGCGGGACCATCTTCCTCGACGAATTGGGTGAGCTGTCGCTCGACCTGCAGCCGAAGCTGCTCCGCGCGCTCGAGCAGCGCGAGATCCGCCGCGTCGGCAGCAACAAGCCCATCAAGATCGACGTGCGCGTCATCGCCGCGACCAACCGGAACCTGGCCGAGGAAGTGAAGGCCGGCCGCTTCCGCGAGGACCTCTTCTATCGCCTGTCGGTCGTCCGGCTCATCCTGCCGCCGCTCCGCGAGCGCAAGGAAGACCTGCCGCACCTGACCAAGCACATCCTGGCCCGGGCCATGTTCAACAAGGACGCCGACGGCAACTCGCGCACGCAGGGCGTGTCGCGCGAGGCCCTCGACGCGCTCATGAACTACGAGTGGCCGGGCAACGTGCGCGAGCTCGTGAACGTCGTCGAGCGCGCCTGCGCCTACGCCGAGGGCGAGTACATCAGCCTCGAGGACCTGCCCGAGAACATCAGCGGCATCGGCGTCGTGCGCCGCCGGCCGAGCCCCGAGGCGGCGACCGCGCGCGAGCGCATCGAGAAGATGGCCGAGAAGCCGTTCAAGGAAGCCAAGGAAGAGTGGCTGTCCTCGTTCGAGCGCGACTACATCTTCAACCTCCTCAAGCGCAACAGCTTCAACATCAGCCACGCGGCCCGCGAGGCCGACATCGACCGGAAGTACTTCCGCAAGCTGATGAAGAAGTACGGCATCGAGGGCGTGGGCGGCGACGACTGAGCCTGGCTCTTGCCTGGGGCGAGCCGACGCAAGCTCCGAGCAAGGCCACAGCAGAACGCTGTTGACGTCCTTCCCCGAGTGTCTAGGTTAGCGCCGCCTTGGCACTCCCCCGGGGTGAGTGCCAGGTGCCTCGGCCGCTGACGGCGCGAGGCACCGCCGATCGGCGCCACCTCGCGGCGATCGGGTTCGTGGTCCCGCTCGAGATCGACGCCGCTGGCGGCGAGGGCGGGGCGAGGGCCGCGGAACCCGCCGCACAGACGATTAGGACTCAGGAGAACCCCATGAAGATTCGGCCCCTGCACGATCGCGTCATCGTGAAGCGCATCGAGGAAGAGCAGGTTTCCAAGGGCGGCATCATCATCCCCGACACGGCCAAGGAGAAGCCCATCAAGGGCAAGGTCGTCGCGGTCGGCCCCGGTCGGAAGCTGGATAGCGGCGAGGTCCGGACCCTCACGGTCCAGGTCGGCGACACCATCCTCTTCTCCAAGTACGGCGGCACCGACATCAAGATCGACAACGAGGAGCACCTCATCCTGCGCGAGGACGACATCCTCGGCATCTGGGGCTGATCCCGCTGGCCGCGGCCATGGCGTCGCGGCGCCTTCGAACACGCCGACGGGCATCGCCCGAGGCCGACCCAAACGCACTTCGACAAGGACACTGAGACATGGCCAAGGACATCATTTTCTCGGAGACGGCGCGCGCGCGGATCCTGCGCGGCGTGAACACCCTCGCGGACGCGGTGAAGGTGACGATGGGCCCCAAGGGTCGCAACGTCATCATCGAGAAGAGCTTCGGCTCGCCGAACGTGACCAAGGACGGCGTCACGGTCGCCAAGGAGATCGAGCTCGAGGACAAGTTCGAGAACATGGGCGCGCAGATGGTGAAGGAGGTCGCCAGCAAGACCTCCGATGGCGCCGGTGACGGCACCACCACCGCGACCGTGCTCGCGCAGGCCATCTACAAGGAAGGCGTCCGCCTGGTGGCCGCGGGCCACAACCCGATGGACCTGAAGCGCGGCATCGACAAGGCCGTCGTGGCCGTCGTCGCGCACCTGAAGTCGATGTCGAAGCCGACGGCCGACCACAAGGAGATCGCTCAGGTCGGCGCCATCTCGGCCAACAACGACGCCACCATCGGCGACATCATCGCGCGGGCGATGGAGAAGGTCGGCAAGGAAGGCGTCATCACCGTCGAAGAGGCGAAGTCGATGGAGACGACCCTCGACGTGGTCGAGGGCATGCAGTTCGACCGGGGCTACCTCTCGCCCTACTTCGTGACCGACGCGGAAGGCATGGAGGCGGTCCTCGAGAACCCCTACATCCTCATCCACGAGAAGAAGATCGCCAACATGAAGGAGCTCCTCCCGCTCCTCGAGAAGATCGTGAAGAGCCCGCGGCCGCTCCTCATCATCGCCGAGGACATCGAGGGCGAGGCGCTGGCGACCCTGGTCGTCAACAAGATCCGCGGCGCGCTCAACGTGTGCGCCGTGAAGGCGCCGGGCTTCGGCGACCGCCGCAAGGCGATGCTGCAGGACCTCGCCATCCTCACGGGCGGCCAGGTCATCTCCGAGGACCTCGGGCTGAAGCTCGAGAACGTCGAGCTCCGCGACCTCGGCTCGGCCGAGCGCGTGTCGATCGACAAGGACAACACGACCATCGTGGGCGGCAAGGGCGCCGACGCCGACATCAAGGGTCGCGTCGCGCAGATCCGCGTCCAGATCGAGGAGACCACCAGCGACTACGACAAGGAGAAGCTCCAGGAGCGCCTGGCGAAGCTGGTCGGCGGCGTCGCGGTCGTCAAGGTCGGCGCGGCCACCGAGGTCGAGATGAAGGAGAAGAAGGCCCGCGTCGAGGACGCGCTCAACGCGACCCGCGCGGCCGTGGAAGAGGGCGTGGTCGTCGGCGGCGGCGTCGCGCTCTTGCGCTGCCAGGCGGCGCTCGACGGCGTGAAGACCGAGAACGCCGAGGAGCGCTTCGGCGTGCAGATCGTGCGTCGCGCGCTGGAGGAGCCCATCCGCCAGATCGTGGTGAACGCCGGCACCGAGGGCTCCATCGTCGTGCAGCGCGTGCGCGACTCGAAGGAGCAGAACTTCGGCTACAACGCGGCCAACGACACGTTCGAGGACCTCGTGGCGGCCGGCGTCATCGACCCGACCAAGGTCACCCGTACCGCGCTGCAGAACGCGGCCAGCGTCGCGAGCCTCATGCTCACGACCGAGGCCATGGTCGGCGAGCGCCCCAAGGACGACGACCACAAGCACGGTGGCGGCGGCGGCGGCGGCGGCATGGGCGGCATGGGCGGCATGGGCGGAATGGGCGGCATGGGCGGCATGATGTGATGTCGGCGCTCGCCTGAGCTCCCATCTCAGACGCAAAGGCGGCTGTTCCCTCGGGAGCGCCGCCTTTGTCGTTTCGGCCGTCGGGCCGAGGGCGCGTCTCGTGACTCGAGGACCGCCATACGCCGAAAGAGCCGGGCGGAGTCGGCTCCGAAGCCATTGACAGAACAGGCCGGGCGTTGTTGAAGTCCGGGCCTGTTTGCGGCCTCCCCGGCCGCGATCCGAGGCGGAATCAGCATGCACTCACGGAATGGTTTCTCGCTGGCCTTCGTCGCCGCGCTCGCGACGACGCTCCTCGCGACCTCCGACCACCGCGCGATGTCCGCCGCACCCGACGAGCTCGACAAGCTCCTCGACCAGGAGGGCAAGGCCGGGAGCCTCGGCAACTGGGCCGACCCGCGCGCCGAGCTGAAGCCGTCGTTCCCGTACTTCGAGCACCACGGCTACTTCCGCTTCCGCGCCGACTTCTTCCACAACGGCCACCTCTCGACGGTCATCCCCGGCGACGCCAAGTCGGGCACCAGCGGCATCGCCGCGCCGCTCACCGAGAACGCCATCAACAACTCCGACCAGGAGACGTCGAGCCAGGTCGGCACCGACGACGCCAAGGTCATCGCGTCCGCCAACATCCGGCTGCGCTACTCGCCGACGCTCCACGTCAGCGAGTCGCTGCGCGTGCACGCGACCTTCGACATCCTCGACAACCTCGTGCTCGGCTCGACCCCCGACTTCGACGGCAACCTTTCGCGCCCCGACGCGCCGCTGGTCGCGTTCTCGTCGTCGCAGGCGCCGCCGTCCGACGGGCGCAACGGCTTCCGCGACTCCATCCGCGTCAAGGAAGCCTACGGCGAGTTCCAGCCGGCCTTCCTCCTGCGCGTCGGCCGCATGGCCTCGAACTGGGGCCTCGGCATCCTGGCCAACGCCGGCGACGACGTCGATGACGACTTCGGCGACTACACCGACCGCGCGCTCATCCTGCTCAAGGTCTTCGACATCTACGTCGCCGCCGCGTGGGACTACGTCTACTCGGGCGCCATCTCGGACGACCCGGCCCAGGCCTTCGGCCAGGCCAAGGACCTCGGCAACGCCGACGACGTGAACCAGTGGGTCTTCTCGCTGTTCCAGCGCCCGCTGTCGGAGAAGGAGAAGGAGAAGCGCAAGGTCGACGTCTACGAGCGCTTCAAGCCGAGCTTCGACTGGGGCGTCTACGGCGTCATCCGCAACCAGGACTTCGACCTCGACCAGGCGAGCTACGCCGAGTGGCGGAAGAACGGGGGCACCAAGTCCTACGACGAGCTCGGCCTCGTGAAGCGGAACGCCTTCGCCGCCATCCCCGACCTGTGGCTGCGCTACGAGCAGCGCTTCGACTACCTCACCGGGCTGCGCGTCGAGCTCGAGGCGGCCGGCGTCTTCGGCCACATCGACAACATCGGCAACGAGATCGGCGGCGCCGACTCGCCGCGCGACATCTCGCAGATCGGCGCGGCGCTCGAGGTCCAGTACGACAACGACAAGCTGTCGGCCGGCCTCGACGCGGGCTTCGCCACCGGCGACTCGGCCGAGGGCTTCGGCGTCCTCGACCGGAACACGCTGGCGGAGCAGGACGGGAGCCCCAACAAGAAGGTCACCGCCTTCAAGTTCGACCGCGACTACCACCCCGACCTCCTGCTCTTCCGCGAGGTCATGGGCACCGTCACCAACGCCGTCTACCTGAAGCCGTGGATCGCCTACGACCTCTTCGACGCGCCCGAGGACACGCTCGGCCTGCGCCTCGACCTCGAGTACGCGCAGGCGCTCGTCCCCGAGGCGACGCCGGGCAACTCGAGCTTCCTCGGCTTCGAGGCCGACCTGCGCATCTTCTTCCACAACGCGGCCGGCTTCCAGGGCGACCTCGAGATGGGCCTGCTGGTGCCGGGCGGCGCCTTCGACTACCGCCCGGTCGACAACACCAACAACCGCGACGCCGGGCTGGCCTTCACGCTGCAGGGCCGCCTGACGATGAAGTACTGACATGGCCGGCCCCGACTCGCCCGCTTCGCACGACGCCACCGGCGGCCGCGGACCGCAAGAGACGAGCCGGGCCTGGGGTGGCCGCTTCCAGGAGGCCACGGCGCGCATCGTCCAGGAGATGAACGCGTCGATCGCCTTCGACCGCATGCTGGCGCTCGAGGACATCGCCGGCTCGCTGGCGCACGCGCGCATGCTGCTCGCCATCGGTGTCCTCGACCACGACGAGTGGCGCTCGCTCGAGGACGGCCTCGCCGCCATCGCCGCCGACGTGCGCGAGGGGCGCTTCGCGTGGCGCATCGACCGCGAAGACGTCCACATGAACATCGAGGGCGCGCTCGACGATCGCGTCGGCAAGGTCGCCGGCCGGCTCCACACCGGGCGCAGCCGCAACGACCAGGTGGCGCTCGATCTGCGCCTGTGGCTGCGCCGCCAGCTGACCGAGCTCGGCGACGAGCTGGTGATGGCCATCGCCAAGGTGCTCGACCTGTCGCTCGGCTGGGCCAGCCTGCCGATGCCGGGCTACACCCACCTCCAGCGCGCGCAGCCCATCACGCTCGGCCACCACCTCATGGCCTGGGCGTCGATGCTCTTGCGCGACCTCGACCGGCTCCTGGATACGCGAAAGCGCCTTTCCTATTCGCCGCTCGGCTCGGGCGCGCTGGCCGGCACCACCATCCCGCTCGACCGCTTCCACGTGGCGCGCGAGCTCGAGCTCGAGGGCGTGACCATCAACTCGCTCGACGGCGTGGCCGACCGCGACGGCGCGCTCGAGACGCTGTCGACGCTGTCGTTCACCATGGTGCACCTGTCGCGCATCGCCGAGGAGCTGGTGCTCTGGACCTCGCAGGAGTTCGGCTTCATCGAGCTCAGCGACGCCTTCTGCACCGGCTCGAGCCTCATGCCGCAGAAGAAGAACCCCGACATCCCCGAGCTGCTGCGCGGCAAGGCGGGCCGGGTCTTCGGCGCGCTGCAGGCGCTGCTGGTGGTGATGAAGGGGCTCCCGCTGGCCTACAACAAGGACATGCAGGAGGACAAGGAGCCGCTCTTCGACGCCATGCGCACCGCGCGTCAGTGCGTCGGCGTCCTGCCCGAGCTGTTCTCGGCCATCACGCCGCGGCCCGAGAAGATGAGCGCCGCGCTGAAGGACGGCTACCTCCTCGCCACCGACCTCGCCGACTACCTGGTCGAGAAGGGCATCCCGTTCCGCGAGGCCCACCACGTCGCCGGCCGCGCCGTGGCCGACGGCCTGGCCCGGAACGTGCGCCTCGAGGACATGACGCTCGACGATCTGAAGCGCCTCCACCCGGCCTTCGAGGCCGACGTGGCGCGCGCGCTCGACGTGCGGGTGAGCCTCGACCGCCGCTCGCTGCCGGGCGGCCCGGCGCCGGTCGCGGTCGAGACCGCCGTCACGCTGGCGCGAAAGATCCTTGACGACCTCGCGGCGCGCCTGGCGCTGGGCGGACCGTCGCTGCTCGAGCGCGCGCTCTACGCGGGCGACCCGCTGCCGCCGCCGCTATGAATCACTTCGAGCGTCACGAGAGCGACGGCGCGCTGTGGTGCGAGGACGTGCCGCTGGCGGCCATCGCCGGCGCGGTCGGGACGCCCACCTACGTCTACTCGCGCGCCACCATCGAGCGCCACGCGCGCGTGTGGCACGAGGCGTGGTCCGGCCTCGACCACCTCGGCTGCTTCGCCGTGAAGGCGTGCTCGAGCCTGGCCGTCCTGAGCCTGCTCGCCAAGGCCGGCCTGGGCTTCGACATCGTCTCGGCCGGCGAGCTCCAGCGCGTCCTCAGGGCGGGCGGCGACCCGAACCGCGTGGTCTTCAGCGGCGTCGGCAAGCAGGCCGACGAGCTGCGCATGGCGCTCGAGGTCGGCGCGCGCGGCATCCACTGCTTCAACGTCGAGAGCCCGGCCGAGCTCGACATGCTGGCCGCGGTGGCGCGCTCGGTCGGCCGGCGCGCGCCGGTCAGCCTGCGGGTGAACCCCGACGTCGACGCCGAGACCCACCCCTACATCGCCACCGGCCTCCGCCGCTCGAAGTTCGGCATCGCCTGGGAGGACGCGCCCGCGGTCTATGCGCGCGCGGCGGCCATGCCCGAGCTCGCGGTGATCGGCGTCGACTGCCACATCGGCAGCCAGCTCGCGAAGTCGGAGCCGTTCGTGGCCGCGCTCGATCGGCTGCTCGACCTGGTGGCCCACCTGCAGGCCGCGGGCATCCCCATCGACCACATCGACATCGGCGGCGGCCTGGGCATCACCTATCGCGAGGAGGCGCCGCCGTCGCCCGCCGAGTACGCGGCCGCGGTGCGGGCGCGCCTGGCGTCGTCGGCAGCGTCGGCGCCGCGCGCCCCCGACGGCCGGCCGCTGACCATCGTCACCGAGCCGGGCCGCGTCATCGTCGGCAACGCCGGCTGCCTCCTCACGCGCTGCATCCTCACCAAGCAGAACGGCGACGCGCGCTTCGTGGTGGTCGACGCGGGCATGAACGATCTCCTGCGACCGGCGCTCTACTCGGCCTGGCACGCCATCGAGCCGGTGGCCGCGCCGCGCGCCGCGCGCGAGGTCGTCGACGTCGTCGGCCCGGTCTGCGAGACCGGCGACTTCTTCGCCAAGGACCGCGAGCTGCCGGTGGTCGCGGCCGGCGAGCTCCTGGCCGTGCGCAGCGCCGGCGCCTACGCCTTCGCCATGGCCTCGAACTACAACAGCCGCCCGCGCGCCGCCGAGGTGCTGGTCGACGGCGCCCGCTTCGACGTCATCCGCGCGCGCGAGACCTTCGACGACCTCATCCGCGGCGAGATCATCCCCGGGCGCTGACGCCGCCGCGCGCGCGACTCGCGGGGAATTCCGTCAGAAGGCCTCGGAGCGGACCTGCCACAGCGCGCGCAGCGCGCTCGCAGGTCAGCGGAGAGGCTGCCCGACGGAATTCTCGGAACCTTCGTTGTGCTAGGGTGTCGGCCGGCACGGCCGCGCCCTGCGTGCAGAGGTCGCGCGGCCAAGAGGAGGGCCCGATGCTGAAGCTCCCGAACCCCGTCGTCTTCGCGCTCGCGCTCGTGGCCGGCCTCGTCGCGATCGCCGCCGCGCCCGCCGCCCACGCCGGTGACGCCTCCCAGCTCGGCCTCGAGTACGAGACCGTCGCCAAGGGCCGGCCGCCGGCGCTGAGCTTCGCGCCGAGCGCGCCCATCAAGAGCCTGGTCATCGACCTCGTCGACCAGGCGGGGAAGAAGCAGACCTTGCGTGTCGGCCCGATCGGCGTCGGCGCCACCAAGAAGGTGCCCATCAAGCAGGAGCTCGGCACCGCGAGCTACAAGGCGTCGATGCTCGTGAAGTGGGGCGACGGCACGGACGACACCTTCACGGTCGAGTTCACCGCCACGCGCGTCGGCGAGCTCAAGATCGACATCAAGACCGAGGACGTCGACCTCGACGCGAGGAAGCTCCAGGCGCGCATCACCAACCCGGCGTCGGCCGCCGAGCTGTCGATCTACGACGAGGACGGGAACCTCATCGGCTCGGCGCGCGAGACCTACGACCCGCCGGCCGCGCCGGGCACGAACCTCGAGGTGACCTGGGACGCGCCGGATGCGTCGAACGACAAGAAGGTCCTCTACATGCAGCTGAAGGTGACCGACGTCGCCGGCTTCTTCGTCGGCGTGAAGATCACCCCGTTCACCATCTCGATCCCGCACGACGACGTGCACTTCGAGTCGGGCCGCGCCAACATCCCGGCGGCCGAGGAGTCGAAGCTGCTGGCCACGCTCGGCCTCGTGAACGACGCGCTGAAGAAGCACGGCACGCTGCTCCAGCTGAAGCTCTTCGTGGCCGGCTACACCGACACCGTCGGCGACAAGGGCTCGAACAAGAGCCTGTCGCTGGCGCGCGCGGCCTCCATCGCCGCCTGGTTCCGCGCCCACGCCCTGAAGATCCCCATCTACTACTGGGGCTACGGCGAGGACGTGCTGGCCAAGCAGACGCCCGACGAGACCGAGGAGCAGGCCAACCGCCGCGCCGTCTACATCCTGGCGACCCAGACCCCGTCCGGGCCCGACGTGCCGGGCGGGCAGTGGAAGCCCCTATGACGTCGCCGCGCCCGGCCGCCGCATGACGGCCTGGCAGGCGGGCGCGCGGCATCTCGGTGAATCCATGGGTCGCCGGCGCCGTCGGTGGTACCATTCCGGGGTCGCGCCGCACGTGGCGCCGGGGATGGAGACGAACACATGGCCCGACCGATCCTCTTCGCCCTGCTCGCGCTCGTCCCGCTGCCCCTCGCCAGCTGCGACCAGCTGCTCTCGCAGCTCAACAACCCGGAGACCGCGCCCGACGTGAACGTGGGCTCGCTCGAGCTCCGCCACGGGCCGTCCATCGGCAACCTCGCGGCCTACTACTGCCCGAAGATCTCGAGCGATCCCATCGTGCAAGTGAGCTGCCGCGTGGCGCTCGGGAACCCTCCGCCGAAGTCGTCGCTGAGCTTCGAGTTCGGCATCGTCCTGAACCTGCACAACCCGAACGACGTGCCCATCCCGACGGCCGACGTGCTGCTGGCGCTGAACCTCTTCGACGGCGGCGACGCCGAGGCGCTCGGCGCCATCTGCATCTCGATGTGCGGCACCGACAACCCCAACTGCGACGGCACGCCGCGCCCGGGCGCATGCCAGGCGCGACAGGGCGACATCTTCACCATCGAGGACTTCGTCTCGGCCATCCCCGGCCTCATCGCCGACATCGCCAGCGGCCGCGCCGCCGAGGAGCTGTCGCACTCGACCATCCTCGCCGGCGGCGACCTCTCGCTCGACCTGGCCTTCATCCTCGGCGTGGACCAGGCGCTCAACGTCTTCCAGAAGACGGCCCGCGCCTACGTCGACGCCGAGCTCAACGGCGGCAACGGCTCGCTCGACATCCCGGTCTCGGCCGAGGGCACGGTCTTCTTCGACCTGCCGGTCCTCGGTCGCCTCGGCGTCGGCTATGGGCCGTTCCAGACGACCTGGCACGTCCTCTAGCCCCTGAGCTGCTCGCCGCGCACGCCCGCCCGGGCCGCATTGCGCAGAACGCGAGGCCGGACTAACGTCCGCGCCGCATGCGTGTCCTGCCGTCCATCGCCGCCTCCGCGCTCTGCGGCCTCGCCGCCTCGGCGCACGCGAGCCCGGTCGATCTGTTCGGCTTCGGCGCGCGCGGCGAGGGCATGGCGGGCGCCATCCAGGCCACCGCGACCGGCTTCGAGAGCGTCTACTACAACCCGGCCGGGCTGGCCTTCGACCTGCGCCCGACCTTCGCGCTCGGCTACCAGCTCGGCACCTTCGACCTGCTCGAGAACGGCGAGCCGTTCCACGCCATCGACGCGCCCGCGCTCAACATCGGCTTCGGCGTGCCCATCCCGTTCGGCGGCGCGCTGGCCCACCGCGTGAGCATCGGCCTCGGCTTCACCATCCCGCAGACGTCGATCCTCATCACCGACATCGAGGCGCCGGGCGACCCGACCTTCGTGCTGGTCGAGAACCGCGCCCAGACCGTGAGCATCCAGGGGGCGCTCGGCATCCGCCTCTTCGACGGCCTGTCGCTCGGCGTCGGCACGCTGGCGCTGGCTGAGCTCGAGGGCGAGATCGGCGTGGCGCCCAACGCGTCGGGCCGCATCGGCTCGAAGGTGAAGGACGAGCTCATCGCCGACTACGCACTGGTGGCCGGCCTCATGCTGCGCCCGCTGGCCTTCGACGGCTGCGCCGAGAACGACCAGCGCCTGGCCGTGTCGCTCACCTGGCGCAGCGAGAGCCGCGCCGACTTCACGCTGCCCATCACCGCCGACCTCGGCGCGCAGTTCTCGATCCCCATCCCGACCATCGACGTCAGCGGCACGGCCCAGTTCGACCCGGCCGAGGCCTCCATCGAGGTCGCCGGGCGGCCGCTGCCGTGGCTGCTCGTTGCCGCCGGCGCGACCTGGGAGAAGTGGTCGACCTTCCCGCTGCCCATCGGCTGGCAGCGCCGTCCCGCCGGGCACGCCGCCGCAGCCCGACCCCGACTTCCACGACACCGTCGCGGTGCGCCTCGGCGCCGAGGCGACGGCCGAGCTCGCGCCCGACCTGCACCTGGTCGGGCGCGCCGGCTTCGCCTTCGAGCCGACGCCGGTGCCGGCCCAGACCGGCTTCCACAACCACCTCGACAGCGACCGCTCGATCACCAGCGTCGGCTTCGGTGTGCGCCTCGGCATGGTCCGCCTCGACCTCGCCGGCCAGTGGCAGTCGCTGGCCGAGCGCACCTCGGTGAAGGACGCGGCCACGCCGCCGACCAACGCCGGCGCGCCGAAGATCACCTCGTCGGGCGACATCTGGTTCCTCTCGCTCGAGCTCGGGGTCGAGCTGTGACGCGCCGCATTCCGACGCTGGTCCTCGCCCTCGGCCTCGTCGTCGCGTGCCTCGTGCGCGGCCCGCGCGCCGCCGCGAGCCCGTTCGACTACTACCCGCAGGGCGCGCGCGCGATGGGCCTCGGAGGCGCCTACGGCGCGCTCGCCGACGACTTCTCGGCCAACCACTACAACCCGGCCGGGCTGGCCACCAAGGACGAGCTCCAGCTCGAGCTCGGCTACATGTTCATCCAGCCGACGCTCGAGCTCGACGGCAAGAACCTCGAGGTCGACGAGACGCGCGGCTTCGTCGGCGGCGTGGTGCTGCCCGGCCACGCCTGGGGTCGCCGCCTGGCGCTGTCGCTGTCCATCTACCTCCCCGACGAGCGCGTGACGCGTCTCCGCGCGCTGCCCGAGAGCCAGCCGCGCTTCGTCCTCTACGACAACAACCCGCAGCGCATCGTCCTGACGACGTCCTTCGCCTTCGAGATCGTCAAGGACCTTTTGTACACCGGCATCGGCCTCACCTACCTCTCGGACACCCAGGGCGCGCTCAAGGTGAAGGGCCAGGTCGACTTCCTCGACGCCGACGGCACGACGCTCCTGTCGGCCGTCGACGTCGACTTCAAGGCCGTGCGCTACCTGTCGGCCGGCATCCTGGTGCGGCCGACCCGCGACCTGCGCATCGGCCTCGCCTTCCAGGACGAGTTCGACCTGACGCTCAACATCGGCCTCGTCGTGAACGGCGACATCGTCGTCGACGGCGCGTCGGGGAACCCGTCGGTGCTGGTGCCGGGCGCGACGCTCGTCGTCGGCAGCCGCAACTCGAACCTGTTCTCGCCGCGCCAGCTGACGCTGGCCATCGCGTGGTCGCCCGGCCGCTGGACCTTCACCGCCCAGGCGACCTGGTACCAGTGGAGCCGCTTCATCTCGCCGACCGCGCACCTCACGACCTCCATCGACGCGGGCGATCTGCCGCTGGCCATCCCGCCCAACCCCGACCCGATCGACCCCGGCTTCAGCGACATCGTGGTGCCGCGCGTCGGCGTCGAGGTGCGCGCCGCCGAAGGCGCCCACGTCGCGCTCGACCTGCGCGCCGGCGCCTGGTTCGAGGCCTCGCCGGCGCCGCCGCAGACCGGACTCACCAACTTCGCCGACGGCGACAAGCTCGGCTTCGGCTTGGGATTCTCGCTCGAATTCAAGGACTTCAGCGAGGTCTTTCCGCGCCCGCTGCACCTCGACGTGGGCGCGCTCTTCGCGTGGATGCCCGAGCGCGAGCACCTGAAATCCGACCCGGCCGACGCCGTCGGCGACTACGTCTCGAGCGGCAACTTCGTCGGCCTCTCGACCAGCCTGAGGTTCGCCTTCTGATGCGGCCCGAGCCCCGCCACCGTCGGCGCGTCCTGCCGTTCGCGTGCCTCGTCGGGCTCGCCTCGGCGTGCGCCGCGCAGGGCGGCGAGGACACCGACGGCCACCAGGAACCTGCCCGACCGCGGCATCGTCGGCTGGCAGCGCGTCGGCGCCGACGACGCGCCGTTCGTGCTCGCGCCGGCGCCCGACGACGACGAGACGTGGGGCGGGCCGATGGCGCTCGCGTCCGCCTCCGCTGCGGCCGCCGAGGTGGTGGTCTGGTTCCACGCGCTGGGCGCCGACGACGCCATGGAGATCCGCCGCGTCGTGAGCAGCGACGGCGGCGCGACCTTCGGCGCGGCGACCGTCGCGCTCGCCGACGCGCGCGACCCGAGCGTGGCGCGCGCCGCCGACGGCTCGCTGTGGATGGCCTACGCCGACGCGGGCGGGCTCGGCCTCGCCACCGGCGCCGACGGCGTGACCTTCGAACCGACCCCGTCGACCGGGCTGCCGGCCGACGCCAGCGAGCCGTCGCTGGTCCTCGACGGCGATCGCTTCGTCGTCTTCGCCGTGCAGGCCGATGCCATCGTCCGCCTCGAGGCCGGGCCCGACCTCGCCTTCGGCGCGCCCGAGGTCGTGCTGGCGCCCGAGAGCGGCTGCGTCGACGCCTTCGGCAAGGACAAGCCGTGCTGGGACGAGGCCGCGCTGTCGGGCCCCGACGTCCGCCTCGCCACGACCGCCGCCGGCCGCCGCGTGTGGCGCATGTTCTTCGCCGGCCGTTCGGGTAACGCGAGCGACCTCGGCTTCGCCGCGTCCTTCGATGGGCGCGTGTGGTCGCGCTACGTCTTCGACCCGGTGCTGAAGGAGTCGACCTCCGAGCTCGCGCCGAGCTGCGTCTTCGCCGCCGGCGACTACCTCCTCTTCTACGTCGACCAGCGCTCGACGAGCTCGGCTGGCATCGCGCTCGGCCGCGTCCAGTCGACCTCGCCGTCGGAGCGCTGGTAGGCCGCAGCGACGGGCCGAGCGAGCTTCTCTGGGACGGCGTCCCCGGCGGGTGTCCCTCCTCCGGAGGTCCGTCATGCATTCCCCCCGCGTTCGCTTCCCCCGCCTCGCGCGCCTCGCGCCGCTGGCTGTCATCCCCTCGCTGGCCGTGGTCACCCTGTCCGGCCCGGCGCTCGCGCGCCGACCCGCGGCCGAGACGATCGTCGTCGGACCGGCCGACGCGCTGGGTCTCGAGGCCATCGTGAACGGCGGCGACCCGAGCGTGCCGCGCGTCGTCGTGTGCAAGCCCGGCGACTACGATCTCAGCGCCGGCCTGCTCATCACGCGCCCCGACGTCTCCATCGTCGGCCAGAAATCGGGCCAGAAGCGTCCGCACTTCATCGGCTCCGAGGCCGGCCTCTTCGACACCGGCGTCATCATCGGCCTCGCCCCCGGCGCCGACCGCGTGACGCTGCGCGACCTCCGCCTCGACGGCGCGCCCACCGCCATCCAGGCCTCCGGCGCCGCCGACCTGACCGTCGCGAGCGCGGTGGTCGACGTCGCCATCCGCGCGCTGCAGGTCGAGTTCGCGCACGGCGTGAGCGTGCGCGACAACGACTTCACCGTCAGCGACTCGTTCGAGGTCGCCGACGCCGCGGCCGCCATCGTCGTCACCGACGCCGCGCTCGGCGACCCGGAGGCGGCGCACGGCACGGTGCCGCCGCCCGGCCCCTGGCCGTCCATCGAGGTGCGCGACAACCCGCCTGGCCGGCGCGGTCGGCGTGGTGGTGCTGCCGTCGACCTCGACCTGCGACGTCGTCGACAAGGCCATCGAGGCGGCCGGCACCGGCGTCATCGCCATCTCGTCGGGCCCTGCGACGCTCGTCGCCGGGAACCGCGTGCACGCCGCCGGCGTCGGCATCCTGGCGCCGACCTACGCCGACACGACCTCCGTCCTCTGCAACGACGTCACCATCTCGCCGCGCGTCGAGCTCGGCGCGCAGGGCATCGGCATCCTGGCGCCGGTGCAGGGCGGCAGCCCCGAGATCAGCGGCAACGACGTGTCCTTCGATGCGCTCGTCGGCCCGAGCGGCAGCTCGGGGAGCTCGTTCGGCATCCTGGTGCCGGGCCTCGACGTGTGGGGCGACCACCCGCTCACCGTCGACGACAACCGCGTCCACGGCGAGGTCGGCATCGGCGTCGCGGTCTTCGCCATCGGGCCGAGCTTGCATGTGCGCCGGAACGACGTGCGCCTCGGCAGCCCGCTCATGGGCGACGTCGGCTACTACGGCGTGAGCGTGGTGGGCCGCTACCCCCGACTTCGAGGCCGGCTGGGAGGGCGCCGACGCGCCGACGCCCTCGCTCGACGTCGTCGCCAACCAGGTGCGCGCCAACGACGTCGGCGACTCCGATCGCCGCCCGGTCGGCATCGCCACCTTCTTCGACGTCCAGCCGTCGACGCCGGGCGCGAGCCGCGTCGTCGACAACGATCTCCACGGCACCTTCAGCGTCGCCATCGCGTCGAAGGGCAGCGACGCCAACGTGAAGCGCAACACCGTCAAGGGCCGCTTCGACGCCGGCATCGACACGACCCAGGTGCTCGTCCCCGACGGCGTCGGCGCACCGGTCGACTACTTCGCCAGCCTGCCCGCCGAGGCCTTCCACAGCCAGGTCGTCGACAACGATCTCACGCTGCAGGGCAATGGCAGCGGCGTCGCCATCGTCACCGAGCCGGGCGCGGTCGTGCGCGGCAACCACCTCGCCGGCTTCTGATCCTCTCGGGCGCGCGGGCCGCGAGCGCGGCCCCGCGCGTCACGGGTGCCAGCGCGGATCGGGCGGCACGAGGAACGGCGGAGCGATCGACAGCAGGGCCTCCATCAGCCCGCGATCGGCATCGCGTCCCATACGTCGGGCGCGCTCGGCGGGGCCTCGAGCGGCACAGCGCCAGCGCCGCGAGGATGATCGAGCCCGGTGGCCTGCGCATCGGCGCCTCGTCACGGGGGGCAGCTCGGGTTGCTGAGCCCCGGCGAGCCCTTGTTGCCGAGGATGCCGTAGGCCACGCCCGCCGCGCACCAGGCGCTCTTGTCGTCGTTCAGCGCGGCGCTCGTCTTGGCGCGATCGAGCTGCATGGCGACGCCGGTCGCGCCGGGCCAGTCGAGGCCCCAGCTCACCCGATCGATCTCGTGGCCGTTGCACACGACGATGACGGTGTCGGCCGCGTTGCCGAGCGTCATGCCCGCCAGCGAGCGCACCGGCCCCGACGTCGGCTGCACGCCGCCGTTCTGGCTCTTGTCGGTCGCCTGCGCGAACACCGCCCAGCCGCCGGCCGGCACCACGTCGGGCAGCGGGCGCTCGACGCTGACGACCTCGCCAGCGCCGTCGGTGAGGACGCAGCCGCGGATGTCGAACGGCGTCGCGGTCGGATTGGTGAGCTCGATCCACTCGCCGGCGTCGGGCGCCGGCAGCGTCGAGTCGCGCATCACCTCGCTGATGACCAGATCGCCCGCGGCGGCCGGCCGCGGGATGGCGGCGTTGCACGTGCCGTTGATGTTGCAGCCGCCGAAGGGCCCGCACGAGAACGTCAGCGTGGCGTAGCTGCACGCCGCGTCGCCCGCCGCGTCGACGCTGCACACGCCCGGGTCGGCGCCCGCCACCAGCGACCCGCCGCTGCAGGTCGGCGCGGCGCCGCTCGTGCACGGGTTGGGGATGCAGGCCGTCGCCTCGGCGCTGAGGAACGCGTCGGGCGCGAAGCCGTCGTCGAGGCCGCTGCGATCGCACAGGGTCCAGTGGGCGCCGCCGTCGAGCGACACGCGCGCGGCCAGCGCCAGCTCGCCGACCGTGCCTGCGACGACCGAGGTGGCCCAGCGATCGGCCGTGTCGTCGAGCGCGTCGGCGTCGGGCGCGGCCTCGCTCCAGTGCCAGTCGTAAGACGTGAGCGGCGCCTCGTCGGCCGGTCCGAGGCCGATGTCGACGAGCGTCCCGAAGGCTGGATCGGGGCCGGCCCGCAGATCGGTGACGCCGAGATCGACGATGCGCACGCCGACCGAGAACGGCTCGTCGGCCGCGGCGTCGGCGGTCGCCGGCGCATCGAGGACGCACGCCTCGAGCGTCGCGTCGGCGCTCGGGCACACCAGGTTCGGCACCGTCGGCGAAGGCGCCGCGGGCGCGCAGAAGGCGCTCGGGAAGTCATTGGCGGCGGCGTCCAGGTGGGCGCCGGAGAGCTGCAGCGAGCGCCCCGCCGGCACGCTCCAGCCGTCGCCGACGTCCCACGCCACGGTGTCGATGGTGGTCCCGTCGCACACCAGCTGGACCCAGTCGGCGCTGTTGCCGAGCGCCAGATCGGACCACGCGAAGCGCGCCTGCGCGCCGCCATTGATGACGGGCGACAGGCTGCGCGCCACGACCATGGCCTCGCCCGGCATGACCACGTCGGCCAGCGGCGCGACCAGCGTCGGGGCCGGGAAGGTCCAGCGCTCGGCCGGCCCGGAGCGGAGCTCGCAGCCGCCGAGGCGCATCGGCTCGTCGCCGGGGTTCGTGAGCTCGATCCACTCGCCGAGCTCGCTGCCGGCGGGCGCGATCATGAGCTCGCTCACGACCAGCTCGCCCGCCTCCGGGGCGCGCGGGAAGCGCGTGCACTGGCCGGCCTCGCACAGCGCCCCGAGCGCGCCGCAGTCGTCGCCGCGCGTCGCGCTGAAGGTGCAGGCATAGCCGCCGCCCGCGACCAGCGAGCACGTCGACGGCTGCGACTCGACGCGCACGACCGGCTCGTCGGCGAAGCACGACGGCGGGGGAGGGGCGCCGCACGGATCGGGCTCGCACGCGCTCGCCACCGGGTCGAGCGCCACCGGCGCGCCGCCGCCGCACGCGAGCCAGGTGTTGCCGCCGTCGGCCGTGGCGCGCGCGAAGACGTCCCAGGCGCCCGGCGCCGGCACGCGCAGGCTGCCGAGGTAGCGGTCCTCGGCGCCGTCGATGTTCTGTCCGAGCGGCACGATCCAACCGAGGTCGGCGCTGGCCGCGCTCCAGCTCGCGACCGCGCCGGCGCCGGCGCCGCGCGGCACGACGCCGAGCTCCATGCGCAGCTTCGCGGCGACGTCGGTCTTCGAGGTCTTGCCGGTGACGCTGCGCGCGATGACCTTCAGCCCGAGCGTCGCGGTCGTGCCGGCCGGCGGGGCGAGGCTCGTCGCACCGAGGATGGCGCAGCTCTCGACCGGCACCACGTCGCCCGGGCACGCGGCGTTGGCCGCGCCCGGCGTGCCGCGGTCGCCGTCGCCGAAGGTGGCCTGCGCCGCGCACCACGACGTCGGCAGGTCGTCATCGTCAAGGTTCTTTCGGAACGGCGAGAGCGACAGCGCCGCGCCGGTCGGGACGGTCCAGCCGTCGTCGACGTCCCAGACCACCGCGTCGACCTCGTCGCCGTCGCAGCGCAGGCTCAGCGTGCCCATGGCCGCGTCGAGCAGCACGGCCTCGCCCCAGGCGCGATCCACCGCTGCGCCGCCGTTGACCTCGAGGTCGCTCGAGGCGCCGACCACCAGGCGCCCGCGCTTGCCGATCACCGTCGGCAGCGCCAGCGTGAAAGGAAAGGTGCTTTCCGAATCGGTGGCCTCGAGCACGCAGCCCGTGACGAGCAGCGGCTCGTCGACCTGGCTCTCGAGCTCGACCCACTGGCCGATGGCCCCGCCGCTCGGCTTCAGCATGAGCTCGTCGATCACGACGTCACCGGCCGCCGGCCGTCGCGGGAAGGCCCCGCAGGCCCCGTCGGCGCAGGCCGTGCCGCTGGCGCCGCAGTCGCTGGCCAGCGGCTCGTAGCTGCACTCGAAGAGCGCCGTCGTCTTCGGCACGCAGCGCCCGACCGGCTCGAAGCCGGCCAGCGTGACGCCGTCGTCGGCGCACGCCGCGGCCGGCGGGCTCTCGCAGCTGTCGGCGCGGCACGGGGTCGGCTGCACCACGAAGGCCGTCGGCACCGCCGGCAGCGCGCCCGCGCGGTCGCACAGCCGCCAGGTGGCGCCGCCGTCGCGGCTGGCGCGCCCGAGCACGTCGACGGCCCCGGCCGCCCCGACGGTGATGGCGCCGCGGTAGCCGTCGGCGCCGCTGGCGGCGCTCACGGCCTCGCTGCCGTCGGCGCGCGACCACGTCCAGAGGAGCCCCTCGGGCGAGCTGCCGCTCGGGCCCCAGCCGACCTCGACCACCAGCGCCGGCGACGCGTCGACGCCCTCGGTGGCGTCGGTGACGCCGGCCTCGCGCACCTCGACATCGAGGCTTGCGGGCGCGTCGGAGAAGCCGCTCGGCGTGGCGCCGATCAACAGGCGACAGGCGTCGATGGTCTGATCGAGCTGCGGGCAGCTGGCGTTGGCCAGGCCGGGCGTGCCGCGGTCGCCGTCACCGTAGGCCCGCTCGGCCAGGCACCAGGCGCCCACGGCGTCGTCGGCCGCGGCGTCGAGCCGGCTCGGGTCGAGGCTCAGCGCGCGCCCGGAGACGACCGGCCAGGCGAACGGCGTCCAGGCCACGCGGTCGATGACGACGCCGTCGCACACCAGCGCGACCTCGTCGGCCACGTTGTCGAGCAGCATGGTGGCGTAGACGAAGTCGGCCTCGAAGCCACCGTTCACGGCGTCGTCGCCCGACAGCGCGGCCACCACGCGCCCGCCCGCCGCGACCGGCAGCGCCAGCCCGTCGGGGTCGAAGACGACGCGATCGGTGCCGTCGTCGACCAGCTCGCAGCCGCCGAGGTTCAGCGTCTCGCCCGCGACCGAGGTCAGCTCGATCCACTCGCCGCGCGGGTCGGGCACGGCCGCCGGGTCGATCATGAGCTCGCTCACGACCACCTCGCCAGCCAGCGGATGCCGCACGACGGCGCTCGCGTGGCACTGCCGATCGCAGCCGTCGAGGTCGGCCTCGTTGCCGTCGTCGCAGGCCTCGCCCGGGTCGGGCTCGCCGTTGCCGCAGGTCGGCCCGGCGTCGACCTCGGCCGCGTCGGTCGCGTCCGCGGTCACGGTGGCGTCGCTCGCGTCGACGTCTCCGGCCGCGTCCGCGTCGGCTTCCCCGTCGGCGCCGTCGGTCGCGTCCACCGCCACGTCGGCGACCCCGTCGGCGTCGGCGTCGGCGCTGAGCCCGGTGTCGCCCGAGGCGCTGTCGGAGGTCGCCGTCGCATCCTTGGACGTGGCGTCGTCGCCGCAGCTCGCGACCAGCACCACCAGCGTCAGGAGCGCGCGCTTCATGGCGCGGAGCCTATTACCGCGCGCCCGTCAGCGCAACGACCCCGGCCCCGCCTACGCCCCCGTCAGGGCGCGTTCATGAGCCCGCGCAGGAAGTCGGCCGGGCTCTGATAGAGCGGGCGGTCCTCCTGCGTGCAGGTGCCGCTGACCTGCTGGTCGCCGCGCCGGATGCGCCACGAGCCGTCGGGGTCGATGTCGATGGCGTCGGTGCCGAGCGTGTTGGCGGTGTTGGTCGGCAGCGTCAGGCGCACGCCGACGGCCGGGTCGGCGGTCGCGATCGTCATCGAGCCGCGCGACAGCCAGTACGCCACGGTCGGCCAGTCGAAGCCCGGCGCGTCCTTCTTGTAGCCGACGTAGACCTTGTAGACGAACGGGCTCGTCACGAACGGGAACTGCTCGGCCACGCCGGCCTGGCTGAAGATCTTGTAGACGCGGATCTCGAAGTACTCGGAGCTGCACGCCGAGGCGACCACCTTCTCGGCCGCGGTGCGCAGATCCTGCGGCATGTACGCCGTGATGGGGAACGACGCGCCGAGCCACGGGTCGGCCGTCGCGCGCACGACCGGCGGCGAGTCGAGCACGCGCGACTGGCGGAAGAGGAGGTGCTCGGGCGTGATCTCGCCCGAGGTGAGCTCGGGCCAGCCGGCCGCCATGCGCTTCATCTCCATGTCGAGGATGACGGTCTTGTTGCGCTCGGCCGCCGGGCGCTTGGCGTTCTCGGCGTCGAGCCAGATGCGCGTGTGCGTCTTCGACAGCTCGAACATGTGCAGGAGCTCCTCATCCGAGAGGAGCAGCGTGCAGCCGTCGACCAGGTCCGAGCGCGCCAGGCGTCGGATGGTCGGCGTGCCGTCGCCGACCTGGCGCACCTCGTCGATCTCGGCCGCCGCGGTCGAGCCGCCGGGGTTGGTGATGGCCTGCGGACCCGCCTGGATGTTGACCACCATGCGGTCCTCGGGGGCCGGCGTGTAGGTCGAGTAGTAGTGGGTGACGACGCCGTTGGCGAGCTCCTTGTCGTCGTCGAAGCGCGGGTGCACCGCCACCGCCATGCTGCCCTCGAAGTGGTCGATCTGTCCGATGCGCCGCTCCTCGAAAGCGTTGTAGTTCCAGTAAGATGCCCAGGTCTTCTTGATCGCCCACTCGATGGTCTTCTTGCGGTCGGCCGGGTCGCGCGCGAGCGACGGATCGAGGAAGCCGGTGTTCGAGTCGTGGAGCCCGGCGCCGTTGAAGCCGATGACGTCCTCGGCGGTCGACGAGCTGCGGAAGCGGATGCCCTGCGTCGGCGCGAGGAACGCGTAGCGCTGCTCGAGCACGGCGCGCAGCGCAGCCAGCGTGGTCGGGTTCATCGCCTTCTTGCGGATCATGTCGTGGACGCCGCCGGCCGCCAGCACCTGGGCCAGGACGCCGGTCGTGTGCGAGGCCTTGAAGTCCTCCTCCCAGGCCAGCGCGCCCGGGTTCCCGGCGTTGGCCTCGCGGAACCCGTCCTCGCCCTCGAGCATGAGGTAGCGGACGTTGCTGCCGGCGCTCGACGGCGACGTGTCGGCGAACTCGGGGTCGGCCACCATCGCCTTCCAGATCGGCACGAGGTCGGCCACGTGCTCGAGGTAGGCGCGCACGGTGATGCACATCGGCTCGGGCGGCGTGACCATGCCCGGCACGTCGAGGAACGACAGGAAGCCCGCGCACTTCCCGCCCGTCAGCGGCACCAGCCCGGCCATGTCGGCGGTGGTCCCCTCGGTGAGGCTTACGGTGTAAGGCGCCGTGTCGAGGTCGGGCACCTGCGCGATGTGGCGCACCGGCAGCGTGAGCAGCGCCTTGTAGGTGGCGTAGTCGGTGTACTGGCCGTTGGTGTCGGCCTTGATGGGCTTCCAGCGCACGGCGCCGTTCTCCTCGTCGCCGGTCATCTCGACGATGATGGGCCGGTGCTGCCAGTCCCAGCTGCCGAGCTGGCCCCACTCGAGGATGCCGCCGACGTAGGCGTTGGGCGTGCCGCGCGACTTGGCGAGCAGGTTCACGTGGGCGAGCCGCGTCTGCGGCACGGCCGACACGATGGCGCGCGTCGGCGGCACGTCGTCGGGGACGCGCGGCAGGACGACGATCTCGTCGGGCTCGATGTCGGCCTCGCTCCAGCTGTCGGGCATGACGTGGACGTAGCCGGCGGCGATGCCCGGGTTGTAGGTCTCGACGGCGCCGTCGACGACCAGGTCGTTGTAGGTGAGGACGCGGTTCTTGTAGGCGCTGGTGCTGGCCTTCAGCGCGCCGGCGGTGGCGTCCTGGCTGGTCGAGCGCGAGATCCACACGATGTGGTCGGTGATGGTCGCCGGCAGGAGGCGCTCGAGGTGGTGGAAGTAGGTCTCGATGCTGCCGATGGTGGTGACCTCGGGGTACTCGAGCTCGAAGCCCCAGATCTCACCGGGGTAGCGCCGGTCGGGGTTGGCCGCGTAGTGCACGAGCGAGCCGACGCCGAAGAAGCGGTTGGTGTTGGGCGGCGAGGTGAAGCCGCAGAGGTCGTAGAAGTGCGGCGAGTAGAGGCGGTTGTCGAGCGCGTAGAAGACGAGGTCGAGCGGCCGCACGGCGGCCCCGGCGAGCGCGCTGTAGATGGCCGTCACCGTGGCGTAGGTCGTCCCCTGCACCGGCACCGCGGCCGGGTCGTTGGTGAGGCGCGGGATGCCGTGGCCGTTCAGGAGGCGGAACCAGTACCACTCGTCGTGGAGCTGGTAGAAGCCGTTCTCGTAGAAGCGCAGCGGCGCGTCCTCGGCCGCGAAGTCGGGGATGACGAACTTCACGACGACCGGGTCGTGGCTCGACGGACCGGCGTACGCGAAGAAGCACTCGTTGCTGTCGATGTGGGTGATGGTGTGGTCGTCGAAGCCGCCGTCCTCGGGGTCGGGCGCGAAGTCGCAGCCCGGGTCGACGACCTCGGTCGGGGTCGTGTCGGCGGTGTCGGGCACGACGCAGACGTCGCCGCTCCCCGTGTCGGCGGTGTCGTCGCTCGTGTCGCCGGCGTCGACCCCGGTGTCGTCGCTCGTGTCGGAGACCTCTTCGGCCGAGTCCGCGGTGGTGTCGGTCGCCGTTGCGTCGGTCGTCGTGGCGTCGCTGGCGTCGGTCGCGTCGGGCGCCGTCGCGTCCGAGGTCGCGTCGACGGTGTCGGCGGCGTCGGTCGTCGTCGTCGCGTCGGACTCGACGTCGCGACCCGGGGTGCTGTCGCCGCAGGCGGCGAGGGCAAGGGCGAGAACAGCGGGGAGCGTGGGTCGTAGCATGGCGGGCGCCTCTCAGGGCAAGACATGTGCCACGGGGTGGCCCCACCTATTCCGCACTCGCGTGGCTTTCGTCGAGCCTTCGCCGCGTCGTCGATGTCCGACAGGTGTGGTCTTTATGCCCACGGACGCGCCACCCGCACGGCGCGCGGCCGGGGCCGCGGGAGTCTCAGGACGCGAGCTCGAGGCGCGGGCGGCCGACCGGCAGGCCGGCGGCGCGCGCGAAGGCGTGGCCGTGCGTCGCGGACATCCAGTCGACGAAGCGCGCGAAGTCGCCGGCGACCAGCTCGCGCTGGGCGCGCTCGGCCAGGCAGCGCAGCTCGGTCGCGCCGGCGATGCCGCGCCAGCGCAGCTCGTCCCTGCGGAGCACCTCCTCGAACGACAGGCGGCGGCGCACGATCTCGCCGAGCTCTCGGCTCTCGATGCCCTTCTTGTCCAACGCGAGCTCGACGACTTCGACTTGGCAGCGGATCATGACGGTGCTCCCCGACGGTGCTGACCGGGCGCTGAGCAAGATGCCTGCCAGCCGGGCCAGACTCCGGTCGCGGCGCCGCTGATGTCGCCGAACCCACGGAACTTGCATTGAAAACGAGCGCTCGGCGCGGCCGTCGCAGGCGGGGACTGGGGGCCCCAGCGCCGGCTCAGAACGCGACGGCTGCGCCGACGGTCCAGCCGTCGCCGGACGGCAGCCCGGCCGCGACGGAGGCGAAGACCTCGAGGAAGATCGCTTCGTTAGGGTCGGCGACCCAGTCGATGGCGAGGCGCGCCTCGGCCTCGAGCCCGAGCCCGTCGAGGTCGACGGCTGGGGCCACGCGACCCCGGGCCATGAGCCGGAGCAGCGGCGTCCCGAAGGGCAGCGCGGCCTCGAGCGCGAGGCCGGTCGTGGCGCGCGCGAGCGGCCCGTCGCCGACGCCGGTCCAGGTGGCGAGCGTCGTCTCCGACGCCAGCACGAGATGGCGCGCGAAGTCGGCCGAGGCCGCCAGCGTGAGGCCGGGGCCGCCGCTCAGGCGGAGCGCGAAGGGCATGCCGTCGCGCGGCCGGGACCAGGTCTCGATGCCGAAGCCGAAGCCGAAGTGGGCGGCGAGCCAGCCGGCGTCGGTGCGGACGCCCGCGCCCCAGCTCGCCGTGGAGATGACGGTGAGGCGCTCTTCCTCGATCGCGACATCGCGCCCCGCCGACGACAGCGTCAGCACGTTCTCGAGGAGGCGCATGCGCGAGGCGCGGCGCAGCCCGACGATGCGCGCCTCGCCGGCCTCCTCGGCGAGCGCCGCCGTGCTCCACGAGACGAGCGCGCGCGAGCCCGACCACGCGGTCGCGATGCCGACGTGGCGCGAGCCCGAGCGCTGGATGGGCGCGGCCGGGAACGGGGCTGGGTCGGCCGGCTCCGGCCCGCGCGGCAGCCCGGCGCGGAGCGACAGCGCCGCGTCGAGAGCCGGGCTCGACGCGTGCTCGTCGGGCTTCGGCAGCGCCTGGTCGACGGCGAACGACTCGATGTCGAGCACGTCGTCGAGGTAGGTCGCCAGCGCGCGCGCCTCGCGGGCGTCGGGGGGCCGCAGCGCGAGCGAGGTCCGGAGCGCCTCCAGCGCGGCCGCGCGCTCGCTGCTCGGCGCCCAGCGGCGCGCGTAGACGAGGTCGATCTCGGGCCGCACGTCGCCGCCGGCGAGCTCGTGCATGGTGTGCTCGCGGTCGGCCTCGCCGTGCAGCGCGCGCGACTGGCGCGCCGCGATGACCCCGCGCGGACGCGCACGGCCGGCGGCCATGAGCATGCTCACCACCTCGTGGGGATGGACCAGGATCGAGGCGTGCTCGGGCAGGTCGGGCAGCACGGCGCGCAGCGTGTCGTAGGCCATGGTGGCGCAGTTGGTGGAGAAGAAGGCGTAGGGCACCTGCATCTGGCCGCGCTTCTGCGCGAACACCTCGGCCAGGAGGTAGCGCCGCTCTTCGGGCGTCAGCACCAGCTCGTAGACCTGCATGTCGCGGCCCTCGGCCAGGCTGTAGCGCGCGAAGGTGTCGCCGAAGCGCTCGAGCTTCAGGCCGGCCGTGAGGCCGCCGGTCATGCCCTTCACGAGGTAGCCGGGGGTGTCGGGCGAGTCCTTGGCCACGTACGAGAAGACCAGCGCCTGGCTCGGTCCGTCGACGACGGCGTCGGCCTTCGGGCGCACGCGGAAGATGACGTGGCCCATGGTCGCGGCCGCGTCGCTCCACTTCTGCGCGACGTAGATGACGTCGATGGCCTCCACGTGATCGAGGTCGGCCCAGCGCTCGAACGCGCCGCAGCGGCCGGCGTCGAGCTCGAGCGGCGAGGGCGCGAGGTCGTGGTCGCGGAGGAAGCGCGCGCGCAGCGGGAAGCCGCAGGCGAAGGCGTGCGGGTCGAGCCAGGCGAGCGCCACGCTGGCCGCGAAATCGGTGGCCGGGTCGCCGCGGCCGGCCGGCACCGGGTAGCGATCGAGCGAGCGGTCGGCCGCCTCGGCGTCGGGACCCTCGCCCGCGGGCCAGCCCATGATGGCGCGCCAGGCCGTGGTCGAGCTCAGCGCGCGCTGGCGATCGACGCGGCGCCCGAGCTCGGCCATCCAGTTGAGGCGCCCCGCGCGCGTGTCGTCGACCAGCGCGGGCGCCGGTCGGAGCACCGCGCGCAGGCTCGGTGTCAGCAGCGCCCCGATGCGATCGATGCGATCGATGCGATCGATGCCCCTCGCGTCCGGCGTCGCGGGCGGCGGCCCCGGCGCCGCCAGCAGCGCGGCCGCGAGCACGACGCCAAGCAAGCTCAGCTCTTCTGCTCGATCATCTGCATGAGCGCCTGCGTGCGCGGCGCCAGCGCCGGGTCGGCCAGCAGCGTCCGCACCAGCTCGGCCGCGAAGCCCTTGGCGTCCTTCAGGAGCGGCTCGAGCTTCGGCCGCGCCTCGCGCAGCACGTCGCCGAGGTGCGACACCTCGCCGGTGCCGATGCCGAGGTTGTGGCCGACGTCGAGGACGAACGTGCCTTGGCCGCGCGCCAGCGCCAGCCGCACCTCGCGCGCGTGGCGGTCGAGGTAGGCCTGCTGGGCGGCAGAGTCGAGCAGCGTCGTCACGCCGGCCGCGGCGAGGCCGATGAGGGTCAGGCCGGTGAGCACCAGCGTGGCCACGTTCGCCGCCTCGTTGGCGGCGTTGTCGCCCTTGGTCGTGACCGTGCCCGACGTCTCCGAGTGCGAGTTCGACGAGCCGTTGCTCTGCGACTGCGACGCGTCGCTCTCGCTCGAGTTGTTCGACTTCGAGTCGCCGCTGTCCGACTTCCCCGAGTTGCCGCTGTCGGAGTTCCCCGAGTTGCCGGAGTCGGAGCCACCCGAGTTGTTGTCGGCGCTCAGCCAGCCCGCGCGGCCGTGGCTCGCGCAGCCGACCGTCGCGGCCGCGAAGGCCGGGACGAGCAGCGCCGTCGCGGCCCGGTGGACGAACTACCAGAGGGGCTCGGAGGCGTGGCGGTTCGACATCTTCTACTCCTCGGCTCAGGGCTCCGGCGGGAGCGTGTGCTTCGGGCGCGGTGGCGGCAGCGGGATGTAGGACGGCTCGGGCTCGAGCGCCTGCGTGCCCGGCTTCGGCGCATCCTCGAAGCCACGCATGAGCTGCACGAGCGCGATGAGCACCTCGGGCTTGTCCTCGAGGTCGTGGCTCGGCGGCATGGTGCCGGCCTTGCCGACCGCCGGACCGCCTTCGAGGACGACCTTCCTCAGCTCCTCGTCCGAGGTCATGGTGTGCCAGGCGCGATCGCGCAGGTTGCTCGGCCGCGGCACCATGCCCTTGGCGGCCGGCCCGTCGCCCGCGCCGACCTTGCCGTGGCACACGACGCAGCGCGAGGCGTAGACCTCGGCGGCCTCGCGCACGGCGGCCTCGGACGGCTTGGCGTCCTCCCAGCGCGGCGCGGCGGTGACCTTGGCGCCCTGCTTGACCCAGGCGGCGATGGTGGCGCGCTCGTCGTCGACGATGCCGGTGAGGTTGCCGAGCGGCATCGCGCGCGTGGTCCACACCTGATAGAGGATGCGCGGCGCGAGCTTGGCGATCTGCGCCGGGTCCTCGAGCACGACGCCGGCGGGCGGGCTCTTGAAGCCGGCGTTGGTCGGGATGGTGGCGTGACACGGCACGCAGCGCGCCTGGATGATGCGGTTCACGTTGGGGAACGTCGCCGGCTTGGTCATGAGGTCGCCGGCGGCGTTGTCGACCGCGATGGTGCGCCCGGTGGTCAGCACCAGCACCAGCACGAAGCTCACGATGGTCCCGAGCCACACCGCGAAGCCCGCCTTGCCGCGGTAGTTCATGATGTACTTCAGGCCCGCGCCGAAGAGGAACACGATGCCCAGGATGAGCCACGCCGCCTTGGCGTGGAACGTCTGCGGGAAGTGGTTCGACAGCATGCAGAAGAGGACCGGCAGCGTCATGTAGTGGTTGTGGCGCGAGCGCGTCTTGGCGCGCAGCCCGAGCGAGGTGTCGACCGGCTTCCCGGCGCGGGTCTGGGCCAGCATGTACTTCTGCGCCGGGATGATGCGGAAGAAGACGTTGGCCGACATGATGGTGCCCATCATGGCGCCGATGTGGAGGTAGGCCGCGCGCCCCGAGTAGACCTGGGTGATGGCGAAGGCGATGGCCACGAGGCCGACGAAGCACAGCGGCCCGAGGAGCGCCGGGCGCTTGCCGAGCGGCGTCGACCACAGGACGTCGTAGACGATCCAGCCGCCCAGCAGCAGCGCGAGCGACAGCAGGATGCCCGACGCCGTGCCCATGGCGGAGATGGTCGGGTCGACGAGGAAGCTCGCGCCGTTCAGGTAGTAGACCACGAACAGCAGCAGGAAGCCGGTCATCCACGTCGTGTAGGACTCCCACTTGAACCAGTAGAGGTTCTTGGGCATCTCCGACTGCGAAAGGAACTTTCGCTTCACCAGCTCGTAGAAGCCGCCCGAGTGGGTCATCCACAGCTCGCCGACCACCTGCCCGGGCGCGCCGTCGCGCGGCTTGGACGGCGTCTCGAGGTGGCTGTCCATCCACATGAAGAGGAACGAGTCGCCGATCCACATGATGGCCGCGAGCACGTGCACCCAGCGGAGGAACAGGTTCAGGGCTTCCTGGAAGGCGCTCTCCATGACAGCTCTGGTCTAACCCTCCCGGCGCGCGTGGGCAAGCGACCCCAGGCCGAAGCGGCGCGCTCCGGGCGCGCGCGCCGGCCGCTTCACGGGCTCCACGGGTTGGCGCGATGCGCCAGCGCGGCGGCGTCCATGGTCCAGGCCACGGCCGTGTGGATGAAGACGCCGCCGGCGATGGAGCCGGTCCGGAGCGACAGGATGCCGAGCACCGAGCCGGCCAGGACGGCGCCGAGCGTCTCGTAGAGCGGCTTCGAGAAGTGGATCATGACGTAGGGCATGATCATCGCGAAGACCGCCGCCGAGCCGAGGCGGTCGCGCACGCCGTGGACCAGGAAGCCGCGGAAGAAGAACTCGAGCGAGAAGAACTGGATGCCGTAGCCGAGGTCCCAGATGAGCATGTCGCCGAGGCCCTTGGCCTGGTGGTAGAGGGGGTACTTGCTCTGGAACTCGGCGCTGCCCGAGACCAGGAAGACGAGGCCGGCGACCGGCAGGAACAGGACGATGTAGGTCGGCAGGTGGCGGACGAAGCCCTCGAGCCGGAGCCCGTAGTCGGCCAGCCGATGCCCGAAGACGACCTTCACCACCAAGGCCGGCAGCGCGAAGTAGAAGGCGAACGCGCCGGCTATCCAGGTCAGCACGCGCACCAGCTCGCGGTACTCGCCGAGCGTCTTGCCGAGGCTCGGCGAGAGGTCCTTGGCGAGCCCGATGACCGCGTCGCCCATGGCGTCCTGGTTCACCGGGTTCAACGCGCCGTAGTACATGGCGACCAGCACCAGCGCGCCCACGGCGTAGACGATGATGACGCGCGCGTCGGCCGACACGCGCCCGGGCGGGAGCGGCGGCGAGTGGTCGCCGCGCGCGATGGGCTCGAGCACATAGCGACGCCAGAGGGTCGAGGGTGACGGGACGGACATCGGGTTCAGCCGCTCCAGAACGTCGGGCGTTGGGCCAGCGCCGCCAGGTCCATGGCCATCGCCACGCCCCAGTGCAGGAGCGCGCCGCCGGCGACGGAGCGCGTGCGCAGGGACAGATGGCCGAGCACGAAGCCGGCGACGGCGGCGCCGATGGTCTCGTAGAGCGGCTTCGAGAAGTGGATCATGACGTAGGGGACGATCATGACCCAGATGGCGTGATTGCCGATGGCCGGCCGCGTGCCGTGGAGCAGGAAGCCGCGGAAGAAGAACTCGAGCGCCAGGAACTGCGCGCCATAGACGAGCTCCCACACCACCAGATCGGCGACGCCGCGCGGCGAGCGATAGAGCGGATAGGTCTCGAGGAAGTCGGGCTGGCTCGCCACCGCGAGCACGAGCAGGCCCACCGGCACGAACAGCGCGAGGTATATCGGCAGGTGGCGGAAGAAGCCGGCGAAGTCGAGGCCGTGGTCGCGCAGGCGCTCGCGCAGCACCACGCGCACGACGATGGCCGGCAGCACCAGGTAGAAGACCACCGTGCCGAGCGCCCAGACCACCTTCTGGATGATGGGCCGAAGCGACGTGTCGGCGAGGCTCGGGACGAGGTCGACGACCGCCCGCGTCATGGCGTCGAGCGGCTCGCCGAGGAAGATGGCGTAGTGCATGACGGCCAGCAGCACCGCGGTCGTGACGAGCACCACCCGCGCTCGCGCCCGCGCCTCGACCGGCCGCGCCGCGGGCTCGAGCAAGCGGTCGGCCGAGCCGATGCGAAGCGCCTGAACCATCGCGCCCGGTGTAGCTCAGGCCGTCAAAAGCAGAAAGGCCGGATGGCTCGCGCCACCCGGCCCGCGCGCAGACCTCGCGGTCTTCGCGTTGGACGCATCGATCAGAAGCTCAGAAGTACCAGGAGACGCCGGCCTGCAGCTGCACGCCGATGTCGACCTTGTCGCTGGCGTCGGTGAAGTGGATGTTGTCGCAGAAGCCGGTCTGGCTCCCCATCTGGTGCTCGCAGTCCTGGGCGATCTTCTCCTTCGTATCGAGGTTCTTGAAGACCGTCTCGGCGCGGAGGTCGGCGTGGATGGCGAGGTTCTTCGTGATGAAGACCTCGAGGCCGCCACCCAGCTGGCCGGCGAGCTCGGTGATGTCGATGTTGTAGTCGCCGCCGAAGTACTCGAGGCGCGTGAAGTGCACGCCGGCGCCGGCCAGGAGGTAGGGCTGGAAGCGCATGTTGGGCATGAGGTGCCAGGTGAGCGCGGCCATCACCGGGATGGTCGACTGGCTGAGGTCGCCGTCCTTGTCGCTGCCGGTGAGGAAGTCGGCGCTGAGCTCGATGCCGAGGTCGTCGGTGAAGCGCCCGCGGAGCTGGAGGCCGAAGCCGCCCATGGCCGGGTTCTCGGCGGTCGAGATGCCCACCTTCTCACCCGACAGGCTGGCGCCGGTGATGTGCACGCCGACGCCGAGCAGGTCCCGGCTCTCGGGCTCGCGCTTCACCGGCGGCCGCGCGATGACGGTCGGGGCGGGCGCGGCCTCTTCGACGTACTGCGGCGGCGCGCGGCGCACGATGACGCGCTCGGGCGGCGGCTCGACATACACGATGGGCGGCGGCGCGATGGGCACCGGCGCGAACACCACGACCGGGCGACGCGGGCGGTAGACCGGGCCCCAGTAAGGACGATAGCGGACGGCGTGCGGGCGGTACCAGCCCCAGCCCGGGGGGTGCGCGCTCGCCGGCGACGTCTCGAGCGTGAGGGGGAGGGCGATCAACCCAGCCAGGGTGAGGAGCAGCGCCTTCTTCACGGGACACCTCGGATTGTCGGAGCGATTCGCCAGCAGGTCCGGCCGCGACCGGAGGCCCTGGCGAAACGGGAGCGCCAGGGGTGGCGGACCGCCGCCGGGGCAAGCTGACGGGGCCCTCGGAGCGATGTTCAAAAAAACTTCTCCGTCGGTCTCGCGCCCGCATGGGAGGCCGAGATCAGGCCCTCGATCGCGGGTCGGGACGCGGCCCCGAATCCGATTGCGGGTCCAGGGGGTGGCGTGTATGTTCCGCCGTCCTCGCCGCTCGGCTGGCTCGGGAACTAGAACCGCATGAAGCTCACATCGCGCCTGACCCTGACCGCCGTGGCCACCCTGGGAGCTCTCGTCGCACATGCGCTCGAGGCCCAGGCGGACGAGCCCGTGCCGTCCGCCGCAGGTCCCGGTGAGGAGGTGCCGGTCCGACGCACCGCGCCCACCCGGCCCACCGCCGGCTCGGTGTGGTTCGAGAACTCGGGCATGCTGCGCTTCCGCCCGACGCTGCTCATGGGCGGCAACCTCGGCCTCGGCAACGGCGGTCCGAGCCCGGTGCCGCTGCCGCTCGAGGCCAAGACCGGCGACGCGGCCGACGCGACCTCGCTCGCCTGGGCCGACCTCCGGCTGCGCTGGTCGCCGACGCTCCACCTCGGCGACCAGTTCTCGGTCCACCTCGGCATCGACGTCGTCGACGGGCTCGTGCTCGGCTCGACCTGGGCCGACGCCGGCGGCCTCGCCGCCATGGGCTTCGAATCCGAGGCGGCCGCCTCGCCCTCGTCGGGGCGCTTCGGTTGGCGCGACGCCATGCAGGTCCGCTCGCTCTACGCGCGCTGGCTGGCGTTCGACACCTTCGAGCTGGTCGTCGGGCGCGTCCCCGATCGCTTCGGGCTCGGCCTCGTCCGGAACGATGGCGGCTGCGAGGAGTGCGACCGCGGCACCATCGTCGACATGGTGAGCCTCGCCTTCACGCTGTCGGGCTTCCGGCTGCAGGGCACCTGGGAGTACACGGCCGTGGGCGCCACCTCGGACCTCGCCTTCGCGGCCGACCGCGGCGCCGGCGGCCAGCCGACCGACCTCGGCGAGGCCGACGACGTGACGACCTATACCGTCCGCGCCGGCCGCTTCGCGGTGAGCGCCGCCGAGAAGGAAGCGCGCCGCAAGATGCTCGACGAGGACCGCCTCTGGGCCTTCGACTGGGCGCTCTTCACGGCCTTCACCGACCAGACCGCGTCGAGCTCCGAGCAGCTCGGCGAGACCTCGCTCGAGTGCAAGCCGGAAGGCGAGCTGGCCGACGGCCAGCCCATCCAGCCGTACGCCTGCATCCAGCTCTTCAAGCGCGGCGCCTTCTTCTGGCGTCCCGGCTTCTGGTTCAAGGCCGAGCGCCACCCCAACTTGATGTCGTCCCTGCGGGTCGAGCTCGAGGCCGCGGCCCTCATCGGCGACATCGCGCACCCGCAGCGCCTGCTCGACGCCGACTCGCTCGAGGCCAAGACGTTCCAGGGCTTCGGCGCCGCGCTCGAGGTCGAGTGGAAGAACCAGAGCCTGGGGCTCGGCCTCGACTCCGGCTTCGCCACCGGCGACGACGGCCAGTACCTCGGCATCCTCGACGGACAGAACGTGGTCGACCCCGACGACGACGCCTACGCCACCAACGACGCGCTGCGAAAGAACCGCAAGATCACCTCCTTCTGGTTCGCGCGCGACTACCTCGTCGACCTCATCCTGTTCCGCGAGATCCTGGGCGGCGTGACCAACGCGTTCTACCTCAAGCCCTGGGTCTCGAAGACCGTGCTCGACACCGACGCCATGACGCTCTCGCTCCGTCTCGACGGGCTCTACGCGCTGGCCACACGCCCGTCGGGTACCCCCGGCAAGGGCGACCAGTGGGGCATCGAGCTCGACGGCCGCGCGATCCTCGAGCTGCGCGACGGGTTCCGAGCGAGCTTGGGTATCGGAGGGTTGTTCCCCCTCGACGCGCTCGACGATCCCGACACGGGCAAACGTCCCGACCCGGTGTTCGCCGCGCGCGCGACGCTCGGGTGGGTATTCTAGTGAGGGCCTTCCCGACCGCATGGAAAGCGGCTCGGATAAAGGTGTGCACCCTCCGAAGATGCGCTTGACGGTCTTTTGTCTACCGTTTATGGTCCGGCACCGATTTCGCGGGCGCCGGTGTCCGCGGCATCCAAGTATCCCCCGGCTGCGTGCTGCAGCCGCCCTCCGGGCTGCACGGCAGCGCGCAGGGGACGAGGTGGTCAATGGCGAACCCCCCGGCAAAACCAGGCGGACCCGAGGCGTCGTCGACGTCCGTCGAGGCTGGCCTTCCGGCTGCGCAGAGCGCGACGGACGCGGCGAAGACGATGGAGCCGACCGCAGGCGGCGTGAATCTCCCGCCCGTCCCTCCGCCCGCGCACCAGGTCGACCTGGGTGCCGGCTCGGGGCACGTCCACAAGGCGCATAGCCACGTGAACGAGATGCGACCCGGCCGCTTCGTCCGCAAGCGGGCGGAGAAGTCGAACTACACGAAGGAGCAGGCGCAGCTCTTCGGCGAGACGATCGAGAAGATCGATCCGCGCGGCATGCCCTACGAGCTCGAGCAGCCGGGCGCCAAGGGCGACTGGTCGACGCTCGGCATCATCGTGATGGCCATCTGCGTCGTCATCGCCTTCGCGGTGACGATGTACATCGCGCTCGACGACGACGCGAACACGCGCATGTCGATGTTCTTCAAGGGCAGCTCCTGCGGCGAGTCCGGCACCGAGAGCTGCCTCCAGCTCTACGTGACGCAGGACAAGCGTCGCCTCGAGGAGATGTGGCGCCAGGAAGACCTCCGCGCCAAGCCCATCTACGGCACCGTCGAGATGAAGTACACGCCGCAGCGTGCGCGAGTGGACATCTGGCAGCTCAAGTTCGTGAAGTCGGGCTCGGCCGCGGCGCGCAACGAGGCGGGCTACGGTGAGGCGGTCTGCGTGACCGACGCCGCCGGCCAGAAGAACTGCGAGACGGCCATCCCGAACAAGACGGCCGACCTGCCCGAGGGCAAGCACGTCGAGACCCTCAAGATCTCGGACCTGCCGCTCTACGAGACCGAGCGCGACCCGCAGACCGGCAACATCGCCAAGGTCTTCACCTACGTCTACCACGTGAAGCTCTCGTTCGAGGGCTACGAGTCGCGCGAGTTCCTCTGGCGTCCGCAGGACTGGCAGCCGGCGCTCGGCAACTACGCCATCCCCAACGCCAACGTGGACCTCGTGGCCAAGCCCGAGACGCTCAAGGACAACTTCGTCCAGGCCCACAAGGACCTGAAGTGCCTCCTCGAGAAGAAGAAGTTCCAGACCATCGAGCAGCTCGCCCCCAATGAGGTCGAAGGCGTCTACACGACGAACGGCTTCAAGGACGTGAGCGACTGGAAGCGCGTCGAGGAGGTCCTCACCGATGCCGATCACACGGCGTGGTGGACCGAGAAACAGAAGGAAATCACCGATTTCAAATGCCCCACGGAGTGATCCGTAGGGCGTCGTCGCCAGCGATCTAGGTCCGAAACAACCCTCAAGGAATCAAGAACAACGCCCATGAACCCTGCTGCTCCCGCTGCTGCTCACGGAACGACGTCCATGTCCTTCTGGGACATGATCGAACACTCCTCCCCCATCGCGATGTTCGTCCTGATCGCGCTCCTCGTGGCAACCGTCATGGTGCTCGCGCTGGTGCTCATCAAGGCGCTCGCGATCAACCGCGCCAAGAACGACAACCGCATGTTCCTCAACGTCTTCTGGAACGAGAAGACGGTCGAGGATGCCGCGTCGAAGGCCGAGCGCTTCCGCCACTCGCCCATCGCTGCCTGCTTCCTCGCGGGTACCCGTGAGCTCCGCAAGCTCGTCGGCGGCGACAGCCGCAACCTCGAGCTCGACGAGCACGGCCTCGCCAACGTCCAGCGCGCGGTGCAGCGCACGGCCGCGGCCGAGGTGTCGTCGCTCGAGAAGGGCCTCGGCTGGCTCGCGACCATCGCGTCGGCGGCGCCGTTCGTCGGCCTCTTCGGCACGGTCGTCGGTATCATGAACTCCTTCCAGAAGATCGGCGAAGAGAAGTCGGCCGACCTCGCGACCGTCGCCCCGGGTATCTCGGAAGCGCTCGTCGCGACCGCCGTCGGTCTCGCGGCCGCCATCCCCGCCGTCATCGCGTACAACGCGTTCGGCAATGCGGTGAAGAAGCAGACCACCAACATGGACGGCTTCTCGCAGGACTTCCTCAACATCGTTCAGCGCGGGTCGTACATCGCCCACGCGCCGAAGGGGTGAGCCATGGGGGCTTCCGTCAAGCAAGGCGGCGGGGCCGGCCCGGTCGCTGAAATCAACGTGACGCCGATGGTCGACGTCATGCTGGTGCTCCTCATCGTCTTCATGGTCGCCTCGCCCATGATGCAGACCGGTGTGGCCGTCGACCTCCCGAAGGCCTCGGCGACGCCGCTGCCCGCCACGGAGAAGACGACCCTCACGGTCAGCATCGACGCGGCGCAGCGTATCATCATCGAGGGCAACGCCATCCCGCCGAAGGACCTCGGCAAGAACCTGAAGGCCCGCTGGGAGGCCTCGAACCAGAAGCTCGAGGTCAACGTCGAGGCCGACGCCAAGATCGAGTACGGCTTCGTGGCGCAGGTCATGGCCGTGATTCGCGGGACTGGCATCACCAAGGTCGGTCTGGTCACCCAGCCCGGTCAGGGTAGCGAGTTCCTTTGATCAGTGTCTCTGCCGCTCCACGGCCGATGGTCGTGTGGCGGCGCTAGAGCCCACCGCGCTCGTGCGCGAGCGACGGCCCGGGCTGTTGGTCTGATTCCGACGAGTTCTGGCGACGTGGCGAAAACGATGCGGGGGATCCTTCGGGGTCCCCCGCTTCGTTTTGGGGCGTGGCCGCCGTGCTCGGGACGACGGACCTAGGACCACGCGGCCAACCGCGGCTGGTCGGACGAGGGAGTCCGAGATGGGGGACGTTGGTCGATCCGGCGCTCCGACGCGCCCGAATCGCCCTGACGGCGGAACGGACGTTCAGTGAAAAACCTTGCGCCTGGCTCGAACGCGGGTAGGTTGCCCGCCGTGGCCTCTTCGAACCCGAGCCGTTCTCGCGGCGTAGACGACGTGACTCTGGGATCCGAGGGACCGAGGCGCGATCCGGTCATCCGACTGGAGATCTACGGCATCGTCGTCCTCGCCTTCGCCGTGGCGCTCATCCTGGCGCTGCTCTCCTTCGATGGCTCCGACGTCGGCTCGGCCGCGCGCGGCCGCATCGGCCGGGTGCACAACTGGCTCGGACCCATCGGGGCCCACCCGGCCAACATCGTCGTGTCCGCCATCGGCGCGGTCGGGGCCTTCGCCATCGCCGGCACTTTCGCCTGGCTCGGCATCGGCTACCTCATCGGCCGCCGCGCGCGCATGCAGAAGCTCGATGTCTTCGGCGCGCTGGCCGGCATCCTGTCGCTGACCGTGCTGGCCCACGTCCTGGTCGGTCCGGGCCGCCTCCTCGACCACCCGCCCGGCGGCGCCGTCGGCTCGTGGGTGGGCGAGATCAGCTCGAGCCTGCTCTCGACCGCCGGGACCATGCTGGCGTTCGCGGCGCTCGGCGTGGTGTCGCTCGTCTTGCTCACGCGCAAGAGCATCTTTGATCTCGGCGGCTCGGTCGGCCGCTTCGCCAGGCGCTCGGCACAGACGTTCGCGCGCGCGCTGCGCCACGGCGACTCCGGCCGCGCTGGAGACGACGCCGTCGACGCGCCCGAGCCGGCGCGACGCGCGAAGCTCCCGGCCATCGCCGATGCCGAGGCGCCGACCGACGCCGGCGCGAAGAAGAAGTCGAAGAAGAAGGCCGAGGCCGAGGTCCCGGCCGAGGTCGAGCCGAAGAAGCCCGCGCCCAAGAAGAAGGAGAACGCGCTGGCCGAGGTCGTCGCGCCCGCCGCGGGCGACGACAGCGACGAGGGCCTGGACGCTGAGCTCGACGCGGGCGACGACGACGAGGCCGCCGTCGACGAGCTCGAGGGCGAGGACGCCGAGGCCGAGGAAGGCGAGGGCGAGGACGAGGAAGGCGGCGAGGACGAGGAAGGTGGCGAGGACGACGAGGAGGTCGAGGACGAGGAGGACGGCGAGGCCGAGGACGCCATTGGCGACATCAAGATCGTCGAGTCGGCGGCCATGCGCCGGGCGCGCGACCTCCTGCCCGATCAGCTGAACGCCGAGCAGCTGGCGCTCCCGGCGGTGAGCCCGGCCGAGCGCGAGCCGTTCATCCTGCCGCCGCTGTCGCTGCTCGAGTACAAGCCGCCCGAGACGCAGACCTACGACCGCGAGTTCCTCAAGCGCAACGCGCAGATCCTCGAGGCCAAGCTGGCCGACTACAAGGTGAAGGGGAAGGTCGTCGAGATCCACCCGGGACCGGTCATCACCATGTACGAGTTCATGCCCGCGCCCGGCGTGAAGATCTCGTCCATCGCCAACCTGTCCGACGACCTCGCCATGGCGCTCTCGGCGCTGCGCATCCGCATCGTCGCGCCCATCCCCGGCAAGAACGTGGTCGGCATCGAGGTGCCGAACGGCGCGCGCGAGACCGTCTACCTGAAGGAGATCCTCTCGGACGCGAGCTACGCCAAGGCGCGCTCGAAGCTCACGCTGGCGCTCGGCAAGGACATCGTCGGCAACCCGACGTGCATGAACCTGGCGAAGGCGCCGCACGTGCTGGTCGCCGGCGCGACCGGCTCGGGCAAGTCCGTCGGCATCAACAGCTTCGTGGTCTCGCTGCTCTACAAGGCCGAGCCGGCCGACGTGCGCATGATCATGGTCGACCCGAAGATGCTCGAGCTCTCGATCTACGAGGGCATCCCGCATCTGCTGCTGCCGGTCGTCACCGACCCGAAGCAGGCCGCGACCGCGCTCAAGTGGGCCGTCAAGGAGATGGAGCGCCGCTACCGGCTCATGGCCGACATGGGCGTCCGGAACCTCGAGGGCTTCAACGAAAAGGTGCTTTCGCTTCTCGACGACCCGACCCAGCGCCTGCCCGAGAAGCTGCGGCTCGCCAAGATCAAGCGCGAGGCGCGCGGCGAGGTCGACCCGAAGGGCGCCGTCCTCGACAGCGACGGGCGCTCCCTCGAGAAGCTGCCCTTCATCGTCGTCATCATCGACGAGCTCGCCGACCTCATGATGGTCGCCAGCAAGGAGGTCGAGCACTGCATCGCCCGCCTCGCGCAGATGGCGCGCGCCGCCGGCATCCACCTCGTGGTCGCGACGCAGCGCCCGTCGGTCGACGTCATCACCGGCCTCATCAAGGCCAACTTCCCGACGCGCATCTCGTTCCAGGTGGCCTCGAAGATCGACTCGCGCACCATCCTCGACCGCATGGGCGCCGAAGCGCTGCTCGGCATGGGCGACATGCTGTTCATGCCGCCGGGCGCCTCCAACATCCAGCGCGTCCACGGCTGCTATGTGTCGGAGGACGAGGTGCACCGCATCGTGGCGCACCTGAAGACGCAGGGCGCGCCCGAGTACGACATGGGCATCCTCGTGTCGGACGACGAGGACGGCGACGGCAAGAAGAGCGAGGAGCCGGAGAGCACCGGCGACGACCTCTACGACCAGGCGCTGCGCATCGCCGCCGAGGCCCGCTACATCTCGACCAGCTACCTCCAGCGCAAGCTCAAGATCGGCTACAACCGCGCCGCCCGCATCATCGAGCAGATGGAGGAGAACGGCGTCATCGGCCCGTCGGACGGCACCTCGCGGCCGCGCGAAGTCTTCATCGACCCGCTGTGAGCTCGACCCTCCCGACCGAGGCCCAGGCCCTCCTCTCGCGCCCGCCGATGCGCGCGGTGTTCCGGCTCGGGCTGCCGCTGGCGCTGGCGTCGTTCTTCCAGGCCGGCTTCAACCTGACCGAGGTGTGGGTCTTCGGGCAGGTCGGCGACGGCGGCGCGTCGCGCTCGGGCGCCGCCGTGTCGGACATGCTGACGGCCATCTTCGCGCTCCTGGCGAGCGGCCTCGGCAACGCCGCGGTGGCGCAGATCTCGACCGCGACCGGCGCGCGCGACGAGGACACCGCCTCGGCGGCGGCGCGCGCGGCCATCTTCGTGGGCATCGTCTTGTCGGTGCTGTCGGCCGTCGTCGGCGTGCTCGCCACGCCCATCGGCGACGCCTTCATGCAGACCGCATCGCGCCCGCCGGGCATCGCCTTCTTGCGCATCATGGCGCTCGGCGGCTTCGGCACCGTCTTCATGGTGGTGTCGGTCGGCATCCTGCGCGCGCGCGGTGACTCGGTGCGGCCGCTGGTGCTCATCGCCTGCGTGTCGATAGCGACCCTCGTCCTGGAGTCGGTGTTCGTGCTCGGGCTCTTCGGCGTGGAGCCGTCGGGCATCGTGCCGGCCGCCTGGATCACCGTCATCCTGCGCGGGCTCACCGGCGCGTGGGGCGTGTGGATGGTGTCGCGCAAGCTGTCGCTGCGGGCGCCCAAGGGCGAGCGCTTCGTCGACAAGGCCATCCTGCGCGAGCAGATCCGCCTCGGCCTGCTGTCGGCCGTGCAGCAGAGCGTGCGCGTCCTCGGCATGCTGGCGATGGTGGCGCTCGCCACGCTGCGCCTCGGCGAGGACGCCTCGAAGGACGTCTTCGCGGCCATGGCGATGTGGTCGAAGGTCGACATCCCGATGATCATGCTGGCCTTCGCCTGGGGCGGCGGCACCTCGCCCATCGTCGGCATGGCGCTCGGCGCCGGTCGCCCCGACCACGCGCGGCGCGCGGCCTGGGCCGGCGCGCGCATCGCCGGCATGGCGGCGCTGGTCAACACGGCGCTCGTGCTGCTGCTCGCGCCGATGCTCATCCAGGCCTTCGCGCCGGGCGAGACCGGCGTCATCTCCACGACCACGGCGCTGCTCGATCACGTGGCGCCCTTCTATCCGGCCATGGCCATCGGCATCGCCGTCGCGTTCGCATTCAACGGCGCCGGCGACATGGTGCGGCCGCTGCTCGCCGACACCATCGTGCTCGTCATCATCCAGTCGACGCTGGCCTACATCCTCGGCTCGCCCGACGTGATGGGCGTCACCGGTTTCTTCGTGGCGCTGTCCATCTCCGGCGTGCTGCAGGGCATCGTGCCGAGCTTCCTGCTCTGGCGCGCGCGCTTCTTCGCGCACACCCACGCGCACCCGAGCCACGACGCCGGGACCTGAGCCTGGCCACGCGCGCGCTCGTCAGGGGTGCGGGCAGTCCGTGTAGTTCTTGCGCCAGCCCTCGACGTCGCGCGCGCTGCCGCCCTGCGCGACGCTCCGGGCCATGAGCCGCTCGAAGTCGGCGCAGCGCCCGTGCGCGCCGTACTTCAGCGCGACGTGCGAGGCGAGGTACTCCCAGAACTGCTTCACGCCGGGCTTGCCGCTGCAGCTGCGCTCGACCTCGGCCAGGGTGTCGGCGAGGCCCTGCATGCCGGACACGCGCATGCGCTGGTACATGACGGCGTCGAGTCCGACGCGCAGCGGCATGTCCTGGCACTCGGCGAGTCCGCGCTGCCACGAGGCGAGGTCGCCGGTCGTGGCGTCCGACTCGAGGCCGAGGGCGCGCTTCACGCGTCGCTCGAGGTTGGCGAAGGCCTTGGCGGTGGGGAAGCGATCGAGCGTGGCCTGCCACTGGGCGACGGCGTCTTCGGTGCGGCCGCGCAAGAGGAGGATGTCGCCCCAGGTCTCGCTCACGCGGTAGGCGGTGTAGGGCTCGCCGCCTCGCTGGGCGTCGAGCGCGCCGGCGCGCGCCGCGGCCTCGGCGAGCAGCGCGAAGCCGCGGGCGTCGAGCGCGGGATCGGCCGCGGCCGGCGGCGGGCCGAGCGTCAGCGTGAGCTCGCTCGCGCGGAGCTCGCCGGCCAGGATGAGCTCGGCCAGGTCGAGGCGCACCGAGACCGGGTCGAGCGAGGTCGAGCCGCCGACGCCGGCCTCGCGCGCGCGGCGCGCATCGTCGTCGGGGAGGCGGCCGCTCGACAGGCTGGGGAACGCGGCCAGCGCCTGGTCGAGCTCGGCCACGAGGTGCTCCTGGTTGTCGATCCAGGCGCGCGCGCGAGCCATCGCCTCGGCGTCCTTGCCGAGCGCGGCCACGCCGAACGGCAGCTGGCTCATGACGTCGGCCAGGCGGCGCGCGAGGATGTTGCCGCGCAGCGCGCGATAGGCGAGGCGCCGCGCGCTGGCCGCCTCGTCGGCGTCGGGGCCGGGGCGGGCGACCTCGGCCTCGGCCGTCTGGGCGAGGCTCGCGAGCGTGTCCGCGACCAGCGTGTCGCGCCGGGTCTGGCTGGTCTTCAGGCGCTCGAGCAGCTCGTCGCGGCGGAGGCGCGCCAGGCCGAACGTCGGCGCCTGGCTCACGACCGCGTCGAGCTTCTTCTTGGCGCCGTCGTCGTCGCCGCGGTCGGCGAGGTCCAGGCCGCGCGAGTACTCGACCAGCGTGGCCACGTCCTTCACCTTGGTGCGCGGCAGCGGGGCCGCCGCGAAGCGCTGATCGAGGCCGGCCAGGAACTTCTGCACGAGCTCCTGCTCGAGGTCGAAGACGCCGGCCGCCGGGCCCTGGACCTTGCTCGTCAGGACGACCTCGCCGGTGGCGACGTCGATCATGCGCACGTCGATGCGGACGAGCGGTGCGATGGCGGCGATGGCGCCGGTGATGGCGTGGGTCGCGCCGAGGCCCTTGCCGGTGGCGACCGCGGTCTTGGGGTCGAAGAAGCGCGTCTTCTGGAGCTTCTGCTCGTCGACCAGCGCTTGGAGGCGCGCGCGCTCGATGACGCGCAGCGCGCCCTGGCCGGCGAGGTCGCTGATGAGCATGTCGGCCAGGCCCTTCTGCAGGACGTCGAAGGCCGCATCGCCGCTGTTGTTGTCGAAGTAGAGCACGGCGACGACCGGCGGCGGCGCGGCCCGGGCCGCGGCGGGGACGGCGGCCGACAGGAGGCAGGCGAGGCACGCGAGGCGAAGGCCCGAGCGGACGGCGGCGATGGGGGAGCGCGACATGGCGCGGAGTATGGCAGCCCAGCGCGCGCGGGGGGAGCAGAACGACGCGGGGGGATCGCGCCGATCTGGCCGCGCCTGGCTGGCGGTCGGTGACGGTCGACCTGCCAGCCCAGCATCGCGCCGCGAGGCAGCGATGCCAGGGACATCGGGCGGTCGGCTACGTTCCTTAACTGGTCGCCGCGGCGGCGCGGCAGAAATGAAAAAGGCCCTGATTTCTCAGGGCCTCTTCGTGCTTTGGAGCGGGTAATCGGGCTCGAACCGACGACATTCAGCTTGGGAAGCTGACGCTCTACCAACTGAGCTACACCCGCAGAGCGAGCTATCCTCTAATGCCCGGTGGGGGCGGCTGTCAAGGCCGGGTGAGGCAGCGCCTCACTCGAACAGGGCGGCCATCTCGCCGAGCGCCTGATCGAGGCGGCTCAGCGGTCCGTGCTTGTCGGCGACGGTCGGGGCGAGCTCGCCGAAGGCGGCGCGCGCCTCGCCGAGCAGGGCCTCGAGCTTGGAGCTGCGCTCGTCGGTCTCGGTGCGCAGCTGATCGAGGCGGGCGTTGGTGCGCTCGAGGCGCGCGACGAGATCCTGCTCGCGGCGGCGCGCGCGGTCGGCCGCGACCACGCGTCGCAGCACCTGCGGGAGGTCGCGCCAGAAGCCGCTGTCCTTGATGACGTACTCGGCCACCTTCTGACGCCAGGCCTCGACGACGAGGTCCTCGCTGCCGGCCGACGTCATGAGGACGAAGGGGGCCTCCGACCCGACCTCGCGCAGCGCCGTCAGGAGATCCAGGCCGCGCGTGCCGGGGATGCGGTTGTCGACCAGCATCACGTCGAAGCTCATCTGGTTCGCGAAGCGGAGAGCCTCTTCGGAGTCGCGCGCGAACTGGACCAGCTCGAAGCCGCTGCCTTCGCGCGTCAGAGCCTTTCGGACCAGGAGCTGATGCTCGGCCTCGTCCTCGACCACCAGGACGGTGATCGCTTGCGTGTGCGTGGTGTCCTCACCAGGAATCATGCGCCGGTTGTCACCCCGCGCCCGGCGGCCGTCAAGGCGCGACGGCCGGGGCCGGGATCATTGATGCCCAGGTCCGGCGCAGGTGGGGCGAGCGGCCCCGCCCGCCGGTATACGGAGCTTGACTCCGCGGGGCGTCTATGGATTCCTAGCGCGCCCGCTCGCCCGACAACGGCGAGCGTCAGCTTCCCGAAGCTCGCTGCACTGGAGTCCCGCCTATGGCCCGCGTCACGATCGAAGACTGCCTCGACGCCGTCGACAACCGCTTCGCCCTCGTCATGCTGGCGGCCAAGCGCGCGCGCCAGCTCGAGACCGGCACCGAGTCGCTGGTGGAGCAGAAGAAGAACAAGAGCGCCGTCCGCGCGCTGCGCGAGATCGCCGGCGGCAAGGTGTCGTTCGATCGGAACGTCGGCGATCTCCTCGCCGGCTGGTCGCCTGCCAAGCGGTGAGGACGAGCGCCATCCGGGCCATCGCGGTGGCCCTCGCGATGGTCGCCTCGGCGCCGCTCGCGGGGTGCCCGGGGGGCGGCCACGACGCCCCGGCCGACGTGCTCATGACGGCCGATGACGTGCTCGCCAAGGCGCGGGCGTACCTGGCTTCGGGGCCGGCCCACGCCGTGCTCGAGGCGCGCGCCTCGCAGTACAGCGATCAGGGCGGCATCAAGGGCAAGGTCGAGATCATCCTGTCGCGACCCGGGCGCGTGCGCTTCTCGGGGCTCTCGCCGACCGACGATCTCGTGAGCGTGCTGGTGACCGACGGCGAGCGCTTCACCGCCTTCGAGCGCGGTAAGAAGACGTGCTACGTCGGGCGCGCCTGCCCGGCCAACGTCGGTCGCTTCACCGGCTTCCCGCTGGAGGCCGACGATCTCGTGGGCGTGCTCCTCGGGCGGCCCCCGATCGTGCCGGTGGCCGAGGCGAGCTTCACCTGGGATCGCCAGGTCGGCGCCTATCGCGTGGACGTGGTCGGCTCGGCCGCGTCGCTGGGCGGCGCCAAGGGCGAGATCCAGCGGCTGTGGGTCGGCCACGCCGACGGCCGCATCCTGCGCATGCAGGTGAAGGACGGCGACAAGACGCGCGCCGACGTGCAGTACTCGGAGTGGAGGACGGTCGACGGCCACGTGCTGCCCGGCCGCATCGACGTCCACATGGCGCGCGACCACGTCGATCTGCGCATCGACTACCGCGACTTCGATCTCGCCGCGCCGGTCGACGCGAACGCGTTCGTGTTCGAGTGCCCGGCGGGGACGACCCTCGAAGAGCAGCCCTGCTACTGACGATCCGGGAGGACGAGCGATGACCCAGGCCCGGAAGTCCAAGCGCAGAGGCCGCTTCATCGTGCTCGAGGGCATCGATGGCTCGGGGACGACCACGCAGATGAAGCACGTCGTCGAGTGGCTCGAGAAGCGCGGCGAGCTGGTGCACGCGACGCGCGAGCCGACCGACGGACCGGTGGGCCTCGTGCTGCGGCAGATCCTGCGCGGCCGCCTGGTGTCGAACTCGGGGCTCGCCGACGCCAAGTCGGGGCCGATCGATCCGGCGGCGGTGGCGCTCTTGTTCGCGGCCGATCGGCTCGACCACCTGCACAACGAGGTCGTGCCGCAGCTCGACGCCGGGCGCCACGTGGTGTGCGACCGCTACGTGGTGTCGAGCCTCGCCTACCAGAGCCTCGAGACCGACCTGCGCTTCGTCCGCACCATCAACGAGAAGGCCATCGCGCCCGACCTCACCGTGTTCCTGCGCGTGCGGCCCGAGATCGCCATGGCCCGCATCGAGACGAGCCGCACGCAGCGCGACTCGTTCGAGCAGCTGCCGCTGCAGAAGCGCATCGCTGCGGCCTATGACAAGGTCCTCGAGAACTGGAAGGACGGCGCGCTCGCGGTCGTCGACGGCGAGGAGCCCCTGACAGTCGTGACCACCAAGGTGCGTCAGGCGATCGAGCAGCTCTTCTAGATGGCGATGTCCCCGCGTGATCTGCCGAGCCACCCCGCGTGGCCACGGCTCAAGGGCCAACGGGTCGTGGCGGTGCTGGAAGCGCTGGCCGTGGTCGACCCCGACGCGGCCGCCGACCTGGCCGACGAGGTGCGGAGCCAGATCGGCCTCGCGCCGACGTCGAGCCAGGAGCTGCTGCACCGTTTCCTGGGGCTGCGCACGCTGGGCGAGCTCATCGAGGGCTGGCAGCCGCAGCGGCGCTCGCGCCGCATCGACGACGAGGCGCTCGGCGCCGCGCTCGAGGCGCTCCTGCCGCAGCGGCCGGGGCTCGGCGAGGGGCGCGCGGCGGCCGGGTCGAGCGCGGCCGCGTCGGGCGGGTCGGGCGCGTCGGGCTCGGCGAGCGGCTCCGGGGCCGCGCGCGAGGCGGCGCTGAAGGCCGATGTCGCGGTCCTCGGGCGGCGCGTCGCGCGCTTCCAGAAGGAGATCTACGACCTCGGCTCGACCTACGGGCCGGGGCTCCCGACCTGGGGCTCGGCGCTCACGGTCGGTCACTGGCTGACGCTGCGCGATGCGTCGCTGCGCGGCGCGCAGCGCTGGGCGCAGAGCATGCTCGAGACGCTCGACCGCCGCGAGCTGGCCGACGAGGGGCTGCGCGCGCAGCGACGCGCGACCTGGGAGGCCGCGGCGGGGTCGCCCGAGGTGCGCGCGGTGCTCGAGCTCCGCGACTCGCTGGCGAAGTCGGACGTGCTGGTGCCCGACGCGCAGATCCGGACCGGCGTCGACGCCGCGTGGCAGCCGCAGGAGGCGCGCTTCGTGGTGACGCGGCGCGGGCTCCTGGCCTGCCTCGCGCACGAGGCCTGCGACGAGGCGTCGATCGAGCTCACCGATCCGCAGGCGCCGGTGGCGCAGTGCCGCTTCGCCGCGCGCCGGCCGTGCACGCTGAAGCTGCTCGCCAGCGAGACGCTACTCGATCTCATGATGCCGGCCGCGGCCGAGAACCCGCTGCGCGAGTACATGGCGCGGCCGCCGTGGCGGCGCCTCCTCGACCGGCTCGAGGCGGTGGCGCGGACGAAAGATCTGTCGCTCCGGCCGAGCGAGCCCGAGGCCACGTTGGGCTGGGTGGTGAGCCCGCCCGACGAGGCCGAGCTCTGCTGGGTGCGGCCGCGCAAGCGCCAGGAGGGGCTCACCACGCAGAAGCTCGGCATGCAGAAGCACGAGCTCGAGGTGCTGCTCGAGGACCCGCGCGATCGCGTGGCCTGGATGATCGCGCGCAGCGACAAGACCGGCAGCGGCGAGGCCCGGGTCGGGCCGACGCTGGCGGCGCTGGTCGGCCACCCGCGCGTGTTCCTGCGCCACGAGGGCGAGCTCGTGCCGGTCGAGGTGGCGAGCGGCGATCCAGCCGTTGGCGTCGAGCCGGCCGCCGACGGCAGCGCGCGCCTGGTGGTGAAGTTCGGCGGCGCGACGCTGGCGCAGGCGCGGCGACCCAACGCCGGCGACTGGGCGGTGGCCTACGACGGCGACGCGCGGCGCGTGGTGGTCGGGCGCTGGACGCGCGCGGCGGTGGCGCTCTGGGAGGCCTGGGACAAGGCGCCGGTGCCGGTGCCGCTGGAGGCGCGCGAGGCGCTGGCGGCGACCATGGTCGGGCTGTCGAAGGACGCGCCGGTGGCGTTCGAGGCGTCGTGGCTCGGCGACGCGCTGCCGCCCGAGGACAAGACGGTGGTGCGCCTCGGCTTCGCCGGCTCGAAGGGGCACAAGGCGCTGACCATCGAGGTGTGCGTGCAGCCGGTGCCCGAGCTCGGGCCGGTGACGCCCGCGGCTGGGGCCGAGGTGGTGCCGGTGCGGCGCGACGGGCGGCTCGGTCACGTGGTGCGCGACTTCGACGTCGAGGAGGCGGCGGTCCTGCGCGTGGCCGACGACCTGGAGCTGCCTCACGGGCCGACCATGTGGCGGCTCGACTCGCTGGAGGCCGCGCTGGAGGCGGTCCAGCGCCTCGAGAAGGTGCAGGCCGAGCTCCTGTGGCAGTCGAAGCCGCCGCGCATCGCGCGCGGCGCGCGCGCCGACAAGCTCAGCCTGCGCGTCGGCCTGAAGAAGGACTGGCTCGGCCTCTCCGGCGGGCTGCGCGTGGACGGCGGCGAGCTGCCGCTGGCCGAGCTGCTGGAGGCGCTGCGCGACAAGAAGCGCTTCGTGGCGCTCGACGACGAGCGCTTCATCGAGCTCGACGAGGTGCTGCGCCAGAGCCTGGCACCGCTGGCGCTCATCGCGCGGCGCGGCGCGCAGGGGCTCGGCGCGAGCCCGCTGGCGGGCGCCATGCTGGCCGAGCTCGAGGCCGTCGGCGCGGCCATCGACGCGCCCGCCGAGTGGCTCGAGCAGCGCCAGCGCATGGACGACGCGGCGCGCTGGGAGCCGCCCTTGCCGGCCGGGCTGGTGGCGGATCTCAGGCCCTACCAGCGCGACGGCTTCGTGTGGGCGGCGCGGCTGGCGGCCTGGGCGCGCGGCGCGTGCTTGGCCGACGACATGGGCCTCGGCAAGACGCTGCAGGCGCTGGCGCTCATCCTCCATCGCCAGCCGCTCGGCCGGACGCTGGTCGTGGCGCCGACCTCGGTGGTGCCGAACTGGCTGCGCGAGGCCAAGCGCTTCGCGCCCGGGCTGGCGCCGGTGGTGGTGGGCGGGCAGGGGTCGGTCGGGCTCATGAAGGGCGCGAGCGTCGTGCTCACGACCTACGACGTGCTGGTGCGGAACGAGCCGGCGTTCGCCGAGGAGCCGTGGGCCACGCTGGTCCTCGACGAGGCGCACGCCATCAAGAACGCGGCGACCAAGCGCGCCCAGACGGTCAAGTCCCTTGACGTCCAGTTCTGCCTGGCGCTCACCGGCACGCCGGTCGAGAACCGGCCGAGCGAGCTGTGGAGCTTGTTCCAGGCGGTCGCACCGGGGCTGCTCGGCTCGGCCGAGAGCTTCCGCCAGGAATATGCGCGGCCCATCGAGGCCGAGAAGAGCGCGGACGCGGCGCGACGGCTGGCGCGCCTGGTGCGGCCGTTCGTCCTGCGGCGCGCCAAGAGCGAGGTCGAGAAGGACCTGCCGCCGCGCGTCGACGTGCGCGTCGACGTGGTGCTCGGTCCTCGACGAGCGCGAGCGCTACGAGCGCGTCCGGCGCTCGGCGCTGTCGGAGCTGGTGAAGCGCGAGGCGGGGAGGGCGCGGTGGGCGGCGGTCGCGGGATCGTCAAGATCCTTGCCGTTCTCATGCGCCTGCGCCAGCTGGCCTGCCACCCGCGTCTCGTCGATCCGGAGGCGCCGCTGGCGTCGGCCAAGCTCGATCAGCTGCTGCTGCTGCTCGAGGAGCTGCGCGCCGAGAAGCGCCGCGCGCTGGTGTTCAGCCAGTTCACCGAGCTCCTGGCGCTGGTGCGCGGCGCGCTCGACGACGCCGGCATCACCTACGCCTACCTCGACGGCTCGACGCCGGCCGAGAAGCGCATCGGCGAGGTCGACCGCTTCCAGGCCGGCACCGTCGACTGCTTCCTCCTGTCGCTGAAGGCGGGCGGCGTCGGCTTGAACCTCACCACCGCGAGCGAGGTGGTGCTGCTCGACCCGTGGTGGAACCCGGCGGTCGAGGACCAGGCCGCCGATCGCGCGCACCGCATCGGCCAGGACAAGGCCGTCACCATCTATCGGCTGGTGGCGAGCCAGACCATCGAGGAGCAGATCCTGGCGCTGCACGCCGACAAGCGCGCGATGGTGTCGAGCCTGCTCGAGGGCACGGCGTCGTCGAAGGCGCTCACCGCCGACGAGCTGATGTCGCTGCTCGCCGAGGAGCCCGACGCCGCCTGAGCGCGCGCGCGGCGAGCGTCGCGCCCGCCTGAGCACAGCTGCTCGATTTTCGCGGCGCGGCGCGGCGGCGCTTTCAGCCGGCGGCGCAGCGGCGTCCATAGAGGCATGCACGCCAAGCCCGCCGCTCCGCCACAGGCTCCTTCGTCCGCGTCGTCTACATCCGCCGCCTCGTCGACCTCCTCCGGCTCGGCGCCGTCGCGCGCGCCGAGCCCGGGCGCCGCGCGCGGCGGTCTGCGTCAGGCGCTGCGCGGCGCCGGCTTCGACGCGGGTCAGGCGATGCTCGCGCCGCCGGCGGGGAACGAAGCGTCCGCGGGCGCGCCGCTCGGGGCGTCGCCGGTGCAGATGCACGCCGACACCGGCGCGTCGGCCGACCTCTCGAAGATCGGCGAAGGCGAGGTCGGCGCCTCGATCGCCAGCAATCGGCCGCTGCGCTTCAAGTGGTCGACGGTGCCGGTGCCGGTGGGGACGGTGCCCGGCAGCAGCATGTGGGTCGACGCGACGGTGGAGATCACCTCGCAGCTCGGTGGCACCCTCAACACCAAGGGCGTCGGCTCGAAGATCGAGGCGGCCGTCGGGGCGTCCATCAAGGGCATGGCCCACATCGGGCTCGGCATCCCAGATGTAGCGTGGGCCGGCGTCGAAGGCGGTCTCGAGGTGCAGTGCCTCGGCACGCTGGCCAGCCTCACGCGGACCGCCGCCGGCTGGCAGGGCGAGGTGAAGATCGCGCACGCCAAGCTCGAGGCCGGCCTCGGGCTGGCCATGAAGGCCGGCACCGCCGGCGGCGGCCTGGCGCTCGCCAAGTGCGCCATCGGCGAGTTCACCGGCCTGCGCATCGACAGCAGCGGCGTCCACTACGGCGGCTGGCAGTGGTCGCCCGAGGCGCTCGACTTCTGGCGCAAGGTGAACTCGCTGCGCCAGCAGCGCACGGCCGAGCCGTGGGTGGCCGAGATCGAGCGCTACTGCCAGACCGGCAAGTACGAGAGCGCGCTCATGTCGATCCGCCGCCTCGACCCGCGCATCGGCCTCGCCGCGTTCGATCAGCTGTGGCGCCACCCCGAGTGGCGTCCGGGCTTCAAGGCGCTGTTCCGCAGCGGGCGCCTGGCGCAGGTCATGGCGGGGGCCGACTCCATGCTCAGCTCGACCATCCAGACGCGCATCGCCACCCAGTGAGCTTCACTCGCCGTCGGCCGGCTCGCGCAGGCCGAACTGCTCGAGCCAGCGGTAGACCTGGCGCCGGTCGCGGCCGTAGTGCTTGGCCACCGCGCGCACGCTGCCGTGCTGCTGGAGCGCGGCGCTGAGCTCCTCGGCGCTGGTCGGCGCCGGCAGCTTGTCGGCCGACACGACGCGGCCGCTGGTGGGCGGCGGGGTGGTGGTGCGGTGGAGCAGCGCGTCGGCGCGCGTGACCGCCATGCGCGGCAGCAGGAGCTCGATGGCGTCGCCGCTCACCGGCTGGTGGGTGGCCTCGGACGAGAGGCGGTGCACCACGCGATCGAGGCCGCGCAGGTTCTCGGGCCAGCCGTGGCAGAGCAGCTTCTCGAGCGCCGGCGCCTCGAGCTGGAGTGGCGCGTGGCGCTGTCCGCGACGGGCCGCGAAGGCGCGCCGCAGGCGGTCGATCCACATGGGGATGTCGGCCCGGCGCGCGCCGAGCGGCGGCACGTCGATCTCCCAGAAGGCGAGGCGCGCATAGAGGTCGCGGCGGAAGAGGTCGTTCTCGACGCGCCCGACGATGTCGCGATGCGTCGCGGCCACGACGCGCACGTCGACCTTGACGCTGCGCGTCTGCCCGACCGGCCGGATCTCGCCCTCCTGCAGGACGCGCAGGAGCTTCGGCTGGAGCTCGAGCGGCAGCTCGCCGATCTCGTCGAGGAACAGCGTGCCGCCCTCGGCGGCGCGGAAGAGGCCGGGCTGGGCGCGGTCGGCGCCGGTGAAGGCGCCCTTCTCGTGGCCGAAGAGCTGGCTCTCGACGAGCTCGCTCGTGAGCTCGGCGACGTTCTGGCCGATGAACGGTCCGCGCCGGCGCGACAGGCGATGCACCTCGCGCGCGATGAACTCCTTGCCGACGCCGGTCTCGCCGAGGAGCAAGACCGGTGCGGGATCGGGCGCGGCCTGCTGGATGCGCGCGCGCAGGGCGCGGGTGGCGAGCGCGTCGCCGGGGATGGCCTCGAGGTCGACGTCGGGGGCGGGGCCGGGGGCCGTGCCGCGCTCGTAGACGGCGATGACGTCGCCGAAGGCGATGACGGCGTTCGGGTCGAGCGGGTGCGCGCGCCGCGCCTCGAGCGGGCTGCCGTGGAGGTGGGTGCCGTTCCGGCTGCCGAGGTCCTCGACCACGTGCCGCGTCATGTCCCAGCGGATGAGCGCGTGCTGCCGCGACACGGTGGCGTCGGCCAGCGCGTAGGCGCCGGGTCCGCTCTGGCGGCCGAACACCACCGGCTCGGCGCCGAGCGCCACCGCGCCGGCCAAGGCCAGCGGGTGCACGATGACGAGCCGCGCCTCGAGCTCGGCACCGGGGCGACGGGGTAGCGGGCGGCGGGACAGGGTCTCGGCGAGCTCGTCAACCATAGGCCGCGAGCATGCCGCCTTCGCTCGGAATTCGGCAAGGCTACTGGACGGTGCGCACCAGGCGGAAGCCGATGTCGGGTGCGATGGTCGCCGGCGCGGCGTGGTCGCGGGCGGCCGCCCGCAGGCGGTCAGGCGCGCTCTTGAAGCTGCCGCCGCGGATGACGCGATCGCCCCGTGCGCCGCCGGGGCCGACCGGGTCGCGCAGGCGCCTTGATCGGTCCGATACGGGCCGTAGGCGTCGTGGCACCACTCGCGCACGTTGCGGCATGTCGTGGATGCCGGTGGCGTTGGCCGCGGCGCTGGCGACGGCGTGCGGCGGGCCAGGCGCGCCGTTCTTCGTCGGGGCGCGCGAGTCGGAGACGCGCGCGCTGAACTCCCACTCGGCCTCGGTCGGGAGGCGCCAGCCGTCGCAGCGCACGCCGGCGAAGCGCGCGTCCTGGCAGGCGAAGTCGCCGTTGCCGGGCTTGCCGATGCAGCCGTCGAGGTCGTAGCAGGCCTGGCGCCCGTCGTGGCGCGACAGCGCGTTGGCGTAGGCGGCGGCGTCCCCACCACGACACGCTCTCGACCGGGCAGGCCGCGCCGCGAGCTGGTCGCGCGCCACGGGCGCGTGCCGCTGAGGGCCTCCCAGTCGTCGGCCTGGGTGACCTCGGTCGGCTGCACCAGGAAGTCGTTTCGCAGGCGCATCGTGGAGCTCTTCGTCGTCGCTCCGACCCGGCTCGCCGGGCGGCGAGCCGCGCTCGGGCGGCCGGCCGGGATGCGCACGAGCGAGGGCGGACCGCGGCGGTGACGACAGGCGGGCCGGCCTCGAAGCCGAGAACGCATGCCGGCCGGCACCGCGTCCTTCGGGCGATCGCTGGCGTTGGTGAAGTACAGCCGGCCGCGGTGGCGCCGCCGCCAACCGCAGCAGCGCCAGCACGAGCCAGGGCCAGCGCGCGCCGCGCCGCGCCTTGGGCGACTGGCCGGGGACCGGGCTCGACACCACCGAGGCCGGCGCGCGCTCCCAGGTGACGAGCGGCTCGGCCGGGCCCTCGAGGCCGGACGCCGGGCGCTGCATGCGCCGCGTCGGATCGAAGCCGGGCACCTCCGAGGCCGGGATCGACACGGCGACCTCGGTCTGATCGAGGAGGCGCGTCAGCTCGACGGTCGAGCGGCGATTGCCGAGCGCCTTCACGGCGCGCTCGAGCAGCGGCTCGACCTCTTCGATGGACGATGCGCGCGCCTCGATCTCGGGGCACAGCACCTTGGCCGTGAAGACGCGCAGCTCCTGCGGCAGGCCGAGGTGGGCCACGCGCGACCACGGGTCGTAGTTCGGGTCGAGCTTGAGCGCGATGGTCTCCTGCACGCCGGCGCCCGGGAACGGGCGGTAGCCGGTGAGCAGCTCGAAGGCCATGACGCCGACGGCGTAGATGTCGGTCCACGGTCCGATGCGCTCGCGGCGGAGCTGCTCGGGCGCCATGTACGACGGGGTGCCGAGCAGCATGGTGGTGGCGGTGCGGCTCTCGACCATCTTGGCCAGGCCGAAGTCGAGGACCTTCACGCCGAGGTGCCCCGCGGTGGTCGCGTCGGGCGGCGTCAGCATGACGTTCTCGGGCTTCATGTCGCGGTGCACGATGCCCGAGGCGTGCGCGGCGCGGAGGGCCGACAGCACGTAGCGCAGGATGCTCGCCACCTCGTGGACCTCGAAGGGGATCTCCTGCTGCGCGCGGACCTCGATCTCCTCGGCCAGCGTGCAGCCGTCCTGCACGAGCTCCATCACCAGGTAGGGCGTGCCGCGGTGGTTGCCCGAGCCGAGGAAGCGCACCACGTTCGGGTGCGAGAGGCGCGACAGCGCCTGCGCCTCGATGTCGAACTTCTGGAGCTTCAGCGCCGCCAGCTGCGGGCTCGCGTCCTCGAGGCTCACGAGCTTCAGCGCCACCGGCTCGAGCGTCGGCCGCCGCAGCGCCGCGAACACGCGGCCGAAGCCGCCCGCGCCGAGCGGCTTCACGACCAGGAGATCGTCGACGAGCTGACCGACCAGCGGATCGGCGTGGCCGGCCTCGTCGGGCAGCACGCCCTCGGGCACGCGGTGGTAGCCGCGCATGGCGCACACGCGCTCGGGGCAGGGCTCGGCCAGCCCGCCGATGCCGCGGCAGCTCGGGCAGCGCGCGACCGTGTCGGGCTCGACGACCGGCGCCGGGCGCTCGACGCGACCGCTCACCGCACGCCGCGCCTCGACGGGCGCAGCGATGCCGTCGGGCTCGCTCACGGCAAGCTCGCGGTCCGGCGCCTCGACGGTCACGACGCCTCCATACCAGTAGGCCTGGCCAAGCCAGGCTGCCAGATGGCCTCCCTCACACGTCCTCCCAGCCCAGGATGCCACGCGCGTGGGAGCTTGTCATGCTCCGGCGCGCGTCCGGTGTGACCGGCCGGCGAGGGGGCGCACGGGGGTCCGGAGGCTGCCGCTGAGGCGCCGTTCCGCGACCTGCCGTTCGACTCAGCCGCCGCCGCGGCGCTCGCGGTCGCGGTCGGAGCAGAACTCGGGCAGCATCCACACGCGCTGCCCTGGGCCGAGCTTGACGAGGATGGCCTCGTCCTTCGGCACGACGCGACCCGACATGAAGCAGGTCACCGTCTCGGGGGGCTCGGGCTCGATGGCCTTCTGGCGGGGGTTCGTCGCCTTGCGGTCGGACGCCTTCTCTCGTGATGCCATCGCGGACCTCCGTCGAGCGCCGGGCGGCGCGGGGGACTGGGGCCGGGTCAGGGGCAAGGTGCGTGCCACGGGCGCGGTTCGCGAGAACGGTCGCTGCGGCCGAGGTGGGCGCGCGATCTCCTGGGTGCGGCGTTCGGAGGCGCGAACCGCAGGAGCCCGATGCGCGCGCCCGGCCGCGACAAAGCTGTCACGGGTGTGGTGCAATCGCTTTCCACCCCTGGTCGTGGGCACTACCATGCCGCCGGTCGTCGCCGGCCCCGAGGGCGCGCGTGCGACCGAGGGACCCGCTCATGGCCAGCATGCATTCGCCCGACTCGAACCCGCCCACCTCGGGCCCCAACGGCCGGCCGGCCTCGGAGCAGGCCTCCGACACGCTGCGCCGCGGCGGCATGGTGCTCGTGCACGACCCGCATCGCCCGTCGCGCGGCGGGGTGGTCGTCTGCGCCGCGGCGCGGACCTCGGACGACATCGTCAACTTCATGGCCACCCACGCGCGCGGGCTGACCATGGTCGCGATGGGGCCCGACCGCGCCGAGCGGCTCGGCCTCTACCTCCAGACGCGCGACCCGCGTCTGCGCCAGGCCGCGCCGCCCGAGGGGGCCGAGCGCTTCACCGTGACGGTCGAGGCGCGCCACGGCGTGTCGACCGGCATCAGCGCGGCCGATCGCTCGACCACCATCCAGATGCTGGCGCGCGCCGACACGCGTCCGGAGGACCTCTCGACGCCAGGTCACGTGCACCCGATCGTCGCCGACGCGGGCGGGCTGGTGTTCCGCCGCGGCTTCGCCGAGGCCGCGGTCGACCTCCTGCGCAGCGCCGGGCTCGACCCGCTGGCGACCGTGTGCCAAGTGCTCGACGAGCGAGACGAGCTGGCCGAGGGCGAGGCGTTGCTCGAGTTCGCGGCGGCGCACGCGCTGCCGGTCGTGACCGTGCCCGAGCTCATCGCGCACCGCATGGCCAGCGAGAGTTTCGTCAAGCAGCTTTCACAGGCGACGCTGCCCACGCGGCACGGACCGTTCCTCGTGCGCGCCTTCGAGAACGCGCTCGACGGGCGCCAGCACATGGTCGTGTCGCTGGGCGAGCTGCGCACGTCGGAGCCCTTGCTGGTGCGCATCCACTCGGAGTGCCTGACCGGCGACGTGTTCGGCTCGGAGCGCTGCGACTGCGGCCCGCAGCTCGATCTCGCCGAGAAGAAGATCGCCGCCGAGGGGCGCGGCGCCATCCTCTACCTGAGGCAGGAGGGGCGGGGCATCGGCCTGGTCGACAAGATCCGCGCGTACGCGCTGCAGGACGCCGGGCGCGACACGGTCGAGGCCAACGTCGAGCTCGGCCTTCCCATCGACCGGCGCGACTACGGGCTGGCCGCGCAGATCCTGCACAGCCTCGGCGTGCGGCGCGTGCGGCTCATGACCAACAACCCGCTGAAGATCGCCGCGCTGGCCGAGCACGGCGTCGAGGTCGTCACGCGCGAGCCGCTCGAGGTCGCGCCGAGTGCTGCCAACCGCGAGTACCTGCGCACGAAGAAGGAGAAGCTCGGGCACCTGCTCGACCGCGTGTGAGGCGCGTTTCGCGCGCACGCGAGGCGCGTTGCCGGGCGGTTCGGCGGCGGAGCCAGGACGCGGGCGTGGCCGTCAGCGGAAGTCGTGGCGTAGATCGAGCGCCAGGTGCCAGACGAGGCCGCCCGCTTCGTAGGCGCCGATCGGGTTGCCCGCGACCGGGTCCTTCTCGATGGCGCGCTGGCTGAGGCGTGTGAGCTGGGCGGTGAGGTCGATGCTCACCGGTGCGGCCGAGACGCCGGTCGGATCGCCGAAGGTGAAGCCGGCGCCGAGCGACACGACGTGGGCCGCGGCGTCGAGGGTGTTGGTCTGGTAGATGGGGCGGGGGAGCGGCGTCGGGCGATAGAACCAGCCGCCGCGTAGCGCGAGCTCGAGGTCGCCGAGGCGCGTCCGCCACTCGAGGCCGACGCGCGGCGTGAGCGTGTCGCGGGCGCCGAGCGGGATGAGCCCGGCCTGCACGTCGACGATGTTCGACGGGGCGTCCTGCGGGTCGGTCGGGGGGCGCAGGTGGGTGTCGTCGATGGTGAGGACGAAGCGCGCGCCCGCGGGCGGCGCGTCCGACCACAGCTCCCAGGTGAGGCCGGCCTCGAGCGAGATGCCGGGCTCGGGCGCGGGGGCGCTCTCCCAGCCGATGCCGAAGGCGAGCTGGCTCGGCGTGTACAGCGAGGTGCCCTCGACGAGGACCGACAGCACGCCGACCTCGGCGATGTCGACGGTGACGGGCAGTCGGTAGTCGAGCTCGAGGCTCTGGCGGAACGTCGCGCCGAGGCGCAGCTGGGACGCGCCGAGGTCGAACGGGCCCAGCGCCAGGCCGGCGGTGAAGCCGGCGGTGGGGACCACGTCGACGTCGATGTCCTCGCGCAGGAAGCGGCCTTCGGCGAGCGACAGGGCGGCGTCGACGCGGCCGTCGAGCGCGGCGAGCACCTGCGCGCCGAGGCCGAGGCGCAGCCAGGGGAGCGGCTCGGCGGCCATGCCGGCGGCGAGGATGAGCTTGTCGGGCAGCGCCTGGTAGCGATAGAACCAGGGCACGCTGGGGTCGACCGAGCTCACGTTGGTGCCGGTCGTGAGCGGGTGGAAGAAGGCGAAGCCGAAGCCGAGCTTGTTGCCGAAGACGCCTGAGATGGGCGTCGACATGCCGAGGTGCAGGCCGAGGTTCGAGTCGGGCAGGATGGGGTCGAGGTCGCCGCTCACGGCGTTCACGTAGAGGTCGGGGGCGACGAGGTCGAAGCCGAGGCCGAGGTGGAAGCGCTTGCGCGACAGGATGTTGGCCGGGTTGTAGTAGGCCGCGTCGTAGTCGGCGCCGAGGGCGACCATGGCGTTGGCGCGGCCGACGGCGCGGGCCGAGAACCCGAACGTGTCGAAGAAGGACGCGCGCGCCGGCGTGACGAGGCAGGCCAGGCCGAGAACCGATGCGAGTGGCGCGAGCGTCCGCATGACCCGCGCACGCTACCACCGCCGCCGCTCACCCGAAAGGCGCGCCGGGCTGACCTACGACGACCTGTGAGGCGACGAGTACCGACCTGCACCGCGGGAGGTACTGACCTGTGACGCGAGGTAGCTCACCTGTGAGGCGAGAAAAACCACCTGTGAGGCGAGAAAAGTCACCTGTGAGGCGAGAAGAACCGCCTGTGACGCGAGGAGAGCCCACCTGTGACGCGAGGGGCAGTCGCCGAACGAGCTCCCCTGCGTCGCTCAGGGCGTAGCGGGCTCGTCGGTCGTGGTCGCGGCCGGGCGCGGCTTGCGCTTCAGCGCGCCGGCCAGGAAGCGCCGCACGGAGATCGGAGGTAGCGAACGGAACCGGGGGGCGAGGGCAGGGAGGTAGCGAATGGAACCGGGGGGAGGTAGCGAATGGAACCGGGGGGCGAGGGCAGGGGTAGCGAATGGGACCGGAGGTGCGAGGGCGGGCCGCAGGGGCGGGCGGTGTGAGCGCGGTTGCTGCCGGGCTAACCGCATGGTGGGGCGAGCTCGATTCGAACGAGGTCGGTCGTGGCAGCGATTCGAGGGCGGCGCTGGGCGGTCGTCGGCCGGGCTCAGCCCGGCGCCTCCGCGACCCGAGCGCCGAATATGACACGCATGAGCCATGTGCCAAATGGGAAGACGACCCCGCGCACGCCCGCGATGAACTGCCGCTTCGCCTCCTCGTGGAGCGCCCGGAACAGCTTGCGTGCGGTCAGATGCGCGATTCCCTGCTCGACGTCCGACGCCGCCACCGTCGCCCGGTGTCGGCCTCCATCCTCGTCTTCCTCTGCCTCCGCCTCCGCATTCCAGTCGAGCCCCCGCACGCGCGACAGCCCGGCGAACTTGCGCCCCGTCCCTCGCACCCGCCGCCGTGCAGCCTCCTCGCGCTGCGCCACCAGCTCCGCCAGCTCCCGACCGAAGTGCTCCGGCCCGTCCACCGAGGACCACGGCGGCGCTATCAACGCCAGCGTCGCGACCTCCGGATACGTGCCCGCCTCGCTATCCAGCGCCGCCGGACGCCGATATTCCACCGATTTGCCGATGCCATTCGGGGTTGTCCGGAATCCCGGCCAGTCTCGGCCGTGCTCCACCAGACCCGCCGCCACCGGATTTGCCAGGTCATATGCCGCCATCGATAATGTCACATTCGCGTCCAGCAACGTCTGGTAGTGCGGTTCACGCGCGTCCCACACCGCCCCCTTCCGACCTCGCATCGCGTTCACGACGCGCGCCATGGCCGCGTTGAGCTCGTTCATCAGCTTCGGCAGCCGTCCCGAACGATCGACCAAGACCAGGTGGTAGTGATTCGACATGACTATCGCCGCGATGACTCCGACTTCATTCAGCGCTGCATAGTGCGCCAACAGATACGCAAAGGCCCGCCCGACCCACGGGTCGGGGCGCAGCAGGAACTTGCGCGCTACCGTGCGTCGCGTCACGGACACTACGGCACCTGGCACAATCGGACGGGGCTTCGACATCTCGACCTCCGTCTTCTCAAGTTCCCGCGAGCGCCGTTTTTGATCCGGATTTCTTCAGCCCCGAACCCCCGGGCCGGCCCGGGAGGACCCCCGGACTCGCCGTGGTCGACCGGCCGCGGTCCGCGCGCAGAGCGCCTGCGCCCGTCACACCGCGCTCGACGCGAGCGTGCATCTCCGCCATGCTGTTGGCCGCCTCCGTCTCGAGGAGCTCCATGCCCGCCCGTCCTCCCTTGGCCTCGACTCTCGTCGCGGCCTGCCTGCTCGCCGCTTCGGCGCCCGCGGCCGCCGCCGAGCGCCAGCCCGGCGGCGCGTCCTTCTATCTGGGCGTCGACGGCGGCTACCACCTGGTCATCGGCGACTGGGACATCGACGGCCACACCTACGTCGGCAAGAAGCCCGCCAGCTCGGCCATCTTCGGGCTCCGGCTCGGTGTCCAGCTGTCGCCGGTGTGGGCCCTCGAGACCAACATCTCCCTCATCCCGTTCGACCTCGAGCGCACGAGTGGCTCGGGCATCGCGCTGCACTGGGCCGGCGACCTGGTCGTGTCGCCGTTCGCCGGCGCCTGGAGCCCCCACGTCGTCCTGGGCGGCGGCGCCTACCAGCTCGCGTCCGGCGACCTCGGCGCCGATGCCGACTGGGAGGTCCACGCCGGGCTCGGCCTGCGCGGCCGCCTCGCCGACTGGGTCGCGCTGCGCGTCGAGGGCCGCTACAACCTCACCGACAGCTTCAGCCCCGGCCTCGCCGGACTCCTCGACGTCACCGCCGGCTTCGACTTCTTCCCCTGGGGCGACCGGGCCGTGCAGCCCCCCGACGGCGACGACGACGGCGTCGCCGACGCAGTCGACGCCTGCCCCTCGGCCGTCGGTTCGGCAGCGACCAACGGCTGTCCCGACGGCGACGGCGACGGGCTCGGCGACCCGAGCGACGCCTGCCCGGCCCTGGCCGGTCCGCCCGAGCAGCGCGGCTGCCCCGACGGCGACCGCGATGGCGTGGACGACGGCGCCGACCGCTGCCCCGACGTCGCCGGTGACGCCGCTCGCGACGGCTGCCCCGCGCCGCCCGACGCCGACGGCGACGGCGTCGCCGACGACCAGGACATGTGCCCGCGCGAGGCCGGCGCGAGCTGGGCCGCAGGCTGCCCGGACGGCGATCGCGACGGCGTCACCGATCGCCTCGACAAGTGCCCGACCCAGCCCGGCGTGCTCGAGGAAGAGGGCTGCCTGCCCGCCCTCATCAAGCGCAAGTTCAACGGACCCCTGGCCGGCGTGGCCTTCGACGCCGGCTCGCCGACGCTCGACCCGACCTCGGGTCGGGCCCTCGACGAGGCCGCCCAGGCCTTCGCCCGCTACCCGACCCTCCGACTCGAGGTCGTCGCGTACGGCGACGACGACGCCCCCGACGACGCCCGCGAGCAGCTCGCCCGCGACCGCGCCGCCGTCGTCCGCGACTACCTCGTCGCGCACGGAATCGAGCCCGCTCGCATCGTCGCCCGCGGCTCCACCGAGCGCGGCGGCAAGAAGAGCGCGCGGCGCGTGGAGCTCACCGTCCGCGGCTGGAGCGCCCAGTGACACGCCCGAAACGCTTTGTGCTGGACCCGAACGGCGCCGGCTGCAACCGTGCCGGCGTGAGAGTCGTCACCGTCATGCTGGCCCTCGCGGGCCTGGCCGCGTGCCACGAGCCGGATCCGGACCTCCGCGCTCTCGACGACTCCGCGACGGCGTCCGACACCGCCGCCGACGACACCCAGGTCGCCGATGTCGCCGACACCGCCGTCGAGGCCGAAAGCGGCGACAGCGCCGACGACGGCGCGACCCAGGTGGTCGAGCCCGACGCCGACGCGACGCTCGACGACGCCGACAGCGCGCCGGAGGTGGCCGACGACGCCCTCGTCGAGACCGAGCCCGACACCGCCCTGCCGCCCGACGACACCAGCGTCGACGCGAGCGACGACACCGCCCCCGAGGTCGTCGAAGAGGTCGTCGAAGACGTCGTGCCCGACGAGCCCGAGGTCGTCGTCGAGCCCGTCTGGACCGTCGTCGTGAACGAGGTCGACTGCCGCGGCGTGCCGAGCGACTGGGCCGAGCTCGTCGACACCGGCGACACCGCCATCCCGCTGGGCGAGGTGTTCGTCACCGACGACGCCAGCGACGAGGCGCACTGGCAGCCGCTCGGGGTCGGCACCATGCAGCCCGGCGAGCGCATCGTCGTCGACCTCACCGCCTTCGGCGTCGCCTGCGGACAGGAGGGGGTGTGGGTCGTGCGCGACAACGGCGAGGTCTTCGACCACGCGCCGGCCGGCAACGACCCGGCCGGCTACACCTACGGCCGCCTGCCCGACATCAGCGGCACCTTCACCGTCACCAAGCCCACGCGCGGCGCACCCAACCTGGCGCCCGACGTCGACCCATTCGACCCCATCGCGACCGTCTACGACCCGGCCCACGTCGTCCCGACCATCGACCTCACGCTGGACGCGACCGCGTACAACAACCTGGCCGGCGACCCGTACACCTGGGTCGCGGGCACCTTCACCTTCACCGACGAGGCCGGCTCCACCACCCAGCCGGTGGCGCTGCGCCTGAAGGGGCGCCTCGGCAGCCTGCGCAACCTCGATGGTAAAGCGGCTTTCAAGCTCGAGTTCGATCGCTTCTGGCCCGGCGCGCGCTTCCGGAACGCGTCGGCCATGACGCTCAACAACATGGTGCAGGACGACGCGAAGATCCACGAGGTGCTGGCCTACGCCTTCTTCCGCGCCATGGGCGTGCCGGCGCCGCGCGTCGGCTACGTCTGGGTGAAGGTCAACGGCAACGACTACGGCCTCTACGCCGACATCGAGTCCTACGAGGACCCCTGGTTCGACCAGCACTACGCCTCGACCAAGTCCGTCTTCGAGGGCCAGTACGGCGACGACCTCTTCAGCCAGGCGCCCTACACCCTCGACCTCGACAAGGGCAGCGAGGCCGGTCGCCTCGACCTCGCCAACCTCGTCGCCGCGCTGCAGACGGCGCCGTCGGGCGCGGGCTTCATGGCCGCCCTCGACGCCTACGTCGACTGGGACGAGGTGCTGGCCGACATGGCCACCGAGATCTTCATCGGCCACTGGGACGGCTACGCCCCGACGCGCAACAACTACTACTTCCACGTCGACGACGGCGGCGTCGTGAGCCTCATGGCCTGGGGCACCGACCAGACCTTCGGCTCGACGCTGGGCTTCTACGACGGCCAGGGCCTGCTCCTCCAGGGCTGCCTCGGCGACCCGGTGTGCCGCACCGCTTACGAGGACCGCCTGCTCCAGCTCGCCGACCTGGTCGATGGCGGCACCGTCACCGGCGCGCTCGCCGACGTGCCGGCGCGCATCCAGCCCTACGTCGACGTCGAGCCGCGCGAGGGCGGCGGCGTCGACGTGGCCGATGGCCTCCAGCGCGCCATCGACTTCCTCGACGCTCGCTCGGCCGACGTGCGCGCGCGCGTCGGCTGCCGCCGCGACCTGACGGCCGACCTCGACCACGACGGCGCCACCTGCGACCTCGACTGCAACGAGGGCGACCCGACCATCTACGTCGGCGCCGTCGACACCTGCGGCGACGGCATCGATCAGGACTGCAGCGGCCGCGCCGACGACGCCGAGGACTGCCCCGACTGCCAGACCCACAAGCGCGGCCAGAAGAGCTACCTCTTCTGCTGGAAGACGCGCACCCACGAGGCCGCCGCCGCCGAGTGCGCGGCGCAGGGCGGCACGCTCGTCATCGTCAACAACGAGACCGAGAACACCTGGCTCCGCGACGAATCCAACGCGGCCGGCTTCGGCGCGCTGTGGCTCGGCTTGGACGACATCGCCACCGAGGGCAGCTACGTGTGGGAGGACGGCGTCGCGATGGACAGCCGCTTCACCAACTGGATGGGCGGCGAGCCGAACGACTGGGGCGGCGGCGAGGACTGCAGCGAGATGATCCCGGGCGCGGGCGATCCGACCTGGAACGACATCGGCTGCGACGCATCGCTCTCGACCGTGTGCGAGCTGCCCTGAGGCCGGCGACGGCCCGGCGCGTCAGCTCGGGTCGGCGCTGATGATGTAGGTGTCGGCGCCGCTCACGGCGCTGACGCGCCGGATGTGCCAGCGCCCGCGCGCGGCCTGCAGGCGCTCGAGCATGGCGCCGACCCACGAGCCGGCGCGCGGCTTCACGCGCTCGAGCCAGGCGCCGACCACCAGCTCGTCGGGCAGCGTCGGGCTCGGCAGCGGCGCCTCGATGATGCCCGCCGTCTTGAGGATGGAGTAGTGCAGGCGCAGCACGGCCGTGCCGTGGGTGGCGAAGGCCGACTCCTCGGCGCGGTCGGCGACCGAGGCGGCGCTGGTCGCATCCCAGTTGCCCTCGACCACGCCCCCGTAGCTCGGCGGCACGATGATGACGTCGCCGGCGGCAAGGTCCGCGGCGCGCACGGTCTCGCTCACGCCGTCGCGCCAGCGCACGACCGGGCGGTTGCGCGTCGCCTTGCCGCCGTCCTGGTTGCTCGCGGGGACGCCCTCGAGATCGGTCACCGCCACCTCGGGCAGGCCGAGGAGCCAGCAGCGGACCGCGGCGAGCGGCAAGCGCATGAGCTCGGGCGGCGACGGCGGCAGCGCCGTCAGCGACTCCTGCACGACGCGCCGCGCGCGCGCGCCCCAGGCGTCCTCGGCTCCCTGCGGTCGGCCGGCGAGCTCGATCAGCGACTCGTCGAGATCGCGGCGCCACACCACGCGCACCTCGGCCGCGCTCGGCCCGTCGCCGCTCGGGCGCTGGTCGCTCGGGCGCGTCACGAGGCGCGCCAGCAGCGCGCGCTCGGGCTCCTGCATGCGGGCCGGCGCGAAGTCGATGTGCTCCTGGGCGGCGAGCCAGGCCGCCGTCTCGCGCGCGGCGACGCCGTAGACCGGGTCGTCGGCGAGCGCGCGCGTGCGCATGACGATGGCGCCCGGCGCGGCGGCGAGCTCGCCCAGGCGGTTCAAGCGGCCGAAGCGTTGGCGCAGCGCATCGAGGCTCGCGCCTTCGCTGACGAGCGCGTCGAAGTCGAAGTCGGGCCCGGCTTCCAGGCACTGCGTCCCCACCACCACGATGGGGCGGACGTCGCGCCCGCGTCGGCGGTGGCCGGCGGCGATGCGCGGCAGGAGGCGGGCCTCGGCGTCGGCGCGATCGATGGGCCGCATGTGGCCGCTCACGAGCGTCACGTCGGCCGGGTCGGCGACCTCGTCGCGCACGCGCCGGAGGATGGCGCGCGCCGTGACGTGCTGGTTGGCGACCACGGCGATGGCGCTCGCGCCACCGACGATGTAGGCGCCGACCGCGCTCGCGCACACGCCGGAGAAGGTGTTCTCGGGGATGTCCTGCCAGAGGAGGACGGTCTTCTTGGTGGTGAGGCGCCGCGCGAGGACGGGGTCGCGGCGGTCGTCGTCGTCGAGCGTGAAGACGTCGCCGCCGGACGCACGGTGGCCCGTGGCGGTGAGGTCGACGATGACCGCGCCCGGCGCGCCGGCCGGCGGGCGCGCGCGGTGGCGGCGCTCGACCGCGGCCAGGGCGGCCCGGAGCGGTGCGCTCGCGCCGATCTCGTCGAAGAGCCAGACCACGTCGCGGCCGAGCAGGTCGGCCTCGTGGCCGGCGGCCGCGTCGCAGCCCGCGCTCGCGCGCAGGCGGGCCAGCACGTCGTCGACGGTCTCGACCGCGATGCGGGCGCCGATCGACCGCGCGCGCGGCCTCGTCCGGGCCGTGGCAGAGGGTCAGGGCCAGCGGGCCGTCGGCGGCCACGCCGGCCAGCTCAGCGAGGCGGGTTCGCACGCGCAAGAGGACGCCCGAGGTCGCGGCGCCGAGCGCCGCGGCGAGGTGGTGGGCGCGCGCCCACGCGGCGTCGATGAAGGTCCGGCGCTCGCCCACGAGCACGACGCGCAGCGGCGCGCGTCGCTCGGGACGGCCCGCCTCCAGCGCCAGGTGGAAGAGGGCGATGTCGATGGCCGCGGTCTTGCCGGTCGCGGTCGGCAGGTCGAGCGCGTCCGGCCAGCCTTCGCCGCGCGCCAGCCTGGCGGCGAGGCGGCTCTGCCAAGTGAATGGTCGCGACCCTTGCACCGCCGCGAAGAAGTCGTCGAAGTCCGACGCGTCGAGGCGATCATCCATGCCGGGCTCCATCGCAGGCCGGTTCGACGGCGCAGGGAGCTTCGGCGGGATGGACGTGGTGTCGTGAAGGCTGGGGCACGAGTCCATGACAGGCCATATCGGTCGACACTGTCAAACATCCGCGGGAAATCGTGGCGCACAAATTGACCGCACAATGCGCACAGCCCGCGTTGGCCGCCAAACCAGCCAATAAGGAGGCGGTTTCCGAGCGTTCACCGACGCATGAATGCGCCTGCGTTTGACGCGGCATGTGCAAAGTCGGCGATTCGCGAATTGTCAGATCTGGCGCCTCGAAGTCGCAGAATTGGTCAGCGCAGAACGGGCCAGGTCTCGTGTCCGGAGAGTAGACGAAGCAGCCCGTTCCCGAGGAACGGGGTCAGCGCGGCGAGCACGAGCGGCAGCCACACCGGACCCTGGCGCATGCGGACGGCGAGGTAGACGACCCAGAACCAGGAGAGCTGGGCCAGGCCGCAGAGCGCGCCGATGCTGGCGCCGATGCTGATGGCCTCGGCCGCCGGGAACATGATGAGCATGCTCAGGCCACCGACGAGGCCGCCCCAGAAGCCGCCGAGGATCGGCCCGAGCAGGGCCAGCACGGCGCCGGGCAGCGCCCGCCGATGGCGCGCGACCAGCGGCCGGGCGAACCAGCCGACGCCGGCGCCGGTGGCCGCGCCGATGGCGATGGGCAGCATGAGGAACACGCCGCCGAGGCCGAGCGCGACCAGGCCGAGGCCCGTCGAGAGGGCGCCGAGGATGGCGAAGTCGCGGGCCCAGGCGGCGCGGCTGCCGAGCGCGGCGGCCTCGTCGACGGCCTGGTCGGAGGCCGGGCTGGCGGGCGTGAGCTCGGGGTGGGCGGCGTCGGAAAGTCGAATTTCGGACATTTTGCACTCTCTGGACAGAGTGGTTCGAGCGACTCTCGAGCGCGTGTGCGGCTCGATGCGCGGGACCACGATGACGCGCGAGTGCGCGGCGCGTCCGGGGCAAACCCGGTGAGCGGTCGGAGGGCGGGGGCGAGCGGTCGTTTCTATGGCCTCGCTCGGGGCCGCCTGGGGAGAACTCAGCTCTTCACCCCGGCCGCCTTGCGGCGAGCCTCCGTTCCAGAGCTGAGCGGCGGCCTTCGCTCGGTTGATGGCCTCGCTCGGGGCCGCCGGGGAGCTCAGCTCTTCACTCCGGCTCGCCCGCGGCGGCCTCCGTTCCAGAGCTGAGCGGCGGCCTTCGCTCGGTTGATGGCCTCGCTCGGGGCCGCCTGGGGAGCTCAGCTCTTCACTCCGGCTCGCCTTGCGGCGAGCCTGTTCCAGAGCTGAGCGGCGGCCTTCGCTCGGTTGATGGCCTCGCTCGGGGCCGCCTGGGAGCTCAGCTCTTCCCCGGCTCGCCTTGCGGCGAGCCTCGTTCCAGAGCTGAGCGGCGGCCTTCGCTCGGTTGATGGCCTCGCTCGGGGCCGCCTGGGGAGCTCAGCTCTTCACCCGGCTCGCCTTGCGGCGAGCCTCCGTTCCAGAGCTGAGCGGCGGCCTTCGCTCGGTTGATGGCCTCGCTCGGGGCCGCCTGGGGAGCTCAGCTCTTCACTCCGGCTCGCCTTGCGGCGAGCCTCCGTTCCAGAGCCGCGGATCAGCCTTCCTGCACCGTGACCGAGAGCACCTTCACCGGCGTGACGGGGCGGTCGCCCGGGCCGGTGCGGGTCGTCTCGATGCTCTTCACCACGTCCATGCCGTGGATGACCTTGCCGAAGACGGGGTGCTTCGAGGGGCCGGGGGTGAAGTAGTCGAGGTACTTGTTGTGCACGGTGTTGATGAAGAACTGGCTCGAGCCGGTGTTGGGACCGGCGTTGGCCATCGACAGCGTGCCCGGCTCGTTCGAGAGCTGGACCGTGCGCGGGGTGCTCGTCGGGGATGGCCCCGTGCGGCGAGTCGCCCATGCCGGCGCGCCGGTCGTTGGGGTCCTTCGAGTACGGCACCCGGAACTGGATCATGAACTTGTTGATGATGCGGTGGAAGTGGAGCCCGTCGTAGAAGCCCTCCTTGGCCAGGCGCACGAAGTTGCCGGCGGTGATGGGCATCTTGTCGAGGTAGATCTCGGCCGAGAAGCTGCCGAGCGAGGTCTCGAAGTGGGCGATCGGGTTGGGCATGGGTCCTCCTGCGAATGCACGCTGGGGCTGGGTTCGCGGCCCGAGCACCTACCGCGCGGGTCCGGCCGGGTCAACCGGCCGCGGCCCGAGCCCGGGCTCACCAGGGACGACCGTCCCAGTCCGGGTGCTCGACCACCCAGCGGCCGGCGCGGCTGTCGCCGTCGGACGCCGTCGCCAGCAGGTCGAGGAAGCGCGCGCGCGGCCATGGCTCGGCGCCGAAGCGGCGCAGGTGCTCGGTCTCCTGCTGGCAGTCGATGAGCTGGTAGCCCCAGCCGGCGAGGTGGCGCGTGAGCGTGGCGAAGGCGACCTTCGAGGCGTCGGGCGCGGCCGCGAACATCGACTCGCCGAAGAAGACCTTGCCGATGGCGAGGCCGTAGAGGCCGCCGACCAGCACGCCGTCCTGCCAGGCCTCGGACGAGTGCACGAGGCCCAGGGCCCAGAGGTCGAGGATGCCCTCGGAGTAGCGGCGCGAGATCCACGAGCCGCGCTGGCCCGGGCGCTTGGCCTGCGCGCAGCGCGCCAGCACGTCGGGCAGCATGGTGTCGAAGCGGACCTCGAAGTCCTTGCGACGGATGACCTTCGACAGGCTCCTCGGCACGTGCAGCTTGTTCGGCTCGAGCACCATGCGCGGGTCGGGCGAGAACCACACCGGCTCGCCCGAGTAGACCATCCACGGGAAGATGCCGCGCGTGTAGGCGGCGATCATGCGCTCCGGCTTGAAGTCGCCGCCCACCGCGAGGAGCCCATCCGGGCCCGCGAGGTGCGGCGAGGGAAACTCGAGCGTGCCCGGGGAGAGCCTGAAGAACGGCATCGCCCTGCTTCTACCATCGGCCGGCCGCGAGCGCGACGACCATGCGCGCGCCTCGTGCAGACACCTAGAACGGACGGCAGTCGCGGGTGCGCGCCTCGCCCTCGCTGCGCGACTCCCAGACCTTCTCGCCGCGGCGCCAGCACATGCCCATGTAGAAGACGCCGCCCTCGGCCCAGACGAGCTGGCGCCCGTTGAGCTGGCCGTCGTCCCAGCGCGAGACCTCGCGGAAGACGCCGTTGGGATACCAGGCGTCCCACTCGCCCTGCTTCTTGCCGTCGACGAAGGCGCCCTCGGCGGTCATGGTCCCGGCCTCGTCCCAATACATGGCGTAGCCGTGCGGGCGGCCCTCGTCGTAGCTCATGGCGCGGGCCTTCTGGCCGTTGGCGTGCCACGAGGTGTAGCGGCCGTGCAGCTTGCCGTCCTTGTTGGCGGCCTCGATCTGCGGGCGCCCGTCGTCGTAGTAGGTCTTGAGCGGGCCGGTCTCGATGCCGTCGACGAAGGTCGTCTCGCTGCGCAGCCAGCCGCTCTTCCAATAGATGCGCATCGGCCCGTGCCGCGTGCCGTCGAGGCGCTCGCACCAGCCGACGCGCGACGGCGGCTCGTCGGCGGCCGTGGTGTAGCGCGCGAGATCCTCCTCCTCGTGCCAGGCGGTGGCCGACGGGCAGTCGAGCGGCTGCTCCTGACGCGGCAGCGCCGTGCCCGCCTCCGCGAGCACCCAAGCCATCGCCAGTATCGCCGAGCCGAACATCGCAGACCTCGCGGGGAGGCTAACACGCGCTCCGGGCGCGCGCATCCCGCGCCGGCTCGCGCCGATGCCCGGGGAGACCGCGGCCGCGGGCGGTCGCACCCGAAAAGTGCCTGACCGGTCGCATCCATCCGGCGCTTCATATAAGGTGACGCGGCCCGTCGGCGGGCCACCCGCGCAGAGGATCACCATGGCGCCGAGCTCACGTCTGCACCCTGTCGCCAGAGCCGCCGTCGTCCGCATCGCGTCCGCCGTCCTCGCGTCGCTCGCGCTCGGGGCGTGCCACGACAACGTCGAGGCCGGCGCCAGCGTCGACACCTCGGTCGAGGTCGTCTTGCCGCCGCGCTGCGCGTCCGACCAGTGCGACATCCTCGGCTCGTGCTGGGACAACGGCGAGGCCAACCCGGCCAACCCCTGCGAAGCCTGCGTCGTGCTGGTCGACCGCGCGCGCTTCTCGGCCGACGACAGCGGCAGCTGCGACGATCGCGACGCCTGTACCGAGGCCGACGCCTGCCAGGGCGGCCGCTGCGTCGGCACGCCCAAGCGCTGCGACGACGGCGACCCGTGCACCGTCGACGCCTGCGACAGCGACGACGGCACCTGCGCCTTCGCGCCGGCGCCCGACAAGTGCGGCGACGATCCGTGCGCGGCCACGCCGGCGCCCGACTGCGACGACCACGACCCGTGCACCGCCGATCGCTGCCAGGCCCACGTCGGCTGCGTCCACGACGCGGCCCCGGCCAGCGAGCCCATCGCCTGCGACGACCACGACGCCTGCACGAGCGGCGACCTCTGCGACGACGGCGTGTGCGTCGGCCAGGCGCCGACGAGCTGCGACGACGGCGACCTCTGCACGATCGATCTGTGCACGCCCGAAGGCGGCTGCGCCCATACGTCGATCGCCAGCCTGTGCACCGACGCGAACCCGTGCACGGACGAGCGCTGCGACCCCGAGAAGGGCTGCGTCTATCCGTTCAACAGCGTGCACTGCAACGACGAGAACGCCTGCACCGCGGGCGACACCTGCCAGGGCGGCGCCTGCCTCGGCACGCCGGTGAGCCCCGACGACCTGAACCCGTGCACCGACGACGCCTGCGACCCGAAGCTCGGCGTCATCAATGTGCCGAACGCGCTGCCGTGCGACGACACCAACGCCTGCACGGTCGGCGACTTCTGCCGCGACGCGAGCTGCCACGCCGGGCCCGACCCGCTGGCCTGCGACGACTCGAACCAGTGCACCGACGACGCCTGCGACCCCCAGAGCGGCTGCACCCACAGCGACCACACGCGGCCCTGCGACGACCACAACGCCTGCACCGCCGGCGACACCTGCGGCGGCGGCGCGTGCACCGGCTCGACCGTCGAGTGCGACGACGGCAACGCCTGCACCGTCGACTCGTGCAACCCGCAGAGCGGCTGCGTCAACGAGCTCATCGTCTCGAACGCGTGCCGCCCGACCATCACCGTCGACTTCCCGGCGCGCGGCGCCACGCTGGTGTCGGGCGGCTTCCTGCCGCTCATCGCGGTGACCGGGCACGTGTCGTCCGGGGCCGGGCCCATCACGTCCTTCAAGGTGAACGGCAACGACGTGCCGGTGGCCGCCGACCAGAGCTTCAGCTACGTCATGGCGCCGACCTGGGGCGGCAACATCCTGGTGCTCGACGCGGTCGACGCGCTCGGCTCGCCGCGGAAGCGCGTGCAGTCCTTCCTGTGGTCGAACGGCTACCGCAACCCGACGACGCCCAAGAACGGCATCGTCACCGAGGGCCTCGGCGTGTGGCTCGACAAGCTCGCCATCGACGACGGCAACAGGAGCTCGCCGCCCAACGACCTGGCGTCGATCCTCCAGGTGGCGCTGCGCAACTTCAACATCGGCGCGCTCATCCCGAGCCCGGTCTACAACAACTACGGCGCGCTCAACGAAGACTACGACATCTACATCAAGAACCTGACCTACAGCCCGCCCAACGCCTACCTCGCGGCGCAGAACGGCGGCATCCACCTGACCGGCGTCATCAACAACGGCTCGGCGCGCGTCGAGGCCAACCGCGACGGCTGCAACACGACCGTCTTCGGCGTGTGCGTCACGCCGGCGCCGAGCCAGATCACCGGCACCGTCACGTGGACCTCGCTGGTCATCAACGTCGACCTCGATCTGTCGGTCGCGGCCAACGACATCGTCGTGACGGTGCGGGCCTCGGACGTGCAGATCAACGGCCTCGACGTGCACATCGACGGCCTCTTCGGCTGGCTCGCCGACTTCATCCTCGGCTTCTTCCTCGACTCGCTCTCGAACACCATCGAGAACGCCTTCAACGATCAGCTGCGGCCGGTCATCGGCAACCTCGTGCGCGACGGCCTGCGCGAGCTGGCGTTCCAGATCGCGCTCGACATCCCCAAGCCGAACGGCGGCAGCGTGCCCATCGATCTGGTCACCGACTTCCAGGCGGTGACGTGCACCGGCGAGGGCTGCAAGATCGTCTTCCGGAGCGGCGCCTACAGCGACTTCGCCGTGACGCCGTACTCGAACCTCGGCGTGCCGAACCGCGCCGCGTGCGGCGGCGGCACGCAGTCGCTGGTCGTGCCCGAGCAGCGCATCCTCGAGTTATCGTTGGCCGACGACACGCTGAACCAGGTGCTGTTCGCGGCCTGGCGCGGCGGCATCCTCGAGTTCCCGGTGCCGTCGTCGTGGCTCTCGGGCGTCGACCTCGGCCAGTTCGGCATCACCAACCTCAGCATGGCGGTGTCGGGCATGCTGGCGCCGACCTTGGCCGACTGCGGCCGCTCGACGCTCGGCGCGCACGTCGGCGACGTGAAGATCACGGCCAGCATGAAGCTCTTCGGGCAGACCGTGAACGTGGTCGTGTGGGGCTCGATGGTGGCCGGCGTCGACCTGCGCATCGTGGCCGCGCCCGGCGGCGGCAACGAGATCGCGCTGCGCATCACCGGCATCGAGCGGCTCGACACCGAGATCGACGTCCTCGACGAGGACCTCATCGCGCTCGAAGACGTCATCCGCGACCTCATCGAAGAGCGCGTGCTGAACGACCTCGTCGGCCAGCTCGCGGGCAAGGATCTCGGCAGCATCCCGCTGCCCAACATCGACCTGTCGGGCGCCATCGCCGGGCTGCCGCCGGGCACCGCCATCCGCATCTTCCCCGAGGCGCTCGATCGCATGAGCGGCAACACCGTCGCCGGCGGGAGGCTCTACTAATGAAGGGCACTTCGGCTCGTGCGCGGACCGCGGTCGCGCTCGCGGCGCTCGTCGGCTGGACCGCCTGCGATGCGCTCTCGGAGCGCCCCGGCGCCACCTCGGATGCGACCATCGTCGACACCGCACCGCCGCCCGAGAGCTGCAGCGGGGACGGTGACTGCGACGACGGCCACGCCTGCACCGTCGACCGCTGCCTGGCCGGCGACGACGGCGTCCGCCACTGCGCCTGGAGCGTGGCCGACGGCATGTGCTTCGCCAACAACGTGTGCGCCGCGGCGGGCGAGCTCCGCGGCGGCCTCGGCTGCGAGGTGTGCGACCCGGCCGCCGACGCGCGCGGCTGGACGCGGAGGGACGACGGCGCGAGCTGCGACGACGGCGACGCCTGCACGACGGGCGAGACCTGCGCCGGCGGGGAGTGCACCGGCCAGGCCGTCGACTGCGACGACGACAACCCGTGCACGCGCGAGGTGTGCGACCGCGTCGCGGGCTGCGTGGTGACGCCCGTCGCCGGCCAGAGCTGCGACGACGGCGTGCGCTGCACCGTCGACGATCGCTGCGACGACGCCGGCCGGTGCGGCGGCCAGGCCAATAGCTGCGACGACGGCGACCCGTGCACCGTCGATGCCTGCAGCGAGCTCGCGGGCTGCAGCCACGTCGTGACCGACGGGCTCGCCTGCGAAGACGGCGACGCCTGCAGCGACAACGACACCTGTCAGGCCGGGACGTGCACGGCCGGCGGCGCGACCAACTGCGACGACGGCAACACCTGCACCGTCGACCACTGCGACGCGGTCGCGGGCTGCGTGCACCTGCCGACCTTGTCGCCGTGCTGCCTCGGGGTGAGCTCGGTGTGCGACGACCAGAACCCGTGCACCGACGACCAGTGCGACGCGCTCACCGGCGCGTGCTCGTATGCCGCCAACCGCGCGTCGTGCGACGACGGCGACCCGTGCACGCTCGACGACGTGTGCGCCGACCTGGCCTGCACCGGCGGCCGCGCGCGCGACTGCGACGACCACAACCCGTGCACCGACGACACCTGCGCGGCGAGCTTCCCGGCTACTGTCTGCACGCGGCGGCGACGAGCGGCGGCTGCGACGACGGCGCCGAGTGCTCGACCGGCGACCACTGCGACCACGGCAAGTGCGTCGGCGACACGTCGGGCTGCGTGTGCACGCCGGATCTCAGCCCCGACGGCGTGAAGCTCACCATGGTCGCGGTCGGCGCCAGCGCCGGCCCGGGCGACGGCCTCGACGTCGATCAGAACCCGGCCACGTGCGCGCCTTCGGGCTCGTGCTCGGACGGCATCGACAACACGCTGTCGGTCATCGCTTCGTTCGCCAACGGTCCGCTCGGCGACGCGGTCGCGAGCGGGCAGGTCATGCTCGTCCTCGAGATAGGCCCCCTCGACGCCGACCCGATCGAGGTCGCCGTCTACCAGGCGAAGCTCGTGACGCCGGGCTGCGACTTCCAGACCCAGACCTGCGACTACGACGTCGACCACTCGTTCCTCGACCCCATCACGTGCGAGCCGGTGGCGCGCATCCCCGCGCACTTGAACGGAAATCAGCTGGTCGGCGGCGGGCCGGGGACGTCCTTGCCGTTCGAGATCCCGTTCGACGCCGACACCTCGCTCGACGTGGTCATCGCCAACCTGCGCATCGAGGCGACCATCACCCGGAGCGGCAACCAGGTGTCGGGCCTCAGCGGCATCCTCGGCGGCGCGGTGCCGAAGCAGACCTTGCTCGAAGGCATCCAGAGCCTGCCCGACGACGCCTTCCAGGGCGTCTCGAAGGACGCCGTGGTGCAGCTCATCGACGTGCTGGTCGAGAACGACATCGACACCAACGGTGACGGCGCGAAGGACGCGGCCTCGATCGGCGTGAAGATGAACGGTATCGACGCCAACCTGGTGGGCGTGCAATGAGCCTAGCCAGCGCGCGCGAGCGCGGCGGCCAGCAGGCGGCGGAGCATCGATGAAGGTCAAGGTTGGGGTGGCGTGGGTCGGCGCGTGCTGCATTGCGCTCGCCATGACGGCGTGCGGCGGCGACGCCCCGAAGACCGAGGACACCGTCCCGCCCGAGGACACGCTCGACGCGGTCGACACGGCGCTGCCCGACACCGAGCTGCCCGACACGGTGGCCGAGGTCGACGACGACGGGCTCGACGCCGACACGGGCGACACCGACGTGTTCGAGATCTTCGACCCCAACGGGCCGGTCTATCCGACCAGCTCGAAGATCGAGCACCTGGTCCTCATCGTCATGGAGAACCACACCTTCGACTCGTACTTCGCGCGCTGGTGCACGGCCGCGACCGGCAGCGCGCCCGACTGCACCGAGGGCCACGGCTGCTGCGAGGCCGGGCCCGACACGGTCGGCATCTCGCCCATGATCCTCGACGACTCGACCAACGGGCAGGAGGACCGGAACCACGACTACGACTGCGAGCTCGACGAGATCAACGGCGGCGCCATGGACCGCTTCGTGTTCGGGCTGCCCGGCTGTGCCAAGCCCGCCAACTTCGCCTACGCCGAGCTCGGCGGCCCGGCCGCGCCCTACCACGACCTGGCCGTCGCCGGTGCGCTGGCCGACCACTGGTTCCAGCCGGTGGTCGGGCAGACCTCGTCGAACGACATGTTCTTCGCGCGCGCCGGCTACGTCTTCAAGGACAACGACGCCGGCCCGTCGTCGATCGGCAAGACCTGCAGCATCATCACCGCGCCGCCGGCGACGTTCTTCGACACCAACATCGGCGACCTGCTCGACGCCGCGCGCGTGACGTGGACCGTCTACGCCGAGGGCTACGATGCCATGGTGCACGCGGTCGATCGCGGCAACTGCCCGCGCGCGCCGACCGACTGCCCCATCCACCTGTCGGTCTACCCGTGCATCTACGACCCGACCGACATCCCGTTCAACTACTACCCGTCGGTGGCCGACGACCCCGACCACATGAAGGACCTGCAGACCTTCCACGAGCAGCTGGCGCTGGGGCAGCTGCCGGCCTGGAGCTACTTGAAGCCCATCGGCTACAAGACCAACCACCCGGGCTACCTCAACACCATCTCGGCCGGCGCCAACTGGATGCAGGCCATCGTCGAGGAGATCCTGGCGAGCCCGATCTACGCCGACAACACCCTCGTCCTCATCACCATGGACGAGGGCGGCGGCTTCTACGACCACGTGCCGCCGCCGCCGGCCAACCGCTACGATCGCCAGCCCTACGGCACGCGCGTCCCGACCATCGCCGTCGGCCCGTTCGTCAAGCCGGGCACCATCTCGCACGTCGTGCTCGAGCACAGCTCGATCGTGAAGTTCATCGAGTGGAACTTCCTCGGCGGCACCACCGGCCAGCTCGGCACGCGCGACGCCAACGTGCACAACATCGGCTCGCTGCTCGACGCCACCAAGACCGGCACGCCGGTGCCGAGCGACTGACGAGCGACGCCGGCGATCAGTCGGGCGCGGCCGCGGGCTCGCGCGTCGAGGTGACGCGCCAGAACGGCTCCCAGCTGGCGCCGTCGCGCGAGTGCTCCCACAGCGAGCGCGCCGTCGACCCGTCGGCGTCGAGCGTGGTGGTGCAACGGACCAGGAAGCGCTCGCTGCCGATGTTCCAGCCGGCCGCGCGCAGCCAGGCGCCGCCGTGCTCGAAGAGGCGCGACTCCTCGACGCGGCCGTCGATGTAGAAGGTCCGGACCGGGTAGCCGTGGCTCGCCGGCTCGTAGCCGACGACCTCGACCCAGGCCGCGCGCTCGCCGCCGACGTGGCCGAAGACGCTGTGCTCCATGAAGAAGTCGCCGGGCAGCCACTCCCAGGCCTCGACCAGATCGATGGCCGCCGCGGGCCCGAGCGGCCCGGCGAGCTGCTGTCCGACGGTGTGCCAGCGGCCGAGGAACAGCTTCAGCCGCTCGTGCTCGGCGCTGGCGGCGGGGCTGCGGAGGGCGGCGCCGGCGCTCTCGCTCGGCCCCGGCGTCGACACCCAGCGCGCGTGCAGCTCGGGCGGCAGGTGGCGCGCGACCCAGCGCAGCTCGCCCGGGCTGAGGCGCGCGCGCACGGTGGTGAGGACGGCGTCGATGATGGTGTTGGCGCGCGCCTCGTCGACGCGCAGATCGGCCGCGACCTTCGCCTCGAAGGAGGCGCCGTCGCGCGGTGCGGCGCGCTCGACGTCGGCGCGCAGCATGGTCATGAGCTCGCGCAGCTTCGACGGCAGCTGCGCCTCCATGTGGCCGGCGTGCTCGGGCGGCCCGTCCATGCGCTGCTGGAGCCGCGTCAGGACGGAGGTCACCGCCAGGATGCCGTCGACCTCGCTCAGGCCGGCGAGTCGGGCGAGGTCGCGCAGGAAGGCCTGGTAGGTCTTGCTGGCGCGCGCCTCGTGGCGCTGCTCGTGGGAACGCGGCGTGGCGTGGTTCATCGCGACCTCCGTGAACGGGTGCGGCTACGCGGCGACGTGCCGCCGCCGCGCGAGCCACGCCAGCGACACCAGCGCGGCGGCGAGCAGGCCGCCGCCTCCGCTCGAGCCGGCGCCGCAGCCGACGTCCTCGAGCTCGGCCGCGGTGACGAAGCGCACCGGGTCCGCGCCCGGGCAGGTCAGCGTGTTGCCGTCGGTGATGGTGCAGACGCCGCTGTCGTCGCCGGGCTCGCCGGCGCAGAGGTTGGTCTCGGTCTCGACCTCGCCGGCGTCGAGCGTGCCGTCGCCGTCGTCGTCGCGGCCCGCGGTGAGGTGCAGGCCGCCGGCCGGGCACGAGGCCGCGGTCGCGTCCTCGGTGGCCACGATGGTGTCGTGGCCGGCGGGGCCGTCGACGCCGGGCGCGCCGTCGTCGCCGACCTTGCCCGAGCACACGTCGGTGGCCGTGCCGATCTCGTCGCCGACCAGCGCGCCGTCGCGGTCGTCGTCGAGGCCGACGGTCACGTGGATGCCGCCGTCGGGGCAGGCCGCCGCGCTCGCCGCGGTCACCGCGACCAGCGCGTCGACGCCGGGCGGGCCGTCGGGCGCGTCGCACATCGGGACCTTCAGATCGACCTCGTCCGCGTCCAGCGTCTCGTCGCCGTCGTCGTCGGCGCCGGCCGTGAGCGTCACGCCGCCGTCGGGGCAGTCGGCCGCCGCGGCCTCGTCGCTGGTCACCAGCGAGGGCGCGCCGTTGGGCGCGTCGAGGCCGTCGCACAGCGTCGCGCCGGTGACGAGCGCGTCGTCGTCGGGCAGGCCGTCGCCGTCGCGATCGATGCCGAGCCGGAGCTCGGTGCCGCCGTTCGGGCACGACTCCGAGCCGAAGACCTCGACCGCGCCGTCGGCGCCGTCGGGCAGATCGCAGACGGCGTAGAACGTCACCCACTCGCCCTCCTCGAGGACGCCGTCGCCGTCCAGGTCGTAGCCGGTGACGGCCACCACGCCGCCCTGCGGGCAGAGCTCGCTCTCGCCGTGGTCGACGAGGACGAGCGCCTGGCCCGGCTTGCACAGCGTGACGCTGTCCTCGGGCGTGGTCAGGGCGTAGCTCCCGAGCGGGCAGGTCTCGTCGGGCTCGAGCTCGACCACCTCGAAGGAGGTCGGCCCGTTGCACACCGGCGAGGCGCCGACGGTCTCGTCGGGGTCGAGCACGCCGTCGTCGTCGGCGTCGTAGCCCCAGGCGAGCGTCGTGCCGCCGTCAGCGCACTCGAGCGGCGTCGCGTCGCGCGGCGCGACGATGAAGCGCGTGCCGTTGCAGATCGGCGTGAGCGGCACCGCCTCCTCGCCGTCGACGACGCCGTTGCCGTCGTAGTCGCGGCCGACGCTGATGACCTGGCCGCCGCTCGGGCACTCGGCGCTCGTGGCGGCGCGCGTCGCGGAGCGGCGCTCGATCGGTAGCTCGACCGCGCCGATGTCGCAGAGGACGCCGACGGGGCGCGCCTTGCCGAGCTGGTCGTCGCTGTCGGTCTCGAAGGCCGAGGTGCAGACGACCTGATCGCGCAGCGCCGAGTCCTCGCCCGAGGGCACGGCGTAGATCTGGCCGAGGCCGCGGCCCTGCACGACGACGCGCAGCGGCACGACCAGGCCGGCGCGGTCGCTGCCGGTCACGGCGCGCGCGCCTTCGAAGATGTTGCCGCCGCCGCTCGTGAGCAGCGCGGTGCCGAGCTCGACGATGGCGCCGGCGCCGTTGCGGCTCCCCTGGAACAGGTTGTCCCAGAGGTCGACGCGGAAGGCCGAGACGGTCGCGCCGCCGCCGTGGTTGTCGACGAACGTGTCCCACTGGAAGTGGATCGTCGCCAGCGCCGCCACGTTGCTGCTGATGGCGGTGCCGTCCAAGGTCGCGGTGTTGGCGGCGAAGGTCGAGTTGGTGATGGTGCCCGAGCTGGTGTCGATGGCGCCGCCGACGCTGGCGGCGTTGCTCGAGAACGAGGTGCGGTCGAGCGCGACGTCGTCGGCGGCGATGGCGCCGCCCAGCTCGGCGGCGTTGGCCGAGAAGACGGCGTCCTGCAGATCGACGTTGGTGGCCCGCAGCGCGCCGCCGTCGGCCACCGCGAGGTTGGCGCTGAAGACGGCGCGCGCGCCGGCCACGGTGCCCGAGGTGGTGATGGCGGCGCCGTCGCCGTCGGAGATGTTGCCCGAGAAGGTCACGCCGAGCAGGTTCACGTTGCCGGCCGTGAGCGCGATGGCGCCCTCGCCGCTGTCGGGGTGGTTGTCGCGGACCAGCGTGTCGATGAGCGTGATGGTGCCCGTCTGGGCCAGCGGCCGGATGCGCACGGCGCCGCTGCCGTCGCAGCCCTCGAGCACGACGCGCGTCGCGCTGAAGGTCGGCGCGGGGGCGCTCTGCGACGGGAAGAGGATGCAGCCGTCGGGGCCGTCGGCCACGCGCACGTCGGTCAGCGTCGCGTCGGCGAGGACCGCGTCGCCGACCTCGATCGGGCCGACGCCGGCGCCGAAGACGATCGACGTCTGGTCGCTGCCCATGCCGGTGATGCTGAGCGTGGTCACCGCCAGCTCGCGGCCCAGCGTGTGGGTGCCGGCGACGTCGAGGAAGATGGCCACCGTCGGGGACGGCGCCGCGATGCCGCAGTCGTCGTTGCCGGCCGTGCCCATGGCGTGGTCGGCCGCCTCGGTGAGCGAGCACTGCCCGTCGTCGGCGTCGACCAGCGTCGTGACGTGGTAGTCGAGGCCCCAGGCCGAGCCGCCGCCCAGCGTGGCCAGCGCCACCGCGACCGGCTTGGCGTGGCGCGCGCGCAGGAAGGCCAGCGCCAGCGCGGCCAAGACGAGCGCGATGCCGGTGCCGGCGCCGCCGCCCGCGTCGCAGCCGCCGCCGGCCAGCGTGGCCGTGCGGTAGTCGAGCGCGCTGCCGTCGGGGCAGACCACGTGGGCCGTGCCGTCGCCGTTGTCGGTGACGACGCACGGCTCGGCGTTGGCGTCGGCGCCGTTGCAGATGACGTCGCTCAGCGAGACCTCGACCGCGTCGATGACGCCGTCGGCGTCGGCGTCCTGGCCCGCCGTCACCACCCAGCCGCCGTTGCCGCCGCACTGGTCGGAGGAGGCCGCGGCCGTGGTCACGAGCAGCGCCGTCGCGTCGGCGCCCGGGTCGCCGTCGGGTCCGTCGGCGCCGTCGGCGCCGTCGCACAGCGTGGTCGAGGCCTGGACCTCCTGGCCCTCGAGGTCGAGGCTGCCGTCGTTGTCGAGGTCGATGCCGGCGCGGATGACCGTGCCGCCGTTCGGGCAGGCCGCGGTGGTCGCGGCCTCGATCGACACCAGCGACTGCCGCCCGGACGGGCCGCGCGCGCCGTCGCAGACGACGTGCGACGAGTCGCGCTCGGCCACCGAGAGGACGCCGTCGTCGTCGTCGTCGATGCCGGCGGCGATGAGCCGACCGCCGCGCGGGCAGGCGCCCTCGGGCGAGGCGGTGATGGTCACCAGCGCCACCGGCGAGCCGCCCGGGGTGCCGTCGCAGATGGTGGCGGTGGTCTCGATCTCGGCGCCGGTCAGCGCCAGATCGCCGTTGGCGTCGCGGCCGATGACGGCCTGCTGGCCGCCGTCGGGGCACGCGCCGGTCGGCGCGGCGTCGACCAGCACCAGCGTCGGCGTGGCGTCGGCGCCGTCGCAGACGGTGGTCGAGGAGGTGCCTTCGCCCTCGTCGAGGGCGCCGTTGCCGTCCCAGTCGACGCCCACCGCGACCACGCGGCAGCCGTCGACGACCGGGCCGACGTCGACGATGGCGAGCGCGGCGCGGCACACGGTGGCGCTGGCGCCGTCGATGCTGACCAGGGTACCGCCGGCCGGGCAGGTGGCGCCGTTGGCGATCGGCGTGAGCGTCACCGTCGGGAAGGCGGCCTGGCACACGTCGGTGACGACCTGGACCTCGCCGGCGTCGAGCGTGCCGTCGCCGTCCTCGTCGTAGCCGAAGGCCAGGATGACACCGCCGTCGGGGCAGCCCTCGGTGGCGGTCGGGCCGGTGCGGTTCACCAGGAAGGCGAGGCCGTTGCAGATGGGGTAGCGCTCGGCGATCTCGAGGCCGGTGATGTGGCCATCGTCGTCGGCGTCGAGGCCGACCACCAGCGCCTGGCCGCCGGCCGGGCACTCGGCCGTGGTCGCCGCGTCGACGTCGACCAGCGTGCGCGGCACCGCGGCGAGCTCGATGGCGCCGACGTCGCAGAGGACGCCCGACGGGCGATCGTCGCCGAGCAGGTCGTCGATCGTCTCGCCGCAGGCGACGAGGTCGCGCACCGCGGTGCCGCCGCCGGTCGGCGCGGCGTAGACGTGGGGCACGGCGCCGGTCGAGGTCACCGTCGTCAGCGGCACGACGACGTCGCTCTCGAAGAGGTTGTCGCCTCCGGTGAAGGTGAGGAGGTCGGAGCGCACGCCGAGCGCGGTCCGGTTCTGCTGGAAGAGCGAGGTGTCGACGGCGGCCGGCACGACCGTGCCCACGGCGAGGTTGCCGACATTGGCGAAGAAGGTCGAGAAGGCGATGCTCGGGGCGTCGTCGAAGATGGCCGAGCCGGCGCCGGTCGAGGTGTTCTCGACGAAGCTCGCGTTCACGAAGTCGGCGCCGAGCGTGCGCACCGCGCCGCCGGTGGCGGCCGTGTTCTGGAAGAACGAGACGCGCGCGAAGTGGTGCGTCGCCTCGCCGACGGCCAGCACCGCGCCGCCCGCGCTGGTGGCGCTGTTGCCGGTGAAGGTCGCGTCCTCGATGTCGACGGTGCCATCGGCCGAGATGGCGCCACCGCTGGCGGTCGCGTGGTTGGCGTCGACGACGCCGCGCCGCACCGTCAGGTCGCCGGTCGTGTGCACGGCGCCGCCGTTCGCGGCCGTGTTGCTCTCGAAGACGACGTCGTTCAGGACGGTGTCGCAGCCGAGCTCGAGGGCGCCGCCGTTGTTCCGGAACTGCGAGCGGTTCACCGTGGCGAGCGCGTCCGGGCTGGCGTCGACCATGTAGATGGCCGGACCGCTGCAGTCGGCGATGACCGAGTCCTCGATGAGCACGCGCAGCGGGATGTCGAAGAAGGCCGAGACGACGCCGGCGCAGAAGGGCGAGTTGCCGCCGATCAGCGTCACGCCGCTCAGCTGCAGGGTCCCGCCGTTGTTCAAGCCGAAGACCGCGATGGGCTCGACCGTGCCGACCCCCCCGGTGATGGTGGTCTGCGCGGCGCCGAGCCCGTGGATGATCACGGCGTCCTGGCCATCGAGGTCGCGGTGCAGGACGTGGTTGCCGGGGACGTCGAGGTAGACCTCGATGCCGGTGAAGGTCGCGTCGGGGCCGACGTTCACGCACTCGAGGGTGGCGATTTCGCTGGTCAGGGTGCGGGCCAGCTCGTTGAGCGAGCAGTGCCCGTCGAGCGCGGCGTCGACCAGCCCGTCGACGTGGTAGGTCGCGTACGCCGAGGCCGAGCCGCCGGAGCCGGCCAGCGCGGTGAGCGCGAGCGCGGCCGGCGCCAGCGCGCGGGCGAGGCGCCGGGGCTGGCCGAGGCGGCGTCGCGCCAGCACGAGGAGCGCGCCGAGGAGGCCGAGCGCGCCGCCGACCCCGCCGGATGCACAACCGGAGTTGTCCTTCGCGACGGGCGTCTTCAGCTCGATGTCGGTGCCGTCGGGGCAGGTGACGTGGCCGGTGCCGTCGCCGTCGTCGACCACCGAGCAGCTGCCGTCGGGCGCGTCGGCGCCGTTGCACAGGGTCTGGGTGGTCTCGACCTCGTCGGGGTCGAGCGTGCCGTCGCCGTCGTCGTCGCGCCCGAGCGTGAGCACGATGCCGCCGTCGGCGCAGGCGGCCGCGCTGGCGTCGGTGGTGGCCGCGAGCACAGCGTGGCCGTCGGGGCCGTCGTCGCCCGGCGGGCCGTCGTCGCCGGTCGAGCCGGGGCAGAGCTGGGTGGTGGTGTCGACCTCGGCCGGGTCGTCGAGGACGCCGTCGCCGTCGTCGTCACGCCCGGTCTTCACGATGGCGCAGGCGTCGGCGGTGGCCGGCGTCAGCGCGATCAGCACCGAGCCGCCGGCCGCGCCGGGGAGCCCGTTGCAGAGCGTCGTGCGCACGGCGATCTCCGAGGGGGCGGCGAGCGCGCCGTCGCCGTCGGCGTCGACGCCCGAGGTCAGCTCGGCGCCACCGGTCGGGCAGTCGCCGAGCGCCGCGTCGGCGAGCTCGACCAGCACGGCCGGGGCGTCGGCCCCGTCGGCGCCGTTGCACACCAGCGCCGAGCCGAGCTCGCCGAAGGCGATGCTGACGCCGCCGGCCGGGCAGCCCTCGACGTCGGGCGCGACCTCGGTCACGCTCACGTCGATGGGGGTGCCGTCGAGCGCGTCGCAGAGGCGCGTCGACGAGGTGACCTCGCCCGGCGCCAGCGCGCCGTCGGCGTCGGCGTCGACGCCGGCCGTGACCAGCGTGCCCGCGCACGCCTCGCCGCTGGCGGCGACCGGCGCCACCTCGACCAGCGCGGTGCCCGGCGCGCACAGCGTCGCCTGCACGCTGCCGCCGACCACGATGGCGCTGCCGCCCAGCGCGCAGGTCTCGCCCGGGTCGACGGTCTCGACCACGATGTCGTTCACGCCGTTGCACACCGGGAAGCTGCCGGCGTCCTCGCCGTCGCCGATCTCGCCGTCGCCGTCCTGATCGTAGCCGTAGACCAGCAGGACGCCGCCCGCCTCGCAGATGCCGTCGTCGAGCGGCGCCGGCGCCAAGAGGAAGGCGTCACCGTTGCAGATGGGCTCGGCCGACACGGCCTCCTCGCCCACCACGCGACCGTCGCCGTCGATGTCGACGCCGCGCACGATGGCCGCCCCGCCGCCCGGGCACTCGGCCGGGACCGCGGCGCGCGCGTCGATGTCGGCCTCCACGATGGTGAGGCGCGTCGCGTCGGCGGCGGCCGCCGTCGCCGGGTCGTCGCTCGCGCCCGTGGACTCGTTGCTGCCGTTGCCGTCGCCGTCGAACGACAGCGTCGCCTGGTTGGACACGACCTGCCCGCTCGCCACCGCGCCCAGCACGGCCTGCACACTCAGCGTCACCGAGGCGCCGGCGGTGAGCGCGCCGTCCCAGGTGACGGTGTTGCTGGCGACGAGCGCGACGGTGGTGCCGCTGGTCGCGACGGCGCTTTTCAGCGCCAGCTCGGGCGGCAGGACGTCGCTCAGCTCGTGGCCCGGGTTGTCGGCCTGGCCGACCGATCCGGTGTTGGTCACGACGATGGTGTAGACGATGGTGCCGCCGGAGATGGCCGGACCGCCGACGCTCATCTTGGCTTGCAGGGAGGTGGCGGGCGCCGCCTCGGCGGGCGCGCTCCAGGCGATGAGCGCGAGGGCGACCGTGCCGGCGAGGCTGTGGAAAGTGCGCATGGATGGGCTCCTTGATGGGACCTGAGCGGACAGGTCAGTCCGGCTTCGGCGTGCGGAGGATGGCCTTGGGGTTCGGCTTGCCGTCGATCTGCTCGATGACGAACTCGACGCGCCGATTCTTGTCGCGGCCTTCCTGCGTGTCGTTGGTGGCGATGGGGTAGTCGAAGGCGTAGCCCTCGGACTCGAGGCGCTCGGCGGCGATGCCCTTGCCGATGAGGTAGTCGCGCACCGTCTTGGCGCGGCGCCGCGACAGGTCGGCGTTGTAGGCGTGGGTGCCGATGATGTCGGTGTGGCCCTCGACGCGGACGCGCGTGAGCTCGGTGTGGCGCGCGATGACCTCGGCGACGGCGTCGAGGATGGGGTAGCTCCGCGCCTGCAGCGTGTCGCGGTCGAAGTCGAAGTAGACGATCTCGGTGATCTCGATGACGGTGGCGATCTCGAGCTGGTCGGGGCAGCCGTCGTCGTCCTGGAACTGGTTCACCGTCTCGGGGAGGTCGCGGCACTTGCCGAAGCCGCTCGCGTCGGGCTCGCCGTCGACGGTGTCGAGGAAGCCGTCCTTGTCGTTGTCGGGGTCGGGGCAGCCGTCCTGGTCCTCGAAGCCGTCCTTGTCCTCGGGGATGTCGCGGCACTTGCCGAAGCCGCTCGCGTCGCGCGCGCCGTCGACCACGTCGAGCACGCCGTCCTTGTCGTTGTCGGGGTCGGGGCAGCCGTCCTCGTCCTCGAAGCCGTCCTTGTCCTCGGGCTGGTTCCGGCACGCGCCGAAGCCGCTGGCGTCGACCGGGCCGTCGGCGACATCGAGGATGCCGTCGTGATCGTTGTCGGGATCGGGGCAGCCGTCCTCGTCCTCGAAGCCGTCCTTGTCCTCGACCTGGCCGTCGCACAGGTCGCGCGTCGGCGTGTAGGCGAGCGACAGGTAGAGGCGCACGTCGGGCGAGCCGATGCCGCTGGTCAGGCCGGCGCCGGCGCCGAGGTCGGCCACGACGTCGTCGGCCATCCACCAGCGGAGCCCGCCCAGCGCCTCGATGGGCGTCGTGTGGCCGGCGTCCGAGCCGAGGCCGATCGATCCATAGGCCACGCCGACCACGCTCAGCGTGTCCTCGACGATGGGCACCTCGAGGCCCGCGCCCCAGCGCAGCGCGTCGACGTTCTCGAAGTCGACGGCGCGCCGCAGCGCGCGCGGCTGATAGGCGACGTTGGCGGTGATGGCCAGGCCCGAGCGCGTGCCGCTCGGGTGGATGTCGAGCGCCAGGCGCGGCTCGACGCGCGCCGTGCCCTCGGAGTTGTAGGTGGCGGTGTCGCCGGTCGGCACGAACACGGTCGCCTGCAGCGCCAGCCCGACGCCGCCGTCGGCCGCGTCGAGGAGGCGCACGCGCGGCACGATGCGCAGGTCGCCCAGCGCGAAGCCGTCGAGCGAGGTGCCGTCGAGGCCGGTGCCGTTCTGCATGACCACCAGCGGCATGACCACGCCGAGGTCGGCCCAGCCGAAGAGGCCGATGCCCAGCGACAGCTCGGCGCGCAGCGACGAGTCGATGACCACGCGCGTCCGGTCCTCGGCCGGGAAGCGCAGCTCGAGGGGGTCGTCCTCGTAATGGAGGAAGAGCCCGACGCTCGGCTCCCACTTCCGCAGCATCTGGCTGCGCATGAGGTTCAGGAGGTTCGCGCCCTGGTGCGGCTGGGGCTCGAGCTGCTCGACCACGAAGCGCGTGTCGGGCGCCTGGGCGCGGGCCGACGTGGACCACGGCGCGGCGAGGGAGGCGAGAGCGGTGAGCGCGCTGAGGCTCGACCGCAGGGTCATCGTGGCGGACATAGAGGTGCCTCCGTGGGCGGCGGTCATGCGACGCGCGGTGCCCGGCAGTGAGCGTGCGCGCCGCGTGGGTGGCGTGGCTTCGGCCGCGCGCCCCTGCGTGTGGTGTCATGCGATGGCGACGCGTGCGGCCCACCGGTGTGGTGAGCTCGGGTCGCATCAGATCAGCGGCGCGGTCTAGGCGCGCGGACTCGGGTCGAGCGAGATGCGAGAGTGCGGGGTAGCGGGTGGTCCGGTTCCGGGACCGTCGGGTCTACACGATGGGTGGCGCATCGTGACCTCCGAGGTCGGAGCGTGGGCACGACATGAGCGTGAGGGAAGCACCAAGTGCTCGATTCGCAGGCCGACTTCGTTTCGGCCGGCGGCATCCTCCGCTTCGGCCCAGCTCGCGTCAAGCGCCGCAGTTTGACCTCGGGGCTACCCTGAGCGCGCGGCGACATCATCAGTCGCCGGCCTCGGCGCGGACGCCTGCCGTCCGCCGCGCGACCTGAGGCATCGGCTCAGCCCGGGCGCGTCAGCGTCGCGACCCGCTGCTGCGCCTCGGCCGGGAAGGCGACCACGAGGCGCGGCCGCTCCTCGCCGCGCCCGTCGAGCGCGCGGCGCAGCGCATCGAGGTAGACCGCGAGCACGTCGTCCTGCATCTCGGGCAGGTCGACGTGGAACAGCACGACGCTTGCCACCGACTCGACCGCAGGCCAGTCGAGCTCCGACAGCAGCGCGACCAGGTCGTCCCAGGTCATCTCGGAGATCGGCGACGAGTCGGGGATGTCGAGCTGCTCGGCCAGCGCGACGAGGATGTCCCGCTTGTCGGCGAGCTCGTTGCCGAGCGTCGCGACGCGCGTGTTGGGGCCGACCCACATGGTGGGGCCCGGCGTGTACCAGAAGGGGTCGGGCTTCATGCGCGGCGTTCCATTGTGCCCCCTCGCCGCGTACCGCGGCGGTCCCCCGGCGGCCGCGCTCGCGGCCCCGGGGGATCAGTTGAGCGGCTCGGCCGTGCCGTTGCCCTCGGCGCGGCTGCGCACCGAGAGGTCGAGCAGGATGCCGGCCAGGACCGTCTGCAGCTGCTCGAGGCGCCGCCCGACGTTGGCCTCCTCCAGGAGGCGCCGCCGATCGTCATGGCCCTCGACGAACATGGCCGCCACCACGTCGGCCAGCGTGCTCGGCCCGGTCGCGGCCACCAGCTGCGGCGACAGCTGCGGCCACAGCGCGGGCAGGAGGTTCGCCACCTGCACCACCGCGCCGCGCACGCGCTCGGAGGCGATGCGGTCGTCGGGCCGCTCCTGCTCGCGCACGCGCCGCGCGCGGATGAAGCGGAAGGGCTCGCTCGACGGCACCTCGTCGACCAGCTCGAGGCGGCACACGCCGCGCAGCGCGATGTCCCAGCGGCCGTCGGGCAGGCGGCGCTCGGCGGCGATCGTGCCGACCGAGAGGATGGGGTAGATGGGCGGCGTCAGGTCGCCCTCGACGTTCACGCCAGGGATGAGCGTGCCGATGGCCATGACGCGCGGCCCGTGCACGCAGTACTCGGCGAGCGCGCGATAGCGCGGCTCGAAGAGGTGCAGCGGCAGCGTCGTGCCCGGGAAGAGCACCGCGTTCGGCAACGGGAAGAGAGGCAAACGGTTGAGGACCGCGTCGGTGATTTCGGGTTGCGGCTGGGTCGTGCGATTCATCGCCGGCGATAATAGCGCTCCGGTCGCAGAGGTCGAGCGCCACGCGCGCCTCAACGCGGTTTCAGGCGCTCCAGCTCGGCGCGCGCGAACGCGCGCCACGCGGTGCGGCCGCTGCTGGCGATCTGGTTGAACCAGCGCGTCGCCTCGGCCTGATCCCCGCCCGCGAGCAGGATCTCCGCCGCGCGGAAGCGCAGCCGCTCCGACGGCGCGGTGACGCGCGCCAGCGCCAGCCGCGCCAGCGCCGTGCGCGCGGCTGTGTCTTCGCGCTCGGCGCGCTCGAGGATCAGCTCGTCGATCGATGCGAGCTGCGCGTTGCCGAGCGCGACCACGCGCTCGAGCCACGTCTCGAGCGGCAGCGCCGCGTCGCCCGACGCGCCGTCGCCCAGCACGCGCGCGACGGTCCAGGCGACCCAGTCGCTGCCCGCCGCGTCGCCGCTCCCCGCGCCGGCCGTGCACTGCGTCGGCTCGGCGGGCGGCGGCGCCTTCTTCATGGCCACGATGAGCTGCTTCGGCCAGTCGTCGGGGCAGCTCGCGTGGGCGCAGTCGCCGAAGGCCAGCGCCGCGGCGACGTGCGGCGCCAGATCGGGCCCGGCCTGCCACGCGCCGCAGCGGTCGGCGGCGGCGCGGAAGGCCAGCGCCTCGGCCGGCGACGCGATCTCGACCGCGTCGACCACGGCCGTGTCGGGGGCGTCCTCCTCGCGGTGCACGCTCACCGCGCGCGGCGCCAGGCACTGCGTGAACGGGTCGGCGACCTCGATCACGCCGACCGTGACGCGCCGCTGCACCTCGGGCGTCGACGCGCAGCCGGGAGCGCCGGCGACGGCGCCCGAGGCGAGGGTCGCGACGAGCCAGCCAGGCTTTGCGGCGGGGAGCTTCATGGTCCGACCTCCAGCGTCAGCGTGTGGCGCACGACGCGCGCGCGCTCGGCGCGGCTCGCGTGGATGGGCACGCCGCCGCCGGTGAGCCACAGCGGCACCTGGTCCTCGGCGTGCGGCGAGAAGGGGTTCCCCGACTGGCCGCCGCAGAGCGCCCAGCGGCTCTCGTCCCAGTGGCCGACGTCGATGGTCTGGCGGAACACCGCGATGCCGATCGGATTCCCGGTCGGGTCGCGCAGATCGATCGACGCCTGCGGGATGGTCGTCGCGTCGCCGCCGACGGCGTACGGTCCGAGGTCGAAGAGCTTGGCGAGCATCGCCTTCTCGCCGAACGGATGCTTCAACCACAGCGGCCGGATGCGGCCCCAGGCCCAGCCGCTCGGGTCGCGCCCGAAGCGCCGGCCGAGCTCGTCCCAGGCCGCCTGCACCGCGTCGGCGACGGTCCGCGGCCAGCCCGCCGCGAACCAGCCGTCGGGTTGCTCGCGCAGGAGCCGCGACAGGTGGCTCGTGCGGCGCGCGAAGAGCAGGCTGTGCGGCAGGAAGGCGGTCGCGCCGCGGCCGAGCGCGGCGAGGGCGGCGCCCGGCGCCTTGGCGTGCACCACGCGCCGGCACAGCTCGGCCACCACGTGCGCGAAGAGCGCCGCGGCCGCCGAGTCGGCGCCCATGACGCCGTCCCAGCCGGCCAGGAGCGCCTTCGCCGGGCCGTCGTCGAGCGCGCCGAGGATGACCGCGCGCGTCTCCTCCCAGGGCAGCGAGCGCAGGTCGAGCTGCAGCCGACGGCACGCCTCGAGCGTCCACTCGCCGCGGCCGGCCAGCGCGCGAGAGATGGCCGTCACGCGATAGCCGTCGAGGAAGTCGGCGCCGAGGTAGTCGCCCGCGCCGTCGGGCGCGCCCGGGGTCGAGTCCGGCACGTTGTTGGCGGCGGCCACGAAGCCCGCGTCGGGGTCCTCGAGGTGCGGCAGCCGATCGTTGGGAATCAAACCATTCCAACCGAAGCGCTCGTCCCAGCCGGGCTGCGGCATGGGCCCGGTGCCGCGCTTGCGGACCGGCACGTCGGCCGCGACGAGGTAGCCGATGTGGCCCTCGGGCGCGCCGTCGGTCGGCGCCGCCGCGTAGACGAGACCGACGTTGGTGGTCGACGCCTGGGTCATGCAGCGCCGGAGGCTCGCCGCGTCCCGGCACAGGTGGAGCCCGAGCAGCCCGCGGTACGGCCGCGGCGCGAGCCAGGTGGCCGCCAGCGCCAGCGCCTGGCCGCGCGCGTGGTGCGGCTCGAAGCCGTCGAGCGCCGGGCTGACGATGGGCCCGTGCGAGGTGACGAGCACGTCCTCGACCACCGGCCGCTTGCGCCCCTTCACCGCGATGACCTCGCGCCGCACCTCGCACGGCACGAAGGCGTCGCCGCGCCGGACGCTCTTGCCGTCGGCGCCGAGCTGCTCGACGAACCAGTCGGTGTTGTCGAGGTGGGCCGCGGTGATGCCCCAAGCGAGGTGCCCGTTGTGCCCGCTCGGCAGCGCCGCCACGCCGGGGAAGGTGGCGCCGATGGCCAGGAACTCGGGGCACTCGAGGCGCGCCAGGTAGAACGAGCTCGGCGACTGCGGCGGCAGGTGCGGATCGCCGGCCACGATGGGGCGCCCGGTGGCGCTCTTCCGCGCCGCGATGGCCCACGCGTTGGAGCCGCCGCCGAGCCCGACCAGCCCCGCCAGCGCCTCGAGGTCGGTGCGCAGCGCGCCCACGAGCGGCGCGAAGTCGGGCGTCGCGAGCGGCGGCGACGACGCCACCAGCCACTCGGCCGGCAGCGGCTCGAGCGCCTGCAGCGCGGCCACCCCGTGGGCGTGGGCGATCTGCCAGCGCGCCAGCTCGAGGTCCCAGTTGGCCGCCAGCGCGAAGCACAGGAACGTCGCCAGCGCCTGCGCGTCGGGGCCCTCCCAGCGCGTCGGCTTGATGCCGAGCAGTGCGTGCTCGTGGGCGCCCTTCACGTGGGCGAAGCCGGCGTTGATGCCGGCCGCGTAGGCGTCCTGCTGCGCCCGGATGTCGGGGTCGGCGACGGCCAGCTGCGCGGCTCCGGCGGCCTTGATGCCGAGGCGTCGCACCAGCCGGTCGATACCCAGCGCGTCCTCGCCGACCACCTCGGCCAGCGTGCCGCGCACGATGCGCGCGATGAGCTCGAGCTGCCCGCCGCGGTCCTGCGCGTGGCAGAAGCCGAGCCCGAACCAGGCGTCCCAGCTATCGACTGCATCGATGGATGGGATGCCCCATCCATCTCTCTGGATGATGATGCGCCCGTGGGCACCGCTCACGCGCAGGCGCCCCTCGACGCGCGGCAGGCGCGCGCCGAGCAGCGCGCGGGCGAGTCGCTTCACGACGTTCATGGCGTCGGCTCCTCCGTCGGCGTGACCTCTCCTCGACCCGGTCGTCGACCGGCCCGAGCCCGAAGGCGCGCCGCAAGAGCGCGCCGGTGAAGGCTCGGCCGCAGGTACCAGGCGCGCGGCTGCGTGCTGACGAGCCAGCCCTCGTCGCCGATGCCGGCGGTGGTGTCGGCGGCGGTCTGCGACTTCGGCCGCAGCTGCAGCGCCACGCCGTCGACGCCGCGGATGCTGTCCACCTCGCCGGCGCGGATGCGCGCGCCGAGCTCGCTCCAGTCGCGCTGCAAGACCGCCTCTTCGTCGGGGCCCATGAGCCAGAGCCAGGGCATGCCGATGCGGCGATCCCGGAGCGCCGTGTCGGGCGGATCTTCGATGGGCACGAACAAGACGCGCGCCAGCTTGCGGTACACGAGCGAGGCCCGCCACTCGCGGAGCTCCGAGCCGTCGAGCGCCGCCACGCACACGTGGGTCGCCTCGGTCGGCCGGCCGTCGGAGCGCACCGGGATGGTCTTCAGCTCGACGCCGAGGTGCGGGAAGTCGGGCTCGGGCGACGACTTCGCCTTGGCGCCCAGCGCCAGCTCGACGCACATGCCGACGAAGCCCTTGTGGCCGTGCAGGCTCCGCGGCACGCGGTGGCCGACCTGCTTGCCGAGCATGGCCACGCTCTTCCCGGCGAGCCCGCGCGCGCGCTGGAGCAGCGCCTCGAGCGTCGGCGGCGAGTCGGGTCGATCGAGCGGGACGCGGTCGGTCGGCATCGGCTACCAGCGCAGGTCGCGCGCGCCTCGCAGGCCGGGCTGGCCGGCGACCGCGGCCCCATCGACGTCGCCGTCGAAGGTCCCGAAGACCCAGGCGTGGCTCGAGCCCATGAGCGTCGGCAGCGTGCGTCCCTGCGCGCGCACCGCCCGCGGCGTGAAGCCGAGGCGCACGCGCCCGTCGCCGGAGGCGATGCTCCACGGCCCGCGCCCCGGTCGCGCCGGCTCGGGCAGGGCGAAGCTCGCCGCGCCGAGCGCGCGCGGCATGTCGGCGCCGAGCGGCCAGGCCGCGTTCTCGCCGACGTCGGCGCCGAGGCAGCCGAGGTCCGACAGATAGGCCGCGGGGCGCCCGAGCAGCGCCGCGCTCGACCACGCCAGCTGGTGCGGGAAGAAGCCGTTGACGTACTCGAGCGTCGCGGCCTGGCCCGAGAGCGTGCGCGTCTCGCTGCCGACGCGCACGCGCCCGCCGAGCGCCAGGCCGGCCAGGCGCGGGCCAGGACGCCGTCGCCCGGGCCGGACTCGCCGATGATGGTGATGGGGATGGCGCCGGCGCCGCGTCGAGGCGCGCGTCGATGGTCAGGCCCGGCGCGTTGACGAGCAGCCCCAGGCCGTCGCGCCGTCGGGCCGGCGCAGCCGATGCGCGTCTGCGGCAAGAGCGCGTGGGCGTCGGTGCCGATGCCGGCGAGCGGCCCGACCTTGACGTTGGCGAGCGGGATGCCGGGCAGCGACAGGTCCGACCAGGTCTTGCCGCTGGCGAGGTCGGCGACCCACACGTCGCCCTGACCGTAGAGGCCCTGGTCGATGATGCGCACGAGCACCGCCAGGCCGTCGGCCACGAAGGCCGCCTGGAACCAGCGCTTGCGGCCGAGCGCGCGGCGCACCTGGCCGTGCAGCCAGCCGGTGGGATAGCCCCAGCGCACCTCGTCGAGGGCGCCGGCGTAGACGCCGACCAGCGCACGACCGTCGTCGCGCGTCGGCTTCTGCGGTACCGGCGGGAGCTCCGACACGGGCGGACCCTAGCCCAATCGCCGGCCTTAGGCCAGCGCCGCGGCCAGCCGCGCGGCAGCGTCGTCGCGCACCAGATCGCCGTGCGCAGGCACCGCCACCGCCACCGGCGCCAGCGCCAGCTGCTCGCGCACCCAGGCGCGCCAGGCCGCCTTGTCCTTCAGGTAGACCATGGTCGGCACCTTGTTGAAGCGCAGCCCCGGCCCGCCGCCGAGCAGGCGGAACAGCATGCGCACGGGCAGTCGCAGGTCGGCCTTGGTCAGGTTGGAGACGAGGTCGCCCAGGAACCACACGTTGCCGTCGGGCGTGTCGACGCGCACGAGCAGGTCGGGCGTCTTCATGTCGGGCGGCACCAGCAGCTCGACGCGGCTCCCGAGGTGCGGCGCGAGCTTCGTCAGCGGCTCGAACGGCACGTCGGGGCACTTCTTGGCGAGCCGCGCCATGGCGCCGTCGGGCGCGTAGCTGACGGCGTTCGGCCAGCGCGCGCGCCACGCCTTGTGGCCCATATGATGATAGGCGTTCGGCGCCACCAGCGCGCTCACGTCGCCGCGCTCGGCCAGCGCGTCGAGCACCGCGGGCGGGAGCCCGCTGGCCGGGCTCACCGCCAGCAGCGTGTCGTCGTCGAGGCGCGCCACGAGCGTGTTGGCCGTCCCCGGACCGAACGAGTACTTCAGCGCCAGCACGGTGCCGGCGGCGTCGACCTTCTCCCACGCATGCGTGACTTCCATGATGCGAGCCATTCTATGATGCAGCTCCGAGTTTGGACAGCGGCTGCGGCATCGTCTATCGGAAGGACCGCCCACCCGGAGGCCACCATGCACGCCGTCACCACGCTCGCCCTCGCGGCGGCCCGCGCCCTCGTCGCGGCCGTCCTCTCGACCGCCGTCGTCGCCGTCGCGCCCGGCGCGCGCGCCCAGCCCGAGCCGGTCGAGCCGGCCGTCCCGGCCGCCTGCTCCGACGGCCCGGCCTGCTTCAGCGTCGGTGCGGCGGCCTACGCCAAGGCCGACTACGCGGCGTCCTTCGCGTCCTTCCAGCGCTCGTGCGACCTCGGCTACGCGGCCGGCTGCGGCGCCATCGGCGAGCACTACGAGCTCGGCCGCGGCGCGCCGATCGATCTGGCGCGCGCGCTCGAGCTCTATCGCGGCGCCTGGGACGGCGGCGCGCGCAACCCCTGCGCCGCGGCGGCGCGCCTCTACCGCGACGGCAAGGGGGTCGCGGCCGACCTCGGCGAGAGCCTGCGCTGGAGCCAGAAGGCGTGCGACCTCGGCAGCGCCGGCGAGTGCGCCGCGCTCGGCCAGCGCCACCACGACGGCAACGGCGTGGCGCGGGACCTCGCGCGCGCGCTGGTGCTCTACGGCAAGGCCTGCGACCTCGGCAGCGCGAGCGCGTGCAACAACCTCGCGCTGATGCTGAACGCCGGCGAGGGCACCGCGGCCGACCCGGTGCGCGCGCGCGCCCTGTTGGAGCGCGCGTGCGGCATGAAGAACGACATCGCCTGCAAGAACCTCGGCGCGCCCGCCGCGCCGACCGCGCCCGCGGCGCCCGCGCCGCCGCCGGCGCCCGTCGACCCGGCCACCGCGTGCGAGCGCGGCGACCTCGCGGTGTGCGTCGACCTCGGCTATCGCCTCGAGACCGGCGACGGCGTGCCGAAGAGCGTGGCCCAGGCGCGCAAGCTCTACGACAAGGCCTGCACGGGCGGGAACCAGGAGGGCTGCGTGCTGAAGGGCATGCTCATCCTCGATGGGCCGCGCCCCGACGTCGCGCTCGCGCGCACGCTCTTCGACACGGCCTGCCAGCGCCGCCTCACCTTCGGCTGTCGCAACCTCGGCTTCTGGTACCTCGACGGGCGCGGCGGAGCGCCCGACGCGGCGCGCGCCACCGAGCTCTTCGAGCGCGCCTGCGCCGCGAGCGATCCCGACGCCGAGGCCTGCGAGCAGCTGTGCGAGAAGGCCTACCTGGACGGCCAGTTCTCGAGCGACGGAGCGCCCTATCGCGCAGGCCTCGTGTGGGCCGACCGCGGCTGCAGCGTCGGGTCGGCCAAGAGCTGCGACCAGGCCGGCGTCTTCCACCTCCACCTGAGCGAGTGGGCCGCCTCGATGGACGCCTACGCCAAGGCGTGCGCGCTGGGCGACGGCCACGCGTGCAGCCAGGGCGCCTTCCACCTGGCCGCGGACGGCGACGCGCCGACGAAGGACCCGGCGCGCGCGGCGCTCTTCGACGCCTGCGGCCGCGGCGACAAGGCCAAGTGCGAGGCGCTCCGCCCGCGCTGACCGTCGCCCTGGCCGGGGGTCATTCGAGCCAGCCGCCGGACACGAGAACGATCCACTCGGCGGTGCTCGGGTCGAAGGCGCCGACCGTGCGCGGGTAGCGCAGGACGACGCTGTCGAAGACGTAGCCCTTCGACCACATGGCGCCCAGTAGCGCAGTCTGGCGCACCGGCGCGAGCGCGGCGGCCACCTGCTCGGCGCTCAGCGCCTCGCCGTTCACGAGGTCGAAGCCGCGCGTGGCGCCGGGTCCGCCGGCCTCGGAGCAGCCGCTGGCGAGGTCGCTCGCCGGGGACCACGCCGTCGGCCAGGTGATGTCGCCGGCCCCGTCCCACACGATGCCGCCGCCGAAGACCGCGAGGCCGGTGTGGGCCGAGACCGCGGCGGCGCCGCCGAAGTCGCCGGGCTCTTCGTAGAAGACCCAGGCGTCGCTCGGAGCGTCGGGGCCGGAGAGGAAGTGCCCGCCGCTGCCGTAGCCGGTGGCGGCCTCGGCGACGCCGCGCGCGCCGGCCTCGTCGAGCGCGTGGTACGCACCGACGACGAGCGCGTAGCCGAGGATGGCCAGCGAGTCGTGGTCGAGCCGCACCACCGCGGTGAAGGCCTGGCCGGTCTTGGGGTAGAGCGTCGCGGCCAGCGCGCTCTCGGCCGCGGAACAGTCGGCGGAGGTATCGCCGGTCGTCTCCGCGTCGCCGGTGTCGCTCGCGTCGCCCGCGTCGGGGCACGCCGGGACGAGGCACGCGTCGGTGTAGAAGCAGGCCCACTGGCCGGCGCCGCAGCTGCACACGAGGCTCGGATGGCAGGCGCCGCAGCAGCACTCCTGCCCGAGGTCGCAGTGGGCGCCCTCCTCGCTGCACGTCCCGCCGGGTGACGCGCCGGCGCAGCCGGAGACGTCCGCGTCCGCGTCATCCGTCGTCGTGACGTCGGCGTCGCCGTCGGTGGCTTCGTCGTCGGCGGCGTCGCTCGTGTCCGAGGGCGCATCGGCCGTGTCCGAGGGCGCGTCGCCCGTGTCCGACGTCGAGTCCGCGACGACGCCGTCGCGGGCGTCCGCGCCGTCGTCCTTGCATCCCGCCATGGCGACCACACCGACGATGACAGCGATGGCTCGTGTGTTCATGTCGGCATTCTAGCAAACGCGCCGCGGTGCCCCAAACGAGCAACCTTTTGGTTGCATGTCGCCGCCGTGGTGCGTACAACACGCAACCAGGAGGTTGCATATGAGCAACGACACGATCGACACGAGCCAAGCCACGAATTCGACCGACCGCATCGAGAAGCACATCGTCATCGCCGCGCCGCGCGCCCGCGTCTGGCGCGCCATCGCCGACGTCCGCGAGTTCGGCAGCTGGTTCCGCGTGAACCTGCAGGGCCAGTTCGAGCCCGGGGCGCGTCTCCGCGGCAACATCCTCGAGCCCAACTGGGAGCACCTCGTCGTCGAGATCGACGTCGAGAAGGTGGAGCCCGAGCGGCTCCTGTCCTTCCGCTGGCACCCGGCGCCGGCCGACCCGAAGCGCGACTACACGTCGGAGCCGAAGACGCTGGTCGAGTTCATGCTCGCCGACGCGCCCGACGGCACGCTGCTGGTGGTGCGCGAGTCGGGCTTCGACGCGCTGCCGGTGGAGCGTCGGGCCGAGGCCTACCGCATGAACGAGGGTGGCTGGGCCGTGCAGGTCGAGCGGGTGGCGCGCCATGTCGCGGCGCACTGACCCGGTGCGGGCGGCGCCCATCTTCGCAGCGCTCGGCGACGCCACGCGCCTGGCGGTGCTGGCGCGCCTGGCGCGCGGCGGTCCGGCGTCGATCGTCGAGCTGACGCTGGCGACCGAGGTCACGCGCCAGGCGGTGACGAAGCACCTCCAGGTGCTGGCGGCGGCCGGTCTGGTGCGCGATCACAAGGCTGGCCGCGAGCGCACCTGGGAGCTCGACGCGCGCCCGATCGAGGAGGCGCGCCGCTCGCTCGACAACCTGTCGCGGCACTGGGACGAGGCGCTGTCGCGGCTCAAGGCGCAGGTCGAAGCCGACCCCTGACGGCCTCCAGCAACGGCCGGGGGCGCCTCGCGCGCGCGGCGCTCCCGGTCTATGCTGGCTCCGCGCGGCGCCTCGTCGTCGCCGTCGCGTGGAGCCGCCCATGTGGGTCATCGCCGTCGTCGTCCCGGTCCTGCTCTTCCTCATCTTCCTCCTGCTCTACAACAGCCTGGTGGCGCGCAAGAACCGCGTCGAGCAGGCGGCGGGCGGGATCGATGCGCAGCTGAAGAAGCGCTACGACCTCATCCCCAACCTGGTCGCCGCGGTGAAGGGCTATGTCGAGCACGAGCGCGGCACGCTCGAGGAGCTGACGCAGATCCGCACGAAGGCGTTGGGCGGCGGCCTCACGCCGGCCGAGAAGGCCGACCTCGACGCCAAGGTCACGAGCGCGCTGCGCCAGGTGATGATCGCGGTCGAGGCCTATCCGCAGCTGCAGGCGGCGACGACCTTTGTGCAGCTGCAGCGCTCGTTGAACGAGGTCGAGGAGCAGCTCTCGGCGTCGCGCCGCCACTACAACGCGGCCGTCACCGACTACAACAACGGGCTCGAGATGATGCCGTCGAGCCTCATCGCCAAGATGCTCGGCTACCAGCGGAAGGACGTCCTGGTCATCCCCGAGTCCGAGCGCCAGAACGTCGACGTCGGGAAGCTCCTCCGTGGCTGACCCGCTGGCACCGCCTCCCGCCCACGCCGCGCTGACCGACTTCCGGTCGTTCTACGAGGGACACCTGCGCGGCATGCTCGAGGGGCTCGAGCCGCTGCGGCTGGCGTTGAAGCGGCGCTACATCATCCTCTTCGCGCTGATGATCCCCATCGCGGTGGTGGCCGGCATCATCGCCAAGTCGGCGGGTCTCCGCACCGGCATGGCCGTCTTCGTCGCGGTGGTGAGCCTGTTCGTGACGCTCATCGTCGGCGTGCTCGTCATCGCGCCGCAGGTGAAGGTCTACGTGGCGCGCTTCAAGGACGAGGTGATGCGCCGGGTCATCGCCTTCATCGACCCGAACCTCGCCTACGATCCCAAGGGGCGCATCGAGCAGTCGACCTTCCGCGAGTCGGGCATCTTCCGCCACGGCATCGATCGCTACCAGGGCGACGACCTCGTCGCGGGCAAGGTCGGAGCGACGGCGCTGCGCTTCTCCGAGGTGCACGCCGAGTACCGGACGACGTCCACCGACAGCAAGGGCAGAACGACCACCCACTGGCACACCATCTTCCACGGCCTCTTCTTCCAGGCGGACTTCAACAAGCACTTCGCCGGCCGGACCTACGTCCGCACCGACGTGGCCGAGCGCCTCTTCGGCGCCATCGGCCAGGCGCTGCAGGGCATCAGCTTCGGCCCGACCGAGCTCGTGAAGCTCGAGGACCCGGAGTTCGAGAGGGCCTTCGTGGTCCACTCGACCGACCAGCAGGAGGCCCGCTACATCCTGTCGCCGTCGCTCATGAGCCGCATCGTCGAGTTCCGTCGCGCGGCCGGCCGCGAGATCCAGCTGTCGTTCGTGTCGTCGTCGGTCTTCGTGGCGGTGCCGTTCAAGGGCGAGCTCTTCGAGCCGAAGATCTGGAAGCCGCTCACCGACCCGACGCTCCTCGAGGGCTACTACGACGCGCTCCGCCTGGTCCTCTCGATCGTCGACGCGCTGAACCTCGACCTGCGCATCTGGACCAAGGACTGAGCGAAGCCACAGAGGTCTCCCACCCGGGGTCAGGACTACTTCTTTTCTCATTTTCTGCCGGTCCCGGCCCCGGGGTCAGGACTACTTCTTTTCTCATTTTCCGCCGGCCAACCGCCTCGCCCTCGGCGCTCTCCCCACCCGCGGTCGGTCTCCCGACCCGGGGTCAGGACTACTTCTTTTCTCATTTTCCGCCCGACGAAGTCGGCCTTCGAAAGGCCTCTCCCGAAATCGCGCTCCGCTCGTCCGAGCCAGGGAAGAGGCGATCGCAGACGCCCGTTCGGCCCGGTCCAACGAAGGGGGATTCATGCGAACGTTCGGACTCGGCCTCATCGGCCTCATCGTGATCGCATCGGGCGCCGACCTCGACGCCCGCGCAGGTGGCCCCGCACCCGCGGTCAGCGCGGCCGACGACGCCACGGCCACGCGGAAGCTCGCGCGCGACGAGCTCGACCGCCTCGGCCGCGACTGGCATCCGAGCGCGGCGGTCATCGTCGTCCTCGACCCGCGCGACGGCCGCATCATCGCGTCCGAGGGTCGCCTCGGCGCCGCCGACGCGCCCACGCTCGCGTCCGACCACCTCTGGATCACCGGCTCGACGCTCAAGTCGCTGACGCTCGCGGCGGCCATCGACGCCGGCGTCGTGACCCCCGACAGCGTCGTCGACTGCGCCCCGCGCGCCTACCCCGAGGGCCAGCTCACCGACTGGAAGACGCTCGGCAAGCTCACCCTCCGCGACGCGCTGGCCCAGTCCTCGAACGTCGGCGCCTCGCGCGTCCTCGACGCCCTCGGCCTCGCGCGCCTCACCGCCGCCTACGCCCGCCTCCACGTCTTCGACGCGCCCGGCGCCATCCCGGCGGTCGGCGACGAGCACGGCATCGCGGCCGCCTCGCTCGCGGCCGGCGAGCTCGCCAGCACCTCGCCGCTCCGGCTCGCCGCCGCCTACGCCACGCTCTTCGACGGCGGCCGCTACCACGCCCCCACCGCCGACGGCCACGGCGCGACCGAGGTTGCGCTCGCGCCGGCGACGGCCGCGGCGCTCCTCCCGCTGCTCGAGAACGTCGTCGCCGGCGACCTCGGCACGGGCCACCGCGCGCAGATCCAAGGGCACCGCGTCGCGGGCAAGACCGGCACCGCCGCGCTGGCCTCGGGCCTCACCTACGCGAGCTTCGTCGGCATGGTCCTCGACGCCGACCCGCCCCGCGTCATCCTGGTCGGCGTCGAGCTCGCGCCGAAGGACGACGCCACCGGCGGCGCGGTCGCCGCACCCGCCTTCGCGCGCCTGGCCGCGCGCCTCGCGCGCTGACCAGCCGCCCGCGCGGTGACCGCGCGCCGACTCCCCAGTGCAGCGGATCGTCGCCGTAGGCGACCTCGTCGCCGTCGGAGTAGCCGTCGCCGTCGGTATCCCAAGTCGAGCGGATCGGTGTCCCAGTCGAGCCACTCGGCGCCGTCGCCGAGGCCGTCGCGATCGGTGTCGAACGCGTACGAGGTCAGTGCCGACGTCGTTGACCTCCTCGGCGTCGGTGGCGCAGGGCCGTCGTTGTCCGGGTCGTAGACGCCGGGACCCGAGCCCGGATCCTCGACGTACACGTCACAGGCCAAGGGCGAAGCGGCAAGCGCGAACATCAGCAGTGAGCGCAGCATGGTCGTTCCTCCGTGTCCGGGCCGCGCCGGCGTCGCCGCGCGCCGCCACCGAGAGGAGAGCAAGAACCCCGCCGGCCCGCGCGACCGCGCCGCTGGCGGCCGCGCGCCGCCCCACCCATCATCGCTGAGGCGATCTGCCCCGCCGCGCTCCGATCGCCGTCCGTCTCACCCCAACCCCGAGCGCGTCGATCGCGTCGCGCTGCAGGCAGTTCTGGACCGCGGTCTCGGCGCCGCCCGGCTGCTGCACCTGATCGATGCAGCCCGGCACGAAGCCGTTCGGCCCCAAGCACTGGTCGATGAAGCAGGCGTACACCGTCTGGAAGGCGACCGCCGACGCTGCTGTCCGCGGCCGAGCCGATGCAGCTCTCCTGGCAGCTCTGCGTGTCGCACACGTCGAGCGCCTGGCGCCTGGAAGATCTGGCCGCAGCTGAACGCGATGCCCTCCTGGCCGTAGCAGTGGTGATATTCGCCGAAGCACTTGTCATAGACGCAGAGCGGCTCGCCGCTCGGGCACTGCTCGGAGACGCAGGCGAAGAAGGTGTTGGCGTCCTCCACCGCGACCTCGAGGACTGCGCCGCACGCGTCGCGGCAGGGCTGGTCCGGGGCAGTTGTTGATGCAGGTCGCGAGCAGATAGCACGCGAGCAGCTCGGGCACGTACTCGGGGTCGGCGCAGGCGTGCACGACGTTCTGGCACTCGGCCGGCTCGGCCAGCGCGCGGCTCCGGCGCAGGATGAATGTGGCGGAGTCGGTCGGGTCGCAGAACCGGCGCGCGCACTCGTCGATGGCCAGGAAGTCGCTGACCGCGTCGGTGCCCTGGGCCTTGAGTGAGCAGCCGAGCTGGCGCTCGGCGTCGTCGCCGCGCCGCGAGGCAGCCGTCGATGCCCTGGCGAACTGACGTTCCGGCGTGATGGCCCGGCGGGTCTGGTAGTCGCCGAGGCACGACACGGCAACGCGGGGAACGATCCTTGCCCTTGCACGTCTCGCGCACTCCACCGTCCGCCGCGCCAGCGAGATGAGCGCCGGCTCGGCCGCGACCACACGCACGCCTCGACGCACGCGTCGGTCGCCGGGCCGCTGCCGGCGCAGGCCACGGCGCAGTCGAGCGCCGCGCAGGTGTCGGTGCCGAGCGTCACCGGCGGGTAGAGCGCGCGACGCCGCAGGTCTGGAACGCCGCCACACCCTTGACCGTCGAGGCACGCCGCACTCAGGCCCCGCGTGGTCACCGGCGCAGGCGCTGGCGCATTTGTCATTCTCGCAGGTCCCGAGCGCCGCGTAGCACGGCTGGCACGCCGTCGCTCAGCTGCGTCGCCGCCACGCAGTCGGCGATGCAGCTGGCCACTGCCCACGCAATGGCCGCGCAGGTCGCGGTCGCGTCCCACGCCGTCCCGTCGTCGGCCTGGGTCTGGTCGCCGACGCCGAGGGCACCGCGCCCGCCGGCGGCTCGATCGCCACGCCGCCGCTGCAGGTCGTGAAGGCGTCGTCGCACGCTCGCGTCGAGGCACGCGCGCGCCGAGCGTCGCCGCGCCGTCGCACTGCGCGTGGCACGACGTGGCCGCGCACACCGCCAGCGCGCCGCCGCCGAGGTGGCGCCGCGGCGGTCGCTCGCGTCGAGGACCACCGTCATGCGGTCGTCGGCGCAGCTCCGCCGCGTCTGCTGGTCGACGCACTGGCCGACGCTCTCGGTGATGTCGCCCGACGCCGCGATGGCCGTGCGATCGGCGGCCGTGCAGGTGGTGTCGGCCGGGCTCCCCGGGATGGGCAGGCCGGCGCCTCGGCGAACGGCGCCTCGCAGCCGGCGCTGGTCAGGCGCGTAGCAGCCGGCGTCGGTGCCCGTCGCGCACGGGCTGCTGGTGGTCGTGCGCGCAGACGCCGAGCGCGCCGAAGCAGTCCGAGCAGGCGGCCGAGAGATCGGTGCCGTCGACCATGCAGCCCTGCGCTGGTGCTGGCCTTGTCGGCACAGCTCTGGCCGCACGACAGCGACAGCAGATACCGCGCCGCCGCTCACGATGGCGGAGGTCTCGTCGCTGCACTCGTCGTGGCCCGGCAGGTTGGTCGTGCTGCCGGTCGGCAGGTCCTTCCACGCGCAGCTCGACGCCGCGATGCACGTCGCCACCTCGTCGCACGGCCTGTCGGCGCACGCAGCCCGCCGGATCCCATGAGGTCGCGGGCCGGTAGCGTATTTGTCACATTGGAACTTCACCGCGTCGCTCACCTCCTCGGCCAGCGCGCAGCTCTCGACCTTCGTCTCCAGCGCGGCGCAGCCCTCGCTGTCGGCGCTCGGCGCGTGATAGGTCGCGTCGTCGGCCAGGCGCGCGATGCACCCGACCGCTCCGAACACCGCCGGCCCGCCGTTGCACGGCAGATCGACGAAGCAGCTCTCGACGCGCGCCGCGGCGTCGGGGTTCAAGAGGTAGGTGAGCTCGGCGCACTCGGTGAGACAATCGGCCTCGGCCGCGCCGCAGGCCGCGACCTTCCGGCACATGAGGTCGCAGTCCATCGTGGCCAGCGGCGCCGCCGGCAGATAGCAGTCGGTCGGCAAGACGATCGCGTCGCCCGTGTCGCCGCCGTCGCCCGCATCGCCGGTCGTCGCGTCCCCGTCGGGCGCCTTCGTCGCGTCGCCGCCCTTGCCCGAGTCGCCGCATGCCGCCAGCGCGCTCAGCGTCACCGCCCCCATCCACATCGCCACCGTCGATCGGCGCATCACAGGATACCCACGCATTTCCGCCCCACGATCGGGAATTTGACACATACGTCACCGTCGCTGTCGACGCTGCCGCCGACGCCGGCGCAGCCGCTGTCGAAGAGGAAGTCGGCGCACGCCTCGGCGTACGCGGACGCCGAGAAGCCGCTGTTGCCGACCTGCACCGTCACGTCGCCCTCTAGCGACAGGTTGCCACCGCTCCAGCCGAAGCCGACGTGCCCGGTGAACGAGAACTGACCCGACGACGACACCACGAACGAGCCGTCGGCGTGGGCTCCGAAGAAGTTGGCGTAGCCCGAGCCGTGCACGGTGACGCGCGTGCCGACCTTCTCGATGCCGGCCGAGAGCTGGCCGTCGAGGCCGCCCGGGAAGGTGGCCGCCGTGGCGCCGGCGTGCAGCGAGAAGTTGGCGCTCGAGTCGATGCGACCGGACATGTCGAAGGTGGCGATGCCGAGCACGTTCATCTTGCCGGCGAGTGACAAACCAGTGTTGTCGAAAGTGACATTCGCCTGCGTCAATTGATAGCCGAAGAGCGACAGCGACGACTTGCCGGTGAAGCTGTACTGTCCCGACGAGGCCACGTGCCCGGTGACGTCGACGCCGTTGCCGCCGACGTCGATGCCGCCCGCGAACGCCAGGTCGCCGCCCGCGTTGTTGCCGGAGAACGTCACGTTTCCGCCGAGGTGGAAGCCGAGCAGGCTGAAGTCGTTGTAGCCGGTGAAGACGAATCCGTCGGGTCCGACGCGGCCCTCGAACGCGAGCTGCGCCCCCGACACGCCGAGCGACGACGACACGCGCACGCCCTTCGATTTCGACACGGCGATATGCGCTTGTGCCAAATTCGAGAATCCGGGGATGTCGAGCGAGCCGTCGCCGGCCAGCGTGAAATCGCCGTCCGAGAAGAGCTCGCCGTCGACGTTGCCGGTCACCAGCGGCAGGTCCAGCGCGACGTGCAGGTAGGCGCCGAAGCGCCCGATGTTGGTCACGCGCATGGTGCCGTCGAGGCTGGCGAAGCCACCCAGCGAGAAGTCGGCGTCGCCCGTCAGATCGTACTTCAGCTCGCCGCCGTCGAGCGTCAGCTCGCCCTCCAGCGTGGCGTCGCCGACCGGCGTATTCACCTTGCCGTTCACGAGCAGCACCAGGTCGCCGACCGGGTTTCCCTTGGACGCGCAGGTCGATGCGCTCGGGCAGTACGACAGGCTGGCGCTCGCATCCATGGTGATGAAGCCGACCAGCCCCATGGTGCCGAGGCCGGCCAGGACGAAGCTGCCGTCGTAGTACATGGTGCCGTCGAAGGTCAGCGTCTGGCTCACCTGCGGGATGACCGCGATGACGCGGACGCCCTCGTCGGAGAGCACCAGCGTCGCCTCGGCGGTCTGGAAGGCGCCCATCTGGATGGCGGCGGTGCCGGTCAGGACGAAGGCGCCGTTCCTCGTGACGTCGGCCGAGAAGGTCACCTTGCCGACGGCGCCGGGCACGACCGACTCCATCGACAGGCGGGTGTGGCCGTGGTCGCTGGAGAAGGCGATCTTGCCGACCTCGAAGCCGGCCACGTTGCAGCCCACCTCGCTCTTCGAGAAGTCGCAGTGGACGAAGTCCTTCAGCGACTCGAGCCAGCCCATGAAGTCGAAGCTCAGCGACGGATCGCTGACGCTGACCGAGAAGCCGCCGTCGCGGTAGCTGATGGTGAGGCCGGTGCCGTTCAGCGCCACCGGGCCGAACGCCAGATCGACCTTCAGGGTGAGCTCGAAGCCGCTCGGATCGACGACGCCGGTCGCGTGGTAGACCGACTTCACCGTGAACTTGTCGAGCGCGTCGAAGAGCGGCTGGAGCTTCCCGCCGGTCTGGTCGGGCAGCACCGCGTCGAGGCTGCCGACGTCGGCCGAGAAGCGGATCGAGTTGTGCTCGGCGACGAGCGTGCCCTGGCCGACCTTGAACGTGCCGACGTCGCGCACGTCGAGGCTGATGGCGTGGGCGTTCACGCCGTAGGCCATCTCGTCGAGCACCTGGCCGCTGGTGACGTCGCTGCCGAGGTCGGTCAGCGCGTCGTCGATGGCGCCGATGTCGCCGGCCAGGATGCCGGCCAGCACCGCCTCGCCGGCCTCGGGGAAGGGCCCGAGGTCGAACACCGCGTCGCCGTCGACCTCGACGCCCATGACGCCGCCCGGGAGCGGGATGGTGAAGTCGCCGCTGGCGTAGACGTGGCCGAAGATGGTCGTGCCCTCGGGCGGTCGACCGGGCGCGGGCGGCACGGCGAACTCGGACACCCACTTCAGGAAGCCGCCGCGCGACACGCCGAAGCCGACGCGCTTCAGGAGGCCCTTCGACGGGCCGTCGAGGATGTTGCCCTCGGCGCTGCCGTAGAAGCCCGGGTCGTTCGGGTCGATCGCCAGCACCACGTGCGAGCCGTTGTTGAGCACCGACTGGTCCGACCCCGATCCGATGGTGAAGTTCGAGTCGCCCTCGAAGGCGAGGTAGGTGCGGCAGTCCGACAGCGGTGCGTTCAGCGACGCGAGGTCCTGGCCGAGCTTGAACGACAGCGTGAAGCTCGGCGCGCTCGCGGTCGGCGCGGCGACATCGAAGCCCGCCGCCGACAGCGCCGGGATGCGCAGGGCGCCGTTCACCGACACGCCGTCGTTGCAGTCGACGGTCACGAGCGCGGGCACGCCGATGGTGACGGTCTTGCCCGCGACGTCGAAGCTGAAGTCCTGGAGCGTCGTCCACTTGTTGGTGCCGGCCGGCGTCCAGCCGAGGCCGGGCAGCGGGATGGTCATGAAGCCGGTCGGCGTGATGCGCAGCGTGCCGCCGACCAGCGAGCACGTCGCGAGCCCCGGCTGGCCGCAGCCGGCGGGCGCCGGGCACGCGTCGGCGAAGCCGTCGTCGTCGCCGTCGCTGCAGTCGAGGCCCTCGGCGTAGGTGCCGCCCGCGGCCGCGCAGTCCTCGTCGGCGAGCTGCGCGCAGCCCGACGCGAGGCAGCAAGCCGACGGCTTGGCGCCCGAGTAGATGGCGCCCGGCGTGGCCTCGCACCAGGCCGCCGGCGTGTCGACGCAGTGGACGCCGTTGCCCGAGTCGAGGCAGCACTCGCCGCTCGCGGCCGGCGCAGTGGCCTGGCCGCCGACGCTGTCGCAGAGGTCCTGGCCGCCGGGGAAGCAGGTGCCGTCACCGAGGCAGCACAGCGGCACCTCGGCGTCGGAGAGGTCGGCGTCGAGGACGAACGCGACGTCGCGTTGGGCGGACTGGTTCGGCAGGACCAGCGTCGTGCCGACGGCCTGCGAGATGACCTGCGGGTTGCCGAAGTCGGTCGTGACGTAGGCGTCCCAGGTGAGCGTCGTCTTGAGCGCGCCGGTCGCGACCAGCGTGCCGGCGAAATGGCGCACCAGGATGTTGGTCGTCTCGAGGTGGAGGGTGCCCTTCTCGCCGGTGTCGAGCGCCGAGAGCTGCATCAGGACGACGTGGTTCGACGGGTTCGGCGACAGCTCCCAGTCGCAGCTGGCCGAGCCGGTGAGGACGTCGGTCGCGCCGCCCGTGACCAGCGTCAGCGCGGCCGAGCCGAGGCAGTCGAAGTTCCCGGCCTGGCTCGCGTTCTCGTCGAGCGCGAAGGTCGCGAGGCCGTAGTAGCCGCCGGCGACCTTGGTATCGAGGCAGCTCTGATCATAGGCGTTCGAGCACGTCGCGCTGAGGCCGTTGGCGGTGCAGTCGTCGACGGTGCAGAGCTTGCCGTCGTCGCAGTTGGGCGCGTCGCCGGCGTGGCACACGCCGGCCTCGCAGTGATCGCCGACGGTGCACGGGTTGTTGTCGCTGCACGCGCCGACCGCGTCGAAGTGCTTGCAGCCGGCGAGCCCGTCGCACACGTCGGTGGTGCACGGGTTGTTGTCGTCGCAGGCGTCGGGGCCGCTCCGGCAGGTGCCGTGGTCGCACTTGTCGTTCGCGGTGCAGGCGATGCCGTCGTCGCACGGCGCGGTGTTGTCGACGTGGGTGCAGCCGGTCTTCGGGTCGCACGCGTCGGTGGTGCACGGGTCGTCGTCGTCGCAGTCGCGCGCGTCGCCGCCCTTGCACTCGCCGTTCGTGTCGCAGTGATCGTCGGTCGTGCAGGTGTCGCCGTCGTCGCAGTCGACGAGGTCGTGGCGGCAGCCGCCGAGCGGGTCGCAGCCGTCGCGGGTGCAGGCGTTGTGATCGTCGCACTCGGTCGCGGCGTCGAGGCAGGCCACGACGAGCTTGGCCTGGCCCGGCTTGGCGATGTGGCGGCAGCCGACCGCGGGCGCGCACGAGTCGATGGACGCGGCCGCGCCGTCGTTGCAGCCGGGCGGCGTGCCGGCGAGGCAGGTGCCGCCGTCGCCGCAGCGCTCGACGCCGTCGCAGGCGTTGTGGTCGTCGCAGTCGGCGTCGGTGCTGCAAGGGCACGCGCTCGGATCGGCCAGGCAGCCGAGCGCCGCGTCGCAGCGATCGAGCGTGCAGTCGCGGCGGTCGTCGCAGACGCGCGCCGTCAGGACGCACTGGCCGTGCTGGCAGGAGGCGAGGGCGCAGGCGTCGGCGCCGGCGCACGGGAAGCAGGCGCAGGCGTCGCCGACACCGTCCTGGTCCTGGTCGGCCTGGTCGCCATCGGCCACCGTCGGGCACACGTCGCAGGCGTCGCCGACGCCATCACCGTCCTGGTCGGCCTGGTCGGCGTTGGCCGCGCGCCGGCAGTTGTCGAGCGAGTCGGCGAGGCCGTCGCTGTCGCCGTCGAGCTCCATGAGGCCGACGCCGGCGTAGGCGTTCCGCACCGCGGCGCAGGTCTCGACGCGCCAGCCGTCGGCGGCGGCGACCGCCAGGCACGAGGCGAAGTCGATGGCCGCGAAGCGCTCGAGCTCGCGGCGCATGCCGGTCGCGTCCTGCTCGACCTGCTCGAGGTCGCCGAGTCCGATCTCGCCGAACGGCGTCACCAGCTCGGAGGTGACCAGCGTGTGGTAGGTGATGCGCTCGGCCTTGGCCATGCCGATGCCGCTCACGCGATGGCGCGGCGCATCGGCCGGCCAGCCGAAGAGCGGGCGGTCGTCGGGGTCGGCGTCGACGCGGCCGCCCTCGGCGTAGAGGTAGACGGCGCGGCCGAGGATGACGGCGTTGGTGTGGACGCCGCCGCCGTCGTCGGGGCCGACGTAGAGCTGGTCGATGTGCGCGCGCGGCGTGTAGCCGTCCTGGCCGAGGTAGTAGTTGCGCGCGCCGTAGATGGCGGCGTACGCGTCGAGCGCGGCGTGGAACTGGTAGTTGTAGCCGTACATGCGCTCGGTGTTGAAGGCCCAGCGCAGCCCGCGCAGCCACTCCTCGTCGGCCGAGCGCCACTGCACGAAGGCGCCGATCATGTCGCCCATGTGCTCGTCGACGGCGCCCTCGACGCCGTGCAGCGTGCCCTCGAAGCCGTAGTCGAAGAGGCCGACCCACTCGTGCCAGCTGACGACGTGGGTGAGCTCGTGGGCGGCGACGTCGAGCACGCCGTAGGACGGCAGCCCGCGCTCGGGCACGGGCCGGCCGAAGGCCACGGTGCGGAAGATGCCCATGCCGGTGGCGTTGTCGTAGTCGATGCCGCTCGCGACCTCGATGTCCTCGCCCGAGTCGTCGGCGCCGTCGCGGCCGTGGACGTCCCGGTAGTAGCCCTCGGCGCGCTCGATGTTGCGGTAGTCGCTGGCCTGGAACTCGTCGGCGGTCCAGGTGTTGTCGTCGCCCGACACGGCGAAGCAGGCCGGCTGGACGCAGGCGTCGAACCAGGCCCCGGCGGTCGCCGGGCCGCTGAAGCCCGAGGCGTCGTAGACGTGGATGTCGGCGTGCTGGCGGTGGTCCTCGAGGTACCACGTGTCGCTGAAGCTCGACTCGCAGGTCTCGATGGGGTGCGTCGCGGCGGGCACGCCGTCGATGCCGGCGCGCAGGCCTTCGGACGAGGTGACGACAGTGCCGGCGACGCCGTCCTCGCAGCTGCGCGTGGTGTCGGCCAGGCCGAGGATGGCGCCGTCGTGGGCGTCGAGGCTGACGAGCCAGGCGTGGCCGGCGTCGTGCGCGCGGGCGGCTTCGTCGCGGCTCACGACGCCGAGCCCGATGCGCCACACCAGGTGGCCCGGGCCGAGCGCCAGCGCCGGCCTGGTCG
>JAXLYZ010000013.1:0-225421 GCA_046351155.1 Myxococcota bacterium
GCACGGCGACGGTGACGGTCACCGATCCGGGCGCGACCGCGCCGGCGACGGTGACCTTCGCGGCGGGCCAGGTCGCGTTCGACGTGACGCTGGTGACGGTCGGCACGCGCCGCGTGACGCTGGCCGAGGGCGCGCGCTCGGCCTTCCAGGAGGCGAGCGTCGTGGTCTCGGTGCCGAAGTCGCTGACGCTCGCCGGCCTGCCGGCGACGGTCACGGCGGGCGCGGCGCAGAGCCTGACGCTGACCGCCAAGGACGCCTTCGGCAACGTCGCGAGCGACTTCAACGGCGCGGCCGACCTGTCGTCGTCGGACCCGGCGGTGGTGTTCTCGGCCGACCCGGTGACCTTCAACGCCGGCGTCGCGACCTTCACGGCGACGCTGCGGACGGCGGGCGCGCGCACGCTGACCGCCACGGTCAGCCCGACGCTCGAGGTGGTGGGGTCGACGAGCGTCACGCCCGCGACCGCGGCGAGCTTCGAGCTCACCGGCCTGCCCGCGGTGCTCGTCGCGGGGACCACGACAACCCTCACGGCCAAGGCCAAGGACGCCTTCGGCAACGTCGCCACCGGCTATGCCGGCACCGCCAGCGTGACCGTCACCGACCCCGGCGCCACAGCGCCGGCGAGCATCACCTTCGTCGCCGGCCAGCAGACCTTCGACGTCAAGCTCGTCACCGTCGGCACCCGTCGCGTGACGATCACCGAGGGCGCCAAGACCACCTTCCAGGAGGCCAGCGTGACGCCCGCAGCGGCCGCCAGCTTCGAGCTCACCGGCCTGCCCGCGGCGCTCGTCGCCGGCACCACGACGACCCTCACGGCGAAGGCCAAGGACGCCTTCGGCAACGTCGCCACCGGCTACACCGGCACCGCCACCGTGACCGTCACCGACCCCGGCGCCACCGCGCCCGCCAGCATCGCCTTCGTCGCCGGCCAGCAGACCCTGAACGTCAAGCTCGTCACCGTCGGCACCCGCCGCGTGACCATCACCGAGGGCGCCAAGACCACCTTCCAGGAGGCCAGCGTCACCGCCGGCGCGCTCGCCGCGGTCGCGCTCAGCGGCCCGGCCGGCCCGACCGACGCCGGCGTCAGCTTCGGCCTGAGCCTCGCCGGCCGCGACGCCCAGGGGAACACCCTCGCTCTCTCCGGCAGCGCCACCGTCAGCGTCCCCTCCGGCTGCAGCGGCCCCGCCAGCGCCACGCTGCCGCCCGCTGCGCTGGGCACCTACACCTGCAGCGCCAGCGGCACGAAGACCTTCGTCGCGACCTTCGGCGGCTTCAGCGATCACATGGACGTCGTCGTGCGCGCCGGCGCTCCGTCGGCGCTGGTGTGGACCGCCTACGGCAACCGCAGCTACGCCGGCGCGCCGCTGCGCTACTTCGACGGCCAGCCGCTGACGGTCGAGGTGCGCGACGCCGGCGGCAACGTCAGCGACGCCGCCGTGCCGGTGACGGTCGCCTTCAACGGCTACAACCCGACCCACGGCAAGCTCGGCGGCAGCCTCACCGTCATGAGCGTCCACGGCCGCGCGACCTTCGACGACCTCACCTACGATCGCGCCGGCAGCTTCAACCTCGCGGCCCGCTCGCCCGGCCTGACCGCCGCCAACGAGACGCTCATCATGAGCGTCGACTGGGCGCCCCCCACCGTCACCATCGACGGCATCAGCGGCGGCCCGTCGTGCTGGGACGTCGCCTACACCGTGGCCCAGGACCGCGCCGCGCCCGTCGACGTGCGCGTCGAGTACGAGCGCGACGTGGGCGGCCTCGCCGCGTGGTACCCCGCATCGTCCGTCCTCGCCGCCGCGACCGGCCCCGAGCGGCGCGCCACCTCGGCCGCCGGCCGCAGCTACCACTTCATGTGGGACGCCGGCGCCGACGTGGCGCCCGGCGCGGCGCTCGACACCGCGCTGCGCGTCACGGCGCGCGTGCACGGCAGCATCTACGCCGGCTCCGACGACTCGAGCGCCCTCTCGATCGACGTCTCGCCCACGCTCGCCGTCCAGGCCCTGACCTCGGCCTTCGCCGGCACCGCCGGCGGACCGCCCATCGCCGCCGACCTCGACGGCGACGGCCGCGTCGACCTGGCGCGCGTCGTGAAGAACGGCGCCTCGTTCTACGGCCTCTCCATCCGCTTCGCCGACGGCGCCTCCGACGACCTCGCCTTCCCGGTCAGCGGCCTCGCGCTGCCGTCGATCGCCGGGCACGCCCACAGCGGCGATGCGCGCCAGGCGGAGATCTTCTTCGTCCCCGCCAACACCGCGGCGCTCCACGTCGAGCAGTTCCTCGTCCAGGGCCCGGGCACCGTCACCAGCGCCGTGCCCGACACCACGCTCACGCCCTGCGGCCAGTCGCCGTCGGCACGCATCCGCGACGTCATCGCGCTCGACGTCGACCTCGACGGCAAAGACGAGCTCGTCGTGACCTGCACCACCCCGAACCAGCTCGTCGTCGCGCGCCGGACCGAGGCCTGGGCGTTCACGACGCTCGCGCTCGCCGCCGCGCCGAGCGCGCTCGCCGCCGTCGACATCGACTTCGACGGCCTGCCCGAGGTCGCCGTCGGCACCGACCAGGGCCTGCTCATCGCGAGCGGGCTCGCCGGTCAGCTCGCGATCGCCGACCAGCGCAGCTTCGCCGCCGTGACCGACGTCGTCGCCACCCAGGTGAGCGACAGCGCCGCCAACCTGCCGCCCGACAGCGCCGTCGACTTCGTCGCGACCAGCAGCAACGGCTCGGTCTACGCGCTGCGCGGCGACCCGTCCGAACCCGGCACGCTCGGCGTCCCGGTGGTGGTCGGCTCGGCCTACGGCCCCATCGCCGCGGCCGACGTCGACGGCGACGGCCTGACCGAGGTGGCCATGCTCGACCTCGTCGCAGGCGGGCTGCTCGTCTACGCCAGCGACGGCACCTTCGCGCTCGAGGCGTCCTCGGCGCTGCCGACCAGCGGCGACGTGATCGCGGCCGACAGCGACGGCGACGGCAGGGCCGACCTCGTCGCCGGCAGCGACACCTTCCTCGAGGTGGCCCGCATGCCGCGGCCGGCCGGCTGCGGCCTGCCCGCCGCCGAGGGCCCCGACCACGTGCGCAGCGCCGGCGCGGCCGATCTGCAGGGCTACCGCCTGGCCGACGTCGACGGCGACGGCTGGCTCGACGCGGTCGGCGTCTTCCAGGCCCACTACCCGTCGCTGGCGCGCACCACCGAGCTCGCGCGCGGCCTCGGCCACGGCGCGTTCGACGTGTGGATGCCGCTGGGCGGCGCGTCGCAGTCGCGGCCGACCCTCGCCGACTGGAACCGCGACGGCGTGCTCGACACGGCGTGGACCGCCGCCGACGCCGCCTACGCCATGCAGTCGAGCGCCAACGGCCGCGTGCTCAGGACGCTCGTCGCGAGCGGCGTCGACGGCGAGCTCCAGGCCGGCGACATCGACGGCGACGACGACGACGACCTGGCCGTGGTGGGCTACTCGACCTTCAGCTGGTGGGCCAACGACGGCAGCGGCCAGCTCACCGCCAAGGGCGTCATGATGGACGCGCCCGGGCGCATCCAGCGCTCCTGGCTCGCCGACCTGAGCGGCGACGGCCGGCTCGATCCGATGGCCGTCGTCGACGTCGACGGGACGCTCGAGCTGTGCCTCGCGCGCTCGTCGCCGACGGGCTGGGACTCGCCCGCCTGCAGCGCGCTCGACGAGCTCGCGACGGGCCAGGTCGAGCTCGCGTTCACGAGCTACCAGCCGGTCCTCGTGACGCTCGCGCCCGCGCCCGACCAGCAGTCGCAGGACCTCGCGCTGTGGTCGTTCTCGTTCTCGTTCTTCTCGAAGGTCTCGAGCGTCTCGGTGCCGTCCGAGTGCCAGCTCGGCGCCGAGGGCACCGACTTCGCGCTGCGCGACTACGACGGCGACGACGCCCCCGACATCTTCCTCCGCTGCGGCTACAGCGAGGGCTGGATCATGCACCGCGATCCGATGTCCTACGACTACCAGCACACCCTCACCGTGGCCGACGCCTCGAGCCTCGAAGACGTCGACGGCGACGGCCGCTTCGACCTCGTGAGCGCGGCCAGCGAGGGCCTCACCGTCCTCTCGGGCCGCGGCGCGTCCGGCTCCGATCCGCGCTTCGCGGACGGCCTCGGCTTCGTCCCGGCCTCCACCGACCAGGGCGGCGCCGTCGTGACCGACCTCGACGGCGACGGCATCAGCGAGCTCACCGCCTTCACCTCCGGCGTCGACACCGGCGACGGCACCGTGGCCGAGGTCTCGATCTATCGCGGCCGCCCCGCCATCGGCTTGAAGCGCTCGCGCCAGACGCTCGACGACCTCGACCCGGTCTCGTTCCACGAGTCGATGCCGACGGCGTGGGCCCGCATGGGCAACCCGGGCCTCGTGGTGTGGGCCGAGGGCGAGTCGGAGCTCTGGTTCTACGGGCCGACCCCGACGCTCGGCCAGGTCGACCCGACGCCTACCCCCATCGCGCTCACCGGCCCGCTCGGCGCCGCGGCGGTGGCCGACCTCGACGCCGACGGCCTCGACGACCTCGTGGGCACCGTCGAGTCGATCTCGGGCCAGGCCGACGCGCTGTTCGTCGCGCGCCAGACCCTGGCCGGCACCTTCGCGACGCCGACGACGGTCCTCGTCTCGAGCGGCCTCTTCGGCGCCGGGCTCGCGGTGGGTGACTTCGCGGCCACGAGCGACGGCCAGGCCGCGCGCGAGGTGGCCGTGCTGCAGGGCAGCGCCGCCGCCATCGGCGTCTACGCCCCCGACTACGCGCTCTCCACCCTGACGCCGGTCGGCTCGCACGCGCTGCCGCCGAACCCGTCCTTCGAGTACCGCGGCCTCTGGAAGGCCGACCTCGACGGCGACGGCGACGACGATCTGGTGGTCGGCATCGCCGACCGCACCGAGGGCGGCTGGACCTGGGTGGGTCTCGTGTTCGTGCGCCAGACCGCCCCCGGCGTCTTCGTCGACGCCGGCAGCCTCGAGGACCCGCTGCCCGACGACGGCATCGACGTCCGGCTCACCGGCGTGGTCGACCTCGACCGCGACGGCAAGCCCGATCTGGTGGCCGGCGGCTACCTCTTCCGCGGCGCGAGCGGCCTCGACTTCGCGTGGGCGCCGGGCCTGCTCGCGCCGGCGCCGTTCCTCGGGCGCTGGCCGGTGGCCGACCGCCCGGCGTTCATCGACTTCGACGGCGGCGCCCTCTATGAGATCCCGCTCGGCGACCCGACGCTGCCGGCGCCCTGAGCCGGCAGCGCGTCGGCGAATATGACAAATTCCGAACGCAGGCCGCCCGACTCGCGGTCGGGCGTGACGCCGCGTGACCCGACGTGACGCAGACGCGACGCGGTCGCGACGCGGTCGCGGCGCGGTCGCGGCGCGGCGGCCTGCGCGTGGAATTGACAAAAACCTACAATCAGCCGGATCGGTGCGCGCGTTGCTGTCGGCATGGAGTCCAGCAATCGCACGACGAGTCGCAGTCATATCTGGCAGGGTGTGGTCCGTGGCGGCGCGCTCGATGGCCGGAGCTTCGTGCTCACCGAGCGCGACGGCGCCGACCTCTGGATCGTGAGCCACTTCGAGCGCGGCCGGCAGCACGCGTCGATGGTCACCGCCATCGTGCGCGGCGACGCCGGGCTCGAGGAGTTCCTGCGCGCGCACGCGGCCCGCATCGAGTGGCGCCGCCTGTGGCGCTCGCAGGGCGCCGCCTGATCGATCCCCGGCCGCGTGCCAGGCCGCCGGCGTCGTGCTAGACCACGGGCGCATGGGGCCCGTCACGCGCATGCTCACGTCGTCGTTCGCGCTCATCCTCGCCGCCGGGGTCGCCCGCGCCGCGCCGACCGTCCGGCTCGACCTGGCCGCGGTCGCACTCGCGGCGCAGGACAACCGCCAGACCATCACCTGGTCGCTCGAAGGCGGCGCGCTCGACGACGTCGTCGTGCGCTGGCAGAGCCCGTTCCCGGGCGGCGCCGCGCCGACGCCGCTGGCGCCCGCCGCCTGGTCGGCGAGCTGCGACGCCGAGGCCTGCACCTTCCAGATCGATCACCTGGCCGCGCCCGACGACGGCCTCGCCATCGGGCGCCTCAGCGTGATGCTCGGCCCGCCGCTCGGGACCCAGGGCGCGCACGCCGGCGAGACCGCGCCGGCGCGCGTGACGCTCGACGCCACGGCCGGCGGCAGCGCGGTCAGCGCCGCCACGACGCTGTCGGTGAGCGCGCCGGCCGGCGCCCCGCCGAACGCGCAGGCGACCTCCGAGGGCACGCTCGGCTTCGCGCGCTCGCCCGAGGGCGAGGCCGGCCTGGTGTCGCGCGTCGGCATCCAGATGATCGCGCTTGGCCCGACCCCGGCCGCCTTCCGCACCACCATCACCGCCACCGCCACGGGCGGCGCGCGCATCCTCCACGCCGAGCGGCGCGCCCCCGGCACGACGCCCAGCGCGCTCGGCGGCTTCGAGCCGTGGGCCACCAGCGCCACCTTCGCCGATCTGGCACCCGGGGCCTACGCCGTCGTCATGCTCGACGTGTTCTATCCCTGCGCCGACCTCGACGCGTCCGGCGGCGACGCGCGCGTGACCCTCGCCGCCACCTCGGCCGACGGCTTCTCGAGCGGCAGCGGCGAGACGGTCGCGAGCTTCGAGCACAGCTTCGGGCCGGGCGACATGGCCTTCGACGTGCTGCCGAGCGGCTCCTTCTGCGCCATGGAGCCCCAGCTCTCGTTCTACGAGAGCTCCTCGGCCTACACCCCCGGCGTGCGCTTCGCGACCGACGGGCCGGTCCTCGACCCGTTCGTGAGCTACCACTTCGAGCGCGCGCTGACGACCGGCGTCGCCTTGGGTGGGCTCTCGCTGGTGAGCGACCGCGGCCCGGTGCCCGAGGAGCTCGCGCCCTTCGAGCCGTGGACCTGCGCGCGCGACGGGCTCGCCCCGCTGGCCACGCGCGACGACTTCGACGCGGCGCGGGCGAGCTGCACGCCGACGACCTGGGAGGCGCTCGCCATCGGCATGGACGGGCCGGGCCTCCTCACCTGGTTCAGCGACCTCGTGCTGGTGCCGCGCGCCGACTTCGACGACGGCCTGCCGTACGACAACCTGTGGCTCCGGCGCGCCGGCTTCGTCTTCATCCGCTCGCCCTGCACCAACGACGCGACCGTGACCATCACCGCCTCGATGGCGTCGCGGAGCCAGGCCGGCGGCGCGCTCCGCACCGCCACGCTGACGCGCTCGTTCCTGCCGGGGAGCCTGACGTCGGGCTCGGTGGGGCTCGAGCCGGCCCTCTTCGGCAGCCCCACCCTGGCCCATCCCGAGGCCGACGTCAGCGTCACGCTGCGCGCCAAGCAGCGCGAGCCGGTGGTCGATCCGGTGCTGAGCTTCGCGGCGCCCGAGGGCTGGAGCATCGACCTCGCGCCCGACCCGTCGACCGGCTGCGCGCCGACCACCGCGTCGTACGTCGACGGCACCTTCCGCTGGGCGCCCGAGGACGCCGGCTACTATGGATGGGCCGGCTGCGCGACGCTCGGCGGCTGCGGCGGCGGGCCGCTCGACCTGGTGCTGACGGCGCGCGCGCCGGCCGTCGCCGACGGCACGACCAGCGTCCTCTACGGCACCGCGTCCGCGCCCGGCGTGCCCAACGCCGGCTTCGCGCGCGCCCTCATGGTGGTCGCCAACCCGCCGGCCCTGACGCTCGACGAGGCGCTGACGTGCGATGCCGAGGGCGAGGCCATCGCCCTCACGCTGACCAACCCGTCGGCGGCGGCGCTCACCGGCCTGGTGGTGATCGCCACGCTGCCCGTCGGCGCCTCGGCCGACGCCATCCGCTGCGACGCCGGCACCTGCACGACGACCGGCGACGAGGCCAAGGCCGTGGTCGGCACGCTGGCCGGCGGCGACAGCGCGGGCATCACCTTCGACCTGGCGCGCCCGGCGCCCGGCACCGGCGGCCTGGCGCTGAAGCTCGTCAGCCCCGACCTCGGGACCTTCAACTGGACCGGCGCGCCGCTGGGCGACTGCGGCGCGAGCCCCGAGCCCGAGCCCGAGGCGAGCGTCGAGGCGAGCCCCGAGCCGAGCGTCGAGGCCGACGCCGCCGACGCCGCCGAGGCGGGCGCCGAGGCCGCGGTCGAGGTGGAGACCGCGGACGGCGACGGCTGCGGCGGCTGCAGCGCGGGCGACGCCGGCGTCGCGGCCGGCCTCCTCGGCGCGCTGGTGGTCCTGCGCCGGCGCGTGATATCGCTCGGCGCGAGGCCCTCGCATGAGCCACGACGAAGCCACCCCGGCGCGTGAGGCGCGCTCCTCAGAACGACTTCCAGGTCCCGCCCGAGCGCATCGCGCTCGCGGCCCACCTGCGCACCGACCTCGGCCTCGACAGCCTGGCGCTCACCGACCTGGCCTTCCTGGTGAAGCAGGACTTCGCGCTGGACGGCGTGAGCCCCGAGTCGTTCCGCGGCGTCACCACGGTCGAGGCCCTGGTCGGCTTCGTCGTGCGCCATGCCGCCTGAGGTCCGCGCGCGGCGCCTCGGCCGCCTGGCCGCCGACGAGCGCTGCGCCGCGCTGTGCGACCCCGGCACCTTCGTGCGGAGCGGCGCGCGCGCGAGCCGCTCGCCCGGCACGCCGGCCGGCGACGGCGTCGTGGTCGGCGTCGGCCTGGTCGACCTCCGCGCGGTGACGGTCGTGGCCATGGACGGGCGCGTCGCGCGCGGCTCGCTCGGCGCGGTCGGCGCCGCGCTGGCGGCCGACGCGGTGCGCGACGCGGTGCGCGCCGGGCGTCCGGTGGCGCTGCTCGTCGACTGCGACGGCGCGCGCGAGCCCGAGGGCGTGCCGGCCATCCTCGCCACCGCCGACTGGCTCTGCGCGCTGGCCGACGCCTCGGGCCACGTGCCGCTCGTGGCCGCCGTCTTCGGCCTGGCCGGCGGCGCGGCGGGCTACGGCGCGGCGCTCTGCGACGTGGTCGCCATGGTGCGCGAGCGGTCCTTCGCCTTCGTGGCCGGGCCGCCGGTGGTCGCGAGCGCGCTCGGCGAGACGAGCGACCTCGACGCGCTCGGCGGCACGCGGCTGCATGCCGGCACCGGCCTCGCCCAGGTGCTGGCCGACGACGATCGCCAGGCGCTCGACGCGCTGCGCGCCGTCCTCGCCTACCTGCCCGCGGCCGCCTGGACGCTGCCTCCGCGGACCGCGGCCGCGGCGCCCGAGCGCGACGGCTTCGCGCTGCCGGCGCCGCACGCGACCTACGACGTGGCCGACGTGCGCCGCGCGCTGGTCGATCGCAACAGCTGGCTGCCGCTCGCCGCCGGCTTCGGGCCGAGCGTCGAGACCGGCTTCGCGCGCATCGACGGGCGCCCGGTCGCGCTGGTCGCGTCGCAGCCGCTGGCGCTGGCCGGCGCCATCGACGCCGCGGCGGCCCAGAAGCTGGCGCGCGTCGTCAGGCTGGCGGCCGCCTACAACCTGCCGATCGTCACCCTGTGCGACACGCCCGGCTTCCTGCCCGGGCGCGCCGAGGAGGCGCGGCGCATCCTCGTCCACGGCGCCAAGGTCATCGCCGCGTACGCCGAGGCGCGGCGCTCGGTGCCGCTCGTGGCGGTCATCCTGCGGCGCGCGGTCGGGGCCGGCTCGGTGCTGGCGTACGGCGCCGACCTGGTGCTGGCGCTGCCGGGCGCCGAGGTCCTCCAGATGGGCGCGGCCGCGGCGCAGGCGGCGCGCGCGCCGGATGGTGTGGCCGAGGCCGCGCGCGACCCCGCGAGCACGACCCCGAGGCGGCCGGCCTGGCCCATCGCACCGTGCCGCCCGAGCTCGTGCGCGCCGAGCTCGTGCGCGCGCTCGGCGCCTGCGTCCCGCCACCCCGGCGGCGACCGGGGCGCGCAAGACGAGCCTGGTCCCACTGTGAGCGAGACGCTCCTCGACGCGCTCGAGCGCGCCGCCCGAGGCGCGCGCGGCATCCGCTTCCTGGTCGGGAAGGACCTCGTGCGCGTGAGCTACGCCGAGCTCGCGCGCGACGCCGCGCGCATCGGCGCGGCGCTCAGGCCCGCTACGAGGTCGGCCGGCCGCTGCTCCTGGCGCTGCCCAACGGCCGCGACGCGGTGGCCTGCTTCTTCGGCGCGCTGACGGCCGGCCTGGTGCCGGCCTTCCTGCCGCTGCCGCGGCCCTTCGGCGACGCGGCGACCTACCGCCGGGCTCGCGCGTGAGCCGCCAGGCCGACGGCGCCGCGCTGGTGACGACGCCGGCGGTGGCGGCGCTGCTCGCCGAGGAGCCCCTGGCCGCGCCGCTCGAGGTGCTGCTGCCGGCCGCGCTCGACGCCGCGCCGCGCGACGCGCGCCCGCACGACGACGCGGTGCTGCAGTTCATCCGGCTCGCTCGGCGACCCCAAGGGCGCGGCGCTGACGCACGCGGCGGTGCTGGCCAACGTGGCCGGCATCGCCGAGCGCCTCGAGCTCGGGCCCGGCGACCTCGGCTGCTCGTGGATCCCGCTGGCCCACGACATGGGCCTCATCGGCACGCTGCTCTTCCAGCTGGCGCACGCGACCGAGCAGGTGCTGCTGCCGACCGAGCGCTTCGCCGGCGACCCCGGCCAGTGGTTGCGCATCGCCTCGGCGCTGGGCGTGACGCTGGTGTCGGGCCCGCCCTTCGGCTTCGATCTGGCGGCGCGGCGCCTCGTGCGCGAGGCCGAGCGCGGCCAGCCGCTGCTCGACCTCGCGCGCATCCGCGGCGCCGTCACCGGCGCCGAGCCCATCGACGCCAGGCTGCTCCGCGCCGTGGCCGCGACGCTCGCGCCGGCCGGCCTCGCCGCCGACGTGTGGCGCCCGTCGTACGGCCTGGCCGAGAACGCCTGCTGCGTGTCGCTCGCCACCCGCCTCGCGACCGTCGTCGACGCGCGCGGCCTCGAGCTCACGCGCTGCGGCCGACCGCTGTCGGGCGTCGAGGTGCGCGTCGTCGACGACCGCGGCGCGCCGCTCGGCGACGGCGCCGTCGGCCACCTCGAGGCGCGGGGCAGCTCGCTCATGCGCGGCTACTGGCGCGCCCCCGAGCACAGCGCGGAGGTGCTCTCCGACGGCTGGCTCCGGACCGGCGACCAGGGCTTCCTCGTCGACGGCGAGGTGGTCGTCGCCGGCCGCGACAAGGACGTCATCATCGTGCGCGGCCGCCACTTCTTCCCCGAGGAGATCGAGGCCATCGCGCTCGAGGTGCCCGGCGTGCGCGCGCGGCGCCCTCGCCTTCGGCGAGCCCGACCCGAGCGGCGGGCCCGAGCCGGTGACGGTGCTGGTCGAGCCGAGCGGCGACGCCGACCTCGCGAGCGTGTGCCGCGCCGTGGCCGAGCGCATCGCCGACCGCCTCGATCTGATCGTCGCCGGCGTGGTGCCGCTCGGCTCGGGGCAGATCCCGCGCACGCCGAGCGGCAAGCTCCGCCGCGGCGAGGCGCGCGCGAGCTTCGGCCGGCGGGCGCGGCCATGACGCTGCTCCGGCTCGGCCCCGTCCCGGCGCGCGTCGTCGCGCGCGCGACGGCGTTCCCGTCCGATCCCATCGACACGCCGACCCTGCTCGCGCGCCTGGCGCCCGGGCTGCCGCCGGCGCGGCGCGACGCGCTCCTCGCCTACCTCCGCGCCGAGGTCGGCGTCGAGCAGCGCGCCTTCGTGCAGGGCGGCGAGCGCGCCCTCGACCTGGCCGTGCGCGCGGCGCAGGGCGCGCTTGGTCAAGGACCTTTCCAAATCGCCGCGCACGTCCACGCCACCTCGACGCCCAGCCGCTGGACCGGCCCCGAGGCGGCGCGCATCGGCCAGGCGCTCGGCCTCGACGCCGCCTTCTTCGACGTGCGCTCGGGCTGCACCGGCGGCCTCTGGGCGCTCCACCACGGCGCGCGCCTCGCCGCCGAGTCGGGCGCCTGCGTGCTGGTGACCGCGGCCGACGCCTTCTCGCAGGCCTTCGACCCCGACGAGCGCATGCTGCCGCTGGCCATGGGCGACGGCGCCGCGCCGCTCGTGCTGGCGCCGCCGCGCGACGACGCGTCAGCGCCCGCGGGCGGGATCGTCAAGGCGCTTTTCGGTGGCCGACCGGCCCTCGCCGACCTCGCGACGGTGCGCGCCGAGCTGCCCGGTCGCGGCGAGCCGCTCGTCCTGGGCGGCGATCCGGCCGCCTTCGGCGACGCCGCCGAGGCCGCGCTGAAGGAGGCCTGGGCCGCGCTCGCCGCGCCCGACGACGCCACCGTCATCATCCAGACGGGGCGCGCCGGGACCGCGCGCCGCGTGCACGCGCGCGCGGAGCTGGCGAGCCTCGCGCGCCACGGCAACATCGGCGCGGCCAGCGCGCTCGTCGCCTGGTGCGAGCTCGCGCCGGACGCGGCGCGCTCGGTCGCGTTCGCCTCGGCCGGCGGCGGCCTGTCGTTCGGCGCGCTGTGGTGGCGCGAGGCTTGAAGGCGGCGCTCCGCTCGGAGCTCAGAACCAGTTGTAGGCAGCCGTGAACACGAAGGCGCCGTAGTCGCCCTTCCACAGCTGGTCCTTCTGGGGCCGCTCGACCGCCGGCTGCCCGGGCGTGACGACGCTGTAGCGGCGCGCGTCGCCCATCCGGTACTCGCCGCCCAGCGAGATGCCGACCGAGCGCAGGACGACGGTCGCGCCGAAGGCGTGGTCCTTCCAGGTGACGTCTTCGCCGTGGGTGTCGCCGAGGTGGTAGGTGTAGGCCAGCTCGAGGCCGACGTCGTGGCTCGGCATGAGCTCGATGCGCGCGCCGGCATAGAGGTAGGCGGAGTCCTGATCGAGGCCCATGCCGCCGGCCACGTTCAGCGACAGCGCCATGGCGTCGAGGCGGAAGAGCGAGGCCACCGCGCCGCCGAGAGGTCGATCATGAGGTTCCCGCCGTGGGCCGGATCGATGGCGCCGCCCGAGGCGTAGCCGAGCGCGAACGAGCCCTCGAGGCCGGCCTCGCTGCCGAAGCGCGTGACGCGCAGGAAGGCGCCGCCCTTGAGGCGCACCTGGCCGAAGAAGCCGGCGAGCTCGCTCGGCACGGCCAGGTTGGGCGTGACCGGGTTCGGCATCGCGACCTTGGTCGAGAGGTGGCCGATCTCCAGGCCGAGCGAGCCGAAGGCCGCGCCCGGCAGCGAGCCGTCGCCGTCGACCAGGTCCTCGGCGCGGGCGGCGGGCGCCGCCATCATTATAAGGGAGGCGAGTGAGGCGAGAGCGAGCGACGTGAGAGCGAGCATGTGGCGCATCTTCAGAACCTGATCCCCGCCTCGAGGTGGAGCCCGAGGTCATCCGTCGAGAAGCCTGGAAGCGAGACCCCGCCGCGGACGAAGATCCGCTCCCACGGGTGCAGCGTGAGCTCGGCCTTGAGCGGGTGGCTGTGGACCGTGCGCTCGTCGTCGTCGCCCAGCGCGAGGAAGTTGAGGTCGGCCTCGAAGTCGAGCATCGCGACCGACCACAAGGGGATCGACCACTTCAACGGCATGCCGAAGTTCGAGTAGTGGCACGTCGTGTCGCTGGCCGCGCCATCCCTCCGGCACGGGCCCTCGACGCGCGCGACCTGGAAGCCGATGTCGAGCGAGGTCGAGCCGAGGTTGAACGAGAAGGGGTAGCTCGAGAGGATGTAGCCCTTGGCCTGCCCGAGCCCGTCCTTGGGCCAGAAGATCTGGATGTCGGTCTGGTACTCGTTCGACGACGCCGCATCCATGGCCTGGTCGCGCGCGGCCTCGTCGGCGGCGCGCTCCTCGTAGGTCTTCTCGCGGTAGTAGTCGATCTGGTAGCCGGGCCCGTACTCCGAGCCGAGGTAGACCTCGTTGCTCTGGCCGAGCGCCATGGCCGCGCCGATGAAGATGGTCCAGAGCGCCTTGCCGAAGAAGCCGTTGCGCTCGTAGATGCGCACGCCGGTCGCGCCGAGGTCGCCGTGCGACAGCGGGAAGGCGTAGCCGCCGAGCGAGTAGGCGGCGCCGACCTCGTAGTAGTTGTCCTTGAGCAGCGGGACGTCCGCGCGCGCGCCGCCCGCCAGGGCGAGGACCGCGGCGGCGGCGAGGACGGAGGTGACGTGACGGAGACTGACCATGTGCGGGACCACCTCGGAGAGGGCGAACGCAGGCAGTGACGGGCCTGGGGCGTCGGTTCAAAACTTCCGTGCGCAGCTGGCCATCGGGAGTCCGTCCGGCAGCCTCGCCGAGCGAACTGTGGCATAACGTCTGGCGATGAAGCTGACGCGCTTCGACCAGCTCGGCCCCGACGGCGCTCGCGCGCGGCCGACCCTCGTGGCCAGCGGGCACCACCTGCCCGAGACCGTCGTCGCCACCGACCGCCTCGGCCTCGCCGACCCGAGCGAGCTCGTGCGCCTGACCGGCGTCGAGCGCCGCCACGGCGGCGCCCACCGAGGCCACCTCCGACCTGGTCATCGCCGCCTGCCGCGCCGCGCTGGCCGACGTGCCCGCGCTCGTCCGCGCGCGCGCCATCGAGCGCGTGCTGGTGGCGACCGTCACCCCTGACCACCCTCGCCGGCCACGGCGCCGCTCGTGCAGCACGCCCTCGAGCTCGGGCCGGTGCCGGCGATGGACCTCGCCGCCGCCTGCGCCGGCTTCGTCTACGGCCTCGACCTGGCCGCGCGCGCCGTGCTCACCGGCGACCGCGCCGTGCTGCTCGCGGCCGGCGAGTGCCGCGTGCGCAGCCTCGACCGCGCCGCGGCCGGCGTGCGCGTGCTCTTCGGCGACGGCGCCGCGGCCGCCGTCATCGCGCGCGGCGACGACCCCGACCTGGCCGCGGGCGGCCTGCGCCTGGCGCTCGTCGCCACCGCGCTCGGCGCCGACGGCGCGGGCCACGACGCCATCCGCGTCGAGGCCGGCGGCTCGCGCCAGCCGGCCTCGTTGGAGACGGTCGCGGCCGGCCTGCACGCGCTGGCCATGGTCGACGGCCCGCACGTCTTCTATCGCGCCGTCGAGGGCTTCGTGGAGATCGGCCGCGCGCTGCTCGACCCGCTCGGCCTCACGCCCGCCGACATCGATCTGATCGTCCCGCACCAGCCGAACCTGCGCATCCTCGAGCGCGTGGCGCGCCTCATGCGCCTGCCGCTCGAGCGCTTCGCCCTCGAGGTCGCCGACATCGGCAACGTCGGCGGCGCCTCGGTCGGCATCGCCCTCGACCGCGCGCTGCGCGCCGGCCGCATCGGCCCGGGCGCGAAGGTCGTGCTGCTCACGGCCGGCGCCGGCTACACCGCGGCCGCCGCGCTGCTGGAGGTCGTCGCTTGAGCCCCCGCGCCCGCCACCCGAGGAGGAGGTCATGACCCGGAGCGCCCTCGTCACCGGCGCCAGCTCCGGCATCGGCCGCGCCATCGTCCAGGCGCTGGCCGCCGACGGCCTCGTCGTCACCGCCACCGGCCGCGACGAAGCCCAGCTGCTCGACCTCCCGGCCCACGCCGTGGCCGGCGATCTCACGAAGCTCACCGACCCGGCCGACGGCTGGCTCGACCGCCTGGCCCCGCCCGGCGCGCGCTGCGACGTGCTCGTCCACGCCGCCGGCCACCGCTTCGTCTACGAGCGCTTCGCCGCCTTCGACCCGCGCGACGCCGCGCGCCTCCAGGCCGTCGACGTCGACGCCTTCGCGCTGCTCGTGCAGCGCCTCCTGCCCGGCATGATGGCGCGCCGCGCCGGTCGCATCGTGGCGGTGACGAGCCTCGCCGCCACGCTCGGAGGCGCCGGCGCCGCGCCGTACGCCCAGGCCAAGGCCGCGCTCGAGGGCCTCGTGCGCGGGCTCGCCACCGACGTCGGCCGCTTCGGCATCACCGTCAACGCGGTGGCGCCGGGCTTCGTGCTGACGCCGCGCATGGAGGCGCGCACCGATCCCGATCGACGCCAGCGCCTGGCCGCCGCCACCAGCCTGAAGCGGCTCGCCACGCCGGTCGATGTGGCCGGTCCGGTCCGCTTCCTGTGCTCGGCCGAGGCCGCCTACATCACCGGCCACACGCTGGTCGTCGACGGCGGCGCCCACCTCGCCAACGTCTGGTAGCGACGCGGTGGACGTCGCGCGCGGCGTGGTGTAGGCGACTCGCCATGCGCACCGTCACCGCCATCATCGTCACGTCCGTCCTCGCCGCTCCGCTCGTCGCCTGCGGCGATGACACCGGCAGCACCATCAAGACCATCACCTACACGGGCAAGCTCGTGAACGGAGCCGACAGCACGCCCATCGCCGGCGCGCACATCTGCTTCGTCAGCGAGCCGACGCTCGCCTGCGTCGACACCAACGCCACCGGCGACTACACCATCGGCAACCTGCCCGCGAACAAGAAGGTCGAGGTCGAGGTCACCGCCACCGGCTTCATCTCGGTGCGCTCGAACTTCATCACCCGCGACACCGACTTCAGCATCTCGGCGCAGATGTTCCAGCCCGAGGCGGTGAGCCTGGCCTTCACGGCCGCCGGCGAGACCGTCGACACCGGCAAGGGAGGCCTGCTCGTGCGCGTGTACGACCCGGCCGTCGGGCAGACCCAGGGCCTGGCCGGCGTGAAGGTCACCATCGCGCCCGAGGACGGCGTCGGCCCGTACTACGCCGACGGCCTCACCCTCACCGACGGCGACGCCACCACCGCCGTCGGCAACGCCCTCTTCGCCAACCTCGAGGCCAAGACCTACAAGGTCTCGTTCGAGAGCGCCGACCACACCTGCAACGGCACCCAGCTCTGGAAGACGTCGGACGGCCGCGTCGACGCCGAGGTGAAGCTCGGCTTCGCGACCTACCTCTACGTGGACTGCAGCGCCAACTGAAGCGCCGCTGAAGCCTGCCTACTACCGCGAGCGCCGCGAGATCCTGGCGCTCGTCCCGCCGCACGCCCGACGCGTCGTCGACGTCGGCTGCGGCGAGGGACACCTCGCGCGCGCGCTCATGCGCGAGCGCCCCGGCACCGAGGTGTTCGGCATCGAGCCGTCGGTCGAGGCCGCGGCGCGCGCGCGCGGCGCGCAGCCGGCGCCGACCGACCTCGTCGTCGGCCGCGCCGAGGACGGCCTGCCGGCGCACTGGCCGGCACCCGACTGCATCGTCTTCGCCGACGTGCTCGAGCACCTGGTCGACCCGTGGGGCGTGCTGGCGGCCTACGTCGCGCGCCTCGCGCCGGGCGGCAGCATCGTGGCGAGCATCCCCAACGTCGGGCACTACTCGGTGCTCGTCGGCGCGCTGCGCGGGCGCTGGGACTATGCCCCGGCCGGCCTGCTCGACCGGACCCACCTGCGCTTCTTCACCGTGGCCACCGCGCTCGAGCTGCTCCGCGGCGCCGGCCTCGAGCCCGAGCTCGTGAGGCGGACCGTGCGCCACGGCGGCGGATCGGCGCTCCACGGGCTGACGCGCCGGGTGCTGCCGTGGCTCGAGCGCGGCGGTGCACTCGGTCGATCGCTCCACGACCTCGTGACCTACCAGCTGCTCGTCAGGGCGCGCGCCCGTGGCTGAAGCCCGTCGCCTCCCCAAGTCGCTAGCTTGCCCCGCCGGCGGATGGGCCTAGACTCGGCCCATGCGCGCTCTGCTTGCGGCCCTCCTGCTCGTCGTCACCTGGCCCATGGCCGCGGCCGTGGCCCACGCCGACGAGCCCGCGCGGACGGCGCCCTATCGCACGACCGCCAACTTCCGCTTCTTCGGCGACGAGGACGTCGAGGGCACGCTCGACCGCCTGGCCGACTCGGCCGAGGAGCACCTCGCGCGCTTGTGCACGCCCATCGGCGCCTGCGGCCGCCTGACGCGACCCATCGACGTGTGGGTCGCGGCCGACGCCGAGCGCTTCGCGGCGAGCTTCCCCGAGCCGAACCCGATGAGCGAGTGGGCGGCCGGCGTGACCTTCCTCGAGCAGCAGCGCATCGTGCTGCGGCGCGACGGCACGGCGGTCTTGTCGCTGGCCGAGACCTTCGATCACGAGGTCGCCCACGTGCTGGCCCAGACCTTCGCCACGCCTGGCCAGCTGCGCGCGCTGCCGCGCTGGTTCTCGGAGGGGCTCGCCATCTGGCAGGCCGGCGAGGCTCTGTCGGGGCGGCTGCAGGAGGCCATGGTGGCCGCCTCGACTGGCCACCTCCTGACCTTCGAGGAGCTCGACCGAAGCTTCCCGAACCAGGGCACGCGCGTCGGCATCGCGTACGCCCAGAGCGCGCTCTTCGTGCAGCGCCTGGCGCGGCGCGCCGGCCCGGCCACCATGGCCGCGCTGCTCCACGACATCGGCGACGGCGTGCCGTTCGCCGACGCCTTCACCAAGCGCTTCGGCGAGAGCCCGGCGTCGCTCTTCGAGAAGGCGCAGGACGACCTCGAGAAGACCAGCACGCCCTTCACGCTCTTCGCCGACGGCAACCTCATCTGGACGCTCATGACGGTCCTCTTCCTGTTCGCGGCGTGGTGGCGCCTGCGCGACCGCAAGCGCCAGATGGCGCGCCTGTCCGAGTCGGAGGACCGGCGCATCGCCGAGGAGGACATGGCGCTCATCGTGCACGAGCCGCCGCGCCCGCCCGAGGACGACCCGAAGCTCTGGAACTGAGCCGCGCCTCCGCGCCGGCGCGCGGCCGTGTTCGAGTGAGCCCGCGCGATCGGGCGACGCGGCCCGGCGCGCGCGCATCCTCGCGGCGCGGACCCGCCTCGCAGGCGGTCCCGACCCTGGTTCATGGCTTGCACCACCGGTCCACGCGGCCCGCCCTCGCGGGTGATCTCGGGCCCGCTCCGGAGGTGTCATGCACCTCGCCCCCCTCGCTTCCCTCGGCCCTCTCTCCTCCCTCTCGCGCGCGCGGCGGGCGCTCCTCGCCGTCGGGCTGACAGCGCTCGTCGGCGCGGTCGTGCTCGACCCGGCGCCCGGCCTCGGCTGGGGCAGCGCCACCGGCGGCGCCGGCCTGTCGAAGAAGGAGCGCGAGGACCTCCTCTGGCTCTTCGATCACTACGGCCTGGCGCCGAAGATCGACGCGGCCGAGCTCGACCGTCGCACCGGCGCGCACCCGATCCACCAGTTCATCGTCTACCAGGCCTGGCTCCTCCTGAAGGACGACCCGGCCACGCAAGACGGGCAGTCCGGCTTCCCGACGCTGGCCGAGATCAACGGCTGGGACGGCATCGATCGCTGTGACCGCGGCATGCGCCAGCGCGGCTCGCCCGGCCTGGCCGCGGCGCTGCCCGAGCTGGCCCCGACCGAGAGCGACGGCCCCGGCGCCGACGCCGAGCTGGCGCCTGCCGGAGCCGACGGCGGTCTGGCCTGGAACCCGCTCTACAGCGCGCGCGCCCACTACTGGAACCCGTGGCTCGAGAGCGGCGACGCGCCCACCGCGGCCGGCGCCAACCTGAGCCGGCTCAGCGCCGCCAACATCCGCAACAGCGTCCAGCGCGCCCACTACGCGGCCTACCTGGCCCACTACATCGCCGACCCGCTGAGCCCGAAGCACGCCGACGTGGTCGGCCTCACGCCGACCGAGGCCGAGCAGCTCACCGGCATCGCCAAGGCGTGGGCCGCCGCCTTCAAGGACAACGACGACCTCGACGCCTGGCTCGCGAGCCCGCTCCTCGACCGCGCCGTACAACGGCTCGAGGCCAAGATCGCCGGCCTGCCGCACGGCTCGGCGTGGCGCGCGCGCGTCGAGCGCCACGTGCCGTTCATCGGCGGGACGACGCTGCTCCAGCGCGAGAACCACTGGTGGTGGAAGGTCGACGTGCGCCCGAGCACCTTCCGCACCTCGGTCGCCTGCTTCCTCGCGGCGCTCGCCGCCAAGCCCGACGACAAGTCGGCCGACGCCTTCTTCGGCTTCTTCGATCCCTTCTACTACAACGGCCCGATCTACGACGCGCTGGGCAGCTACCCGTCGTTCGCGCTGTGCACGCCGCTCTCGGAGCACCTCTTCTGGGAGACCAACCCGGCGCAAGGCGAGCTGGCCCGGACCACCATCGCCGCCCAGGAGGCGAAGCCCGTCGCCGAGCGCACGCCCATGCTGACCGGCGGCGCGCGCGCGCAGTACTTCGGCTGGAAGGCCAGCCCGGCCATGGTCGGCCCCAACGCGGCCGACACCTTCGCGGCCTGGCGCGATGCCGGCGCCGAGCTCGTGCGCCAGTGCAGCCGCACGGTGCACGGCGACGTCGACCAGGACTCCGACTTCGCGAGCGCGCCCGACGCCGCGCTGCAGACCGCCATCCGCTGCGTGTTCACGGCCTACCGCGCCACCATCACCGCGCTGCGCGTCGAGGCCTGGGGCCGCCCGGTGAGCGACCCGGCGGCCGGCCCGGGCGGCGCGGGCGGCGACGAGGTGATGGCCCACCTCCAGCTCCACGTCACCAACCTGGCGGACCGGCCGGCGCGCCTCACCGTCGCTCGCGTGCTGGTGTGGGACCCGAAGAAGAACGGCTGGGCCAAGACGCGGCCCGAGTGGACGGTCGATCTGGAGAACGCCACCGTGGCCCCGGGCGGCAAGGACGCGACCGACGTCGGCATCCTCGTGCGCGGCATCCCCAAGGGCCTGCCGATGGAGTACCTCGAGGTCGACGTGCACGGCGAGGTGGCCGACACGCCCGACCGCGGCTGGGTGCGGGTCGGCGTGTCCGAGGTCGGCGTCGACATGGTGCACTCGCCGTCGGCCGAGACCACGCTGACCTCGTCGAAGGACCGGTCGACATCGTGGTGGCGTTCGACACGACGGCCTCGATGCAGTCGTCGATCGACTCGCTGCGCGCCAACGCCATCGCGTCGATCCGCAAGCTCCAGGCGCAGACCGACGACCTCCGGCTGGCCGTCGTGACCTTTCGCGATCTGGCCGAGGAGGCCGACCGGCCGCACTTCGTCGTGCGCCCGTTCACGCGCGACGTGGCGAGCCAGTTCGCCTTCCTGAACGGCCTCGCCGCCGACGGCGGCGGCGACACGCCCGAGGATCAGCTGCACGCGGTGAGCCTCGGCCTCGGCCTGTGGGAGAGCGAGGCGGCCGAGGGCGGCGTCGGCGACCGCGTGCCGTCGAAGATCATCGTCATCGTCACCGACGCGCCGGCCAAGGACCCCGACAGCATGGGCAACACCGCCGACTCGATCGGCGCCCGCGCCGCGGCCGTCGACCCGGCCCACATCTACCCCATCGTCGTGCGCGACGACGCCGCCGCGCTGGCGACCGCCGAGGGGCTGGCGCGCCGCACCGGCGGCAAGGTGCTGCACGCGGCCAGCGGCGACGAGGTTGCCAACGTGCTGGGCCAGGCCATCGGCGCCGCGGTGGTGGCCCACGCCGGCGAGGTCGAGCCGCGGCGGCGGCGCCGCGCGCTGGCTCCTGGTCGGCCTCGGCGCGGCCATGGTCGCGGTCGGTCTGGTGCTCGGCGGGCTGGCGCTGCGCGCCCGCCGGCGCGCGGGAGGTGAGCCATGCGTGAGCTCACCCCGCAGGAGAAGGCCCGCATCCGCGCCGAGGAGGAGGCGCGGCTGAAGTCCGAGCTCGAGGAGCGCTACCGCCGCCAGGTGCGCGCCGAGCTGGCCGGCGCGCCCGAGCCCGAGCCCGAGCCCGAGCCCGAGCCCGAGCCCGAGCCTGAGCCCGAGCCCGAGCCCGAGCCCGCGACCATGCCCTCGCTGGCCCGCCTGGCGCCGCCGCCGCGCCGCGCGCGCACGCTGCCGCTGTGGCTCGGCGCCGGCGCCGCGCTGGCGGCCGGCATCGCGCTGATCGTCGTCGGGCTGGTGGCGCGCTTCGGCGCCAAGGCGCCGACCGCCGGCGCTGCCGCGCTACGACGCCGTGGCCGAGGCCGGCGCGCCGCTCGCCCCGGTGCCGGCCGTGGCCTGGAACCCGGCCGAGCTCGGCGAGCACGGCAGCGTGTCGCTCGACGCGCTGCGCCGCGAGGCCGCGACGCCGGAGCCCGAGGCGCAGCCCATCGGCCACGACAGCCCGTCGCTGGCCGAGCTCGCCGCGGCCAAGGGACCGCCGCCCGCGACGCCGCCGGCGCCCGAGGCACCGACCGCGACGCCTCCGCCGGAGGTCGCGCCCGGCGCAGCGATCCCCGCCGACCTCGACGGGCTCCTGTCGCTGGCGCCGCGCGAGGGCCTGGCTGGTCGTCGCCGTCGACGGCGCGCAACTCCGCGCGTCGCCCTTCGTGCGCCGCCTGGTGCAAGCGCTCGCGGCCGGGCCGACGCTGCACCCGCTGCTGTCCGGCCTGAAGCCGGGCGCCAAGGTGGACCCGCTCGACGCCGACGCGTTGCTCTTCACCGCGACCGCGACCGGGCTCGGCCGCGGCCCGCACTTCATCACCGGCGTGGCCGGTCGCTTCGAGGCGCGCGCGGTCCGCGACTGGCTGCTGGTGCTCGGGCCCGAGGCGCGCGCCGAAGACGCGCTCGCCCCGCCGCGCGTCAGCTGGAAGGGCGGCGGCGCGGTGGTCGCGCCGGGCCTGGTGGTCCTGGCCGAGGACCCCGACTACGCGCAGGTCCTGGCCGCGCCCGGCGACGGCGGCGTTCGCGCCGGCCCGCTGGCGGCGGCGCTGACGGCGGCCCGCAGCGCCTCGGCCGCGTTCGTGGTGGTGCGCGTGGACGGCGACGTCCGCGACGAGCTCGCCTCGCTCGACCCGGCGCTCGCCGCCGCGACGGCCCTCGTCGTGCGCCTCGACGCCGGCGATGGCCGCCTCGCGCTCACGGCCGAGCTGCTGCTCGCGAGCGCGGCCGACGCGCAGCGCGTGGCCCAGCTGCTCGAGGCGCGGCGCCTCGGCGCGACCGGTGAGGCGGCGCGCGTCCTGGCCTGGTTCGGCGCCCGCGCCGACGGCGCCACGGTCGTCTTCGCCGGGCTCCTCGACGAGGCGCAGGGCGCCGAGCTGGCGACATTCATCCTGGGCGCCGACCTCTGATGGTGAGACCATCGGCGGTATGAGCGAGCCCACCATCACCGTCGAGACCCGCGGCCACGTCCGCCTCATCGGGCTGTCGCGCGCCGCCAAGCGCAACGCCTTCACCACCGCCATGCTGCGCGAGCTCGCGGCCGCCTACACGGCCTTCGAGAGCGACCCCGACGCGTGGGTCGCGCTGCTCTTCGCCGACGGCGATCACTTCACCGCCGGCCTCGATCTGGCCGAGGTCGGCCCGGCCGTCGCCTCGGGCCAGCAGCTCTTCGGCGGTCCGGACGGCGGGGACGTCGTCGACCCGCTCGACCTCGGTCCGCGCCGCCGCACGAAGCCCGTCGTGTGCGCGGTGCAGGGCTACTGCTTCACCATCGGCATCGAGCTCATGCTGGCCGCCGACGTGACCATCGCCGCCGCCGGCACGCGCTTCGCCCAGATGGAGGTGCGCCGCGGCATCATGCCGTTCGGCGGCGCCACGCTGCGCTTCGCCGAGGCGGCCGGCTGGCCGCGCGCCATGAAGTGGCTCTTGAGCGGCGACGAGTTCGACGCCGCCGAGGCGCTGGCCATGAACCTCGTGGCCGAGGTCGTGCCCGACGGCACGCTGCGCGAGCGCGGCCTTGCGCTGGCCGAGCGCATCGCCCGCCGCGCGCCGCTGGCCGTCCGCGCCACGCTCGCCAGCGCGCGCACCGCCCGCGAGCGCGGCCGCGACGCCGCCCAGGCCGAGCTCATGGGCCTGGCGCGCCCGCTCTTCGCGACGCGCGACGCCGCCGAGGGCGTGCGCTCGTTCATCGAGCGGCGCGAGGCCGAGTTCGAAGGTCGGTGAGCTCCGGCTTCGCTCGGCGCTACTTGCTGACGCGCTCGAGCGCGTGCTTGGCGGCGTCGCTCGGGTTGAGCTCGTTGGCCTTGGTGTAGGCGCTCTTGGCGGCCGCGAGGTCCTTGTCGCGCTCGGCCAGCTGGCCCAGGTTGAACCACACCGCCGCCTGGAAGCGCGTGTCCGACTTCTCGAGCTCGAGCGCCTTCTCGAGGTCGGCCTTGGCGCCGGCGTCCTTGGCGAGGAGCTTGGCGTAGCCGCGCCCCGACCAGGCCGCGGCGGCGCCGGCGTCCTTGGCCACGGCCGCGTCGAAGGCGGCGATGGCGCCGGCGTAGTCCTTGGCGCTGGTGAGCTTCCGGCCCTTGGCGAGGAGCGACGTGACGGTCTCGTCGTCGGCCGCGACCGGCGCCGCCTCGGGCTTCGGCTGGAAGCTCGCCGGCTCGGACTTGAAGCGCTCGAGCAGCGCCGCGCGCTGATCGGCGGGCACCGTGGCGAGCCCGAACGCGCCGGTCCCGGGCCGGGCGGCGACGACCTTGGCGACGCGCGCGTCGATGGGGCCGAAGCCGAGCGTCGCGTCGAGCGGCACCTCGAGCAGGACCTCGTTCTCGCACGCGGCGCGCGCGTGCCCGAGGTCGCCGCGCGAGGCGACGACGCTGGCCATGCCGCGGCCGTCACCGAACGACAGGCGGACGTTCTCGGGCGCGGTCGCTCCGATCGTCTCGCCCTCTTCGAGGCACTCGTTCTTCTTGGCGTCGGCCAGGAGCGCGTCCCCGAGCTTGGTCTTCAGCGCGTCGTCGCTCGGGACCTCCACCTTCTGGCTCTTCACGAGGTCGAAGGCGCCGACGTCCGAGTCGGCATCGGGGTGCGCCGCGCCGCAGCCGTAGTAGCTCGTGCCGCCGCTCGCGAAGACCACGGCACCGATGCCGCCGTCGAGCCCGACCGACGCCTCGAGCTCGCCGTCGAAGCTGTCGCCGTCGCTGCCGGCCGGGTCCTTCCCGACCACCTCGCCGGCGCCGCCGAGCTCCTTCGCCACGAGGCGCGGCACGATGGCCGCGGTCGTCTTGGCCTTGGGGTCGGCCTCCATCGTCTCGGGGTCGCACGGGCGCAGCGTCACCGTCCGCCAGCGCTCGCCCAGCGCCCACAGCTTGCCGTCGGCGAGCGTCACCGCCTCGGGGCGCGTGGCGACGACCTCGTCGCCGTGGAGCCACACCGTCTCGCGCCCGGCGGCCGTGTCGGTCCAGACGAGCAGGTCATCGCCGGCCACCTCGGCGGTGGGCGCCGCGTCGGGCACCGGCGCGGGCTCGCTCGGCGCGGCGTCGGCCGCGGGCACCGCCGGCGTGGGCTCGCTCGGCGCCGCGTCCGGCGAGGGCGCGGGCTCGGGCGCCTTGGTCGGCGGCGGCGCGCTGGTGGCGGCCGTGGCGGCATCGGGAGCGGGAGGCGTCTCCTTCTTGCCGCAAGCGACGAGGAGGACGAGGGAGGCGGCGGGGATGAGCATGCGCATACGACTTTCATAGCGCATTGCGCGTCCTGCGCAATCGCTCCGCGGGGCCCCGCGTCGGGCGATCCGGCTCGCGCGGGGTAGACTAGTAGCCGAGCGCGTCGAGCGTGAGCGCCTTGCGATACTGGTAGGTGTAGACGTCGGGCCCGCTGAGCGCGGGCCGGCTCGCGAAGTGGTCGGCGACACGTTGCACGAGCGCGTCCATGTCGCGCTGGATGGGCGCGAAGAGCGGCCCACACTGCGCCGTCTCCGCCTGCTCGAGGGCCGCGTACAAGCGGTCGACCTGCTCCTGCGCGCGCTCGTTGCCGCCGTCGTCGCCCATGTTGCCCTGGCGCTCCTCGGCCGCGTCGATGGCCGGACCGAAGCGCGCGCCCACGGCGTCCTCGCAGCGCTGCCACTTGGCGACGCGCGCGTCGAGCGACGGCCCGCGCGCGCTCGGGTCGAGCTGGTTGCCGCACGCCGCCGGCGTCCAGCCGTCGGGCAGCGCGAGCTGGGATGGCAGCGCCATCGGCTCGGCGTCGACGCGGTGATCGATGGGCCCGTCGCCGAGGGCGAGGACCGCGTGCACCCACGTCGCGTCGCTCGTCGCCAGGAACCCGAGCCGGCCGCGCCGATCCCAGATGACGGCGCCGGGCACCGGCTCGAGGATGGCGGCGAGCACCGCTTCGGGGTTGCAGGCCTCGCTCGGGACGGCCGTCACGCGCGCCGCCACGAAGGCCGGCAGGCGCGCCTTGTCCCAGCGCACGGCGACCCAGCGCCACGCGGTCTTCGAGCCGGCGAAGGCGAGCTTCACGTCGGCGCGCCAGCTCACGGCGGCCGAGGTGCAGAAGCCCAGGTGATGGGCCGCCGGCGCGGTCGACCGGCCCGCCGCCTCCAGCCTGAAGCTGAACGGCTGCACCGCCCGGAAGTCAGACGCGCTGGGCACGAGCGTCGCCGATTCCGACCCCACGCTCGTCTCGAAGTGTTCGAGCACGAGCCAGCACGTGTCGGCCGGCGCCGCGAGCTCGATGCGGCTCGCGTGCCCGGTCACGAGGCCGCTCGCGCCCACCTCGCCCGTGAGCGCCGCGGCGACCTGGGCCGGGGCGTCGTCGCCGCGCACGAACGCGCCGAGCACCAGCTCGGACAGGAAGTGGTCGCGCACGAACTCCGTCGCGCCCGGCCACTCGGCCTCCCTCGGCGCGAGCTTGCTCTGCAGGACGGCCCACTGCACCGGGCTCATGCCCTCGCCGCCCGGCGCGGCGCGGGCCGCGCCCGACCCCACGCCGACCACCACCACCAGCGCCAGAGCGACGACGGTCGCGACCCGCGGCGCCTTCGCCCGATGCTGCTCTCGCTCCTCGCCCGTCACCGCCTCGACCCGTCCACCGAAATCCTTCGCCATGGCCCCTCCTCCGCCCGCGACCCCATGCGCGGTGCGCGGTCGTGCCGCGCGGGTCGGACTTACGTCCGCCGCCCACCGCGATCGCGCCGATCGATGACGGAGTAGCGCCACGCTCACGCCGGTGGTGCACGCCTTCGCCTCGGGCCGAGAGCGCCCCGATGCGCTCGAGGTCAGCGCGGTCTCGGAGGTGACCGACGTGGCGGCATGGCCTCGGCCCTCACGCCGCCACGACCCAGATGTCGCCGCCGCGCTCGCCGCACGCGTCGATGACCTCCTGCTCGGCGAGCTCCGACCACGCCTCGACGCCGACCCGGCCGTCGAGCCAGTAGCCCGGCGTGAGCGGCACCGGCGCGGTCACCTGCCACACGCCGAGCGCCTTGCCGAAGGCGTCGAAGCCGGCGACGCGCCCGCACACCACGAACAGCGCGCCGGGGCGGATGCGGAGCCGCGCCAGCGTCCGCTTGGCCTCGGCGAGGAGCGCGTCCGGCGCGCGCGCCCGCGGCGCATCCGCGCCGGGAAGCGGGGTCGGCCGAGGCGCCTCCGGCGCGACCTCACCGCGCGCAGCGATGGCGCTCGCCATGGCGCGCGCCTCGCGCTCGAGCCCGGCGCTCTCGCGCAGGCCGTGGCAGCCTGGTCGCCGCTGCTGACCGACGTGGGTCAGCTCGTGGCCGAGGAGCGCCAGCCCGTCGCGGCTGTCCGGTCGGAAGGCGCCGCGGCGGAAGGCGATGTGGTCGCCGACGGCGAAGGCCCGAGCCCCGACCTCGCGGCACAGCGCGTCGGCGTCGTCGTCGTCGTGGATGCGCACCGCCGCGAGGTCGACCTCGCGCGCGAGCTCGGGCGCGGCCTTCGCGACGGCGGCGCGCCGTCGCGTCCAGCGGACGGCCGGCACCGAGGCGCGCCAGCGCCGCCGCGGGGCTCGGGCTCGCGCCGGCGAGCGCGCCCCGCCCGACCCCGCGACCGCGAGCGCGTCGACGCGCGCCAGGAGCGAGCCCAGTCCGCGCCCGAGCGCGGGCAGGCCGACGCGTCGCGTGGCCTCGCGCGCGTCCGACGGCGCGAAGCGAAACGGCGGCAACCACGAGGCCACGACGCGCTCGATGTCATCCGGCGGCAGCCCGCGCGCAAGCAGGCGCTCGACCACGCGCACGAGCCGCGCCAGGCGCTCCTCGCGCGCGCGGCGCTGGGAGCCCCCAGTCGGTCGCCCGCCGCCACTGCGGCCAGCTCCAGGTCGAAAGTCCCTCACCGGCCGAGCGACCTCACGGCCGCAACGGCGCGATCGCGATCGACGGACCGCGCGTGGCTCACTGGGCACCGACGAACGCGATGTAGCGGTCCTTGGTGGTCTGCGAGAGAGACGCGTCCTTGCCGATCTCGGTGATGACGAGGTCCTTCTGCAGTCTCGGGGCGATCCTCGCGAGCGCCTTGCCGCGAATCGTCTTGTGCGCGACGAGCCAGGCGTACAGACCCTCGTGGTCATGGACGTTGGCCTGCACCATGAGCCCGGTGTAGGGCCCTTCGAACACGTCGAAGTGGCTGTCGCCACGGACCTCGGCCTCGTCATCGATGGCGGCATACCGCTTCTTCATGATGCCCAGGAAAGCCTTCACATAGGCCTTGGGCGCTCGGAAGAGGCCGGTGAAGTACTCCCTTATGAACGACATCGGCATGGGGATGAGATCGATGACGCCGCCACACGTCTCGAACGCCGACGTCACGCCGTCAGCCCAGGCCTCGGCCGTCGCCTCGTTCGGGTCCTCGCGGAAGGCATCGAGCGCTTCCGTGTTCGCGATGGCCTGCGCTGCCTCGAGAACCGACAGAGCCCCCGTGGCGACCTCGAAGCCCTTACCGGCCGCCTCGATGGGCTCGACCCACTCCTCGGCCTTGAGCTCGGCCACCGCGCTCGCCAGTCCCAGGAACTCCTTCGAGCTCGCGGACACGTCCTTTGACAGGGCCAGCCAGGTGTCTTCGTGGGCGTCGTCCTCGTTCGACTTCTTGATGAGACCGGTCGAGGTCGCCCCGAGCGCCAATCCAGCCTGGAGAAGCGTGGCATAGGCACCGATCTTCTTCTTGTTGACCTCGGCCACCCACTCCGCGGCCAGCATCTTGCCCCCGCGGCCCTCCGGAAATCCCTTGCCGCTGTTGGGTCCCTTGTAGCGTTGGACCGGTTGCTCGGCGCTCGTCAGCTGCACCGGGCCGCCGCTCGCGCCACCGCCGCCGGGCGCGTACGCGTCGAGCAGGCCCTCGGCCGACCGGCCGGCGACCACCGCGTCCGCGACCTGGTCGGCGTGCCGCTCGTAGGCGTCGCCGACCTGGCCGACGCCGCTCTTCAGCGACACGCCGGCGCGCTGCTGGATGACGTGCGCCGCCTCGTGCGCGGCGGTGTGGAGATCGGGCGTGCGCCCGAAGACGACGTGGCGTCCGCTGGCGTAGGCCTCGGCGCCCATGGCGGCGCTGGCACGCTCTGCGGCGCCGCCGGTGTGGGCCTGGACGTTCGACAGGTCGTGGCGTCCGAAGCCCGCCTGGAGCTGCGCCGCGAACGGCAGCGGACCGCCGCCCGAGGCGATGCCGTGGGCGGCGGCGGCGTGCACGTCATCGGTCGCGGCGCCGGCATCGGCGCCGGCGCGGAGTTGGATGAGCGTCGTCGAGCGAGGGAGCTTGGGTGTGGTGCTCTGCATGGCGCCAGGCTAGGGCCTCACGGCCGAGCCACCCAGTCCCCTGAATCGGGGATGTCGTGCCTCGGGTCAGGCGCGCAGGAGTCGATAGCGCCCGTCGGCGAGCGCGAGCCAACCCGCGGCGGCGAGGCGCTCGAGGTCGCCGCGCAGCTCGGCCGCGGTCGTGCCGTCGTGGTTCTGATAGTCGACCCAGCCGGCGAGGCCCGCGAGATCGGGCAGCGGGCCTTCGATGCCCTGGCGGCGGAGCTCGTCGAGGATGAGGCGGTCGCGCGCGGAGACGGCCTCGACCGCGGCGGGGTGCAGCTCGACCAGCACGCGGTAGGCGTCGTCGGCGCCGCGCACCTTCTTGGCGAAGAAGCGCGCGCGCACGGCGTAGGGACCGGCCGGCGGCGCGAACCGATCGGTGGTCTCGAAGGCGACCCCGCGGACGGTGATCGGACCCGCCACCTCGAGCGACCCGACGCGCTCCGCGACCGGCTTGCCGCGCGGCGTCGCAGCCGGCGCGCCGAGGCTCAGCACGACCTCGACCTCGGGCGAGTCGCCCGGCGTCGCGAACGCGATCGAGCCCGGTCGCTCCGAGACGCCGCGCTCGTGATCGACCGCGCGCTGCCAGTGCTCGTCGCCGGCCGCGAGGCGCGGCGCGTCGACGCCTTCGATGGTGAGCTGCGAGTAGCTGGCGAGGAACGACGCTGCGATCGTCCTAGCCGGCGGCGGCGGCGCGGGGCTCGCGCCGAGCGCGCTGTCGATCGCGCCGCGCGCGGCCTCGAGCGCCGTCGCGTCGAGCGCGGCATGGCGCGCGAGGGCGCCGCCCAGCAGGTGACGCGCGAGCGACGGCAGGCACAGCGCGGCGTCGAGGCAGAAGTCGTCGTGGAGCAGGAAGGCCAGGCGCTCGGTGGCGCGCGCGGCGGCTTCGGCGCCGCCGCCCTCGAGGCCTATCCAGGCCGCGACGAGCGAGGCCTTGTCGCCACCGAAGCCCTGGCCGATCTGGCGCTCGACGAACGGCAGGAGCGCGCTCTGCATGGCCGCATCGCGCTGGAGCGCCTCGGCGTAGCGCCAGGTGGCGGCGAACGGCGCCTGGTCGCCGTCCTGCGCATCGAGGTAGGGCGCGATGAAGCGCCCCTCGTCGACGAGCGATCCGACCAGCAGCCAGTGCAGCGCGAACGTCGCCCAGTGGGCCGCGCGCTCGCTCGGACCTCCGCTCGGCGAGCCCTCGCGACGCGGCATCCCGCGCGACAGGTCAGGCAGGTCCAGTGCCAGCGACATGCCGTTGACGGGCCCCTCTTCGAAGGCGCTCAGCACCTCGGCCGGCACCGCGACGCCGGGCCCGTGGGCGCGACGGAGCATGGCCTCGGTCTCGGCGCGGCCGCCAGCGCGCGCGAAGAGCTTGGCGGCCTCGACGAGGAGCTCGTAGCGGCGCTCGGCGCGCGCCTTGCCGAGCGACTTGGCGAGGCGCTCGAGCGCCTTCAGCGACGGTGGCCGCCGCGCGCGGCGACCTGGAGGTCTTCGAGGGGGTCCGGTTCACGCTACCTCGCCATGTCAGCGCGCGCGGCTGGAGGCCGGCGAGCGCCTCTCGCCAGGCCGGGTCGGGGCTCCCGCGCACCGCCAGCGCGCGATAGTTCGTCTTCGTCGCGGGGCGCACCCAGTAGTGTCGATAGTAGACGCAGCCGAAGGCGCTCGCGCGCTCCGCCGTCGTGTCGCTGCTCCAGGCCAGCGCGCAGCTCATGGCGATGAGCGGCGTCAGAGCCATGGCGTAGTGACCGTGGAAGCAGTCGGCCTTGTCCTTGTGCGCCTCGCCGAAGTCGGCGAGCGAGGCCAGCTCCGCCAGCGTCGGCAGCCGCCAGTCGGCGTGGCCGCCGCCGCGGTAGCCCGCCACCCAGGCCGCGGCGTCGCGCTGCGTGACGTCGCTGCCGTTGTCGGCCGGCGCCCACTCGAGCCCGGTGATGACGTCGCGCACCGTACCGCTCTCCGTCTTCGCGAAGCGCACGTCCTTCGAGTCGCCCCAGAGCCGCCGCGCCCACGCCTGGAACGCCGCCGGATCATCGACCGCCTGCGCGTCGGGCGCATCGCCGTCGCCCCCCGACAGCCGCTGCCGGGCGAAGCGCACGAGCTCGGGAGGCTCGAGGTACGGCATCACGTCGGCCCAGCCGAGATCGGCGAGCTCGCTGCCGGCGAGGCCATCGCCGTGGAACCTCACGCCGCCCATGCGCACCTCGACGCGTCCGTCGAAGGCCAGCTCCTCGAGCCTCAGGTCCTTCGCCATCGGGTCCGGGCTGTGGCTCCGGATGAGCGCGAGGAGCTTGGCCGGGACGTCCGCATCGGCCTTGAACAGCCGCCGTCCGCCGATGTCGACGAGCCGCCCCTGGCGGATGGCGAAGGCGTGCGCGCTCCAGGTCTCGAGGCTCCCGCCGCCGCCGGCGCAGCCGCCGCTCCAGTGACAGCTCCACAGCGCGAGCTCGTCGCTCATGAGGGTGGGCTCGCAGCGCGTCTCGCCGTCGCAGCCGTCGAGGTCCTTGCCCGCCTCGGTGCCGGCCCGCAGCGCGCCCGACGTCAACGCGACCTCGAGCCCGATCCAGCTCGACAGGCGCGGCGTCGCCGCCGCCACGCGGAACCACCGCACCGTCTTCGTCACCGAAGCCGCGTCGGGCTGGTAGTCGATGGCCTCGGTCGCGAGCCGCTTCGGCGCCTCGGCATGCGCCGCCCTGGCCAGCATGAAGGCGAGCAACCAGGCGCCGGTCGTACCCCAGGTCTTCATGCGCGGACTCCAGCGCGACGCGCCTCGCCCCATCGAACGAGCAGGCGCGCAGAGCGGGACCGACGCTAGCAGCTCGCCTCCAGGCCACCATTCCCCTGAACCGGGGATACTCGCGCGCGGACCCCACTGCGCGATCGGCTCGCGAAAGGGGCGGCCTCCTCCGTCCGCCGGCGAGCGGACGGCGTCCGCTGTGGCCGGCGGCCTTCCTAACTATCGCTGCGTCTGGCGCGCGAAGTGGAGCACCTCGTCGCCCAGCACGCACGCGCCGACCAGCGTGCCGACCTTCACGAGCAGCTCGTCGCTCTCGACCGCCACCACCTCCCTGCACGAGGTGCCGGCCTCGTCGGCGGTGGCCCCGCCGCCCGGCTCGCCGCGCGCCCGAATGTGGCCGTCGTGGCCGTCCGGCCCGTCGCCGACGCTCCACGTCAGCGCGTCGCGGCGCGTGCCGGCGGCGTCGCTGGCGCTGAGCATCGCGCGCTCGGGCTCGAACACCAGCACGTAGTCGGTCGGGCCCACTCGACCCATGACACCGCCCGCGTCGCCGTGCGCGACCCAGGTCCCGAGCACCGCGTCGCGGCTCGACTCGGCCCCGCTGGGCGGCGGCGGCGAGTCGCTCATCTTCGCGACGCCCATGGCGCCGCCGCACCCGGCGCCGAGCGCGCCGAGCGCCAGCCCGATACCGACCATGAACCCCCACCCGACCGCCACGCTCGACCTGCGCTCGTCCATGCCTCCGACCTAGCACCGCCGCTCCGCGCTGTCAGCGTACGCGACGGCGTGCCCGCAGAGCCGCATCCCTGGCGGGCGAGGCCCCGAATAAGGGCGGCTTAAGGCGCTGGCTCCGAGCCCCCGGGTCTACACCTGCGTCACGGCCGGTGCGCGATTCGCGTGCGGCCCAGCCCACCTCTCGAGGAGCCTCCCGATGACCTCCGCCCGCCGCCCCCGCATCCCGGTCCAGTGCGACAAGCGAGCCGGTGCCCCCGCCCCGATGACCGACGCCGCCGCCATCCAGCGCGCCGGTCAGAGCGGCATCTCGGGCGGCGGCGGCAAGCTGCCCCACTTCGGCATCATCCAGCAGGCCTTCGGCGGCCACGACCTCTCCGACGTGCAGGCCCACACCGACAGCGCCGCCGTCGCCGCCAACACCGCCATGGGCGCCAACGCCTACGCGTCCGGCCGCCACGTCGCCTTCCGCCAGACGCCCGACCTCCACACCGCCGCCCACGAGGCCGCCCACGTCGTGCAGCAGAAGCAGGGCGTGTCGCTCGCCGGCGGCGTCGGCGCCATCGGCGATCGCTACGAGCGCCACGCCGATCAGGTGGCCGACGCGGTGGTGGCCGGGCGCTCGGCGGCGGGCCTGCTCGGCAGCGTGGGCGGCGGCGCGGCCTCCGGCTCGGTGCAGCGCAAGGTCCAGATGGAGAAGGCCGAGGACGCGCCGGCGGCCGCTCCGGCCGCGGCTCCGGCCGCCGACGGCGCCGCCGCTCCGGCGGCCGCACCGGCCGCCGACGGCGCCAGCGCCGATCCGAAGAAGGCCGAGGAGGCCGCCAAGGCCCTGCTCCCCGACGTGCAGGCCAAGCTCGAGAAGGCGCGCGCCACCACCGGCGAGCTCGGCCAGAAGTCGGTCGACCTCGGCAAGCAGCTCGAGACCGCCGAGGCCGACAAGAAGGCCGCCATCGAGGCCGAGAAGAAGGCCGTCGACGAGAAGCTGGCGGTGGCCACCGCGGCCTCGAAGCAGCTCGCCGCCGACGCCAAGGCGCTGGCCGAGCCGGGCACGTCGACGCAGACCTACAACGAGATCCTCGTGCGCCAGAAGGCGGGCGTGAACATCGACAAGACGGTCGAGGACGGCAAGGCGCCGAGCATCGGCCCCGGCGACGGCAAGGTCGCGCAGGCCGTCGACAAGGCGAAGAGCTGGACCAAGAACGAGGACGTGAAGGTCGAGTCGGGCGTCCAGGACGGCAAGGCCACCACCAAGACCACCGAGAAGAGCGAGAAGCTCGGCGCCGGCTACACCAAGGTCGACAAGGAGACCACCGTCGTCGCGAGCGCCGACGGCAAGACCACCGACTCGAAGGGCACCAAGGTCGACATCAACAAGGACGGCGTCACCTACGAGAAGTCGAAGTCGCAGAGCGACGAGAAGGACGGCAAGACCTCGGGCACCGACTCGAAGACCACCGTCAACGTCGGCCCGGGCGGCGCCTCGGTCGCGCAGAGCGACACCAAGACCAACGCCGACGGCTCGAAGTCGACGGTGGCCACCTCGGGCGGCGTCGAGCGCGGCGACGGCAAGATCGGCGTGAAGGGTGGCAAGACCACGACCACCACCGACGCCGACGGCAACGAGAAGAAGACCGACGTCAACGGCAAGGTCGGCGTCATCGCCGGCAAGGACGGCATCGGCGGCTACGGCGAGGGCGAGGCCAAGGTCGAGAAGAAGGGCGCCAATGGCCTGAAGACCGGCGCGGTGGGCGGCCTGAACGGCAACGTCGTCTGCAACATCACCCAGGTCGCCGGCAAGGAGCCGCCGCAGTACGCCATCAGCGTCACGGTGAGCCTCGGCGGCAAGGTCGGCGTCAACGCCGGCGCCGAGAAGGAGGGCGTCGACGGCAAGGCCGGCGTGGCGGGCTCGGCGTCGGGCACGGTGACCATGTCGTCGACCAAGGTGCTCTCCGAGGCCGAGGCCGCGGCCTATGTCGAGGCGGTGAAGAAGGCCTCGGCCGGCGGCGGCGGCACCGACAAGGAGCTGGCCATCATCTCGACCGGCGTGACCAAGGGCTGGGACGCGGCGCGCGCCATGTACCAGGGCGCGCAGGCCATGAACGGCGACCCCAAGGCGCTCGACGGCATGAAGGACGGCGAGAAGGTCGAGCTCTCGAAGGACGGCAAGGCCGGCGCCTCCATCAACGCCGGCACCGGCGGCATCGGCGTGTCGGGCGGCGTCGAGAAGGGCGCGAGCTCGTCGACCACCATCGAGAAGCAGGACGGCAAGCTCGTCTATACCAAGAAGGAAGGCGAGAGCTCGAAGGTCTCGGGCGGGGCCGACGTGGAGATCGGCGTGGTGAAGGGCGGGATGTCGGTGTCGTCGGCCGACCGCAGCGGCACCGGCTACAAGTTCACCGTCGACCCGAAGGACCCGAACGCGGCGCAGATGCAAAAGGAGCTTGCCGAGTGCAAGAGCCAGGCGGACCTCGACGCCTTCGCCAAGAAGTACCCGCAGACGGTCGGCGAGAAGACCAAGTCGTCGGGCCACACCGACGCCAACGGCGCGACCGTCGGCATCGGCCCGGCCTCGGTCGGCATCAACTCGAGCAACAGCTATGACGAGTCGACGACCACCGACGCCGACGGCAAGGTGAAGTCGAAGACCATGGCCGGCGCCAACGGCGGCGGCATCGAGGTCGGCGTCGGCCCGGTGAAGGTCAGCTCGTCGACGCAGGAGAGCGCCAACGCCACCGTCGACGACAAGGGCAACGTCTCACTCGACGTGAACCAGAAGGACACCGACACCAACGGGAAGAAGCTCCTCGCGGCCACCGTGCCCTTCGCCGGCGACAAGGGCGAGGACAAGGGCGCCCTGGCCAAGGCGGCCGGCGCCAAGGACGAGAAGGACACGACCGACGTGCACCAGGAGGGCATCAAGCTCGGCAACGACGAGCTCGACAAGCTGGCGGCGGCGGCGAAGGACCCGGCGGCGTGGATGGCCCACTGCCCGGTGCCGCGCCTCCGCGACGACTGGGCCGAGGCGCGCAAGGAGGTGCTCTCCAACGGCGGCGACCGGGCCGCGGCGGCCAAGGCGCTGTCGAAGTTCGTGGGCAAGGGCGGCCCGGGTCGCGACGACATCGTCTACGGCGCGGTGCGCGGCAAGGACGGCACGGGCGGCGGCAACCGCTACGAGTTCCCCGAGGGCCTGGCCGGCTTGAAGCCCGAGTACGACGCGCTCGTGGCCGGGAACCCGGTGCAGAGCATCGCCGACATCATGACCAAGGACGGCAAGGACAAGGCGCTCGAGGCGGCGCAGAAGATCGTGGCGCGCCTCGACAGCCTCTACGCCGGGCTCCAGTCCGGCCAGGACAAGTTCGCCAACGCGGCGGCCTTCGGCGAGATGATCGGCACCGTCACCAAGCGCAAGGACGAGGTGCAGGGCAAGGTGCGCGAGCTGTCGGGCGGCAAGGCCGACAACCTCAACGACAAGGAGTGGATGGAGAAGTACAACGCGCTCCTCGGCGACTGCCAGAACTTCAAGAACCAGGAGAACGGCGTCTTCGCCAGGATCCAGGAGAGCTGGAAGGACGGCAAGCCGGGCCTCGACGCCAGCATCGAGAACGGCAAGCTCATCAAGCAGCTGCGGGACCTCTACGGCACCTGGCAGCCGAAGTACGACGAGATGGCGGGCATCGCGCAGCAGAAGGGCTTCGGCAAGGACGTCTACTGGAAGTACAAGCCCGACCAGGCGCGCTTCGCGGCGGCCCAGGCCGGCAACCCCGGCGACGCCAAGGCGCCCGAGCCCGAGAAGGAGGACAAGACGCCGAAGAAGAAGGAGGACGTGCCGGCGTCGCCGCGCGACCCCGTCGGCGACAGCGGCAAGCAGCTCGACAAGCAGCGCCAGCAGCAGGCCGCGGGCCTGTCGTCGAAGCTCACGCCGGCCAAGAACCGGGCTTACGGCGCGGGCAACCGCCTCATGAAGGCGCTGAACGGCGAGCGGAAGGCCGCCGCCATCGACGCCCACAACCGCGGCATGGAGAAGATCCAGAGCGGCGAGAGCTGGGCCAAGAAGCTGCCGAAGGACGCCAAGCCCGAGGACTGGGAGTCGTACGGCGTGGCCGCGGTGCAAGACTTCGAGGCGGCCGTCGCCGCCTTCAACGAGGGCCTGGCGCTCTACCCGGCGGGCGGCGCGCAGTAAGTCGCGAGGCGCGCGACGGGGAACGACGGCCGCAGCGCTGCGGCCGTCGTCGTTTCGAGCGGCGCGTCAGCGGCGCTCGCCGTCCGGGCTGAAGCGGGCCAGGAAGGCGTCGCAGCTCTCCTTGCCCGGATCGCCGTGGAGCGCGGTACCGTCGATGGCGCCGAAGGTGTAGCCGACCAGCGCGAGGTCGCCGCCGGCGGTGACGGCGACGGCCTCACCGAAGTCGTTGGCCGGACCGCCGACGCGGCGGACCCAGACGGTGTGGCCATCGGGGTCGAGCTTCGCCAGGAAGGCGTCGAACTGGCTCGCCTGCGCGGCGACGGTGTCGGCGCCGAGCTCGCCCCGGGGGCCCGCGACGTAGGTGTTGCCGGCCGCGTCGATGACGAGGCCGGCGATGGTCTGCTCGCCGTCGACCTCGGGCGATGTGTTCCACTCGGGCGTGCCGTCGGCCGCGAAGTAGATGACGCTGGCGCCGAGGGAGCGCACGAGGTCGCTGCCGTCCTGGTTGAAGCTCGTGCCCGAGGTGCTCGCCGTGGCGTAGGCGCCGCTGGCCGGGCCGGCCGGAGCCACCACCAGCGGGCCCGGCAGGATGCCGACCTGCGGCGCGGTGTTGGCGTAGAAGAGGATCTTCGGGCCGCCGAAGATGGGCTCGGTCTGGGCCGGATCGAGCCCGAGCGTCCACGTGCGCCAGGCCGGGGCGTCGTCGCCGATGACCACGTAGGTGCCGTCGGGCCGCACCCCGGCCGCGCGCATGACGACCCCGCCGGCGCCGCCCTGCACGTGGCCCTCGGCCACCCAGCGCCAGAGCTCGAGGCCTGTGTCGGGGTCGAGCTCGGCCAGGAGCAGCGAGTTGTTGTCGCCGCCGAGCAGGATGTGGCCGTTGGCCATGAGCGACATCGAGTGGATGGTGAACGACTGCTCCGCGGTCCACTGGTCGGGGAAGTGCCAGCGCTCGCTGCCGTCCCGCTCGATGCGGGCGATGAGCGGGCGCGGGAAGTTGATGCCGCGCGGCGCGCTGAGGTCGGCGCGCACGAGCAGCGAGCCATCGGGCAGCGGGACGATCTGCTGGATGCCGTCGTAGACCGCGCCGCCGAGCTGCAGCAGGCGCCGGATGCTGCCGTCGCCGGCGACCTCGGCGATGAACGCGTCGCGCTGCCCGTGCATGACGTCGTAGTCGGCGAGCTCGGCCGGCACCGCGGCGCCGTGCGCCAGCGGGCCGTCGCTCCAGCCGCCGACGAGCAGCGCGCCCGGGTCGGCGCCGCCGCCGGCGTAGGCGTCGGCGACGACGACGGTGGCGATGTCGGCGTGGTCGGCGCCGATGAGCACGACCGAGCCGAGCTCGGGGTGGCTCGGGTCCTTCACGACCACCTCGAGCGGCTCGCTGTGGGCCGGGCCGAGCGCGACCTGGATGCGCGTACGGCCGCCGCTCCGCGCGGTGACGACGCCGGCGCTCGACACGGTGGCGACCTCGGGCAGGGCCGAGCTCCAGGCGAGGCTCTGCGGCGGCGCCGTCAGCGGCTGGCCGCTGCCGTCCTCGAGGCGCAGCGCGAGCGTCGCCGACTGGCCGACGCTCATGGGCGGCAGCGGGTCGAGGATGAAGCGCGGTCGGTCTCGGCGGAGCTCGGGCGTCACGCGCGCGACGATGCCGTCGCCGCCCGGATCGACCGCGTTCGCGGCCGAGCGCGTGGCCGCGTTCCGACCCTGCTCGAGGTCGCCCATGGCGTCGCCGGCCACCCACGCGAAGCCGTCGCCATCGAGGGCGACGCCGAAGGCGTGCGCGCCGCTACTGCCGTAGAGCGACGGCAAGGTCGAGATGCCCTGGGCCGGCGAGTCGGTGAGCCACAGCGGTGGGGCGACGTGGTCGTCGGGGTCGATGATGGTGACCAGGCCGAAGGCCGGGCCTTCGTGGGTCGAGCCGACGAACCACACGCGGCTCTGCGCGTCGATGGCCAGGTCGCTCCCGGCCACGTCCGCCACGTAGAGGCTCGTGATGAAGTCGCCCGTGACGGCGTCGACGCGGGTGAGGCCGGCGCCGTGGCCCGTCAGCACCGCGAGCTGGTTGGTGTAGCCGTCGAAGCGGATGGCGTAGCCCTGGTCGAAGCCGTCGCTCAGCTGCGTCGCCCAGTCGAGCGTCAGCTCGGGCGTGAGGCGCATGACGTAGCTGTTGCCGTCGGTGCCGACGTGGCTCGCCTTGGGGAAGGTGCCCTCGGTCGGGCCGGTGAGGTAGACGCCGCCCTCGGGGCCGACCGCCAGGCCGTTCACCCAGTCGCCGACGGCGGTGCCGACCTGGACCTGGTCGAGGACGTGGCCGTCGTCGGCGTCGAGGCGGATGACGAAGCCGTCGTAGGTGCCGCCGGTCGCGCCGATGGGCGGGCGCAAGGTCGGCGCCGGACGGAACGGGCCGCCGGCGTAGAGGCCGCCGACCACCACGCGACCCTCGAGGTCGACGCCGACGTCGGTGACCCACAGGTCGTCGAGCGCATGCCAGCGCTCGCTGCCGTCGGCGTCGTAGCGCGCGACGTTGTACTGCCCGACCACGATGACGGAGTCGTCGGGGCCGGGCGTGCCGCGCAGCGCCGCGCCGGTGAGGCCGCCGGCGCTCCAGCGCGTGGCGCCGCTCGGCGACAGGCGGTGCACGATCCAGCGCGAGCCCTCGGCGCCCTGCCCGGGCGTGGCGGCGGCGCCGAAGACGACGACGTCGCCGCCGGGCATCGCCACCGCGCCATAGAGCGAGTCGTTGTCGATGCCACCGATCTCGCGCGTGCCGAGCCAGGCCGCGACGGCGGGCTCGGGGTCCACCGCGGCGTCGGGCTCGCTCGCGTCCGTCTCGCCGTTGGCGGTGTCGAGCGGCGTGTCGCCGTCGGGGATCGCGTCCAGCGGTGGGTCGCCGCAGCCGAGCCACGACAGGGCGGCGACACAGACACAGGCGGCACGGCGCATGGAGATCCTCGGGCGGCGAGCAACGGCGGCGGACTGTCGACGACCGCCAGCCTGGACGCAAGACGTTGCTCGTCCCCGAGCTTGAAAGTCAGCGGCGCCCTGGCGCGGTGCTGATTCGGCGGCGTGCGACGAGCGCCAGCGCGACGAGGAGCGCCGCCAGGGGCGACGATCCGCCCGCCGCGCAGCCGGCGCCGTCGGCACCATCCGCGCCGTCGAGCCCGTCCTTGCCATCCGCGCCATCCGCGCCATCCGCGCCATCGACGCCGTCGGCGCCCTTGGCACCCGGCGCTCCGGCCGCGCCGTCCGCACCGTCCTTGCCGTCCTTGCCGTCCTCGCCGTCGGCTCCATCGACCCCGTTCGCGCCGTTCGCGCCGTTCGCGCCGTCGACGCCGTTGCAGAGCTCGGCCTCGTCGCGCCTCGCCGTCCTGGAGCACGCCGTCCCGGCCGTGCCGCCGTCGCTGCCGTCGTCGAGCCCGACCTCGACCAGGGTGCCACCCGCGGCGCACGTCGCGTCGCCGGCCTCGATCGGCGTCAGGCGCGCCAGCGTCGTGAGCCCGTCGGCGCCGTCGGCGCCGTCGGCACCGGCCGCGCCGTCCTTGCCCGCCGCGCCAGTCGGCGCCGGTCGCGCCGCGCCGTCCTTGCCCGCCGCGCCGTCCTTGCCCGGCGCGCCCGTCGGCGCCGTCGGCCCCGTCGGCCCGTCCGCGCCCGGAGCGCCGTCGGCCCCGTCGGCCCCGTCTCCGTGCCCGGAGCGCCGTCGGCCCCGTCGGCACCGGCCGCGCCGGCGCAGACGTTCGTCGACACGTCGACCTCGCCGTCCTCGAGCACGCCGTTGCCCTCGATGCCGGAGGGCTGGCCGTCGTCGAGCCCGGACTGCACCGACACGCCGCCCGTCGGGCACTGGGTCGAGCCGACCGCGCGCGCCACGGTGCGCACCAGCGTCGCGGCCGGAAGCAGCGTGAGCGCGCTGGTGGCGCTGCTCGGCAGGAAGTCCACGCTCGACGGTGCGAACGCGGCGGTGACGGTGTAGGCACCGGCGCTCATGCCGGCGGGCAGGACCAGGAAGGCCTGCGCCCAGCCGCCGTAGGTCGCGACCGTGACCGCGCCCGGCAGCGGCGCCGCGCCGCTCACGCTGAACGTGACCGCGCCGTCGTTGGCCGGATCGATGGCCGCCACCACCGCCACCAGCTGCGCGCTGGCGCTCGCGGTCGCCTCGGGCGAGCTCACGACGATGGCCGTCGAGGCGGCCGTGGAATCGCATGATTGTAGATGCCCGGCAGGGTGTCGACGCCGCTACCGGCCTCGCCCCGCCTCCACCGGCGCCGCCGCCGCGCCGCCGAAGCCGCCCACGGTGGTGTTGCCGCTCAGCTCGAGGCCGCCGAGGTTGCACAGCTGGCCGTCGTTGAAGACGGCGCTGCCGAGACCGCCGCCACCGCCACCCCCGCCGCCGCCGAGGCTGGCGTTGCCGCCGGTGCCGCCCGCGGCCTGGTTGTCGATGAAGCTCACGTCGCGCAGCCGCACGGCGCCGTTGCCGATCCACAGCGCGCCGCCGAGGCTGGCGCCGGCCCCGCCCGCGCCGTAGCCGTTGCCGCCGTTGCCGCTGCCGCCGCGGCCGCCGCCCCAGGCCAGGGCAGGCCCCCCGCCATCGGGTTAGGATAGCAGCAACCGCCGCCACCGCCGCCGCCGCCGAGGCCACCGGCGCCGCCCAGGCGGCCGGGACGCCGAAGCTCCCGCCGCCGCCGCCGCCGCCCAGGAGACCCGCGCCTCCCGCGCCGCCCGAATAGCCCACGCCAGCGCCGCCCGCACCGCCGCCGGCGCCGCTGCCGCCCTCGCCGCCGTCGCCGCCGCGACCGCCGACGGCGCGGTTGCCGCGCATGACCACGGCCTCGAGCAAGAGCTTGGCACCGGGCGCGGCGAAGATGGCGCCGCCAGCGCCGTTCACGCCGCCGCCGCCGACGGAGCGCCCGCCCTCCAGCGTGAGCCGCGACAGGCGGACCTCGACGGCGCCGACCGAGAAGATGCGGTGCTGGCCGTCGCCTTGGATGACGAGCTCGCCGCTGGCGGGACCGCTCAGCGTGAGCGCCTTGGCGATGGCGATCTCGCCGCCGGCGAGCGCCAGCGTGCCGCTGAGGTCGAGCTGGATCTCGTCGCCGGGGGCGGCCAGCGCGATGGCGTCGCGCAGGCTGCAGCCGCTGTCGCAGCTGCCGGTGGTGACGTCGCTCAGGGTGTCGACGACGAGGGTCGCGGCCTGGGCGGCGCCGGGGGCGGCGACGCCGAGGAGGCTGGTCGATAGGAAGGCGAGCGAGCGCCGGAGGGCGCGCGAGGTGACGTGCATGCGTGGTGCTCCCGAAGAAGGTCGAAGGGAGCTCGAGGCTACGGGACGAGAATGCCCGGCCGCAATACGAGGAATGAACGACGACGAAGCTCGTAGCCGCGCCGGAGCTGGCCCCCGACCATGCGCGCGCATATGACAAAATCGGCCGTGCGGACGCCGCCGGCGCGTCAGCGACCGATTGCCACCAGCGCCTCGAGCTGGTGCAGCGCGTCGGTGACCTGCTCGACGGCCTGGACGCCGACGCCGAAGGTGGCGAGGAAGCCGCGCGGGTCGAAGGCGGGGTACATGGCGCGCAGCTGGGCCAGGTGGTCGCGGCCGCGCACGACCTCGCCCGCGCGCCACGCGGCGGCGGCGGCGATGACGCGCGCGAAGGTGTAGCGCGGGGTGATGGCGATGGCGCGCTCGGCGCACTCGAGGGCGGCGCCGAACTCGCCGCGCGAGAAGTGGAGCGTGGCCAGCCCGGCCACGAACGAGCGCGGGCCGAGGCGCAGCGCGTGCTGCATGCGCACGAGCCCCTCGTCGGAGCGGCCGCACAGGTTCAGCGCCTGGGCGAGCAAGGCGTGCGCGACGGCGAAGCTCGGGTTCTTGGCGATGGCCGTCTCGAGGACCTCGATGGCGGCGGCGTGGTCGCCGCGCGTCTGGTGGTAGCGGCCGAGCAGGAAGCCCTCGGCGGCGTGCGGCGCGAGGTGGATGCAGCGCTCGCCCGCCGCCGCGAGCTTCGAGCGCGCCGACTCGGCCGGCTCCCACTGGTTCAGCACGGCGTCGTAGGCGCACAGGCCGAGCAGAAGTGCGCCAGCACCAGCGTCGGCTCACGCGCCAGGCGCGCAGCGCGAGGCTCGGCGGCCTCGAGGTGCCGTGGAGATCCCTCCGGCTCTGCAGATCGATCGCGCGATGGGCGACCTCCCAGGCCTCGAGGTCGGCGGCCACCGCGTCATGGCGCAGCTGCTTCTGCACGCGCGTCACCAGCACCGGGTAGACGGTGGCGACGACAGCGTTGCAGGTCTTCTCGAGGGCGTCGAAGGGATCGGGCGCGAAGTCGAAGCGGTCGCTCCACAGGCAGTGACCGTCCTCGACGTCGTCGGCCTGCGCGTGCAGCCGCCAGCCGCGAGGCGTGGCCTGGAGCGCGGTGTCGACCAGGAAGCGCGCGCGCAGCGCGGCGCCGATCTCGCGCGCAGTCTGGCCGAGCGCGCGCGCGTTGGCGGTCGACGAGCGCGCGATGACCGGGAACCAGCACCAGCGCGCGAACAGCGACGGCAGCTCGAGCGACAGGGCGAGCGCCATGTCGGCCGACCCCGGCGCCTGGTCGCAGGTCGTCGGCAGGACGGCGATGGCCGGCCGCGCCAGGATGGTCGCCATGTCCTCGACACGCGCGCTGGCCGGGCGCGTCAGCAGCATGGCCGCGGCCTCGGTGCGGTTCTGGGCGCCGAGGTGGTCGAGGATGGTGGTGACGTGCGTGCGCACCGTCGTCGGCGAGATGTTCATCGCCAGCGCGATGTCCTCGTTCGTCAGGCCGCGCCCGATGAGCTCGAGCACCTCGCGGCGCCGCGGCGACAGGCCTGCGATGAGGTCGCTCGAGGCGGACGGCTTGGCGGGGCGGTCGGCGGTCACGCCCGTGGACCATCGCACGCTCGCGACGTCGTCGCCAGCCGCGCCGCGACGCGGCTACTCGCGGCCCAGGCGCGCCGCCGACTCCTCGATGATGTCCTGGGTCAGGTCCTGCAGGTGCCGGCCCTCGCTGCAGTCGTTGCCGCAGGAGAAGCACAGGATGTAGTGCGCCAGCTCCTCGGGCAGCGCGGTGCGCTCGGCGTACGGCGACTGCGCGCCCCACACCTTGATGAGCCACGTCGACGGATAGCAGCCGGTGTTGAGCTCGCCCTGGTTGTAGCAGTCGAACGGCTCGGGCTCGAACTCGATCCAGCCGCCCCAGCGCTTGCGCTTCACCGCGTCGCAGGGCGCCAGCTCGCGCGCGACGTCGATCACCACCTGCACGCCGTCGGGCACCGGCTCGCCGGTGATGGTCCAGGTCGTCGGCTCGCGGCAGTCGACGAGCAGCGCGCCGAGCACGATGCCGGCGATCGACCCGGCCCGAGGTGTCGTCCTGCGACGAGGAACGCATCCGTGGGAGCTCATGGCCATGCCTTTGCGCCGGCATCGACTGCGCGATCCCGGATCGCAAGGGCGACGCTAGCGCCGGCCCGTTCGCGCCGCCACGACGCGTCCACGCTTCGCTGGAGCGACCCGGCCCACTTGTATCCCGGCACGCCGACGGTGGCGCGCGCCCGCGCTCAAGGCGCCGGCGCCAGCGTGAAGGTGACGCTGCAGTTGTTCTGCGACACGGTGAGCGTGCCGTCGCGGACGAGCTCGTAGGGCAGCCGCGGCAGCGTCTGCTGGATGGCGATCTGACCGCCTTCGGTGACGTCGATGTCGACGAGCTCGATGGTCAGCGGCGTGTACGCCCCGAAGGTGCGCGTCACCGACACGTCCCAGGTGGCGTCGTGGGTGTTCTCGACCTCGGGCCCGGTCAGGATGAGCTCGTCGCCGAGCTTCACCTGCACCCGCGGATCGGGCGCGAGCGCCTCCTCGAAGCCGGAGTCCCAGTTGCCCGCCGCCATGTGGGCCGAGACGAGCGTCAGCACGTAGGGGATGTCGTAGGGGCTGGCCACGCACGCGCCGGCGCCGCAGATCTGATCGGTTCCGCAGGTGGCCTCGCCGCAGTCCTCGCCCGCCGCGCACGCGAAGTCCTGGCAGTGCTGGCTCGCGTCGCAGTCGCCGTGGACCAGGCACTCGGGCGGCCCGTCGACGGCGACGGCGCGGAGATCGATCGAGCCGTGCTCTCCCTGGACCGTGAGGGCGCCGGTCGCGAGCAGCGCGTACGGGACGCGCGTGGCCGCCGCGCGGGCGACCTCGCCGCGCGAGGCCTCGTGCAGCGTGACCTCCCACGCGTCACCGAGCCCGACGTGGACCAGCGCGCGCGCGTCCCAGCGGACCGTGTCGTCGGTGATCGAGGCCGGCCCGACCAGGACCTCCTTGCCGCCGACGCGCACGCTGGCATCGAAGCGCCCGAGCAGGTCGGTGTGCCCCTCCCAGAGGGTGATGACGTAGTCGCGGTCGTACGGGCTCGCGACGCACGCCGCGCCGTCGCAGACGAAGCCGTCCTCGCACGTGACGGCCCCGCACTGCTCGGGCGGCGTCGTGGTGTCGGGGCCGTCGCCGTGGCTCCCGTCGCACGCGGCCAGCCCGGCCGCGGCGAGCAGCCCGAGGCGCTTGACGATGTTCATGGCGCTCATCGCGGAGAGCACGGCGTCAGCCGTGCCGGCGAGGAGCGTGGAGGACGTGGTGCGGCGCATGGGGCCTCGCGTGACGGAGGGCAACGAGGCCTCGAACCACACCCCGCCGCGCCTATTCCGTCAAGCCCCGGCCATCGCTCGCGGACGTCCGCCCTCGACCGCGCGGCGTGGTCCCTCAGTACGAGTGCACCGACAGGCAGTCGAAGTCGTCGACGAACGAGCCGGAGCCATTGCCCACGAGCTCGAAGCGATCGAGGCGCGCGGTCGCGCTGCCGGAGGCCTCGGGCGCCTTCAGGCGCAGCGCCGACGTGAGCATGCCGCCGTTGAAGTAGGGCCGGCGCCCGACGACGACGCTGCCGTCCGGGTCGATGACGCGCGCCTCGACGGCCAGGCTCGGCGAGAGCCAGGCGAGCTCGACGGTGACGCCCGCGTCGAGGCGCGAGAGCTTGCCGCTGGCGTTCGTCACGTCCTCTCCGGTCATGCTGATGGTGAACGCGCCGTCGCCGTCGATGTGCACGACCGCCGGCGCGACCCCCATGCTCCAGGTCAGGATGAGCTCGAGGGAGCCGGCGGGCGCCGTGAACGCGAGGCTCGAGAAGGTGAAGCGCTCGGTGTGCGGGCCGAAGAGGTTGCTGTCGCGATCGAGCCACAGGCCGACGACCTCGCCGCTCTGGAAGATGTTCGGGTCGCGCGGCACCGAGTCGCTGAGCACCAGCGCGCCGCCGTCGACGGCCACCGCGCCCGCCGCGAGCGCGCTCCCGTAGTGGCCCTCGCGCCAGTGGATGGCGCAGGTGTCGGCAGGGCCCTCGCTCGAGGTGTCGCAGGCGCCGATCGCGAACGCGGCCACGGCCAGGAACGGCGCGACGACGGCGTTTGCGGGCGGCAGGCGAGGTGAGGCGCATGAGTCGCTCCGGGTTCCCAGGCAGAGACGGGCGTCTCCATCATGGGTGAAAAACGCGCCGCGCGCTCGCCTGCCGGCAGCAGGCCGGCCGCGTGCGCGTCGCCGGACCGGCGCGGCGGCCGTGCCCTCGCACGTCAGCCGCAGGTTGGCGAGGTGAGGCTCGCGAAGTCGCCGGCTGCGCGCGTCAGCTCAGGATGGCGAGCGGGCCGGTGCCGGTTGCGCCGAAGTGGGTGATGTCGGTCGCGCCCATGGCGTGGAGCAGCGTGATGAGCACGTCGTCGTAGTCCGCGCCGCCCATGTCGACGGTGCGACCGGTGCGGAGGAACCCGCCGGCCGAGCCGGCGATGACCACGCCGGCATTGTCCTTCAGGTGGTCGAAGCGGTGGAGGCCGAGCTCGGTGATCCACACGACCGCGGTCGAGTCGAGGAGGCCGAGCGCGTCGAGGCGACCGACCAGGTGGGCGACCTCACCGGCCTGCCAGCGATCGATGGCCAGGAACTTGCCGAGCGAGTCCTGCACCGCGCCGTGCGCGATCTGATGGAAGTCGTCGGTGTGGCCGAGCCACTTGTGGACCACCGTGTTCTGCGCGTAGCCGAGCATGACGGTGGCGACGCGCGTGACGTCGCAGGCCAGCGCCGCGACGACGTTGTCCATCTGCAGGCGGGCCGCGGTCGGGTAGTCGTAGCCGTGCTCGTCGGTGGGCGCGCCCGGCGAGGCGCCGAGGTCGCAGGCGTGCACCTCGACCGGCTGCGCCAGCGCCTGCTCCTGCTCGCGCACGACCGTCAGGTGGGCGTCGAGGATCCGGCGCGCGGCCGGCGAGAGCGGCGCCTGGAGATCGGTGAAGTCGGCGGCGATGGCGTCGAGGACGCTCTTGTCCTGCTTCCGCCGCCGCGCCGCGACGGCCGGGTCCTGGTTGAGCGTCCGGAACATGCGGTCGAAGACGCCGCGCGGATCGGTCGCCGCCGGGATGGGCAGGCCGGCGGCCGAGTAGGCGATCATGCCGTCGGCGCCGTTGCCGCTGTAGCAGCCGAGCTCGAGCGACGGCAGCACCGTCAGCTTGCGGTTCCGATCGGCCAGGATCTGGTCGACGCTCGGGCCGCCGGCGGCGGTGAAGGTCTCGCCGTTGGGGCGCCCGGTGAGGCACTCGGCGTGGCCTTCGTAGTGGCCGCTCCGCCCGAGGATGTTGTGCAGCACGAGCAGCTTCGACTGGTACGGCGCCAGCGGCTCGAGCGCGGTGCCGATGGTGGCCGCGCCCTGCGGCAGGAACTGATCGATGTGGTGCCCCTGCCCGGTGTAGACGACCACCAGGCGGCGCGGCGGCGGGTTGTCGGCCGCACGCGCCAGCTTCGGCAGGAGGCGCGCGACGAACGGGACGGCGGCGGCGGCGCCGAGCGCCGACAGGAAGCTGCGACGGGTGAAGCTCATGGGGCCTCCTGACGCTCGATGCGCTGCCTGAATGCGGTCGTGCCGGTGAGCGCGATGAAGCCCTGGCGCAGGCTCCCCGACGGTCCCTTGAGCGCCGCCGCGACCTCGGCCACCGCCTGCGCGTCGGGCTCCTCCTCGAGGCGGCCGAGCGCGAAGCGCAGCCACTGGCGCGCGAGGCACGAGGTGGCGCGGTCCGACGACGCCACCGCGGCGGCCAGATCGCCGACGCCGTGCAGCGAGTCGTCGGTGATGCCGAGCACCGGCGCGCTGCCACTGTCGTCGATGGGCTGGCCGTTCTCGCTCGCGCGGGAGCGGCCCATGGCGTCGAACTCCTCGAAGGTGAAGCCGATGGGGTCGATGCGCTCGTGGCAGGGCCGGCACGAGTCGGCCTCCGAGTGCGCGGCCCAGCGCTCGCGCGAGGTCAGGTTCGGGTCGAGCGGCGGCGGGGTCGTGTCGACGGTGATGGGCGGCGACGGCAGGTCGTCGCAGAGGAGCTGCTCGAGGACGTACTTGCCGCGGATGACGGGCGAGGTCTGCGAGAACTTGCCGGTGACGGTCAGCACGCCGGGCAGCATCATGAGGCCGTGGCGGTCGAGCTCCGGCGGGTCGCCGGCCGCCGGCCGCGGCGTCAGGTAGAGCGCCGCCACGTCGGCCGCGCTCTCGAAGGTGAGCGCACGCAGGTACTGGTCGGCGTCGTCGGCCTGGGCCAGCGCCACGGCGCTCGAGAAGTCGGGGTAGACCGCCGGGTCCTTGGCCGTCTGGGGCAGGCGCTCGAGCCAGAGCCACTGCCGATAGAAGAGCAGCAGCGTGTCCTCGGCGCACGGCGCGGCCATGAGGCGCTCGGCCTGGGCGCGGACGGCCGCGCCGTCCCGGAGCTCGCCGGCGGCCGCGGCGGCGGCCAGCGTGTCGTCGGGCGGGCCTTCGCACAAGGCATACGAGAGGCGCGCGGCGATGGCCCAGTCGTCGAGCGCGAAGTGGCCGGGCGCGCCGTCGACGGGCGTGCCGATCTCGACCAGGTAGAGGAACTTCGGGCTGCCGAGGATGGCGCGCAGCACGAGGCGCGTGGCCTCGCCCCAGGTGCCGCCATCGGCCAGCGCCGCGGCGTGCAGGTCGGCGAGGCGCGTGCGCTCGGCGGACGAGAGCGGACGGCGGAAGGCGCGCGGCCCGACCGTGTCGATGAGCGCGTCGACGCAGGCCGCGCGCGCGCTGGCGTCGCGGGTGGCGCCGACGTCGACCGGGCCGGTGATGGCCAGCGACTGGATCCACACGTAGGGGTTGCCGCCGGCGGTGAAGTGGAAGTCCCAGCCGACGAGGTGCGGTCCGGCCGTGAGCACGGCGTCGTAGGTGATGAGCTGCTGGCCCTTCAGCGACCAGGTCGAGACCTCGTCGCCGTCGATGGTCAGCGAGACGTCGAAGGTGTCGATGAGCTCGACGTCGAGCACCATGTGGTAGGTGCCGTCCTCGGGCGCGGCCACCGCCAGCGAGCCGCCGCAGTCGGGCGCGTAGCGGATGAGCAGGCGATCGGGGTTGCCGTCGCCCGGCAGCAGCGCCCAGTCCGGGTAGGCCGCGAGCCCGATGCCGGCGGTGGTGCTGGTGCTGGCCAGCGTCGCCGGCGGCAGGATGGCGTCGCCGCAGGCCGGCGTCAGATCGTCGAGGCGGCGCTCGCCGAGCAGCGTGTCGGCCGCCTCGCGCGCCGCGGCGTCGTAGGCCTCGGCGTGGATGCCGCTGACCGTCTGCGCGTTCACCATCCGATCGAAGGTGAAGTCGCGCGGGTCGGGCGGCACCTGGCCGAGCGCCTCCGGCACGACGCCCACCACGGCCGCGTAGGTGCGCGCCAGCTCGCGCGCGCCGAGGCGCCGCACCGCCGGCGCGGGCGCCGTCGGGATGCTGTAGTCGACGTCGCCCACCACCACGTCGGGCTCGCTGGTCGCGCCGGTGGCGTCGCCAGCGTCGGAGACGGCGTCGCCGACGCCCGTCGCGTCGCTCGTGCCGCTGGCGTCGGTCGCGCCGGTGGTGGTCGCGTCGATCGTGCCGGTCGCGTCGGTGGCGCCCGCGACGTCGGCCGTCGGGCCGCCATCGCCACACGCCGCCAGCGCCAGGAGCCCCCAGGCTCCCATCGCGGTCACGACCCTCGAACGTCCGTCGGGCCCTCGTCGCATCGCCGTCCCCCCTTTGCGAGCGCGACCGATGAGATACCATTTGGGCGCATGTGCGATCCAGCGCGTTCCTGCCCGCATCGCTTCGCCGCGCGGTCAGTGGCGACCGTCGGCGACGTCCGAGCGGCTTGCGCAGGCGCATGACGCGGCCCGCACCGACGCTCGTCCAATAGACCCAGCCGCCGTCGACGGTGACGCCGTGCGGGCTGTCGACGCCGGTCGCCAGATCGATCGTCGCGCGCGAGCCCGAACGGGGCGCCCCCGGTCACGTGACGTCGAAGGCGATGAGCGGCCCCGACAGGCTCGGATCGGAGTCCATGCCGCGCACGCCGCCCCCGACCGGCGTCGCGCCGCCCGTGCCCCAGTGGGTCCAGAACACCACGTCCGACGTGAGGACGATGTGCGATGGCAGCGCCTCGGTGAGCGACAGCGGCTTCACCACCCCGCCCTCCTTCGCGCGCGTCCGACCATCGCTCGGCGCCCCGCACACGACGACGTCGGGCGTCACGGTATCCGGGGCGACGTCCGGTCCGACGACCGAGTCGGCGACGAGCGTGTCGCTCACCACGACGTCGGGCGCGACCAGCGTATCGTCGAGGCCGGTGTCGGCGACGGCGGTGTCGGGCTCGGAGGTCGCGTCGGCGACGACGGTCTCGGCCACGCCGCTGTCGGCGACGGTGTCGGGCTCGGTGGCCGCGTCGGCGCCGTGCGCGGCGCCGGTGACGGCGGGCGCTTCGCTGTCGTCGGCGCGCCCGCGCGACGAGCCGGCGATACATCCCGAGACGACCCACGCCAGGGCGAGCGGCGCGATGAGCTTCCCCACGCTCGAACTCCAGCCTTCGGCTCGCGCTCGGGTCCAGCGCGGCCCGAGCCCCATGTCACGGTGGCGGCTCCGGCCGCGCCGTGCCACCATGGCCGCGTGCTCCGTTGGCTCGCGAGCCCCGCCGAGGTGGCCGAGGTGGTCCCCGGGCGCCCCGCCGCGGAGGCCTGGGCCATCGCGCTGCGCGCGGCCTCCGACCGCGCCCTGAACGCAGCGCTCGGGCGCCTGGTGGCCCGCCTCGGACCGGCCGCGCTGGCGTCGTGGGTGCGCCCGGTCGGCGCCGAGCCGCTGGTCGCCCGACGCGCGGCCGGAGCGCCGGTGGTGCTGGTCGCCTGGCACGCCGGCGTCCCCGCGGCGCTGCCGTCGGGCCTGGTGGGGCTCGGGCTCGAGGCGCTCATCCTGCGCCACCACGACGGCAAGGACGCCGACGGCATCCGCTACGCCACGACGCGCGAGCGCACCGCGGTGGCGCTCCAGCGAGCCGTCTACCACCTGCGCCAGGGAGGTCTCGTGGCGTGCGTCATCGAGGCGCTGCCGGTGCCGCCGACCACCGCGCGGGCGCGCTCGTTCCTCGATCGGCCGGTGCTCATCCCGCCCGGGCCCGCGGCCATGGCGCGGCTCGGCGGCGCGACCCTCTTGTGCGCCATGCCGCGGCGGCGCGGCGCGCACCTCGAGCTAGCGCTGGCCGACCCCGGCCTCGTAGCCGGCGACGACGACGCCTGCACGACCGCCCTCACCGCCTGGTGGGACGGCTACTTCCGCGCCCACCCGAGCGAGCTCTGGCCCGACAACGTGAAGGCGCTCGCCGCTCAGAGCCCGTGATGGCGCGGCCGCCTGCGGTCGGCTCGGCTCCCCTCCGAGTCCCGTCGCTCCGCCATCGCGGCCGGTAGGGATCCGGACGCAGAGCGACCGGCGTCACATTCGGCGCGCTCGGTTCCCGATGCCGAGCGCCCGGCCTCGTGGTGGGCGCGCGGCGATCCCGATGCGGGCCGGCCGGCGTCGAGGTGGGCGTGCTGGCGTCTCCATCCGGAGATGGTCGGCGTCGTGGTGCGCGCGCCTGGATCCCTATCCAGTCCGACCGGCGTCGTGGTGGGCGCGCCTCAATCCCTATCCAGTCCGACCGGCGTCGCGGTCGGCGCTTCTGGATCCCTATCAAGCCCGACCGGCGTCGGGGGTCGGCGCGCCTGCAACCCTATGCGGAGCGACCGGCGTCGTGGTGGGCGCGCCTGGATCCCTATCCAGACCGACCGGCGTCGTGGTGGGCGCGCTCGGATCCCAACGCAGACCGACCGGTGTCGTCGTCGGCACGCTCGGATCCCGGTGCGCACCGTCTGTAGCCGTGGACGGCGGGCGCGTTGGAGAGCATCGTGGCCCGCCCTGCGCCGCGCTGCGGTCAGCCGCCGAGCGTCTGCCGCAGGGCCGCGTGGCGGATCTTTCCGTTGGCGGTGCGCGGGATGGTGCGCGGCGGCGCGACCACGATGCGTCCGGGCGCGAAGCCCAGGGCGCGCAGGACCTCGTCGGCCACGGCGCGCGTGATGGCGTCGGCGGCGGCGGTGTCGGCGGCGACCTCGGGCGCCACCTCGACCACCACCACCACGTCCTCGGTGCCGCCCTCCTCGCGCGCGATGCCGACCGCGGCCGAGAGACGCACGCCGGGGGCGCGCTCGGCGGCCTCCTCGACCTCGCGCGGCGCGACCACGGCGCCGGCGCGCTTGATCATGGCGCGCTGGCGGCCGTGCACGAACAAGTAACTGTCGTCGTCGAGCGCGCCGCTGTCGCCGGTCCGGAGCCAGCCGTCGTCGGTGAAGAGCGCGGCGCTCGCGGCGGCGTCGCCGAAGTAGCCGGCGCACACCTTGGCGCCGCGCACCTCGATCTGGCCGTCGCGCACGCGCACCTCGGCGCCGGGCGCCGCGCGCCCGGCCGACACGCTGCCGGACGCGTCGACGCGCAGCGGCTCGCCGGCGCGCACGAAGGTCACGCCCAGGGTCGCCTCGGCCAGGCCGTAGCCCGGGCGCACGCGGCCGGGGATCGACCAGCGCGCCTCGAAGGCGGCGATGGTCGCGGCGCGGAGCGGCTCGCCGCCGCTGATGGCGATGCGCAGGCGCGCGAGGTCGATGGGCTGCGCCGCGCCGGCATCGTCGGCGATGCGCGCGGCCAGGCGATAGGCGAAGTCGGGCGCGCCGGTGATGGTCGCGCCGACCCGGCTCATGAGCTGGAGCCACGGCCGGATTTGCGCGAGGGATGGTGGCAGGAGCCAGCACGGGAGCCCGGCGTGCGCCGGCAGCAGCATGAAGTCGACGAGGCCGAGGTCGTGGTGGATGGGCATCCAGCTCGCGAACACGTCGCCCGGCCGGAGGGCCAGCGACTCGCGGCTGCCGAGCACCGAGGCCAGCACGTTGGCGTGGCTGATCATGACGGCGCGCGGCTCGCCGCTCGTGCCCGAGGTCACCTGCAGGAAGGCGAGATCGCTCGGCGCGGGCAGCGCGGCGGGCGCGAGCGGCGCGTGCGCCAGGAGCCGTGACGCCTCGGCCGCGTCGACCACGCGCGCCGACTCGACCAGCGCGATGCGGCGCGCCACGGCCTGGGCGCTGAGGTGGGTGTCGAGCGCCACCGGCACGGCGCGCGCGAGCTCGGCGCCGAAGAAGGACCACACCAGCTCGGGCGACGTCCCGAGCGCCAGCGCCACGCGATCGCCGGGTCGGACGCCCGACGCCGCGAGCCCGGCCGCGACGCGGCGCGCGCCGTCGACCAGCGCCGCGCGCGTCAGCGCTCGGCCGGCGATGTCGAAGGCGAGCCGCTCGGGGTCGGCCTCGGCGTGCTCGAGGCGGGCGTGGATGACGGTCATCGCGCGCGCCCGGCGGCGGCGACGCGCGCACCGACCCAGGCCGCGAAGCCGCCGAGCGTCAGCGGCTGCGTGCTCGGCAGCGCGGCGGCGGGGAGCTCGACGCCGAGCTCGTCCTCCAGGAGGAGGAGGAGCTCGACCAGCCGCACCGAGTCGAAGCCGAGACCCGCCACGCCGAGCGCCACGTCGTCGCCGCTGCCGAGGGTCGCGATGCGCCCGTCGGGGGCGAGGCGCGCCACCTGCTGTCGGATGCGCTCGCCCAGGTGTTCCGCGGTCATGGGAGCCTCTGCCATGGCGCGAACGTAGTGCGTCGCCGGCCGAGCGTCCAGGGCCGCCGCGCTCAGGCCGCGCAGTACTCCTGCACCACCGCGATGAGCTGCTCGAACATGACCGGCTTCTGCAGCACGCGCACGACGCCGGGTGGGACGTGGCTCGGCGCCGACGAGTGGACGACGATGGGCACGGAGCGCAGCTCGGGCCGTCGCCCGATCTCCTCGAGCAGCTGCCACCCATTCATCACCGGCATCAGCAGATCGAGCAGCACCAGGCACAGGTTCTCGATGGCGGCCATCTTGGCCAGCGCCTCGCGACCGTCGCAGGCCGTGACGACCTCGTAGCCGCTGAGCTCGAGCGCGTCGCGCACCATCTCGCGCAGGTCGTCTTCGTCCTCTACCACGAGCACGGTATGGTTCATGTCAGTCGGCCTTGTTGAGGGTCATCGGAGCGCTCTTCGTAGGCAACGCGACGCGGAACCTCGTGCCCTCGGCGGCGCTCGAGCGGACGGCGATGGTCCCGCCGTGCGCCTGCACGACCTCGCTCGAGATGAACAAACCGAGGCCGAGTCCGGCCGTCTTCTGCGTGCGACTGTCGCGCTCGCCGCGTCGGAATGGATCGAACAGCGTGGCCTGGAGATCGATGGGGATGGGCGCGCCCTGGTTCACGACATCGACCACGATGCCGTCGCCCTCGACGCGCCCCACGACATGGACCGGCGAGCCGGCGTCGCCGTAGAGCAGCGCGTTGCCGATGAGGTTCGAGAACACCTGCTCCAGCCGATCGCGATCCCACACGCCCGGGAGCGACGGTGAGCGCAGCTCGATGACACGCGCGCCGTGCGCGAGCCGCAGCTCGTCGGCGACGCGCGCCAGGACGTCGCGCAGGTCCACCGGCTCCGGCGTCAGCTCGAGACCGCCGCCCAGGCGCGTCCGGGCCAGGTCGAGGATCTGGGTGATCATGCGGGACATGCGCGTGCAGCTCGTGCGCATGCGCTCGATGACGCGCAGCATGGCCGGGTCGGTGGCCATGCGCTGGAGGAGGCCGGCGCCGATGTCGATCGATGCGAGCGGGTTCCGCAGGTCGTGGCCGAGGATGGCCAGGAAGCGCTCCTGGAACTGCTGGATGCGCACCTTCTCGGCCAGCGATGCGCGCTCCGCGGCCAGCGCGCGCTCGCGCTCCTCGGCCGCGCGCCGCTCGGTGAGATCGCGCGTCACCTTGGCGAAGCCGACGAGCTTGCCGCTCGCGTCGCGCAGCGCCGTGATGACGACGTTGGCCCAGAGCGGTGTGCCGTCTTTGCGCAGGCGCCAGCCCTCGTCCTCGAAGCGCCCGTCGCGCGCGGCCGCCTCGAGCTCGAGCTCGCACTTGCCGGCGGCCACATCCTCGGCGGGATAGAAGATCGAGAAGTGCCGGCCGATGATGTCGTCGGCCGTGTAGCCTTTGATGCGCGCCGCGCCCGGGTTCCACGTGCTGACGTGACCGGTCGCGTCCAGGATGAAGATGGCGTAGTCCTTCACGCTGTCGACGAGCAGGCGGAAGGGGTCCGCGCTCGCTTCATCAGCCGCGATCATCGGCGCCGCTGTCGGGATCGGGTCATCGCGCATCCGCCGAGGTGGTCCGTTCGTCACCCGGTCCAACCCCTGGAAGCACGCTCCGCGCGCCGGCAACGCGCCAGCGCGCGATCAGCGACGACGAACCTCGACCCGGCGCTCGTGGGCGAGCGCGCTGGCGGTCGCCCGCCCGTCGGCTGCCGCGACCGCGCTCGAGAGCTGCAGGCGCCCGGCGTCGACGCCGTGACCCACCAGGTAGTCGCGCACGGCGGCGGCGCGGGCTCGCGCCAGCGCCTCGGCGCCAGCCTCGTCGGCGAGGGCGTGGCCGACGACCGTCACCGCACGCAGGCTGCCATCGCCGCTCAGCGCGGCCGCGACGGCGTCCAGCACGCGCAGGCCGGCCTTGGGCAGCGACGCCTTGCCGGCGGCGAACACCACGTCGCGCTCGATGGGTGGCGGCGTCCAGGCCACCTTGCCCATGCGGTGCTCTTCCTTCTCCGGGGACGGCGTCGGCTGCGGCGCCGGGGCTGGCGTCGGGCTGGTCGGAGTCGGCGTCGGCGCCGGCGTCGGGGTCGGGCCACCGGGGATCGGCTCGACCTGGACCGGCACGGGTGCGGTGGCGTGGGCGCTCGGCTCGCAGGCCGCGAGACCGCTCGAAGCCAGGGCGCCGACGACGAGGGCGCTGCGGGCAACGCGGACGGCGAAGGCCGAGCGCGGTCGCACCGGCTCGGGCAGCGTGGCCAGGCGGCCGTCGACGATGCGCTGGCGGCCGCAGAAGGCGCCGCCATGCAGGATGGCGATGCCGCGGATCTCGGCCTCGGTCATGCGCGCGAGGTCGTAGACGTGGCGGTCGCAGGCGGCGCAGTGGCGGGCGGGCGCGGCCGCGTCGCGGCGCATGGCGTCCCAGTCTTCGGCGCAGGGGTCTTCGAGGGGGAACGGCGTCATCGGGTCGATCTCCTGAGGCCGGGGTCCGAGCCCGGCCGGTCAGGCGGTCTACGCGCGAGCGCGCCGTTGGTGCTGTCGCCGCAGGAACACCGCGGCGGCGACCGCCTCAGGGGCCGCAGACGGCGCCGAGATCCGGGTAGATGACGAGGTTCGGTCGGCCGTCGCCGTCGGTGTCGGGGCCGACGTCGCAGTCGGGCACGCCGCCCACGTAGTCGCAGCGGATGGCGCCGACGATCACGCCCGCGGCGTCGCGCACCGGCGCGAAGATGCCGGCCCGACCGCTGCACTCGACCGGCTTGAAGACGCACGTGTTCGTCGCCACGTCGCAGGTGTCGACGGTGCACGCGTTGCTGTCGTCGCAGGCGTCGCAGCCGCTCTTGATGACGACGTCGAAGAGGTCGACCTCGGGGGTGAGCGCCAGCGTGTCGGCGCTCGCGAAGTAGCCGAGCGGCCGCGCCAGGACGCCGTTGCCCGACGCCACGTCGGTCATCGTCACGTAGGCGAGGTAGGGCGCCTCGACGCGCCCTATCCCGTTCACCGGCGCCGTGCCGCGCGGCGCCGCGTCGGTCACCTTCACCTCGCCGAGCGCGAAGGCCACCCAGCGCACGTCGCCCGGCGTGACGCCGAGGCCGGCCAGCGCCGCCGCGTCGCAGGGCGCGTTGGCGAGCGCGCAGCGCCGCCAGCCGGCGGCCGTCGCGAGCTCGGCGCCGCTCGCCGGCAAGGCGGCTGGCAGGACGTTCGTCGTCGCCACCCACACCGACTCGGCCTCGTCGCTCCGGGCCTGGGTGTAGGTCACCGCCAGCGGCCCGCCCTGCGTCGCCGGGTCGACGTCGCCGTCGCGCGGCACGCGCAGGTAGACGACGCTGTCGCGCGCCGACAGCGCGGCGCCGTCGAGCAGCCGCCGGCCGGCCGCATCGTAGGCGGCGTTCCGGAGATCGATGGTCGTCGTCCACGACTGCCCGCTCGGCACCACCGTCGGGTTCGGCTCGCCGCTCAGGACCGGCGCCGGCGCCCCGAGGATGCGGAAGGGCGCGTCCGGCGGCAGCGACTGCTCGGCCCCGACGAGATGCGCGCCGTCGGGCGCCAGCGACTCGCCGATGGTCGCCTTGCAGGTCCACTGGGGGACGCGCGCGACACCGGGCACGTGCGCGCCGTCGATGCGCAGCGCGACGAAGCGCGCGTCGCCGTAGTCGAGCGGCGCGGCCACCTGGTCCTGGCCGGGGAACGACCCGTCGGCGCGCGGCCCGGCGAAGGTCACCACCGCGCGGCGGAGCGCCGCGTCGATGCTCACCGTGTAGCGATCGGTCGGCACCGGCACCGAAGGCGCCGCGCCCCAGTTCTGCCCCTGCGCCGCCAGCGTGGCGTCGCCGTAGACGACGCGCACGGCGTTCTCGAGCGGCGACACCGCGCTCGGCTCCCAGCCGAGCGGCCAGTCGAGCGTCAGCGTCAGCGGCCCCTTGACGTTGTCGAGGCCGAGGTTGGCGAAGACGCAGCCCACCGCCGCGTACTGCGCCGTCGTGCGATCGGGCGTGATGGTGAACCAGCGCTGCTGCTGGTAGTCGCTGCGCGGCTGGTCGTCCCAGATGAGGTTCAGGCTGTAGCGCGAGCCGCCGTCCACCTCGACGTAGTACGACTTCAGGCCGTCGATGCGCACTGCGCCGGTGTCATCGCGGACGGTGATGCGCGCCGTCGAGCCGAGCGAGGCGTGGCTCATGTCGGTGGCGTCGTAGACGCTGTGGTCGATGCTCGGACGCGCGTTGCGCGGCACCTTCCAGCGCACCAGCGGGTCGCACTCGATGCGCGAGCCGAAGTTCCGGACGCCGTAGCGCGACGGCCAGCACTCGGTGCGGATCTCGGTGGCCGCGGCCGGCGCCGGCGTGGCCGGGTCGTAGATGAGCTGGCCGAGCGCCACCCAGTCGCTCGGCCCGGCGCTCGGCACCACGCGATCGAGCAGGCTCGACTCGTGGCCGCCGTCGCTCGGAGCGAGGCTGTAGTAGCCGAAGAGCGGACGCTGGACGTGGAGCCCGCCGCTCTTCCTGACGTCGAGGACCTCGCCCTTCTGCCCCTGGGCGTTCACCGGCACCTGGCTCACCAGCGTGAGCTGCGTGTCGCGCCACGGCAGGAGCGAGGGCTGGATGTAGCTGTCGAGGATGGTGAACGGCGTCGCCGCTGACGACTCGCGCTCGGCCGTCTGGTTGAACGAGGTGTGATCGAAGAAGACCTGGAAGAGGCGCGTGAGCAGCGCCTCCTCGCCGAAGAGCGGCGCCACCGCGTCGGCGCACACCGTGCCGCTCTGATCGCTGTCGCCGCACAGGCGGCCGGTGATGATCTGGCTCTTGCCGGCGAGCCACGCCTGCACGCTCGGATCCTGGTTGTAGGCGGCGGCCCACGACACCACGATGCGGCGCGTGCCGAGGTCGGCGGCGTTGCCCGAGAGGTGCCCGAGGTCGACGTGGTAGTGGTCGTCGGACACGGCGAGGAGCGGCATCGGCAGGCCGCCGGCGGTGACGGTGTCCTCGCCGGTGGCGGCGTCGCGGAAGCGCGCCGCGTGATAGGTGAGGAACTCGGCGTAGCCGGCGTTCAGCTCGAGGTCGGCCGCATCGTAGAGGAGGAGGTCGCCGGCCTGGGCGTCGTAGTGGCCGTCGACGGCGAGCTCGAGCCCGCCGCCCGCCGCCGCGCGCAGGTACGGCAGGTAGAAGTCGGCGCTGACGCCGGTCTGGCTGCCGCGCAGCGAGAAGTAGCCGGTGCCGAGCCAGAGCGTGCCGGCCATCGAGAGGGTCGGCGACTGCGACGGCACCGGGTAGGCGTCGGCCTCGAGCGGATGCAGCGGCACGCTCACGTCCACCGGCACGGTGCGCGGCGCGACGCTGAGCCCGTTCGGCAGGTTGCCGACGTCGAGGCGCAGCGCGGTCTGGAACTGCGCGCCGGCCAGGAGGAAGCCCGAGCGGAACTCGACCCGCAGCGTCTCGGTGGCGCCGGCGGCGACGCTCACGCGCCAGGCGGCGCGCGGCGTGAGGTCGTAGTCGAAGCAGCGCGGGCCGTACGGGTCGGAGCGGCCGCCCTGGGTCACGCCGGTCGGGAAGCCGGGGAACGCGGCGTTGACGTTCAGCACCATGCTCGGGCGGAAGCTCGCGCCGGTCGGCGGGTGCGCCTGGCAGTTGTAGTAGGCGCCCGGGTCGTAGCCGGCGAGCGCCGGGTTCGAGATGAGCGGTACCTCGGGGTGGGCGCCGAACGTCAGCGTGAAGTCGACGTTGCTGAGGTCGGCGCCGGTGTTGTTGGAGATGAGCACCTTGCAGCCGTGCGGCTTGGCGACCTCGTCGAAGGTCAGGCGCGGCAGGATGGCGGTCTCGGTGGCGCCCTGCCAGCACTGCAGCTCGACCGCCAGATCCTGGGCGTGGGCCGCGGCGCTGCCGAGGAGGGTGACGACGGCGGACGCGACGAGCGCGACGACCAGCGAGGATGAACGCATCGGGGCTCTCCCAGGGACGAGGTCGGCGCGAGCGGGGGTCGTGGGCACGCGGCTCAGCGGCAGCATGGGTCACCGCAGCAGCTGTCGACGCTGAGGCCGGGGCCGAGGTCGAACGGCGCCGACGCGCTGTCGCCGACCCGCACCACCACGCCGTCGCCGGTCTGGGTGAACGTCATCGCGGTCTGGCCCGCGAGCGGCGTCGTGCACTGCGTGCGGCCGGTGTCGTGCGGCTCGCCGCCGCAGGCCATGGCGTGCGTGAAGCGCTCGCCGTCGATGGGGCCGTAGGCGGTGGCGACGCCGTTGCCGCCGTTCAGCGGGTGCGGTGCGTCGTCGCAGACCAGCGCGCTCGTCGCGTCGGTGAGCGGCACGGCGAAGGTCACGACCGGGTAGCTCGTGTGGGCCGGGGTCGTGTGCGGGGCGCCGCCGAAGGGCGCCGCGGCGGCGGTGGCGCGGCCGTAGAGCGTGCAGCCCGGGCCGAGCGCGGCCACGTCGAGGCCGAGCGCGTTGTTCCAGTAGCACTTGTCGAGCCCGGGCAGCTGCTCGCGGCCGAAGTAGGTCGCCGTCTCGAACAGCACCGGCGCGTCGGCGGGCAGCGGCCCGTGCTGCCCGGCTCCGCGCGACGGGTCGACGTAGAAGGTGCGGGCCGGCGGTCCGGCGCACTCGACGCGCAGGTCGTCCATGTAGAGCGTCGTCTGCTGCCCCTCGCCAGCCGTGCAGGCGAAGGCCACCACGGCGCTCTGGCCGCGCGCGCCGCCGTGCGACGGGTCGTTCAAGAGCGCCGGCAGGCAGTCGAGCTTGGCCGAGCAGAAGATGTCGTCGAAGTTGACGCCGATATCGAAGAATCCCTGGTTCGCCTGGCGGAGAATGGTGAAATCGAAGGCCACGCGCGCGTCGCGATTCTCGCTGCACTCGACCTCGAGGCTGCAGCCGTCGGGGCACGGGTCCTGCCACGCGCCGACGTCCACCGCGTCCGCGGGCGCGTGCCCGCTGGCGCTGCGATAGAGGCCGTCGAACCACAGCGTCACGGTGTTGGTCGCGCGCGCCGGGCTGTCGCCGTCGCCGTCGTCGGCGTCGCAGGGCGCGACATAGGCGATGTCGCCGCCGTCGCCATTGCCATATTGCCAGGAGCAGATGGCGTCGGTGTCGCCAGCGGCATAGGCGAGGCCCGGCACGCCGAAGCTCGCGACCGGGCCGGTCGGGCCGGTGATGGCCAGGTCGTAGCAGACGTAGCTCACGCCGGGCAGCGACAGCGGCGCCACCGTCAGCGCGAAGGACGGGCCGCCCGGTCCGCCGGCCTGACCCGAGCACGCGGCCGGGACGAGGGCGGCGAGCCCCGTGGCGATGAACAGACCCACGCGTCGCTCTGGTCGAGACATCGGATGCTCCGTGACGGGGTCGCCCGCGCCTCCCGCTGGAGGTGCGCGACCTGAGAGAACCTGCGCCGCGTGAGGTCCCGCGAGCCCTCAGCGCATCGTCTTCCCATCGTTATATAGGGGCGCTCATCTCGTGCAAGCGCAGCGTGCGCGGCCAAGGGCCAGGTTACCGCGCAGGACGCCGCCGCGAGGGCCCCGTCACAGGTGGAAGGGCGCCGCGCGATATGCGACCGCGGCGCGCTTGAACTGGCCGTCGTCGGTCCCGAGGTGGGTCTGGCCGCCGGCGCCGGTGCCGAAGGTCATGCCGGCTCCGCCCGCCGCCACGAGGTCGGCCACGTGCGAGAAGAAGTAGCTGACGCGGTTGTCGCGCCAGTGCTCGTCGCTCCCGCCGCAGCTGTCGGCCGGCACGCCGAGCGGCGTCTGCCACCACAGGGCCGGCACGCCGAGCGTCGCGGTCAGCGCCGAGACCCAGCGCAGGTGCTGCGCGAAGTTCGGCAGCGTGACGTTGTCCGCGTCCCAGTAGACCGGGCCGCGCGAGCCGTCGTGGAGGCTGCAGCTGGCGCCGCCGCCCGAGGTCTCCCAGAAGCCGGCGTCGCGGTCGAGCGTCTCGACGCCGACGAAGTCGGCCTCGTCGCCGCCCAGCCGCTTCAGGAAGTCACCGACGGCGCGGCCCGAGGCCTCGACGTCGGCCGAGGGGTCGAGGACGTCGTACCAGGCGCCCCACATCGAGGCGTGGAAGCCGACGCGCAGCTTCGGCGCCAGCGCGCGCGCCATGCGGATGACACAGCGCGTGAGGCCGACCACCGTCTCGGGCAGGTCGGCGCACTCGCCGGCGGCGTCGACGTGGATGCGCGCGACGATGTCCTCGGGCGGCGAGCCGGACGCGGCGCGCTGCATGAGGTAGCCGAAGAAGTCGGGCTCGAAGCCGACCACCGCCGGCCGATCGAGCGCGGCGAGCTTGGTATAGAGGAGGCGGACGTCGGCGAGGTAGCGGCCCATCTTGGCGCTGTCGCCGAGCACCGCGTCGGCGCCGTTCTCGAGCTCGAGCGCGAGCTGGTAGTAGGTGTACATCGGCGTCGCGCCGTGCTCGAGCGCGGTCTGGGCGAAGAAGACGGGGTAGTCGCCGCCGGCGTTCCAGTCGGGCCAGCCGCCGGATCCGCCGTAGCCGACGAGGTAGGCGTAGTGCAGGTCGAGCGGCACCTGGTCGGCCCACGGGCCGTCGTTGTCGTTGCCGAGCCCGACCATGAAATCGCCGCGCCCGGTGAGGTGCTCCGCCAGCGCGCGCGCCTTGTCGCGGAGCGGCGTCGACGTCACGGCGTCGGCCGGGGTCGTATCGGCCGCGACCGTGCTGTCGACCGCGGACGTCGTGTCGGCCGCGACCGTCGTGTCCGCCGCGCTCGCGTCGGCCGCGGGCATCGTGTCGACGGGCGCCGTCGCGTCGGCCTGGGGCGCGGTGTCGGCGCCAGCCGTGGCATCGGCGCCGGCGCTGACGCCCGGACCGCAGCCGAGACCGACCCAGCACGCCCACGCGATAGCCGTCCCCCCCTTCATGCCGGCGAGCATGCCAGGATGCGCTGCGCGATGCGAGCGGGCGTCCGTGCGCCCGGCAGCACATTCGTCCGCATCGGTCGCCAGATGGTCCAGTCTCCGAACCATCTTCGGTGCTTGCGGCAAAGGCCAGGCCGGAGAATAGTCCCGCTGTGTTCGACCCTGCCCTCGAGCAGCTGCGTACTGCCGTCGAGGCCTCACCCGACAGCCTCGCCCTCCATCGCGTGATCCGCGACGCCAGCGGCGCGTGCGTCGACCTCGAGGTCCTCTTCCAGTCCGCGACGGCCGTCACCCAGACCGGCTTCGCCGCCGACGCCGTGGTCGGGCGGCGCCTGCTCGAGGTGGCGCCAGCGCTGGCCCAGACCGAGCGCTGGCGGAGCTACTGCCGTGCCGCCGACAGCGGCGAGCGGACGCGCGACGAGCACGTCAAGGTCGTGGGCGGCGAGGCGTGCACCATCGAGACGACGGCGGTGCGCATCGCCGACGACGTCATCGCCATCTGGGGCCGCGACATCACCGAGCAGGCGCGCGCGCCGAGGCGGCCGACACCTCGACGCGCACCCTGAGCGCCATCATCGAGGTCGCCAACGACGCGGTCGTGTCGCTCGACGAGCACGGCGCCATCAGCATCTTCAACCAGGGCGCCGAGCGCATCTTCGGCTACGCCGCCGCCGAGGTGCTCGGGGCGCCGCTCGACCGCCTGCTGCCCGAGCGCTTCCGCCAGGCCCACGAGCACCACGTCGAGGCCTTCCGGGCCGGCGCCGCGCACGCCCGACCCATGGGCGCGCGCCAGCTCGTCTTCGGCCTGCGCAAGAGCGGCGAGGAGTTCCCGGCCGAGGCCGCCATCTCGAAGGTCGATGTCGGCGGTCGGCGCGTGATGACGGTGATGCTGCGCGACGTGTCCGAGCGCGTCGCCACCGAGACCGCGCTGCGCCTGAACGTCGAGCGCCTGCGCGTGGCCGTCGCCGCCTCGCCGGCGGTGGTCTTCAACCAGGACCTGGAGCTCCGCTACACCTGGATCCAGGGACCGAAGGTCTTCCGCCGCGAGCAGCTCCTCGGGCACACCGACGAGGAGCTGCTGGCGCCGTCCGAAGCGCCCCCCATCGTCGGCCTCAAGCGCCGCGTCATGGCCACCGGCATCGGCGCGCGCGACGTCGTGCGCACGTCGGTCGGCGGCCGGAGCTACTACTCCGACCTCGCCATCGAGCCGCTGCGCGACCCGACCGACGGCCGCATCGTCGGGCTCACCGGCGTGACCTGGGACGTCACCGCGCAGATGAGGCGCGCCGAGTCCGAGCGCCTCATGGCGGAGGTCGGCAAGGTGGTGACGAGCGCCGGCCTGGATGAGCCCGCGCTCTTACGCGCCATCGCCGAGCTCGTCGTGCGCGAGCTCGCCGACTACTGCACGCTCGATGTGGTCGACGCCACCGGCCTGCGCGAAGTCGCCGCGGCCTGCCGCGAACCGGCCGCGGCCGAGTCGGCGCGCACGCTGGAGCGGCTGCGGCGGCGGGCGCCGCCGGCCTACGCCGGCCAGTCGGTGGCCACGCGCGCGCGCGTCGTCACCGAGGTGACGCCGGCCGCCCTCGCGGACGTCATCTCCGACCCCGAGCTGCGTGAGTTCGCGATGACGCTCGGCCCGAAGTCGATCATGGTGGTGCCACTGGTGGCGCGCGATCGGCTCCTCGGCGCCCTCGGGATGGGCTCGACCCAGGCGTCGCGGCCCTTCGGCGAGGCCGACTTGCGCGTCGCCGGCGAGCTCGCACGCGAGGTGGCCCTGGCCGTCGACAACGCCCAGCTCCACGCCTCGCTGCAGCGCGCCATCGTCGCGCGCGACCAGGTGCTGGCCTACGTCGCCCACGACCTCCGGAACCCGCTCGCCGTCATGCGCATGCAGGCCGACCTCATGCGCGCGCGCGGCATCGAGCCGCGCCACGCCGACGCCATCCGCGTCTCGGCCACGCGCATGGATCGGCTCATCCAGGACCTCCTCGACGTCGCGCGCCTCGACGCCGGCGTCCTGGCCATCCAGCGCGGCGCGACCGACACCGCCGCCGTGCTCGACGACGTCATGCAGAGCCAGGGCATGCACGCGGCCGCGGCCGAGGTGGGGCTGCGGCTCGAGGCCGACGCCGATCTGCCCGCCGTCGACGCCGACCGCAGCCGGCTCTTGCAGGTTCTGGAGAACCTGGTCGGCAACGCGCTCAAGTTCACGCACAGCGGCGGCGAGGTGGTGATCAGCGCGGGCGTCACCGGCGACCAGGTGCGCTTCTCGGTGCGCGACAGCGGCTGCGGCATCGCGCCCGAGCACCAGGACCGCATCTTCGATCGCTTCTGGCAGGCCGGCACCGGCGACCGCCGCGGCGCAGGTCTCGGGCTGGCTATCGTCAAGGCCATCGTCGACGCCCATGGCGGCCAGCTCGACGTCGAGAGCGCCGTGGGCGTGGGCACCACCTTCAGCTTCGCGCTACCCATCGTCGGCGGAGCAGCCGACCTCAGCGCCGGCACCCCGGCCGACGCGCCCTCGGACGCCGCGGACGACGGTTCTGAACGTCTGGCCCGAAGCATGCTTGAGGGGAGCCCGTAAGCCTCGCCAAGGCTGGCGATGCCGCGACTGCGAGGCTCACGGCGGAGACGCATGCGAGGCGGAGACGAGGGCGGACGAGGACCGCAGGCGACAGCGGCAGGGGGCGGGCACTATCCTACAGCCCCGGGCGTGAGCGCCCACCGGCGTCCCGACGCGTGCGCCGAGCGGCGTCCCGCCACCTGCCATCGCCCGGCCGCGGCCGAAGGGAGACGAGCGCGATGCACGACGATCTGAGCACCATCCTGTCGCGCCACCGGCACGACCCGACGCTGCTCGTGCAGATCCTGCGGGATCTCATGACGGCGGCCGGCGTCATCACGCCGCGGGACATCACCGCCATCGCCCAGGCGCTGAGCCTGCCGCGGGCGCGCGTCGAGGGCGTGGCCGGCTTCTATGCCTTCTTCGCGACCGAGCCGAAGGGCCGCTACCGCGTGCTCTTCAGCGACAACATCACCGACGAGATGGCCGGCAGCCACGAGCTGCGCCAGCGCCTGCTCGACGCCTTCCACGTCGAGCTCGGCGAGGTGTCGCGCGACGGCAAGGTCAGCATCGGCACGACCTCCTGCACCGGGCTCTGCGATCAGGGGCCGGCCATGCTGGTGAACGGCGTGCCCATCGCGCGCCTCACGCCGGCCCGCATCGGCGCCATCTCGGCGCTCATCCGCGGCGGCGCGCCGCTCGAGGAGTGGCCCGAGAACCTGTTCCCCATCCACTCGCACATCGAGCGGAAGGACCTCCTCCTCGACACGCCGCTCGCGCGCGGCGAGGGCCTGGCCGCCGCCATCCAGCGCGGCCCCGAGGCCACGCTCGAGGAGGTGAAGGCGTCGGGCCTGCGCGGCCGCGGCGGCGCCGGCTTCTCGACCGGCGTGAAGTGGGAGGCCTGCCGCGCGGCGCCGCTCTCGGGCGCGGGCGAGCGCGTCGTGGTCATGAACGCCGACGAGGGCGAGCCCGGCACCTTCAAGGACCGCGTGCTGCTCGCCGACTACGCCGACCTCGTCATCGAGGGCATGACCGTCGCCGCCTACGCCATCGGCGCGCAGCGCGGCTTCATCTACCTCCGCGGCGAGTACCCCTTCCTCGTGCCGCACCTCGAGGCGGTGCTGGCCGAGCGGCGGAAGGCGCACCTCCTCGGCCAGGACGTGGGCGGCGTCCCCGGCTTCGCCTTCGACATCGCCATCCACCTCGGCGCCGGCGCGTACGTCTGCGGCGAGGAGTCGGCGCTCATCGAGTCGCTCGAGGGCAAGCGCGGCATCCCGCGGAACCGCCCGCCCTACCCCGTCACGCACGGCTACCTGCAGCAGCCGACGGTGGTGAACAACGTCGAGACGCTGGCCGCCGGCGCGCTCATCGCCAAGCACGGCGCGGCCTGGTGGAAGGCGCGCGGCACGGCGAAGTCGTCGGGCACGAAGATCCTCTCGGTGTCGGGCGACGTGGCGCGGCCGGGCATCTACGAGTACCCGTTCGGCGTCAGCGTGAAGCAGGTGCTCGACGACGCCGGCGCGGTCGCGACCCAGGCGGTGCAGGTCGGCGGGCCGTCGGGGGTCTTGCTGGCCAAGGGCGGCTTCGGCCGGCGCATCGCCTTCGAGGACGTGCCGAGCGCCGGCGCGTTCATGGTCTTCGACGAGTCGCGCAACATGCTCGAGGTGGTGCGGAACTTCGCGCGCTTCTTCGCGCACGAGAGCTGCGGCTTCTGCACGCCGTGCCGCGTCGGCACGACGCTCGTCGCGCAGATGATGGACCGGCTCGTGGCCGGCAAGGGCACGCGCCGCGACATGAAGGACCTCGCGCGCGTGTCGAAGCTCATGAAGGCGTCGAGCCACTGCGGCCTCGGCACGACGGCCGGGAACCCGGTGCTCGACGCGCTCGAGAAGTTCAAGCCCGCCTTCGAGAAGCAGGTCCTCCTCCACGAGGTGCTGCCGATGTTCGATCTCGACGAGGCGCTGGCGCCGGCGCGCGAGGTCACCGGCCGCGAGGACGACGATGCCCACCTCGGGCAGCAGGAGACGACATGAGCACCGAGCGAGGCCCAGCGGAGCGAGGCCCGATGAGCGACCCGCGTCCGACCTTCACCATCGACGGCCACGACGTCCCGTTCGAGCCGGGCCAGACCATCCTCCAGGCCGCGCCGGCGGCGGGCATCTACATCCCGCACCTGTGCTTCAACAAGGAGTTCAAGCCCCACGGCAGCTGCAAGGTGTGCGTCGTCAAGGTCAACGGCCGCACCACCGCCAGCTGCACCACCCCGGCCCACGACGGCGACGAGGTCGAGTCGAACACGCCCGAGATCCAGGACCTCCGGAAGAACCTCGTGCAGTTCCTCTTCACCGAGGGGAACCACTTCTGCCCGTCGTGCGAGCAGAGCGGCGCGTGCAAGCTCCAGGGCGTGGGCTACGAGCTCGGCGTGGTCGAGCCGCACTTCAGCCCCATCTATCCCGACCGGCCGCTGGATGCGTCGCACCCCGACGTGCTGCTCGACTTCAACCGCTGCATCCTGTGCGAGCTGTGCGTGCGCGCCAGCGCCGAGGTCGACGGCAAGTTCGTGTTCGCGCTGTCGGGGCGCGGCATCAAGAAGCACCTCATCGTCAACGCCGAGTCGGGGCGCCTGGCCGACACGCGCCTGGCGGTGGAGGACAAGGCCATGAGCGTGTGCCCAGTGGGCGTCATCCTGCGCAAGCGGCGCGGCTTCCGCGTGCCCATCGGCCAGCGCAAGTACGACGCCGAGCCCATCAGCGCGGTCGACGTGCGCGATGACGCGAATATGCCAGAGGGGGAGTGACATGACTGCGCCGCCGATTGACAAATCCGAGGCCGCGGGCGCCGAGCGCGGCGACAAGGTCGCGACCAAGAAGAAGCTGCGCGTGGCGACCACCTCGCTGGCCGGCTGCTTCGGCTGCCACATGTCGTTCCTCGACATCGACGAGCGGCTGCTCGAGCTGCTCGAGCACGTCGAGCTCGACCGCTCGCCGCTCACCGACATCAAGCACTGCGGTCCGTGCGACATCGGCCTGGTCGAGGGCGGTCTCTGCAACGCCGAGAACGTGCACGTCCTCCGGGAGTTCCGCCGCCAGTGCAAGGTGCTGGTGGCGGTCGGCGCGTGCGCCATCAACGGCGGCCTGCCGGCGCAGCGGAACCACCTCGACGTGCGCGAGTGCCTGCAGGCGGTCTACCTGTCGGGCACCGGCGTCTCGCGCGGCTTCATCCCCAACGACCCCGAGCTGCCGCTGCCGCTGTCGAAGGTGCACCCGCTCCACGACGTCGTGCGCATCGACTACTTCCTGCCCGGCTGCCCGCCCTCGGCCGAGACGATCTGGCAGTTCCTGTCCGATCTCATCGCCGGGCGCACGCCCGAGCTCGGCCACGGCCTCATCCACTACGACTGATCCCGACGACGACGACGGGCGCGACGGCGCGCCCGACCCGCGAGGTACGAACATGACCACGACCGTCCCATCCGCCCTCGAGAAGGCCGACCACCCCGAGAAGCTGCGCCGCGTCGCCATCGAGCCGGTGTCGCGCGTCGAGGGCCACGGCAAGGTCACCATCCTGCTCGACGACCAGCACAAGGTGCACCAGGTGCGCCTGCACATCGTCGAGTTCCGCGGCTTCGAGCGCTTCATCCAGGGGCGCCCCTACTGGGAGGTGCCGGTGATGGTGCAGCGCCTGTGCGGCATCTGCCCGGTGAGCCATCACCTGGCGGCCGCCAAGGCGCTCGACCTCGTGGTCGGCGCGCGGCGCCTGACGCGCACGGCCGAGGCGGTGCGGCGCCTCATGCACTACGGGCAGATCCTGCAGTCGCACGCGCTCCACTTCTTCCACCTGGCCTCGCCCGATCTGCTGTTCGGCTTCGGCTCGGACCTGGCGACGCGCAACGTGGTGGGCGTCATCGGCGCCTTCCCCGACATCGCCAAGCAGGGCGTCCTGCTCCGGAAGTTCGGCCAGGAGGTGATCCGCGTCACCGCCGGCAAGCGCATCCACGGCACCGGCGCCATCCCGGGCGGCGTCAACAAGTCCGTCACGGCGGCCGAGCGCGACGAGCTGCTCCGGCCGATGGCCGACATCATCGCCTGGTCGCGCGCGGCCGTCGCCGCCATCAGCGCGCTGCACGCCGACCAGCGCGAGGTCTACGACAGCTTCGGCACGGTGCGCTCGAACATCCTGTCGCTGGTCGGCAAGGACGGCGCGCTCGACCTCTACGACGGGACGCTGCGCGCGCGCGACGCCGACGGCGCCATCCTCTTCGACGGCGTCGACCCGCAGCAGTACCGGGCGCAGCTGAAGGAGAACGTGCGCAGCTGGAGCTACATGAAGTTCCCGTTCATCGGCGCCATCGGGCCCGAGCTCGGCTGGTACAAGGTCGGCCCGCTGGCGCGGCTCCAGAACTGCGACTTCATCCCGACGCCGCTGGCCGAGGAGGCGCGCCAGGCGTTCCGCGCGCAGGCGCCGGGGACGCTGGTGCACGCGCCGCTGGCCTACCACTGGGCGCGCATGATCGAGATGCTGTTCGCGGCCGAGTCGATCGAGCGGCTCTTGCACGACGACGCGCTCCTCGACGACCAGCTCATGGCCAGCGGGCCGCGCCAGATCCAGGGGGTCGGCATCATCGAGGCGCCGCGCGGCACGCTCATCCACCACTACGAGGTCGACGCGCAGGACCTCGTCACCATGTGCAACCTCATCGTCTCGACGACCCACAACAACCAGGCCATGAACGAGGCCATCCGCCAGGTGGCGCGCCAGTACCTCGACGGCAAGGAGCCGACCGAGGGCCTCTTGAACCACATCGAGGTGGCCATCCGCGCCTTCGACCCGTGCCTTTCGTGCGCCACCCACGCGCTCGGCAAGATGCCGCTGGCGGTGGAGATCGTCGACGCCGAGGGCCGCATGGTCGACCGGCTGGTGCGCGACGCGGAGAGCCTCTGAGCGCGACGGTCCAGGCACCGCTGCTGGTGCTCGCGGTGGGCAACCCGTCGCGCGGTGACGACGCGCTCGGGCCGCTCTTCGTCGAGCACGTCGAGGTCGAGCTGGCAGCGGAGATCGCCGCCGGCGCGCTCGAGCTGCTGAGCGACTTCCAGCTCCAGATCGAGCACGCGCTCGACGTGGCCGATCGACGCGAGGTGGTGTTCGTCGACGCCAGCGTGGATGCGGCGGCGCCGTTCTCGTGGACCGAGGTCGGCGCGGCGCGCGACACCAGCGCGACCACGCATGCGCTGTCGCCGTCCGCGGTGCTGGCCACCGTGCAGACGCTCGAGCGCGCGGCGCCGGGCGTGGCGCGGGTCATGGCCATCCGCGGCGAGCGCTTCGAGCTCGGCGAGCCGCTGACGGCGTCGGCGGCGGCGCACCTCGAGGCGGCCGTCGGCTTCTTCGTGCGGCGCGTGCGCGGCGCGGCGGCCGCGGAGGTGGCGACGAACGCGCTGGCGGGGATCGGCCTCGACATCGAGGGCACGGTGCAGGGCGTCGGCTTCCGGCCCTGGGTGCATCGCGTGGCGACCGAGCTCGGGCTGCGCGGGCGCGTGCGCAACACGCCGCGCGGCGTGAGCCTCGAGGCCTGGGGACCGAGCGCGGCGCTGGCCGAGCTCGGGCGCGCGCTGCGCGAGCGGGCGCCGGCCGGGGCGCGCGTGCGCTCGGTGCGCGAGCGCGAGGTCGGCGCCTGCGACGACGTGGGCGACGGCGACGGCTTCGTCATCGCGCCCAGCGTCGAGGACGGCGCGCGCCGCCTGTCGCTGCCCCCCGACCTCGCGACCTGCGCGGCGTGCGCGGCCGACGTCGACGATGCGGCCGACCGCCACCACGGCTACGCCTTCACCAGCTGCACCGCGTGCGGGCCGCGCTACTCGATCGTCGAGGCCCTGCCCTACGACCGCGCGCGCACGTCGATGGCCGCCTTCCCGCTGTGCGCGGCGTGCGCGGCCGAGTACGCCGACCTCGGCGATCGGCGCTTCCACGCGCAGGCGGTGGCCTGCCCGGCGTGCGGCCCGCGCCTCTGGCTGGCGACGCCCGACGGCGTGGCCATCGACGACGACGCGCTCCACCCGATCGACCCCCTCGCGGGGGCGGCGCGGCGCATCGTCGCCGGCGGCATCGTCGGCGTGCAGGGGCTCGGCGGCTTCCACCTGGCGTGCGACGCGACCCAGGCCGAGGCCGTCGCCGAGCTGCGCCGGCGCAAGCGCCGCGACGAGAAGCCGTTCGCCATCATGGTGCGCGACCTCGCCGAGGCCGACGCGCTGGCCGTGCTCGACGACGAGGCGCGGCGCGTCCTCGCGTCGCCGGCCCACCCGATCGTCCTGGCGCCGGTGCGCGCGTCGAGCCTGGCGGCCGGCGTCAGCATGGGCTCGGCGCGGGGCGGCGTGTTCCTGCCCTACACGCCGCTGCATCGCCTGTTGCTGGCCGCGGCCCGGCGCCCGCTGGTCATGACCTCGGGCAACGCCGGCGGCGAGCCCATCGCGGTCACCCACGACGACGCGCGCCGCGCGCTGGGCGGCATCGTCGACACGCTGCTCCTCCACGACCGGCCCATCGTCCGGCGCGTGGAGGACTCGGTCGTCGCCAGCGAGCGCGGCGTGTCGCGCGTGGTCCGCCGCGGGCGCGGCCTGGCGCCCGATCCGCTGCGCCTGCCGTGGGCCGCGCCCGAGCCGGTGCTGGCGGTCGGCGGTCACCTGAAGAACACCGCGTGCCTCGTCATCGGCGACCTGGCGTTCGTCACGCCGCACCTGGGCGACCTCGAGACCGAGGCCGCCGCGAGCGCATTCCAGGCCGACGTCGAGGCCTTCGAGCGGCTGCTCGGCGTGCGCGCCGAGGTGCTGGTGCATGACCTCCACCCCGACTACGCCTCGACGCGCTACGCGCTCGGGCGATCGGCCCGACGGCACATCGGCGTTCAGCACCACGTGGCCCACGTGCTCGCCACCCTGGCCGAGCTCGGCCTCGACGAGCCGGTCCTCGGCGTGGTCTTCGACGGCACCGGCTACGGCAGCGATGGGACGGCCTGGGGCGCCGAGATCCTGCGCGTCGACGGCCTGCGCTGGTCGCGCGCCGCGCGCTTCGGCTCGCTGCCCTTGGCCGGCGGCGAGCGCGCCATGCGCGAGGTGTGGCGCAGCGCCTACGGCGCGCTGCACGAGGCCTTCGGGCCCGAGGCCGGCCACGTCGCGGCGCGGCTGCCGGTGTTCGGTGACCTGCCTGCCGGCGCGCTCGCGACGCTCGATCGCATGATCGCCAGCGGCGTCGGCACCGTGGTCGCCAACGGCATGGGCCGCTGGTTCGACGCCGTCGCGGCGCTCGTCCTCGGCCTGCCGCGCGCGAGCTTCGAGGGCCAGCTGGCCATGGCCTGGGAGGACGTGGCGGCGGCCGAGCCGGCCGGCGCGCGCCCCTACCCGTTCGAGCTCCCGGCCGGCGTCGGCGGCGCCATCGACGTGCGCCCGATGATCCGCGCCGTCGTGGCCGATCGCCTGGACGGCGTCGCGCCGGCGCGCATCAGCGCGCGCTTCCACGCCACCATCGCCGCCGCCAGCGCGGCCGCCATCGATCACCTCGGCCTCGCCGCCGGCGTCCGCCGCGTGGTGCTGTCCGGCGGCTCGCTCCAGAACCGGCGCCTCGAGCGCGGCCTGGTCGCGGCGCTCGGCGCCGACCGCGCAGCGCTCGCTCGCGAGGTCCCGGTGAACGACGGTGGCCTGGCGCTCGGCCAGGCGTATGCTGGCGTCCTCGCGCTGCGCGAGCCAGCCACCTCCTCAGCCGCTCCTCTACAAGGATAGCCCTCGATGTGCCTCGGCGTCCCCGGCAAGATCCTCGAGATTCATGGCGAGCAGAGCCTCGTCGACTTCTGGGGCGTGCGCCGCGAGGTCGCGCTGCACGTGGTCGACGAGCCGGTCGCCGTCGGCGACTACGTGCTCGTGCACGTCGGCTTCGCCATCCGCCGCATCCCGCCCGACGAGATCGAGTCGACGCTCGCCGTCTTCGCCGCCATGGCCGCCGAGGACCACGAGGGCCTCGACGCGACCCCGGCCGCGTCGACCGCGTCGACCGCGTCGACCGCGTCGACCCCACCCCGGCCGGAGCCTGCGTCATGAACGCGCGCCGACCGCTCGAGTTCCGCGACGTGGAGCCCAGGGCCGCGCCCTGCGCGCGCGGCTTGGCGAGGCCGTCGCCCGCGCCGGCCGACCGGTCACCGTCATGCACGTGCGGCAGCCACGAGCAGGCCATGGCGCGCTACGGCCTGCGCGCGAGCTTCCCCGACGACCTCCACGTGCAGATGGGACCGGGCTGCCCGGTGTGCGTCACCGACGCGCCGGAGATCGACGCGTGCATCGCGCTCGCCGCGCGCGGCGTCCACGTCCTCACCTACGGCGACATGCTGCGCGTGCCCGGAGCCGCCATGTCGCTCGACGACGCGCGCGCGGCCGGGGCGCGCGTGTCGGTCATCTACGCCGCGACCCAGGCCGCCAGCATCGCGCGCGCGACCAGCGACCCGGTCGTGTTCTTCGCCACCGGCTTCGAGACCACCGCCGTCGCGACCGCGGCCGTGCTGCTCGACGACCCGCCGCCGAACCTGTTCGTGCTGTCGGCCCACAAGTGGGTGCCGGCCGCCATGGAGGTCGTGGCGCGGACGCCCGACTCGCGCATCGAGGGCTTCCTCGCCGCCGGCCACGCCGCGACCATCACCGGCTACGGCCTCTTCGAGGCCCTTCGCCGCCGCGCACCAGCGGCCGGTGGTGGTGGGCGGCTTCGAGCCGCTCGACATCCTGTCGGCGCTGACGCTGCTGGTCGATCAGATCGTCGCCGGCAAGGCCGAGGTCGTGAACGCCTTCCCGCGCGCGTCACGCGCGATGGCAACCAGCGCGCGCAGGCCATGATGTGGCGCGCCTTCGCCATGGGCGACGGCGACTGGCGCGGCATCGCGCACGTGCCCGACGGCAACCTCGTGCTGCGACCCGAGCTCGCGGCCTGGGACGCGCGTGCGCTTCGCGGCCGAGCTCGCCGCCGCCGCCCTTGCCGCCGGCGACGCCGGCGCCGACGCGCGCGAGTGCCGCCGCGGCGCCATCATGACCGGGCTCGCCCAGCCCGACGACTGCCCCATGTTCGGCACGACCTGCCGACCTTCGACCGGCCCGTCGGCGCGTGCATGGTCAGCTCCGAGGGCGCCTGCCGCATCTGGCACGAGCACGGCCTCGGCCGAGCGCGCGCAGCGGTGGTCGCGAGACGCGGCGGCGGTCGCGAGCCACGCCGCGGAGGCCCGCCCGTGACGCGCCCCACCCCGCCCTTCGACGACGCGCTGGTGCAGCTGAAGCACGGCGCCGGCGGCCGCGCCATGCGCGCGCTCATCGAGTCGGTGTTCGTCGGCGACGACGACCCCGACGCGCTGCGCGATGGAGGACGGCGCGGCCATCCCCTTCGGCGATCGCTGGCTGGTCGTGACCACCGACGCGCACGTGGTCCAGCCCATCGTCTTCCGGCGGCGACATCGGGCGCCTGTCGGTGTGCGGCGTCGTCAACGACCTGGCCATGATGGGCGCCTGCGACGTGCTGGCGCTGATGGCCTCGGTCATCGTCGAGGAGGGCTTCCCCATCGAGCGCCCGCGGCAAATCCAGGCTTCGGTGCGCGCCGCCTGCAAGGAGGCCGCGGCGCCCATCCTCACCGGCGACACCAAGGTCATGGGCAAGGGCGAGGTCGACGGCCTGGTCATGTCGACGAGCGGGCTCGGCGTCACCGATCGCGTGGTGCGGAACGGCGGCTTGCGCGTCGGCGACGCCATCGTCATCACCGGCACCATCGGCGATCACGGCCTGGCGGTCCTTTCGGCGCGCCACGGGCTCGGCCTCGACGGCGCGCTGCGCTCCGACGTCGCGCCGCTGAACGGGCTCGTACGTCTGGCGCTCGCCGCGGGCGGCGACGACGTCCACGCTATGAAGGACCCGACGCGCGGCGGCGTCACCAGCGCGCTCTCCGAGATGGCCGAGAAGGCCCGGCTCACCGTCGTGCTCGACGAGGCCAGCCTGCCCATGAGCGAGGCCGGACGCGCCGCGGCCGAGCTGCTCGGCATCGACGCGCTGGGCGTCGCCAACGAGGGCAAGGCGCTCATCGGCGTCGCCCCCGCGGCGCTCGATCGCGTCCTCGCCGCGCTGCGCGCCCACCCGCTCGGGGCGCGCGCGGCGTGCATCGGCCGCGTCACCGACGCGCACGCCGGCGCCCTCCTCCTCGACACCGGCTTCGGCATCCGCCGCCTCTTCGAGCGCGACGGCGAGCCGCTGCCGCGCATCTGCTGAGGACGGGCCATGCACGAGCTGTCGCTGTCAGAGGCGCTCCTCGATCAGATCGACGACGTCGTCCGCGCCCGCCCCCACGGGCGCGACGGCCGCGTCGCGGTGCGGCTCGTGCGCATGCGCGTCGGCGCGCTGGCCGGCCTCGAGCCCGAGCTTTTCCGCACCGCCTTCGAGACGACGCGCGCGCTGCGCGGCCACGGCGCGGCCGAGCTCGAGCTGGTCTTCGAGCCGGCGCTGTGGCGCTGCCGCGGCTGCGGCGAGGCGCTCGCGGAAGGCGCCGATCTGCGCTGCGCCTGCGGTGGCGAAGCCCGCCTCGAGCGAGGCGGCGACCTGGTGCTCGAGCGACTCGAGCTGGAGGAACCCGATGTGTGACACGTGCGGCTGCGGCGACACCAACCGCGTCTCGGTCGAGGTCCACACCTCGCTGCTCTCGAAGAACGATCGCGACGCGGCCCACCTGCGCGCGCACTTCGAGGCCGGCGGCGTGACCACCTTGAACCTCATGGGCTCGCCCGGCTCGGGCAAGACGGCGCTGCTCGAGGCCACCGCCAAGGCCTTCGGCGGCCGCTATCGGCTGGCCGCGGTGAGCGGCGATCTGGCCACGAGCCACGACGCCGATCGCCTGGCGCGAGCCGGCATCCCGTCGGCCGCCATCACCACCGGCACCGCCTGCCACCTCGAGGCCGCCATGGTGCACGCGGCGCTCCACGGCCCGGTCGGCAAGGCCGCCGACGCCTGCGACTTCTTCTTCGTCGAGAACGTCGGCAACCTCGTGTGCCCGGCCATCTACGACCTCGGCCAGCGCGCCAACGTGGTCGCGCTGTCGGTGACCGAGGGCGTCGACAAGCCGCTCAAGTATCCGGTCATGTTCCGCCACGCCGACCTGGTCGTGCTCACCAAGGTCGACCTCCTGCCCTACCTCGAGGACGTCGCGGTGGCCGACATCGAGGCCGCGCTGGCGCAGGTCATGCCGGTGCCGCGCCTCATCAGCGTGTCGGCCAGGCGCGGCACCGGGCTCGACGCCTGGCTCGCCTGGCTCGAGGAGCAGCGCGCCGCGCGCCCCGCCCGCGCCGACGCCGCGCGCCTGGCGCCGGCCGCCACCCGGCCCGACGTCGAGCTCGGCCGCGGCACCGTCATCCGCGCGCGCTGACCCGCATCGAAGACGCGCTGCATAGACGCCCGTCTAAGGATGCCACTCCTTGCAGGCGTCGTCGGGCGTGAAGTGGGCCGGGTCGTCGCAGACGCAGCCGAGCCCGTCCTCGCCGCAGGCGCCGTGGCCGTTGCAGCCGCTGCGATCCGACGGCACGCACACCTGGCCGGGCAGCGGCTCGGTGGCGTCCTGGTGCCAGTCGCGGCAGGCGTCGCTCGGCGTGTAGTGCGCCGGGTCGTCGCAGACGCAGGCCTTGCCGTCCTCGGCGCAGGCGCCCTGGCTGTTGCAGTAGTCGCGATCGCCGGCGACGCACACGCGATCGGGGTCGAGCGGCAGGTCGGGGTCGTCGATGTGGTCGTGGTACCAGCTGCACTGATCGTCGGGCGAGAAGTGGTCGGGCACGTCGCAGACGCAGGCCTTGCCGTCGGCCGCGCAGGCGCCCTGCCAGTGGCAGTACTCGCGGTCCTCCGGCACGCAGATCTGGCCGACCGGCAGCACCGCGGCGTGCCAGTTCCTGCAGGCGTCGTCGGGCGAGAAGTGCTCCGGCACGAAGCACACGCAGGCGCCGCCCTCGTCGTCGCAGCGGCCGTTGGAGTTGCAGAAGGTCTCGTCGCCCGGCGTGCACACGCCGAGCAGCGTCACCGCGTCGGCGCCGTCACGCGTGCGCGCGTCGCCGCCCACGCCGTTGAACGGCGGCGGCGCGAGGTCGTCGCAGGCGGTCGCGACGATGGCCAGGAGGGCGATGGTGATTGCACGGGGGAGCATGAGCAGCGGCCCGACCGTAGCGCGGACGGCGCGCGAGCGCGAGGGCTCGGTCGCGACGTGCGGGCAGCGGTCAGCGCCCTGCGGCGAACCCCGACCGCGCGTGGAATGCATCGTGCACAGCGCCCCGCCGCGGTGCGCACCACTGCCACGACACCGCGGAGCGAACCATGAAGAACGTCGACCAGCTCAACTCCTTCCTGCGCGGCGAGATCGCCGCGGTCGAGACCTACAAGATGGCGATCGAGAAGCTCGCCAAGACGCCGCACGCGGCGACCTTGCGCGACAACCTGCGCTCGCACGAGGATCGCGTGTCGCAGCTCCGCGACCAGGTCATCAAGTACGGCGGCAAGCCCGCCGACGGCTCGGGCGCCTGGGGCACCTTCGCCAAGCTCTTCGAAGGCACCGGCGCCGCGTTCGGTGAGCGCGCCGCCATCGCCGCGCTCGAGGAGGGCGAGGACCACGGCCGGAACGACTACCAGCGCGAGCTGGAGAAGGTCGACGCCAGCGACCGCGACTTCGTGCAGCGGCTCCTGGCCGAGCAGCTCCGGACCCACGGCACCCTCAGCGCGCTCAAGAAGTCGATGCGCGACGACAAGAGCGCCGGCTACCAGCAGCGCTAGTCGCAAGGCTTGGCGAGCCGGTCGCGGCCGGCTCGCCCGCCCCCATCACGCGCGCTTCTTCCCCTGCGCGCCGCGGCGGCGTGGAGCTCCGCACCTCGCGCGCCGTCTCCTCCTTCGCGCCGGCGGCCTCCTTCTTCGAGCGCTTGGCCTCGTGCTCGGCGTTGGCCGCGCGCGTCTTGGCCGCCGCCGGCGCCGCCGCCTTGGCGTGCTCGGACAGCGCCTTCTTCGACGCCGCCTTGCGCGGCTCCTTCTGGAGCGCCTTCTTCGAAGCCGCCGAGCGCTTCGCCGACGGCGCCTTGGCGCGTCCCGCGCCGACCTCGGCGTCGCGCTCGGCGCGCTTGCGCGTCCGCTCGGAGACCGTGCCGGCGGCCGGCGGCGCGATGGGGATGCCGGCGCGGCGCGCCTCGGAGAGGCCGATGGCGATGGCCTGCTTGGTCGAGCGCGCGCCGTGCTTGCCCTCGCGGATGTGGTCGATCTCCTGCTTCACGAACTCGCCGGCCGCCGTGGACGGCGACTTCCCCGCGCGCAGATCGGCCTCGGCGCGCTCCAGCGTCTTCTTCTCGGGCATGGCTTCCTCCATGCGGCTCGACGCGGCCGCCCGCGCGCGCGTGCTGCGCGATCCACACGCCCGAGCAAGGGTCGCGCCGACGCGTGCCACGAGCGGGGAGCACGAGCCCGCGCCCGAGCCCGAGCCCGAGCCCGAGCCCGAGCACCGAGCCCGAGCCCGAGCACGAGCGACGGGGCGCACCACCCGAGCCGCAGGGGCATCTCGGGCCACCCCGGGGCGGAATGCGCCGACCGCTCGCGCGCCCGCGGCGTGGCGCGGCGCGCCGCATCGCGGTCATGCCCATGGCACGGAAGCGGCAAAGTCGTCGCGCATGACCCAGACCCACACCGCGACTCGCAGCGGACGGATGACGCCGCTCGTGACGACCCTGCTCGTCGTCGGGGCGCTCTACCTGGCCAAGGATCTGTTCCTGCCGATCGCCATGGCGGCGCTCTTCACCTTCCTCCTGGCGCCGCTCGTGAACGCGCTCCAGCGCCGGCGCATCGGCCGCGCCTGGGCCGCGGTGCTGACGCTCATCGGCGCGCTCGGCGCGGTGGTCGCGGTCGGGGCCACGGTCGTGTCGCAGCTGAGAGACCTGAGCGACAGCCTGCCGCAGTACCGCGACACCATCCGCTCGAAGCTCGCGGCGCTGGGCGGCGTGGTGGCCTCCTTCGAAGAGGGCCTCGACGGGACCGGCCCGCGCGCACCGGCGAGCGGCGAGGCGGCAGACCCGAACGCCGAGCCCAAGCCCGGCGACAAGGCGAGCGACGTGCCCGGGCGCGCCACCGCGACCACGCGCGCGCCGCTGCCCGTGACGGTGGTACCGAGCCGGCCGAGCCCGCTCGTGCTCATCACCGAGATGGCCGGCCCGCTCTTCGGCCCGCTCGGCACGGCCGCGGTGGTGGTGGTGCTGGTGCTGTTCCTGCTCATCTATCTCGAGGACCTGCGCGCGCGCCTCGTGCGCGTGCTCGATGGTCGCGGCGTGACGCTCACCACGCGCGTCGCGGCCGAGGTCGGCGAGCGCATCAGCCGCTACCTCCTGATGAACCTCATCGTGAACCTGACCTACGGCATCCCGGTCGGCATCGGGCTCCTGCTGCTCGGCATCCCCAACGCGTTCCTGTGGGGGCTGCTCGCGACGCTCCTGCGCTTCATCCCCTACCTCGGCCCGTGGCTCGCGGCCGCGCTGCCGGTGGCGCTGTCGTTCGCCATCTCGCCCGGCTGGGGCCTCACCCTGGCGGTCGTCGGGCTCTTCTTCGGGCTCGAGCTCATCTGCGGCAACCTCATCGAGCCCTGGCTCTACGGCCACCGCACCGGACTGTCGCCGCTCGCCATCGTGGTCGCCGCCGTCTTCTGGACCTGGCTCTGGGGCGCCATCGGGCTCCTCCTGTCGGTGCCGCTGACGCTCATCATCGTCGTGTCGGGGCGCTACATCCCCGAGCTGCGCGTGCTCGACACGCTCTTCGGCACGGCCCCGGCGCTCGACGCGCCGGCGCTCTTCTACCATCGCCTCGTCTCGAAGGATCCCGACGCCGCCGCGCGCATCGCCGAGGACTACCTCGAGCGCCGCCCGCTGCCGGCGCTCTACGACGCCGTGGTGCTGCCGGCGCTGCGCTCGCTCAAGCAGGACGCCATCGAGGGGCAGCTCACGAGCGAGCACGTCGACGTCATGCGCGACCACCTGGCGCAGCTGGCCGAGGAGCTGCCGGCGCTGGCCGACAAGCAGGCGGCGCGGCGCCTGAAGCACGCCCAGGCCGAGGCCGCCGCCAAGACCTCGGGCCTCGAGCGCATCGAGGTCGCCGCCGCGCAGCACGCCGCCGCCGCCGAGACCGAGGCGCCGCGCCCGCCGCAGGCCGCGCGCGTCGTGTTCATGCCGGCCGGCGACGCCACCGACGCGCTGGTGGGGCGCCTGCTCTCCGATCTGCTCGGCCCGGACGGGGTCAGCGTCGAGGCGCTGGCGCCGTCGACCTTGTCGAGCGAGCTCGCGCTCGCGGCCGAGGCCGCCGCACCCGACGTGCTGGTGGTCGGCGCCCTGCCCGGCAACCTCGTGCGCCTGCGCCACCTCGTCGGGCGCGCCGTCGAGCGCCGGCGTCCGGGCGTGCGTATCATCGCCGGGCTGTGGGACGAGACGCCCGAGCCGAGCGCGCCCAGCGGCCTCGAGGAGAGCGGCGCCGACAGCGTGGTCCACAGCCTCACGGCGGCCGCCGACGCGGTGCGGAACGCGCTGCAGGACCGCGCCATGGGCATCGCCGTCTGACCCATCACCCTCGCGCACTCCCGCTCGGGAGTCGCAGCGCTAGCGCCGACCCCAAAGGAGCTTGACCATGTACGCCATCGTCGTCCCGACCCCGCAGCCGTTCCCGCCGACGCCCCCGCCCGACCCCGATCGCCCCGACCGGCCCGAGCTGCCGCCGCTCGACCCGCCGCTGCCGACGCCGCCTGCCCCGGGCGAGCCGCCCATCGACCCGACCGAGCCGGTGGTGGTGCCGCAGTACACCGGCTGAGCCTCACGCACGAAGGCGCGGGGGCGCCTCCCGGCTCCAGGTGAAGCGGAACGTCGCCCCCTCGCCCTCGTTCGACTCGAGCCACACGCGCCCCTCGCGCGACTCGACGATCTTCTGGACCACCGACAGGCCGATGCCGGTGCCCTCGACCTTGTCGCGCGACTCGAGCGTCTGGAAGATGGCCCACACGCGCTCGTGGAAGCGCGGCGCGATGCCCGGGCCGTTGTCGCTGACGGCGAACTCCCAGCCCGCGCCGGCCTCGCGCACGCTGATGTGCACGTGCGGGTCGCTCCGGCGCGCGTGCTTGATGGCGTTGCCGATGAGGTTCAGGAACACCTGCTGCAGCGGCACGCGCTCGGTCTCGATGACGGGCATGCCCGGCCCGATGACGATGTGCGCGCCGGGCGGCGGCGCCAGGAGCTCGATGACCTCGGCCAGGAGGAGACCCACGTCGACCTGCTCGGGCGCCACCGCGCGCCCGGCGCGCGAGTAGGTGAGCACGCCGTCGATGAGCGCCTCCAGCCGCTGGATGCGGCCGCGCATGAGATCCATCAACGTGCGAGTCTCGCCGGTGAGGAGCGGGCCGAGGTCCTGCTCGATCCACAGCGCGGTGTTGGCGACGCCGCGGAGCGGCGCCTTGAGGTCGTGCGAGGCCACGAAGGCGAAGCGGTCGAGATCCTGGTTGCTGCGCTCGAGGGCGCGGATGAGGCGCTCGCGCTCGAGGTCGGCCATACGGCGCGAGGTCACGTCCTCGAACATCAGCACCAGCGAGTCGGCGGTCGGCCGCACCACGATGACGCGGAACCAGGCGTCGAAGTGCTCGCCCCCGTAGTAGCTCTCGATCTCGGCCGTGGTCCCGCTCTCGGCGACGCTGCGGTAGGTGAGCCAGAGCTCGCTCGTGGCCAGCGCCGGGAAGGTCTCGAGCATGCGCAGGCCGGCACCGGCGCGCCCCGCCGGCAGGCGGTTCACGCGCGCGGCCGCCTGGTTCTGGTAGACGAGCTCGAGGTCCACCACCGCGTCGGCCGGGCCGCGCAGGATGCGGTGATAGGAGAACGCGATGGGAGAGGCGTCCTGCGACGCGCGGAAGAGCGCCTCGCCCTGGCGCAGCTCGTCGGCCAGCGCCTCGCTCTTCCGACGCGAGCGCACGAGCTCGGTGACGTCGTGGGCCACCGTCATGACGCCCTCGGGCCGACCGTCGACGCCGAGCATCGGCTCGTAGGTGACGTTGTGGAAGGTGGTCGCGCCGCCGTCGTCGTCGGGCAGCACCACCGGCACCTCGCTCCGGTGCACGCGCTCGCCGGTCGCGAAGACGTCGTCGAGCAGGCCGAAGAAGGCCGGGTCGACGAGGCCGGCGAGCGCGTCGCGCACCGGCCGCCCGATGAGCGCACGCCCGCCGACGGCGCGCTGGTAGCGCGGGTTGGCCAGCTCGAAGACGTGGTCGCGCCCGCGCAAGAGCGCCACCATGGCCGGCGCCTGCATCAGCACGCGCCGCAGCCGCTCGCGCTGCGCCTCGGCCTCGGCGTGGGCGCGGCGCTCGCTGTCGAGCAGCCGCTCGCGCTCGGCCAGCGCCGCCTTCTCGGCCGTCAGGTCGCGCGTCACGGTGGCCAGGCCGAAGGGCTCGCCGCTCTCGGGGTCGCGCGTGACGAAGGCGTTGACGGCCACCGGGATGCGCTGGCCGGTGCGGAAGTGGCGGAAGGCGAGCTCGCCCTGCCAGCGCTCGTGCGCCAGCGCCTGCGGGATGACGGTCGAGCTCACGAAGGCCGCGTCCTCGGGCGAGAAGAAGTCGCTGGCGACGGTGCGCGTGACGTCGGCGCCGTCGAGCCCGACCAGGCGGCGGCCGGCGTCGTTCAGGTAGAGCACGCGGCCGTCGAGCGTGGCGTGCGCGATGAAGTCGCTGCTGCTCTCGGTGATGGCCGCGAGGCGCTGCTGCTCGCGCGCCAGGTGCTCGACCGCCTGGCGTGCCACCACGTGCTCGGTGACGTCGACGGCCACCGTCATGACGCCCTCGATGGCGCCGTCGGCGGCGAAGATCGGCTGGCAGGTGAAGCGGAAGTAGACGTCCTCGATCGCGCCGTCGCCGCGCCGATCGAGGGGCACGCGGTACTCGTCGGCCGAGAAGGTCTGCCCGGTGCGGTAGATGCGCTCGAGCATGAGGAAGACCGGCGCGTCGTCGGGCAGCTCGGCGAAGAGCGCCCGGAAGGGCCTGCCCACGCAGTCGCGGCGGCCGACCATCGCCTCGTAGCGCGGGTTGGCCAGCGTCACGATCATGTCCGGCCCGCTGACGACCGACAGCGCGACCGGCGCCTGCATGAGCTGCGCGTGCAGTCGCTCGCGCGCGCGCCGGGCCTCGGCGTGCGCCTGCGCCAGGTCGACCTGGGTCTGCACGCGCGCCAGCAGCTCGCGCGCCGCGAACGGCTTCACCAGGTAGTCGTCGGCGCCGGCCTCGAGCGCCGCCACGCGCGCGCCCTCGTCGGCCTGCGCCGAGAGCAGCACCACGCGCAGCGCGCGCGTGCGCGGGTCGGCGCGCAGGCGGCGCATGAGCTCGAAGCCGTCGACGTCGGGCATCATGACGTCGCTCAGCACCACGTCGGGCATGCGCCGCGCGATGGCCTCCAGCGCATGGGCGCCGTCGGCGACGGCGATGACGCCGTGGCTCCTCGACACCAGCCGCGCCAGGTAGTCGCGCATGTCGGCGTTGTCGTCGGCGATCAGCACGCAGCCCGAACGGCGCGACGACTCGGCGCCGTGGCCCTGCGTCGACGCGGCCTCCGGCGACGGCGGCACGCGCGACCACTGGCTCGCCTCGACCACGTACGGCGCCGCCGCCGCGCGCGCGTCGGGGGCCGCGGCCGGCGTCCCCGCTGAGGCCGCGCCGCGCCCGGGCGGCAGCTCGACGGTGAAGACGCTGCCGCGCTCGACGACGCTCGCCACCCCCATCTTGCCGCCGTGCATGCGCACGAGCTCGTGCACCAGCGCGAGGCCGATGCCCGAGCCCTCGTGGCTCCGCGCGCGCGCGCCCTCGACGCGGCGGAAGCGCTCGAAGACGTGGGGCAGCTCGGCCTCGGGGATGCCGGTGCCGCTGTCGGCCACGCTGAGCTCGACGCCGCCCGCGGCGGTCGGCCGCAGCGTGACGGCGATGGCGCCCGCGAAGGTGAACTTGAAGGCGTTCGACATGAGGTTCAGGACGATCTTCTCCCACATGTCGGGGTCGACCAGGACCTCGGGCAAGGGCTCGGGGCAGGCGAAGGTGAGCTCGAGGCCGGCGTGCTCGACCGAGGCGCGGAAGGCGCTCACCAGATCGCGCGTCAGCCCGGCCAGGTCGAGGACCTCGAAGGCGGCCTGCACGCGGCCGGCCTCGAGGCGCGCGAAGTCGAGCAGCGCGTTGACCAGCTTCAGCAGGCGGAGCCCGTTCCGGTGCACCGTCTCCAGCGCCGGCCCGCTGAGCGCGCGCTCGGGCGAGGCCAGCGCCTCCTCGGTCGGCCCGAGCAGCAGCGTCAGCGGCGTCCGAAACTCGTGGCTCACGTTGCTGAAGAAGGCGGTCTTGTCGCGATCGAGGGCGGCCAGCGCCTCGGCGCGGCGGCGCTCCTCGACGTGGGAGTGGGCGTTGGCGAGGGCCGACGCGAGCTGCTCGGCGAGCATGACCTGGAACTCGCGGCAGGTGGCGTCGAGGGCGTGGCCTGCGCTCACGCCGAGGACCAGCACGCCGTAGGGCGTGGCCTGACCCGGGCGCGTGACCGGCAGCGCCACGGCCGTGGTCGGCGCCGCCGGCCAGGTCCCGCCGGGCAGCGCGCCGAAGCGCCGGCCGAGGTCGGAGACCCGCTCCGGCGCGCGCGCCGCGGCCGCCAGCGGCCAGTCGCTCGGGCCGGGGGCGACGTCGAGCGCGACCGTGCGCGGTGCCGCCGGGTGGCCGTCCGCGAGGCCGGTCTGCCCGACGAGGCGCGCCTCGCGCGCGTCGCCGTCCATGGCGTAGAGCAGCGCGAACGGCACGTCGGCCGGGTTCGCCGCCAGCGCGCGCGCGGCGCCGGCCCACACCTCGGCCGGGCTGCGCGCGTCGGCGGTGCCGGTGGCGAGGTCGCGCAGCGTGCGCAGCCGGCGCTCGCCCAGCACGCGCGCGCTCGACTCGAAGACCGTCACCAGCACGCCGCCGACGCCGCCCGACTCGTCGCGGATGGGGCTGTACGAGAAGACGAAGAAGCACTCCTCGAGGTAGCCGTGGCGGTCGAGCGGCAGCATCCAGTCGTCCGCGCCGATGGTCTCGCCGCGCATGACGCGCGCGAACATCGGCCCGATGATGTGCCAGCTCTCGCCGAAGGTCGCGCGCGCCGAGAGCCCGAGCGCGGGGTGCTTGGTCGAGCCGAGGATGGGCCGGTAGGCGTCGTTGTAGATCTGCGTGTAGTCGGCGCCCCACGCGATGTACATGCCGAAGGTCGACTGCAGCACGATGCTCACGCCCGTGCGCAGGCTCTGCGGCCAGGCCGTCACCGGGCCGAGCGGCGTCGCGCTCCAGTCGGTGGCGCGGGCCAGCGCCCCGAGCGCACCGCCGCCCGCCAGGCACTGCGCGGCCGCGGCGTGGGACGGGGGCGCGTGCGGCTCGAGCAGGAGCGACGAGGCAGCGGTCAGGTCGTGGGCTTCATCGGCCTCCTCGGGCCTCTTCGCGGGCCGCCGGGGATCGTTGGCTGCGCCTGCCGGGCGTCGGGCGCGGACGGCGGCTCGCGCGCGGCCCACGATAGTCGACCCGACGCGCGCGCGCAGCAACGGCGCGCGGCGCGCGCGGAGCTTCAGGCCGGGCGCTCGGCGGCGGCGATCGCGCCGCCCGCGAGCGCGCGGCTCACGAAGCGCTCGCCGGCCAGCGCGGCCAGGATGGCCACCTCGAGATCCTCGTAGGCCGAGTCCTTGAAGACGTAGGCCGAGGCGCCGGCGGCGAAGGCCGCCTCGACCGAGCCGCGATCGACGTGGCCCGACACCGCCACGACCCGGATGTCGGGGTCGGCGCTCAAGACCAGGCGCATGGCGTCGGCGCCGCCGAGCGCGGGCATGGACAGGTCCATCAGGATCACCGCCGGGCGCAGCGCGCGCGCCATGACCACGGCCTTCTGGCCGTCGGAGGCCAGGCCCACCACCGAGGCGCCGCAGCCGACCAGGAGGTCGGCCAGGACCTCGCGCAGGATGTCGTGGTCTTCGGCGATGAGCACGCGCAGTGGCAGGCCGCTCGAGTCTCGCAGGCGTTCATCGGTGAGGTTCACGCATCCTCCAGGGACGGTCGGACAGGGATGGCCGGGCGAGCGGCTCGCGGGATCGGCGGCGACGCGGACGACTCGGTCTAGGTCCGCACCACGAAGAAGTGGATGCGCGCCGAGCGCGCCTTGGCCTCGGCCGCGGCGACCGAGGGCCGGCCCGCGTCGCCCGCCACGGGCGCGTGCGGCGTCGGCACCGTCTCGGTGGGCGAGCGCGAGGCGAGGCGCAGGCCGCCCGCGGCGAGGCCGCGCGGCGCCGCGAGACCCGAGCGCGCCACCCGGGCCAGCGCCTTCACCTCGTTGTAGCGCGCGGCCATGGCCGCCAGGCGCCGCGGCCCGATGAGCGCGCGCGCCATGGCGAAGAGCCCGCTCGGGCCCTCCTCCTCCTCGGCGTGGCGCAGCACGTCGGCGGAGAGCCGCGCCAGGAGCCCCTTCCAGCGCTCGTCGGCCGGGTCCATGGCGCACAGCTCGGCCAGCACCGCCTCGGCCTCCTCGTGCTCGACGAAGGCGCGCGACACGGCCGCGCGCTGCTCCTTGTTGGCCGCCTCCTCGAGCGCCGGGTAGAGCGTCGTCTCCTCGAAGTCCATGTGCACGTGCAGCTCGTGCTCGATCTCGAGGATGCGCTCGGCGCGCGTCTTGGCGGCGCTGGTGGTGGTGTGCTCGAGCGCCTCGAGGATGCCCTTCACGCGGGCGTGGTCGGCGCTCAGCATGGTGAGGATGTCGTGGGTCACCGCGAAGTTGGCTGCGTGGGACATGGACTTCCTTGCGGCTCTCGACGACCGTTGGACCGACGACTGGAGACCGGCAGCCGCGGCGGCGCGGGCCGACTCGGCGCGCGTCGCGAGACTCCAAAGCACTCGGCGTGCCAGCCGCGGAGCCGCGCCACGCCTCGCCGCGCGGCCCACGGGCCGGGGCGCGATGGGGCGCGCCGAGGCAGATTGCCTCAGCCGCGACCGCCCCGACCGTGGCGTTCCGGCCGCTGCTGATGGCGCCGCGGCGTATCGGTCGCGCCGTGGGCGGCGACGTCCCGGCCGCCGAGGCGGCCGTCGCGAACCGCGCCACGCGGTCGGCGCGAGCTGCCGGTTCCCCTGACGGCGCCTTGGCAAGCCGCTTGCTCCGAGACCCGGCCGACCGGACGCTGCGGCGCGTCGGTTCGAGCGGCCGGGGCACGAGGCGTCGGCGCACCTTCGCATCCGCATCCCGGCGAGCCCACCATGTGGCGATTTCGGTTCATTCACGCGCTCTGGTGCCTCGCGACCATCCTGCTGAGCTATCGCCTGCAGCGGCGCCTCTCCCGCCTGCTGCCGCGCGCGGCCTGGGTCGAGCGGCGCTGGGCGCGCGTGCATGCCGCCAACGCGTGGCGCCTGAAGTCGGCCTGCCTCCGGCTCCGCGGCGTCTACATCAAGCTCGGCCAGGTGCTGTCCGTGATGGGCACCTTCCTGCCCGACGACTACACGCGCGAGCTCGAGACGCTCCAGGACGCGGTGCCGCCGCGGCCCTGGCGCGTCATCCGCCGCGCCCTGACGAAGAGCCTCGGGCGCCCGCCCTGGGCGCTCTTCGCGGCCTTCGCGCGCAAGCCGGTGGCCGCCGCGTCGCTGGCCCAGGTGCACGAGGCGACGCTGGCCGACGGCCGCCGCGTGGCGGTCAAGGTGCTCTACCCGAACATCGCCGCGGTCATGAAGCTCGACATGAAGGTGCTCGAGCTCGGCGTGCGCATGGCGCAGCGCATGCTGCCCATCGCGCAGCTCCAGCGCGTGCTCGACCAGCTGCGCGAGCTGCTCGAGCGCGAGACCGATCTCGGCCACGAGGCCGCCTGCCTCCGGCGCATGAGCGCGGTCATGGCCGACGACCCCGACGTGATCGTGCCCGAGGTGGTGGCCTCGCTGTCGAACCGCAGCGTGCTGACCATGACCTTCATGAGCGGCGCCAAGATCACCGATCGCGCCGGCCTCGACGAGCGCGGGCTCGACCCGGCCGCGGTCGCCACCAAGCTCGTGCAGGTCTTCTTCCGCACCGTCTTCCGCGAGCGCTTCTTCCACGCCGATCCCCACCCCGGGAACTTCTTCGTGCAGCGTGGCGAGCGCGGCCAGGTGCGCCTGGTGATGCTCGATCTCGGCAGCGCCACCCCGCTCCGCACCAACATCGCCGACGGCCTGGCCGCCGTCATCGAGGGCTGCATCCGCCGGGACGAGGCGCGCTTCCTGACCGGCATCGACCTCATGGGCTTCGTGGCGCCGAGCGGCGACCGCGGCTTCCTGGCCGCCGTCCTGCGCTCCTACTTCGAGCGCATCCTCACGCTCGAGATCAAGGACTTCTCCAACGTGCCGAAGTCCGAGGCGGCCAAGCTCGACATCGGCCTCAGCGACGCCGACGTGCCGCGCGTCATGCGCGCCCTCGAGTACCCGCTCGGCTGGTTCTACCTCGAGCGCGCCATCCTCATGGTCTACGGCGTGGTGGCGCGCCTCGCCCCCGAGCTGAACCTCGTGCAGATAGGCCTGCCCTACGTGGCCGGTCTGCTGGGCGGGCGCCAGGCGCCGAGCCCGGCCGTGGCCCACGCCTGAGCCGAGGTCAGCCGAGGCTCGGCAGGTTGCTCTGGCTCAGCGCGCGCATGCGGCCCGAGCTCGGGCGCCGCGGCAGCAGCATGCGGAAGCGCGTGAGGCCGTCCTGCGACACGACCTCGATGCGGCCGCGGTGGCCCTGGACGATGCGCTCGACGATGTAGAGGCCGAGGCCCACCGAGCGCGTCGTGTCGCGATCCGACACCGGGCTCGGCCCACGCTGGAACGGCTTGAACAGCATGGGCAGGACCTCGGGCGGGATGGCCGGCCCGCGGTTCGTGACCGTCACGGCGACCTCGCTCCGGAGCTCCTCCAGCTCGACCGTCACCGGCTCGCTCACCGCGCTGTAGGTGATGGCGTTGGCGATGAGGTTGGCCATGGCCTGGGCCACGCGATCGCCGTCGAAGTAGCCGCGCACCGAGCCCCTGACGGCGAGGTCGACGTGGCGCCCGGGATAGGTCGCGCGCGTCTCGGCGAGGAGCTGCTCGGCCACCTCGGCGAGATCGCAGTCGGCCAGCGTCATGGGGATGCCGCTGCCGAGCGCGCCGCGGTGAAGTCGAGGATGTCGTTCACCATGCGGCGCGCGCGCTGGGCGCTGCGCTCGAGCAGCCGACGGTGCGCGCCAGGCTGTGCTCGGGGCCGCTGACCGTGCGCTTGAGGACCGAGGTGGCCATGACGATGGCGCCGATGGGGTTCCGCAGATCGTGCGACACGATGCCGATGAGCTGGCGCTCGAACTCGGCGCGCTGCTCCTCGTCGCGCGCCCGCAGCACCTGCGCCGTCACGTCGCGACCGATGCCGAGCACCGTCTTGACCTCGGCGCCGGCGCCGCCCGGGCCGCGCTCGGGCACGAGGCGCACCTCGACCCAGCGCAGCGCCTGGCCGGCCGCGCTGTCGTCGCCGCCGCCGTCGCCCCCGTCGCCGCCGTCGCCGCCGTCCTCTGGGCCCTCGGCGGCGCGGCCCTCCGCCTCCGCCGCCGGCCGCGGCAGGAACATGGTCACCTGGCCCTCGGCCCCGGCCATGGCGCGCTCGAGCGCCGCGTCCAGCGGGGCCACCAGCGCCGGATCGGCGGCGGCCTCGATGACGGTCAGGCCGATGAGCTCGTCGACGGTCTCGAAGCGGCTCCACGGCACCGGGTGGTTGGCGTAGGTGTGGCGCCCGCGCCGATCGAAGCGCACGATGACGTCGGGCAGGTTCTCGGTCAGGCGCCGGACGCTGGCCTCGCTCTCGCGCAGCGCCCGCTCGGCGTCGCGGCGCGCGCGCTCGGTGCGCGCCAGGTGGAGGGCGTGGCCGATGCTCTGCTGGAGCCGCGCCACGGTGAGCTGGCCCTTGGGCAGGTAGTCGGCGGCGCCCGATTTCATGAGGTCGACCGCCACCTCCTCGGAGCCGTGGCCGGTGAGGAACACCACCGGCAGCTCGACGCCGGCCGCGCGCAGGCAGCGCAGGAGGTCGAGACCGTCGCGATCGGGCAGGCGCACGTCGATGAGCGCGCAGTCGAAATCGTTCGGCGCGGCCAGCACGGCGTCGATGGCGGGCTGGGCCAGCTCGAACTCGACGAGCTCGTAGGCGCCGCCCTTCAGCGCGCGCTTCACGCTGGCGCGGTCCAACGCGTCATCATCGACGATCAGCAGGCGGAGCGAGTCGGGCACGTCAGGGCATCTCCATGAGGGCCCAGTATTTGTTGAGCGTGGCCATGACGTCCACGAACTCGGAGAAGGTCACCGGCTTGAGCAGGTAGCCGGCGACGTTGAGCTGGTAGGCCTCGATGCGGTCGCGATCGTCGTTCGAGGTGGTGAGGACGACGACGGTGAGGATGTGCAGCTCGGGGTCCTTGCGGATCTCGCGCAGGAACTCGATGCCGTTCATCTTCGGCATGTTGATGTCGAGCAACACGATGCGGCGCTCTTCCGGAACGGCGCCGCTGCGCAGCAGCTCGAGCGCCTCGATGCCGTTGCCGGCGACGAAGATCGGGTTGACGATGTTGGCCTTCTTGAACGCGCGCCGCACGTTCATGACATCGACGTCGTCATCATCGACGAGCACGATGTTGAGCATCCGTTCATCCATCGAAGGGACTCCTCGACGCCGCGTATCCTGACGAGGGCTGCGCGTCCGCCGCCTGGCGCCACGGATAGCACGCGCCGCTCGCTCGCATCAAACTCCGCTGAAGGCGGCGCCGCCGAGGTCGCCCGAGATTGGTTTGACCGCCGGCCTGCGTTAGAGTCCAACGCGGCTACGGCGGGTCGGCCACACGCCACCCGAGCCGCGCGTCGCAGCCGCCTCGGAGCACACCGCTCCGCGGCTCGGATCTCGGCCAGGGTCGGGAGGAGCGCCGCGTGCGCCAGATACCATCGATGGATCCCAGCTCGCCCACCGGCCCATCCAGCGACGCGACGGCCCCGCCCGCGGCCACGATCGAGGCGCTGCGGCGCGAGCTCGAGCGCCTGCGTGCCATCACCGCCGAGCCGCGCGACGGCGTGCTCGAGGCCATCCTGGCCCACAGCCCGCACGGCATCATGGTGTGCGACGCGACCGGGCGCATCACCTTGCAGAGCGCGGCGGCGGAGCGCATCTGGGCCGGCAGCGCCACCACCGCCGGCGTCGAGGGCTGGGGCGCGTATCGGGGTTTCCACGAGGACGGCCGCCCGTTCAATCCGGGCGACTGGGGCATGGCCATCTGCCTCGCCACGCGCCGGCCGGTCGAGGCGCGCGAGGTGCACATCAAGCGCTTCGACGACAGCGACGGCTGGCTCATCGCCAGCAGCGCCCCGCTCACCGGGCGCGGCGGCGAGCCGCTCGGCGCCATGACCGTGTTCGTCGACATCACCCACGCCAAGACGGCCGAGCGCGAGGCCACGCGGCTCCGCTCCGAGGTCGACGCCGAGCGCGCCAACATGCGCGCGCTGGCGCGCCGCGCCTCGCGCCTCCAGGATCTCACGCGCGCCCTCGGACGCGCCCTGTCGAGCGCCGACGTCGCCGCCATCGTGGCCGCCCACGGCCGCGAGCTCTTCGGCGCCACGGCCTCGCTGGTCTACTTCCGGAAGGACCGCGAGCTGCAGGTCGCGGCCGTGGGCGGCGTGGCCGAGGAGCGCGCGCAGAGCTGGCGCGCCATGTCGCTCGACGCCGACGATCCGCTGCCGGAGGCGGTGCGCGAGGGGCGCCCGGTGTGGCTCGCGTCGCGCGCAGAGGTGATCGCGCGCTACCCCCACCTCGCCCCGGTGGCGCTGAACGGGCAGGCGCTGGAAGCGGTGATCGCGCTGCCGCTGAGCGACGACAGCGAGGTGGTCGGCGGCCTGGCCTTCAGCTTCTATGGCCCGCTGGCGCTCGACGACGTGCAGCGCGACTTCTACCTGATGGTGGCCGAGCAGACGGCGCAGGCCATCCGCCGCGCGCGCCTCTTCGAGGCCGAGCGCAGCGCGCGCAGCGCCATCCAGCGCCGCCAGGAGCGGACCGGCATCGTGGCGCGCGCGGCCACCACGCTGGCCTCGATGTCGCTCGACTCGCGCCGCGCGCTGGTCGAGCTGACGCGCGTGGTGGTGCCCGACCTCGCCGACTGGTGCGCCATCGACGAGCTGCGCCCGGACGGCGAGGTGCGGCGCATCGCCGTATGGCATCGCGACCCGGCCATGCTGACCCTGGCCGCCTCGCTGCAGAAGCGCTATCCCGACAACCCCGAGCAGCGGAGCGGCGTCTACGAGGTGCTGCGCACCGGCCAGCCCGAGTGGGTGCCCGAGATCACCGACGCCATGCTGGTGCAGGGGGCGCGCGACCCCGACCACCTGGCGCTCATCCGCGAGCTCAGGCTGACGTCGTACGCGGTGGTGCCGCTGCTCGCGCGCGGCCGCGTCGTGGGCGCGCTGACGCTGGTCGGCGAGGGCCCGCGCCGCATCGTCGCCGACGACGTCGCCGCCGCCGACGAGATCGGGCGCCACGCCGCGCTGGCGCTCGAGAACGCGCGCCTCTTCGAGGCCGTCGAGCACGAGCGCGCGCGCATGTCGGCGCTGGTGGCGGCCACCGCCACCGTGGTGTGGAGCGCGCGCGGCGACGGCCAGGTGACCGAGGTCTCGCCGAGCTGGCTCGCCTTCACCGGCCAGAGCGAGGCCGAGTACCTGGGTGGCGGCTACGTCGCCGCCATCCACCCCGACGACCGCGACGACGCGCTGGCGCGCTGGCGCGACGCCGTCGCGGCGCATGGGGCCTACGCCGCCGAGTACCGGCTGCGCCGCGCCGACGGCAGCTGGGCCGACACCATGGCGCGCGCCATGCCGCTCAGCGACGGCGCCGGCGGCGGCTTCGTCGGCTGCAACGTCGACATCACCGATCCGAGGAAGGCCGAGCGCGAGGCGCGCGACCACGCCGAGACGCTGGCCACCCTGAACGAGCTCGGGCGCGTGCTGTCGGCCGAGCTCGATCAGCTGAAGCTGGCGCAGGCCGTGACCGACGCCGCCACCGCCGTGTCCGACGCCGAGCTCGGCGCCTTCGTCTACCAGGCCATCGACGAGCGCGGCGCGAGCCGCCTGCTGCGCACGGTCGCGGGCGAGCGCGCCGATCGGCTGGCCGATCTGCCGCTGCCGCGAACGGCCGACGAGCTGGCGTCGACCTTCGCCGGCCGCGCGGTCGTGCGCGCCGACGCGCCCGACGGCGAGCGCAGCGGCGCGCCGCGGCTGGCGAGCACGCTGGCGGTGCCGATGCTGTCGCGCTCGGGCGAGCTCATCGGCGGCATCTTCCTCGCGCACACGGCACCGGGCGGTTCGACGCGCGCGCCGAGACGCTGGCGGCGGGCTCGCGGCGCAGGCCGCCGTCACCATCGACAACGCGCGCCTCTTCGGCAACGCCCAGCGCCTCATCAAGGCGCTCGAGCAGAGCAACCGCGACCTCGACGACTTCGCGCGCGCCACCTCCCACGACCTGAAGGCGCCGCTGCGCGGCATCGCCAGCATCTCGGCCTGATCGAGGACGACCTCGGGCCGGCCATGAGCGACGAGATGCAGACCCTCGAGTTCCTGCGGAGCCGCGTCGCGCGCATGGAGGCGCTCATCACCGGCATCCTCGACTACTCGCGCGTCGGCCGCACGGTGTCGCAGCGCGAGGACATCGACGTCACGGCGCTGGTCATCGAGACGGTCGAGCTCATCACGCTGCCGCCCGGCGCGCGCGTCGAGATCGACCCCGGCCTGGGCGTGCTGCACGTCGAGAAGGCGCTCCTCCAGCAGGTGTTCCTGAACCTGGTCGGCAACGCGCTGAAGCACGCGCGCCGCGCCGACGCGCGCGTCCACATCAGCGGCCGCGAGGCGCCGCACCACTGGGAGTTCGCGGTGCGCGACAACGGCCCGGGCATCGCGCCGCAGTTCCACGCGCGCGTGTGGGGCCTGTTCCAGACGCTCGAGGTGCGCGACAAGGTCGAGGGCGCCGGCATCGGCCTCGCCACCGTCAAGAAGATCGTCGAGACCCACGGCGGCACGGTGCGCATCGAGTCCGACGGCGTCAGCGGCTCGACCTTCTACTTCACCTGGCCGAAGCCGCCCGTGCTGAGCTGAGTCGAGCGGACGGCCTCGCTCCGGCCGCCCTCATCCGGCTTCGTGGCTCGTGGCTCGGGCTCGTGGCTCGTGGCTCGTGCTCGTGCTCGTGACTCGTGGGCTCGGGCTCGTGGCTCGTGACTCGGGCTCGTCACCGATCTGCGAAGACGCCCGCGCCGGAGGGGCCGAGGTCCCAGCGCCTGGTGCGTACGGGCGCCCGTACAATTTGTACGGGCGCCCGTACGGCGCGCACAGGTCCGCTCCGCGCGCGGTCCGGCGGCGCCTCATCAGCAGCAACGCGAGCGCCGCGAAGACGCCCATCGGCAGGCCGACCGAGCCGCTGGCGCAGCCGCCCGAGCCGCTGGCGGTGAGGCCGTCGAAGCCGGCCGGGTCGCAGGCGTCGCCCACGCCGTCCTGATCGAGGTCCTCCTGGCTGGTGTTGGGAACCAGCTCGCAGTTGTCGTCGCGGTCGAGGACGCCGTCCTTGTCCTTGTCCGAGCAGGCGTCGCCGATGCCGTCGCCGTCGCGGTCGGCCTGCGCCGGATCGGCGACCTCGGCGCACACGTCGCAGACGTCGCCCAGGCCATCGCCGTCGCTGTCGGTCTGGTCGGGGTTGGCCGTCGTCGGGCAGTTGTCGCCGGCGTCGACCACGCCGTCGCCGTCGGCGTCCGGGTCGTAGGTCGTCTGGCAGTCGACCACCGTCGCGTTGCCCGACGGGTCGACCGCGCGCGCCTTGTACGCCAGCGCCAAGACGCCGGTCGGCAGGCGGCCGGTGATCTCGATGGCGTCGCCGTGGATGGCCACCGGGCAGTCGGCCAGCGCCACCGGCGTCGGCGTCCCACCCGAGACCGAGGCGCAGGTCACGTCCTCGAGCGTCACCACCGCCGTGCAGGCGTCGGTCGCCGTGGCGCGGATGACGGCCGGCACGAGGCCCACCGCCGTGCCGCACACCACCGCCGGCGCCGTCACGTCGCGCACCGTCAGCTCGGTCGTGCACTCGGCCTCGTTGCCGGCCTCGTCGGTCGCCGTGAAGAGGATGGGCGAGACGCCCACCGGGTAGGTGCCGTCGACGTCCACCGTCAGCTCGTCCGAGCAGTTGTCGGTCGCCAGCGCCGTCGACACGCCCGACCACTCGCACTTGTCGGCGTCGGCGTCGACCGTCTCCGAGGCGCTGCAGGTGAGCGTCATCGGCTCGTCGTCCGTGACCACCACCTCCTGGGTGCAGGTCGCGTCGTTGCCGAAGGCGTCGACCACGTGGTGGGTGACGGTCGTCGTGCCGGGCGCGAACTGCTCCGGCGCGTCGTCGAGCGCGAGCAGGCCCTGGGCGCCCTGGCAGGCGTCGAGGCCGGCCGCCGGAGCGATGGCCACGGTCGCGCCGCACACGCCGGGATCGGTGGTGGTGGTGATGTCGGCCGGGCAGGTCACGGCCGGCGCGGTCACGTCGACCACCGACACCAGCGTCACGCACGAGGCCATGTTGCCGTTGGGGTCGGTGCCGACGAAGACGAGCGGGTTCGTGCCGAGCCCGACCGTCGCGGTGGCGCTGCTCGTGACCTCGACCGGCATGCACAGGTCGCTCGCCTCGGGCTGGAGCTCGGCCAGCGCGAGCGTCGCGCCGCCGTCCTTGCACTCGAGCACGAGGTCACCGGCGCAGGTCATGCTCGGCGGCACGCGGTCGTTGGGGCACGGCGACTCGGTCACCTCCCAGGTCCAGGTGGCCGGCGTCGGGTCGCACTGCACCGGCTCGGCCTTGGTGAAGTCGCAGGCTCGCACGATGAACGTGTGCGGGCCGACGGGCACCTGGGCCGGGGTGTAGTCGATGCTGCCGCCGTCGCAGCGCGTCCACTCGGCGCCGTCGAGGCTGCACTCGAAGGTGTGCAGCTCGGGATCGGTCGGGTCGACGTAGTCGAGCGTCGCGCCCCCGCCCGGTGAGCGGCGTCGGCGGTGATCTCGTCCGGAGTAGCGCGTGTCGATGAGCCACGCGAACTGGGCCACGCACTCGGTACCCGCACTGGGCCCGGCGTTGCCGACCGCGTCGACGGCGTACACCCACAGCTGGTGCTGGCCGTCGGCGAGCGCGCTGAAGCGCGTGGTGGCGTCGCACGGCACATAGGCGTTGGCGCCCGGCTGGCCCTCGACCAGCACCGGGTCGAGCGCGCAGCGGAAGGTCGCGTCGGGCTCGCTGGCGCTGAAGCCGAAGACGGCCGTGCCGCTCTGGGCCGGGTCGGTCGGGTGCACGACGATGCTGGCGCACGGGGCGGTGATGTCGATGACCCAGGTGTACTGGGCCGGGGTCGGGTCCTTCACGCCGTGCTCGTCGATGGTGCGGACGAGGAAGGTGTGCTCGCCCTCGGCCAGCTCCTCGTAGGTCGTGGTCTGGCCGTCGCACTCGACCCACGCGCCGCCGTCGAGGCTGCACTCGAAGGTCATGGTCTCGGGCGCGGTCGGGTCCATGTAGTCGAGCACCGCGGTGGTCTCGGCCGTGAGCTTGGGCGGCGAGTCGGTGATGACCGTCTCGGGCGCCGTCGTGTCGATGATCCAGCTGGCGCTGGCCGGGACGGGGTCGGGCGTGCCCTCGGTGTCGGTGACGTAGACGCAGATCGTGTGCGTGCCGTCGGCCAAGCCGGTGAAGGCGAACGTCGCCGGGCAGGTCGCGTAGGCCTCGGAGTCGAGCGCCGGGCAGCCGGTCTCGGGATCGAGAAGGGCGGCGGCCGGGTCGATGACGCAGCGGTAGAAGTCCGGGTTCGGCACCGTGGCGCCGAAGACGAACGTGCCGTCCGGGTTCTGCGACGGGCTCCCCGGGCCTGCCAGGATGAGGGTGTCGGGCACCGTCTGATCGATGAGCCAGCTGTAGAAGGCGGGCGTCGGGTCGACCGCGCCGTCGCCGCGCGTGGCGCGCACGAGCAGCGTGTGGGCCGTCACGGACAGGCCGGTGTAGGTGGTCGTGCCGTCGTCGCACTCGACCCACGGGCCGCCGTCGAGGCTGCACTGGAAGGTCGTGTGCGGCGGGTAGAGCGGGTTCACATAGGTGAAGACCGCGGTGGTCGAGGCGGTGACCGGCGGCGGGCCGTCGGTGATCTCGGTCTCGAGATCGACGCAGGCCGAGGTGCCGGCGACGACGCCGTCATCGGTCTGACCGTCGCAGTCGTTGTCCTTGCCGTCGCAGATCTCGTTGGCGATCGGACCCGGGACGACGCTGCACTGCGTCGCGCCGGCCTCGCTGCACACGAGGAGGCCGGTGCGCGTGCACTCGCCGATGCCGACCGTGCACGGGCCGCCGAGACCGAAGCCCTCGTCGGTCTGGCCGTCGCAGTCGTCGTCCTGGGCGTTGCAGGTCTCGACCTTCGGCGCGCCGAGCTCGAGGCAGACGATGCCCTGCCCGTTCGGCGCGCAGATGTTGGTGCCGTTCAGGCACGCGTCCGAGTCGTTGCCGTCGCAGGGCTGGCCGAGGCCGGCGTAGCCCTCGTCGGTCTGCCCGTCGCAGTCGTCGTCCTGGCCGTTGCAGGTCTCGGTGGCGCCGGGGCCGGTCTCCTGGCAGGTCGTGCCGGTGCCGGCTTCGTCGCAGACGAAGGTGCCGCGCTTGCAGAGGTCGGCGTCCTGCCCGTCGCAGGCCTGGCCGATGGTCGGGAAGCCCTCGTCGGTCTGGCCGTCGCAGTCGTCGTCGGCGGCGTTGCCGCAGCGCTCGACGCCCGGCTCCGGGTTCGGCACGGCCTGGCAGCCGAGGTAGGCGTCGCAGGTCCAGCTGGCGCAGTGCGTGACGGCGCCGCAGTCGGCGATGCCGCCGCCCACCTGGTTCGAGGCCGACTCGGTGATGGCGGCCGCGGCGAAGACGGCGCGGTCGACGATGGGGTCACCGAAGAGGATCGAGCTGCCGGCGGCGATGGTGACGCTGTAGCTGACCTTCACCGTCTGGCCCGGGGCGACCGTGGTCTGGCCGAGCGACAGCACGCGCGTGGCGGCGTCGAAGGTGGCGGGGGCCACGACGACCGGGGTGAGGCCCTGGGCCACCGAGTCGGTGAGCGTGCCGGTCACCGGCGCGGCCGTCGCGTTGGTGACGGTGAGCACGATCGGATAGGTGCCGCCGACCACGCCGCAGGTGAGGTCCCAGGCCTTCTGCACGCCGACTCGCGGCTCGCACGAGGCGCGGAGGTCGCCCGACGCGCTGGCCAGGCCGGCCGTCGCGCTCACGACCACGAGGCCCGAGGTGGCCTTCACGCTGGTGGCGAAGCCGACGCTCAGCACGCCGTGCGCGGGCAGGTCGATGACCCAGCCGAGCTGCGGCGCGGCGGCGTCGGTGCCGGCGCGGCCGACGATCGAGCCCGGCACGTAGGCGAGCCCGGCCGGCACGGTGACGGTGACGGGCACCGCGGCCACGGCCACGGCGCTCGGGTTGGTGACGGTGACGGTCCAGTCGACGCGCTGGCCGCTCGCCGCGCACGCCACCGGCTGCGACGCCGAGACGAGGACGTGGAGGCCGCTGTCGGCCGGGGCCACGCTCGGCGGCAGGATGCTGGCGCTGACGCCGCAGGCGCCGGCGTCGGCCAGGAGCTGGACCGTGCCGACACCGCTGGTCGGATTGGTGGTGCCGACGACCTTGGCCCGCACCGTCACGGCGCCGGTGTCACCGGCGCCGAGCGCCGTCGAGGCGCCGGCCTTGCGACCGACCGGCAGCGTCACCGCGCCGGCCGAGAAGGCCGCGGCCGGGGTCACCGCCACGATCTGGAGGCCGGCCGGCATGGCGATGGCGAGGCGCGTGCCCGAGGCGGCCTGCGACCCGGCGTTGGCGACGTGGAAGGTGTAGACGAGCTCCTTGCCGAGCTCGACGCTGGCGTCCGAGCGCTCGATGTCGAGCGTCAAGACGCCGACCGGCGCCGAGACGAGCGTCGTGGCGGCGGCCGAGTTGTCGGCGATGTCGGCCTCGGCCGAGCCGTTGGCGGTCTCGATGCTGGCGGTCGACACGGCCTGCGTTTCGCTCGCGACGCACGTGTCCCAGGTCAGCTCGAACGGCACCGTGAGCTCGGCGCCGGCGGCGATGACGCCGGTCGTGAAGACCGCGGTCGTGCCGCTGACCTCGACGGTGACGCCGGCCGGCAGCGTGCCGATCTCGAGCGTGGCGCCGGTCGGCGCGGTGAGGATGACGGTGCCCGGGACGGCGGTGTTGCCGTTGTTGCCGAAGGTCAGCTCGTACGGAGTCGCCTGGCCGATGGGCGCGCTGCTCGGGCCGAGGACGGTCACCCACAGGTTCGGGAAGTCGCCCACGACCACGCCCTGGGTCGCCGTGTCGTTGCCCGCGTCGCAGTCGATGGTCGGCGAGGCCAGGCCGGCGGCGGCGACGAGCGTCGTGCCGGCCACGCTGATGCCGTTCGTGCAGGTGAAGTGCGCGGTGAGCGCCTGGCCGGCGTCGAGGCGCGCGAGCGTGCCGTGGTAGGTGTTGGCGCCGGCGTCGTAGAAGCCGTTGCTCACGATGATGCCGGTGCCGTAGGCGACGGTCGGGGTGCCGCAGCGCTCGGGCAGCTGCAGCATGATGTCGACGTCCTTGGCCGTGCCGGGCCCGAGGTTGGCGAAGGTGACGTCGCCCGAGAGCAGCTCGCCCGGGCGCACGACGGTGGCGTCGAGGTCGACCGTGGCCGCGAGGTCGGCGGTGTTGACGGACATCGAGGTGCGGCTCGAGTTGTTGGCCAGCGTGATCTCGGGCGTCGAGGTGGCGATGTCGGCGGCGTTCGAGACGCTGGTCGTGCACACGTCGCCGAGCTCGACCTCGAAGCCCCAGGACGGGTTCTTGTCGGTCTGGTAGGTGACCGTCCAGTCGTCGAGGCGCGGCGTGCCCGAGCCGCACTGGCGCCAGGTGAAGACGCGCTGCCCGAAGACCTCGCTCTGGGCGTAGTAGGTGCCGACGACGAGCGCGTCGTCGTTGCCGTAGAGCGGGATGTGGATGCCGTTCGGCAGGATCGAGCCGAGCATGACGAGCCCGCCGTCGGGCGAGTCGACCCAGGCCGTGGGCACCTGGTTGGCGAGGCCGATGCCGAGCGCGGTCGTGCCGTGCGAGCCGATGACGACGTCGGACTCGCCGAGGCCGATGGCGCTGAAGGCGCCGTCGACCCAGGCGAAGCCGCTGCCGAGGATGTCGGTGGCCAGCGCCGGCAAGGCGGTGAGCGTCACGCGACCGCTGTCGATCGACTGCGTGGCGGCGAAGCTCACGGCGAGCGGCCACTGGGCCGAGAGCGCGGCCGACACGCTCGATTCGCCGAAGCCGTCCGGCAGGAGGGTCTCGGCGCTGTAGCCTTCACCGTCCCAGTGCCAGGTGACGGCGAGGTAGCGCGAGACCTCGGAGAACGGGTCGCGATAGACGCCGCTCACGTTGTTGAGCTCGTCGACGTCGAGCGGCACGACCTCGGCCGGCGTGACGCCGTCGAGCGTGGCCGCGAGGACGTTGGTCAGGTCGATCTGGCGCCAGCCCTCGACGCAGCCGCCGAAGCTGATGGCCGACGGCACCCAGGCCAGCGCGTGGAACTGCGCGAACGCGGCGGCGGCCGCCTCGAGCCGCTCGCCCTGCACCACGCGGGGGTCGACCAGGCCGACGCCGATGACGACGCTGCGATCGTTCAGGCCGGTGACGGCGGCGGGCAGCGCGTAGGTGCCCTCGTTGTCCTTGATGGGCCGCGCCTCGTAGCCCGACGGCAGGCCCGCGGTCGGGCAGAAGACGGTCGGCGTGCCGAAGAGCGCCGAGTCGCCGAACTGCCGCGTCTCGCGCCGCGCGCCCGAGCTGCCGGCGATGACGTCGTGGGCGTTGATGTAGACGAGCGAGCTCCGGAGCGCCTCCGAGCTGTACTCGAAGCGTCGCGTCGGGGTGGACACGGTGGGCAGGCAGGCGGCCGTCCAGGCCGTGCCGGCCTTGCGCCAGACCATGAGGTTCTCGGTGGTGTCCGGCTCGACGGGCAGGTTCAGCTGCGTGGCCGGATAGTTGTCGCCCGGCTGGTAGGCCGACGGGCCGTCGCCCGGCGAGTTCGAGTAGAGCGTGAACGGTCCGGTCCCGGGCGTGCCGGGCACGAACTTGATGACGACGTTCGACTCCTCGTGGAAGGACGGGCCGAGCTGGAGGTCGATGACCAGCGAGCCCTGGCTCGGGTCGTACGGGAAGCTCGTCCCGCCGAACGGGATCTGCAGGTCGTAGTCGCCATCGGTCGGGGTCAGCGTGAAGTAGACCGGGCCCGAGTAGACGGTGACCGGCTCGGTCTCGAAGGTGGCGAACCACCCCTGGGTCGAGACCGACGTGCGCGAGGTGTAGCCCATGCTCACGGTGACCTGGTCGAAGTAGCCGAAGCCGCTCGGCGAGAACGGGTCGGTGCGCAGCGCCAGGCCGCTGATGTCGACGGCGCCGCCGGCGATGTCGCCGGCCGGGACGATCCACTGGGCGCGGCGCGTGCCGGTGATGCCGACGCCGCCGGCGTTGGCGCTCGACGGGTTGTTGCGGGCGAAGCGCACGTCGCTCGGGTACTGGACCTGGCAGCCAGCCGGCAGATCGGTCGCGGCGACCTTGCCCGGGTCGGCCCAGCCGACGACGACGTCGCCGTCGTTGATGTCGCTGGCGTAGCTCTCCTGCCAGGTGGCGTTGACGTCGAGCTCGGGCAGGACGGGCAGGAGATCGTGGAGGCTCGTCACGTCGGCGTCGCCCTCCTGCCAGGTCCAGGCGCCGTAGGCGGGCTGGCCGTCGAAGATGGCGCCGTCGATGATCTGGGCGCCGACGACGCGGCCGCCGGCGTTCAGCCCGGTGGGCGTGCCGGCGAAGGTCGCGTCGCCCGGCACCATGTCCTGCATGCACGAGCCGGCGTGGCCGGTCATGAGCGCGCGCACCTGGATCGACGCGTACAGCGACGGGTCGACGACGCCGCGCAGATCGAAGGTGTAGGTGTCGCTGCCGCCGTCGAGGTCGTAGGTCGCCAGCACGTGGTCGCCGGTCGCGTCGTGGACGAAGACCTCGATGGACATGGTCTCGCCCGCGCCGCCGAAGGTCGCGTTCACGATGAGCAGGCCCCAGTCGAGGACGTGGCCCTCGGCCGCGCCGGGGATGACCGGCGAGGTGTAGGTCCCCTCGCCCGTCGAGGCGCCGCTCTGGCACTCGGCCGGCACCGACTCGCAGGTGTTGACCGGCGCCGCGCCGCAGTCGGCGGCGCGCTCGAGGACGCAGTGCTGCTGGTACTCCTGCATGGCCTCGTTGAAGCGCGCCACGCAGCCCTCGTGCCAGATGCCATAGTTCTGGGTGCCGGCGTCGGGCGGGCAGCAGTCGCGGTTGCACTGGCCCGGCGGCTGGTAATAGCCGTTGCCGAGCTTCTCGCAGGTCGTCGGCTCGGGCGAGACCTTGGCGCCGCCGCAGAACGGCACGGCGCGGCAGGCCTCGGGGATGCAGGTGTCGACCGGCTCGGCGCCGCAGCTGCCGCCGTTCCGGGTGCAGATGAGCCACTCGGAGTAGCGCTTGGCGAAGGACGCCCGCACTCGCGCACGATGCCGTCGGTCGCGACCGGGCAGCAGCTCTGGCAGCAGTCGCCGGGCTTCAGGTAGTTGCCGTGGGCGCAGTCGTTGGCCTCGGTGCGGCAGATGTCGACGTCGCGGCAGCCGTCGTCGGGGCCGCCGCCGAGGGTCACCGCCTGGAGCTCCTCGTCGGCGTAGGTGCTGTCGAAGGCGCCGTCGGCGAAGTCGTTGGTGGTGGTCTGGGTGAAGACGCTGCCGGCCGGGCGGGCATGGCCACGCCGTCGCCGTAGTGGACGCGCACGCCGCGCACGGCCGGGTCGGTCGGGCCGCTGGCGACGTAGCTCCAGGTGCCGCTGCCGTCGTCGGTCTCGAGCGTGGCGCCGAGCGGCACGCCGCGCTGGCTGCCGGCGACGAGCGCCAGGCTGTCGGCCAGCGAGTCGGTCATGATGACGTCGCTCGCCGCGAAGCGGCCGGCGTTGCCGTACTCGATCTCGACGTAGAGGCGATCGCCGCCGTCGGCGTAGCTCTTGGTCGGGTCGGTGACGTTGCGCAGCGACTTCACCACGAAGACGTCGGCGCGATAGACGGTGGCGCCGCACTGGTCGGTGTTGTCGTCGAGGAAGACCTCGGCGACGTCGCCCGGGCGACCGAGGACGGTGCCGGTGACGGTGCGGTCGAGCGGCGTCGAGTCGGGCACGTCGAGCGCCACGCGGGCCGTGACGATGATGGTGCCGCGGTCGCCCGGCGCGAGGCCGTAGGCGGTGCTGCCCGGACCGACCGGGCCGATGGCGAGGGTGGTGCCGCTGTGGCCCCAGCTGAGCGGCGCCTGGAGGCGCGCGCCGGTGGCGTCGAGCGGGTTCACGTGGGCGCCGGTGGCGTCGGTGAGGTCGACCACGGCGGCGCTGTCGAAGAGGTACGACAGGCGCGCGTCGAGGCCGACGTCGAACTGGACGCCGTAGGCCGGAACGGTGCCGGTGTTCTCGAAGCTGAAGGCGAAGGTGGCGGTGCCGCCCGGCGGCAGGCCGGGGAAGCCGCCGGTCGGGTCGCAGGCGGCGCTCACCGACAGGCCGATGCCCGGCGTCTTGACGGTTGCACAACCATGGTTGTTGGTCAGGTCGGCGTCGGCGAAGGCGGTGCCGATCATCTGGATGTCGCCGCAGCCGGTGAACGACTGGCCGACGGCCGGCAAGGTCCCGACGGGCTGGCGCGCGGTGGCCTTCACGAGGATGGTGAACGGGCCCTCGTTCCGGAAGATGTCGCCCTGCGCGCACGGCTCGGTCGAGCCCGGCGTCAGGTCGCAGTGCCGGACGAAGAAGGCCAGGTGGTTGACGGTTCCCGACGGCGTCGCCGACCAGCCCGGGCCCGGCGGCGTGCCGGGGGTGAAGGCCGGGCGCGCCGTGAGCGGGGCGCTCGAGTAATAGACCTGGACGCCGGCCGGCGCGGCGACGGTGGCGAAGGTGAAGTCGCTCTCGCCGGGCGTGCCCGGGCCGTCGGGCAGCGAGAAGAAGACGACGGTGTTGGCGGCGTCCTCGGGGTTGCCGTTGCCGTAGAGGAGCGTCCAGGTGGCGACCTCGCCCGGCTTGACGAGCGGCTGCGTCGTGACCTGGAGATACGGGTCGGGGAGCGGCGTCGTGGCGAGCGCGGTGGCGGTGTCGGGGAAGACCGGGTCCTGGCCGGTGGTGGTGGTGGCGGTGACGCTGTTCAGGAGCGCGGTGCCCGGGCTCACGGCCGCGGCGACCTTGGCCTTGAAGATGACGCGCACGCCGCCCGACGCACCGGGCATGACGCCCGCAAGGACGCCGGTCTTCTGCAGGTGGAGCGCCAGCGTGGTGGCGCCGTCGGCGGGCGGCGGACCGGTGAGGGCCCAGCCGGGGGTGAGCACCTGGAGGCTGCCGCCGACGAAGGTCGTGCCGGCGGCGAGCGTGTCGGTGACGACCACGTTGGCGGCGTCGCGCTGGTTCTCGTTCGAGACCTGGAGCGTGTAGGTGACGGTGTCGCCCGAGCGCGGCTCGGCGTTGTCGACCAGCTTGGTCATGAGCAGGTCGGCGTTCTCGACCAACGTCGCGCACTCGTCATAGAAGGAGCGCTCGACGCCGTCCGAGTTCTTGGCCGAGGCGAGGACCTCGTTCCGGACGAAGGTGCCCGAGGTGACGCCGGCGGCGACCGTGCCGTGGATGGTGATGGTGCCGGTGGCCAGCGAGGCCAGCGGCGGGAAGGTCCAGGTGTAGCGCTTGCGGCCGTCGGCGGTGGTGTCGATGACGGTCGAGGTCGGGGGCGGCACGAAGGCGAAGCCGCCGGCGTCGGGGACGAACTGAGCCGGCAGCGTGTCGCTGACGACGACGGCGCTGTCGAGGTTGGTCGTGTCGTTCTTGAAGGTGATGACGTAGGTCACGCCCTCGCCGGTCGAGACGACGGCGTCGCAGCTCTTGGCGACGTCGAGGCCGGGCTCGTCGGAGACGATGAACTCGACGCGGTGGCCGATCGACTGGAGGAGCTCGTCCGACACGATGGCCGGCTCGTTGGTGACGAGCTGGCCGACGGCGTCGCTGTCCGTGACGACGACCTCGAGGCGGACGGTCTGGGGCAGGCCCGTCGGGAAGATGGGCGGCGACACCGGCTGGCCGTTGACGGTGGCGGTGTCGACCAGGAAGGCGACCCACTTGGTGCCGGCCGGAGCGGCCACCCAGCCGTTCACGTCGGGGGCCGGGCCGGGCGCGAAGTGGGCGCGCACGACCGCGTCGGAGAAGGCGAAGTCGGCGACGAGCGCGCTCGGCAGGCCCGACGACGTGGGGTTGCCGGCGTTGTACGGCGGCAGGTCGTCCGAGAACCACACCTCGCCGCCGGCCGGGCGCGTGACGCGGTTCAGCGTGGTGGCGTCGGCGATGCGGTCGAGGACCCAGGTCTTGGTCGACGGCGCGGTGCCGTTGTTGCGGTAGGTCAGCGTGTAGGTGACCGGCGTGTCGTTCGAGACCACGCGGTAGTCAAGGTCCTTGTCGACCACCAGGGCGGGCGACGAGGCCACCGACGTCTGGTAGGTCACCTGCGCCTGCGGGTCGATGCAGTCCCGGTCGGCGGTGATGTTGGCCACGGTGCGGAAGGTGGTGGCGTTCCGGATGCCGGTCGGCAGCTGGTAGGTCAGCGTGACGGCCTTCACCTGGTTCGGGAGCAGCGTCGGCCAGGTCACGGTGACGGTGCCGGCGCCGTAGCTGACGGTGCCGCCGTCGGTGGTGAGGCCGGCGAGATCGAGGGTGCGCTCGAGGCCGTTGGCGGTGACCTCGGGGAGGTCGATGACGGCCTTCACGTTGCGCGCCGTGTCGATGGGGTTCCCGACCGCGCTGCGGTTCTGCACGTAGATGGTGTGGGTGGCGGTCTGGCCGGGCGTGGCCGAGCCGCTGCCGCCGCCGAACGACGTCGTGATGTCGGGCGCCAGCGGCTTCACCTTCACGTCCTCCCAGTCGCTGCCCGAGAGCGGCGTGGCGAGGAGGGCGGTGACGTTGCTGAGCGGGGTCGAGCGGTAGACCTTCACGAAGCCGTTGTTGCGGATGGTCTGCTCGCTGCAGACGTCGACGGCCGGGCTCGGGATGATCGACAGGTCGGCGACCACCGCGACCGGCTCGGTGCCGGCGCAGTTGGTGATGCCGTTCGGGCTGGTCGGGCCGGTGCAGTAGGCCGAGCGCAGGCGCGGGATGGCGTAGGCGATCCAGCTGACGCTGGCCGGGCGCGTGGTGGTCCAGTTGGCGAGGTCGACGGTCGGCGCGGTGGTGTAGAGCGACGGCGCGGTCGGCGGGACGCCGGCGCCCTTCCAGTACCACACGGTGCCGGCGCTGGCCGGGATGCTGGCCGCGACGAGCGTCCAGCCGGCCTGGACCTGGTCGTACATGACCACGTCGTCGAGCGACGAGATGCCGCCGTTACCGACCGACAGCTTGTAGTCGATGGGCTGGCCCCAGGTGACGAAGGCGTTGGGGTTGTCGTCGTAGTTGCCGCGGATGGCGGCCGAGCCGTTGATCTCGTCGCCCTTGGCGAAGCCGAAGCCCGGGCTCTCGTCGACGCCGATGTGGATGGGCAGGCACGCGTTCAGCGGCGCGCACGAGCCGGGGGCGCACTGGTTGACGCCGACCACCGAGAGCTGCGGAGTCGCGAACCAGGCCTCGTGGACGGGGTTCGAGCAGGCGTTCACGACCGCGCCGCCGGTGGCCGCGGCGAGCTGGACCGTGTAGCTCAGGTCGAGGCGCTGGCCGGGCGCCATGTCGGCGAGCACCCAGTAGACGCTGTTCTTCGGGACGGCGATGCCGCGCACCGTGATGCCGACCGAGCCCGAGGTCTTGAGGCCGCCCGACTGCGGCGTGACGGCGGCGCCGCTGGCGATGGCGCCCTTGTCGATGAAGTCCTGGAAGCTGTCCCACACGACCGGCTGGAAGTGGCTCTGGGCGCCGTAGGGGATGGGCTGGGCCCACCAGTTGGTGGGGCTCACGGTGAGCGTGATGAGGCCGTTCTGGCGCGCGTAGTGCTCGCCGCCGATGATGAAGGTGCCGGCCGCGTTCTTCTGGAAGGTGGTGGACGCGCGGGCGTCGAGGCGGGTCGTGGCGAGCGCGGTCACGACGGTGGCGGCGTTGGAGGCGTGGACCTCGCCGCCGAAGTCGAAGGCGAGATCGCGGACGAGGCCGTTGGGCGAGCGGAACGTGGCGTAGTAGGCGTAGGTCTTGCCGGCCTGCTGCGAGGCCAGCGCCCAGTAGACCGAGCGCGCCGGGATGCTGACGCCGGCCACGGTGATGGCGCCGGGGCCGGGGTTCCAGAGGCCGCCGTCGGTGGCCGACTCGAAGCCGAGCTCGGGCGCCTGGGCGTAGCGGTCGTCGCGCACGGCCTTGACGCTGACGAAGGCGACGTAGCCGGTGGCGTTCACAAACGACACCGAGACCGGCATGCGCAGCTGGATGACGTCGCCGCTCGGGCGCAGTCGCGGGCGCCTCGAGCGCGGCCTGGAGCACCGAGCGCGGGGTGAACGTCGCCTCGATGGCGGTGACGGTCGGGCCGATGGCGGCCGCGCCCTTGTCGAGCAGCACGCGGATGCGGAGGCGCGTCACGCTGGCCGGCAGGTCGGACGGGCTGAGGCTCACCTTGCCGTTGAAGCCGGCGAGGTCGGACGGGCCGGGCACGACCGGGCCGAGGCGGCGCACGGCCGCGGCGTTGCCGCCCGTGACGTCCCACAGCTCGACCTTCACCTGGCCGGCGGCGGCGGCGCTGTAGTCGAGGTAGATGGCCTTCCAGCCGTCGAACGAGGCGGGGGCGATCTCGGCCGTGAACCACGAGCCGGTGGTCATGCCGGTCTGGAGGCCGACGCTCCGGGCGACCGGGTCGCGGACGATGAAGGCCTGGCCCGGCTGGCCGCCGATGACGGCGCTGGCGGGCGCGATGCCGGCCGAGTCGTCGTAGCTGTCGAGCCAGGTGCCGTTGTTCTGGTCGGTGGTCGGCTCGGCCAGCGCGACGCCCGCCGAGAGCGGGGTGACGAGGCTGGCGACGAGGACGGCGAGTCCGGTGATCGAGCGAAGCGTGCGCGAGGTCATGAGGCTCCTGGGGCCATGCGGCGGTTCCGGCGAGCCTTGACGACACGGGCTCACGGAGGTCGCGCACCGTATGCGACACTCAACCGCAAGGTCAAAGGAAACGCGATCGCCGCTCGCAAATCATGAACAAAAGCGCGAAATAGAATGTGATCGACCGAAGCGTGCAGACGCGGCGAGCGGTCGTGACGGGAAATGTCGAGCGCTCGAGAATGTCAGCCATATGCCACGTGGCGCGACATACGGCATTTGGCATATTCATGCCGCCGCCATCGGGCACGGTGGTGCGGCGGTACGGTGGCTCGCCGGCGCGGCCGCGCGCGGGGTCGGTTGACTGGGGAGCGATCGACACCTCGATCTCACCTCGCGGCCCCGCTCACCCGCACCCGAGCCTCACTTCATGTTCCGGATCCACTCGGGCAGCACGATCATCTGGGTCGGCCGCGCGCTCGAGCTCGGCCGCGGCGCGTCCTCGACCAGCACCACCGTCGAGCGCGCCTCGACCGCCAGCGTCAGCCCGTCGACCGGCGGCTCGCCGCCCGACGGCGACAGGTCCTGCGGCGACGCGCGACCGGTGTCGATGGCGCGGAGCCAGCGCAGCCCCGACGGCGGCGCCGGCAGCGTCACCGTGGCCGGCTGGCCCGCGGCGTTCAGCACCACGTGCAGCGCGACGTCGTCGGCGGCCGGTGTGAGCGTGTAGGCGAGGAGGCGGTTTCGCGGGCCCCAGTCGGGGCGGTCGGGCTCGAGGCCGTGCCAGCGCACGCGCGTGTAGCCGGGCGAGTCGTGGCCGACCGGCGCCTCGTGGCCGAGCAGGTAGCGGCTCCGGTGCAGGCTGTGGTGCGCGCGCCGGAAGTGGATGAGGCCGCGCACGAAGCGATGGAAGCCGGCGTTGCGATGGAGCAGCCCCCAGTCGATCCAGGCCAGCGGGTTGTCCTGGCACCAGGCGTTGTTGTTGCCGCGCTGGCTCCGGCCGAGCTCGTCGCCGGCCAGGAGCATCGGCGTGCCCTGCGCCAGGAAGAGCGTCGTCAGCAGGTTCTTCATCATGCGCTCGCGCAAGGCGAGGATGTCGGGGTCGTCGGTCGGGCCGTCGACGCCGCACGTCATGCTGTGCTCGTTGTCGTTGCCGTCGCGGTTCTGCTCGCCGTTCTCGAGGTTCCGCTTCCTCTCGTAGGAGACGAGGTCGGCCAGCGTGAAGCCGTCGTGGCAGGTCACGAAGTTCACGCCCTGCGACGGCTGCCGGTCCTGCGCCTCGTAGAGGTCGGGGCTCCCGAGCATGCGCTGCGCGATGACGCCGACCAGCCCCGGCTCGCCGCGCCAGAAGCGCCGCACGTCGTCGCGGAAGCGGCCGTTCCACTCGCCCCAGCGCTCGCCCGGGAAGCGCCCGACCTGATACAGGCCGCCCGCGTCCCAGGCCTCGGCGATGAGCGTCGTGCGCTCGAGCGTCGGGTCGCCCTCGATCTCCCAGAGGATGGGCGGGTCGTCGACCGGCTGGCCGTCGTCGTCGCGCGACAAGACCGACGCCAGGTCGAAGCGGAAGCCATCGACGTGGAAGGTGGTCGTCCAGTAGCGCAGGCTGTCGAGGATCATGCGGCGCACGGCCGGGTGGTTGCAGCGCACGGTGTTGCCGCAGCCGGTGAAGTCGACGTAGGCGCCGTTCTTCGCGACGATGTAGTAGGTCGTGTTGTCGATGCCGCGCAGGCTGTGGGTCGGGCCGTCGAGGCCGTGCTCGCCGGTGTGGTTGAAGACGACGTCGAGGAACACCTCGAGGCCGGCCGAGTGCAGCGCGCGCACGAGCTCCTGCAGCGCGTGCGTCGAGTCGGCGCGCACCGGCGCGCGGTCGAGGTAGGGGTGGTGCGGCGCGAAGAAGCCGAGGGGGTTGTAGCCCCAGTAGTCGGTGAGCGGCTCGCCCGTGCGCGGGTTGGTCCGGGCGGGCGTCAGCGGGTCGAAGGCGAAGATGGGCAAGAGCTCGACCGTGGTGATGCCGAGGTCGACGAGGTAGGGGATCTTGGCGATGAGCGCGTCGAAGGTGCCCGGGTGCTCGACCGCGGCGCTCGGGTGGTGGGTGAAGCCGGCCACGTGCATCTCGTAGATGATGCGCTCGGTCGGCTTGATGTGCGGCGGCTGCACCCCCTCCCAGTCGAAGCGCGACGGGTCGACCACCACCGACATGAAGCGCCCCGAGCGGGCCGCGCCGTGGGCCTCGGTGTCCTCGGCCTCGCTGGCATCGCGCGGCACGATGAGGCGCGCGTAGGGGTCGAGCAAGGGGCGCGTGCCGTCGAAGCGCATGCCCACCGCAGGCTCCCATGGACCTTGCACGCGCCAGGCGTAGCACTGGCCGTGACCCACGCCGGCGACGAAGACGTGCCAGCAGTTCACGGAGCGGTTCTGGCGATGCTCGAGGTGGATCGTCTGCGCCGGCACCGGGTCGCTGGCGCGCGCGTAGAGCAGGAGCTCCACCGCCGTGGCGTGCTCGGTGTAGAGCGCGAAGTTGACGCCACCATCGCGCGGCGTCGCGCCCAGCGGGCGCGGCAGGCCAGCACTGAAGGAGAAGAACGGGCGCATCGGTGACACCTGCCGGGGACCGCCGCGGGACGCGGCGTGGTCGGCATGATAGCTTGGACCGGGGAGCCGAGGGAGGGAAGAGGCGGCGATGGGGGACAGCACACGGCGTGTGATGTGGGCCGCGGCACTGTGGGTCGCGGCCGCGGCGTGCGACGCGCCCGGGGGCTCGGCCACGACGGGCGCGGACAGCGCCGCCGGCGACGACGCGACGGTGGCCATCGCGGATGCGACGGTCGCGCTCGAGGACAGCGCCAACGTCGCCGATGGGGACGGCGCGACGGTCGCGCCGAGGACACCGCGGTCGCGGACACGGCGGTCGCGGACACCGCGCTCGCCGACACCGCCGTCGCCGACACCGCCGTCGCCGACACCGCCGTCGCCGACACCGCGGTCGCCGACCCCGCGGCCGAGGACGCGAGCGTCGTCGACGACGCGCTCGCGCCGCCCGACGTCGTCGACCCGCCGCCGACCTATCCGAAGGACTGCGCCGACCTCTATGCGCAGACGCTGCTCCCGACCTTCGAGATCGAGATGGACCCCGGCGAGTGGAGCGGCATGCGCGACGACTGCGCCAACGGCGTGCAGCAATATCGACCGATCATCTTCCATTATGGCAGTCAGGCGGTCGACGCCCAGGTGCGGCTGAAGGGCAACTGGTCGTGGAGCTGCGACAAGATGCAGTTCGTCGTGTCCTTCAACGAGGTCGACCCGCAGGCCCGCTTCCACGGCCTGCGGAAGCTCGTCGTCGACGCGCCGTGGTACGACCCGACGGTGCTGCGCGAGCGCCTGGCCATGGACATGCTGCGCCGCCACGGCGCGCCGTACTCGTGCGTCAACAATGCGCGCGTGGTGGTGAATGGCGAATTCTACGGGCTATATGCCAATCTCGAGCGCATGGATCACGAATATCTCGAGCGCCACTTCGCCGACGACGACGGCAACCTCTACCAGGCCGGCCAGGAGCTGAAGACCAACGAGGACAACCCCGACCGGAGCGACATCGACGCCTACTGGGCGGCGTCCGACGTGGACACGTTCGCGGCGCTCGCCGACCTCCCGCACGCCGTCACGGTGTGGGCCGGCGAGGCCATGCTGCCCGACCTCGACGGCTACTGGGCCGGCGTCGACATCAACTGGTACATCTACCACCACCCGACGCGCGGCCTGCTCTACCTGACCTACGACGCCGACATCTCGTTCGCCGAGAACATCTGGCCCGAGGCGGTCCACGTCGACCCCATCCTGTGGGAGCACCCGGGCTGGAAGCGCGAGCCGCAGTACCGCATGGTCATGTCCGACCCGAGCTGGTGCATGGCCTTCGAGGACGCGCTGCGCCACGCGCGCACGGCCTACGACGTGCCGCTCATGCAGGCGCAGATCGACACCTGGTCGGCGCAGATCGCCGACGCGATCACCGACGACCCGCACAAGACCTTCAGCCTCGCCGACCACGACACGGCCGTCGACCAGCTGCGCGTCTTCGTCGCCGAGCGCGCCGCCTTCGTCGACGAGTGGCTCGCGTCCGAGCACTGCCCGGTGACCTGGCCCGAGTGAGGCGTCAGCCGAGCGCCGCGCGCGTGAAGGCGCTGGTGAAGACGCCGTCCGGGTCGAGCTCGCGCCGGAGCGCCTGGAACCTGGCCCACAGCGGGTAGCGCGGCGCCAGCGCGGCGGCCTCGGCGTGGAAGAGCTTGCCCCAGTGGGGGCGGCCGCCGAGGTCGAGGGCGATGCGCTCGAAGGCCTCGAAGAAGCGATCGCTGTGGCGGGACGGCGCCATGTAGGCGCCGAGCTGGCAGCTCTCGCGGCCGTAGGCCGGGCTCAGGTGGCACCGGTCGGCGGCCACGAAGCGCGCCTCCTGCACGAAGTTCACGCGCAGGTGCTCGCGCTCGATGAGGCGCTGCACCTCGCGCCAGGCGGGGCCGGCGGCGTCGAGCGGGAGCCCGTACTCCATCTCGAGGTGGCGCGGCGGCATGGCCACGTTGAAGACGCGGTCGCTGCGATCGACGCGCGTGCGGTCGCGGAAGTAGCTCTTGCCGACGAGCCGGTTCAGCGCCGGGACGACCGCCGGCAGCGCGCGCCCGACGCCGAGCACGGCGGTGAAGGCGACGGCGTTGACGGCCTCGTCGAGCGCTCGCGCCACGCGGCCCGGCCCGGCGCGAGGCCGGTCGGTGGGCGTCGCGGCGAAGAGCTGCACGCGGCCGGTGTGGGGCAGCCACCAGGCCTTCACGTGGGGCGCCGAGCGCGCCAGCTCGGGCAGCGCGGCGGTGGCCTCCTCGAAGGGCAATGACCAGCTGCGCTCCTCGAGGTCGAAGGCGTCGCGGCACTGCAGCGTGACCTGGCTCACGACGCCGAGGCAGCCGAGCGAGACGCGCGCCGCGTCGAGCAGGTCCGCGTCCGCGGCCGCGCCCGGCGCGTCGCCCACGACGCGCACCTCGCCGCTGCCGGTGACGAGGCGCAGCGCGACCACCTGGGTGGCGAGCACGCCGTGGCCGAGGCCGGTGCCGTGGGTGCCGGTGGCGATGGCGCCGGCGATGCTCTGCTCGGCGATGGAGCCGAGGTTGGTGAGGGCCAGCCCGAGCCCGTCGAGCGCGGCGACCAGGTGCTTCAGGCGCGTGCCCGCGTTCACCGTCACGCGCCGCGTCGCGCGATCGACGGCGACCACGCCGGCGTGGCGGTCGAGGCTCACCTGGTGCTGGTCGCTCAGCGCCGCGGCGCTCCACGAGTGGCCGGCGCCGACCACGCGCAGGCGCTCGCCGCGCGCGCGGACGTCGCGCACGAGCGCCACCAGCTCGGCCTCGGAGGCGGGAAGGTGCCAGCGCGTCGGGCGGCCGCGCTGGTTCCGGGCCCAGTTGGTGAAGGGGCGGACCATGCCGGCATGATGCCGCGGACGGCCCGGGTTGGCGAGCGGCGCGCCCGCCGTGGTATGCCTCTGGCGTGTCCGACCCGACCGAGAGCAGCGACGAAGCCCGGCGCGGAGCGCCCCACCCTGTTCGCCGGCGGCGACGCGCTCGCCCGGCGCCGGGCCGAGCTCGAGCAGCACGCGGCGCGCTGGCATCGCGGCCAGCTGCGAACCGCGCTCAGTACTCCTGCGCATGGGCGAGATCGAGCGCTGCCGCCGCGCTGAAGGACGCCGGCGTGCTGGCCCGCGTCGACGCGCGCTGGCTGGCGCAGAGCTACGGCTTCCTGCCCGGCGGCATCGAGCGCGCCACCTTCGAGGGCTGGCTCGCCCAGCGCGGCGACTTCGACAGCCCCGACGGCGCGGAGCGGTCGAGCTGCACCTCCACGGCGACGGCGTTCACCTCAGCGTCCGCGGCGCGCTCGAGCTGCCGGTCATGGCATCGCCGCAAGGCGACGCGCACGTGCGCGCCGGGCCGCTGCTCGTCCACGACCTCGAGGTCGACTGCACCTGGCCGCGCGAGGCGACCCGGCCGGCGCGCTGCGCATCGGCGTCGCGCACCTGGTCGCCGGCGACGTCGCGGTGGCGAGCCGCGACGCGCTCTGGACCATCGGCTCGCTCAGCCTGGCCGGCGTCCACCTCGAGGCGCGCTGGCCGCCGGGCGCGGAGCCGCCCGCTGACCAGGCCGCGGCCGCGCTGCTGCGCGAGCTCGTGCGCGCGCTGGCGGGGCTCGTGGCGCCGGGCGCCGACGCGCCCTCCGAGCTGCTGGCCGCGCTGCGCGTCGACGGCCTCAGCGCCGAGCGCATCGGCGGCTCGGACGGCAGCTACGTCGAGCGCGTCGAGCTGCGCGGCGCGATGCTGACCCTCGGCGCGCCGCCGACGGACGCGAGCAACGCGCGCGAGCAGGCCACGCTGGACCTCGACGACCTGGTGGTGCGGCCTGTCGTCGGGCGGCGTGCGCGCCGACGTCCACCTCCAGCGCCTGCGGGCGACGCGCGACGAGCGCCTCGAGCTGAGCCTCGGCGGGCTCTCGGCTGACGTCACGGCCGGCGAGCGCCAGCTCGGCGACCTCGCCATCGGCGGCGCGCGCGCGTCGGCGACGCGCGACGCGGCCGGCGTGCGCGCCGATGTGCACCTGGACGCGCTCGACCTGGCGCGCATCGCGCGCGCAGCGCGGCGCGAGCGCGATGGCCGAGGCCGTGCACGCGCGACCTCGACTGCGTCGTCTCGGCCAGGCCCGACCTGCTCACGGCTGGCGAGGGCGAGGCCAGCCGCTGGGCGTCGATCTGTCGCTGGCCGAGCTGGCCTTCGTCGGCTCGACCTCCGGCGCGCGGCGACATCCCTCGCAGCGTCGAGCCGCGCTCACCGGCGTCCGCGCGGTGGCGCGCACCTCGGCCTCTACCTCGGGCACCTGGCGCGCGCAGCCGCGCTGCTCGCGCGCGCCGAGGTCGACCGCCTCGACGGCGCGGCGTCGTCCTCGCCTCGACGCTCGGCGGCGAGCCCGCCAGCTGCGCCTGCCGCGCGCGGCGCTCGGCGACCGCCTCGGACGTGGCGCTCGAGGCCGGCCTCGCCACGGCGGCAAGGTGTCGCTGGGCGCGCTCAGGCGGAGCTCGGCGCGACGCTGGGCGCCTCCTTCCAGCTGCATGGCCGCGTGGCGCTGCAGCTCCACGCCGAGGCGCAGGAGGGCGGCGGCATCCGCACCGGGAGCTCGGCGACCTCGGGCTCGAGGACGCGGGCTTCGGCGCCTACGACGCCGTGCCGCCGACGTCGAGTCGCCACTCCGCGGCATGCGCGGCGGTATCGCGCGGGCGCGCATCACCGGCACCCTCGACCTCGACCGGCGCGCGCGGCGCGCGAGCTTTGACGTGGCGCTGAGCGTCGAGCTGACCTCGCTGGCGAGCGCGGACGCGCCTCATGACCGGCGGCGCGCCTGAACGGCGCCGCGCTCAGGGCGGCGCGCGACGGCGGCGCCGCCGTCGACGGCCTGCGCCTGACGCGCGGCGCCGCCGCGGCATCCACTTCGCCGACCGCGGCGGCGCGCGCTGCGCGTCGGCGTGCTGCGCGCCTGGGTCGAGGGCGCGTCAGGAACCTCGACCCGGGCAGCGCCGGCGCCTGCCGCCGGCGCGGCCAGCGTCGAGAACCTGCAGCAGCGTCCGCGCGCGACCGCCCCGACGGCGGCCGGCGTGCTGCGCGCAACACCACCGCGCGCGCGACCGAGTGGAACCGCCGGCGCGCCCAGAGCGGGCGCACGAGCCTCGACCTCGTGAGCGTCACCGCCAGCGGCGCGGGCGGCGTCAGCGACAGCAGCGCGCGCCCGCGAGCGACCTCGGGCAGCGCCCTCTCGGCCAGCGGCGTGCAGGCCATGTTCGGCGGCAGCACCGCGTGGTCGGCCTCGGCCGATCGCGCGCGCCTCGGCGCCCACGTCGAGCACAAGCGGCGCGCGTCAGCTGAACCTCGACGGCCACGCCGACGTGACGCTGACCTGCAGCCGCGATGCCGCGCGCGCCCTCCGCGCGCGTGGGCGGCGGCAGCGCTGCAGGTGTCGGGGCGTCACCGGCCAGCAGGCCACCTTCAACCTCGACCTGTCGGATCTCGCGGCCGGCCTCGACCTCGCCGCGGCGGCTTCAACGCCGAGCTCACGGCGGGCGCGGTCGGCCGCGGCGCGACGCGCTGGGCGCAGTCCGGAGCCTCGCCCGGCCAGGGCGGCCACCTCGGCGGCCTCCGCCTGAGCTCGCCCGGCGCGCACCGACGGCGACAGCCGCATCGCCGCTGAACATCGAGCAGAAGCTCCGCGCCGCTCTTGGCGGCGCAGGAGGCACGTGCACCTCGGCTGGGGCGCGGGCGACTCCGCGCTGGCGCGCACGACGAGGGCCTGGCCGCGCTCGGCCTGCGCTTCGGCGACGACGCCGGCCTCGGCGCGATCGACGGTCGCGTGCGGCGACGCAGTCGCTCGAGCTCGAGCGCGCAGAAGGCCGCGCTCGGCCCCGACCTCGCGCTGCGCGCCCAGTCGCTGCGCGGTCGCGGCCTCGACCTCGCGCTGGCCGGCAGCGCCTGCGCGCTCAGGCTCGAGGCGGTCGAGGCGCAGATGCGCCGGCGCGCTACGACGGCGGCGCCGAGCTGGCCTGTCGACCTCCGCGACGTGGAGCCTCGACCCGCGGCGGGACGGCGGCGCGCTGCAAGACCTCGGCCGGCTTCCGCGTCGGCGCTGGAGCACGGCGGCCGCGGCCGGCGCGACCGGCGAGCCCAGGCGAGCCCGGCTCGACAGACGAGCGCTGGCAGCTGCCGTTCCTCGCCTCGACGGCACCCTCGCCCTCGACATGGCGCTCGGCAGCAGCGGCCTCGCGGGCGCGCGCGGTGGCCGCCCAGGACGGGCGCGCGGCGCGACCCGGCGCTGGCGCGCGCCGCGCTGCGCCGGCCAATATGTGGGGGGCTGGGCCCCGTCCTGGCTGGTGCGGCGCATGCTCGACGAGGCTGCGTCCGAGCGCAGCCGTCATGATGCCGAGCTGGCCCGGCTCGAGCCGAGCGTCGAGCGTGGCTCGCGACCCGCGGTCTCGGCCCGCCGCATCGCCTCGCGCCGCTCGGCACCGACGTGGTGGAGCGCATGGTCGGCGGTCGTCGCTCACCTCGACGTGGCATCGCCGACCGGGCCGGGCATCCTCAGGAGCGCGCAGGACGCCGTCGCGACCTGGCTCACCGGAAAAAGGCCGTGCTCGGCCTCTACGGCGCGAGGCCGCCCCGGCCTCGGCCCGCCAGGCGCGGCGCAGCGGGCAAGCGCGCCCAGAGCTCTGGCGACTGGACCAGGCCAGCTCGGCGTCGCCGTGACGCTGCAGGGCGACAGCCTCTCGAGCTTCCGGACGCCCGCGTCAGACGCCGACGCGCTGGCTGTCGGCGCGCCCGGGCAACCTCGGCGCCGCCGGCACGCTCGCCAGCGCGCTGCCGCTCGCGCTCGAGGAAGCTCGGCCTGAGCGCCGTCGACGATCCTCGGCCTCGGCGCGCTCGCGCTGCACGCCGACGAGGCGCGCCTCGACGGCCCAGGCCGACGGCAGGGCGACGCGCGCGCGGCCTCGACTTGTCGGCCGCTGAGCCTCCGCCTCGAGGTCAGGCCCGGCACCGCCGCGCGCCGAACCTGACGCCCAGACGGGTCAGTCGACCGCGTCGACCACCCGCTTCAGCCGCTTCTGGGCCTTTGGCCGGAGCCTACCACGCGCCCAGGCTCGCCTTCCAGTCGAACTTCGGCGCGCCCTCGGCCACGCGCGGCCAGGATAGAGCGATGCGCGGCGGCCACGCCGTGTGCAGGCTGAAGCCCAGCGTGACCGGCACCTGCATGCGCGCGATGGGGCCCTGGCCGAGGTTGGCGGCGTCGAGCCACAGCCAGGCATGGTCGGCGGTCAGACCACCGTCGAGATCCAGCCGCGCGGTCGTCGCCGGCGCGCGCCGGGTCGAGGATGAACTGCGGCGACGACAGCGTCATGCTCGTCGAAGACGTAGCGGTCGGCGATGGCGGAAGCCCTCGAGGTCGACGCGCACCAGCGCCGGAGGCATGCCGCCCTGCGCCACCAGGCGGTCGACCTCCGCCAGCAGGATGATGCGGCCAAGGCAGGTCTGGCGTAGAGCCGCGCATGAACTGGGTAGTTCTCGGGCCACAGGCCACAGGCGAACCAGTAGGCGTACTTCAGGCGCTCGGGCAGCGCGTCCCAGACGGGCACGCGCGGCCGGCGTAGGCGCGATGCCCTGGCGCGTCGTCGAGCTGCTGGCCTGGGTGAGGCGGCGCGCCGCGGGATCAGGCGTAGCGTACTGGCCGATGCGACGTCGACCGGCGACGTCTGGCCGATGAATGGACCTTCCGCCCGTCGAGCTGCAGGTCGTCGGAGCCGTACTCGGCGATGTCGAGGGCGTTGCCGTGGGCGCGCACTGGATGCGGATGCCGTCGCTGTCGTCGTAGTCGGCCAGGAAGTGGACCGAGCCCGGCACCGGCACCTTGAAGGCCGGCACCGCGCGCGCGCCGTCGCCCCGCCGCGCGCGCTCGACCTCGGCGCGCTCGATGACCCACGGGTTCGAGATGTGCTTCTGCGACGACACGAAGGTGCGGATGAGCAGGCCACTCGACCTCGCCGAGATCGAAGAGGGTTGTCGTACATCTGGTCGAAGCGCAGCTTGAAGTTGGTGTCCGAGCAGCAGGATGTAGCGGCGCGTGACCGCCGCAATGCTCGTCGACGCCGGCGTGGCGTCGGCCCATCGACCAGCAGGGTAGCGCTCGATGTCGCCCTGGCGGTCCAGCGCACGAGGTCGAAGGAAGCTCTGCGGCGCGGCGCGCTCTCCTTCCGGCCCTTGTAGTCGTCGCCGTCAGCTTCTTGACGGGTGGCGCACCAGACGCGCGATGCACTCCGGGCGTCTTGCCGAAGATGGCGGCGATCTTGCGCACCACGTCGAGCGCCATCTCGGGCAGGAACGCCACCGCCTCGAAGAGCAGGATGGTCTCGACCATCGACGGGCCGGGCGGCCGTAGTTGACGCCGAAGGCTCCTGCGCGTCGCCGGATCGAAGAACGGGTGCGCGGTGGCCAGGATGGTGGGGAACGGCACCATGCCGTCGAGCGCCTCGGGGTCGATTGCGCCGACCAGCCGTGGTCTCGAGCGTCACCCAGGTCGAGCTCGACCAGCGGGCCGGCGTCATGTACACGAGGAGCCGCGCCGAGGCGGGCTCCGACGCGGGCGAGCCAGGCGCCGGCGGGCGCGGCGGCATGGGCACGAAGGCGGTGTTGCCGAAGTTGCGCGTGCCGAAGGACGCGCGCAGCATGCCCGTCCATGAAGCCGAAGCTCGGCGCTGACCGTTGCGGAATCAGCACGTCCAGTAGTCCAGGCGGCTTGACGATCGCCGAGCTGATGGTGGGCAGGCCACCGCCGGCCGGCGCGAGGTCGGCCTTCACACCTTGCCGTCGCCGTTGATGACGGTCGGGCGGTCTGTGGTTGGGGTACGGCGCCGTTGGAGTCGACGCTGCCGCAGGTCGACCAGGATGAAGGCCGTGGCCGGCGAGCCAGCCGGCAGGCGCGCCGTCGACCATGACGGGCAGGACCTGGGTGCGCCTCGTCGCGCGACGCGCGGACAGCGCGTTGGGGAACACGATCATCCGGCAGCCGCCTCTTGGGCGCATGGGAAAAACCGTGGGCCTCCTGTACCCCGGCCGTGCGCGGCTTCCAGCTCGAGCGCGCGTCGGCCAGCCAGGTGCCGCTCGGCGGAATGGTGTATGGTCGCACCGTCGATGGATGCGCTCGCAGTCGTCGTGGTGTGCCTCGTGGTGTGTTGCTCCGGCGCGTGAAGCCCGATTTCGAGCGCATGACGGTCTGCGGTCCTGAACGCTACGCCATCCGTGGCGCTGCGGCACTGGTGGTGCGCCAGATGGCGGCGCTGCGCCCGTCGGGCGAGCTCTTGCTGCCGGCGCTCGTGCCCTGGCTCCTGCTGGCGCTGTCGGCGGGCATCATCGTGCTGGTGGCGCGCGCCGCGGCTGGTCGCGCGGCGTCACCGGCGCTGCTCATGGTGGTGCCGCTCGGCAACACCGCCTTCGTCGACTGCCGTTGGTGGCCGCGTTCGCCCAGGCCGACGGCGCTTCCCTTCGCCATCATCTATGATCAGCTCGGGAGCTTCCTGGCGCTGACGGTGTACGGCGCGCTGGTGGTCGCGAGCTGGTCGGGCGGCGAGCGCCCGAGCGGCGGCGCGCTGCTCCGGCGCATCGTGCTGTTCCCGCCGTTCATCGCCCTGGTCCGTCGGGCTGGTGGCCGAGCTCTACGTGGCGGCGACCTCGCCGACCGACGGCCCAGGCCAGCCGCGCCCGCTCGACTGGGCGCGACGCTCGACCGCATCGCCGCCGAGCCTGGTGCCGACGGTGCTGGTGGCGGTCGGGCTCGGCTGGCGCTGCGCTTCACCGCGCGAGCAGCAGGCGCCGTTCGCGCTGGCGCTGACGCTCAAGCCCTGGCGCTGATGCCGCTCGTGGCGTAACCGTGACGACGCTGGTGGCCGGCCCCGGACCGGCGGCGAACGATGGTAACTCGAGGCGCCGCGGGCCAGGTGATCACCACCGGCGCTGGCGACGGCAGCCGACTGGCCCCGATCTGGTGGCGGCTGGTGGTCGGCTTCCAGGGCACGGTCGCGTCGCTCGGCACGGTCGCGCTGGTGCGCGCGCTGCTCCTCGGCTGACGCGCGGGCGCGGCGTGCCTTCGAGCGGACGCGCGCGGTCACGGCGAGCGCGCGCAGCCGAGCCGAGGTCAGGCGCGGTGTTGCTCCGGCTTCGGGTGTTGGTCGCGCGACCAGCTGTCGAACCGGCTTGCAAGATCGTCCGGCCTGCCGTACCCTTGCCGCCGGACCATCACCTACGACGAGCCGAGACCAGCAGCACGTCCTCGTCGGCGACGCTCTCGGTGAACGCGCCGTCACGAACGATCGACTCTTCGGACGGTCCGTCGCACATCGCCGAAGCAGGCGCCGATCTCCGGCTCGGCGTCGCACGCCATGCGGCGTAGGTCTCGCTCTCGCAGAGGAGCCGCGGCATGTGCTGAGGTCTGGCACTGGTCGCGCTGGCACCCACGAGGCCGGCGCCCGGCAGAATCACGTCGCGTCGCGGTGCCAGGTGTCGGTCCGCTTTCCAGGCGTTGGCGGCCAGGTGGAAAAGATCTTCGTCTCGCCCTCGCTGACGACGTCGAGCAGCGAGTCTCCCGCCGCCTCGATGCCGCTTCGTCCGCCGCAGCCGGCAAGCGCGACCCGCTGCAGACGATCGCCCGGGAGGACCATGTGATCGCTGGCGACGTCGCGGACGCCGCCCGCGCCAGGGCGACCCGCTCCCACTCGATCTCGCTCGGCAGACGCTTGCCACGGCGAAGGCGCAATAAGCGGTGGCCTGCTGCCACGTCACATTCACCACGGCAAAATCGGCAGGTGTCCTTCGTAGTAGTGGCGCTGCGTCGGGACACCGCATCGGAGAGACCGGGCCGCGCGTGCTCGCGATCGGCCTGATCGTACTGGGCGTTGGTGACCTCGTCGACATCGATGGCGAACGGCTCGAGCTGGACCGTCACGCGCGGGAACTGGAGCAGCACGGGCCCTCTCCACCGCAGGCGAGGTCGTGGCCGGCCAGGCACATGCCGCGTGGCCCGAACTCGTACAGCAAGCCGGTCGTGATCGGCGCCATGGCGGTCGGCGGCGGAGACGCGTCGGCGCGGCGGCGACGGCGCAGAACAAGAAGGCCACGGACGTGGGTCTCGACATCGAACTTCCCCTGCTGGTCTGGTGCTGACGCCGCGGTCGCGGCGCCGAGCCAGCCGGCAGAGCACGAGGCGTTCCAAGCGCGCGAGGCGGCTCGCGGCCGCGTTCCACCGAGCGCCGGCGCGGGGCGCTCCGGCGCGCGGGTCCCAGCGTCACACGCGCGCGCGGCGCGGGCGATGGGACAGCGAGACAGTCGCGTCGCCGTCTCGCGCGGTCGACCGAGGCGGCGCGCTCACTGCACGGTGATGGTCCCGAGGTTCGCCTTCTGGAAGCCGTCGGCCGTGCCCGGGTCGTAGTCGCCGTACATGTAGTTCGTGCCGCCGTCGTCGCTGAAGCGATAGGCGTAGCTGTAGGTGCCGGGCAGCGGGATGACCAGCGTGCGCATGAACTCGTCGTTGGCGAAGAACTGCTTGTTCCAGTTGGCCGTCGACCAGAGCCAGCCGGGATCGTTGCGCGGGTCGCTGCCGAGCGGCCCGTAGCCCACCTGGGCCAGGATGCCGCTCGGGGCGCCGGCCGGCTCGGTGACGTTGGGCGAGTGGACCTGGCCGTAGATGAGGCCGCTGACGGTGTTGTTCTGGACCGTCATCGTCTTCGGGAACTGCAGGTCGGCGAAGTCGATGGCCACCACCGCCTCGCCGGTGAAGCGGTAGCTGTTGCCGAGCGTGCCCGAGAGCGCGGCCTTGGTGACGACCACCGAGACCAGCGCCGCGCTGTGGGCGGGCGTCGTGCAGGTGAGGTCGTTGTCGTCGAGCACCGTGAAGCTCGCGCACGGCGTGCCGCCGACCGTCACCGCCGTGGCCCCGGTGAAGCCGGAGCCCGTGACCGCGATGACCTCGCCGCCGTTGTCGACGCCGTTGTCGGGCACCACCGCGGTCGGCGCTGGCTTGCCCGAGCAGCTCGGGTTGGGCCGGCCCGGCGTGCCGTAGTCGCCGCCCGAGAGCTGATAGGCCGTGTCCGTCAGGCACCAGTTTCCGGCCGTGTCGTTCCCCAGACGCGAATACTGCGCTGGGTCGAGGCTCATTGCGCGTCCAGCGACGGAGGGCCAACCGTTCTTGTGGTACTCGACGCGGTCGATCTCGGCACCGCCGAGCGTGAGGATCACCTCATCCACGATTGGATTGCTGCCACTGTCATTGGTCGCGTTCGCCAACTGCATGCCCGCACCGTACTCGAAGTCGCACGCGGCACCGCCGTTGCTGAGGTCGGCGTCGTGGCAGAAGACCGCCGACGCGCCGGGCGCGACGACCACGTTCTGGGTCACGGTGAAGTTGTCGATGCCGAGGTCCTTCATGACCCACGAGTGCAGGTTCACCGCCTGCGCGCCGACGTTGGTCACCTCGAAGTACTCGCCGACCGGGTCGGTCGTGGCCTGTGGGTCGCGCATGATCTCGGTGACGATGACCGTGCCCGCCGGGATGACGCCCTCGTCGTAGAGCCCGTCGCAGTCGTCGTCCTTGGCGTCCCAGATCTCGGTGCCGTGCGAGCTCACGGCCGGGTCGGCGTCGTCGCAGTCGGTGCCGCCCGAGCACGCCTTGTCGCGCTCGCCGTCCTTGTCGACGTCCTTGTCGTCGAGCGCGCCCGAGCAGTCCTCGTCGACGGTGTTGCCGCAGACCTCGACCTTGCCGGTGTCGTCGGTGGCGCCGTTGCAGTCGTCGTCGACGAGGTTGCAGACCTCGGCCGCGCCCGGGTGGACCGCGCTCTTGGTGTCGTCGCAGTCGATGCCGCCGCAGGCCGGGTCGAGGAATCCGTCAAGGTCCTTGTCTTTGTTGTCGACCGAGCCGTCGCAGTCGTTGTCGAGGTGGTCGCCGCACACCTCGGCCTTGGCCGGGCTCGCCGCCGCGCTGGCGTCGTTGCAGTCGTCGCCGCCGCAGGCCGCGGCCACGAAGCCATCGTGGTCGCCGTCCTTGTCGTCGGCGGTGCCGTTGCAGTCGTTGTCGAGCGCGTCGCCGCAGATCTCGGTCGCGCCCGGGTAGCTCAGGCGGTTGAAGTCGTCGCAGTCGTCGCCGCCGCAGGCCTTCTGGCGGTGGCCGTCGCCGTCGAGATCGACCTCGTCGGTCTGGCCGTCGCAGTCGTTGTCGAGCCCGTCGCAGGTCGTCTCGCTGACCTCGTAGCTGGCGCCGTAGCTGCCGATGTTGCAGGCCAGGAAGCCGGCGCTGCCGGCGCACAGCTGGCGCGCCCCGGCGCACACGCCGAGCTGCTTCGGGCACAGCGGGCCCTGGGCCGCGGGCAGCTCGTCGGTCTGGCTGTCGCAGTCGTCGTCCTTGCCGTTGCAGGTCTCGGCCGCCGGCGTCTGCGCCGCGCACGCCAGCGTCGCGCCGACGCAGTCCTTGGTGCCGGCGCAGGTGCCGAAGCCGTTCTGGATGGTGCAGGCCGTGCCGCGCCCGATGACGTCGTCGACCGCCGCGTCGCAGTCGTCGTCCTGGCCGTTGCAGGTCTCGACCGCCGGCGTCCGCGCCGTGCACGCGCTCCAGCCGACGGCCGGGTCGCACGTCTCGCTGCCGTAGCAGGTGCCGGCCGCGCCCTGGTTGACGCACGGCCGCGTCGCGCCCTGGTCGCCGGCGCGGCACGAGCACGAGCCCGACAGCGGCACGCACTGGCGCGCGGCGCCGAAGCTCGTGCACACGTTGCCGCTCGGGCACTGGCCGGCGGCCGTGCCGTGGAGGTTCCCGGCGGCGCAGTCGCGACCGCAGAAGCGCGCGCCGTCGAGGTCGAGGCACTTGTCGCCGGGCGTCGGGCAGTTGGCGTCGGTCTGGCACGGCGAGCAGGTGTCGTCGGACACCGGGAAGCAGGTCAGCGGACCGGCCTGGTAGAAGCCCGGGTTGCAGCTGAAGACCTCGCAGCGCGGGGCCGCGCCGGGCGTCGGCGGCACGGCGCAGTGGGCGGTGGCGTCGGGGATCTTGCCGACGCACGACACGCCGCAGGCGCCGCAGTTGGCGTCGGAGACGTAGGCGCCGCTGGCGTCGCGATAGTCCTCGTCGGTCTTCCCGTCGCAGTCGTCGTCGAGGGTGTTGCACACGTCGTTGGCCGGCGTCCGCGCGTCGCACACCCAGTCGACCACAGGAACGGGGGGCGCTCCCGGAGCGGCCGAGGTGGCCTGGCAGTGGTAGGTGCCGAGGCAGGTGCCGAGGCCGTTCTGCACCTGGCAGGTGGCGCCGGGCGGCGTGACGCCGTCGTCGGCCGTGCCGTCGCAGTCGTCGTCACGGCCGTTGCAGACCTCGGCCGCCGGGGTCTCGGCGCTGCAGCCCTGCCAGCCGCCAGGGACGTGGCAGGTCTCGAGGCCGAAGCAGGTGCCGGCCGCGTTCTGCCTCCGGCAGGTGCGGTCGTCGCCGGCGGTGGCCGCCGTGCACGTGCACGAGCCATTGGCCGGGAGGCAGCGCTTCTGGCCGGCGAGGTCGCCGCAGACGAAGCCCTGCGCGCACGACACGCCGTCCTGGCCGCACGGCGAGACGCACACCGACTGGCCGTCGATGCTGGTGCAGGTGCCGCCCTTGCAGTCGGCGTCCGACGCGCACGACTGGCAGCCGAGGTCGGGCGGCAGCGTGCACTGGAAGTCGTTCAGCGCGATGTAGCCCGGCGCGCACGAGGCGACGACGCAGGTCGGCGCGTCGGGGCTCCCGCCGCAGCGGCCGACGCCGTGGGCGATGCGCCCGGCGCAGGCGATGCCGCAGCCGCCGCAGTCGTCGTCCTTCGTGAAGCGGCCGCTCGCGTCCTTGTAGTCCTCGTCGGTCGCGCCGTCGCAGTCGTCGTCCTGGCCGTTGCAGCGCTCGAGCGCGGGCGTCGGGCCGATGCACGCGGTGCCGAGCGCGCCGAGGCACAAGGTCGAGCCCGGGCAGGCGCCGACGCCGGCCACCGTGTTGGTGCACGCCAGGCCGGCCGTGACGTCGTCGTCGATGACGCCGTCGCAGTCGTCGTCGTCGCCGTTACAGGTCTCGGCCGTCGGCGTCGGCGCCGAGCACGCGCCCCACCCGCCCGCGCCGCAGGTCTCGAGGCCGAGGCAGGTGCCGAGCGCGTTGGTGCTCTGGCAGGTGCGGCGCGCGCCGACGAGGCTCGCGGTGCAGGCGCACGAGCCCGAGGTCGGGGCGCAGCGCGGGACGGTGCCGCCGCCCGCGGCCGCGACGTCCTGGCAGGCGAAGCCGCTCGGGCAGGCGCGCGTGGTGTCGGCGCACGGCATGAGGCAGAAGTCCTGGCCGCCGTCGCCGGCCGTCGGGACGCAGCTCCCGCCGTAGCAGTCGGAGTCGATGGCGCAGCGCGAGCACGACACGTCGATGGGCGGGATGCACTGGTTGCCGATGAGCACGAAGCCCGGGTCGCAGTGGTCGATGGTGCAGACCGGCGCCTCGGCGCTGCCGCCGCAGACGCCCTCGCCGTTCAGGAAGTGGGTGGCGCAGTCGTTGCCGCAGCGGCCGCAGTCGGCGTCGGTCGTGAAGTGGCCCGCCGCGTCCTGGAAGTCCTCGTCGGTCTCGCCGTCGCAGTCGTCGTCCTCGCCGTTGCAGGCCTCGACGCGCGGCGTCGGGCCCTGGCAGATCCAGCCGGCCTGGCCGGCGCAGGTCTTCACGCCGGCGCAGCTGCCGACGCCGTCGACGGTGTTCTGGCAGGCCTCGTCGACGGGCAGCCCGTCGTCGACCGGGCCGTCGCAGTCGTCGTCCTCGCCGTTGCAGGTCTCGGCCGCCGGCGTCCGCGCCGAGCACGCGCCCCAGCCGGTCTCGGGCGCGCAGCGCTCGATGCCGTAGCAGGTGCCGCCGGCGTCGGCGCCCGAGCCGACGCGGCTGCACGAGCGCACGCCGCCGTCGACGGCCGCGCCGTCGTCGACGAGGCAGGTGCAGCTGCCGCTGGTCGGCTGGCAGTAGGAGCCGTCGGCGTCGGTCTCGCAGGTGTAGCCGTCGCGACAGGCGTCGCTCGCGCCGGCCTCGGCGGCCGGGTCGGCACGGCGATGCAGCGGCCCTCGCCGTCGATGGCGGCGCAGCGCCTGCCCTGGCACTGGCCGTCCTCGAGGCACGGCGCGCACAGCTTCGCCGACGCGCGGCACGCACAGGTAGACGACGTCGACGGTGCCGTCGATGAGGCGGCAGTCGAAGTCCGCCGGGCAGTCGCTGGTGCAGGTCTGGGTGCACACGTCGCCGTGCGGCCCGGGCACGCAGTAGCCGCTGTTGCAGTCGGCGTTGCCGACGCACGGCGCGCCGAACTGGTGCGGCTGGATGACCACGTCGGCCGGCGCGCTGTCGGCGCTGTCGGCCGCGTCGGCGGCGCTGTCGGCGGCGCTGTCGAAGGTCGGCACGTCGACCGGCACGAAGATGTCGGTCGCGACGGCGCTGTCGCCGCCGAGCGTGTCGACGGCGCCCTGGGTGTCGCCCGAGCACGCGGCGATCGCCGTCAGCGCGAGGCCGGACGCGATGCCGAAGCAGGCCACGAGACAGGCGCGGGACGACCGGACGACGGGGGCGGTGACCGACATGCGGCGAGTCTGCCCAAGAGCACCGGGCCGCGAAAGGACCAAGCTGTTCTGGCGACGGCAGGCGATCGGGCGCACTGTGCCGGCCGTTGTTCCCATGGCCGCAGGGCGTGTGATGCTTGCCGGGATACGCTGTGAAGACCGAGCGCCTGTCGATGGGCGCGGCGTCCGACCTGGTCATCCGCTCGCTGCTCGACAAGCAGCAGTTCGCCGACCGCGACGGTGAGGCCGCGCTGTGCGGCATCTCGTCGGCCGCCTGGCCGCTCTTCGGGCAGGTGTGGCCGGCCGGTCGCATCCTGGCCGAGCACCTCGCCACGCTCGACATCGCCGGGCGCCGCGTGCTCGAGCTCGGCTGCGCTCGGCCTGGCGAGCCTGGTCATGCACCGGCGCGGCGCCGACGTCACCGCCAGCGACGTGCACCCGCTGGCCCGGCAGTTCCTGGCCCGGAACGTCCTCCTGAACGGGCTCGCCCCGCTCGCCTTCCACCGCGGCGACTGGGCGACCGGCGACGGCGACCTCGGCCGCTTCGGCCTGCTGGTGGGGAGCGACGTCCTCTACGAGCGCGACCACGCCAAGGCGCTCGCGGCCTTCGTCGAGCGCCACGCCACCGGCCAGGCCGAGGTCATCATCATCGACCCGAACCGCGGCCACCGCTCGGCCTTCCGCCGCGCCATGGAGGCCCACGACTTCGAGGGCGCGGTCGTCGCCGCGCCGACGACGTCGTTCGGAGGCGTCGCCTTCCGCGGCCAGATCCTCACCTTCCGCCGGATGTCGCCCGCGCCCTGACGCGCATCGTCGTTCCGGCCGCTCGCTGCGCGCGCGTCGGCGCCGGATCGGCCTCTGGGCTCTACTCGGCGCTCGGCTCGACGCTCACCACGCGGAACACGAAGGCGACCTTCTTGGCCTCGCTGCGACCGCGGTGCCTCCCCATGTGGAAGAGGACGAGCGGAGCGCCCGGGGTGACGAGCTGCTCGCCGATGTTCACGTCGTAGAGCCACTGCACGGCGTCGCCCGAGTGGCGCACGAGGTCGAGCGTGCCGTCGGCGACGACCACCTCGTAGCGCGAGCCGTTGCCGGTCGTGACGGCCGCCACCTTGTCGAGCGCCAGGCCGCCGTCGGGCGCCACGTGCTGCTGGACCTCGCGCGCCTGCGACGCCGCGCGCGCGAGCCGCTCGGGCGCGAGCGTCGGCGAGGCGTTGCCGGCCGCGTCGACCAGCACGCGGAAGCGCGTCATGGCCAGGCGCACCGGGTCGGCGGCGCGCTGCGGCTCGTCCTCGGTCGGCCCGAACAGCATGGTGCCGGGCGTGGTGTCGTCGTCGGCGGGCAGCGCCGCGCCCGACGCCACGATGAGGAGCTCGGTCGTGCGCAGCGGTCCTACGTCGAGGGCGTTGCCGAGCACGACCGGCTCGGTGAGCTTCACCGCGCCGTCCTCGCGCCGGCCGCCCGGGCGCGCGCTGGCGCGATAGACGTAGCGGCGGACGCCGCCCGGCATGGGCTTGCCGAGCTCGAGGAACGAGCCGGTGGCGGTCATGGCCAGCACCGCCAGGTCGGCCTGCTCGGCGACCGAGCGCACGAGGTCCATGCGCGCGGCCAGCACGCGATCGCCGAACTGCAGCATGCACACGACCAGCTCGCGGCTCCGCAGATCCCACGCCACGCGCGTGGCCTCGCTGGCGCCGGCCGCTTGCGGCTCGCCGGCCAGCTCGTGCGGGAAGCGGCGCTCGAGGGCGAAGCGCTCGCCATCGGTGAGCAGGTCATAGAAGGCGAGCGTGGCGTGGAACGCCAGGCGATCGTCGGGCGCGGTCGCCTGGTAGCGCGCCTCGAGGGCCTCCATGTCGGCGAGTCGGACCGGGAGCGGGAGCGGGGACGGAGCGCGAGAGGTCTCGGTGGTCATGGCGCGCGATATTAGCCTGCGTCTCCGAGCCTGGCGAGACGTCCCGCGACACCTCGCCGACGCGACCGACGCCCACGGTCGATCGGCCCCGCGTGACGCGGCAGCAGCCTCAGGTGGAGGCCGTCTCGCGGCGCTCGAGACCCAGGCGGCGCGCGATGTGCGGCGCCAGCCAGCGGCCGGTCAGCGCGCTCAGCGGCAGGCGCGAGGCGCCGGCGATGGTGCCCAGGCACTCGGGGCTGCCGCAGCGGCAGACGAACGGCGCGGCCATCTCCCACTCGGTCGAGGGGTAGAAGTAGGCCAGCACCTCGCCCGGCGCGATGGCCCGCAGCGCCACCACGCGACCAGTCGGCATGTCGAGCGCGACGTTCGGCGCGCACGAGTGCTCGAGGAAGCGCAGCCAGGTCGGATCGAGCTCGATGTGGTAGTCGTCCTCGACCTGCACCGTGAGGCGCTCGGGCTGGAGGTGGACCACTCGCGCCGCGAAGCTCGAGATGACGTCGCCCGGCTCGCAGCGACGCGCGCGCGGATGCAGCGTTCGAGGCTCTCGGGGTCCGTGGATATCTGGAATCCTGGTGGGCAGGGCTCCAGAACTGTCGGGTTTAACGTGTTTTTCACGTTCCGCCGAATCGCGCCGATGACAGGCGATGTCAACGGGGTTCCACCTAAAAACAAACCCGAACGATTCTGAAAATAGCCGCCGGGGTCGGCAACCGACCCCGATCACGTCACCCTGCGGGCCACCGCGACCACCTCCTGGTGGCCGCTGAGGGAACATGTCGAAGCCTCGCACGCGCTCCACGATCCAGCGCCCATCGGCCGTGAGCGCCGCCAGATCGCGGAGCCCGGTCGCGAGGTCGCACGATACATATAGGCGATGATGCGCGCCCCCGATGCCCTGACCCACGGCATCACCTCGGCGGCACCCGTGCGCGGCGGATCGAGCAGCACCACCTCGGGCGTGGGCGGCGCCGGCAGCACCAGGCCGCCGCCGAGGTCGCAGGCGCTCCACGTGCCGCGCCTGCCGAGCGCCGCGCGCGCCGCCTCGAAGGCCGGCCGCGCCGCCGCGTCGAGCTCGTAGGCGTGGACCTCGAAGCCGGCCGACCACAGCGCCTGGCTGAGCGTCCCCGAGCCGGCGAAGAGCTCGACCGCCACGCGCGCCGGGGCGTCGGCGCGACCGGCCGCGCCGCCCGTCGCGCTCGAGCCGACCACGTCGGTGATCATCTGGAGGATGTCGCCGGTCACGCGCGCGTTGGCCTGCGCGAAGGCCCGCGCCGCCAGCCGCTGGCGGTACGGCCCGACCGCCACCGTCACGGCCTCGAGGCCCCACACGCGGCCGGCGCCGCCCTCGGGCTCGATCCAGCCGGCCACGCCCTCCTCGCCGGCCAGGAGCGTCACGCGCCCGCGCCCGCCGGCGACCTCGGCGCGCAGCGCCGGCAGCGCGGCCTCGATGCGCGCGTCGGCGATGGGGCAGCCGGGATGTCGACGAGGTCGTGGCTACCCTTGCCGAGGTAGCTCCAGGCGCCCGTCGCGATAGGTGAGCCGCACGCGCTGGCGGTAGCCCAGGCCGCGCGCGTCCCCGAGGCCGGCGCCATCTCGACCGGCACGCCGTCGCCGAGGCGCTTCTTCACCTCGCCGCGCAGGATGGCCTCGCGCGACGCCGCCTGCGCCGCCAGCGAGCCGAGCATCCACGGGCAGCCGCCGCAGCGCGCCTGGACCGGGCACGCCGACGCCACGCGCTCGGGGCTCGGCCGCACCAGGCGCCGCAACTCGGCGCGCGCCCAGCGGCCGCGGTCCTCGACCACCGCGAGGTCGACCACGTCGCCCGGCACCGCGCCGGCCACGAACACCACCCGGCCCTCGACCAGCGCCACGCCGTCGCCGCCGTGGGCCCAGCGCAGCACCTCGGCGGCGGGCATCAGCGCCGGCTTCCCAGCGCCCCGCGCGGGCTTGCTTTCTCGCCCCATCTCGTGTCCTCGAACAGGTCCCCGCGCTCCGGCAATGCGCGCGAGGGGCTGGAAGTCGCGGCTGCGCCTGCCTCGGCGCGGCCCACCCTCTCGAAGGGGCGCATGACATACCGACGTCTGGTTGTCGTCCCGAAACCGCTCGACAGCGTCCCTCGCGCCGCCCCCGTCGCCCCGCCGGGAGGCGTCATCGACCCCGGCTGGGCCCCCATCGGGCGGCGCCTGGCCGCCGCCCGCGCCGAGCACCTGGCGACGCTCGACCAGCTGCGCGCGGTGCTGGCCGAGCTCGCGCCCGCCGCCGAGTGGGTGGCCGAGCCGAGCCCCGAGTCGCTGGCCGGCGCGGCCCTCGTCATCACCGTCGGCGGCGACGGCACCTTCCTCACCGCCGCCCGCCATGCGGGTCGGACGCCGCTCCTCGGCGTCAACAGCTCGCCCACGACCTCCATCGGCCACTACTGCCTGGCCACCGCCGAGACCTTCGCCAGCGCGCTCGGGCGCGCCCTCGGCCACCTCGACGGCGACCCGGCGCAGGCGCCGACGGCGCTCTCGCGCATCCGCGCCGAGATCGGCGACACCGTCCTCCCCTTCGAGGCCCTGAACGACGTGCTCTTCGCCAACCGCTCGCCGGTCGCGTCGACGCGCTACGGCCTGCACATCGGCGACGAGAGCACGCTGCAGCTGTCGTCGGGCATCTGGATCGCCACCGCGTCGGGCTCGACCGCGGCCATCCGCTCGGCCGGCGGCGTCGTCATGCAGCGCTCCGATCCGCGGCTCCAGTGGCGGGTGCGCGAGCCCTTCGTGCGCGCCGGCTGCACGCTGGCCCTGACCGAGGGCCTCACCGACCTGCCCATCGAGATCCTCTCGCGCAGCGACAAGAACGCGCTCTTCCTTGACGGCCAGTCCGAGCCGCACATCGTCCCGTTCGGCACGCGCGCCCGCCTGTCGCGAGCCCCCGACCCGCTCTTCGCGTTCCTGCCGTAGCGCGCTGGCCGGGCCGCGCGGCGGATCGATCGGCTACGACCCGCGCCGCCACAGGGCCGGCGCCCCGCCGCGCTCGCGCGTCAGCGCCACGAGCCAGCCGTGGTAGACGACCACGCGCGCCACCTGCTCGAGCCCGAGCGCGCCCCACTCGGCGCGCGCCGGCAGCCCGAGGCACGGCCGTCGCCCGGCGCCGCAGCCCTCCTGGCGCGCGCCCTCGGCGCGGACGACGCGGGCCGGGCCCTGCGGCGGCACCACCAGCACCCCGTCGTCGGTCGCCTCCAGCGCGGCGATGCCGGCCCCGGGCGCGACCACGAACGACCACGCGCGACCGTTGGGCGAGGCCCACAGCGTCGCCCCGTCGGAGGCGTAGACGCGATCGCTGTCGGCCGCGACCAGCCCGACCCCGCCCGCGCCGGCACCCGGCACGCTGACGACGTCCCACTGCCCGGCGTTGAGCGGCGAGCTCCACAGCGCGCGGTGCCCCCACAGGTTGGTGGTGGCCACGAACACCGTGCCGCCGCGCGTGGCCAGCGCGCTGATCGGCTCGCTCAGCGGGCTCGCCACCGTCTGCCAGCTGCGGATGCCGTCGACGGTCGTGAGGATGGTCGTGACCGGGCCCGCCTTGACGGCGATGACGAGCGTGTCGCGCGTCCCGGCCATGGCCACGATCTCCGCCCCCGGCGCCGTCGCGGCCGCGGGCAGGAGCTCGCGCCGCCAGCCGTCGGCGGCGGCCGGGCCGGGATCGAGCGCGACGACGGGCGCCGCGATGCACGCGAGCACGCCCAGGAGCGAGAGCCACATGCCCAGAAGCTGCCCCGGAGCGCGCTCGGGGGCAAGCCCGCCCGAGCCATGCCTGAAGGTCGCCCGTGCATCCGGCGCCGAACCTGTGATAACCCGGGCCGGATGGCACGGGTCACGGCATGGCTCCTCTCCTTCGCGGTCGCGTGCGGCGCCTGCACGGTCGAGCGCCGCCCCGACGGCGAGCCCGGCCCCGACGGCCCCGTCCGCCCCGAGCCGACGCCCGACGCGCACCCGACGCCGACGCCCCACCCGACCGCCAACGGCGAGGGCTCGCCGCTCTCACCCGAGCAGGAGAAGCGGCGCTTGGCCGCGCTGGCCAAGCTGCGCGCCGGCGACGTCGCCACCGGCCGCGCCGCGCTGCGCGCGCTGGCCGACGAGGCCGGCCCGAGCTACGCCCTCTACCACGACTGCGCGGTGGCGGCCGGCATGGCCGAGGACTGGCTCGACGCCGAGGGCTGGGCCGACAAGGCGCTGGCCATCCAGCCCGACGCCGTCGAGGCCCAGGCCAACCGCATCGAGGCCATGCTGGCGCTCGGCGACCGCACCGGCGCGCTCGACCGCGGCGAGGCCCTGGTCGAGCGCCACCCCGAGTCGGCCGCCGCGCAGGTGGCGCTCGGCCAGGCCTACCTCGCGCTCATGCGCCTGGCCGACGCGCGCAAGGCCTACGAGAGCGCCCTCGATCGCCAGCCCGACGACGCCGTCGCCGCCATCGGCGTCCTGGCCGTCGCCGCCTACGACCTCAGCGCCGTCGAGGCGCGCGAGCTCGGCGAGAAGCTCCTCCAGCCCTTCCCCGACGATCCCTACGTGCTCCACCTGATGGCCGTCACCGAGGAGCGCCGCCAGGAGACGAAGGCCGCGCGCGCGCTCTACCTCCGCGCCATCGCCGCCGCCGAGCAGCGCAAGGACCCGGCCGACCGCGGCCCGCTGGCCTGGTCGCACTACAACCTCGGCCAGCTGCTCGAGGCCGAGGACGGCCTCGACGCGGCCCGCCCCCACTACCAGGCGTTCCTCGCCCTGGCGCCGCCGACCGGCCAGCTCGAGCGCGAGAACCTCATGAAGAAGCTCGGCCTCGCTCCCTAGTCCTCGGCTCGCGTCGAGGCCCTCATCATCGGAACGGACGAAGACCATGAACCAAGCACTGACGACCGTCGACCCCGAGATCGCCGCGCTCTGCGCCGCCGAGGCCGTGTACCAGAAAGAGCAGGTGCGCCTCATCGCCTCCGAGAACTACGCCTCGCGCGCCGTGCTCGAGGCGTCGGCCTCGGTGCTCACCAACAAGTACAGCGAGGGCTACCCGGGCAAGCGCTACTACGAAGGCCAGCAGTACATCGACCAGGTCGAGACGCTGGCCATCGATCGGGCCAAGGCGCTCTTCGGCGCGGAGCACGCCAACGTCCAGCCGTACTCGGGGAGCCCCGCCAACCTGGCCGTCTACACCGCGCTGCTCGAGCCCGGCGACACCATCCTCGGCATGGCGCTGCCGGCCGGCGGCCACCTCACCCACGGCTGGAAGGTGTCGGCCACCGGCAAGTTCTGGAAGGCCGTGCAGTACGGCGTCCACCCCGAGACCCACCTCATCGACATGGAGGAGGTCCGCCGCCTGGCCCACGAGCACAAGCCGAAGGCCATCATCTGCGGCGCCTCCGCCTACCCGCGCATCATCGACTTCCAGGCCTTCGGACAGATCGCCAAGGAGGTCGGCGCCGTCATGATCGCCGACATGGCCCACATCGCCGGCCTGGTCGCGGCCGGCGAGCACCCGAGCCCCATCCCGCACGCCGACGCCGTGACGACCACCACCCACAAGACGCTGCGCGGCCCGCGCGGCGGCATGATCCTGTGCCCGAAGAAGCACGCCAAGGCCATCGACCGCGCCGTGTTCCCCGGGCTCCAGGGCGGCCCGCACAACCACACCACCGCCGCCATCGCGGTGGCCATGAAGGAGGCCGCCACGGCCGACTTCGTGCAGTACGCCAAGAACATCCGCGCCAACGCCAAGGCGCTCGGCGAGGCGCTCGTGGCGCACGGCTTCTCGCTCACGACCGGCGGCACCGACAACCACCTGCTGGTGGTCGACGTCACCAAGCGGGGCGTCGGCGGCGGCCAGTTCGCCAAGGCGCTGGCGCTGGCCGGCATCGTCTGCAACATGAACTCGATCCCCTTCGACACGCGGCCGCCGGCCGACCCGTCGGGCATCCGCCTCGGCACGCCGGCGGTCAGCTCGCGCGGCTTCGGCAAGGCCGAGATGGAGCGCATCGCCGGCTGGATGGACGACGTGGCGCGCCACGTCGACGACGGCGCGCGCCTCGCGCGCATCGCCAAGGAGGTCGCGGCCATGTGCGCCGACTTCCCGGCCCCCGGCATCCCGAGCTGATGTGAGGTCCGCCGAGGCCTCGCTCGCCACCCTCGACCAGGCTGGCGGAGCCGCGACTCCGTGGTTCGCCGTCCTGGGCCTGGTGGCCGCCATCGGCCTCGCGGCCCCGGCGGCGCGCGCGGCCGAGCCGCCGCCGGCTGCCAGCCTCGCGCGCTGGCGCGGGCGCTGCTCGCCGAGCTCGACAGCAGCAAGGACCCGGTCGCGCTGGCCACCGCCGTGTGGCAGGCGACCGAGCTGGCGCCGATCGTTCTCGTGGGGAGAACGCTCGGCGTCGACGAGCTGTCGTCCCACCTGGCCCGCCTCACCGCCAGCAAGGTCCCGTTCGCGGCCGGCGAGGCGCGCCTGGCGCTGGCGCGGCTGCCCTCGGCCGAGCCGCGCGCCCCGGCGCTGGTCCGCGCCGACGCGCTGGCCGCCGGCGTGCTCGGCGACGGGCGCGTCCTCGGGCCGCGCCCCGGGCCCGGCGCCGGCGAGGCTCCGCCGGCCGCCGACGCCTGAGTGGCGCGCCTCTCCGACCTGGCGCGGGCGGGCCTCGCTGCCCATCGGCGACCTCCTGAGCTCGAGCGGCGACGCCCACGCCTTCGTGGCCTTCGACGTCACGGCCACGGCGCGCGTGAAGGCGCTGCTCGTCGTCGGCTCCAACGGGCCGCTCGAGGTGTGGCTCGACGGCGCCAGCGTCCTCGCCTTCGACGGCGAGCGATCGTTCTCGGATTGGCAACACGCGCTGCCGGTCGATCTGGCGCGCGGGCCGCACCACCTGGTGGCGCGCGTCGGCCATCGCAGCGCCGCGCCCATGCTGTCGCTGCGCCTGGTCGACGGGCGCGGCCTCCGCCCGCGCGCGCTAGGCGGCACGCCCGGCGGCGCCACGCCCGGCCGAGCGCTGCCCGAGCTGGCGGCGACCCCCGAGCAGCGCGGGCGGCTGCGCGTGTGGGTGACGCCGAGCGCCCACTTCGAGGACGACGCCGCCGACCGCGCGCTGAGCGCCAGCGACCCCGAGCTCGCGGCGCGCGTCCACGACGACGACGAGAGCGTGGCGCGGAGCCTGCTCGAGCGCGCCCGCAGCGCCTCGGCGCTGGCGGCGCTGGTGGACGTGGCCACGCGCCAGGGCCTGCCGGCCGACGCCGATCGCTTCGCGCGCGCGCTGGCCGCGCTCGAGCCGACCCACCCGACGCTGCTCGTCCACCGCGCGCTGGCGCTGCTCGAGGACGCCGACGCCGGCAGCGCGCTGGCCGCGCTCGACGCCGGCGGCCAGCCCGACCCGCGCGTGGCCGTCAACGCGCGCCTCGCCGCCACGCGCGCCACGCTGCTCGAGCGCTCGGGGCGCATCCCGGCGGCGGCCGCGGCCTGGGCCCAGGTGGCGCGCCTCCTGGGCGGCGACGCCGACGCGGTGCAGCGCGCGGTGGCGCTCTACCGCCGCGCCGGCCAGGACGAGCAGGCCATCGCCGCCATCGACGAGGCGCTGACGCGCCGGCCCTACCTGCTCGACCTCACCATCCTGAAGGCGCGCACGCTGGCCGCGACGCAGCCGGCCGACGGCCTGGCCGTGCTCGACGCGGTGGCCGCCTTCCACGCCGACCGCGCCGCGCTGCACGAGACGCGCGGGCGCTTGTTGCTCCTGGCCGGCGACCGCGGCCAGGCGGTGGCCGCCTTCGATCGCGCGCTCGAGCTCGAGCCGCAGAACCGGGACCTCGCCGACTACCGCCGGACGCTGGTCGCCGAGCGCGGCCTGGCCGAGACCAGCGCCGCGCCGCTGGCCCCCGTGCTGGCCGAGGCCCGGGCCATCCCGCTGGCGTCGCAGGGGGTGGTCGCGCTGCTCGAGCGCCAGGTCGTCAAGGTCTTCCCGAGCGGCCTGTCGTCGACCTTCCGCCAGATCGTCTACCGCATCGACAACGACGCCGCGGCGCAGCGCTTCCAGAGCTTCGAGCTCAGCTTCACGCCGGGCGAGGACCGCGTCGAGGTGCTCGAGGCCGAGATCATCCGCGGCAACGACAAGCTCCGGCCCGAGACCATCCAGGAGGTCAGCAGCGACGGCAAGAACGCCGGCGTCTACACGCTGCAGTCGGCCAAGGTGGTGCGCTTCCCGCCGCTCCAGGCCGGCGACATCATGCACCTCCAGATGCGCACCGACGAGGTCGGCTCGCGCAACCTCTTCGGCGACTTCTTCGGCGTCATCGCGCCGCTGTCGGCCGACTTCCCCAAGCGCCGGGTCGAGCTCGTCATCGAGGCGCCGGCCTCGCGGCCGCTCTACTTCCACGCCCAGGGCGTGGCGCCGCCCGAGCTCGCGACGGTGCCGGCCAGCGGCGACGCGCCGGCCTTCCAGCGCCTGACGCTGGCCGTCGACAACCTGCCGGCCATCGCCTTCGAGGAGCTCATGCCCGGCTACGGCGAGGTCGGGAGCTGGCTCAGCGTGTCGACGTTCTCGGCCTGGGAGGACCTCGCGCGCTGGTATCGCCAGCTCGTGAAGGCCCAGCTCGAGGTGCCGCCCGAGCTGGCGCAGCTCGCCCAGAAGCTCGCCGCCAGCGCGCCCGACCTGCGCGGCAAGGTGGCCGCCATCCACGGCTGGGTCATCAGCCACACGCGCTACGTCGGCATCGAGTTCGGCATCCACGGCTACAAGCCCTACGCCGTGGCCGACATCGTCAAGCGCGGCTACGGCGACTGCAAGGACAAGGCGTCGCTCATCGTGGCGCTGTGCCACGCCGCCGGCATCCCGGCCGAGTTCGTGCTGGTGCGGACGCGCGACCTCGGCGCGCTCGACGGCACGCCGGCCACGCTGCGCGCCTTCAACCACGCCATCGCCTACATCCCCGGCCTCGACCTCTACCTCGACGGCACGGCCGAGCTGTCGGGCCTGGACGAGCTGCCGCAGGGCGACCAGGACGCGCAGGTGATGCGCCTCGATCTCTACAGCGACGCGCCGCCCACCGTGACGCGCATCCCCATGCAGCCGGCCGCCGTGAACCACGTCGAGGCCCTCGCCAGCTACCAGCTCGAGGCCTCGGGCGACGCCACCGCGCTCTTCGTCGAGACCATCCACGGCACCGAGGCGCGCGTGCGCCAGATGCTGCAGGACCCGACGCGCCGGGACCAGGCTCATCGGCGGCATCATCGCCTCGCAGCACGCCGGCGCGACCGTCGTCTCGGCCAGCTACGAGAACCTCGATCGGCCCGGCCTGCCGGTGACGCTGCGCGTGACGGCCAGGCTGCCGGCGCTCGGCGTCCTGCGCCAGGGCAAGCTCGAGCTGCCGCTGGTGCTCGAGCCCGGCCTGCGCCTCCGCCTCGAGGCGCCGATGACGTCGCGCCGGCACCCGCTGGCGCTCGAGACCATGGAGCTCGAGGTCGACCGCGACACCTATGCGCTGCCGAGCGGCTGGAAGCTCGGCCCGGTGCCGGCGCCGGTGCGGCTCGACACCCCGTTCGGCAGCTACAGCGTCGAGGTGCGCGCCGACGCGGCGTCGGGCCAGGTCGTCGTCGAGCAGCGCTTCGAGCACCGCCGCTACCGCATCGCGCCCGCGGATTTCCCCGCCTTCCGGGCCTTCCTGGCCGACGTGGCGCGCGCCGAGTCGGCCCACCTCGTGCTCGTCCCGGCGCCCTAGCGCCGCGCAGGCGCGGGAGTTCCCCTTGACGGATCGGCGCGCCTCGGGCAGCGTCCCCGCGCCATGGACGGCAAGCTTCTCGACCGAGACGGACAGTGCCCGCGATGCGGCTCGCGCGACATCGAGCGTGAGCTACAGCTCCAGACGACCTCGCGCTTCGTCTCGGGCGTCGTCTTCTTCTGCACCACCTGCGGGCTGACGCGGCGCACGGTCGCGAGCGATCGCGAGGCGTGGTGGAACCTGCACAAGCAGTGGCAGTCGCCGCACGTCCCCGAGGCGACCTGGGAAGACTTCGCCGCGCGCTGGCCGAAGAAGGTCGAGCGCGCGACGTACGGCCGCGCCGAGCCGCTCGGCCCGATCTTGCCGACACCGCCCGAGCGCGAGTAGTCTCCGCCGCTCATGGCCGCCGAGACGCGGGACGACAAGCCCGACACGCCCGAGGGCCCTGAGCAAGACGAAGCGCGAATGGCCGCGCGCCGACCTGCCGGCCAAACCGCGGTGCTGCCGCGCGTGCGCCCGACCACCGGCCAGCACGCGCTGGTGCTGCCCCCCGTCGCCGGCATCGGCCTGCGCACCCCGAACAACGGCATGACCCCGGCGGCGCCCGCGCTGAGCGAGGCGCCGCCCGACCAGACGCTGGCCGATCGCATCGGGCTGCCCGGGCTGGCCACGCCGGTGGCGCTCCTGTCGCTGCCCGGCGATCGCCCGTTCAACCCGCTGGCGGCGCGGCCCCTGGGCCGCTACCGGGTGGGCGTCCCGCGCGGCGAGGGCGGCATGGGTGAGGTGCGCGCCGCGCGCGAGAACGACCTCGGCCGCGTGGTCGCCATGAAGACCCTGCGCGGCGAGCTGCGCGGGCAGGAGGCGTTCATCCGCGCGCTGGTGTTCGAGGCGCGCCTGACGGGGCAGCTCGAGCACCCGAACATCGTGCCGGTGTACGACATCGGCACCCTGCCCGACGGCACGCCCTACTACACGATGAAGCTGGTCGGCGAGCTGTCGCTGAAGGACGTCCTGCGCCAGCTGCGCGAGGACCTGCCGCTGGCGCGCCGCCACTACACGCTGCCGCGCCTCCTCCAGTACTTCCGCGGCATCTGCATGGCGGTCGAGTACGCCCACGCGCGCGGCGTCATCCACCGCGATCTCAAGCCCGAGAACGTGCTCATCGGCGACTACGGCGAGGTGCAGATCCTCGACTGGGGCGTGGCGCGCGTCCTGGCGCACGAGGGCCGCCCGAGCTACTTCGCCGGCCGCGTCGAGGAGCCCGGCGTGGTCATCGGCACGCCGCACTACATGGCGCCCGAGCAGGCCCGCGGCGACACCCACCTGGTCGACGCGCGCGCCGACCTCTACGCGCGCGGCGTCATCCTCTACCAGGTCCTGACCCACACGCTGCCGCACGCCAAGTCGACGACCACCGAGCAGCTCGACGCGCTCCTCTCCGAGCCGGTCATCGCGCCGTCGGAGCGCGCGCCCGACAAGGACGTGCCGCCCGAGCTCGAGCGCATCTGCATGAAGGCGCTGCAGCCGGCGCGGGCCGACCGCTACGCGTCGGTGCGCGCGCTGTGGGACGACATCGAGGCCTTCCTCGAGGGCGAGAAGGAGCGGCAGCGGCTGCAGGCGCTGGCCGACGAGCAGGCGGCGCACGGCGACGAGGCGGCCACGCGCTACTACCAGGCGGCGGCCGAGCTGCTGGTGCTGGAGGACGAGGTCAAGAAGGACGACCTCGCCACGCGCCACATCGATCCGCTGCCGCTGCGCCGCGCGGCCTGGGAGCGGAAGCTCCAGGCCGAGGAGCGGCGCATGCAGGCGGCGCGCGTCTTCGCCGAGGCGGTGCTCGGCTACCAGCAGGCGCTGGCGCACGAGCCGCGGCACGCGCACGCGCGCGGCGAGCTGGCGCGCCTCTATCGGGCGCGGGCCCGCGACGCGCGGCTGCGCGGCGACATGGCCGAGGTCATCCTCTACAGCGACCTCGGGCGCGCGCTCGAGCCGCCGCGGCCCGGCGCCTACGGCACGCTGCACGTGCGCACCTATCCGGAGGGCGCCTGGGTGCGCATCGTCGAGCTGGCCAAGGACCGCGTGGCGGCCGAGGGCGTGGCGCCGATGGTGGTGCGCCTCGACCCGGGCAGCTACATCGTGGCGGCCACGCTGGCCGGCCACGCCGAGCGGCGCACCTCGGCGGTCATCGAGGACGGGCAGTCGGATCAGGTGCTCATCTCGCTCGTGTCGTGGGACGCGGCGCTGCCCATCGTGGCGCGCGGCGACGACCTCACCGCCATGAAGGAGGCGTTCTCGACGGTGGTCTCCGAGCGCCGGCTGGGCTCGGTCATGATCACCGGCGAGGCCGGCCTCGGGAAGCGCAAGCTCCTTGACGAATTCGGCGGCTGGCTCGATCGCCTTCCGGAGACGGTCATCTATGGAGCGGTGCGCCTCGACAAGGTGACGGCGACGGTGCCGCTGCACGCCATCACCGAGCTCACCATCCACCGCGCCGGCATCTCGCGCAACGACCCGCCCGAGCTGCGCGCGGCCAAGGTGCACGACGCCGTGCACCGCGCCTGGGAGATGGCCGGGGCGCGGGCCGGCGCGCGCCAGCCCGAGGCCGACGAAGACCTCGACGGCATCGCCCAGCGCATCCTGCAGCTGCCCGGCCTGCGCCCGGCCGACGCGCCGGCTCCGTCGGGGCCGGACGACGCGCTGGCGGTGTTCGACGCGGTGGCGCGCTGGCTGAAGAAGCAGGCCGAGGTGAGCCCCATCGTGCTGGCGCTGCGCGGCGCCGATCACCTCGACCGGCTCACGCGCGACCTGCTCTTCGTGGTGGCCGAGCGGCTCCAGGACGTGCCCGTCCTGTGCCTCTTCTTCGGGCGCGAGGACCAGCTCCAGCTGCGCGCCGACCAGACGCTCAGGCTGCGGCCGCTCGAGCGCGAGCACATCCGCCACCAGCTGGTGCTGCTCTTGCGCGGCACCGTCACCGACGAGGTGCTGGCGGTGGTCGAGGCCAAGTCGCAGGGCAACGCCTTCCTCGTCTCCGAGCTGGTGCGGCTCCTGCTCGCCGACGGCCAGCTGCGCCACGACGGTCGTCAGTGGCGCCTGGTCGACGCGGCCAAGCTCGGCGACCGCTCGCTGCTCGACCTCTTGGTGGCGCAGCTCGACAGGCTGACACCGTCGGCGCGCCAGGTGCTGGTGCGCGCGTCGGTGGCGGGCACGACCTTCTGGGCCGGCGAGCTCGAGCGCGCGCTGGGTCGGAGCCTCGACGCCGACCTCGACGAGCTCCTGCGGAGCGAGGTCATCGGGCAGCGCGCGTCGAGCCGCTTCGCGAGCTCGCGCGAGCTCGGCTTCCGCCACGACTCGCTGCAGCGCCGCCTCTACCGCGACCAGCCCGAGGCCGAGCGCGCGCTGGCGCATCGCCAGATCGCCGCCTGGATGGAGGCCGAACTGGCCGCGCGCATGAGCGACAACGACGTGCGCCCGCTCGGCGACCTGGCGCTCGCCGCCCACCACTGGCTGCTCGGTGGCGACCCCGCGCGCGCGTCCGCGCTGCGCGACGAGCTGGCGCGCGAGGCCGCGCGCTGGGAGCGCCCGGACGCGCCCGACTGGTTCGCCTGGCCGGCCGACCTCACGAGCGGCCTCCTCGACTGGTCCTGAGCTCGCGCGCGAACGCGAGGACCAGCTCGGCCAGGCGCTCGGGCTCATCGAACGGGAGACCGTGACCGCGTCGCGCACCTGCTCGGTCGCCTCGAGCGCTGGCGCCGCGGCGCGGGGCGAGGTGAGCTTCCCGGTGACCTTGCAGGCGACGGAGCTCCGCCTGCTGGAGGTGCTGCCGCACCGCGTTCGTCGGCGTCGCGGTGATGCTGCTCTTCCTCACGCGCCGGCGCATCACCTCACGCGGGCGAGGTCGAGCCGCTCGGGCGTCGCCGCCCTGGCGCAGGCGTCCGTCGCGAGCTTCTCTCCTGGAGGCGCGCGCAGCGTGCCCCAGCGCAGGACGAGCGCGTCGCCGCCGCGCGTGTCCACGCGCAGGCACACCGAGGTCACGCCCTCCTCGACCAGCGCGTCGACGCGCGGCGCCGTCACCGCGAAGAGCGCCTCGTGGAGCGCGAGGTCGCCGGCCTGGAGGTCGAGCGTGCCGATGCTCGGCAGCTCGGCCAGCGGCTTCACCTCGAGCGTGGCCTTGCCGCTCCGCGGGTGGGCACCGGCGAGCGTGAAGGTCCCTTGCCACTTGCCGGCGAGCGCCGCCCCGAGCACCTCGTCGGCGTTGAGCGGCACGTCCGCGGGCGGCCCCGGTCGCAGCGGCGGCGCGACATCATCGGTCGGGGCCTGAGCGGCGGCGGGCCCCCCGCCCAGCGCCAGCATCATCATGGTCGTCGTCGTCAGGTCGCGCATGGCTCTCCCCTCGCAACTCGCGGCAGCCGGCGCCGCGGTCTCGGAGACGGCGCGCGCCGCCCGGAGTGAAGGCGACCCGAGGGCGCAGGCTCCGGCCGACTTGACACGTCGACGGCACCGATCGAACGTCCGGCCATCGTTTCATCCGAGGTCTGACCCCAGTGTCCGCCTCTCGCACCAGTCCGAAGCACATTCGGCCGCAGGGCGCGTCGACGTCGCCGCCGTCGCCGCCGACCGCGGTCGCGCCGCCTCGCCTCGCGACGATGGCGCCGCCGACCCCGAGCCAGGCGGCGCCGACCGATCGAACGGAGGCTCCGACCAGGTCTTCGGGGGCGCCGACCGGTCGCCGGCCGGCCTCCGACTCTCGGCGCACCCGCCCCGACGACGCGAAGGTGGCGCGTGGCGCGCCCATGCCGGTCGGCGACCGCGCCCATCGACACGCCGACCCTCGACATCGAACCTCACCTCGGCCGGGAGCGCGCGAGCGCGGTGTTCGCGCGGCCCGATCGCGGGGTGGCTGGAGCAGGCAGAGGCAAACAGGAGGTACGCGATGGGTGAGTTGACAGCATGGAAGGCGCGGCGCTTCGCGGGTCGGATCCCGCGGATCCTGCAGCGCCATGGCACGAACGCGGCGGTGAAGACCTACGCGCCGTCGCTCGGTCCCAAGAGCGCCGCCTACGCGGCGGCCTACGACGCGGTGGCGAAGTACGGCCCGGCGTACACGCGCGAGTTCGCCGAGGGACGGACGGCGCTGGCGGGCCTCATCCGCGGGCTCCGCACCTGGGCCCCGGTGGTGGCCGGCGCCGTGGTGGGCTTCAACGAGTCCGAGTACGGCGACAAGCCGCTGGTCGCGGACGACACCATCGGCGACGCCGAGCGCCTGCTCGAGATCGTCGACGAGGCGCGCACGCCCGAAGGTCAGCCGCTCGCGTTCGCCGCCGACCTGAAGGCCGAGCTCGAGCCGCTGCTCGCCGCCGCCGTCAAGGAGTGCGGCGAGGCCGAGGCCGCCGACGTCCACTACCAGCAGCTCCTCAAGGTGCAGCGCGAGTCGCTGGCGCTCTTCGACGAGGAGCTCCAGCGCTTCCGCCGGACGCTGCTCGGCGCCCTCGGCCGCACCCACAAGGACTACCAGAAGCTGCGCACGGCCAAGGCCCGCGAGCCGGACGAGGACGACGACCCGACGGAGCCGGTGCCGCCGCCGGCCGTCGCACCGCCCAACCCGAGCTGACGCCGGGCGAGGCCCGCACGACACGCGTCGTGCGGGCCTCCCTCCGGGTGGCGCCGGCCGAGGCGCCCGGCGGCCGCTCGTTCGTGCACGGTTGACAGCCCCGAGCCGGGCCGCCAGCATGCCGCGCGGCTCGGAGGCCGCGGCCATGGCGACAACCGGTGAGATTGTCCAGAAGCTCTGGGGCCTGTGTCGCATCCCGCGCGATGACGGCATCACCTACCACCAGTACGTGACCGAGCTGACGCTGCTCCTCTTCCTCGAGATGGCCAAGGAGACCACCAAGGAGGACAAGCTCCCCGACGGTCTGCGCACCGCGCTGCGCGAGCCGCGCCACCTCGAGCGCCTGGTCTCCGACCTCGACGCGCTCGACTGGTTCTCGGCCAAGGTCGACGGGCTCGGCGACTGCTACGAGGGGCTCCTCGAGAAGAACGCCAACGAGACGAAGTCGGGAGCGGGCCAGTACTTCACGCCGCGCGCGCTCATCGACGCCATGGTGGCGGTGACCCGACCCGCGCCGGGCGAGCACATCGGATCCGGCCGCCGGCACCGGCGGCTTCCTCATCGCCGCCGACACGTTCATCAAGGCGGGTCACGACGAGAACTTCGCGCTCTCCGACAAGCTCCAGGAGTTCCAGAAGAAGCAGGCCTTCATCGGCCCCGAGCTCGTACCCGAGACGCGCCGGCTCGGCCTCATGAACTGCATGCTCCACGACATCGAGGGCCCGCCCGACAGCGAGGGCGCCATCCGCCTGGGCGACACGCTCTCGTCGATCGGCGCCAACCTGCCGCAGGCTGACGTCATCCTCACCAACCCGCCCTTCGGCACGAAGAAGGGCGGCGGCCGCCCGACGCGCGACGACTTCACCTACCCCACCAGCAACAAGCAGCTCGCCTTCCTCGAGCACATCTACCGCGGCCTCGAGCCCGGCGGCCGAGCCGCCGTCGTGGTGCCCGACAACGTGCTCTTCGAGGAGGGCGTCGGCCGCGACATCCGCGGCGACCTCATGGACAAGTGCGATCTCCACACCATCCTGCGACTGCCGACCGGCATCTTCTACGCCCAAGGCGTGAAGACCAACGTCCTCTTCTTCACCCGCGGCAAGACCGACCGCGGCCAGACCAAGGACGTGTGGGTCTACGACCTCCGCGCCAACGCGCCGAGCTTCGGCAAGCGCACGCCGTTCACGGCCGCCTACCTCGCCCCGTTCGTCACCGCCTACGGAGCCGACCCCAAGGGCCGCGACGCGCGGACCCCGAGGATCGACGAAGGCCACGACGGCCGCTTCCGCAGGTTCACGCGCGAGGACCTCGCCAAGCGCAACGACAACTTGGACCTGGCGTGGCTGAAGGACGCTTCCGCGGAATCGTCCGGGAGCGAGCTCGAGCCCTCGGTCATCGCGGCCGAGATCCGCACGGAGCTCGAGGGCGCGCTCGAAGCGCTCGCGGAGTTGGAGGCGATGCTGCTGGGAGAGGCCCACGCGCCATGAGGTCAAATCCTGAGTCGTGGGCGGAGTACGAGCTCGATGAGGTCGCGGTCCGCATCACCAAGGGCACAACGCCGACCTCGGTGGGCTTCGAATTCACCTCCAGCGGCGTTCGATTCGTCAAAGTCGAATCACTGTCAAAAGGCCGAGTAGACCATCAGCGATGCGCGAACATCTCGGAGGCGGCACATTCGGTTCTCGAACGTTCGCAGCTCCAGGCAAGTGATTTGCTCTACTCAATTGCCGGCACATTGGACCGTGTTGCCACTGTCTCCGCCAGTGACATACCTGCAAACACGAACCAAGCGGTGGCGATCATCTGCTCCGATTGACACACGGATGACTCCGTTTCTCGCCCATGCGCCGGTACCTGTCGCGCAATTCGGCGAGAATGAGGACGCGGCGTCGGCCTGCAAAACTGAACTTGCGACAGCTGGGTGCGGCCTGCGCGTCCCCATACCCCCTCTCGCCGAGCAGCGCCAAGATCGTCGACCGCCTCGATGCCATCTTCGCCCAGACCCGCGCGGCCGGGATCGCCTCGACCGCATCCGCGCCCTCCTCGACCGCCTCAAGCAGTCGGTCCTGGCGGCGGCCTTCCCCGTCGGCGCCGACCGCGTCGCTCTACTCGAGGACCTCCTCGACGGCCGGCCCATCACCTACGGCATTGTGCAGACCGGCGAGGCGCGCGCCGAGGCGTTCCGACGGTTCGATGTGGCGACATCAAGGGCTTCCGGATCGAGCGCGCCAACTGAAGAGCGTGGATCCAGCCATCGAAGCCGCCTACCCTCGGACGCGCCCGCGTGGCGGCGAGCTGCTGCTGGCGATCCGCGGAACCACAGGTGGAACCGCCGTCGCCGGCCCCGAGCTCGTGCCCCAGGACCCCGACGACGAGCCCGCTGCCGCGCTGCTGGAGCGCGTTGGCAAGGCCGAGCCGAAGAAGGCTCGCGGACGGCCTCGCAAGGAACGCTGAGCGTCACCACGGACCCTGTGGAGCCTGACGCGCCTGTGGATGACTGGGGAGATTCCGCTGAAGCGGAATCTCGCCCGAGTCACCCACGAGGCGCTTGGAAAACGCTGCGCGTTTTCCACGAGGCCCACAGGCGTGGTCTCGGCGACAGGAGACATATATTTTGGCAAATCAGGCAGCGCAGGGCGCGATGACGCCGATGGCCCAGTGGTAGTTGGGCGGTCCCGAGGCCGGCGGCCTCGGGGCCGGCACGCCTTGGCCTAGCGGAGGGGCGTGGACCGGCGGGGCCGTCAGCTCCGTGCCGTCCGGTCGACCCGGAAGACGAGCCCGGTGGCGGTGCGCTCCAGCGTGAAGCCTCCCTCGTGCACGAGCTGGTGATGGAAGGTGCGACGGTGTCACGGGTCGTCGCGCCACCGTCGGCCCAGTGCTCGATGTGATGGGCGTCGAGCCAGCGGCAGTGGGTGCAACCCAGGAAGCGACAGCCACCATCGCGCACGTGCAGCGCGCGCCGGATGGACGGCGGGATGGTGCGCGTCTTCTTGGCGATGGCGAGCGGGTGCCCTCGGCATCGACCGTGACCTCGGTGATGCACGGCGTCGCAGGCCAGACGGCGGAGGGTGGCCGGCGGGACCGCGCGGCGCCGGTCGGCGACGCTTCCGCGGAAACGCCGTCGAGCATGAGCGGGTCCTCCTTCACGCACCAGGATCTGATGGCGCTCGCCTCCAGCACCGGCGCGGTTCGTCCGGCGCCGCGATGAAGGACTCGGCCACCTGGACCAGCGCGGATGCGGCGTCGGGCGCGGACGCTTCCGCGGAAGCGTCGCGGGCGAGGTCGACCGCCTTCATGACCAGCGCCGCCTCGTCGGCGTAGAGCCTGGCCTCGAGCCTCACCATGCCGTCCGTGTCGCGGACCACGCGGAGCCAGCGCTCGCGCCCGGCCGGTGAGGTCGACGTCACCTGCTCGACGCCGCTACAGATGCGCTCGAGCTGGGCCTGCGTCGCCTGCGTGGCCATGTGCAGGAGCTTCGCCTCGTTGGCCGGCGTCGCGATGCGCGTCATGGCGCGCACCTTCGAGTAGCTGACTCTGCCAGCCGCGAGGGCCGCGTCGATTTGTGGCAGATCGCCGAGCGCCTTCGCCACTCGCACCTTCTCGCGCGCCGCCACCGGTCCGAGGCCGACGCGCCAGCCGAGCCACGCCGCCAAGGACGGCAGGCCGTGGCTGCGATGCCGCTCGCGCCGATCGAGCTCGCGCACCAGCGTCAGGAGCCGGTGCTCGGCCTCGTCGAGCTGCGCCGAGAGCTCGGCCACCGCCTGCTCGAGGATGTCGTCCGACCACGCACGCACCGCTTCCACGGAAATAGCTTCGAGGGGGGTTGCCATGGACGGAGAGTGCCAAAGTCGAGGGAGAATGGCAAGGCGAAGTTTGACAAATCGAGGCGAGGAAGTGGGGGACGAGGGCCGAAGTGACGGGCTGCATGTGACAGCGCTGGCCCGATGCGGTACCTTCGGCTCAGCCCATGGCCGACCTGAGCCCGAACTTCGGCTTCCTGCACGACGGCTACGACCCGCTGTTCCACCAGCTCGCGCTGGCCGCCGAGCGGGCCCTGGCCTACGACCCGAACGCGACGCTCATCAAGCTGCGCCAGCTCGCCGAGGCCTTCGCGCGCCACCTCGCCGCCTCCGATGGAATGCGCCTCGGCCCGGACGCGAAGCTGGTGGACCTCTTCCATGCCCTCCGCCGCGAGGGCAATCGCGCCGCTCACGACTTCGTCGGCTCGCGCTCCGAGGCGGTGGCCGCGCTGCGTCTGGCGCGCTCACTGGCGCTGTGGTTCCACAAGATGGTCGGCGGCGTGGGCGGCGCCACCTTCAAGGCCGGGCCGTTCGTCATGCCCGCCGATCCCGGGGCCCGCCTGCGCGAGCTCGAGGAGGCGCTGGCCAAGCTCGCCGCCGAGGCCGCTGCCACCCGCACCGAGGCTGCCCAGGCGCATGCTGTGGCCGCGCTCGAGTCGGCGCGACGGGCCGAGGCCGAGGCGCAGGCCGCTCGCTCCGAGGACGAGCGCAAGGCGTGGGAGGCGCTGGCCGTCGGCATCGAAGCGGATACGCAGGCGAAGCTGGCGGGCTTCGAGGCCGCCTTGACGGCGCTCGCCGAGGAGACTGCGCAGAAGCCCGATGCCGAGAAGCAGCTCGCCCACCAGGTCCAGACCTCGAAGGCCATCGCCGCTACCGGGACCATCGAGCTCGACGAGGCCGCTGCCCGGCTGGTGATCGACCAGCAGCTCCGCCAGAGCGGCTGGGAGGCGGACAGCCGGATGCTCCGCTACGGGCTCGGCGCGCGACCCGAGAAGGGCAAGGCGCGCGCCATCGCCGAGTGGCCCACCGACGACGGCATCGCCGACTACGTGCTCTTCGTCGGGCTCGTCGCGGTCGGCATCGTCGAGGCCAAGCGCGGCACCGTCGACGTGCCGGGACGACTCGGCCAGCCCGCGCGCTACAGCCTCGCCTTCCGCGACCCGAGCGGGCCGGGCGCGGTGGGCTGGCCAGCCCAGAGCGGCGTCGCCGAAGGCTCCGGCAAGCGCTTTCGCGTCCCCTTCTTGTACGCCACCAACGGACGCCCGTACCTGCGCCAGCTCGAGACCAAGAGCGGCATCTGGTTCCGCGACGCGCGCCGGCCGACCAACCTGGCTCGCGCGCTCACCGACTGGCACACGCCCGACGGGCTCATGGCCATGCTCGCGCAGGACGAGGAGCGCGCCGCCCAGCTGCTCGCCAGCGAGCCCACGGAGTACCTCGGACTGTGGCCCTTCCAGCTGCGCGCCGTCCGCGCCATCGAGGAGGCCATCGGCCGCGGCCGGCGCGAAGTGCTGGTGGCGATGGCCACCGGCACCGGCAAGACGCGGACGGTCATCGGGCTCATGTATCGACTGCTGAAGTCTAAGCGCTTCCGGCGCGTGCTGTTCCTGGTCGACCGGTCCGCGCTGGGCGAGCAGGCGCAGAACGCCATGAAGGAGATGCAGCTGGAGGCGCTCCAGAACTTCTCCCAGATCTACGAGGTGAAGGAGATGCGAGATGCCGCTCCCGCACCCGAGACCAAGGTCCACGTGGCCACCGTGCAAGGCATGGTGAAGCGCGTGCTCGGCGCGGACGACGACGGCCCGGCTGTTCCGGTCGACGCCTACGACCTCGTCGTCGTCGACGAGAGCCACCGCGGCTACACCCTCGACCGCGACATGACCGAGGGCGAGCAGGAGCTGCGCGGCTTCGCCGACTACGTGTCGACCTACCGGCGCGTGCTCGACCACTTCGACGCGGTGAAGGTCGGGCTGACGGCCACTCCGGCGCTGCACACGCGCGAGATCTTCGGACCTCCGGTCTTCGAGTACACCTACCGGCAGGCCGTCGCGGACGGCACGCTCGTCGACCACGAGCCGCCCGACCGCATCATCACGCGCCTGGCGCGCCACGGCATCCACCTCGACCGCGGCAGCCAGGTCAACGTCATCCGACCCGACGGCGCGGTGCAGCTGTCGCTGCTGCCCGACGACCTCGACTTCGACGTCGAGGCCTTCAATCGCCAGGTCGTGACCGAGGGCTTCAACCGCGCTCTGGCTGAGGATCTGGCCCAGGACCTCGACCCCTTCGGTCCGGCCAAGACGCTGGTCTTCTGCGTGAACGACGCCCACGCCGACATGTTCGTCGCGCTCCTGAAGGCGGCGCTCGCGGCGGAGTACGACGGCATCGACGATCAGGCCGTGGTGAAGATCACCGGCAGCGTCGACAAGCCGCTCGAGGCCATCCGGCGCTTCAAGAACGAGAACCTGCCCGCCATCGTCGTGACCGTCGACCTCCTGACGACGGGCGTCGACGTGCCCGCCATCACCACGCTTGTGTTCGTCCGGCGCGTGCGGAGCCGCATCCTCTATGAGCAGATGCTGGGTCGCGCCACGCGGAAGTGCGATGCCATCGGCAAGGACGTCTTCCGCGTCATCGACGCCGTCGACATGTACAAGACGCTCCAGCCCGTCTCGAGCATGAAGCCGGTCGTCACCCAGCCGGACATCTCGGTGAGCCAGCTCGTCAGCGAGCTGTGCGATCCGCGCTCGGCGACGATCACGAACGCGGACGGTCGCAGCCACGCTGCCGATGTGCTGGAGCAGCTGGTCGAGCGGCTGCGGCGGCGCATCCGAGCGTCCGCGCGACGGGACCATGGGCCGACGTTCCGCGCGTCGGTGGAGCACGCCGAGGCGCTCGCCGGGCAGAGCATCGTGTGGCTGCCGGACAAGCTCCAGCACCTGGGACCCGCGGGTGTTGCGGCGTGGCTCGCTGCCGAGCCGGCGCTGGCGAGCGTGATCGAGCGGCTCTTCGTGAACGACGGCGTCGCTCCGGGCGTGGTCATCTACGAGGGCGACGACGAGGTGGTGGCACGCGAGCGCGGCTACGGGGTGGACGCGGACGGAGCGCCGATCAGCCGGCCCGACGACTACATCGAGGCCTTCGGGAGCTTCGTCCGCGCCAACCTGAACCTCATCCCGGCGCTGGCCGTGGTCGTCCAGCGACCCCGCGATCTCACCCGCGCCGGCCTGAAGGAGCTCCGGCTGGCCCTCGACTTGGCCGGCTCCCCGAGGCTCGGCTCCGGGTGGCGTGGCGAGCCTGGAAGAACGAGGACATCGCCGCGACCATCATCGGCTTCATCCGCCAGCGCGCGCTGGGCTCGCCGCTCGTGCCGTACGCCGAGCGCGTCGAGCGGGCGTTGGGCCGGGTGCTCGCCGGGCGGCCGTGGACCGGGCCGCAGAAGACGTGGCTCCGCCGCATCGGCGAGCAGATGAAGCAAGAGGTCGTGATCGACGAGGCCGCGTTCGGGAGCGGAGCCTTCGCGAGCTTCGGCGGCTTCGCCGGCGTCGACCGCGCGCTGGGCGGGCAGCTCCGGAGCTTGCTCGGGGACCTGCAGGACGCCGTGTGGCAGGACGCCGGGTGAGGCGTCGCCAGGCCAAGCCGACTGGACAAGCCGCGCCAATCGTGGTCACCGTCACCCGGGCTATGGTCTTCGTCTGGATCGGCTTCTTCGTCATCATCGGCATCCTGCTCGCCATCGACCTCGGTGTGCTGAACAAGACGCCGAAGGCGCTGAGCGTCCGCGAGGCCGCCATCGCCAGCGGCATCTGGATCGCCATCGGCCTGTCGTTCTCGGCGCTGGTCTTCCTGATCTACGAGTTCCACTGGGGCGGCATCGGCTCCAAGCGCTACGTCGACGGGCTGCAGGCGGTCCAGGAGTACACGACCGCCTACCTCATCGAGCAGTCGCTCTCGGTCGACAACATCTTCGTCATCGCCCTGCTCATGCGCTTCTTCAAGGTGCGCTCCGAGCACCAGCACCGCGTGCTGTACTGGGGCATCCTCGGCGCCATCGTCTTCCGCGGCATCATGATCGCCGCCGGCTCGGCGCTGGTCGCGAGCTTCGACTGGATCTTCTACGTCTTCGGCGTCGTCCTCTTCTACACCGCGTGGAAGATGATGTTCGGCGGCGAGGACGACATCGACCCGAGCCAGAGCCGCGTCTTCAAGCTGGCCGAGCGCATCCTGCCGGTCGACAACAAGTACCACGACGACCGCTTCCGCGTGACCATCGACGGCAAGAAGGTCTTCACGCTGCTCTTCGTCGTCGTGCTCGTCATCGAGGCCACCGACGTCGTCTTCGCGGTCGACTCCATCCCGGCCATCTTCGGCTTCACGCAGGAGCCGTTCATCATCATGACGTCGAACATCTTCGCCATCCTCGGGCTGCGCTCGCTCTACTTCGTGGTGGCCGGCGCCATGCGCGAGTTCCGCTACCTGAAGCTGGCGGTGAGCGTCATCCTGCTCCTGGTCGGCGTGAAGATGTTCCTCCACACCATCCTCGAAGACCCGCCCGGCGAGCACACCATCGCCACGATCTCGCTCATCGCGGTGGTGGCCATCCTCGCCGCCGGCGTCATCGCCTCGATCGTCGCGAACCGCCGCGACCAGAAAGCCGGCGCGATCGACGAGCCGCCGCTCATGGCCGCACACCCGCCTGCCACGCCGCCGAGCGACGACCTGCCGCCGTCGGGCGACGCGCCGCGCTGAGTTCCGGGGAGCGCTCCCGAGGGAGCGCTGCGCGTCCGCGCCCGCGCACCGGCCGACGCTCCGACCTCCGCAGACCCGCATGGCAGGCCGCCCCAACGCGGTGCGTCGAAAATTTCTCAGGTCCTCTAGCGCGACGCGCAGACCGGTGCTAGGAACGTCCCCGTCGCCGCGTCGGAGCACGGCGCGGCGAGTTCACCCCCCGGCTCGAAGCTCATCAACACTGAGGGCTCGGCCCGCTCGGGGCGCGCGCGCGGGGGTCTCGGCAAAGGCGCGCCCGAACCTTTAAGAAAGTTCTGCGCCCTGAAGGAGGGACTCGTTCCATGAAGCTGTATGCTTTTGTTCTCGGTGCCACGTTCGCGATCTCGGCCGGTGCGTGTGGAAAGAAGGCGGAGCCGGCGGCCGGCGGTGGTGAGGGTGGCGGCGGCGGCGGCGGCGATCTGCCGGCGAGCTGCAAGAAGTTCCTCGACACCTACTCGGCCTGCATCGACAAGATGCCGGAAGCTGCTCGTGGCCCCGCCAAGGACGGCCTGAAGCAGATGCAGGACGCCTGGGGCAAGGCCCCCAAGGACGCGATGGAGAGCGCCTGCAAGCAGGCCTACGACGCGGCCAAGGGCTCGATGGGCGCGGCCTGCCCGGACGTGAAGTGGGAGTGATCCCGCCTCGCTGAGACCCGAACGCGGCGGCTCGCGAGAGCCACCGCGCCAGGTTCCCGAAGCCCCGCGCAAGCGGGGCTTTGTCTTTTGTGGTGGCCTCGCTCGGGGCTCCTTGGAGTGACCATGCCTGCGCAGACCCTCCGACGGACCCGGCTCGTCCTCGCGCTGACGGCGCTCGGCGCGAGCCTGCCCGCGTGCGGCGCGAGCGACGCGCCCGGCGGCGCCCTGCCCGACCGCTGCCAGAAGCTGGTCGCGCGCCTCACGACCTGCGCCGAGAAGCTGCCGGCCGACGCGCGCGCGCCGCTCCTCCAGGTGATGAAGGCGCAGTCCGCGCGCTGGCAGGACGCGGCCAAGAAGGGCGGCGACGCGGCGCGCGCGCTCGACGCCGGCTGCCGCGACGCGATCGACGACGTCAAGGCGGCCACGCGCACGACCTGCCCCGACGTGGTCTGGGAGTAGCGCGGCCGGCGTCGAGGAACCCGACCTCCTCGTCGTGCGTTGGTGTCCAGCCGTAGCGACGACGCAGCCCTCGGAGCCCCCATGCCGCAGCCCGCTCTCCGCACCTCCCCCGCCCCGGCCTGGCTGGCGCTCGCGCTGAGCCTCGGGCTCGGTGCCTGCGGCCGCGGCGACGGCCCGCCGGCGGCCACCGTGGCCGGGCTCGAGGCCGCGCACGCGCGCGCCTTCGCGACCACCACCGGGACCGCGGCCATGCTCGACGAGGTGGCGACGCTGCGCCGGTCGGTCGTCGCCGCACTGAAGGCGACGGGGGTCGAGCTCGACCGGACCGGGGCCGCGCCGATCGACCTCGGCAGCGTCGCCGGCTGGGAGGCCATGGGCCTCGATCCCGAGGGCGACCTGACGGTGGTGATCGACGACCGGCTGGGCGGAGCCGAGAGCCTCGTCCCGATCGTGCTGGTGCGCCTGTCGGATCGCGAGAAGCTCGCGGCCGCGCTCGGCAAGCTGCCCGCCCCCGCACGGCTCGGTCCGGACGACGGCGGCATCGCGCCCATCACCGTGGACGACGCGATGGTCGGCTACCTCGGCGCGCTCGGCGAGCGCAGCGCGCTGGCGCTGACGCTCGGCGCGGATGCGAAGGCGACCCGCGAGGGGTTCGCGGCGTTCCTGGCCGGCGGCGGCGAGGCGCTCGACGCGTCCGATCGCTTCCGCGGCGCGCTGCAGCACGGGCCTGGCGGCCCGGTGCTGAGCCTGTGGCTCGGCGGCGTGCGGCCGCTGCTGGCACTCGGCCGAGAGGTCGGCTTCTCGAAGGCCCAGCGGGCCGCGCTCGCGAACGCCTTCGCCGAGACGACGAGCTCGCTCGGGCTGCAGCTCGGTCGCGAGGGCCTGACGCTGCGTCTCGCGCCGACTGCCGCCAGCCGCCCGCGCTTCGAGCGCGCCACCGCGGCCCTCGGCCCGTCGCCCGACTTCGCCTCGCTCATCCCGCCCACCGGCTGGGCCGCCATGCGCGCCGGCCTCGACCTCGCGACGCTGCCGTCGCAGCTGGAGCCGGTGACCGGCGTTCCCCCGGCCGAGCTCGAGCGCGCGCTGGCGCACGCCGGGTCGAGCTGGGACGCGGTCCGCGCCGCGCTCAGCGGACAGGTCGGCTTCGCCGTCGACCTGGAGACGCTGGCCGCCTCGCTCGCCGGCGACGCGACCCGGCCCGGCTGGCTGGCCATGCTGGGCGTGGCCGATGGCGACAAGCTCGACGCGCTGCTGGCGCAGGTCGGCCGCGCCGCGGACCGCCTCGTGCACCTCGGCGATCTCACGCTGGCCTACGCGCGCGTCGACGACATGCTCGTCGTGGCGCCCGACGTCGCCGCCCTGGATGCCGCGCTCGCGCGCCGCCACGGCGAGAGCCTGGCCGACACCGAGGCCGGCAAGGTCCTCGGCGAGACGATCGCGCTCTCGGCCGCGGCCGACCTCTCGCCGCTCGTGGCCTGGGTCGAGCGCCAGCAGGATCCGAGCGCCAACGCCTGGGCGCTGGTGCCGCTCCTCCCCGGCTGGCCCGCCTTCCGCGCCGCGCCGATCGTCACGCTGCGGGCCGGCTACGACGGCGCCTGGTCGTTCGCCGAGCTCTGCGACTCGGGCCTCGCCTACGGCGCGCTCCAGCTGTTGACGGTCGCGGCCAGCACGTTCCTGCCGCACCAGCTCCAGCTCGACCGCGAGCGCGCCCTGAAAGCCGCGCTCGCGGCCCGCGCCGTGGCCGAGGCCGAGGCCGCCAGGGCCGAGGCGAAGCCCGCCTACCCGACGACGCCGCCGCCGACGCCGCTGCCCGAGCCGTGCCGTCGCTTCCTCGGCGCCTACTCGGCGTGCATCGACAAGATGGACGACAGCGTGCGCGCGCCCGCGCGGGCGAACCTGCGCCAGATGTTCGAAGCCTGGGCCAAGGCCCCGACGAGCGAGGTCGAGCCGAGCTGCACGGCGCTCCTCGCCAGGGCGGCGGACGCGTATGGCGCATCCTGCCCGACGGTGAAGTGGGACGGCAGCGCGCCGAGCTACGACCCCGGCGCGCTGCCGCCCAGCTGCCGGAAGTTCATCGACACCTACTCGCGCTGCATCGACGCGCTGCCCGAGGCCACGCGCGCGCCCGCCAAGCAGGGCCTGCGCCAGATCGAGGACGCCTGGGCCCAGGTGCCGGGCGAGGTCCTCGACTCGGCCTGCGGGCAGGCCTTCGACGCCCTCAAGACCTCGCTCGGCAGCATCTGCCCGAACGTGAAGTTCGAGTGATGATGGTCGGATGGCCTCGCTCCGGCCGCCCTGCGCTCGGGGGCGGTGCATGGTTCGCTGCGCGCCATGCGGCGCTCCGCTCACCGAAGTGAGCCGCATGGCTGTCGCTTGATTGCCGGGACTCGACGCATCCTCAGCACGCGAGCATGAGCTTGGAGCCCGTCGATGCGCTCCGCTCATAGCGCCTGCGAACGGCCGCAAACCCGACCAAGCGACAACCTTTCAGTCGAGGGCCATGTACTCGGCGTAGAGCGCCTCGAGCTCGGCCTCGAGCCGCGCCTTGTCGGCGGTGAGCGCGCGCCCGCGGGCGCCGTCGCCGGCCCAGGCCGAGGCCTCGCCGAGCGCCTCGTCGGCCTTGGCGATGGCCGCCTCGGTCTGGTGGATCTTGGCCTCGAGCGCGGCCAGCGCCTTCTCGGCCGCCTTCGACTTCTTGGCCACGGCCGGCTCGGGCCGCGGCTTCTGCGCGTCGCGCTGCGCCTTCTCGGCCTTCACCGCGGCGTCGCGGCGCGCCTCGAGCTCGGGCACGCGCAGGCGCCGGTAGGTCGTCCACGCGCCGGGCTGGAAGTGGATGTCGCGCGTCTCGCCCTCGATGACGTCCTCGAAGGCGAGCAGCGTCGTCACCACCCGATCGAGGAAGTAGCGGTCGTGGGACACGACCACGATGGTGCCGTCGAAGCCGGTGAGCGCTTCCTCGAGCACGTGCAGCGTGACGAAGTCGAGGTCGTTGGTGGGCTCGTCGAGCAAGAGCACGTTGGCCGGCTCGAGCAGGAAGCGCGCGAGCGCCAGGCGGTTCCGCTCGCCGCCCGACAGCGCCGAGACGGGCATGGTGAAGTAGCGCTGGTCGAAGGCGAAGCGCGCGAGCCACGCCGCGACGTGCATGGGCTTGCCGCCGGGGAACACGGTGTCGCCGCCGTGGGCCACCGTGTCGACCACCGACTTCTGCGGGTCGAGCACGGTGCGGTGCTGATCGAAGTAGGCCATCTTCGTCTCGGGACCGAGGATGACCTTGCCGGCGATGGGCGCGATCTCGCCGAGCAGCGTGCGTAGGAGGCTGGTCTTGCCGGCGCCGTTGTTGCCGATGATGCCGAGGCGCTGGCCGCGCTGCAGGATGAGGTTCAGCCCGATGCACAACGGGGGTTGTCCATCGTAGCCGAGCGTCGCGTCCTCGAAGGCAGCGACGGTCTTGGCGAGGCGCGGCGAGCCGGCGCCGAAGTCGAAGTCGGCGACCACCGAGCGCTTGGTGAGGTCCTTCACCTCGTCGCCGAGCGCGTCGACGCGGCCGAGGCGCGCCTGGCTCTTGGTGGTGCGCGCCTTGGGCATCCTGCGCGCCCACTCGAGCTCGCTCTTCAGGAGCTGCGCCTTCTTGTGGCCTTCGAGCGCGCGCCGCTCCTCCTCGGCCGCGCGCGCCTCGAGGTAGTCCTCGTAGCCGCCGCTGTAGGTCGCCAGGCGCCCGGCGCGGAGCTCGGCCATGCGCGTGACGGCGCGGTCCAGGAAGTAGCGGTCGTGGGTCACGACGATGCAGGCGGCGCGCGTGTCGCGGAGCCAGCCCTCGAGCCACTCGGTGGTCTCGACGTCGAGGTGGTTGGTGGGCTCGTCGAGGAGCGCCAGGTCGGGCTCGGAGAGCACCAGCCGCCCGAGCGCGACGCGCTTCTTCTGGCCGCCGGACAGCACGCCGACCTTGCGATCGAGGTCGTCCAGGCGCAGGCGGTGGGCGATGGACTCGACCTTGTGGGCGTGGTCGAAGCCGCCGAGCTCGGCGATGACCGGCAGCCAGGTGTCGGCGTGCTCGTCCATGCGCACGCAGGCCGCCTCGTAGGCGTGGATGGCGTCGATGAGGCGGGCCAGCCCCTGCTCGAGGGTCTGGCGCACGGTGAGCGCCGGGTCGAGGTCGGGCACCTGCTCGAGCACGCCGACGCGCGTGCCGCCGCGCAAGGCGATCTGCCCCTTCTGGGGCTTCTCCTGGCCGGCGATGACCTTCACCAGCGTCGACTTGCCGGCGCCGTTGTCGCCGATGAGGCCGATCTTGTCGCCGGGGTAGACGGTGAGCTCGAGGCCGTCGAAGAGGACGCGCTCGCCGAAGGCGAGGCCGAGCTCGGTGATGCCGAGGACTGGCGGAGTATTGCTCATGCAGTTGTTCGCAACCCGGCTCGCCAGGCGAGCTCTTCTTCGGCGACGCGGACGATGTCGGCGACCCCCATACCATGGAGGTGGTCGATCGACGCCAGATCGCCGGCCTCGCCGTTCTTGCGCGGCCCGAGGAAGCGGTGCCCGCGCACGCGCTGGAGCGCGGTCGGGAGCCACTCGGCGACGCTCGCGACGTGGTCGCCGACGATGACGAGCGGCGCGTTCAGCGTCGCCTCGTCGAACAGATCGTGGAGGTGGTAGCTGCGCGCCGGGTCGTCCCACGCCGATGGGTCGTTGGCGAAGGCGTCCCACTCGCGCCACAGCGCCTCGTAGCTCGTGACGTTCAGGATGCGCGAGCCGATGCCGCGCTCGGCCAGGATGCGCGCGGCCTGCCGCACCTGCTCGAGCTTCCGGCCCGAGGCGACCAGCAGCACCGGAGCGCGCGTCCCGTCGCCCACGCCGCGGCGATCGTCGTCGCCGACGAGCCAGTAGCCGCCGCGCACGGCGAGCTCCGCGTGGCCCTCGGGCAGCTCGGCCGGCTGCTCGACCGGCTGCGTCGTGAGGCGCAGATAGAAAGCCTCGCCGGCGTCGTCCCACAGGCGCCCGAGCGCGTGCAGGTAGATGGCGTGGAGGTCGGCGGCGAAGGCCGGCTCGTAGGTCATGAGGCCGGGCAGATCCATCATCATGCGCAGCGTCTGGATCGACTGGTGCGTCGCCGTCTCGCGCGAGAGCCCGGTGCCCGACGGCACGCCGACCGCGATGAAGCGCGCGTTCGAGTAGACGGCGTAGTCGAGCTGGTTCAGGCCGCGCTCGAAGAACTTGTCGTAGACGGTCACCACCGGCAGGAGCGGCAGCTTGCCCTCGATGGCCTTCTTCCGGCGTCCGAAGGCGTAGGCCCAGAGCATGGCGTTGCCCTCGGCGATGCCGAAGGCGTGGAACTGGCCGCTCGGCGACGGCCGCCAGTCGAACGACAGGAGCCCCTCCTCGCGCATCCAGGCCCACGTGTCGGGCAGGTCGCGCGGCGCGAACACGCCGGTCTGCTTGATGACCGGCCCGAGGTGCGTGGTCTGCCCGACGTCGGGCGCGCCGAACTGGAGGTACGGCCCGAGCGCGGTGCGCGTCAGCGCCAGGTTCAGGCTCTGGAAGATCTCGCCGGTCGACACCACCGTGCGCGCGCGCTGCGTCACGCCCGCCACCACGCGCCGCACGTCGAGCGGCGCCGGCACGTAGGAGTGCGCGTCGGCCTCGAAGAGCTCGGCCGCGCGCCGCGCCAGCAGGCGACCGGCCTCGCTGTCGGCGGCCGGCACCGGGTAGGCGACGCCCGCCGGCAGGCCGCGGTCGAGCGCCGAGCCGGGCGTGCCCCAGGCCGCGACCTCGGCCGTCGGCAGGAGCCCGCCGTGGTTCTCGGGGTGGCCGGCGCCCGAGGTCTCGTAGCCCTTCAGCGTGTGAGCCACGAGGCAGATGGGACCGCCGCCGTCCGCGAGCGCGGCGCGCGCCTCGGCGTAGCGGCGGCACAGGAGCTCGAGGTCGTGGCCGCCGAGGTGGCGGATGCCGTCGGCCAGGTCCGCCGGCGCGACGGCCTCCACCACGCGGCGCAGGCCGGCGCGCGCGTCGTCGCCGAGCGACAGCGCGGCGCGATAGTCGGCGAGCAGGCGCGCGATGGCCGGGCGCTCGTCGGCCGTCTCGCCCGTCAGGATCTTGACGAGGGTCTCGGGGCTCACCACGAGCAGCGGGTGGAAGCGGGCGTCGTCGAGCGACTCGAGCAACGCCCGCAGCTCGGCCCCGCCCGGGCGCGCGAAGAGGGCCTCGGCGCGGCTCCCCCAGCGGGCCTCGCAGACCTGCCAGCCGTGGCCGCGGAACTTCCGCGCGGCCCAGCCCGCGAGCTGCCCCGAGTCGTCCATCACGCGGTCGAGCGACTGCCGGTTGAGGTCGACGATCCACACCAGGTTGTCGAGCTGCCAGCGCCCGGCGTCGTAGAGCGACTCGTCGATCTGCCCCTCGGTGAGCTCGCCGTCGCCGCAGTGCGCCCAGTAGAGGGCGGTCGTCGCGCGCCGCCCGAGCGCCGGCGCCAGCGCGCGGTCGTGGTGCTTGGCGCCGTAGGCATCATAGATGGTGCAGGCCACGCCGAGCGCCTCGCTCGAGGTGGTGTAGTCGACGAAGCGCGGGTTCTTGAGCTCGGTCGGGTACGGCTGGAGCCCCTTGTACTCGCGCAGCGTCCCCATCTGATCGGTCGAGACCAGGCCCAGGCAGTGCATCAGCGCATAGAGGACCGGCGCCGCGTGCGGCTTCACGGCCACGCGGTCGCCCGGCCTGAGCGCGTCCAGGTAGAGCGCCGCGAGCAGGTCGACCGACGACATGCTCGAGGCCTGGTGCCCGCCGACCTTCGGCTTCTGCCCTCGGTTCGCGGGCTTGTGGTTGGCCCAGTCGATCATCGACAGGGCGCCCTTGGCCACGTGGTCACGGATGGTCTGGTACGCGCTGAGCGAGGTGGCGGACGGGGCCATGCCCGCGGCGTTTCCCCGGTTGGGTTCTAAAAGTCAAACGTCACCGGCAGGACCCCGCCCCGACCTTGCATCGCGGTGGGGCTGCGCTATGGGATGACCCTCGCGTCGCCGAACCGGCGCGACCTCCGGAGGTCCTGATGCGTCTCGCTCCCGTCCTGCTCTCGACCCTCGCGCTCACCGCTTCCGCCTGCGACAGCGGCGGCGCCGACCCCGCGACGGACCCGACGACCGATCCCACGACGGACCCGACGACCGATCCCACGACGGACCCGACGACCGATCCCACGACGGACCCGACCACCGATCCGACCGACGTCCCCGACGAGCCGGACGAGCCCGCCCTCACCTACCCCGAGGGCCCGTACGGCAAGCAGTACCTCGACATCATCGAGGACCTCGGCTTCTACGACCCGTGGATGGGCACGACCAAGCACTTCTCGGACTACCTGGGCGACCCCAACACCAAGGTGCTGCTCATCACGAGCGGCGCCGGCTGGTGCACCGCCTGCCAGTACGAGGCGTGGGACCTGGTCGACACCTACTCGAAGTACCACGCTGACGGCCTCGAGGTGATGTACACCGTCTACGAGGACACGAAGGGCAAGAAGCTCTGGCAGGACGGGGCCTCGGCCGATGAGATCGACGCCGACTTCACCTTCATGAACGAGTGGAAGGACTACCTCGGCGAGTGGATCGACCTCGAGGTGCGCCAGGCCAACTACCCCGTCTACGTCGACGTCGGCTTCCAGCTCGGCGCCTACTACGACAAGAACGCGACGCCGATGACGCTCATCGTCCGCACCTCGGACATGCGCATCCTCTATCGCCAGATCGGCTACGCCAAGGGCGCCGTCGACACCATCGTGAAGAGCGTGCTATTCGCCCATCAGTGAGCGGTGTTACACGCGACGATCGCGAACGTCTAGCCGGCCATCGGGCCCTGTGTGTGTGGCTGACCGGCCTGTCGGGGGCCGGCAAGACCACGCTCGCGCGCGCGGCCGAGCTCGAGCTGCACGCGCGCCGCATCCGCACCTACCTCGTCGACGGTGACGAGCTGCGCCGCCTGCTCTCGCCCGAGCTCGGCTTCTCGGCCGCCGACCGCGCCGAGAACGTGCGCCGCGCGGCCGTCGTCGCGCGGACCCACGTCGACGCCGGCGCGGTGGCCATCGCCGCGCTCATCTCGCCCTTCACGGCCGACCGCGCGCGGGCCCGCGCGCGGTTCCCCGAGGGGCGCTTCCGCGAGGTGCCCATCCACTGCCCGCTGGCGGTGTGCCAGAGCCGCGACCCGAAGGGCCTCTACGGCCGCGCGGCGCGCGGCGAGATCAGCGACATGACCGGCGTCGGCTCGCCCTACGAGGCGCCGGTCGCGCCCGAGCTGGTCATCGACACGTCGCTCCGGTCCATCGCCGAGGCCACCCAGGACCTGGTCGCCGCTGTGCTGAGCCGGCTGGCTTGACGGGTTCCGGGGCCGGGAGGAGCATCCCGGCCATGAGCACGCCCGTCACCCCCGCTCGGCCGTCCGGCCTCCGCGTCCTGGCCCCCCTCGCGGCGCTCGCCCTCGCCGTCGGCGTGGCACCGGCCTGCAGCGACCTGCCGAAGGAGCAGCTCGGCGCGCTGCTCAGCGCCTTCCAGGTCGACATCGTCGACGCCAACGGTCAGAGCCTCTTCCGCTACCACCTCTCCGACCTCGTCGACGCCGCCGACCTCGTGCGCCCGGCCCCGGGCGACGCGGGCCAGGCGGCCGTGCGCGCGGCGCGCGTGAAGGCCATCGACCGCGGCGCGGCGCTGCTCGACGACGTCGGCAAGAAGCTGCAGGGCCTCGACCCGCGCAGCTTCGGCGACGTGCGCGCGGCTGTCGCCGGCACCTTCGGGCTCTTCGTCCTGGCGGCCCAGACCGGCGAGCCGACGCTCGGCAAGCTCGCCTTCGCGAGCGGCAACGCGCCGGCCGTGACCGGCATCGAGGTGCGCATCGGCCGCACCGGACCGGCCTGCGCGACCTCCGACGGCGCGCTCCACACCGGGCGCATGGACGGCGGCAAGCTCGTGGCCGAGCTGTGCCAGGGCCACACCTCGGTCGACACCACCGTGCACGAGCTCGTGCACGGGCTCATCGACGCGCTCGTCGCGCGCCACGTCCCGGGCGCGACGACCGGCCTCGCGGCCACGCCCGAGGCGGCCGCCATCGAGGAGGCGGTGGCCGACATGATGGCGCGCTCGGCGGCGCTGCGCCTGCCGGTCGTGGGCTGCCCGCGCTGCGAGACGGTCATCGGCGCGCAGGCCGTCGACCCGGCGCGCGCGTGCACGAGCGACGCCGCCTGCGGCGACCGCGGCGCGTGCAACCGGACGCCGACCCAGAGCGGCGGCGCCGCCGGCGGCGCGTGCGTGTCGCGCCCGCGCTTCGTCACCGACGGCCCGGTGCGCGCCGACCTCGGCGACTGGAAGCCGAGCCCCGACTGCCCCGAGCCGTGGTGCCACGCGCTGGTCCGGGCCGGTCTCATCCGCCGCCTGTGGCTCGAGCTCGACGGCGGCTGGCGCGGCCCGACCGGGCAGCGGCTGCCGTATCGCGGCGTGGCGGTCGTGCCCTACGGTCAGCGCCTGGCCGGCGAGCCGGTGCCCGCGCTCGAGTCGGTCGAGAGCCTCATGTGGTCGGTGCTCGCCAACGCGCCGGTCGACCTCACGCTGGCCGAGCTCGAGAAGGGCATGCTCCAGGCCGCGGCGCCCGACGACAAGGAGCGCATCCAGAGCGCCTTCTGCGGCATCGGCCTCCCCGAGAAGGACAAGGCCTGCAGCGACGCCGACAACGACGACATCATCGCCGCGGTGGACAACTGCGATCGCTGGAACCCGGGCCAGGAGGACGTCGATCAGGACGGCATCGGCGACCGCTGCCAGCCGCTCGTCGACTCCGACGGCGACGGCCTCAAGAACCAGGACGACACCTGCCCGGCGGTGCCGAACCCGGGCGCCGGCCAGAGCGACCTCGACGACGACGGCAAGGGCGACGTCTGCGACTCCGACATGGACGGCGACGGCGTCGACCAGACGCTCAGCTGGAGCGCGCCGAACGCGCCGCGCGACAACTGCCCGCGCACGCCGAACCCGCTCCAGGGCAACATGGACGGCGACGGTCTCGGCGATGCCTGCGACGACGATCGCGACGGCGACGGCACGCCCAACCTGGTCGACAACTGCCCCGACCAGCGCAACGCCGACCAGAAGGACAGCGACAAGGACGGCCTCGGCGACGTCTGCGACCCCGACCTCGACGGCGACTGCATCGCCGACAAGGACGACCGCTGCCCCTTCGACCGCGGCTGCGCGAAGCCCGCGCCCGAGCTGTGCGCCGGCTGCTTCGCCGGCGCGGCCGACGCCGGGGCCGGCATGATGAGCGTGGTGCCGCCGGTCTTCGGGCCCGACGCCGAGGCCACCGCGGCCGCGCGCCGCGCCCCCGACGCCGGCCTCCCCGCGTGCCGCGCGCGGGCCGCCGCCGCGCGCAAGGAGTGCGGGCGCTGCCCGCACTGATCCGAGCGAAGCCGGTCGCCGGGCGGCCCCTGGACGCAGCGCGCCAAAGGCGTGCGGCGGAAGACTACTCGCGCCCGAGCTTCTTCTTGAACCACGCCTTGGCGCGGTCGCGACGGCGCGGCTCGTCGCCGCGCTGGCCCGACGACGACGCCGGGCCGCTGGCCTCGGCCTCGTGCGCCTGGCGCGCCTGCTCGATGCCGGCCTCGATGCGCTGGCGCAGCTCGGCGTAGAGCGCGTCGTCGTTCAGGCCGTTGTTGCGCGCGGTCAGCGCCAGGTCGGCGAGGAACGAGCCCTGCGACGGGTAGAGCTCGACCGCCTGCACCACCATGCGCATGAGCCCGTCCGAGCGCGAGCGCTTCACCGAGTCGACGTAGTCGCCGCGCTGCTTCATGCCGTGCTCGGCGCGCAGCGGGTTCTCCACGCCCTGCACGTTCAGGTACTCCTCGGGGTTGTTGACCCAGCGCCCGCCGACGACGCCGGCCGGCAGCTTGTCGAAGCCGACGTTCGTGCCCTTGGCGCCCGCCTTCGCCTTGGCCGCGTGGCCGAGCTCGTGGCCGAGCGCGATGAAGGACGGCGTGACGATCTCGTTCTTGTCGCTGTCGAGGGAGCGCGTGTCGCGCATCGCGCTCGGCATGTCGACGTCGACCGCCGAGCCCTGGCCGAACTCGAACTGGCGCCCGCCGATCGCGGCGTGGCGCTCGCCGCCCAGCACCGCCGCCGTGAGCGCGCGCGGGTCGAGGTCGGGGCCGGCGCCCGGGCCGACCTCGTGCATGTCGCTCTGCGTGGTGTCGCGCGCGGACGCACCCGGCTCGCGCTCGGACTCGGTGATGGTCACGCTGCGGTCGGGCGCCGGGGCGCCGTCGGGTCCGGGCGCGGCACGCCGATCGAGGTGGCCCACCAGCTGGCGCCCGAGCGGACCCTGCATGAGCTTGGCGAGGCTGCCGAAGGTGCCCTTCTGGAAGGCCGGCGAGCCCGCCACCTGGAGGTCGCCCTGGCGCCGCGCCAGCGACGACCACAGCGCCGCGGCCTCGGCCTGCTCGCCCTCGCCCATGCCGGTCGTGTCGATGGGCAGGTGCCCCTCCTCGCCCGCGGCCGTGCGCTCGCGCGTGAGCTCGACGAGGTCGGCGTGCTCGGCCTCGGTGTGCGTCAGCAGCGCGCGCAGCGCGGGGCCGAACGGGAGCTGCCCGAGGTCGGGCGACGGGTGGTCCTGGAAGGCCTGGTAGGCCGCCGTGTCGATGCGGCGGAGCGCCGCGAAGCGCGCCTGGAACGTGGCCTCGGGGCCGAGCGCGTTGTAGGCCGCGACCAGCTCGGCGACGCCCGCCACCGCCGGGTCGGCGCCCGCGAACGCGAGCACCGGGCGCTGGCCCGCGGGCAACGGCTGCGCCGCCACCGCGCCCGGCCCGGCCTCCTGCACCTCGGGCGGCGCCTGGTTCGGAGCGGCCGCCTCGACCTGCTCCTCCGGATGGACCGGATCGGGCTGCGGCGCCGCCTCGGCCGGCGCCTCGACCTCGGCCGGCGGCTGCGCGGCGGGCGGCTCGTGGTGCGCGCCCGAGGACGAGGCCGCCGCCCACGGCGGCAGCTGCCCCGCGCGCGCGTTCGGGAACAGGCCGCGCTGGAGCGCCTGCGACTGGGCCGCGAAGCCGGGCAGCCCGCGCAACTCCTGCCGGTGGCGGTCGGCCTCCTCGGGCGGCAGCTCGAGGGACGCGCGCCGCGCGGACGACGACGAGGAGGACTCCGGTCGCTGAGCGAAGGTCTTCATGCGTGTGTGTTCCCGGACGGTGGGACCGACCACGCTCGATGTGGCGCGCGCGGGCCCGCACGCACAAGCGAATAAGCCGTTAACAACCCGCGCGAAGCGGCGCCCGAGCGCGCGTCACGAAAGGGCGCGCGCGCTGCCGGAGGAGGCCTCGCGCAGGTCGGCCCGGCGGTCTGGACTGACGCCGCGTCACGCCCGAGGAGCGGGTCCTTTGCAGAGCGTTGCCCCACGTCCGAGCGCGCAGCTCATCGCCGTCGTCGAGGACGAGCCGGTCACGCGCGAGCTCCTCGCCGCCAGCCTGCGCGCCGCCGGCTTCGAGGTCGCGAGCCTCGACGGCGCGCTGGCGCTGCGCGCCTTCGCCGAGCTGGCGCGGGTCGATCTGGTGCTGCTCGACATCAGGCTCCCCGACGGCGACGGCTATGACCTCGCGACCTGGCTCCGCGCGCACAGCGCGCCGGCATCATCTTCGTCTCGCGCCGCGGCGCCGACCGATCGCGTGCGCGGCCTCGAGCTCGGCGGCGACGACTTCATCGTCAAGCCGCCCGACCTCGACGAGCTGCGCGCGCGCGTGCACGCCGTCCTGCGCCGGAGGGGCGCGCGCCCGGCGCCGAGCGTCGCCCGAGCCGACGCGCGTCGTGCGCTTCGACGGCTGGCGCTTCGAGCTCACGCGCTACGCGCTGACCTCGCCCGCCGGCGCCGACGTCCCGCTCACGACCGGCGAGGCCTCGGTGCTGGCCGCCATCCTCCACGCGCGCGGCCGCGTCGTGACGCACGAGGAGCTGCGCGGACGCCGCCGCCCGCGCGCAGGCCCCGGCGCACGCGCGCTCGGTGGCGGTGCTGGTCCATCGCCTGCGCCGGAAGCTCGGCGAGGGCGGCGCCATCGTGCCGCGCCTGCTCCTCACCGTGCACGGCATCGGCTACCGGCTCGGCGTGGCGCTCGAGGACGCGTCGAGCTGAGCCGCGCGCGTGGCCTGCCACGCCGCCGTCAGCGCCGCGCGCGCCGAGCGCAGCGCGTCCGGATCGTCGACGTCGGCGCGCGCCCGATCCTCGAGCCGCGCCGCCGCCGCCGCCAGGCGCGCGAAGGCCGCGCTGTGCGCCGCGCTCGCCAGGCGGTGCGCGGCCAGCGCCAGCGCCAGGCGGTCGGGGCCGGCCGCCTCGATGCCCTCGATGAGCGGCCCCGCGGTGGCGAGGCCTGGCGCCTGGAGCGCGCGCGCCTCGGCCGCGCCGATGGCCCCGGCGTAGCGCGCGAGCAGCGCCTCGTCGACGCACGGCAGGCGCCGCTCGGGCGCCGTGAGCTCGGCCAGCGTCGCCTCGAGGCGCGTGAACTCGACCGGCTTGGCCACGACCGCGCTCACGCCGGCCGCCAGGCGGCGCGCGCGATCCTCGGGCAGCGCGTTGGCGGTCATGGCCACGATGGGCACGCTGGCGCGCGTCGCGTCGGGCAGCGCGCGGATGGCCCGCGTCGCCGCCTCGCCGTCCAGCACCGGCAGGCGCATGTCGAGGAGCAGCGCGTCGAAGGCCTGCGCGCCGGCCGCCGCCACGGCCTCGGCGCCGGTGCCGACCAGCGTCACGCGATGGCCGGCGTCGACCAACAAGAGCGTCGCCAGGCGCGCGCTCACCGGATCGTCCTCGGCCACGAGCAACGCCAGCGGCCGCGACGACGACGCCGCGCGCGGCAGCGGACGCGCGTCGGACGGCGCCGCGCCGAGCGTCGGCGCGAAGGCGAAGGTCGTCCGCGCCGGCGCCCCCTGCCCGTCCTCCAGCGCGAGCTCGCCGCCCATGGCGCGCACGTCCTCGCGCGCGATGGCCAGGCCGAGCCCGAAGCCGCGCCGCAGCGCGCCCGGCCGCTCGAGCTGGACGAACGGCTCGAAGATGGCCGCGCGCGCCTCGGCCGGGATGCCGGGGCCGCCGTTCGACACGGCGAAGCGCACGCGCACGCCGTCCGCGCCGACGGCCAGCGCACGCGCGACGACCTCGATGGGCGTCGCGTCGCCATGCCTCAGCGCGTTGTCGACGAGGTTCAAGAGCACGCGCCGGATGCGCGCCTCGTCGCCGACCACCAGCTCGGGCAGGCCCGGGTCGAGGTCGACCACCACGCCGTCGGGCCGCGTCCGCGCCGCCAGCGCCAGCACCACCTCGCGCAGCAGCGCGCGCGGCGCGAACACCACCGGCGCGTCGGGCGCCGCGCCGAGCTCGGGGCGCGTGAGCTCGAGGATGCCGTCCACCAGCTGCAGCATGCCGCGCGCGCTGGCCCGCACCATGGCCACCTGCTCGCGCTCGGCCGGCCCGAGCTGCGCGCGCTCGAGCAGCTGCACCGCGCCCAGCGCGCCGTGGAGCGGCGTCCGCATCTCGTGGCTCATGGTGGCGAGGAACATCGACTTGGCGCGGCTGGCGTCGTCGGCGTCGCGCTTGGCCGCCGCCAGCGCGTCCTCGGTGGCCTTGCGCGCGGTGAGGTCGGCCAACCCGAGGAGCGCCGAGGGCACGCCGTCGTGGACGATGGGCCGCGTCGACACCAGGAGCCAGCGCGCCTCGCCCTGCCCGTCGCGCGCCGCCACCTCGCGCGCGCCGACCGCCCCGTCGCCATCGTCGGCGCCGGCCAGCAGCTCGGGCGCCGCCGCCGCGAGGCCGGCCGCGGCGGCCTCGGGATCGGGTCCGGCGAAGAGCGCCCGCGCCGCGTCGTTCATGCGCCGGACGCGCCCGTCGGCGCGCGCGATGAGGACGATGGGGAACGGCACCGCGTCGACCAGCTGCCTCAGGCTCTCCTCGGCGCGGCCGAGCGAGCGCTGCTGGATGAAGGCCGCGCGCTGGGCGCGGTGGTGGGCGCGGCTCGCGACGGCGGCGAAGACGTTGGCCGACACCAGCGAGAAGGTGATGACGACGCCCTGCATGTAGGTGAGCTCGGCGTTGGTCGCGACCACGAAGGCGAGGTAGCCCGCGCCCATCACCACGCCGACCGCGAGCCCGCCGAGGAAGCGCATCGGCACCAGCAGGTAGACCGCCGGGATGGCCGAGCACACGACGAAGCCGTGGAGCATCCACGCCGCCGGCCGCGTGGCCGGCAGGATCACCGCGGTCAGGAGGCCCGCCCACAGCGTCCAGGCCAGCACCAGCCGATCGAAGCGCTCGGGTCGCGGCGGCCCGGCGAGGGGCTCCGGCCCGCCGCCCCCGCGCGCGCCGACCGACAGGCGCAGCGCGAGCACTCCCGGCAGCGGCCAGCGCGTGCCGAACCACAGGAAGTCCGAGTAGGCGAAGAGGAGGAAGATGGCCGAGGCCGTGGCGATGGCCCCGCGCGCGCGCCGGAGCGCCGTCTTCCACTCCCAGATGCGGAACTCGCGCTCGAGCTCGGCCGGCTCGAGCCGCACATCGGCCTGGACATTGGCGTGGGCGGCGCGCGGGCTCACGGCGTCGCCGCGCGGGCGGAGGGAGCTCGTCACCTCCCGGTTGTCGTCGAAGGCGCGCCGAGCGTCGACCGAAAAACGAAACGCACCCCGAGGACCGTGGCCCAAGGGGTGCGTTTGAGAGAGCTGACTAGGTCGGATGCTACGCGCTCAGTGGCTCACAGCTCGCAGCCCGTGGCCGTCTCGCTGGCGCCGAGGATGACGATGTCGCCCTCACCCGCGCCGCAGTCGATGCTGGTCTCGGTGCCCGCGCCGCCGTCGAGGGTGTCGTCACCCGCGCCGCCGTCGAGGATGTCCACGCCGGCGCCGCCGAAGAGCTCGTCGTCGCCCGCCCCACCCGACAGGGTGTCGATACCCGCGCCGCCGTCCAGGTAGTTGCCGAGCGCGTTGCCGGTGATGGTGTCGTCGCCGTCGCCGCCCAGGCAGTTCTCGACGTCGGCCTGCACATCGTCGGCCTCGCCGCTCTCGCCGTCGTCGGGGTCGACGCCGTCCATCGTGACGGTGAGGTCGCCGGTGCGGAGCGAGTAGTCGACGGTGTCGGTGCCCGCGCCGCCATTGAAGGTATCCGAGCCCGAGTCCGCGTCCTCCTCGTAGAACCAGTCGTTGCCCGCGCCGCCCGAGAGGATGTCGTCGCCGTCGCCGCCGGTGAAGGCGTTGTCCGCCGCGCTGCCGGTGACGATGTCGTCGCCGCTCGAGCCGATGAAGTTCTCGACGTCGGCCTTCACGTTGTCGCCCTCGTCCGCACCGGTCTCGCCGTCATTGGCGACGCCGTCCATGGTGACCGTGACGCCGACGGTGCGCGCCGAGTAGTCGACGGTGTCGGTGCCCGCGCCGCCGACGTAGACGTCGGCGCCGTCCGAGGTGTCGTCATTCGAGACCAGCAGGTCGTTGCCGGCGTCGCCGTTGAGGGTGTCGTTGCCGTCGCCGCCCGTCAGGGTGTCGTTGCCCGCGCCGCCGTTCAACGTCTCGTTGCCCGAGCCGCCGGTGAGGACGTCGTTGCCCGCGCCGCCGCTGACGATCTCGATGTCGGCCGCGACCGTGTCGTTCTCGCTCGCCTGGCCGTCGTTGCTGCCCGCGCCGATGGTCACGGTCACGAGGATGGTGCGGTTGGCGTAGCTGACGTGGTCGGCCGTGCCGTTGCCGCCGTTGTAGGTGTCGCCGCCATTGGTCGCGTTGCCGGCGTCGAAGGTGTCGTCGCCGTCGTCGCCGTTGAGGGTGTCGGCCGCCGTGTCGAGGGCCGCGTCGGTCGCGCCGCGCAGCGTGTCGTTGCCGGCGCCGCCGTTGAGGGTGTCGGCCGCGGTGCCGCCCGAGAGGGTGTCGTTGCCGTCGCCGCCGTAGACCGTGACGGCCGTGGCGAACGCCGCGCCGCTGCCGTAGCCGCCCGACGCCGAGAAGACGTCGGCGCCGCCGCCGAGGCTGAAGACGTACGCGTCGACGTTGGCGTAGGTGATGTCCTTGACGGTGTCGGTGTTGAAGGCGATGCCGTCAGCGCCGATGGTGACCGTGTCGGCGGCCGTGCTGCCGCGGATCTTGAGGGCGTCGTTGCTGCCCGAGACCAGGTCGACCGCGATGCCGGCGGTGCCCGCGCCCGTGCCGTAGCCGGGGGCGAAGGTGCCGTTGATGAAGTCGAGGATGACCGTGTTCGTGCCGCTCGAGCCGTTGATGAGCAGGCGCTTGATGGTCGTCGACGTGGCGGTGCCGCACTGGACGCCGTTCACGAGGATGGCCGAGTCGATGGAGCGCTTCGAGATGACGGCCGTCTCGTTGTCGCCGACGGTGACGGTCGCCGTGTTGACGCCGCTGACGGCGGCGAAGGTGCAAGGCGCCGTGAGCGGCGTCAGGGCGGCGTCGAGCTCGGCGATGCCCGTGGTGTCTTCTTTGGTGACGGGACCGTTGTCGGTCGGGCCGAGGTCGGCGCAGGCGCTCGTGGCGATGAGCCCGAGGCCGAGGCAGACGGGTGCGAAGCGGCGAATCATGACGATAGCTCCTTCAACGAATGGATTTTGGGGTGACGGAATCAGCTCTCAGGGAAGGACATCGGGAGGGACCCGAGGTCTCTTAACGACTTTGTGTTACTCGGCGGTTACGGACAGGGCATAGCTGCCGCCGTCCGGGCCCCACGAGTCGACGATGACGAGGTAGTCGCCGGCCGGCACGAGCTCGAGCTCGAGGCTGGCCGCGGCCGCGCCGCTCGGCGCGTCGTCGGCGCAGCCCAGGGCCTGGGTCGAGTCGATGGTGCAGCCGGGGACGACGTAGAGGACGGTGTCGAAGTTGGTGCCGTCGACCTCGGTCGACAGCGTCAGGTGGGCCACGTCGTTCTCGAGGTGGAGGACGACGGCGGTCTCGGGGCGCCCGGTCGGGTCACCGCTCGAGCACGAGGCCGGCGCGTCCCAGACGCTCGGGCCGGCGACGATGCCGCTGACCACGTGGGTGCCCGCCGCGACGTCGACCGACGGCGCCGAGGCGCACTCGGCGGTGGCGAGCTGCGCCTTGGCCTTGCAGGTGTTGGCGACGTTGGGCACGCCCGGCGAGCACACGCTGGTGGCGTTGCAGACGTCGAAGCCGTTGACGTCGCAGGCGGCGCCGGCGCCACGGACGGGCGTCGGGGCCAGCTTGGCGGTCTTGCGGGCGCCCTCGTGACCGGCGGCGTCGGTGGCGGTGACGGCCACCTGCGGCACCATGAGCTCGAAGCCGGCGGCGGGCACGACGCGCACCACGAAAGCGCCGTCCCGGGCCTGGCCGGCCGCGTTGACCTCGAACTCCTGGCTCTCCGGCGTCTCGTCGTTGTCGAGGTCGACGAGCAGCGGCTTGCCGGCGTTGTCGAGGAACTCGATCTTCAGCGACAGCAGGTCGTCCTCGGGGTCGGTGCCCTGCACGACGATGCGCGTGCCGCCCTCGCCCTTCAGGTAGGCGAGCTTGGTGATCTCGGAGGCCAGGCCGTCCTGGCATTGGCTCGGCGTGCCGCGGCAGCCGAGGCCGTCGGCGCAGCGGTCGGCGACCGCGGTCTTGTCGCAGGCATCGCCAAGTTGCTTGACGACCTGGGCGACGACGTCGCCGCTGGCGTCGTCCGAGAAGTGGCCGGCCGCGTCGTGCAGCGCGACGTCGACCGAGGCGATCTCGGGGTGCTCGAGCATCAGGTCGCGGATGCGGATGTGGGCGATGACCGAGGCCTTGCCGGCCACCGGCTCGCTGAAGGAGACGAGGCTCTCGTTCGAGTCGGCGGTCGCCTCGAGCGTGGTGCGGAACGCCATGACGTCCTGGCCGCCGGCGTCGTAGACGCGCACGCGGGCGTCGGCGATGTCCTTGTCGGCGTCGGTCCCGACGATGACCAGGTCGAGGTCGTGGCCGCGCGCGCCGGCCACGTGGGCGGTGACGCTGGTCGCGACCGGGGCCGCACCCTCGTGGGCGTCGGGCGAGGTCGTCGTGTCCGCGCTCGTCTGCGTGCCGGCCGCGTCGCCGTCGGGCGCCGTGGTGGCGTCGGCGCTGGTGGCATCGCTCTGCGCGGCGCCGCCACTGTCGCACGCGGCGAAGAGCGGAAGGCAGAACATCGGGACGAGACGACGGTAGACAGAGTTCATCGGTTCTCCGCGGAGCCGCGTAGGTTGCGCCTGGGCCGCATCGCCGTGCCCTGCAGCCGGTGGTCGGTACGACCGGCTTGCCTGGGGGCGAGGCCCTCACGACAACCTCAACGGCCCCTTTGCGGCGCGACTTAAGCGGCGCCGCGGCGCGCCGATCGCACGCCGCCCGAGCCCGCCGCCGATCGGCCGCCGAGCCGCACGGATGGCTGCGCACAGGAATCGCGACCACGCGGACGGTTTACCGCCGGAGCCCGATCGCCTCCCTTGCGATGCGGCCCGATCGAGGCCGACGCGCCCCCACCCGACCCCGAGAGCGCCTCATGCCCGCCAAGCTGATCCTCGTCATCGTGTTCCTGGCCATGAGCATCGCCATGAACCTCATCACCGAGAGCTGGGTGGCCGCCGGGCTCAGCGGCCTCCTCCTCTACTCGCTGGTCCGCGGCAGCCACACCGCCCGCTCGATCGCCATCGGGCTCAGCGTGCTCGGGCTCGTCGTGGCGGGCATCCTCACCATCCAGGTGGCCATCCGCTCGGGCTTCGCCTACGCGCCGTTCACGCTCAGCGTGACGCTCGGCATCGGCCTCGCCAACGGCGTCTACACCATCTGGGCGCTCACCCGCCCCGACGTCCCGCTGGATGGACGCGCGCCGCGGCGGCGCGGCCGGCGCGAGCTCGCCCGACCGGCCCCGCGACGCCTGACGTCGCTCAGGCCTCGGCCGGCGTCTCGGCCGGCACCTGCTCGACGGTGGTGATGACCGCGCCTTCCTTGAGGTTCACGATGGTGAACGCGTTGCCGTCGCGGCGCACCAGCGAGAGCTTCTTGGCCGGCACGTAGAACTCGTTGCCGTTGCTGTCGACGATCTCGAAGCCGTCGTCGCCGAAGGTCGCCGACAGCGCCACGCACTCGTACTTGCTCTGGATGCGCGCGACGATCATGCGCACGCCCTTGCCGCCTCGGCGCTGCCGCGGCAGCTCCTCGAGCGGCGAGAGCTTGGCCCGCCCCGAGCGGGTGAAGACGGCGATGTGCGGCGTCGCGTCGGGCGCGATGAGCAGCGCGTCGACGACGCGGTCGCCGCCGTCGACCTTCATGCCCTGGACGCCCTTGGCCGCGCGCCCCTGGATGGCGACCTCGGACAGCTCGAAGCGGATGCCCTGGCCGTACAGCGTGAGCAGCACCACGTCGCCCTGCCCGTCGGTCTCGATGACCCGCGCCAGCGCGTCGCCGTCGGGCACCTTGAAGGCGGCGATGCCCGACGAGCGATTGCTCTGGAATTCGGAGAGTGGCGTCAATTTCGTCAATCCCTCGCGAGTGACGAAGAGGAGATAGCGGTCGGTCGGGAAGTCGGCGCAGGCGATGAGGTCGACCAGCTCCTCCTCGCGCGTGATGCCGCAGACGTTGACGAGCGCCGTGCCGACCTCGCCCCACTTGGCCTCGGGCAGCTGGTGCACCGGGATGGGGTAGCACTGGCCGGTGCTCGAGAAGGCCAGCACGGTGTGGGTCGTGCGCGTGTGGATGAGGCGCAGCATGCGGTCGCCCGGGCGCACGCCCGAGGTCTTGCGCGTGGCGCCGGCGGCGTTGAACGAGCCGAGCGACGACTGCTTGATCCAGCCGGCGCGCGTGACGCCGACCACGACCTCCTGGTCCTTGACGGTGACCTGGACCTTCACGTCGAGCTTCTCGACCTGGGCCTCGATGGTCGTCCGCCGCGGGTCGGCGAAGCGGTCGCGGATGGACTCGATCTCGAGCATGACGATACGGTCGAGCTCCTTCTTGTCGCGCATGATCTTGTCGAGCCGCTTCAGCGCCTTCTCGAGCTCCTTCTGCTCGCCGATGAGCTCGTTCAGCTCGAGGCCGGTCAGCCGGTGCAGCCGGAGCTCGAGGATGGCCTCGGCCTGCTCGGGCGAGAAGAAGCCCATGGCGACCAGGTTGGCGCGCGCGTCGGCCTTGTCCTTCGACGCGCGGATGGTGGCGATGACCTCGTCGAGGATGTCGACGGCCTTGATGAGGCCCTCGACCTCGTGGATGCGCTTCGACTTCTTCTCGTGCTCGTGGGCCGAGCGCTTCAAGACCACGCGGCGCCGGTGCTGGACGAACGCCTCGATGATGGCCTTCAGCCCGAGCTGCACCGGCGTGTTGCGCGCGATGGTGACGAGGTTGAAGTGGTAGTTGATCTGGAGGTCGGTCTTCTTGAAGAGGAACGCCAGCACGCCCTCGGCGTCGGCGCCCTTGGCGAGCTCGACCACGAAGCGCAGGCCCTCGCGGTCGCTCTCGTCGCGCACGTCGGCGACGCCCTGCACTTCCTTGTTGATGCGCATCTCGTCGATCTGGCGGACCAGCTCGGCCTTGATGACGTTGTAGGGCAGCTCGTCGAAGACGATGAGCCAGCGCCCGTCCTTCAGCTCCTCGTAGCGATGCCGCCCACGCAGGACGACCTTGCCGCGCCCGGTCTCGTACGCCTCGCGCAGCCCCTCGGCGCCCATCAGGATGCCGCCGGTCGGGAAGTCCGGCCCGGGCAGGTAGATCATCAGCTCGTCGAGCTCGATCGACGGCTTCTGCATGAGCGCCAGCGTGGCGTTCATCACCTCGGAGAGGTTGTGCGACGGGATGTCGGTCGCGAAGCCCGCCGACACGCCGGCCGCGCCGTTCACGAGCAGGTTCAGGAAGCCCGCCGGCAGCACCACCGGCTCGAGCTCCTTCTCGTCGAAGTTCGGCCGCCAAGGCACGGTGTCCTTGTCGTAGTCGCGCATCAGCTCCGACGCGATCTCCGACAGGCGCGCCTCGGTGTAGCGCATGGCCGCCGGCGGGTCGTCGTCCATCGAGCCGAAGTTGCCGTGCCCGTCGACGAGCGGGTAGCGCATCTTCCACGGCTGGGCCATGCGCACGAGCGCGTCGTAGATCGAGGCGTCGCCGTGCGGGTGGTAGTTGCCCATCACCTCGCCGACCGTCTTCGCCGACTTGCGGTACGGTTTGTCGAAGGTGTTCCCGGCGATGTACATCGCGTACACGATGCGCCGCTGCACCGGCTTCAGGCCGTCGCGGATGTCGGGGATGGCGCGGTCGAGGATGACCTTCTGCGCGTAGCGTCCGAAGGAAGCGCCGAGCTCGTTCTGGAACGGCACTTCCGAGATGCGAACCGAGTCCATGGTCATGCGGCTGTCTCTTCGCTCGTGTCGCTCGCCAGGCCCGCCGGGGCGACGCCCGGCGCGACGACCGGCGCGTCCTCACCGAAGTGGACGTGGCTGGTGATCCAGATCTTGCGCGGCTCGGCCTTGCTGCCCATGAGCACGTGCACCTGCTTCTCGGCCGCGGCCGCGTCCTCGACGTTCACGCGCAAGAGCGTGCGCGTCTCGGGGTTCATGGTCGTGTCCCAGAGCTGGTTCGGGTTCATCTCGCCGAGGCCCTTGAAGCGCTGGATGGTGGCGCCCTTCTTGTCCTTGGCCTTGCCGAGCGCGCGCTGCAGCTCGGCGTCGCTCCAGGCGTACTCGCTCTGCGACTTGCCGCGCGTCGTCCTCTCTATCCGATAGAGCGGCGGCTGCGCGATGAAGACCCGGCCCTCGGCGAGCAGCGGCTTCATGAAGCGGTAGAAGAACGTGAGCAGCAGGCAGCGGATGTGCGCGCCGTCGTCGTCGGCGTCGGCCAGGATGATGACGCGCGCGTAGTTCGCCTCCTCGAGGTCGAAGTCGGTGCCGATGCCGGCGCCGACCGCCTGCACGACCGCCAGGATCTCCTTGTTCGAGAGCACCTTGGCGAGCGTCGCGCGCTCGGTGTTCAGGGGCTTGCCCTTCAACGGCAGGATGGCCTGGTGCTCGCGGTCCCGCCCCTGCTTGGCGCTGCCGCCGGCCGAGTCGCCCTCGACGATGAAGAGCTCGTTCAGCTCCGCCTTCTTGCTCGAGCAGCGCGTGAGCTTGCCGTCGAGCGACGTCCGCGTCTTCTGGCTCTTGCCGGTCTGGACCGCCTTCTTCGCCTTCTGCGCCGCCTCGCGCGCCTCCTGCGCCGTGGCCGCCTTGTCGACCAGCGCGCGCCCGAACTCGGGGTGCTCGTCGAGCCACGCGCCGAGGTAGCGCGTCGTCAGCTCCTCGACCGCCGAGCGCGCCTCGGGGTTGCCGAGCCGCGTCTTGGTCTGGCCCTCGAACTCGACCGTCCCCATGCGCACGTGCACGAGCGCCATCAGGCCCTCGCGCAGATCGGCGCCGGTCAGGTTGTCCTTCTTCTTCCAGAGGCCGGCCTTCCTCGCGTACTCGTTCATCATGCGCGTGTGGGCGGCCTTGAAGCCGGTCTCGTGCGTCCCGCCCTCGCCGGTGCGGATGCAGTTGCAAAACGACGTCACCACCTCGCCGTAGCCGTCGTTGTATTGCAGCGCCACCTCGACCTCGACGCCGTTGCTCTCGGCGCGGAAGTAGAACGGCGCGTGCAGGACGTCCTGGTCCTCGTTCAGGTATTTGACAAAATCGGCGAGCCCGCCGGGAAAGTGGAACGTCTCGTCGAAAGGCGGCGGCGCCTCGGCCGGCCCCTCCTCGCTCGCCACCTCGAGCACCGCCTCGCCGTCCTCGTCCAGCACCACCGCCTCGCCCAGCACCGACTCGACCGGCGGCGGCGCCACGTCGAGGCGCTCGGCATCCTCGCCGCGCTCGTCGGCCAGGCGGATGCTGAGCCCGGGGTTCAGGTAGGCCAGCTCGCGCAGGCGCCCGCCCACGGTCTCCACCGAGAAGCGCGTCTTGGCGAAGATGGTGGCGTCGGGCTTGAAGCGGACGATGGTGCCGTGGTGGTCGCTCGGCCCGAGCACCTTCAGCTTGGTGGCCGGCACGCCGCGCTCGTAGCGCTGCTGATGCACCTTGCCGTCGCGGTGGATGGTGACCTCGAGCCACTCCGAGAGCGCATTGACGACCGAGGCGCCCACGCCGTGGAGGCCGCCCGACACCTTGTACGACCCGGTGCCGAACTTACCGCCGGCGTGCAGCTTGGTGTACACGACCTCGGGCGTCGGGATCTTCAGCTCGGGGTGGATGCCGGTCGGGATGCCGCGGCCGTCGTCCTCGACGCGCACCACGTCGTCGGCCTCCAGAGCCACCACGATGCGCGTGCAGAAGCCGGCCAGCGCCTCGTCGACGGCGTTGTCGACGATCTCCTCGACCAGGTGATGGAGGCCGCGCGCCGAGGTGTTGCCGATGTACATGCCGGGTCGCATGCGCACCGCCTCGAGCCCCTCGAGGACCTTGATCTGCGCCTCGTTGTATTCTGCCAAAATCGCCATTTTGTAGATTCCCCGTCAGCTCTCGATACCGGTGTAGAGCGAGCGCACCCAGGCCACTTCCTCTTCGTCGAGGCGCAGCGCCGACGCGCGCGCGGCCGCCTCGACCTGGGCCGGCGTGCGCTGCCCGAGCAGCGCGCAGCCGGTGGCGGCGTCGAAGAGCAGCGCCGCGACGAGGGCGCCGAGGATGGGCTCGGGCGCGCGCTCGAAGCGCGCCCGCAGCGCGGCGGCGTTGCCGGCCAGGCGCTCGAGCAGCGCCGCGTTGGCGAAGCCCTTGTCGTTGGCGCGCACGTCGCCCGCCGGGAACGTCACCGGCGTCGGATACTTGCCGAGCAGGAGGCCCTGGCGAATCGGCGAGAAGAAGGCCACGCCGACGTCGTGCTGGTGGCACCAGGCGGCGAGCCCGCTCTCGTGGAAGTGGTCGTGGGTGGCGTTCCGGAGCGGCTGGACGACGTCCGGCTCGACGCGCGCGATGACGCGCATGATGCCGTGGTCGTCGCCGTTGGAGAGGCCCACCCAGCGGATGAGGCCCTTGGCCTGCGCGTCGCGCACGAAGCGGATGGCCCCGTCCAGCATGCGATCGTCGTGACCGAAGTCGCAGTGGTGGAGGTAGTAGACGTCGATGCGATCGGTCTTCAAGTGGCGGAGCGAGCGCTCCAGCTGCCGTTGCATGACGTCGGGGTGATAGGCCTCGGCGTGGCCGCCGCGGTCGAAGCCGACCTTCGACGCGAGCAGGATGCGGTCGCGCGGCACGCTGTCCCACATGCTGCCGATGAGCGCCTCGGAGCGGCCCTCGCCGTAGACGTCGGCCGTGTCCCAGTGCGTGATGCCGAGCTCGAAGGCGCGCACCAGCGCGGCCTTGGCCTGCTGGTCGTCGTGGCCGCTCCAGCCCACCGGGCGCGTGCCGGCCATGTTCTCGCCGCCGAAGGCCCAGGTCCCGAGCGACACGACCGGGACCTGCACGTTGGTGCGACCGAAGCGGATGGTGCGAACGGGGGTGATATCGTCCATTTTGTCAATCTCCCTCGAGCGTGGACAACCACAGCGCGGCGGCCTGACGCGCGGTACCGTCCTGGCTCCACAGCCCGCGCACGAGCTCCAGGCGGACATCGTCGGCGCCGGCGCCGAGCCCGTCGAAGTGGCTGCACAGGTTGAAGTCGCCGCCGCAGGGGCAGCTGCCGACGATGTCGGCCGGCTCGAGGTCGGTGAGCGTGCGCCACACCACGAGCGGCATCTTCCTGAGCGTCGCCACGGCCAGCACCTGATCGAGCCAGCGCTTCTGGTCGACCTCGGTGCCCTCGTAGAGCGGCACGCACGCGCCCTTCTCCGACTCGAGGCGGATGGCCGGCAGCCCCGTGCCGAGGATGGCGGTCTTGCCCGGCTCGGTCGAGATGGCGTCGGCCACCTTTCTCAGCCAGTCCTCGGGCAGCGTCTCGAGCGCGGCCTCGGCGCGCGCCGGATAGCTCTCGAGCCCGATGACGTCGGCCCCCAGCGCGCTCGCGATGCCATCGACTAGGACCTTTCGCGTCGCGAAGCAGTCGGCCGGCGTGCCGGTCTGGCAGCGGCCGGGCTTCTTCGGATAGCCGTAGAGGTCCTCGACGTCGACGCTGGCGACGATGGTCGGCGCCGCCGCCAGCGCGCGCACGCGCCGCGCGGCCTCGGCCACGTAGCCCTGGATGGCGGCGTACGGGGACGCGCCGCAGGTCGCCTCGTAGAGGTTCAGGCGCTGGCCGAGCACGACCATCGCCGGATGGAAGCGCCCGACGGCCCACACCGCGAAGCCCGCGTACTGGTCGCGCACCTTGGTCGGGTTGCCGTCCTTCGAGGGGTCGAAGCAGTACTCCTTCCAGCGGTCGTTCAGGATGAGGTGGCCGCCCGCGGCGCGCGCCGCGGGGGGCAGCGTGTCGAAGCTCGGCGACAGCGGCGAGAGCGCCAGGACGACCGGCAGGCCGGCCTCTGCGGCCAGCCCCTCGAGCCGCGTCACCTCGGCCAGCCACGCGGCCGGGAGGTTCGTCGGCACGTTGTCGTTGCCGACGAACGAGCCCCACGGGATGCCGGCCAGGTCGAGCGGGATGACCACCGCCTCGACCGGTCGGCGCGTGCCGCCCTGGCCGTCGGGCACGGTCAGCGAGGCGAGCCCCGCGACCGCCGGCGTGGCCGCCGCGGCGTCGTATTGCTCGGCGCGCGCGGCGAGCAGGAAGCTGCGGTTGCCGGGCAGCGCGTCGCTGTCGCCCGCGTCGGCGTCGGTGGTCTTGGTGTCGTCGGGGCATCCGGTGAGGGTGGCAAACCCCACGAGAGTGACCGTGACGACACGGTATATTGAATGGCCCAACATGTCGGGTTCCCCTCGGGTCGACGCTCTGGCCGGCCCCGGCCGCGGCGGAGCATACAGGTGGGTGACCGGGCGCGAAAGAATTCCCACGGGGCGGCGCCCCAGACGCTTGTCCGGCCGGTGCAGCCTCGTTATAACGAGGCTGTCTCGGGGCAGCGGGTCGGGCCCACGGTCGTCTGGCAACTCTGGATTCTTCCGGTTGTCCGGCGAAGCCATTGCCCCTCGGAGTCTCTATGCCCCTCCTCCAGCGCGAGCAAGCCCAGCAGAAGTCGCCCACCTCCCAGTCGCCCGACGCGGCGACCGAGAAGAAGGCGCGCCCCATCGACCTCGTGCCCGAGGAGAACAAGGCTCAGACCGCGGGCGCCTCGGCCCCGCCGTCGGGCAACGGGCCGGCGGTGCAGAAGAAGGACGAGGGCGGCACGCCGGCGCCGACGCCGACGGCGGCCGAGCAGAAGACGGGCACGCCGCCCGCCGCTGACGCCAAGCAGGGTGACGACAAGAAGGAAGCCGACCCGAAGGCGCCGGCCAACGACGCCAAGGCGGCCGAGGACAAGAAGAAGGAGGAGGAGCGCACCAAGGCCGTGACGGCCCAGTGGGAGGGCCTCCTCGGCAAGTGGCTCGGCGGTCCGCTGGCGAAGATCGTCCTCGAAGAGGTCTCGGTCGCCAAGCTCAACGGCTACGTCAACGACGGCCTGAAGGCGGCCGGGCCCGCCATCGGCAGCGCGCTGAAGGACGCCACCAAGCCCGACGCCGCCCAGGAGAAGGGCCTGAAGGACTTCAGCGACGCGCTGGCCGGCGTGATGACCGGGCTCGTCGACAGCTGGGTGAAGAGCGACTCGGGTCAGAAGGTGCTGACCAAGATCTCGCAGTGGGTGCAGGACAACCCGGGCTGGGTCATGTCCATCGTCGGCACCGCCCTCATCGGCGGCGCCATCGCCGCCTGGTTCGCCAACCCCGACGTGAAGTTCGACGTGCCGCTCGGGCTCCCCAAGGGCTGGGAGATGAAGGCCGGCATCGACCTCGGCAAGCTCCAGAACATGGGCTTCCAGGGCGCATCCCTGGTGGTCGCCAACAAGAACCAGGCGATCAAGATGGCCGCCTCGGTGTCGAACAAGGACACCAAGGAGAACGGCGAGGTCACGAAGAACGAGAAGGGCGGGAAGCTCGCCATCAACGTCGGCAAGGACGAGGACCAGCACGCCGCCTTCGTCATGAACGGCACCATCACCGAGACCAAGGACGGCCTCGTCGCCCACACCATGGGCGGCTCGCTCGACCTCGTCGACCCGAAGACGGGCGCCAAGGTCAGCATCTCGAAGGAAGGCAAGTGGGACTCGAAGGGCAACAAGGAGGACTCGTTCTCCTATAGCGCCCAGGCGGGCACCGACGTCACCGGCTCCTTCTCGTGCAACCTCAAGGACGCCGTCGTCGTCGACGAGAAGGGCAACATCCACACGCTGAGCTCGCAGGCCATCAAGGTCGCGGTCGGCGACAAGGCCGGCAAGTTCAACGTCTCCATCGGCCAGAAGACCGAGACCAAGGACGGCAAGGAGTCGACGACCACCGAGATCGGCGCGTCGGCCAAGGGTCAGCTCGGCGCGGGCACGCTCTTCGAGGGCCAGAGCAACATCTCGATCGGTGAGGACAAGGTCGTCGTCAAGCTCAACGGCAAGATGGAGACGACCATCGGCGGCAAGAAGGTCACCTTCGACGGCAGCTACCAGACCGACGGCGAGATCACCGGCAAGATCAAGGTCGGCGACGGCGACGCCTACCGCGAGATCAAGGGCACCAAGAAGGGCGACCAGATCACCTTCTCGACGGTCGACGTCTTCAAGGGCGGCCAGGTCGAGCAGAAGATGACGGCCGACGAGAAGACCGGCAAGACCGGCCAGCAGACGACCGCCACCGCCAACCTCGGCGCCAACACCAAGATGACCATGTCGGGCGGCAGCGAGGGCAGCAAGGTCGGCGTTGACACCAAGGTCGGCGACAACACCTCGCTCAGCGCCAACGCCGGCACCGACGCCAACGGTCAGTTCCAGGGCGGCGCGAGCGTCAAGTACACGACCGACATGCTGAAGATGAACCTCGATGCCGAGATGAAGAACGGCAAGGGGAGCCTCGGCCTCGGCGCCAGCCTGAACACCCCCGAGGGCTTCAAGTTCGACGCCAACCTCAAGCTCGACGACACGCGCATCACCGAGATGGCGCTGAAGTTCGGCTACAAGGACCCGAACGCGTTCCGCACCTTCCTCGTGGGCTACAAGCGCACCTGGATGCAGGACAACCAGCAGTACGCCGACCACTTCGATGCGCTGCTCGAGTACTCGTTCGGCAAGTTCCAGGCGCGCGCCAGCGGCGGCGTCGACCTCATGGGCGGCAAGCTGCAGAAGACGAACCTCGACCTCGGCGGCGCCTACTCGCTCAACGACAAGTGGAAGCTCGTCGGCGGCATGCAGATGAACGGCATGATGAACAACGACACGAACCGCATGCAGCAGAGCTTCAAGCCGTACGTCGGCGCGCAGTACGGCAACGTCGGCGTGGCCGGCTACTACGACACCGGCTCGAAGTCCGCGGGCGTGATGCTCACGATTCCGTTCTGATGCGCGCCGGGCCTTGGGATGTCTCAGATGCGCGCGGGCCTTGTGCCCGACGTTTCGCGAGACCTCCGCGGCGCGCGACCCTGAAGGGTCGCGCTTGCTCCGGTCCCGCGAAACGTCGGCGGCCCGCACGCTGGTACCTCGGCCCCTCCGGGGCTCGCTTCTTCGCAGAGTCTCGGGCTCCCTCCTTCGCAGAGCCTGGCCTCGCTTCTTCGCAGAGTCCGAAGGCGCGACCCTCGCGGCGGGGCCACCGCGATTGACACACCGGTAGAGCGCGTACAGGTTCACCCGCCTGTGACCCCGATCGTCGTCGTCATCTTCGCGCTCACCTACGTGCTCATCTCGATGCAGCGCGTGCGCGTCCTGCCCATCGGGCGGCCGGCGGGCGCGCTGCTCGGCGCGACCGCCATGGTGGTGTCGGGCGCGATGACGCCGGCCGAGAGCTTCCGCGCCATCGACGGCGACACCATCCTGCTGCTCCTGGCGATGATGATGCTCACCGCGGAGCTGGCCCAGACCGGCTTCTTCGAGTGGGCCGCGGCCCGCACGCTGGCGCTCTGTCGCACGCCGCGGCGGCTCATGGTGGCGGTCGCGCTGGTGGCCGCCTTCGGCTCGGCCGTGCTGGTGAACGACACCATCTGCCTCTTCATGACGCCCATCGTGGTCGCGACCTGCGTGCGCGCGCCTCCTGCTCGGGCCGTTCCTGGTGGTGCTGGCCACCTCGTCGAACATCGGCAGCGCCGCTACGCTGGTCGGCAATCCGCAGAACATGCTGATTGGCAGTCTCTCGAAATTGCCATTTGGCACTTTCCGGCAACCGCGTCGGCCCGGTCGTGCTGCTGATGCTGGCCCTGCACATCGCGCTGGCGCTCGGCCTCTACCGCAAGGCGCTGGCGGCCGCGCCGGCCTGGGACGCCGCCGTGCTCGAGCCGGCGCCGGCGCCGCGCGGCCTCTGGCCGGTGGCGGTGGCGGTGCTCGGCGTGCTGGTCGCGTTCTTCGCCGGCGCGCACCTCGGCTACGCCGCCATGGCGGGCGCCGTCGCCATCATGGTGTTCCGCTTCCGCGAGCCGCGCGAGACCTTCGCGCGCGTCGACTGGACGGTGCTGCTCTTCTTCTGCGGCCTCTTCATCGTGACGCGCGCGCTGGCCTCGACCGGGCTCGTCGATCTCCTCTGGCAGGACGCCGCACCGCACCTCCGCTACGACACGCCGGGCGGCCTCGCCGCCTTCACCGGCGTCATGGCCGGCGGCTCGAACGTCATCTCCAACGTCCCGATGGTGCTCATGACCGGGCCGTACCTGCCTTCCCTCGGGCACCCCGACCTCGGCTTCGTGCTGCTCGCCTTCGTCACCACCGTGGCCGGCAACCTGACGCTCGTCGGCTCGGTCGCCAACATCATCGTGGCCGAAGGCGCGCGCGACCACCACCGCCTCGGCTTCGTCGAGTACCTCCGCCTGGGCGGCCTCTCGACCGTCCTCGTGCTGCTGGTCGGCGTCCCCTTGCTGGCCTGGTGGGCCCCGCAGGTCCTCGGCTGAGGCCGCCGTGAGCACATGTGCTCATCCTCTGATGCGCGACGGATTTTCCTGCGCGGCCGCACGTTCGATGGCCCAGTATCCGTCCGAGGAGACGAGCCATGAAGACCACGCTGACCTGCCTCGCCCTGTTGTCCTTCGGCGCGTGTGACGACGCGGCCGCGCCACCGACCCCTCCCGACGAGACGCTCGGCGCGCTCTGCCTCACCGCCGTCCCGACCGCGCTCGACTTCGTCGGCGAGCACCCCGGCGACGCGCGCCAGGGCTCGTTCGCGGTCACGACCTGCGACGGCAGCGCCTGGCACGCCGAGGTCAGCCAGGACGGCGAGGGCTTCATCAGCCGCCAGCGCCTGCTGACGCCCGAGGGCCTGCTGCGCGACTTCGCCGGCCGCTCGACCGACGTCATGGCCGGCGACCGGCTGGCGCTCGACGTCATGTACCTGGCGCGCACCATCGACGACGGCGCCGTCGGCCAGATGGTCGTGCGCGGCCGCGACGACGCCGGCCGCGTGGGCAGGATCAGCCTCGCGCTGAGCGGCTCGCTGGCGGCGACCTGCGCCGAGTGCGGCTGCTGCGACGACTCGGTGCCGCCGGCCCTGCCGAGCTGGTCGGTCGAGCCGTCGCCGCACTTCTGGATCGACCCGAACGTCGACCCGAAGACGCAGTGCCACAGCGACTGCCCGGGTCACCCGTAGCGCGTCGGCGCGCCCTCGGAGACCGCGCGGCCGCTTCGCGCGCATGAGCGCGGTCACCGCGAGGTCCGCCATGCTCGCGCTCGCCCTGGCCCACGTCATCGCCCTCGCCACCGGCTACCCGCCCGACGACGACGACCGGGCGTGGCAGCTCGACCGCTGGATGTCGCCGGACTACCAGCGCGAGGTCCGCCCTGTCGTCGTGCCGCGGCGCTCCGACGAGCTGCCGCTGGTGGGCGCCGACACCGCCGCCGCCGACCACGCCTGCCACGGCTTCGAGCGCTCGGGCGCGGCCTGGCTGACGCTGGTGCGCCGCGTCTGCCACCGCGACGCCTGCGTCGCCATCGCCGACCTCGTGCGCGTGGGCGCCGACGGTCGCCAGCGCCGCGCGCTCGAGCTCGCCCGCGCGCCGGTCGCGGAAAACGCCGACGTGGACCTCGGCCCGGGGCTCACGCGCCGGATGCTGCTGCGCGCCAATACGCTGCTCCTGGCCGCGAGCGAGCGCTGCGGCACCGCCGCGGTCGGCGAGCAGGGCGGCTCGGCCGTGCTCGAGGCCACCCCCGACGGCTGGCGGCCTGACGGTCGACGGCGACGAGCGGGGCACGGCCGCGCCAGCCGCTCGCCCTCTTCTACAGCGTGGCATCGCCGCGCTACCTCATCTGGGCCCAGTCCGAAGCCGGCGACCAGCTCGTGTCGCTGCGTTGAGCCGGTTCGGCCACGACCGCTCGGCTCGGAAATGACCGCGGTCAGTCGCCATGGCTTCGCTCCGCACGGGTCGCCTTGGTCGGTCTCTTCCTCCGCCGCGCGGCGCGGCTCCGTCCAGATACCGACGGCGACCCGGCTCCGCTCAGTCGCTATGGCTTCGCTCCGCACGGGTCGCCTTGGTCGGTCTCTTCCTCCGCCGCGCGGCGCGGCTCCGTCCAGAGACCGACGGCGACCCGGCTCCGCTCAGTCGCTCGACTCGCGCTGGGCGCGCCAGCCGCGCAGGCGCTCGGCGATGTGCTTCTCGTAGCCGGTGCCGGGCGGGTCGTAGAAGACCTGGCCGCGCAGCCGATCGGGCAGGTAGTGGTCGGGCACCCAGCCGCCGTGGTCGTGCGGATAGCGGTAGCCGTGGGCGTTCCCCATCTCGGCCATGAGCTTGGTCGGCGCGTTCCGGAGGTGCATCGGCACCGGCAGCATGCCGGTCTCCCGCACCGCGGCGATGGCCTTGTCGATGGCCAGGTAGGCGGCGTTGGAGCGCGGCGCCGTGGCCAGGTAGGTGACCGCCTGGCCGAGCAGGATGCGCGCCTCGGGCATGCCGATCTTCTCGACGCCGAGCATGCAGTCGATGGCCACGCCGATGGCGCGCGGGTCGGCATTGCCGATGTCTTCGGCCGCGAAGATGACCATGCGCCGGCACAGGAAGCGCGGGTCGTCGCCGGCCTCGAGGAGGCGCGCCAGGTAGTAGAGCGCGGCGTCCGGGTCGGAGCCGCGCAGGCTCTTGATGAAGGCCGAGGTGAGGTCGTAGTGCTGGTCGCCGTCCTTGTCGTGGCGCAAGACCTTGCCGCCGAGGATCTTGCCGACCGTCGCCAGGTCGAGCGGCGCCTTGGCGCGCGCGGCCGCCGTGACCAGCACCTCGAGGTCGTTCAGCGCGCGGCGCGCGTCGCCGTCGGCGTGCTCGGCCACGGCCTGGAGGATGTCGTCGCCGAGCGCGACGCCCCCGCTCGCTCCCGACGACCCGAGCCCGCGCGGCTCGGTCAGCGCGCGGCGCATGAGCGTCACCAGGTGGGTCGCGGCGATGGGCTCGAGGCGCACCACGCGGCAGCGCGAGAGCAGCGCCGCGTTCAGCGCGAAGCTCGGGTTCTCGGTGGTCGCGCCGACCAGCACCAGCGTGCCGTCCTCGACGTGCGGCAGGAACGCGTCCTGCTGGCCCTTGTTGAAGCGGTGGATCTCGTCGACGAAGAGCAGCGTCTTGCCGAGCCCGCGCTTCTTCCGCTCGCGCGCGCGGTCGACGATCTCGCGCACCTCCTTCACGCCGCCGAGCACGGCCGAGAAGGGCTCGAAGTGGAGGTCGGAGGTCTTGGCGAGCGCGCGCGCCAGCGTGGTCTTGCCGCTGCCGGGCGGCCCCCAGAAGAGGAGGCTCGGCAGCTCGGCGCCCTCGCCCATGACCCGAGTCAGGCTGCCGTCGGGGCCGAGCAGCGCGTCGTGGCCGACGACCTCGTCGAGGCTGCGCGGGCGCATGCGCTCGGCCAGCGGTGCTCGATCGGCGTTGGGGTTGGCGAATAGATCCATCGCCCCGGCCTATAGCACGCAGGCTCAGGCGGCCGAAGCCTTGCCGCCAGCCGCGGCCGCCGCCCGGCGCTGCGCCGCCAGCCCGGCCACGCCGAACGGCAAGAGCACGAGCGCGATCGCCAGGCTGGCGAGCGCCGCCACGCCGCCGGCCAGCGCCGTCGCCCCGAACAGCGCGCGGTCGCCCAGCGTGGCCGGCCGCGCCTCGGCGTCGACCTGCGCGAGCCCGGTCTCGGCGCGCACCTCGCCGACCGTCTTCGCCAGCAGCGGCTCGAAGTCGAGCCCGTAGAGGCTCTGGCTGCGGCGCCCGCGCACGAAGGCGGCGAACACGCGCCGCGGGCTCAGGGCCACCCCGACCGTCATGGCCGACAGGTTCAGGAACCAGGCCGCGGCGAAGCCCTTGCAGCCGGCGCCGAGCTCCCACGCGCTGATCTCCGACTCGCCACGGAGGTCGGTGGCGTAGCCGGTCGCGAGGTGGTGGAGGTCGTGGTAGCGCACCGCCTTCACGCGCCCGGCGGTGTTGGGGAAGGCCACGTGCACCGGGCCGATCTTCAGGTCGACCCAGCGGTCGCCGTAGCCGCCGTCGGCGCCGAAGTGGTTGGTCTCGAAGTAGCGCGTGCGCGCCGCGAGCATGGTGTGGTCGAGCGCGTCGGGTCGGGTCTGGGCGAGCGTCGAGGACATGAGCGTCTCCGTCGGTGGATTGGCCAGCTCCGAAACTGACCACGGTCATTTTCTAGCCACGGCGAGCGCGGCCGTCAAGCCTTGTCTTCGCGTGTCGCGGGAGCTATCACGCTGAGCCAAGGCGGCCTCGCCGCCCGGAAGCCGCCGCTCGCGCGGCCCCCGTTTCGCCCCTGAGCGGACTGACCATGGTCAAACGCACGCCCCCGAAGAAGCCGGCTCCCAGCTCGGCCCTGCCGCCGCCGGATCGCCGCACGCAGAACAAGCTCGACAAGCGCGACCGCATCCGCGACGCGGCGTGGTCGCTCTTCCAGGAGCTCGGCTACGACGCGACCACCACCAAGGCCATCGCGACGCGCGCCGAGGTCGCGGCCGGCACGCTCTTCCTCTACGCCGACGACAAGCGCGATCTGCTGTTCATGGTCTTCCGCGATCGCATCCGCCAGGCGGTCGAGACGCAGCGCGCGAGCCTGCCGCGCTCGGCGCCGTTCCTCGATCAGATGCTCCACCTCTTCCGCGGCATCTTCCGGATGTACGGCGAGTCGCCGGCGCTGGCCGCCGAGTTCGTGCGCTCGCTGCCCGGCGCGCGCGGCCGGAACGCCGACGAGGTCAACGCCGAGACCTACGCCTTCCTCGCCCACGTGGCGACGCTCGTCCGCGAGGCGCAGCGGAAGGGCGAGCTCGACGCGAGCCTCGACCCGCTCATGGCCGCGCGGAACGTCTTCTCGCTCTACTTCGGCGCGCTGCTCTCGTGGGTCATGGGGCTCGCGCCGACCGTCGACGCCGCGCTCGACCCCGTGCTGAAGACCTCACTCCAGCTCCAGCTCCGCGGCTTCCTTCCGAGATCCTAGCCCGGCCGCGCATGCCGCCCGCCGCGCGCCGGGTTGGGGCTTGTGTCCCGCGGCCGGCGGATCTAGGGTCCGCGGCCATGCTACCCGCGGACCCGCCCATCGCGCTCACGTTCGACGATGTCCTGCTCGTCCCCGGGCCGAGCGCGGTGCTACCGGCCGACGTCGACACCTGGACGACGCTCTGCCCCGGTCTGACGCTGCGCATCCCGATCGTGTCGGCGGCGATGGACACCGTCACCGAGTCGGCCATGGCGGTGGCGCTGGCCCAGCTCGGCGGCTTCGGCGTCATCCATCGCAACCTCGACCCGCACGCGCAGGCGGCCGAGGTGGCCCGCGTCGTGCGCGAGCGCCTGGCCTGCGGCGCCGCGGTCGGGGCCGGCGCCGAGGCGCTCGAGCGCGGGCACCTGCTGGTCGAGGCCGGCGCCGCGGCCTCTTCGTCGACACCGCCCACGGCCACGCCTCGCGCGTCATCGAGACGGTCAAGACGCTTTCGCATCGCTTCCCGCACACGCCGGTGGTCGCCGGCAACGTGGCCAGCCCCGACGCCGCGCTGGCGCTGGCCGACGCCGGCGCCGCCGCCGTCAAGGTCGGCGTCGGGCCGGGCAGCATCTGCACCACGCGCATCGTGGCCGGCGTGGGCGTGCCGCAGCTGACCGCGGTCAGCTCGGTGGTCGAAGCGCTGGCCGCCGCCGGGCGCGCCAACGTCGGCGTCATCGCCGACGGCGGCATCAGGAGCTCGGGCGACATCGTCAAGGCCATCGCCGCCGGCGCGCACGCGGTCATGCTGGGCGGGCTCCTGGCCGGCACCGACGCGGCGCCGGGCGAGACCTTCGAGTCGCAGGGCAAGACCTGGAAGCGCTACCGCGGCATGGGCTCGGTCGGCGCCATGGCCCAGGGTGCCGGCGCGCGCGACCGCTACGGCCAGGGCGCGCTCGAGTCCGAGGACGACAAGAAGAAGCTCGTGCCCGAGGGCGTCGAGGCGGCGGTCCCGTTCCGCGGCGGCATCAGCGCCGTCGTGCACCAGCTGGTCGGCGGCCTGCGCGCCGGCATGGGCTACGTCGGCGCGGCCGACATCGCCCAGCTCCGGGCCTACGATCGCTGGGTGCGCATCACCTCGGCCGGCCTCGGCGAGAGCCACGTGCACGACGTCCACATCACCGCGCCGCCGCCCAACTACAGGCGCTGAGGGCTGCCGTCATGAGCATGGTCATCATCCTCGACTTCGGCAGCCAGACGACGCAGCTCATCGCGCGGCGGGTGCGCGAGCTCGGCATCTACTGCGAGATCCACCCGTACCACCGCAAGGCCAGCGTGCTGGCCGAGCGAAAAATGAGCGCGGTCATCCTGTCGGGCGGCCCGGCCTCGGTCGACGAGGCCGACAGCCCCCGCCCCGACCCGGCCATCCTCGACCTCGGCGTCCCCATCCTCGGCATCTGCTACGGCTGCCAGTGGCTGACGCAGCACCTGGGCGGCCAGGTGGTCCAGAGCGACACGCGCGAGTTCGGCCGCGCCCAGCTCGGCGACATCGCCGCGGAGTCCCGGCTCTTCGGTCGCGTCGACGCCGCCGCGCGCGCCGCCGGCCCGGTCGTGTGGATGTCGCACTCCGACCGCATCGGCCAGCTGGCGCCGGGCGTCGCCGTCACCGCGCGCACCGCCGACGGCGTGGTGGCGGCCATCGAAGACCGGACGACGCGGCGCTTCGGCGTCCAGTTCCACCCCGAGGTGCACCACACGCGGCCCGGGAAGGACCTCCTCGCGGCCTTCCTCTTCGACGTCGCGGGCCTGGCCGGCGACTGGACGCCGGCCCACTTCGTGGCGTCGGCCATCGAGAAGATCCGCGCCCAGGTGGGCGACGGCCACGTCATCTGCGGCCTGTCGGGCGGCGTCGACTCGGCGGTCGCGGCGGCGCTCGTGCACAAGGCCATCGGCGACCGGCTCCACTGCATCTTCGTCGACTCGGGGCTCTTGCGGCAGGACGAGGCGGCCGAGGTGGTGCGCGTCTTCGGCGACGAGCTGAAGATGCCGCTCACCGCCGTCGACGCGCACGAGGCGTTCTTCGGCGCGCTGGCCGGCACGAGCGACCCCGAGCTCAAGCGGAAGGCCATCGGCCGCATCTTCATCGACGTCTTCGAGGAGGCGGCGCGGACCTTCGAGCAGGCGGGCTTCCTGTGCCAGGGGACGCTCTACCCCGACGTCATCGAGAGCGTGTCGGTGCGCGGCCCGTCGGCCACCATCAAGACGCACCACAACGTCGGCGGCCTGCCCGAGCGCATGCACCTGAAGCTGGTCGAGCCGCTGCGCGAGCTCTTCAAGGACGAGGTGCGCGCGGTCGGCGCCGAGCTCGGGCTGCCGGCCGAGGTGCTCTGGCGCCAGCCGTTCCCGGGCCCCGGGCTCGCCATCCGCGTGCTCGGGCCGGTGACGCGCGAGCGCGTGGCCATCCTCCAGAAGGCCGACGCCATCGTGCGCGCCGAGCTCGCGAGCGTGGTCGCGCCGTCGCGCGAGGAGGCCATCTGGCAGTCGTTCGCGGTGCTCCTGCCGGTGCGGTCGGTGGGCGTCATGGGCGACGGCCGCACCTATGAGGAGGTCTGCGCGGTGCGCGCGGTGAGCTCGACCGACGGCATGACCGCCGACGTCTACCCGGTGCCGTTCGAGGTCCTCGGCCGCATCGCCACCCGCATCGTCAACGAGGTGCGCGGCATCAATCGCGTGGTGTACGACATCACCTCGAAGCCGCCCGGCACCATCGAATGGGAGTAGCTCGATCGCCGCAGAGGCCGTCGAAGCCGCGGCTTCGAGGCGCCTGAACCAACCCGTCGAAGAGGCCTGATCTCGGCTTTCCGAGCGGCCGCCACGTGAATCCGCTGGCCTTCGGGGGGCAGTGGGCGTATAGTACCGCTCCTTTCGCAATCGGCCCGCTCGGGGCCGGCGCGGCGCGAGGGCAGCGGCGAGAGAGCTCGCGGGCGCCCGACGGGTTGGAAACGGCATGAGCGATACGATTCGCGTGGGGCTTCTGGGATGCGGCACGGTGGGAACCGGCATCCTCAGGATCCTCGCCGAGAACCGCTCGGACATCGTCGCGCGGCTGGGGAAGCCGATCGAGGTCATGAAGATCCTCGTGCGCGACCCCGAGCGGCATCGCGACCCGGCCGTGCCGCGGCATCTGCTCACGACGAGCCCTGACGAGCTCTTCGCGGCGGACACCCACATCATCGTCGAGGTGCTCGGCGGCTACGAGCCGGCGCGCACCTATCTCCTGCGCGCGCTGGCCTCGGGCCGGCACGTGGTGACGGCCAACAAGGCGCTGCTCGCGCGCCATGGCCCGGAGATCTTCCGCGCCGCCGACGACGCCTCGCGCGACGTCATCTTCGAGGGCTCGGTGGGCGGCGGCATCCCCATCATCCGAACCCTGCGCGAAGGCCTCGCGGCCGACCGCATCGACGCCCTTCGCGCCATCATCAACGGCACGACCAACTACATGCTGACCGGCATGGCCCAGCGCGGCGCGGCCTACGCCGACGTGCTGGCCGAGGCGCAGCAGAAGGGCTACGCCGAGGCCGACCCGACCATGGACGTCGGCGGCTTCGACGCGGCGCAGAAGCTGGCCATCCTCATCAGCATCTCGTTCGGCCTCGAGATCCCGTTCGAGTCCATCCGCACCGATGGCATCGAGCAGCTCGTGCCGCTCGACTTCCAGGTCGCGCGCCAGTTCGGCTACGCCGTGAAGCCGCTGGCCATCGCCAAGGCTCACGCGGACGGCATCGAGGCGCGGGTCGGCCCGACGCTGGTGCCGTCCGAGTCCTTGCTGGCCCACGTCAACGGCGTCTTCAACGCCGTCATGGTCCACTCCCACGCGCTCGGCCCGGTGCTCTTCTATGGACAGGGCGCGGGCATGATGCCGACGGCGTCGGCGGTCGTGTCGGACATCATCGAGCTCGGCCGCGACATCGAGCGCGGCACCTCGGGGCGGCTGCCGCACCTGGCCTTCCACAAGGGGCTCCTCGTCGAGCGCGAGCTGCGCGACCCCGACGACAGCGAGTGCCCGTTCTACCTTCGCTTCACCGTGAAGGACATGCCCGGCGTCATCGCGCAGCTGACGACGGTGCTCGGCGCGCACGGCATCAGCATCCGGCGCATGGTCCAGGAGCAGAGCGAGCCCGGCCAGCAGGTGCCCATCGTCATCCTCACGCACTCGGCGCGCGAGGGGTCGGTGCGGACCGCGCTGAAGGGCATCGACGCCCTGCCCTTCGTCACCGAGAAGACGTGCGTCCTGCGCGTGGAAGACATCCCGTGAGCCGGGCGGCCCCCATGCGTCCCATGCGCCCCTTTCGACTGGTCTCGAGCTTGTGGGACAAGCTCTCGCCCGAGCGGCAGCGCTTCGTCCGCTTCGCCGTCGTCGGCGCCAGCGGCGTGCTCGTGAACTTCGCGTTCATGGCGCTCGGCATGGCCATCTTCAGCGCCCTCGACGACCACCTCCGGAACTTCGTGGCCGCGGCGCTCGGCACCGTGGTGAGCGTGGTCACCAACTTCTTCCTGAACGACGCGTGGACCTGGGGCGACCGCCAGAAGGGCGTGGGTAAGCGCCAGGCGGCCATCCGGTTCAGCGCGTACGCGGTCGGTGCCGGCATCGGCATCGCACTGCAGATCGGCATCGCGACCATTTTTCGGCAGACGCTGGGCTGGAACGCCTACCTCGCGCAAGCGATCGGCATCGGCGTGGGCATGGTCGTGAACTACATCATCAACAATCGCCTGGTCTTCAAGGACAAGGCGAAGCCCGGTACCAGCGAGACGTCCGGACAGAGCGGCTCGGAGCCGCGGGAGATCGAGTGACCATGGCAGCCCCGAAGATTGCATACGCGGTGGGCAAGGAGTGCGACGCGTTCTGCACGAAGTGCAAGCGAGACACTCTCCACAACATCGTCGCGCTCGACGCCAAGGGCCTGCCGGCGCAGGTCGAGTGCCGCTCCTGCGGCGGCGCGCACAAGTACCGCGCGCCGAAGTCGGCGCCAGCGGCGACGCCGGCCCCGCGCGCGGCCGCGCGGAAGACGGTCGGGACCACCAAGGGCAAGAGCAAGACGCCCGCCGTGCCGCTCCCGGCCCAGATCTACAAGCGCTGGGAGGAGCTCGTCGGCAAGCGCGCCGGCGTGACGGCGCAGCGCTACGTCGTGACGGCGTCGTTCGGCGCCGACGACGTGGTGGAGCACACCCAGTTCGGCCTCGGCTTCGTGACCGAGGAGATGGCGTGGAACCGCATCAAGGTGCTGTTCCAGGACGCCGAGCGCACGTTGGTCGCGCGCCATGGTCAGAAGCCGCCCGCGTGAGGTAGGCTGCCCCCGATGGAGAAGCGCCTCGGGACCTGGTTCATCGCATGGCTCTCGGGCCTCGTCGGCATCGCCGGCGTGGCCCGGGCGGACTCGGAGCCGCCGGTTCAGCTCGCCGCGGCGACGCCGCCGGTCGGCTTCGACACGCCCGGCTTCGAGCTCCACGACATCTCGGCGTGGACGCTGCGGAGTGGCGAGCTCGAGTGGTCGCCCGAGGCTCTGCGCCTGGGGTTGGGCGGCTTCTTCCAGATCGGCTCGTACTACGCGCTCGACGCGATCGGCGCGCTGAACGCGCAGCTCGCGGCGACCTTCTTCTCGGGTCCGAAGGTGGCGATCGGCGCGCGCGCCGGCTTCGTCTACTTCGACCCGGCCTTCGTCGGCATCGACACCGACTTCGACCTGCTGGCGTTCCCGATCGCGGTCGAGATCTCGGGGCGGCCGCTCGAGCACGTGCGCGTGCACGGCGCCTTCGAGTTCCTGTCGGCGCGACCGAAGACGCAGGCGCCGGACGCGGCGCTGCGCATCGAGCGGCACATCGGCCCGGTGGGGCGGCTGGCGGTGAAGCTCGGCGGCGAGTACCGCTTCGGCGCGCACTACTCGGTGCTGAGCCAGCTCGAGCTGCCGCTGGCGGCGCAGCGCGCGAACCTGCGCTACGTCGGTGAGGGTGACGGCATCGGCGATGGCCTGCGCTTCGAGGTCGCGCTGCACATGGTGTTCGAGGCGTTCAACCTGCGGATCGGCGGGGGCTACGGGCCGAGCTTCCTCGGCAAGAGCGGCTTCTTCCCGATCTTCGCCATCGGCGTCCGCGTGTACTGAAGGACCTTCGATAGAGCGACGGTCGCGCCGTATCGGTCGCGCGTGCGGTCACCGGTTGATGACGTCGTCCGGCGGAAGGCCGGACCATGGTTGCCGTCACGCTCGCCATGGTCCTGCCGCTGTGGGTTCACCGCTCCGCGGCCCAGGCCGTGCCCCTCGGCCTCATGGGCTCACGCCCGTCGCCCTCTCGGGCTCACGCGGCGAGCAGGAAGATGCCGCCGAAGAAGACCGCCGCGAGGAATGAGCCGCCGACCAACCAGACTGCCTGCATGTCATTGTCCCCTGACCACGTCGAAGCGCGATGGTCGGCCCCGGACGCGGTCATGCGGGGTCGACTATCGCATGATGCCAACGCGGAATGTCGAGGCCATGAGAGCGACATGAAGGTCTTCTCTTGGAGTCTCGCGAGGGGTCGGGCCGTCTCGAACCTCGGTCTCGAACCTGGGGTCAGGACTACTTCTTTTCTCATTTTCCGCGCGCGGAAAATGAGAAGAAGTAGTCCTGACCCCGGGTGGCGGACACCGAGCGGAGGCGCTTCAATGGCCGTGATGACGAGGCTCGGCGGGCCGCGACGCTGACGGGTCAGCGGGTGGGCGGGCCCGGCGTTTGGGACGGGCGGAGGGCGAGCGCGCGAAGAGGATGAGCGCCGTGGCGAGCAGCGCGGCGACGCCGGCCGCGAAGAGCCAGAGCTGGAGCTCGGCCTCGTCCCAGCGCTGGAGGGCGTCGCCGCGACGCTCGGCGGCGACGATGGTCGGCACCGTCGTGACGTTGCCGGCGATGGCCTCGCGGCCGGTGATGAAGGACTCGCCGTCGAGCGCGCCGAGGTCGTCGCCGTCGAGCGTCGAGGCCACCGTGCCGATGGCTCCGCTGATGACCCAGGTCAGCGGATGGCCGACCAGCGCGGCGTCGCGCGCGAGGCCGGGGCCGCCCACGCGCCGGCCGACGAGCACCGCGCCGCGCAGCTTCGTGCCGTCCATGAGCGGCGCCGCGGCCAGCACGAAGTAGCCGTCGTGCCCCGGCACGCGCGCGAAGTCGTGCACCACCGTGCGGCTCGCCAGCGCCTCGGCCAGCACCGGGATGGCGGCCGCCACGCCGGGGCGATCCGACCAGGTCGGGACCGCCTGATCGGCCCGGCCGACGCCGTCCTCGTCGACCACGACGACGAGGTCGGGACCGAGCTCGCGCGCGCCCGCGACCAGCGCTCGCAAGGGATCGAAGGCCGCGCGATAGAGGCAGTTGTTGACGCCGATGGCGAGGCAACCCGTCAGCAGCGCGCGCCCCTCGGTGACGAGCGGGCTCGCGTCGGCGACCGCCGGCGCGCCGCTCCGGACCTGGCCGACACGCGCCGCGTAGGCGTGCGCGAACGGGTCGACCACGTCGCCCATCGCCGCCACGCGCGCCTTGCGCTGCGCCACCAGCTCGGGCGCGTCGGCCGCGCCGGGCACCTCCTTGTAGAGCTGCGCCTCGACCGCGTAGAGCTGCGGCAAGGCGTCCTCGACCGCGCCCAGCACCGCCAGGAGCTCCGAGCGCGAGGCGCGCTGCGCCAGCTGCACCAGCTCGAGCACCTCGGCGCGATGCCGGCTGGCGGCGTGCCGCGCGGCGCGGTCGACGTCCTTCTGCAGCTCGGCGAGATCGCCGTCGCGCAGGCTCGCGAGCAGGCGTGTGGCCCCCCATGCGAGCGCTCCGACGCCGATGACGACCACCGCCACCGTGACCAGCGCCGCGCGCAGACGGCTCGAAGCGACCCGCGTCATCGCGGGTGGATGCCGATCGCCGACGGGTAGGCCTTGCAGTGCCGAGCGCACGCGCCGCAGCCAGTGCAGTGCTCGAGGACCACCGTCGGGATGCCGCGCGGACCCGCCACCAGAGCGCCCGGGACCGGACACCAGTCGAGGCAGTTCTCACAGCTCTCGGCCTCGTGATGGTTCAGGCAGAGCTTGTCGAAGACGCGCGCGAAGCCGATGCGGATGGCCTCGGCGGCGACCGGCCGCAGCGCGCCGATGTCGCTCGGGCACGCCGACGCGCACGGCACCGCGGCGCACAGCGCACACGGGACGTTGCCGGGCTGCAGCGTGGGGAACCCGGCCGCGTCCTTGCCGATGGCCTCCGGCGGGCACGCCTCGAGACAGCGACCGCAGCGCGTGCAGGCCGACAGGAATGCGGCCTCGTCCAGCGCTCCCGGCGGGCGCACGCGCTTCCGCACGACCGCCGCCGGCGCGGTCGTGGCCGTCGCTGCCGTCGCGGGCGACGACGGCGTGGCATCGGGCGGGCGGGCGGGCGGCTTCCACTCCGGACGGAGCGTCGCGGGATCGGTCTCGCCGAAGAGCGAGCCGAGGCGCGAGAAGAAGCCGCGGCGCCCTCCGCGCCTCGCCGCGTGGCCGCTTGGCGGCGCTGCCCTGCGGGCGCCCCTGTTCTTCGGGCGCACGAAGCCCTTCGGCTTGGCGTCGCGCGCCCCCGCGGGGCCCCGGCCGACGCTCCGGCCGGCGCCGCGTCGCGCGGCGCGCGCGGTCGCGGCGGCGGATCGCGGAAGGCCTCGCGCGAGGGACCCGAGGCCGGACGCGCGTCGCGCCCCGACCCGCCCGAGCCGCCCGACGAGCGGTTCATCGCGCCGCGCGGGCCCTGGGCCGCGACCGGCGCCGTGCGCGGGCGGGCGTCCTTGGCGAAGCGCTTCTTGGCGTCGACGGCGGCGCTCGGTCGGCGTCGCCCGGCTCGGCCGCGAGCACCACCGCCTCCTCCTTCTCGGGATAGAGCGCCTTGATGTCCTTCCGGAACGACGCGAACGTGCCGTCCTCGATCGAGCCGCGGATGCGCGCCATCAGGTCAGCGAAGAAGCGCAGGTTGTGGATGGTCGCCAGCGTCGAGCCGAGCACCTCGCCGATGTCGAAGAGGTGGTGCAGGTAGGCGCGCGAGAAGTGCGTGCAGGTGTAGCAGGTGCAGACCGTGTCGACCGGGTAGGCGTCCCTGCGATAGCTGCCGTGCGAGATGCGGATGCGCCCCTGGAAGGTGTAGAGCACGCCGCCGCGCGCGTGGCGCGTGGGGATGACGCAGTCGAACATGTCGATGCCGGCGGCCACGCCGTCGACCAGGTCCTGCGGCCGCCCGACGCCCATCAGGTAGCGCGCGACCCCGGTCGGCATGAGCGGCATCGTCTCCGACAGGATGGCGTTCATGATCTCCGGCCCCTCTCCCACCGACAGGCCGCCGATGCTGAAGCCGTCGAACGGCAGGCTGGTGATCTGCTGCACCGAGCGCTTGCGCAGCTCGGGGAACATGCCGCCCTGAACGATGCCGAAGAGCGATTGGTCGGGCTTCGTGTGCGCCTTCAGGCAGCGCTCGGCCCAGCGCGCCGTCATGTCGACCGAGCTCGTCGCCGCGGCGAGATCGGCCTCGGGCGGCAGGCACTCGTCGAAGGCCATGGCGATGTCGCTGCCGAGCGACTGCTGGATGGCCATGCTGATCTCGGGCGACAGGAAGGTCTGCTTGCCGTCGAGCTCGAAGGCGAAGGCCACGCCCTCCTCGGAGATGTTCTTCTTCCGGAGCGAGAAGACCTGGAAGCCACCCGAGTCGGTGAGGATCGGCAGGTCGACGCCCATGAAGCGATGCAGCCCGCCGAGCTTCTCGATGAGCGTCGCGCCCGGCCGCTGATGCAGGTGGTAGGTGTTGGCCAGGATGATCTGCGCGCCGGTCTCGCGCAGGAAGTGCGGCGGCGTGGCGCGCACCGCGGCCTGCGTGCCGACGGGCATGAAGACCGGCGTCTGGACGGTGCCGCGGCCGAGCTTGAGCGTGCCGGTGCGAGCGGCGGTGCTCTTGCAGAGCGTCTTCACCTCGAAGGGAGCGGGGCAGGTCATGGGCTGATCCGAATCGTGTAGGGCAACATCGCCAGCGGGCCGCCTTGGCCCAGCGCGGACATCATCGAGCCCAGGGCCTGGAGCTCGGGCGGGGCCGACGGCGTCGACCCCTCGGGCGCCTCGTCGAGGCCGAACACCTGGCCGACCAGCCGCTGCAGCGACGAGAACGGCCCGAGGCCGCCCATGTAGCGCAGCATCACCGGCGCGTCGGGGGCGATGCCGGCCTTCTCGCGGATGGTCTGCATGGCCTCGTGGAAGCCGCCGAAGCGGTCGACGAGGTGGCGCTCGAGGGCCGCCTTGCCGAGCCACACGCGGCCGCGCGCGACGCTGTAGGCGGTCTCGAGCGGGATCTTCCGGCCGGCCGACACGAGCTCGACGAAGCGGTCGTAGTAGGCCTTGAGCGCCGTCTGCGCGCGGTCGCGCTCGGGGTCGGTGAAGCCGCGATACGGCTCGAGCACGTCGGCCCGGTCGTTGGTCTTCTCGGTGTGCGTCGTGATGCCGAGCAGCGCGTAGAAGCCCGAGAGGTCGACCTTGCCGGTGAAGATGCCGATGCTGCCGGTGATGGTCAGCGGCGAGGCCAGGATCTCGGGCGCCCCGGCCGCGAGGTAGTAGCCGCCGCTGGCGGCGATGTCGCCGAACGACACGATGAGCGGCTTCTGCTTGGCGGCGTTCACCACCGCGCGATGCATGCGGTCCGAGCCGACCGCCGAGCCGCCGCCCGAGTCGACGCGGATGATGATGCCGGCCACGGTCGGGTCGGCCGCCGCCTTCTCGACGGCGCGCACGAAGCTCTCGTCGCCGGTCGTCTCGGCGCCGAGGAACGGGATGGGGAACGGCAGCGGACCGGCCGAGCCGCCCTCGACGATCGACCCGGTGACCGGCACGATGGCGATGACCGGCGCGCGACCCCAGCGCTGATAGGTCTCGACCGCGGGCTCGTAGTGATCGACCAGGTGGGCCTCGGCGCCGAAGACCGTCTGCACCAGCTTGCCGACCGCGTCGGCCTCGACCAGGCCGTCGACCAGGCCGAGCGAGAGCGCGTCCTTCATGGTCTGCGGGCCGTTCTGCCGGATGGCCTTGAGCTCGTCGATGGTCTTCCTTCGGCCAACCGACACCGCGTCGAGCCAGGCCTCGTCGACCCCGTCGAGCAAGGCCCGCGTCTGCTCCTGCGCCGGGTCCGACGGGCCGGTGCGCGTGAAGGCCTCGGGCGCCGACTTGTACGCCTCGAACTTCACGAACTCGGCCTTCACGCCGAGCTTGTCCATGAGCCCGAGGTAGTAGCTCTGGGTGATCGAGAGGCCGAAGAGCATGAGCGCGCCGGCCGCGTAGAGGTGGACCTCGTCGGCCGCGCTCGCCAGATACATGGCGCGCATGTCGCCCACGGTGAGGATGGCCACGACCTTCTTCTTGGCCGCCTTCAGGCGCGCGATGGCCTCGCGCAGCTCCCAGCTCTGCGTCCACGAGGGCGCTTGATCGATCTGGAGGACGAGGCCGTCGACGCGCTCGTCGGCGGCGATCATGTCGAGCGCCATCAGGTAGTGCGCGAAGCCGGCGCCGGGCGAGCCGAGGAACGGCGTCGACGGGCGCTCGGTGATCTCGCCGCGCAGCGCCAGCCGCACCACGAGGTGCGAGCGCGGCACGAGCGACGGCAGGGGCTCGCTGCGCGCGCGCACGAGCACCGACAGGCGCGCCTCGTCGGCGGCGCCGTCGACCTTGGTGAGGTCGAAGCCCGACTCGACGCCGAGCGATCCTTGATAGAGCCCGAGCATGGCGCCGACCTCCGTCGTCGCCGGCGCCGGGCCCGACTCGGCGAAGCCGAAGCGGCCGTACGCGCCGACCGCGAGGCCGGGCACCACCATCCAGCGCGCGCTGCCGGTGACGCGCCAGTAGGCGTCGTCGGCCAGCTCGCGCGAGCCCTCGACGCCGAACGTCAGCGCGTCGGCCGGGCGCAGCCCGAGCGCCAGGCGCAAGAGCGGGTGCTCGCTGGCCTCGACGCGCGTGGTCGGCCGGTTGAAGTGGTCGAGCGCCAGGCCGAAGCCGAAGGCGCGCCAGGGGCGGAACGTCGCCGACAGCGACGAGGTGGCGTAGCGGTCGAGCAGCACGTCGTCGTCGTTGCCCAGCGACGTGAACTGGTAGCCGAGCGCGGCGCTCGCGCCGAGCCGGAGCGCCACGCCGAAGTCGATGCGCGTGGTGGTGGTGTCGCTGTCGGGGCCGTCGCCGACCCAGCCGAGCCCCAGGCCGAGCGCCAGCGGGCCGAGGCGCGCGCCGAGCAGCAGGCCGCCGCCGGCCACGGTGGCCCGGCCCTCGAGGCGCGAGGTCATGACCGCGGCGAGCTCGACGCCGTCGATGAAGCCGAGGCCGGCGGCGTGCGACAGGACCGACTCGGCGCCGTCGAGGTCGACGGTGCTCGACCACGGGACTACGATGGGGCGCGGCGACGGGTCCGGCGGCGCGGCCGACGCCGTTCCGGCTCCACACAAAGCGACGACGACGCACGCCAGGACGCACTCGGCCCGACCCATGACAACCTCCCCAAGCTTGCGGCCGCACCGCTCATCTGCTAGCACCCGGCCGCTTCAGCACGGGCCCTTTGGCGGGTTTGGCCTTAGCACCTAGCGACTTCGGAGGAAAGACGATGCAGCGGTTCTCCCTCGCCCTCGCCGGCCTGGCGCTCCTAACCAGCGGATTCGTGGCCTGTTCCGAGGACGGCGCCGGCCAGGACGGCGAGATCGGCTCGATCGTCGAGGCCGGCAAGGCCGACAACTTCTTCGCCAAGTCGGCGCGCGAGTACTTCGTCGAGGGCACGACCACCATCACCCTCGACTCGAGCTGGAACGGCAAGACCGACGCCGTGAAGCTGGCCGAGGTGAAGCGCATCGTGCCGCTCAAGCAGGTCGCCATCGGCTGGTTCCTGAACTCCTACATCATCGACAAGGAGTCCGAGGAGGCCAACGCGGCCTACGGCGGCTTCCGCGCGCTGACCAAGAACGGCAGCTACGAGGACCTGAAGCTCGAGAAGAAGTCGGACCTCGTGTGGGCCTTCAGCTTCCGCCAGGAGGTCGGCGGCCAGACCGACCTCATCAAGGCCATCCCCGACGCCAAGGCCAAGGGCGACGGCAGCTACACCTTCTCGCTCATCGTCGGCAAGCCGACCAACGCCGAGCTCGAGGAGCTCGAGACCGACAACGAGTGGTACCGCCAGGCGCCCTGGAGCGACTGGAACCCGACCGCCGTCGCGGCCGACAAGAAGGAGACGCTCGAGCTGGTCATCCGCCCCGAGCCGGCCGAGGACGACGCCTGGATGGAGCACGAGCGGCTGCTGGCCGACGGCAAGCTCACGGTCGGCATCCACTTCGGCTGGGACTACCACTCGAACTACCACCTCAAGCACTCGCAGGAGATGTACGACTGGCTCGTGAAGACCAAGGGCTTCAAGTCCCCGGTCGCGAGCTATGACAAGCTCCGCCGCGACTCGGGCCCGTTGAAGGGCAGCTTCAAGTACCACGGCAAGACCATCGCCGCCGAGGTGTCGCTCTTCTGGGGCCAGCCCGGCCTCGACACCGACCCCGACACCGACGCCGGCGGCAAGCAGCTCGAGAAGGACATGTTCGACTCCTTCAAGAACCGCGAGGTCATCATCTTCGAGGGCCACTCGGGCCGTTCTACGGCTTCGCGCTGGCCAACTGGCGCAAGACCTCCGAGGGTGACGTCGACGACTCCGAGGTCGCCAACCTCTCGATGATGAAGGGCGCCTACCAGCTGGTCGTGGCCGAGGGCTGCGACACCTACGGGCTCGGCGAGTCCTTCGCGGCGAACAAGGACAAGCCGCAGATGAAGGACCTCGACGTCATCACCACCACCAACTTCTCGAACGCCTCGTCGCCGGCCACGGTGCAGGACGTGCTCTCCGCGCTGATGGGCGACAAGGGCACCGCGGCGCCGACCAAGTGGTCGGAGCTCCTCTCGAAGATGGACAACGAGAGCAGCTGGTTCACGACCATGTACGGCGTGCACGGCCTCGACGACGCCCCGCACGTCCACCCCTGGGCCGACCTCACCAAGTCCTGCAAGGCCTGCACGACCAACGCGTCCTGCGGCGACGGCATGCAGTGCGTCAAGATGGCGGACGGCAAGTCGGCGTGCGCCGCGCAGTGCACGAGCACGCTCGGCTGCGGCGCGGGCTACGAGTGCCGGAACGTCGCGACCGGCAGCTACCTCACCGCGCAGGTGTGCGCGCCGGCCGCGCTGAAGTGCGGCGTCCCCGCCCCGACCGCGGTCGGCAAGCCGATCATCAGCGAGATCCTGGCGGCGCCCGGCGGCGACTACAACGCCGACGGCACCCAGAACGCGAGCGGCGACGAGTACGTCGAGATCGTCAACGCCGGCGCCGCGCCGGCCAACCTCACGGGCTGGTCGATCTCCGACGCGGTCGGCGTGCGCCACGTCTTCGGCAACGGCAGCACCATCCCGCCGGGCGGCGCGCTGGTGGTCTTCGGCGGCGGCTCGCCGGCGCTCGTGGCCGGCACCACCATCGTGCAGAAGGCGTCGAGCGGGCAGCTCGGCCTGAACGACGGCGGCGACACCGTGACGCTGTCGGACATCGACGGCCGCCAGGTGGCGCGCATCGTCTACGCCAGCGGCATCGCCAAGGGGAAGAGCTGGCAGCGCGCCAACGCGCTCGACGAGAGCTCGGCCTTCTCGGCCGCGCCCGCCACGCCGGGCACGCCGCCGTCGGGTGGCAACTTCTGATTCGTCAAGGCACCTGACGATTCGCCAGGTTCGTCAAGGTGCCTGACGATTCATCCGAGCTCTGTGAGGGTCGTATGCAGTACCGCAATCTCGGGCGAGCCGGCGTCAAGGTGTCGAGCCTGTGCCTCGGCACGATGACCTTCGGCGAGGCCGACGAGAAGTCGTTCATGCACGAGGTCGGGAGCGACGAGGCGACGTCCCACGCCGTGCTCGACCGGGCCCTCGAGCTGGGCGTGAACTTCATCGACTCGGCCGACGTGTACGGCCAGGACGGGCTCTCCGAGCGCGTCATCGGGCGCTGGTTCGCGGCGCGCGGCGCGGCGGCGCGCGACCAGGTCGTGCTCGCCACCAAGATGCGCTTCCGCATGAGCGACGGTCCGAACGGCACCGGCGCGGCGCGCTACCGCATCCGTCGCGCCTGCGAGGCGTCGCTCCGGCGGCTGCAGACCGACCGCATCGACCTCTACCAGATCCACTGCCAGGACATGGACGTCCCCGAGGACGAGGTCGTGCGCGCGCTCGACGACCTCGTGCGCGACGGCAAGGTCAACTACCTCGGCGCCAGCAACTACGCGGCCTACCGCCTGATGGAGGCCTTGTGGATCGCCGACCGGCTCGGCGCCGAGCGCTTCGTGTCGCTGCAGCCGCAGTACTCGCTCATGGTGCGCGACATCGAGCGCGAGCACGTGCCGCTGTGCACCAAGTTCGGCCTCGGCATCCTGCCGTGGTCGCCGCTGGCGGCGGGCTTCCTGTCGGGCAAGTACCGGAAGGGCCAGCCGCTGCCCGACGGCGCGCGCCTCACCAAGTGGAAGGACCGCTTCGCGTCCTTCGACCACGAGCGCGGCTGGAACACCATCGAGGCGCTGGCCAAGGTGGCCGGCGAGCTCGACACGACCATCCCGGCGGTGGCGCTGGCGTGGGTGCTGAAGAAGCCGGGCGTGACCGCGGCCATCTTCGGCGCGCGCAGCGTGGCGCAGCTCGAGGACAACGTGAAGGCGGCGGCGCTCGAGCTGTCGGCCGACCACATGCGCCTCTTGGACCAGGTGAGCGCAGTGCCTATGGGCTACCCCTACGAGTTCATCGGCCGGATCGCGGGCAAGTGGTGAGCCCCCGCACTCCGCGCGACGGCCGACGCTCCGCTCCCGCAGCGCGGCCGGCCGAAGGCGCCGGTCGCGGTGGAGCGGCGAGCGCGCAGGCGGCCCCGAGCGGGGCCAGAGTCATGAGGAGCAGTTGATGCGAACCCCGTCGAGCAAGGCCCAGTCGGTTCCTGGCGAGCGCGTGCCACTGACGATCGGAGGCATGGACAGCCCGCCCGTTCCGTCGGCGCCGGTCGGACCGCGCGGCGCGCCGGCGGTCATCGAGGTCTTCGAGAGCAACTTCGAGGCCGAGATCGTCAACCGCAGCTTCGAGGTGCCGGTCGTCGTCGACTTCTGGGCGGCGTGGTGCGGACCGTGCCGGACGCTGTCGCCGCTCTTGGAGGAGCTGGCCCACGACGCGGCCGGCCAGTGGGTCCTCGCCAAGGTCGACGTCGACAAGAACCCGAGCCTGGCGCAGGCGTTCCAGGCCCAGTCGATCCCGCTGGTCATCGCCATCTACCAGGGCCAGGCCGTCCACAGCTTCAGCGGCGTCCAGCCCAAGGCGCAGATCGAGCGCTGGCTCGGCGCCATCTTCCAGGCGGTCGGCCTCACGCTGCACAAGCCGCAGAAGGAGCCCGAGGCGCCGACCGATCCGGTGAAGGCCGAGGCCTTCTGGAAGAAGCGTCTCGAGCAGCGCCCCGACGACAAGGCGCGCCTGGCGCTCGGTCGCCTGCTCATGGGCAAGGGGCAGGTGGCCGAGGCCGAGGCGCTCTTGAACGCCATCCCCGGCGCCTCGCCCGAGTTCAGCCAGGCGCAGACGGCGCTGGCGCTGAACGACCTCCTGGGCGAGGTCGGCCAGGCCGGCGGCGAGGCGGCGGCGGCCGCGCGGCTGGCGGCCGACCCGAACGACCAGGAGGCGCAGTACCTGGTCGCCATCGCGCAGGGCGCGGCCGGCAAGTTCGTCAAGGCGCTTGACGTCCTGGTCGGGCTCGTCGGCACGAGCAAGGAGCCGCTGCGCGGCCGCACCAAGAAGGCGGCGTCGCTGCTCTTCGAGGCGGCGGGCCGCGGCGACGAGGCCATCGAGGCGCTGCGCAAGCGCCTGGCGCGCCTCCTCTTCTGAGACTGGGTGCGGCCCGGCGCGACGGCGCCGGACGCGCGCGCGCCTCAGCCCGGGCGCGTCAGCGAGGCCTCGACCAGCTTGAGCGCGCTCGCCTCGATGCGCAGGCGCTGCGGGCGGATGCTGTCGGCGTTGGCGTGGACGTCGACGCTGCCCTCGATGGCGCCCGACAGCGTCAGGTCGCCGATGCGCAGGCCGCGACCGGCGATGGCGATGTCGCTGAGCCGGGCGTGAACGAGGCCGGGCTCGGCCGGCGACTCGCCCTCGGCGCGGTAGTGGAGCGAGCCGTCGATGTCGAGGCGCCCGATGGCCGGCCGACCGGCCGACCCGAAGGTGAGCGTGCCGCCGAGGAACGGCGTCGGACCCGCGGCCGCCAGGCTGAGCTGGATGGCGATGGGATCGGCGTCGATGGCCAGGATGCGGAAGGAGGCCTCCTTCGGGTCGGCCTCGGGGTCCGGGGCCGGCGCGGCCGCGGGCCGGGTCGGGTGGCGCAGGTCGACCAGCGTCCGGAGCCGCACGCGCTCCTCCTTCGCCAGCGCGCGGGCGTCGACGTCGAGCGGCCAGTAGACGATCACCTTCTCGGCCTTCGCGAGCAGCGGGATGTCCTTCTCGAGGATGAGCCGCCCGTCCTCGACCTCGAAGTCGAGGATGGCGTCCTCGAGGAAGGACAGGTTGCGCTCGGCCGCGTGGAAGTTGATGGCGCCATCGTCGATGGGGATCCTGAACTTGTGGGTCGCCTCGCGGCGCTTGATGACCGGCACCTTCGCGGCCACCGTGAGATCGATGTCGACCTGACCGCTGACGCCGTCGAGGAAGTGCCAGTCGTTGGCGCCGGGCGCCGCGGCCGACGGCGATGTCGAGGCCGTCTCGCCCGACGCGTCGGCGCCGCGCTTGCGGAGGTCGAGGCTCATGCTGAGCCCGGCGACGGTCAGCTCGCCGGCCTGGATGGCGAGCCCCGACTCGTCGTCGTGACGGACGCGGAGACCGCGGCCGCTGATGGACTCCCAGCACACGCTGGTGCCTCCCAGCGTGAGCTCGCCCTTGCCGAGGTCGAGCGAGCCGAGCTCGAGCATGTGCCCGTCGCGGATGAAGCGCAACGTGGCCTCGTGCATGCCGAGGTGCGCCACGCTCAGCTTGGTGCGCGCGTCCATGGTGAAGGTCGTCGTGCGCGCCGCGAGGTCGCGCACCGCGACCGAGCCGATGGCCGACTCGGCGTCGGTGGGGATGCGCAGATCGATGGCCACGTTCTGCGTCGTCACGGCCTCGCTCACGAGCGGCCGCGCGCCGAAGTGCCAGGTCAGCGTCTGGGCGTCGAGGACGTCCGCCGCGACGCGGTCGAGGCGCGTCGCGTAAGGGTCGATCTCGAGCGTGCCGCGCACGTTGACGCCGCGCTCGAGCTGCACCGTCTGAGGCTCGCCACCGGCCTTCCGGGGGAGCTCGAGGCGCAACGAATCGGACAGTAGCCGAGCGACCGACAGCTTCACCTGCACCTCCAACGTCGACCGCGGAGCGCTGGCCGCCCTCCACCGGGAAGCGCCGGAGGGGCTCGGGTCAACCGTCACATGCGTGGAAACGCTCGCCGGCCCGATCGGAGGGCGCTCACATGCGCGCGACGCGCGGGATGTTGAGGCAGGACAGGCCGGCCTCGAGCGTCCGGTGCACTACGTGCGTCAGCGTGGCGCGCGACTGCCGCAGCGCGTCGTCACCGAGGATGGTGTGCTTGGCGTAGAAGGCGTTGAAGGCGCGCGCCAGGCCGTAGAGGTACTCGCACAGGTGGTGCGGCAGGAGCTGCTGGCCGACGCGCTCGACGGCGTCGCCGAAGCGCACGAGCTCCCAGGCCAGCGCGCGCTCCTCGTCGTGGGCCAGCGTCACCGGCGCGCCGTCGGGGACGAAGGTGGTCTTGAAGCGCGCCTCGTGCTCGCGGAAGACCGACAGCGTGCGGACCAGCGTGTACTGGAGGTACGGGCCGGTGTTGCCGTCGGCGGCGAGGAGCTTCTCCCAGTCGAACTTGTAGTCGGTGGCGAGGTTCTGGGCGAGGTCGGCGTACTTCACCGCGCCGGCGCCGACCTTGGACGCGATGCCGCGCTGCTGCTCCTCGCCGACGTCGGGCCAGCGCTCGCGCACGAGCGGCAGGATGCGCTCCTCGGCCTCGTCGAGCAGCTGGTCGAGGCGCACCACGCCGCCGTCGCGCGTCTTGAACGGGCGGCCGTCGGGCCCGAGCATCATGCCGAAGCCGACGTGCACGAGGTCGACCTTCCAGCCGAGCTTCTCCACCGTCGCGAAGAGCTGGCGGAAGTGATCCGACTGGCGCACGTCGACGACGTAGACGCAGCGCGTGGCGCCGAAGGCCTTGATGCGGTGCTCGATGGTGGCCAGATCGGTCGTGGCGTAGAGGAAGGCGCCGTCCGACTTGCGGATGAGGAACGGGGTCTTGGGGAGGCCGGGGCCGTCGAGGAAGATGGCGACGGCGCCCTCCGAGACGGAGGCGAGGCCGAGGGCCATGAGCATGTCGACGAGGCTCGCCAGCCGATCGTTGTAGGCGCTCTCGCCGAGCCAGGTGTCGAAGCCGACCTCGAGGCGCGCGTAGATGCGCTCGGCCTCGCCGCGCGAGATGGCGACGAAGCGCTCCCAGAGCGCCTTCCGCTCCGGGTCGCCGGCCTGCAGCAACTGCAGCTCGGCGCGGCAGGCGGCGGCCACCGACTCGTCTTCCTTCGAGCGCGCGGTGCCTTCCTTGTAGAGGCGCTCGAGCTCGCCGATGGGGTCCTGCGCCAGCGCGGCCTCGTCGCGGCCGCCCGCCTTCCAGGCCCAGAGCAGCGTGCCGAACTGGGTGCCCCAGTCGCCGATGTGGTTGTCGCCGATCACCTTGTGGCCGAGGAAGCGCAGCGTCCGCACCAGTGCGTCGCCGATGACGGTCGAGCGCAGGTGGCCGACGTGCATGCGCTTGGCGACGTTGGGCGAGCTGAAGTCGACGACGATGGTCTCGGGGTGCGCCACCGGGCTCACGCGCAGGCGCTCCGAGTCCATGGCGATGCGACCGATCTCGGCGGCCACCCAGTCGGGCCGGAGGCGCAGGTTGATGAAGCCCGGCCCGGCGATCTCGGGCGTGCCGACGATGCCGCCGCCGTCGAAGGCCTCGACGAAGCGCGCCGCCAGCGCGCGCGGGTTGGCCTTCAGCGACTTGGCCAGCGGCAGGATGCCGTTCACCTGGTAGTCGCCGAACTTGGCCTCGGCGGTCGGCTTCACGTCGGGGCGCAGCTCGGCCGCGTCCACCTCGGGGAAGGCCTTGGCCATGGCGCTCCTGGCGAGCGCGTCGATGGCGGCGATGAGGCGGCCCGTGACGGGGGGCTCGGCGGGCGTGGCGGCGGTCGGAGGCACGGGAGGCGTCGATTCCATGCCGGTGTCCTACCGTTCGGGAGGCGCGCGAGCAATCGTTTCGCTAGCCGCGCCGATCTGCTATCCGACGCGGCGATGCGACTCGAGCCCTGCAAGAACGACGAGGCCTGGCTCCTGGTGGCGCTGGCGGACCCGCTGGCGCTGCTCGCCGATCACGCCCACTGCGAGAAGAAGGCGGCCGCCTCCGCGCTGGGCCTGGTGAACCGCCACCCCGAGGAGTCGGCGCTGGTGACGGCCATGATCGCGCTGGCGCGCGAGGAGCTCGAGCACTTCGCCGACGTGCACGAGGCGCTCGTCCAGCGCGGCGGCACGCTCGGGCCCGACCTCGGCGACGCCTACGTGCAGGCGCTCCTGGCGCTGGTGCGCTCGGGGGGCCCGCTCGAGCGCCTGGTCGATCGCCTGCTGTGCTCGGCGCTCATCGAGGCGCGCAGCTTCGAGCGCCTGTGGCTCCTCGGCGAGCGCCACCCCGACCCCGACCTGCGCGGCCTCTACGACCGCTTCGCGCGCGCCGAGGCCCGCCACGGCACGGTCTTCGTGCAGCTGGCGCGCGACCTCGCCGTGGCCCGCGGCGCGACCAAGGCCTCGGTCGACGAGCGCCTGGCCGAGCTCACGCGCGCCGAGCTGGCCATCATCGACCGGCACCCGATCCGCTGCGCCATCCACTGATCGGATGGCCTCGTGGCTCCGTCCGGAGTGCGGCGCTCCGCTCACCGAGGTGAGCCTGCCCCGGCCGCGCTACTCGGCCGGGTAGGTGTAGACGTCGCCGCGCCAGTTGTGGAAGACGAGCTCGGCGCCGTCGGTCGCGACCATGTAGTTCGGCACCAGCGGGATCTTGCCGCCGCCGCCGGGCGCGTCGATGACGTAGGTCGGGACGGCCATGCCCGACACCGGGCCGCGCAGCTCGCGCAGGATCTGGAGGCCGGTCTCGACCGGCGTCCGGAAGTGCGAGATGCCCTCGGCCAGGTCGGCCTGGAAGAGGTAGTACGGGCGCGCGCGCTGGCGCAGCAGCCACACGTTGACGCTGCGGATGAGCGCCGAGCGGTCGTTGACGCCGGCCAGGAGCACCATCTGGTTGGCGACGTTCAGGCCGCCGTCGGCCAGCGCGCGCAGGCAGCGCGCGGCCTCGGGGGTGCACTCGGCCGGGCAGTTGAAGTGGGTGTGCACGAAGACCGGCTGGTGCCGGGCCAGCATGCGGATGGTCTCGGGCGTGAAGCGCTGCGGCAGCGTCACCGGGTTGCGCGTGCAGAGGCGGATGACCTCGACGTGCGGGATCTGGCGCAGCGCGCCAAGCAGCGCATCGAGGCGCTCGTCGGACAAGGTCATCGGGTCGCCGCCCGAGACGAGCACGTCGCGGATCTCGGGGCGGCTCCGGATGTAGGCGAGGCCCGCGTCGAGCTGGTCGTGGCCGGCGGCCGAGAGCGGGTCGGAGACCTTGCGCTTCCTCGTGCAGTGCCGGCAGTACACCGGGCAGTTGTGGGTCACGTAGAAGAGCGCGCGGTCGGGGTAGCGGTGGGTGATGCCGGGCACCGGCATGTGCGCTTCCTCGCCGAGCGGGTCGGCCAGGTCGCCCGGCGCGGTGACCGTCTCGGCCAGCTTCGGCACGGCCTGCGCGCGGACCGGGCAGCGCGGGTCGTCGGGGTCCATGAGCGCCGCGTAGTAGGGCGTCACGGCCATCCGGAACTCTCCGGCCGTGCGCTCGATGGCCTGGCGCTCGTCGTCGCTGAGGCGGATGACGCGGGCCAGCTCGTCGGCCGTGCGCACGCGGTTCCGCTGCTGCCAGCGCCAGTCGTTCCAGAGCTCGTCGGGCACGTCGGCCCAGATGCTGCGCGCGGAGGCGCCCCATACGTCGCGCTGGACGGGGGACTCGGGCGGACGGGCGATCTCGGGGCTCACGGCCGGGGCGTCATGCCGCGTCGAGAGGCCGCGAGTCAACGCCGAGGCGCGCGTCGGGGGCGGGCCGACCTCGGCCGATCGCGTCGCCGCCGACCGCGCCAGCGGCCGCGGAAACAACCCGGGGCTGGACTCGGACGGCGGGCTCCCTATGTTGGAAGGCGCGGGTATTGCGCTCCAGATGCTCCGGGGCGACCGCGAGCGAGGTCTCTCGCCAGGGCGTCCAGTCCCCGGAGCCGCTGGCGGTCCAGCAGCCGCCACGGCTCCGGTGAAGGCGCATATGGGTTGGTCGTTCGGCATCGGCAGCCTCTTCGGGATCCCCATCCGGGTCCACTGGTCCATGCTCGGGCTGGTGGCGTTGTTCCGTCCTGTTCGCGCCGGGCGCGGCCGTGGCGCTGCAGTCGATCGCCTTCATGGGGCTCCTGTTCGTGACGGTGACCATGCACGAGCTCGGGCACGCGCTGGTGGCGCGGCGCTTCGGGGTGCAGACGAAGCAGATCCTGCTCATGCCGATCGGCGGCGCGGCCATCCTCGACGGGCGCCCATCGCGCTGGAGCCACGAGCTGCTCATCGCCTTCGCGGCGGCCACGAGCCTGGTCGTGGGCGGCGTCGGCGTCGCCATCGGGCTGCTCATCGACGGCCGCAACGTCGCGCTCGAGCTCGGCCTCCTGAACCTGGCGCTCGGCGCCTTCAACCTCGTGCCGGCGCTGCCGCTCGACGGCGAGCACATGCTGCGCGCGCCGGCCTCGAGCGCTGGCTGACGCCACCAAGGCCACGCGCGTGGCGGCCAACGTCGGGCGCGTGCTGGCCGGCGCGGCCTTCGTCTACGCCATCGCCACCGGCAACGTGGTGATCGCGTTCGCGGCCATGTTCGTCTTCACGTCGTCGAGCGCGGTCGAGAAGAGCATGATCATCCACGACGTGCTCGCCACGCGCCGCGTGAAGGAGACGATGGAGGGCATCACCGAGCCGCTGCAGGCCGGCGGCGACCTGTCGCAGGCGCTGAAGCTGATGGGCGACAACCCGCGCGCCAGCGCGCTGCCGGTGACCTTCGGCGAGCGCGTCATCGGCGTCATCCATCGCACGCCGCTCATCTACGCCGCGGCGCAGGGCCTGAAGACCGGCATCTCCGAGCTGCTCGACCGGAACGTCATTACCTTCGAGGGCGACGGTCCGCTGCAGGCGCTCATCCAGCAGATGGGCGAGGCCAACAGCCGCGCGGCGGTCATCGTCGAGAACCACGAGGTGCGCGGCATCATCACCGTCGACCGCCTCATGGAGGCGCTGCGCGGCCACCCTGACCGAGACGCTGAGCGGCCGATGACATATTAGGCTCGGGGCGTGGACGCGCTCACGCTCGCGGCGATGATCGGCACCGGCGGCGCGATCCTCCTGGCTCGCTAGGGTCGCGATGCGTCCCGACACGCGGTCACGCGCTGGATCACCTCGGCCGCGCCGGCAATCAGCCCGCGTACGTGCAGCGGACGGCGCAGGACCTCGGGCTGCGACCCGGCGCGGAAGACCCGGGACCTGGCGCGGCGGCATCGACGGCATCGCCGTGACGCTCACCGTCGAGGCCGACGGCGGTCGCCGCGCGCGCGACCCGGTGACCCGCCTGGCGTGCTCGGTGCCGGGCCGACCCGGGGTTGCGCTCACGCGACGCTCGACGCTGTGGCGCTCGAGCCGACGCGACAGCGTGCTCGGCGACGCCGCCTTCGAGCGCGCGACGTGGAGGTGAGCGGCACGCGCGCCGACGCTGGCCGTGCTCGACGCCGACACGCGCGCCACCGTGCTCGACGCGCTGGGCCGGGGTTGGTCGCTGGGTCGCGGCGCCTGGCGGTGGACCTCGACCGGCTTCGTCGACGACCTCGACGCCGTCGTCGCGCTCGGCGTCGGGCTCGCCAAGCGCTTCGAGGACGGCGGCCTGCGGCTCTACGAACGCGCTGGTCGAGCGCGCCCGGCGCGACCCGCTGCCCGGGGTGCGGCGCGCGGCGTTGGAGGAGCTCATCGCCGGCGAGCATGCGCCGCCTGCGCGCGATCATGCGCTGGCAGCGCTTGCCGACGCCGACGATCACGTGCAGGCGCTGGCCGCGAGCGCGCGCAGCGACGTGGGCGTGCTGGGCGGGCTCGTCGATCACGCCGACCCGGCCATCGCCAGCCAGGCCATCGATGCGCTCGTCGGGCTCGCGCGCCGCGCGGCGCGCGCCCGCGCGAGCAGCGACCATCGGGCGCCTCGTCGAATGGCTCGACGACGAGCGGCAACTGAGCGCCATCGTCGGGCTCGGCCTGCTCGGCACCATCGACGTCGTGCCGGCGCTGGTGCCGTTCCGCGAGGACCGCACGACGTCGCGACGCGCAGCGCCGCGCGCGAGGCCATCGCGGCCATCCACGCGCGCGCCGGCGACGTCGCGGCCGGGCAACTGGCGCTGACCGAGGCCGACGCGCGCGGGGCGGTCGCCATCGTCGAGGACGACGCTTGAGCGCGGCGCGGGGCGACGCGATGCCCGGGGCGCGGCGCGACGAGCGGCTCGCGCTCGAACTGCTCGCGCTGGCCGCGCTCTTGCGGGCGATCGACGCGCTCATCACGTTCGCCGAGCCCGAGCTGACGCGCTGGAGCACCGAGCTGCTCGACGTCCTGCTCGCGCGCCTGCCCCTGGTCCTGGAGGTCGCCGGCGTCGCGCTGCTGGCGTCCTCGGGCGTGCGCACGGCCCGCGTCCTCGTCGTGCCGGCGCTCCTGCTGATGCCGGTCATCGGAAAACCGTCTCCGCGTTCGGGCCACGGCAGCAGATGCTCTCGACCGGCGCCGCGGGAGCGCTCGCGCTCATCGCGACGCTCGTCGCCGCGGACGCGCTGCGCCGACTTCGCCCGGGCTGGCCGGGGGCGCTGCTGGGGGCGCGGCCCTCGTCGGCGCGGTCGCGACGTGCATCCCGCGCGGCGATCTCGTCGAGGGCCTCGGAGCGGCACTGGCGATGAGCGCGCTGCTCGGCGGAGTCCTGGCGCGCGGCGCGGCGCTCGTGCTGGCAGCCGATCGCGTCGGGCCGATCGCCCCGACGCCGATCGAGAGCGCGCGCGGCGCGACCTGGAGGGACGCGCGCGTCGGCATCCGCATCACCATGACGGCGCTGCGCGCGATGATCGTCATCATCGTGATCCTGACGGTCGTCTCCCTCGCCTTGCCCACGTCGGAGCTGGTCGGTTTCGTGGCCGCTCGTCCATGGAGCGTGGTCGCTATCCGGCGTCGCGACCGCCGCGTCATTCCTCGTCGGCCTCGTGCCCATGCGGCACCTGCCCGATGCCGCGGCCGGCGGCGGCCTGGCTCTGACGGTGCTTGCGGTCCTCGCGGTGGCGCTCGCCCTCGACGGCCTGCGCGCGTACTTCGACGTCGGCGGCAGGCTCGGCCTCGGACCGCAGGCGACGATATGGCGTTGCTGCACGAGGAGTACACCTGACCTCCGATCGCCATCGGGCTCGTGACCGAACCGATCCTCCTGGCGTCTCGGCTCCGGGCGCTGCGGGTGCTCGGTACGCCGGCCTCGCGCTGGCCGCACCGCCGTGCTGAGCCTCGTCGCGGTGTCGGCGGCGCTCTCCTCGCGGCCTCGACCGTCGTCTCCTACGATAGTCTCAAGCTCCTTTTGGGCGTCGCCGGGCTCGTCGATGTCGGCGGCGCGGTCGCGTGGCTGGCCCTCATCGTCCCATCAGGCGCGCGCTCGGCGCCGGCCACTGGTCGAGGTCTTCGGCGACGCGCCCTCGGACGTGACCGCCCCTCAGCCGGCGGCGGCGCTTGAGCACGCGCGACGGCGGCGCGTGATCGAGGTGCTGGGCGATGAGCTGCGAGGCCTCGATGACGCCCGCGAGGCTGACGCCGGAGGCGTAGCCGAGCTGGTCGAGGAGGTAGAGGAGGTCCTCGGTGGCGATGTTGCCGGTGGCGGTCTTGGCGTAGGGGCAGCCGCCGAGATAGCCGCGCTGGCGTCGAAGCGGCGGAGACGTAGTCGAGCGCGCGCGCCACGATCGCCGACAGCCATGCCCCCAGGTGTCGTGGGTGCTTGTGCAGCACGAGGCCACGGTCGGCCAGGACGTGCTGGCAGCACGTCGAGGAGGCGCGACACGTGGGCCCGGCGTGCCGACGCCGATGGTGTCGCCGAGCGGACCTCGGCAGGCGCCCATCTCGGGCGCCAGCACGACCGGCAACACCTGCTCGGGCGCGGTCGGGCCGTCGTAGGGACAGGCGAAGAGCGGTCGAGACGTAGCCGCGCACGGCCACATCGTCGGCGGCGGCGCGGCGGCCAGCGGGCGGAACGGCCAGGCTCTCGGCGATGGTGGTGTTGATGTTGGCGCGCGCGAAGCCGGCGCTGGCGGCGGTGAAGAGCGCCACCGCGTCGCAGCCGGCGGCGCAGGCGCGGTCGTAGCCGCGCCGTTCCGGGACCAGCGCCAGGTGGCGGACGTCGGGCTGCTTCTTCAGGCCGGCGAAGACCAGGTCGGTGCAGCATCGTGGCCGGGACCCAGCGCGGCGACACGAAGCTGCCCACCTCGATCTGGCGCACGCCGGCCCGCACCAGCGCCTCGATGAAGGCCACCTTGGCGGCCGTCGGCACGAGCGCCTTCTCGTTCTGCAGGCCGTCGCGCGCGCCGACCTCGGTGATGTGCACCCGCTCCGGCTCGCTCATGGCGCGTCCTCCAGCTCGCACAGCGCCGCGCCCGGCACGACCTGGTCGCCCGCCGCGCAGCGCACGGCCAGGACCTTCGATCGGCGCGGCGCCTTCAGCGCGTGCTCCATCTTCATGGCCTCGACCGTCAGCAGCACCTGGCCCTTCTCGACCCCGCGTCGCCGGGAACGACAAGGACCTTGACGACCTTGCCGGGCATCGGCGCCTCGAGGCTGCCGTGGTGATCGTCGCGCGCACGGCCGGCGCTGGGTCGCGGGTCGACGATGAGCGCGGTGCGGCCGGCCACGGTGACCCAGGTGCGCCCGGCCTCGCGCGTCGCGGCCTGCGCGGCGGCCGTCGGCGAGTTGGATGACCAGGTGATCGTCGGCCGTGCGCGGGCTGGACCGCGAGCGTCTTGTCGCCGACCGTCACGGTGAGCGGCTTCATGCCGTCCTCCACGGGCGACGCCCTGCCACGGCGACGGCGGCGCGGCCGCCTCACCGGTCGCAGTCGTCGCGCTCGGCGCTGACCCGAGCGCGCAGCACTGCGGCGGCCAACGGCTGGTCATCGCTCGGCGCGGGGCGCTCCCAGCCGTCGGGCCAGTGCTCGGCGGTGAAGCCGGGTATTGGTGTGACCGGCGGCGTAGGCCAGGTGGCGCGACGTCGGCCAGGAAGTCGAGGGTTCGTCACCACGCCGTGGACCTCCCACGCGGCCAGCGCGGCGGCCATGCGGGCGCGCGCGTGCTCGCGGTCGTCGCCCCAGGTGATGAGCTTGGCCAACATCGGATCGTAGTGGATGCTCACCGCATCGCCCTCGGTGAAGCCGTGTCGAGCCGCACGCCGGGCATGGGCGGCAAGCGGTAGCGCACAGCTGCCGGTCGCGGGCAGGAGGCTTCCTGGGCGGGATCCTCGGCGTAGAGGCGGACCTCCATGGCGTGACCGCGCGGGCCAGGGCGCCGGCGACGAACGAGGTCGGAGAGGCGCGCGCCCTCGGCGACGAGCACTTGCGCGCACGAGGTCGACGCCGTAGACCTGCTCGGTCACCAGGTGCTCGACCTGGAGGCGCGTGTTCATCTCGAGGAAGTAGAAGCTCTGGTCGTCGGCCAGCATGAGCTCGACCGTGCCGGCGCCAGCGTGACGGCCTTGCCGGCCAGCACGGCAGCCTGGCCCATGGCCGCGCGCAGGGCGGGCATCCAGCGCCGGCGACAGGCTCTCCTCGACAAACCTTCTGGTGGCGGCGCTGGATGGAGCACTCGCGCTCGCCGAGGTGGACGACGTCGCCGTGGCTGTCGCCGAGGATCTGGATCTCGACGTGGCGCGGCCGACGCAAGAGGCGCTCGAGGTAGACGCTGCCGTCCTTGAACGCGGCCAGCGCCTCGCGCTGAGCGGCCGCCAGCGCCTCGTCGAGCTCGGCCGGCGTCTCGACCATGCGCATGCCCTTGCCGCCGCCGCCGGCCGCGGCCTTCACCAGCAGCGGGTAGCCGACGCGCGTGGCCGCCTCGCGCAGCGCGCCGAGGTCCTGGCCGGCGTCGTGCACGCCGGGCACCACCGGCACGCCGGCCGCGGACATGGTCTTCCGCGCCTCGATCTTACTGCCCATGGCGGCGATGGCCGCGGGCGGCGGGCCGATCCAGACGAGGCCGGCGGCCAGCACGTCGCGCGCGAAGGCCTCGTTCTCGGACAGGAAGCCGTAGCCCGGGTGGACGGCGTCGGCACCGGTGGCGCGCGCGGCGGCGAGCAGCGCCGGCACGTCGAGGTAGCTCTCGCGGGCGGGCGGCGGGCCGACGCGGACGGCCTCGTCGCAGGCGCGGACGTGCAGCGCCAGCGCGTCGGCGTCGGAGTAGACCGCCACCGTGGCGATGCCCATGGCGCGCAGCGTGGCCGCGATGCGCACGGCGATCTCGCCGCGGTTGGCGATGAGCACCTTGCTGATGCGTCGCGCGCTCACTTGGTCCACGCCGGCTTGTCCTTCGTCAGGAAGGCGCGCATGCCCTCGAGCGCCTCGGGGCTGGCGCGCAGCTCGGCGATGAGGTTGGCGGTCTTCACCGTGGCCTCGGCCGGCTCCATGCCGCCGATGGTGCGCGCCAGATCCTTGCACGCGCCGAGCGCGCGCGGGCCACCTTGCAAAAGCATCTTGACGATCTCGTCGACCTTGGCGTCGAGCGCCGCGTCGTCGGGCATGACGTAGTTCAGGAGCCCGACCTCGAGCGCGCGCGCGGCCTCGACCTTCTCGCCGGTGAGGAAGAGCTCGCGCGCCCAGCGCGCGCCGATCTTGCGGATGACGTAGGGCGAGATGATCGACGGGGCGAGGCCGAGGCGCACCTCGGTCAGCGCGAACGAGGCGCCGACCGAGCCGACCGGGATGTCGATGGCCGCCACGAGGCCCACGCCGCCGCCGCGCGCCGGGCCGTGGATGCGGCCGACGATGGGCTTCGGACAGGCGTCGACGGCCTCGAAGAAGTTGGCGGTGCGCAGCGCGTCGGTGACGTTCTCGGCCTTGCCGAGCGATCCCTGCGAGCGCATCCAGCGGATGTCGGCGCCGGCGCAGAAGCTCTTGCCGGCCCCGGCGATGACCACGACGTGCACGTGCGGGTCGGCCGGCAGCGCCGAGAAGAGCTGCATCAGCTCCTGGATCATCGTGCCGTCGAAGGCGTTGCCGACGTCGGGCCGGTTGAGCGTGACGGTGAGGACCTTGTCGTGCCGCGCGATGGCGAGCGTCTCGTAGGTGTCTGACATCTGGTTGATACCGCCTGTTCGGGTCCTGGCTCACTCCCGCTCTTCACTGCGGCTCCGCTTGGCTTAGCCCCCGCTCCAGAGCGGGCGCCAGAACCCGAACCGGCGGAGGCCGCGGCCGGTCACATGCGGAAGACGCCCGGGCGCCAGTCCGGGATCGGCGCATTGTAGGCGGCCGAGAGCGACAAGCCGAGGACGGTGCGCGTGTCGGCGGGGTCGATGACGCCGTCGTCCCAGAGGCGCGCCGTGGCGTAGTAGGGGTTCCCCTCGGCCTCGTACTTGTCGAGGATGGGCTGGCGGAAGGCCTGGCGCTCGGCGTCGCTCCAGCCCTTGCCGGCGCGCGCGAGCTGCTCGTCCTTCACGGTGGCGAGCACGTCGGCGGCCTGCTCGCCGCCCATCACCGAGATGCGCGCGTTGGGCCACGACCAGAGGAAGCGCGGCTGGTAGGCGCGGCCGCACATGCCGTAGTTGCCGGCGCCGAAGCTGCCGCCGATGAGCACGGTGATCTTCGGCACGTTGGCGGTGGCGACGGCGTGCACCATCTTGGCGCCGTCCTTGGCGATGCCGGCGCGCTCGTAGGCCTTGCCGACGATGAAGCCGGCGATGTTCTGGAGGAAGACGAGCGGGATCTTCCGGAGGCCGCAGAGCTCGATGAAGTGCGCCGTCTTCATCGCCGACTCGGAGAAGAGGATGCCGTTGTTGGCGATGATGCCGCAGGGCATGCCGTGGATCCACGCGAAGCCGGTGACGATCGACGGCGCGTAGAGGGCCTTGAACTCGTCGAAGCGCGAGCCGTCGACGATGCGCGCGATGACCTCGCGGACGTCGTAGGGCGTGCGCAGGTTCTGCGGCACGACGCCGCCGATGTCCTTGGGATCGTAGAGCGGGTCCTCGACCGGGCGCAGCGCGGCGGCGACGCGCTTCGTGCGGTTGAGCGTGCCGACGATGCGGCGCACGGTGTGGAGCGCGTCCTTGTCGTCGAGGGCGTAGTGATCGGCCACGCCCGAGTGGCGCGCGTGCACGTCGGCGCCGCCCAGATCCTCGGCGGTGACCACCTCGCCGGTGGCGGCGGCAACGAGCGGCGGGCCGCCGAGGAAGATGGTCCCCTGCCCTTCACGATGATGGTCTCGTCCGACATGGCCGGGACGGCGCCGCCGGCGGTGCAGGAGCCGAGGACGCAGGCGATCTGCGCGATGCCTCGGGCCGAGAGCTGGGCCTGGTTGTAGAAGATGCGCCCGAAGTGATCGCGGTCGGGGAAGACCTCGGCTTGCAGCGGCAGGAACGCGCCGCCCGAGTCGACGAGGTAGACGCACGGCAGGTGGTTCTCGAGGGCCACCTCCTGCGCGCGGAGGTGCTTCTTCACGGTGATGGGGAAGTAGGTCCCGCCCTTCACCGAGGCGTCGTTGGCGACGCAGATCATGCACTCGGTGCCGTGCACCATGCCGATGCCGGTGACGATGCCGGCGCCGGGCGCCTGGTCGTCGTACATGCCGTTGGCGGCCAGCGTGCCGAGCTCGAGGAAGGCGGTTCCCGGGTCGATCATCAGATCGATGCGCTCGCGGGCGAGGAGCTTGCCGAGCTCGCGCTGGCGCGCGACGCCCTCGCCGCCCTGGCGGGCCTTGGCGGTCCGGGCGCGGAGGTCGCCGACCAAGGCGTCCATCGCGGCCTTGTTCGCCTGGAAGGTCGGGTCGCTCGGGTCGAGGTGCGAGGCGATGGGCTCGGACATGGCCGGCGCCTCATATCAGGTGCGCATCATTCTAGGGAACCCTGCGACCGCCGCCGCGCCGGCGTCGCGAGGCGGTCGCAGGCCGCGCTCAGAAGCTCCCGGGGCTGGCGCTGAAGCAGTCGTCGCAGCCGGGCGCGTCGGGGAGGTTGCAGCGCTCGGGGGCAGTAGCGGATGCGCGCGAAGACGCGCTCGACCTTGCCGCAGCCGAAGGCCAGGCCGCTGGCGCGGAGCTCGGCGTAGCCGCCGCTGTCGACGAGCTGCTGGGCGCAGGCAGCGCCGCGGCGGGCGCCGACCGCCAGGCGGTGCGCCCAGTCGGCCGCGGTGCCGTCGCCGGTCGCGGCCTTCAGGGTGAGGCACAGGCGATAGTGGCCGGGGCAGTCGACGGTCAGGTGATCGGACGCCCAGGGCGCGGTCGGGGGCTGGCCGTCGATCGGGCACTGCGCGACGCCGCCGGAGACGAAGGTCGAGGTGGCGGCGGTGACGGTCGTCTGATCGGCCGCGAAGGTGAAGCAGGGCGAGAGGTTGTCGATCTGCCAGCGACCGTGGAGGAAGCAGGTCGGGCACGCGGCGACGTCGGCGGCGATGTCGCTGGTGGCGTCGCCGGTCGCGTCGCTGGGGCCGTCGTCGGACGAGGCGCAGGACACGGCGACGGCGAGGCAGACGGGGAGGCTCGAGAGGAAGAACGGACGCGCGGCGAGCATGCAGGGAGGCTCTGCCGATTCGGGCGCGGCGTCGAGTGAAGAGCCGAGCTCCAGGCGGCCCCGAGCGGTGTCGCATCCGAGCGAAGGCCGCCGCTCGGCTCTGGAACGAAGGCCGGCCGAGGAGGCCGGCCGGGAGTGAAGAGCCGAGCTCACAGGCGGCCCCGAGCGAGGCCACAATAGTTGACCGGTCCCGCGGCCCGCGTGATCCATCGCCGACTGCGGTTCGACCGCACGGACGCGAGGCGGCGAGAGATCGATGAAGGCGGAGCTGAACGGTATCGGCCCTTGGCGGCTGCTCGAGGTCGTGGGCAGCGGCGAACGCGCGACGGTGTACAAGGCGCTGCGCGAGGGCGCGCCGCCGGGGAGCCCGTTCGTCGCGGTGAAGGTGCTGCACGCGCCGCTGGCCGCCGATCCGATCATGGCCGAAGCGTTCCTGGCGCGCGGTCGGGCTGGCCTGAAGCTCGCGCGCATGGAGCACCCGGCCATCGTGCCGGTGCTCGAGGTGGTGCCCGGGCCGCGGCCGTACATCATCAGCGAGCTCGAGGACGCGCTGGCGCTGGAGCGGCTCATGCCCGAGCGCGGCCGCGCCAAGGTGCCGCTCGAGGCCGGGACGAACCTGGTCATCGCCGTGCTCGACGCGCTCGCCGCGGCCGCCAACGATCGGATGGTGCACGGGCGGCTCACGCCGTCCGACGTGCTGGTGCGGGCCGACGGGCTCGTGCGCGTGACGTCGTTCGGGCAGGACATCGGGCGCGACGGCGACGCGCGCGCCGACTTCCTCGCGGTCCATCGCCTGTGCCAGTCGCTCGGCTCGCCGTGGCTGCCCGAGGTCGACGCCTGGCTCGATCGGCTGGCCGCCGAGGAGACGCCGTGGAAGGACCTCCGGGCCGCGCGCGGCGCGTTCCCGCTGGCCTTCACCGACTACGGCCAGGCCGGCCTCGAGCGGCTCGTCAAGAACCGCCGGAAGAAGGACCAGAAGGCGGCCGAGCTCGCCGCGGCCGAGGCCGCCGGGCTGCCCGCGCCGACGCGCGGCGGGGCGGCGGCGGGGTCGTCGGGGTCGTCGGCGGCGGGGGCGTCGAAGGCGCGCCGCCCGAAGAAGCCCACGCCCGGCGAGGCCGAGCACGCCATCCGCCAGGCGCGCATCGTCGCGCTGAGCTGCGCTGGCGCTGCTCCTGGCCGCGCTCGTCATGGAGCTGGCTGGCCCGCCGGCTGACCATCGGGTAAGCGTGACGGATGGGTTGAGGATGCTCGGCGCCGTTGAGGCGTGGGCGCGGGCTGTGCTGATCTCGCGGCATGAACCGCACGCCGTCACGCCCCTCGCCGTGTCCATCCACCGCTGCGTCCGTCGCCCGCGCCGCGACGCTCGTCGCCATCGCGCTCGCCCTGCCCGGGCTCGCCGACCTCGGCTGCGGCGCGCCGCCCGCGTCCGAGCCGTGGCCCTGGGAGTCGCAGACATGGCCGGCCCGCACGGCGTTCGAGCTGACGATCGAAGGGCGCCCGGTGCGCCTCGAGCTCGAGCGCAACGACGCGCTGGTCGCGCCCGACTACGAGGCCTACGTCGTCGACGCCAGCGGTGCGCTCGTCGAGGACGCGCACGCCGAGCCGCCGCCCGCGTGCTTCTACCGCGGGCGCGCCGTGCGCGCCGACGGCGACGACCCGGGCGCCGCCTCGGGTGACTACGCCGCGCTCGGCCTGTGCGCCGGACCCGACGGGCAGGTCGTCGTCGACGGGATCGCCTTCGCGCTCACCCCGGGCGCGCGGCCCGACGAGGTCCTGGTGCGGCGCGAGGCCGACCGCGACGGAGCCGCGGTCGCGACGGCGCTGACGCGCGTCGACGCCGGACCGATGGCCATCGTCGCGGCCCCGCTGGTGCGCGCGGAGAAGTACCTCGAGCTGGCGGTCTACAACGACCTCTCGCGCGGCACGCCGAACTCCTCCACGGTCGAGGCCCACACGTTCGCGCTCATCAACGCGCTCGATGCCAACATGCGCCGCGGCGAGCTCACGCCCGGGCTCGGCGTCTACCTCCGCGCGCAGGTCACCTTCAACGCGGGGGTGCCGTTCGCCAGCGCCACCGACGGCAGCGGCCGGACCGACCCGGCCTCGCTGCTGGCGGCGTTCGCGGCCTGGCAGCCGACCTCGACGTATGCGCCGGGCGTCGACGCTCACGCGCTGCTCACCGAGCTGCCGCTCGCCAACAGCAGCCTCGGCGTGGCGCAGAGCGGCTCGGTGTGCCGCCCGGGCTACCTCGTCGCGGCGGCGCCAGTGAGCCTCCCGACGCCCACCCAGGCGGCCGCCCTCACCCACGAGCTCGGCGTCGTGCTCGGGCTGCCGGTCGACGACGGAGCCGTCGGCTCGGCCTGCCCCCTCGTCGGCAACTTCATGAGCAGCCTCATCACGACCAACGGCGCGGCCGCGCTCAGCTGGTCGCCGTGCAGCGCGGCGGCCTTCGCCGACCTCTTCGCCACGCGCCGCCCCGATCGCGACCTGAGCTGCCTCGACGCGCCGCCCGGCCCGCTGTGGGCCGCCCCGCGCTGCGGCAACGGCGTCGTCGAGCCCAACGAGCAGTGCGACTGCCGCACCCCCGAGGGCTGCGCCGCCGACCCGTGCTGCGACGGCGCGACCTGCCGCTTCAAGCCGGGCGCGACCTGCAGCCTGGCCGACGCGTGCTGCGATCCCGGCACCTGCGCGCCGGTGGTCGACGGCCGCACCTGCCGCGAGGCCGACGGCGCCTGCGCGCTGGCGACGGCCTGCGACAACCACTCGGCCCAGTGCCCGCCCGAGCGCTTCGTGGCCGCGGGCACCGCGTGCGACGACGGCCTCAGCGCCAACGGCGGGCGCTGCTTCGAGGGCGAGTGCGTGAGCCGGCCGGCGCAGTGCAAGGCCGTCGACACCTACCTGCCCGTCGCGCTCGACGGCCTCGTCGCGTGCGCCGTCGCGGGCGTCGGCAGCTCGTGCTCGGCGCTCGCGTGCGGCACCAACGGCAACGCCCTCGCCTGCACGACGGTGGTCGACCACGGCGAGACGCTCGCGCCCTACGACGGCAGCGCGTGCGGCCCGAGCTCGCAGTGCGTCGACGGCGCCTGCGTCGCGTCGGCGAGCCAGCCGCTGTGCGCCGACGGCGGCGCGCCCAACGCGTGCGGCGGCTGCGGCGAGCTCGCCCACACGCCGGGGACGCCGTGCCTCGACTGCGGCACCTGGACCTGCCAGGGCCGAGACGGGCTCGTGTGCAGCGGCTGCGGCCTGACCTGGGACGCGCTCGTCGTGCACCCGTGCATGGCGGCGTGCGACGTCGAGACGACCGAGTCCTGGTGCACGGATGGTCAGCATCGCTACTACCCCGACGCCTTCTGCGAGGGCGTGCCGAACCGGCCGCCGATGTTCTCGCCGTGCGGCGCCGAGGCGTGCGCCGCGTGGGTCGTCGGGGCCTGGTCGAGCTGCGCCAACGGCCAGCAGACGCGCTCGGCGCTGTGCCGCGACGGGCGCACCACCGAGGCGCTGCTCGACGCGGCGTGCGCCGCGGCCGGGCCGAAGCCGGCACCCGAGACGCGCGCGAGCGTCACCAACCACTGGGTCGGGACCCGCGGCGCGTGCCAGCTGGCGTGCGGCGACAGCATGCGCGGGGTGAGCTGGCGCTGCGAGGATGGTCGCGGCCTGGTGGTGCCCGACGAGGCCTGCACC
>JAXLYZ010000014.1:0-210244 GCA_046351155.1 Myxococcota bacterium
CGTCGCAGTCGCCGCCCCTGGCCGCGCCGTAGGGCACGGCCGCGGCGCACAGGCACTGCACGTCGTCGTCGACGCCGAAGCCGTCGAGGTCGGTGTCGAGGTGGAAGTCCTGGCAGCCGCTGGCGCCGGGCTCGTCGACCAGCTGATCGCAGTTGTCGTCCCTGCCGTTGCAGGCCTCGAGCGCGGCCGGGTGGATGGCCGCGGCGTTGTCGTCGCAGTCGCCGCCGGCGGCCACGTCGAAGGGCGCGGCCGGCGCGCACAGGCAGCGGCTCTCGGCCGCGCCGTAGTGATCGCCGTCGCTGTCGCGATGGTAGTCGCTGCAGCCGAGCGCGTTCTGCTCGTCGGTCTGGCCGTCGCAGTCGTTGTCGACGGCGTCGCCGCAGGCCTCGCTGGCGCCGGGGTTGGCGCTGGCCCGGGCGTCGTCGCAGTCGCCGCCGCGCGTCAGCGGGAAGGCCGCCTCCGGCGCGCACAGGCAGGCCGACGCGGTGGAGTCGCCCCAGCCGTCGCCGTCGCCGTCGGCGAAGTGGAGCGCGCAGCCGACCGCGCCCTCCTCGTCGACGAGCGTGTCGCAGTCGTCGTCCTTGCCGTCGCACACCTCGGGCGCCGACGGGTTGGCGTGGTCGTCGCCGTCGTCGCAGTCGCTGCCGGCGGTGGCGCTGTAGCCGTGCACCGCGTCGGGGGCGCACAGGCAGGCGAAGTCGTCGGGGTCGCCGAAGTGGTCGCCGTCGCCGTCGTGGAAGAAGATGGAGCAGCCGATGGCGCCGGCGTCGTCGGTGGCACCGTCGCAGTCGTTGTCGAGCCCGTCGCACACCTCGCTGCCGTTCGGCCGCGCGTTGCCGTGGGCGTCGTCGCAGTCGCCGCCGACCGGCGCCGCGTAGTCGCCGCTCGGGGCGCACAGGCAGCGCGGCGCGCCGACGCCGAAGCCGTCGCCGTCGAGGTCGACATAGAACGGCGTGCAGCCGGCGGCGTCCTCGTCGTCGCTCTCGCCGTCGCAGTCGGAGTCGACGGCGTCGCCGCAGGACTCGCGCGCCGGCGTGGGCCCGACGCACTCGGTGCCGGCGTCGAAACCGCAGCGCGTGGTGCCCGGGCACGAGCCCCAGGCGTTGTCGATCGTGCACGGCCCGGGCAGGTAGGCCTCGTCGGTCTCGCCGTCGCAGTCGTCGTCCTGGCCGTTGCAGTCGTCGAGCGCGGGCGTGCGCGCGTCGCAGTCGGTGAGGCCGGCGGCGGTGCAGGCGCGCTCGCCGAGGCAGGTGCCGAGGTCGGCGGTGAGTGAGCAGGTGGTGGTGGCGCCGGCCGCGACGGCGCGCGCGGCGAGCAGCTGCACACGGCGTCGTCCTCGGCACGCACCAGGTGATCTTCGCCGCCGACGTCGACCGACGCCTTGCACAGGTAGCCGGGCGGGTGCGGAGCCGGCCGCGCAGGCGCCGCCGCAGAAGCTGCCCCGGCTGCCGTCGCCGCGCGGCAGGCAGCGCGAGCCGAAGGAGGCGTCGGCCCTCGTACTCCTGGCGTTGGTGTCGCACGCTGCACAGGTGGAACGACAAGACGCACACGAAGGTGTCGTCGCTGCCGGACGACAGATCGCGGCGTGGCCGACCAGCCGGCCGGCAGCGCGTCGAGCACACCTCGAGCAGACGCGCTCGGCGTAGCCCTCGATGCGGGTAGCCGAGTCGCAGTCGTCGTTCGAGTCGCAGGCCAGCCGAACGCGCCGGGCACGACGGCCGTGTCGGCCTCGACGTCGCTCGCGGCGTCGGCGTCGGGCGCGTCGGGCAGGGTGGCGTCGCCGACGTCGGCCGCGACCTCGACCTCGGCCTGGCCGTCGCCGTCCGCGCTGTCGCCGGTGACCTGGCTGTCGGTGCTGGCGACGTCGGTCAGGGCTGGTGTCGTCGTCGATGCTGCCGTCCGAGGCGGGCGCCGGCGTGCTGGCTTCGGGCGGCGGCGAGCCCGAGTGGCCAGCGCGGCCGAGGCCGCCGGGCAGGAGGCGAAGGGCGGCGGGCCGATCTGACAAATGTCGCGTCCTCATATTGCTCTACTTCACGCTGTAGATGGTGCCGGTCGAGTCGCCGAAGACGACGAACTTCACCAGCGTGGTGCCGACGTTGTGGTTGCCGATCGCAGGCCGCGGCGCCGTCGATGTCGCGGCCGTCGACGCTGTAGCTCCGCCAGGCGCGTCGCCTTGGCCGCGTCGCGGTGGCCTGCGCGCCGAGAACACCGCCTTGTCGGTGGCGGTCGCGCCGTTCGAGCCGATGAAGATGGTGCCGCGCGCGTCGACCACCGGCGTCGACGACGCCGCCGTCTTCTTGCCGAGCGCCTGGTGGCGTCGACCGACAGATCGGCCTTGAGCATGACCAGGCCGTTGTCCCGCTCGGGCTGGCGACGGGCCACTCGATGCGGGGTTGTTGGAGTCGATGGCGTCCGAGTAGATGGCCGGCGACGCCGATGAGGTCGGCCCGGCGGCGAGCACTTCGAGCTCACCGTGGTGGCGCTCGTCTGGTTGTCCGACAGCGTGTACATGGTAATGCCGAGCGGTATCGAGCAGGCGGCCGACCTCGTTGACGGTGACCGACGCGCCCGGCACCTTGGTGGTGTCGGCGACGGCCCCGGTCTTCACGCAGAACTCCCAGTTCTGGTGCCGTCGAGCTGGAAGCCGTAGACCCAGGCCGAGGTCGCGGCAGAGGCGCGAGTCGAGCCCAGCGCGGGGTCGACGGGTGGGCGGCGGTGCTGGTGATGGCCGTCGCCCAGGCCACGCCGCCGTCCGAGCGCAGCTCGTGCACGTGCGTGTTGGAGACGACGAAGATGCGGCCCGAGTTGTCGACCAGCGGCGCGCCGGACCACCAGGTCGTTGGGCGCGCCGCCGCCGGCGTCCAGATGATGGCGCTGGTGGCCGAGACCAGCGTCACGCCGTTGCCGTTGGGAGCGAGGATGGTGCCGCCGACGCGCACGGTCGGGCTGGCGCGCGGGTAGGCCACCTGGGCAGCGCCGTGCCCGTAGCGGATGGCGCCGGTGGCGGCGTCGAGCTGCCAGCGTCTGGCCGAGCAGCACGATGACGCGCCCCGACGGGTCGATGACCGGCGTGTTCCTCGAAGGCTCGGCCGGCGTCGAGCTGGCGCTTCCAGAAGAGGCCGCTCGTGGTGTCGGTCGGGCCCTCGACGGTGAAGAGCTGGCCTGAGCGGCGTGTTGCCCATGAAGGTCGGCCAGCCGATGGACGGCGCCCGCATGACGACCTCGTCGACGAGCCCGTCGCAGTCGTCGTCGATGGCGACGCAGGTCTCGGTGAGCGCCGGCTCCCGCCGCGCCGTGCTGTCGTCGCAGTCGCCGCCGCGGATGGCGGTGAAGTCGCCGATCGGCGCGCACAGGTAAGCCTGGTTGCCGTCCTGGCCGTAGCCGTCGTCGTCGACGTCGGCCCAGTACTGCACGCAGCCGGTGGCGCCGACCTCGTCGGTCTGGCCGTCGCAGTCGTCGTCGATGCCGTTGCACAGCTCGGTCTTGCCCGGCGGGCGGCGCGCGTCGCCGTCGGCGCAGTCGCCGCCGACCAGCGCCGAGCAGGCGGCCTGGGCGCTGCAGAGGCACAGCGTCTGGCCTGTCACGCCGGCCTTGTCGCCGTCGGCGTCGAGGAAGTAGGTGGTGTAGCCGCCGGCGCCGGCCTCGTCGGTGAGGCCGTCGCAGTCGTCGTTCACGCCGTTGCACACCTCGGCCGCGTTGGGGCAGCGGCGGCGCTCTGGTCGTCGCAGTCGCCGGTGGCGGTGACGCCGTATGGCGCGGCCACGGCGCACAGGCAGCGCTGATCCTCGCCTTCGCCGTAGCCGTCGTCGTCGCTGTCCTTGTAGCGCACCGAGCAGCCGCCGGCGCTGTCGGGATCGGTGGCGGCGTCGTAGTCGTCGTCCTTGCCGCTGCAGACCTCGGGCTCGCCCGGGTTGCGATCGGCGTCGGTGTCGGCGCAGTCGCCGCCCACCACCGCGCGGTAGATCGGGCCGGGCGCGGCACTCGCAGCGCGTCGCCGCTCTTGCCGAAGCTGTCGCCGTCTTCGTCGCGGAGGAAGCTGGTGCAGCCGACGGCGTTGCTCTCGTCGGTCTGGGCGTCGTAGTCGTCGTCGACGTTGTTGTACTTCTCGGTCGCGGTCGGCTTCACGTTGGCGCGGGTGAGGTCGGCGCAGTCGCCGGCGCGCGCGGCGGTGAAGGTGCCGAGCGGGGCGCACAGGCACTGGCTCGTCGCGTCGCCGTAGGTGTCGCCGTCGACGTCGCGGTAGTAGGTCGGTGCAGCCCGGCGTCGACGTGGTCGTCGGCCACGCCGTTGCAATCGTCGTCCTTGCCGTCGCACACCGGCTGCGGCGGGGTTGATGCCCATGTCGAGGTCGTCGCAGTCGCCGCCGACGGTGGCGCGATAGGCCCCGCTCGGCGCGCACAGGTAGCTCGTGTCGAGCGCGATGCCGAAGCCGTCGCCGTCGGTGTCGCGCTCGAAGAGCGAGCAGCCGCCGGCGCCGGGTCGCCGGTGAGCGTGTCGCAGTCGTCGGTGTCCTTGCCGTTGCAGACCTTCGGCCTTGCCCGGCGCGATCGCGCGCTCTGGTCGTCGCAGTCGCCCGGCGCGGCGGCGCTGTAGGGCGCGGCCGCGGCGCACAGGCAGCGGCTGCCGCTCGGCCATGGCCTGAGCCGTGTCGCTGTCGCCGCTGTCCTTGTAGAAGGTGACGAGCCGAGCGCGCCGGCCTCGTCGGTCTCGCCGTCGCAGTCGTCGTCCTGGCCGTTGCACAGCTCCTCGGCCAGCGGGGTAGGCGTCGACGCGGTGGTCGTCGCAGTCGCCGCGGCGGCTGGTGGTGAAGCCGCGGCGCCACGTCGGGCCGGCACAGGCAGTTCGACTCGCCGTTTGCTCTGCAGGCCGTCCTGGTCCTCGTCCTTGCAGGCCACGGCACTGGTCCTCGACGCCCTCGTCGGTCTGGGCGTCGCAGTCGTCGTCGAGGCCGTTGTACACCCGCTGGCGTCGAGGATGAACGGGTTCGAGTCGTCGCAGTCGTCGGTGGTGTGCTCAGTGAAACGGGAAGGCCGTTGCGCACAGGCACGCCGACGCGGTCGCCGTGCCGTGGTGGTCCTTGTCGCGGTCCTGGTAGAAGACGGCGCAGCCGCTGGCGCCGGCTCGTCGACGGTGCTGTCGTGGTCGTTGTCGATGCCGTCGCAGACCTCGACCGCGTCGGGGTTGGCGCGCGCCTCGCCGTCGGCGCAGTCGCCGCCCTGCGGCGTGTCGTAGGGCGCCTCGGGGTCGCACAGGTGGCCTGGTCGGCGTCGAGGCCGAAGCCGTCGCGATCGCCGTCGCGGTAGAGCGCGTCTCGCGCAGCCGAGCGCGCCGGCCTCGTCGGTGAGCTCGTCGCAGTCGTCGTCGAGGTCGTCGCCGCAGACCTCGGCCGCGCCCGGGCTGACCAGGCCGTGTCGCCGTCGTCGCAGTCGCCGCCGCGCTGGCCGAGAACGGGGGCGCAAGGCGCCGCAGGTGCAGCGGAACGCGATCGAGCGGCCGTAGCCGTCGCCGTCGCCGTCCTCGAAGTAGAGCGCGTGCACGCTGGCGCCCTCCTCGTCGGTCTGGCTGTCGCAGTCGTCGTCCTGGCCGCTGCAGCGCTCGACCGCGGATGGCCCGCTACCTCGGCGCGCGCGTCGTCGCAGTCGCTGGCGTCGCGGGCGTCGTAGGGCGCGAGCGGCGCGCACAGGCAGCGCGTGTCGGCGGCGTCGCCGAAGCCGTCGCGGTCGCCGTCCTCGCAGGGGAAGACGGTGCAGCCGACGGCGCCGGCCTCGTCGGTCTCGCTGCTGTCGCAGTCGTCGTCGACGGCGTTGTGCAGCTCTCGCTGGCGCCGGGGCGGACTCTTCTCGCCGCGTCGTCGCAGTCGTCACTGGTGGCGGCGGTGAAGGCGCTCGTCGGGGCGCGCTGCGCAGGTGCCGACGCTCGTGCTGCTGCCGTCGCCGTCGACGTCCTCGAACCAGGTGGTAGCCGAGGGCGCTGCGCTCGTCGGTCTCGCCGTCGCAGTCCTCGTCGCTGCTGTCGCAGGTCTCGGCGGTCGCCAAGCCTGCGGCCGTCGTAGCGCACGCCCGCCGCGCCGTCGCAGGCGTGGTCGCCCGGCAGGCGCCGGCCTCGTTCTCGGCTCCGGCACGGGCCTGACGCGAAGGTCCTCGTCGCTCCGGCCGTCGCAGTTGTCGTCGACGCCGTTGCACACGTCGGCCGCCGGCGTCGCGGCGTCGCAGGCCGATGAGCTCGCCGGCGCCGCAGCTGTGCGCGCGGCGGCAGCGGCCGAGCGCGTTGCCGATGGCGCAGTCGGTCGAGGTGCTCGGCGATGGCGCTGGCGCCGGGTGGCCGCACTCGCCGCTCGCCGGCACGCACTGGTGCGTGGTGTTGCCGGCGACGTCGACCACCTGGCTGCAGAAGGCGTCGCCCGGGCAGTCCTCGTCGCGCTGGCACAGGGCGCCGCAGAACGAGCCGACGTCGCCCGACGGGATGCAGGCGTGGGCCGTCACGTCGTGGTCGGCGAGGCAGTCGGCGTTGCTCCGGCACGGGCGGTACAGCGTCGGCCACGGCGGTATGCACAGGAACGACATCGGGCCGCGCAGCGCCGCCACGTTCTGGCGGCAGGCCCAGCCGTTGGGGCAGGCGTCGATGCAGGTCTGCGAGCACACGCCGCCGTCCCGGCCCTCGAGGCAGAAGGACGAGTTGCAGTCCTCGGCCTCGTCGCAGGCGGCGCCGAGCGCGCCGGCCGTCGGCCCGCCGTCGGCCTCGTCGCCGTCGGGCGCGATGGCGTCGGTCGCGACGGCGCTGTCAGCGGCGCTGTCGGGCGCGCTGGTCACGCTGTCGAAGGCGATGACGTCGGGCAGGACCTGCGAGTCGACGCCGGCGTCGTCCGTGCCCTGGTGTTGGTCGCCGCCCGGACAGGCGCCGAGTGCGAGCGCAGCGAGGGCCGAGCCGAGCGGGCGCCAGGAGGTCGCGAGGGGGGGCATCACGGTGGTGCGCTCCGGTCGTCGGCCTGTGCAATGCGTCAGGACGGTCGTGCGAGGCCTGTTCTGAGGATGTTGATCCGGGCGCGCGGCACGGACACACAGATATCGGCATCGCGCGCCGGATTCCTTAGGAGGATCGTCGGGCCCCCACGCCCGCGCCCGCTCCGAACGTCACCGGAGCGGCGGGCCGCTGCGTTCGAGGCCGCGTCGTTGGCCGGCCTCGGCCGGTTGTCCGGGCGGCGGTCCCGTGGTACGCAAACCGGGCCGATCGAGGGGCGCAGACCATGAGCACGACGGGCGGCCCGGAAGTATTGCCGGACTTCTACAAGGATGAGCTCGAGCGCGACCAGATCGCCTCGCTGCTCCGTCAGCGCCGCCTGACGGCGAACGAGATCGTCGAGGGGCTCTGGCATGGCCAGGTGAAGGTGCGCCGGAACGCCGCGCGCGGCCTCCAGCTCCTGCAGGATCCGCCCGCGCCGGGCGAGGTCATGCTGCGCATCTCGGCCAAGGACGCGGACGAGAAGGTCCGCGCCGAGATCATCGGCGCCTGCGCCATGGGCGTCGGCGGCACGGCCGTGGCCGTCCCCATCCTCTTCGACGCCCTCATGGACAAGGGCGAGGGCATCCGCGACACGGCGCTCCAGGGGCTCGAGCGCCGCATCACCCAGAAGGCCACCGAGGTCGTTCCTTACTACGTGTCGGCCATGTCCGACGTGCGCCCGCTGGTGTCGTCGGTGGCCGTGCGCTTCCTCATCCAGGCCGGCGGCATGCTGGCCGTGGGCGCGCTCGTGCCGATGCTCGGCGACCAGGACCCGCGGCTGCGCCGCGCCGCCTTCGACGTCCTCGACCGCCTGAAGTGGCAGGCCGTCGGGCCGCTCATCGAGGCGCTGCGCGACCCCAACGCGCGCGAGCTGGCCGTCAAGCTGCTTTCAGGTCTCGGCACCGTCGACAAGAAGCACATGCAGGCGCTGGAGGCGCTGCTCGCCAACGCCACCTCGAGCGGTGACGAGGGCCTGCGCGTCGCGTGCGAGAAGGTCCAGGCCGAGATCTCGCGCGTCGTCGAGCCGCCGCGGACGGCGCCGCTCGACATCCCCATCGCCGACTTCATGCAGCGCGCGCTGAGCGACGACGAGCTGCCGGCCGACAGCGACGTGGCCCTCGACGAGGTGCTGCACGCGCTGCGCGATGGCCGGGCGCATGTGCGCCAGAACGCCGCGGCCTGGCTCGGACGGCTCTCGTCGGCCCAGGAGAAGGCCGACCTGGTGCTGCTCAAGCTGGCCCCGGTCGTGCGCGACGGCGACGTCGGCGTGCGCGTCCAGGTGGCGCGCGCGCTGGCCTCCTTCGGCGGCGCGCGCCCGTCGCGCCTGCTCGTGACCGCGCTCGGCGACCCGCAGGCCGACGTGCGCCAGGCGGCCTTGCAGGCGCTGGTCGCGCTCGGACCGGATGGCCTGGCCGGCGCGCTCGACGCGGTCGGCACCGAGACGCCGCGTCCGGCGCGGACCGGCATCGAGCACGCCGCGGCGCGGCTCGGCACGGCCACCGTGCCGGTGCTGGCCGACGTGCTCGTGGCCGGCGCGGGCATGAGCGCCGTGGCGCGCGAGGTCGCGGCCAACGCGCTCGGCAGCCTGGGCAAGGCCGCCGAGGAGGGCATCTCGGCCTTGCTCGGCGCGCTGCTCGACCCGCTCGAGGACGTGCGCGCGGCGGCGGCCCAGGCGCTCGGCTTCGTCGGCGTGAACGACGAGGCGGTGATGGCGGCGCTCGGGCGCTGCCTGAAGGACCCCGTCGCCAACGTGCGCCGGCAGGCCGCGCTGGCCGCCTCGCGCATCACCGGAAAGCCGCTCGACGACCGCTCCGCGGCCGAGCCGCGGCCGATCCCGGTGCCCGGCTTCGAGACCGAGGTGCTCGACCGCCAGCACATCGCCGAGGCGCGCGGCGATGTCCCGGTCGGCGACTTCGTGCGCGCGCTGCGCGACGGCCGCGACATCGTGAAGCGCAACGCCGCCACCGCCATCGGCAGCTTCGGCGAGGCCGGCGGCGCGGGCGCGGCGCCCATGGCCATCCTGCTCCGGGACGGCGACGTCGAGGTGCGGCGGGCCGCGGTCGAGGCCTACCTGGCGCTCGGCAAGGCGGCGCTCCCGGCCGCGTGGTTCCTCACCGCGGCGCTGAACGACCCCGACGCCGGCGTGAAGGACGGCGTCATCGACGTGCTCGTGGCGCTCCACCCCGAGGCCGCCGACTTCCTCATCGAAGCCCTGCGCACCGACCTCGAGGTGGCGCGGAAGGGCGTCTTCAACGTGTGGTACCGCCTCGGCCACGCCGGCGTCCCCGACCTCGGCCGCGCCACCCAGAGCTCGTCGGGCCTCATCCGCGTGAACGCCTGCTGGGCGCTCGAGATGCTGGCGCGCCGCGGCGCCGACGCCGCGCAGGGCGAGCTCGAAGCGCGCCTCGGCGACGTCATCGGCAAGGTGCGCGTGGCGGCCCAGGCCGCGCTCGACGCCATCGGCGGCGGCAAGCCGCAGCCGCCCAAGGTGCTCGAGCCGGACCCGGTCGCCATCCCCGACTTCGACGCGACCCTGCTCGACGCCGGTCGCATTGCGCCGCACCTCGGCGAGGTCACGGTCGAGCGCATGGTGCGTGCGCTGCGCGACGGTCGGCCGTTCGTGCGCGCCAACGCCGTCACCGCGCTCGGGCTCTTCGCGGCCGACGGCGCTGCCGATGCCGCGGCCGATGCCATTGGCGCCCTCGGCTCCATCGCCGTGGCCGCACGCGACTCGGCCATCGAGGTCCGCCGCGCCGCCTGTGAGGCGCTCGCGCAGCTCGCGCGCGCCGCGGCGGCGAGCCGCCCCGACGACGCCCAAGGAACCGCGAAGACCGCGGCCTTCCTGCTCGTGACCGCGCTCGAGGACCGCGCCGACAAGGTGCGCGAGGCGGCGCGTGCCGGCCTCACCGGCCTCGGCGCGAGCGCGCTGCCGGCGCTGGTCGAGGGCCTGCTCCGCCCGGCCGACGTGGCCAAGCACAGCGTCATGCCGGTCTTCGCCGCGCTCGGCGCGGCCGCGCTGCCGGCCCTCCGGGCCGCGCTCGACGCGGACTCGCCGCTGCTGAGGGCGGGTGCCTTGCGCGCCTTGCGGGTGATCGGCCGCGAGCACGCGACGCTCGCCAAGGCCGACGTCGAGCGCCTGAAGGCGAGCTCCGACGACCAGGTGCGCGCCGAGGCGAGCGGAACGCTCGACCACATCGAAGGCCGCGACGTCCTGCCGGTGGCGCTCTCGCCGCTGCCCATCCCGGCCGAGATGCAGGTCGTCATCCTGCCGCCCGAGACGGTGCGCCAGCTCACGGCCGGCATGGACGCCGACCTCCTCTTGAAGGCGACCCACGACGGCCGCGAGGTCGTGCGCGCCAACGCGGCGCGCGCGCTGGGCTTCGTCCAGAACCCGCCGAAGCGCGTGGCCGGCGGCCTGGCCATCCTCCTGCGCGCGCCCGAGCCGGCCGTGCGCGAGGCCGCGGTCGAGGCGCTGCAGGAGCTCGGCCCGAAGCACGCCGCGCCCGCCGCGTTCTTCCTGGCGGTCGCGCTCGACGAGCCCGAGGCTCGCCATCAAGGACCGCATGATGACGGTCCTGGCGAGCCTGCACGACGAGCTGCCTGAGGCGCTCATCGACGCCTTGCGCGTGGACCCCGACAGCGCGCCGCTCACCATCATCCCGGTTTTCGATCGCATCGGTCGGCCGGCCATCCCGACGCTCGGCCGCGCGCTGAAGTCGTCGTCCGGCCTCGTGCGCATCAACGCGGCCCAGACTCTCGAGGTCATGGCCAAGAAGGGCGCCGAGGAGGTCCTCGACATCCTCGAGGGCATGACCAACGACCCCATCAAGCAGGCGCGCGTGGCCGCGGCGCTGGCCGCCGACGCCATCAAGGGCGGGAAGCCCAAGCCGCCGCGCGTGCTCGAGATCGACCCGGTCGCCATCCGCGACTTCGATCAGCGCATGCTCGATCGGAAGGTGCTCGACGAGGCCGTGGCCGACGGCGCGACGACCGCCGAGCGCATGGTGCGAGCGCTGCGCGACGGTCGTCCGTTCGTGCGGAGCAACGCCGTCACGGCGCTCGGCGCGTTCGGGGCCGAGGGCCTGCAGGCGCTCCAGAGCATCGCGGTCGTGGCGCGCGACTCGGCCATCGAGGTGCGCCGCGCGGCGGCGACCACGCTCGGTCGCCTGGCCGCGGTGGACCTGAAGTCGGACGACGCCCAGCACGCCATGGCGCTGCTCGTGACCGCGCTCGAGGACAAGTTCGAGCCGGTGCGCGAGGCCGCCAAGGCGGCGCTGGCCGAGCTCGGCGCGGCCGCGCTGCCGGCGCTGGTCGAGGCCCTGGGGCGCGCGGCCGTGCTGCCGCGCTTCGAGGCGCTCGCGAAGACGTCAGCCCTGGCAGCGACGCTCGACGCGCTGCGCGGCGCGCTCGGCAACGACTCGTCGCTCATCCGCGCGGGTGCCTTGCGCGCCCTGCGCCTGGTCGGCCGGACCAACGCCGAGGCGCTGAAGGCCGAGGTCGAGGCGCGGAAGGGCGACCCCGACGACGCCGTCCGGGCCGAGGCCCAGGCGACGCTCGACCACATCGCCGGGAAGGACGTCGAGCCGGCCGCGGCGCCGCCGCTGCCCATCCCCGACGACATGGTGACGACCGTGCTGTCGGAGCCGCTGCTCCGCCAGTACGCGCGCGACGTCATGCTCGAGGTGCTGCTGAAGGCGCTCCAGGACGGCCGCGACCAGGTGAAGAAGAACGCGGCGCGCACGCTCGGCTTCGTGTCGAGCCCGCCCAAGCGCGTCGGCGCGGCGCTCGCAATCCTGCTGCGCGACTCGGACGCGGGCGTGCGCGAGGCCGCGGTCGAAGGCCTCGAGACACTCGGCCCGAAGAACGCCGCACCGGCCGCGTTCTGGCTGGCGGTGGCGCTGAACGACCCCGAGCCCGCGCTGCGCGGCCGCGTCGTGAACCTCATGGCGAGCCTCCACGAGGAGGACCCGAGCGCGCTCATCGAGTGCCTGCGCGTCGACCCGGAGGTCGCGCCGTCGACCATCATCCCGGTCTTCGACGTCATCGGCGGGCGCGGCGTCCCGACGCTGGTGAAGGCCTTGAAGGCCCCGTCGGGCCTCATCCGCATCAACGCCGCCATGACCCTCGAGGCGCTGGCGCGAAGGGCGCCGACCAGGCCTGGGACGATCCTCGAAGCGGCGCTGGCCGACCCCATCAAGCGCGTGCGCACGCAGGCCGCGCTGGCCATGGACGCCATCAAGGGCGGCAAGCCGCGGCCGCCGAAGGTGCTCGAGCCGGACCCGGTCGGCATCCCCGACTTCGAGGACCATACCCTCGACGCGAAGGCCATCGCGCCGCACCTCGACAAGACCAACCTCGAGCGCCTGAAGCGCGCGCTGGCCGACGGGCGCCCGTGGATGCGCGCCAACGCCGCCACCGCGCTGGGCTTGATGGGCCCGGACGCCGCCGACGCGCTGGCGCGGCTGGCGGTCGCCGGCAAGGACGAGTCGATCGACGTCCGGCGCGCCAGCATGACCGCGCTCGGCGCGCTCGGCCTCCCGGAGAAGACCGCGCCCATCCTCGTCACGGCGCTGGCCGACCGCGCCGCGTCGGTGCGGAAGGCCGCGCGCGAGGCGCTGTCGGGCCTCGGCGAGAAGGCCTTCCCGGCGCTGGCGCTCGGGCTCGCCACGAGCTCGGTGGTGGCGCTCGAAGAGTCGCTCGTGCCGCTGCTCTATGCCTTCGGCGACAACGCGCTGCAGGCGCTGGTGCACGGCCTCGACCGCCACACGCCCGAGCTCCACGCCGGCGCGCTGCGCGTGCTCATCGAGTTCAAGAAGGACGAGCTCGCGCCGCACCGCGACGCCATCGACGCCGTCGCCCAAACCGGCGACCCGCAGGCCAAGGCGCGCGCGGTGGCGGTGCTCGACAAGATCGACGGCAAGGCCGACGCGCCGTCCGCGCTCGAGCCGACGCCGCTGCCGCTGCCCGACTTCGACCGGACGCCGTACTCGCGGGCCCAGCTCCAGGACCGGGTCGACGACCTGCGCCTCGATCTGCTGGTGCACGCGCTCTACGACGGGCGCGACCTCGTCCGGCAGAACGCGGCCATCGGCCTCGGCCTCCTCGAGAGCGCGCAGCAGACGACCGTGAAGCACCTGCTCATGGCGCTGAAGGACCCGTCCGAGGAGGTCCGCGTCGCGGCCGCCGAGGCCTTCGGGCACCTGAAGCCGCGGCGCGACGTGGCCATCGAGCTGGTGGTGGCGCTCGACGACGCCTCGCCGCGCGTGGTGCGCCTCGCCGAGCAGGCGCTGGCCGCCTACGGCGAGTTCGCCATCGACGCCTTCATGTACGGGCTCGACGACGAGCCCGAGCTGGTCGGCCGGGCCATCCTGCCGATGCTGGCCAACCTCGGCGCGAAGGCCATGGACGCGCTCGTCCTGGCGCTGCGCTACGAGTCGCCGCTGGTGCGCCGCAACGCGCTCATCGCGCTCCGGCTCATCGACAAGGACATCGCGCGCGCCGCGCGGCCGACCATCTCGCTGATGAAGCGCGACGAGAATCGCAACGTGCGCCTCGAGGTGCGAAAGACCCTGGACTATCTCGACGACGTGCCGTTGCCGACGGACTTCGCCGAGCCGCTGGTGCTGCCGACGCCGGACTTCGCCGAGGCGACGCTGACGGTCGAGCAGCTCGGCCAGGCGTTCGCCGGCTACGACGCCAGGTGGTTCGAGCGCGCCATGAGCGAGGGCGCCGGAAGGTGCGCGAGAACGCGGTGCGCGCGCACCAGGCGCTCGGCGTCTTCCACCCGCACCTCGCCATCCGCTTGAAGGACGAGGTCGAGGACGTCCAGCACGCGGCGGCCGAGACGCTGCTGGCGCTGGGCATGAAGGCCTTGCCGGCCGCGACGGCGCTGGTCGAGGCGCTGGGCGAGCAGGACGAGCTCATCAGGAAGCCGGCCGCCGACGCGCTCTTCGGCTTCGGCCCGGCGGCGCTGCCGGCGCTCATCGCCGGCCTGTGGGTGGCGCCCGATCTGGCCAAGCGGACGGTCACGCCGCTGCTCGTGAAGCTGGCGCCGGCGTCCACGCCGGCCGTCATCGCCGCGCTCGAGCACCCCTCGCAGCTCATCCAGCTGAACGCGCTGAAGACGCTGGCGCTCCTCTACGCCGTCGACAAGGACGGCTCGCTGAAGGGCATGCCGCGGGTCATCGCCATGCTGCGGCACCCGCTGCCGGCGGTCATCGGCGCGGCGCAGAAGGCGCTCTTCCGGCTCGAGGGCCGGACGCCGGCCGAGTTCCAGAAGGACCCCGTGCCGATGCCGATCCTCGGCTTCGACAAGGGCGCGCTGGCGGTCGACGTCATCCGGCCCGAGGCGGCCAAGCTCGCGACCGACTTCATGCTGTCGGCGCTGGCCGACGGGCGCGAGGTCGTGCGCGAGAACGCGTCGCGCGCCTCGGGCTTCCTGCCGAAGGCGGCCGACGAGCTCTTGGAGTCGCTCGGGCGCTGCCTGCGCGACTCGATCCCGGCCGTGCAGATCGCGGCCGCCGAGGCCTTCGGCACGCTCAAGCACGACGACGCGAAGAGCATCCCGGCGCTGACCTTCGCGCTGCGCGACACCGTCAAGCCGGGCGGCGAGGCGGTGCGGCGCGCCATCTTCTCGGCCCTCGACAACTTCGGCCCGAAGCGCTGCGCCGCGGTGCTGATGCAGAACCTGGTCGGTCGCGAGGACTGGATGCTGATCACCATCGGCAAGGTCGCGGCCCGCATGCACGAGGTCTTCGTGCCGGCGCTGGTGGGCGTGGCGACCAACGGTGAGGTGTCGCTCATCGCGCGCGAGAACGCGGTGCGCATCCTCGGCGACCTGGCCATCAAGGCGCGACCCGCCACGCAGGCGCTGCTGACGCTGCTCCCCGACATGCAGGGCATGCTGGCGGCCAAGGCGGTCTTCGCCATCTCGCGCGTGGCCGCGCCCGAGAAGGCGACCATCGACGCGCTGCAGAAGCGGCTCCAGGTCGACCCGCGCCCGTCGCTCCACCACGAGATCCTCCAGGCCGTGAAGATCCTGAAGCGCAAGCAGGCGCCGGGTCAGGCCGCGGCCTGAGCGCGGGCGTGGCGGGGGCGTCGCGATGAGCGCGGGCTACTCAGGCACACCGCTCTCGAAGAAGCTCGGCGTCGCCGCCGGGCAGCGCGTGCTGACGGTGGCGCTGCCGCCGTCGGTGCGCGCCGAGCTGCCCGACGACGCGGTCTACGCCACGGCCGGCGGCGGGCCGTGGGACGTCATCCTCCACTTCGCGACCGAGGTCGCCGAGCTGGCCGCGGTGCTGCCCGGGCACATGGCCGCGCTGGCGCCGGGCCGCCCGAAGCGCGGCAAGGACAAGGCCGAGCCGGCCGGCATGCTGTGGGTCGCCTGGCCGAAGAAGAACCCGCCGAAGGGCGTGGCCAGGCTGGCGACCGACATCAGCGAGGACCGCATCCGCGACGTCGCGCTGCCGCTCGGGCTGGTCGACGTGAAGGTGTGCGCCGTCGACGACACGTGGTCGGGGTTGAAGCTCGTGGTTCGGAAGGAGCTGCGCTAGCCGTCGCCCGCGCGGTCACGAGCCGCGGATGCGGTTCATGAGCGCCCGCCAGCCCTGTCCGACGGCGCGCCGCGCGCCGGTGGGGACCCAGCTCCGGAGCGGCGCCGGCAACGCGTCGAAGGTGTCGACGGCGGCGCGCCAGCCGGCGCTGGCCAGCCGCTCGGCCGGCCCTGCGTGGCGGGCGCGGCGCGCGCGGTAGCGGACCGGGTCGCGCCAGCCGGGGGTGTGGTCGTCGAGGTCGCGGGCGATGGTGGCCGAGAGCTCCCAGAGGCGCCCCATCATGCTCTCGAGCGATACGCGCACGAGCGCGTCGCGGTGGCGTGCGACGTGGGCCGGCAGACCGGCGCGGCGCGCGGCGAGCACGCGCTCGAGCACGGCCTCGACCTGGAGGTCGCCGGCGTCGACCATGGCCTCGGGCTCGAGCCACGCGCCGACGCTGGGGTCGCCGGCGTAGATGGGCACGGCGCCCGAGAACAGCGCCTCGAAGGGCTTCTCGGTGAGGTAGCCATCGTGGCGCGCGTTCTCGACGGCGAGGTTGTAGTCGAAGCTCGAGACGAAGCGGATCTTGTCGGTGAGCGTCGGGCCGATGCGGTGGAACACGGCGCGGCTGTCGGCCGGGAAGTGGGCCCTCAGGCGCTCGCTGGTGTGCACCGGGACGTGCCGCGCGAGGCCGACGGCCAGGTCGAGGCGCGCGCGGGCGAGGTCGCCGTGGGCCACGTTGCCGGCCAGGAACGAGATGCCTTCGGCGCGCGCCGGCTCGGGGCGCGGGGCGCGCCGGAGGTCGCCCCAGCGGAAGTAGAAGAAGGGCAGCTGGAAGGCGCGCGGGTGGTCGACGTGCGGCGTGCCGACGAACCAGCGCGTCGAGCCGCCGCGCTCGCCCCAGCTCCAGCGCAGGCGCTCGCCGTCGGCGGTCACCGTCGGGCACTCGTTCGAGTAGAAGATGTCCGCGTCGTCGGGCGCGCGCGCGTCGTAGAAGCTGCCGACCCACCACGGCCGATCGCCGAACGGCACCAGCACGGTGGCGTCGGCCCGCCAGCGCGGATGGAAGCCGTCATAGGTCGTGAGGCCGTGGAAGCGCGTCACCATCGCCCCTCGACACCACGTTTGGCGCGCGTTGTCACGAGGCACGGACGAGCGCCGTCTCCGTCGGTCGTCGTCCCGCGGCGATGCACAACCCAGGTTGTCCATCGCCCGACGCGTCGGCGCCTCACAGCCGGAGCAGGTACCAGCGCTCGCCGATGACCGCGAAGCGCAGGACCTCCGGCGCCTCGCGGCCGCCGCCGTCGCGCAGCACGACGCCCACCTTCTCGAGCCGCAGCGGGGCGGTGGCGCGGCAGCCGCCGAGCTCGGCCCCGACCGCCACCGTCTCCGACGCGTCGCGCTCGGGCGCGCGCCGGGCCAGCCCGAGGCCCGCGAGCCCGGCCAGCTCGGCCTTCAGCGTGGCCTTGACGGCGTCCTCGCCGTAGCGCCCGGCGAGCTCCGAGCCGGACGGGCACGACAGCGCCGACGCCAGCACCGCCGCGCTCGGGAACAGCCCCGCCGCCTGCGCGACGTCGCCGGCGCGGGCGGCCGCCAGCAGCCCGGCGATCGCCTCGTCGGCCGTGGCCGCACCCCGAGCCGCCGCAGCCGGCCGCACCCGCGGCCACCGCCATGGCCATGCCGACCGCGATCGCGGCCGCGATCCTGCCCGCCCCGGGCGCCCGTCCGAACATGCGAACCCTCCGGCGCGGCCCTTGCCGGGCTCGGGCGCCGTGCCTCGAATGGCCCGGCCGGGCTCCGCGGTCAACCGCGGGCGCCCGGGCCCGAATGGGAACAGGGGCGCCGCAGCGCGGGTTGCGCTCGGTCCGAAAGGGGATCAGGATACGGCGTTTCAACGCGAGCGCCCTCGGGCGTCTCGACCCGGCGACGCGATCGCCTGCGTCGTCAGGAGACACGGACCGACGTGACACAAACCCAGGCCGAGGCTCTGCACACATCGGCGTCGGCTCCGGCCGGTGCCCCGGCGACGGCCGCGCCCAGCGCGCTCCCCGCGCGCCGCAAGCGCACCTTCGGCCAGCTGGTCGGGCGCGTGCGCGACTACTTCCCGCTGACCACGCTCGGCGTGGTGCTCGCCGCCATCGGCGCCGTCGGCTACTTCGTCGTGGCCGAGAACACCGCCGACTTCATCGTCATGGCGATCTCGCTCGTGCTGCTGGCGCTGGTCGGCGTGTCGCTGTTCTTCGTGCTGGTGTTCTGGCCCATCTTCGCGGCCGTCGTGCGCAAGCGGCCGTCGGGCCTGCCCGAGTCGCTGACCGTCGGCATCCCCTACCAGACGGCGTTCCTGTGCCCGCGTCTGCCGTGGGTGCCGCTCGTGCAGGTGGGCCTCGACTGGGACGAGCCCGACGCGGTCGACGTCGAGACGCGCGCCGACGGCTCGGCCTGGGTCGAGACGGTGACCCCGCGCGAGCGCGGCCGCTTCGAGTCGATCGTCCGGCGCTTCACGCTGCGCGACGTCTTCGGCTTCGCCGAGGTGCGCTTCACGCGCCGCTGGGTCTCGCCGCTGCGCATCCAGCCGGTGCCGGGCCGCGCCGACCTGACGCTGGCCATCCGCCGCGCCACCGACGACGGCTACTCGCACCCGTCGGGGCAGCCGCTGGGCGAGCTCGTCGAGATGCGCCGCTACGCGCACGGCGACCCGGTGCGCCACATCCTGTGGAAGGTCTACGCCCGCAGCCGCCGCCTCATGGTGCGCGAGCCCGAGCGCGCCATCGCGCCGAAGCCGGCCATGGTCGGCTTCTTCGTGGCCGGCCGCGGCGACGAGGCGTCGGCCTCGACGGCGCGCCTCTTCCTCGAGCAGGGCCTCCTCGGCCACGACTTCGTGTTCGCGGCCGAGGGCGCGGCGCGCCCGACGTCCAAGGTCGGCGAGGCCATCGAGCAGGTCATCGAGTCGCGCGCCTTCCGCGACTCGGGCGCCGACTCGCTGGCGCCGCTCTTGCGCTCGGTCGATCGCGGCCGCCTCGACAACCTGGTGGTGTTCGCGCCCGGCGCCGACGGCGTGTGGGTCGAGAAGCTGGTGGCGGCGTCGCGGCGCCTGCCCATGCCGCCCATGGTGGTCATGACCATCGACGGGCAGATCGAGGCCAAGAAGGGCTCGCGCCTCTCGCGCCTCCTGTTCGCGCCCAAGGACGACGTGGCCAACCGCCGCGCGCTGCGCGAGGTGCCGGTCATCCACGACCGCCTGCGCCAGGCCGGCATGGAGCTGCGCGTCATCCATCGCGCCAGCGGCGCGCGCCTCGATCAGGTCTCGATGGACGCGTGGAGGGCCCTCTCGTGACGACTGCCTCGGCGTCCAACACCCTCGGCGTGGGTCGCGGCGAGCTCAGCCACGTGACCCCCTCGGAGTCGCTGCCGGCCCAGATCGTCAAGGCCGTCATGTACGAGGCGGCCTTCCTCTTGATGTTCTGGTCGCTGGCCACGACCGCCGGCCTCGTGGCGCTGAGCTGCGCCATCGTCTTCGGCTCGTTCCTCGCCCAGCGCGCCTTCTCGGCCTCGATGCGGCCGCTGGCGGTGGCGCTCATCGGCGTCGCCGTCGCGGCGCTGTGCATCTTCCTGTCGTGGGTCGTGCGCGACACGACGTGGATCGCCATGGCGCTCGGCGTGAACGGGACGATCTACCTCTCCGACGTCCTGCTCTTCGGCCTCGGCTTCGGCGGCATCCTCTTCACCGTGCGCTACCTGGCCAAGAAGTCGCGGCCGGTGGGCGCGGTCGAGGTCATCATCATCGCCTTCGCCGTGGTCTACGTCTTCATCGACCACCGCAACTACAACCTCAACCACCCGCGCGGCTTCTCCGACCTGGCGCTGTCGGAGGGCTTCGACCCGACCGTGCTCTTGCGAGCCTTCGGCGTGGCCATCGCGGTCTTCTCGATGATCATGCTGCTCCGCCGCTCGGGCGGCGTGAAGACGGCGCTGTCGATGATCGTGGCGCTGGCGGTCGGCGTCGGCGTGTACTTCATCCTCGAGGACCGGAAGCCGCCGCAGCCGAAGACGCTGCCGACCTCGGCGCTGCTCGGCGACGGCGACGACAAGGCCAAGCCCGACGACCAGGACACCGACGGCGACGGCATCCCCGACAAGGACGACCCCGACGCCGACGGCGACGGCAAGCCCGACGACGAGGACGGCGACGGCAAGCCCGACAAGGGCCCGAACTCGAAGGGTGGGGGCGGCGGCGGCGGCAACTCCAACAACCCGTACTCGAAGAGCTTCTCGCCGCCGAACCCGCCGCAGCCGGTGGCCGTCGTGACCTTCCACGACGACTTCGAGTCCGACGAGGGCGTGCTCTACTTCCGCCAGAACGTGCTCTCGACGTTCGACCAGACGCACCTCGCCGCCGACACGACCGGCACCTGGGACCAGGACGTCATCACCAAGTACCCGACCACCGGCCCGGTCGACGCCGCGCCCGAGCAGAACGTCGCGACCCACACCAAGGTCCCGACCTCGATGTTCCTGCTCGCCGACCACCCGCAGCCGGTGGCGCTGTCGCACGCGTCCGAGCTGCGCCCGCTGGAGAACCCGAACCCGAACCTCTTCGTGGCCGCCTACGAGGTCACCTCGGAGACGCTGTCGGTCGACTACGAGCGGCTCCTGGGTCGCAAGTCGGTGCCCTCGACCTGGGACGAGAAGACGAAGAAGCACTACCTCGACTACCCCGACGACCCGCGCTACCTGGCCCTCTCGGACCAGATCGTCAGGGACCTCGACCCGCGCTTCCAGGACGACGACCTCATGAAGGCGTACGCCATCAAGCGCTACCTCGAGAAGAACGGCTACTACACGCTGAAGGAGAAGATCACCTCCGAGGAGGACCCGACCGCGGCCTTCCTGTTCGGCTCGATGCGCGGCTACTGCGTGCACTTCGCGCACTCGGCCGTCTTCCTCTTCCGGAGCCAGGGCATCGCCGCGCGCGTGGCGGTGGGCTACGGCGTCGACACCAAGAAGCGCGGCTCCGGCTCGAGCATGCTCATCCTCGGGAACCAGGCCCACGCCTGGCCCGAGATCCACCTCGACGGCATCGGCTGGGTCACCTTCGACGTCTACCCCGAGCAGTCCGACGAGCCGCCCCAGCAGATCGTCGACCAGGACCTCGCCAACATGCTCGGCGAGATCGCGCGGAAGGACCCTTCGGGCGGCCAGAAGGCCGACCCCAACGCCAAGGGCTTCGACTTCAGCATCATCCTATGGGTGCTCATCGCGCTCGTCGGCGCGGCGCTGGTCGCGGCCTACGTCGTCAAGATCACGCGCCGGCTCCTGCCCGTGCTCGGCGCCGGCACCGGCGCCCACCGCTGGGCCATGGTCGGCACCATGGATCGCTTCGCCGACCTCGGCGAGAGGCGCGCCTTCGGCGAGACGCTCGAGGGCTTCGCGCGCCGCATGGCCGGCGTGGCGCCGAGCCTCGAGCCGCTGACCATGGAGCACCTCAAGCGCTCGCTCGGGCATCGCGCCGAGCGCACCGACCCGAGCGCGGTGCGCGCGCTCTATCGCCAGACCGCCGGCGAGGTGAGGAAGAACGTGCCGTGGCACAGGCGTCTCGGCGCGGCCTTGAACCCCCTCGGCTGGCTCTTGTCGCGCTGAGTCGCGCCTGGCCCCGAGCCTAGTCATCGATACGAAGGAGTCGCCCGTGACCGTTGGCCTCGACAACCTGAACCCGCTCCCGCCGCTCGCCGACCCGGCGCCTGCGCCGCTCGGCGCCAAGTCCCCGGGGAACGTGCAGTCGCTGTCCGAGGTGCGGACGCTGGCCGAGATCGTGCGCGCCTGGATGCGCGACAACGTCATGGGCCGCGACGACGTGATCGAGCTCGTGCTGGTCGCGCTCTTCGGCGACGGCCACGTGCTGCTCGAGGACTACCCCGGCTCGGGCAAGACCACGCTCGCCAACGCGCTCGGCCGCTCCATCTACGACGACCAGCCCGCGCGCGACGGCGGCTCGCTGCCCGAGTTCCGGCGCGTGCAGTTCACGCCCGACCTCCTGCCGTCGGATGTGACCGGCGTCATGATCTTCGACGTCGACACGAACCAGTTCCACTTCCGGCGCGGGCCGGTGTTCTCGTACGTGCTGCTCGTCGACGAGATCAACCGCACCACGCCGAAGGTGCAGTCGGCGCTGCTCGAGGCCATGGCCGAGAAGCAGGTCACGGTCGACAACGCCTCGCACAAGCTCGACCAGCTGTTCTTCGTCATCGCCACGCAGAACCCGCTCGACGCCGTCGGCACCTATCCGCTGCCGCTCGCCCAGCTCGACCGCTTCCTCTTCAAGATCAAGATGAAGCACATCGAGCGCGACGCCGAGCTCGAGGTGCTGCGCACCTGGGGCCACCCGCGCGACCCGACCAGCCTGCCCAAGGCGGCGCGCTCCGACCTGCTCGCGGCGCGGAAGCTCATCCGCCAGAACGTCTTCGTGGCGCCGGCCGTGCAGGAGGCGCTGGTCGACATCGCGCGCACGCTGCGCCAGGACAAGCGCGTGCTCCAGGGCGTGTCGACGCGCTCGCTGGTGCTGTCGGTGCCGGCGCTGCAGACGCTGGCCATGCTGCGCGGCCGCGACTTCGTGGCGCCCGAGGACATCGAGCACCTGGCGGTGCCGCTCTTCCAGCACCGCACCGAGCTCGTCCCCGGCGTCGAGGACGTCGGCATCGTCATCCGCGACTGCATGAAGAAGCCGATGGACACGCTGGCCCGCTCGACGCTGAGGGGCAGCAAGTCATGAGCCCAGCGCGTCGCGGTCGGGGAGTGCGGGCCGTCGCGCTGACGGTCGCCATCGCGGCCGCGGTCGCGGTCGTGGCGGTCGGCGCCGTGGTGGCGCTGAGCGGCACGGCCAGCGCTCAGCTCGACGCCTTCGGCTTCGTCAGCTCGAACGACCCGATGCTGGCCGGCACCGCCGAGGAGCGCGAGGCGCTCGCGGCGCTCGACGCCGGCAAGATGATCAAGGCGCGCGAGCTGGCCGAGAAGGTCACCGAGAAGGACCCCGACTCGTTCCTCGCGACGTGGATCCTGTCGCAGGTCTTCCACCTCGAGGAGGGCCACCACGCGCGCGCCAGTTCCTCATCGAGAAGGCCAAGAAGACGCTGACCGACCACTTCGGCGCGCGCCCGAGCGACGAGGCCGCGCAGCGGCTGGCACAAGCGCCTGCTCATCGCCGAGAGCGAGCTGCTCGGCGAGATGGAGGACCGGCTCGGGCAGCTGGCCGCGCTCGACGACTACGACAGCCTCTACGCGCCGAAGATGACGCGCCTCCGCATCTGGCCGCTCATGAAGCTCGGCCGCTACGACGAGGCCATCGAGGCGGCGCAGACGCTCATGCGCGGCGACGATCTGGTCGACCGCGTCGCCGCCTACAACGGCCTCATGGCCGTCGAGGACGAGCGCCTCGATCGCGTGGCCTCCTACAACTGGGGCAAGGCCGGCATCGAGAACACCCAGAACCGCTCGTGCATCCTGTTCCACAACACGGCCCAGGCGGCGCTCACGCTGTTCAAGTTCGACGAGGCCGAGGAGCTCGCGCGGAAAGCCATCCGCGCCGACTACGACGACTGCCCAGACCCGAGCTACGAGCACCCTCGTCTCCATCTATCTGGCGGAGGGCGAGTTCCAGAAGGCCATCTCCGCCTTCAAGAAGCTGGCGCGCGCGCGCATCGAGCCGCGCTACCGGCCCATGTTCGACAAGAACAACAAGTTCTACATCGCCGAGATCCTCTATCTCGCGGCAAGTTCCCCGAGGGCATGAAGCTCTCGAGATCGTCTTCCAGGCGCCCGATCGGACCGGCATGACCTCGGTCTCGCTTCGACGACATCCGCTTCGGCCACGCCGCCCTCTACCTGGCTGGCGCTGGAGATGCGCGCGCGCGAGCTCGAGGACGAGCGCTCCGTGCGCGGCGTCGTCGCCGACACCTGCGACGCTCGACACCGTCGGCATCGAGATGAAGCAGTGGGAGCTCTCGCGCATCATGCTCGAGCTCGGCGTGAAGGACGACATCCTCGTCACCAACCTGCGCCCGTTCCTGCGCGGCGTGCGCCCTGGTGGGCGGGCGGCCTCGGCAGGATCCTCCGGCACCGGCCTCGTGCGCGCGGCGCTGGCCGACGCCAAGCGCCTCGACGAGCCGCGGCTCGGCAACGGCTACTTCGACTCGCTCGAGGGCGAGCTCGACTTCCAGGACGGCCACTGGTCGGACGCCATCAACCTCGGCGAGAAGGCGCTGGGCGAGCTGCAGAAGCAGAACGCGCTCATGCGCTGGCGGACCATGACCTACATCGCCGGCGCGCTGGCCGAGGAGGGGCAGGGCTCGAGCGCGTCGGCCGTGAAGTACCTCCGCGAGGTGCTCCACAACTTCCCCTCGGCGCTCCGCCACCTGCAGGTGAAGGTGCCGGTCGAGGTCAGCTACGACAACGGGCCGCTCCTGGCGATGGTGGCCAACGCGCTGCTCGACTCGCGCCGCTTCAGCGTGCAGGACGGCGCGCCGTTCAAGATCCACGTGGGCGGCAAGGACGACCACCCCGAGATCTGCCTCGCCGCCGCCGACGGCTTCCGCATCGGCTGCGTCGACAAGGAGGTCGACCCGAAGAAGGCCGACGCCGTCGGCAAGGCCGTCGACGCCTTCATCGCCGGCATCTTCTCGCCCAAGGTCGCCTTCACCTCGAGCGACATCAACAGCCTCGACGGCTCGACCGTGCGACAGGACTCGGACAAGGCCCTCGAGGGCATCCTCGGCAACGACTTCAAGCCGAAGGACGACGGGGACGACGAATGAACGCGCCCACGCGACGCTGGTCGAGCTGCATCATGACGGCCGCGCTCGCGGCTCTGCCGGCGGTGGGGACGCTCGCCGCGCTCGGGCTGGCGACGCCCGCGCACGCCCAGCCCGGCGAGCCGCCTCCGCCCATGCCGCAGGAGCTGCCCGACTGGCACCAGATCTTCCCCGGCCAGGTCACCGACGCGGCCGAGTGCAAGGCCAAGCCCGGCGGGCGCTGGCTTCGCAACGAGAAGGCCGAGGGCTGCGTCATCAAGGGCCAGCAGGAAGGCGTCTGGTACATCTTCGACAGCGACGGCGGCGGCTGGATCTCGGCCGCGGTCGAGATGCACCAGAGCGTGCTCGAGGGCCGCTCGGTGGGCCTCCTCCAGAGCGGCAAGATCAGCGAGACCGGCGCCTTCGTCGGCGGCAAGAAGAACGGCCTGTGGCAGGGCTTCTGGGAGAGCGGCGCGCTGCGCTCGACCCAGATGTGGCAGGACGATCAGCGCATCGGGCCGGGCCGCGGCTACCACCCCAACGGCCAGCCCGAGTCGGAGGAGAACTACGTCGACGGCGAGCTCGACGGCGATTTTGTCGAATGGCACCGGAGCTGCTTCAAGTCGCGCGAGGGCAGATATGCCAAAGGCCTCCCCGAGGGCCCGTGGAAGAGCTGGACCGAGAAGGGCTTCCTCCTGTCCGAAGGCGCCTACAAGGCGGGTCTGGAGGAGGGGCCGTGGAAGCACTACCACCCCGAGTCGGGCGCGCTCATCGAAGAGGGCAGCTATGTCGCTGGCAAACGCCAGGGCAAATGGAACGAGTATTTTGTCAATGGGCAGCTCTTCCGCACCGTCGAGTACAAGGACGGCGAGCGCGTAGGCACCCAGTTCGAGGCGTGCCGGAAGATCGAGGACGCCATGTGGACGGTAGACTTCGCCGCGCGCGAGGAGGGCTGCCAGAAGGGCATGCCGCCGTTCGAGACGCGGCTCGGCACCTGGACCGGCTACTTCGAGGACGCCAAGCGGCGCTGGGAGCGGCACTACGAGAACGGCGTGCTCGACGGCGAGGCCATCGACTGGCACCCGACCGGCGAGGTCCTGCGCCGCGGCATGTACAAGGGCGGCATCCCCGACGGCGAGCACGTCTTCCGCGCCAAGGACGGCAAGATCTTCGGCTCGAGCACCATCGTCGCCGGCGACGGCCACTGGAAGGAGTTCTGGCCCACCGGCAAGGCGCGCGAGGAGGGCGATTACCGCGCCGGCAAGCAGGAGGGACTGTGGCGCTGGTGGTTCGAGAACGGCAACCCCGACCACGAGGAGACCTACGTCGCCGGCTCGAAGGACGGGCCGATGAAGGCCTGGTTCGACACCGGCGAGCCCAAGGTCACCGGCGAGTTCTTCCACGACAACCGCTCCGGCTACTGGACGGCGTACTGGACCAACGGCCGCAAAGCCTGGGAGGGCGCGTACGACGAGCAGGGCAACCGCACCGGCCCGTGGAAGAACTACTACTGGGAGGGCGGCCTCAAGTCGACCGGCAACCACGTGCTCGACGACGAGAGCGGCCACTGGATCGAGTACTACGACAACGGCGAGAAGGCGGCCGAGGGCGAGTACGTGAAGGCCAAGCGCGAGGGGCGCTGGCAGTTCTGGTGGAAGTCGGGCGAGTTCTGGCGCGAGGCCGAGTTCGTCGACGGCATCGAGCAGGGCTCGGGCAACCAGGAGTGCAGCCAGGCCGGCGGCCAGTGGGTGACCATGGCCGAGGAGCGCGTCACCGGTTGCCAGGTGTGCCGCTGGCGCCCGGGCGCCGAGGAGGAGGACAAGAGCGGGCTCGAGGAGGCGGCCGGCCAGAAGGACGGCGCCGAGGGGCCGACCGAGGTGAAGCCGGTCGAGCCGGTGGCGGTCGAGGACAAGCCGCCGGTCGTGAACGAGCCGACGCCGAAGCCAAAGGAACCTGACGATCCGAAGGGCCACGTCATCAAGGCGCAGGACCAGGTGTGGACCTTCTGGCACGCCAACGGGAAGAAGGAGAAGGAGGGCCGCTTCAAGGACGACCAGCCCGACGGGGCGTGGACCTTCTGGTACGAGGACGGCCAGAAGATGCTCGAGGGCACCTTCAAGAGCGGCAAGGAGGACGGCGTCTGGTCCGGCTGGTACCGGAACGGCCAGAAGCGCTTCTCGGGCAGCTTCGGCCTCGGCCTCGAGGACGGCCCGTGGAGCACCTGGGCCGAGGACGGCAAGCTGCGGTCCGAGGGCGCCTACGAGAAGGGCAAGAAGGTCGGCAAGTGGAGCTACTACCACCCCGGCGGCGCCAAGAAGGACGAGGGGCTCTTCGTCGACAACGAGGAGGACGGCGTGTGGACCTCGTACTACCCGAGCGGCAAGAAGCGCGGCGAGGGCACCTACAAGGCCGGCAAGCGCGAGGGCGCGTGGACCTGGTGGCGCGAGGACGGGACGGTCTGGCGCGCGGCCGACTACAAGGACGGCAAGGAAGTCCGCGGCAAGGCGCGCTGATCAATCAAGTCAGAAGGCCTCCGACGGAGAAGGCTGCCCTGACTCGATCGGGGTGGGGCCCGCGGGCTTGCCAAGCCGGGCGCGGGTGCCCACAATGCGGCCGCGTTTCGTCGAGGGTCGCCCCCTGGCCCGGCAGTCCGGCGAGCGCGCTTCTGGAGGTCTCCCATGGCGATGAATCCCGCGGATCCGGCGCACCAGCAGATCGACTCGGTCGTGAAGGCCAACCCGATCGTCCTCTTCATGAAGGGCACGCGCACGCAGCCGCAGTGCGGGTTCTCGGCGTCGGTGGTGAGCGTGCTCGACGAGCTCGGGCCGACCTACGAGACCGTGAACGTGCTCGCCGACCCGGCCATCCGCGACGGCATCAAGAGCTACGGCGACTGGCCGACCATCCCGCAGCTCTACGTGAAGGGCGAGCTCGTCGGTGGGGCCGACATCGTGAAGTCGCTCTACGCCAGCGGCGAGCTCAACAAGATGCTGGGCGTGCCGGTCGAGGAGGTGAAGCCGCCGTCGGTGCGCATCACCGACTGGGCCGCCGAGGTCCTGCGCGAGGCGGCCAAGAAGGAAAAGCACCAGGCGCTGCGCATCGAGGTGAGCCCGCGCTTCCAGTACGGACTCCTCTTCTCGGAGGACCGCCCGGGCGATCTCATCGTCGAGTCGAACGGCTTCACCATCCTGGTGGATCGCGGCTCGGCCAAGCGCGCCGACGGCCTCGTGCTCGACTACTCGAAGGAGCAGAAGGGCTTCCGCATCGAGAACCCGAACGAGCCGCCCAAGGTCCAGCCCATCACGCCGAAGCAGCTGAAGCAGGCGCAGGACGAGAACCCGCGGCTCCGCCTCTACGACGTGCGCACGCCCGAGGAGCGCCAGACGGCGATGATCCCCGGCTCGAAGCTGTGGACGCCGACGCTCCGCGAAGAGGTCATGCAGCTGCCGAAGGACACGCCGCTCTACTTCCACTGCCACCACGGCGGTCGGTCGCAGAACCTGGCGCAGGTCTTCCTCGATGCCGGCTTCACCAAGGTCTTCAACCTGCACGGCGGCATCGACGCCTGGTCGCGCGACATCGACAACACCGTCCCGCGCTACTGAGCCGTAGGGCTAGCGCCGTATCGGTCGTGCCCGCGGGACCTCTGTCGCTGCGCTCACATCGGTGAGCGCAGCGCCGCATGGCGCGCAGCGAACCATGCACGGCCCCCGAGCGCAGGCCGCCCCGGCTCCTGGACGAGGTGCGCGCGAATCAGCCAGAAGGCCTGGCGGAGCCAGGCTGCCCTGGCTGATGTGAGAGCGCACCGGAAGAAGCCGGATGAGGGCGGCCGGAGCGAGGCCATCCGCCGCGCTCATATCGGTGAGCGGAGCGCCGCATGGCGCGCAGCGAACCATGAGCAGGTTCCGAGCGCAGGCCGCCCCGGCTTCTGGACGAAGGCTCGCGGCTTCGCTGCGAGCCGAAGGAAGAAGCCGGATGAGGGCGGCCGGAGCGAGGCCATCCGCCGCGCTCATATCGGTGAGCGGAGCGCCGCATGGCGCGCAGCGAACCATGAGCAGGTTCCGAGCGCAGGCCGCCCCGGCTTCTGGACGAAGGCGTTCGGCTTCGCCGCGAGCCGAAGGAAGAAGCCGGATGAGGGCGGCCGGAGCGAGGCCATCCGCCGCGCTCATATCGGTGAGCGGAGCGCCGCATGGCGCGCAGCGAACCATGAGCAGGTTCCGAGCGCAGGCCGCCCCGGCTTCTGGACGAAGGCTCGCGGCTTCGCCGCGAGCCGAAGGAAGAAGCCGGATGAGGGCGGCCGGAGCGAGGCCATCCGCCGCGCTCATATCGGTGAGCGGAGCGCCGCATGGCGCGCAGCGAACCATGAGCAGGTTCCGAGCGCAGGCCGCCCCGGCTTCTGGACGAAGGCTCGCGGCTTCGCTGCGAGCCGAAGGAAGAAGCCGGATGAGGGCGGCCGGAGCGAGGCCAGACGATCGATCCACTCAGTCGGCGGCGATGAAGGGCGCCAGCTCGTCGGCGGTCGCGCCGATGAGCGCGGCCACCTTGCGGAGGTAGTCCTCCTCGCCGCGGTTGAGGCGCGCGTCGGCGTCGGTGACGCGCGACAGGAGCCCGAGGAGCTGGGTGCGGTCCTCGGCGGTACGAACGGTGACGCGCTTGACGGTCGCCTCGACGTCGAAGGTCTTCGGGTCGAAGGTCTGGATGCGCGCGCTCACGACCGGCGGCAGGTCCTTGTGACCGAAGAAGCCGGACAGCACCGACGCCAGCGCCGAGCGCTCGGGCCAGGTCGCCTTGCCGTCGGCGTAGGCGGCGCCGAGCATGAGCTCGGCCAGCGCCACCAGCTCGGCGACGTGCGGCTCGAGCGGGGCGTGCGGGTCTACCTCGGGCGGAGCGGGCGGGAGCGGAGGCGGCTCGTTCGACATGGCCTGAACATATCACGGGCGCGCGCCTGCGGAACAGGCCGCCGTTGAGCCGGCGAGGCGGGCGCGCTACATCATGTCATGCGCTCCGCACGTCGCTCGTCGTCCGCCCTTGCCTGCGCCCTCGTGGGCGCGATCGGTCTCGCCGCCTGCGGCGACGACGCCCCCACGCCGCCGCCGCACGTCGCGCTCACCGACGAGCGGACCCACGTGCCGAAGGCCGCGCGCGAGGACCCGCCCGACCCGCGCAGCCCGGCCGTGCCCGAGGAGCGCGCGGCGCTCGTCGCGGGCGGGCTCGGCGACGAGGTCGACGGTCCGGGCGACCCTTACGTCACGCGCGTGCTCGGCGGCGCGGACCATCCGGCCCCGAGCGCGCACCCGACCTTGCTCGTGCGCTTCGCTCACTTCGCCGACCTGCAGCTGGCCGACGACGAGTCGCCGGCGCGCGTGTGCTCGCTGGATCTGCCCGGCCGCACCGACGCCGCCTATCGCCCGCACGAGGCCTACGGCTGTCGCATGGTCGACGCCATGGTGCGGACCTTCAACGCCATCGACGGCGAGCGGCCGATCGACTTCGTGCTGATGGGCGGCGACAACGTCGACAACGCCCAGCAGAACGAGCTCGACTGGCTCTTCGCGCTGATGGACGGCGGCCCGGTCGACTGCGACTCGGGCCTCGACGACGACCCGGTGCCAGGGCCCGGCAACGATCCGAAAGATCCTTTCACAGCGGCGGGCCTCGGCGCCATCCCCTGGTACTGGGTGACCGGCAACCACGACGCGCTGGTGCAGGGGAACGTCGCCGTCAGCGACGACCTGCGGGCCACCGCCGTCGGCAGCGCGGCCACGCTCGGCACGGTCGACTGGCGCCTGCCCGGCGCGCCGGTCGTGACCGACGACGTCCCCGCCGACGCGCGCCGCGTCGTGCTGGCGCCGCGCGACACGGTGGCCGCGGTGGCTGCCGACGGCGACGGCCACGGTCTCGGGCCGGGCGACGACGATGCCGACGGCGACGCCCACTACAGCTTCGACGTGCCCGGAACGCGGCTCCGCTTCGTGGTCATCGACACCTCGGCCAAGGGCGGCGGCGCGCCCGGCGTCGTGCGCCAGGCCAAGGTCGACACCGTCATCCGACCGCTGCTCGATCAGGCGCTGAGCGACGGCAAGTGGGCCGTCCTGGCGGCCCACCACAGCGCCAGCTCGCTCGGCGACGGCAGCGACTTCCCGGGCACGCGCGAGCCCGACGCCATCACCTCCGAGGCGTTCGTCGCGCTCGTGACCGGCTACCCGAACGTCATCCTCAGCATGGTCGGTCACTCGCACCGGCACCGCATCGGCGAGCTCGACGGCCCGACCGGCTCGGTGTTCGAGGTCATGACGGCGTCGCTCGCCGACTTCCCGCACCAGTCGCGGCTGGTCGAGATCTGGGACGAAGGTGGCGGCTGGCTGCGCGTCCACACCACCGCCATCGACTTCGAGCTCGGCGACGATCCGCTGCTCGCGACCGCGCGCCGCCTCGGCGTGATGGACTGGGCCAGCGGCTGGGCCGGGAGCGGCGCGAGCCAGCCCGGCGATCGCAACGCCGACCTGTGGATCCCCGCGCCGCCCTGAGCGGCGAGCGCGCCACGGTGGATCCGTCGACGGACGCGCCAGACCCCAGCAGCGTGTCGATTTCGGGGTGCGGCGGCCCCAGCGTCGTGGCTCGCGCCCTTGTCCCACGTCGCCCGGCCGTGCGCCGCGGGCGGCACGCCCCCTGCTCTCTGGACCCCCGTGCCGGACGTCGGCGCGACAGGGAGGGTGCGATGGGAGGACCGGGAATGGGGCCGCGTGAGCGCGCGCCCGAGGCGTCGAGAGAACACGGGCCGAAGCCCGGGGGAGGGGCCCCGCCGGCACCCCGTCACGGGGCCCTGAAGCGCGAGCTCCGGGGCATGGACTACCATTCGGGCGCGGAGCGTCTGCGCCCGCCCGACCCGAGCGCCGTCGGCATGAGCACCAGCGAGGGCACCTCCGACAGCGCCGCCGCGACCGGCGCGTGCGCCGCTCCGGCCTACGTCGAGCCGACGCATCGCGGCCGCCATGAGTGGCGCATGGCGTTGCGGCAAGCGCGCGACGCGATGGTCGGCAAGCTGCGGCAGGTCGTCGCCGAGCGCTACGGACGCGACGATGCGGCGCTGACGAACTTCCAGAGCACCATGCAGTTCGCGCGCGCCGAGAACGTCGTCGGCCTCTCGATCGTGGGCGCCTTCACGAGCTTCGTCCTGCCCGTGATGGGTCCACTGGCCAACGTCATGCGGGCGGTCGTCGTGTCGAGCGACATCTACGGCAAGGCCAGCGCCGCGTCGCAGAACGTGGCGCTCGGCGCGTGGATCGACGCCCATCGGCGCGCCATCCAGAGCGTCCGTGAGACCAGCTTCGACGGGGCCGGCGCGACCGCGTTGGCGCCGCTCGACGCGGTCATCGAGGACCTGGTCGGCGACCCGTCCCAGGATGGCGAGCGGCGGAAGCAGGAGCTCGAAGCGGCGATGGTCCGGGCCGAGTTCCCGGTCGAGGTCACGACGCTCGATCTCGAGATGCACCTCTACGAGGCGTGGTGCCGACTCCACGGCGCGCGCTTCGTGCAGGAGCTCTTCGAGGTGAGCGGTGACTACCCCGGCCAGGAGGAGGTCGGCACGACCGACCAGGCCCATCCGGCGTTCCGTGGCCGACAGATCACCGGCGTGCACGTGCCGCCGCAGATCCTCGATACCCTGGCGCGGCTCGGCATCGACCCGATGCGCATGAGCCTGCCGGTCGACTCGAGGCACCACCGGCGGCGCGCCCCCGACAACGGCACCCCGCATTGGGAGGATGGCGACGTGACCCACTTCGAGCCGAGGACGACGCGATGACCACCGAGCGTGAGCTGATCGAGAGAACCCCGGAAGCCCGTCTCGCCCGCCTCGAGGGCGAGGCGGTGCGCCTGCGACGATGGCTGACCGTCGCGTGCGTCGGCGTGGTCGCCCTGCTCGTCCACGCGCTGTGGCCGGCGCGTCCGAGCGTGGCCTTCTTCGAGCGAGATGGAGTCGAGGTCCGCGACGCCGACGGGCGGGTGCGCGCACGGCTCGGCCTCGACGGGGCCGGCGGCGCGCTCGAGCTCTTCGACGCGCAGGAGCGGGTGGTCGCGCGCCTCGCGGCCGGCAGCGTGGGCGGGGACCTCCTGCTCGGCGGCGAGCGCGACCTGCGCCGCGATGCGCCCGACGTCCTCCTGTCGGGGTGGCGCAGGTCGCTCAGGCTCGGCGCGACCGCGCCGTCGCTCGAGCTCGCGGCCGACGCGCCGAGCATCAGCGCGCGCGCGGCGGATGGCGCGGCCGTCGGCGGCTGGTTCATGGACGCCGCCGGTCAGGTGCGCTCGCTGACGCCCGCACCGCCTAGATGAGCGTCTGCGTCTCGCGTCCGGCCGGCAGCCGCACCCAGAAGACCGAGCCGCGCGGGTCGCGGCCCTCGACGCCGACGGTGCCGCCCATGGCCAGCGTCAGGTGCTTCACGATGGCGAGGCCGAGGCCGGTGCCGCCGGTCTCGCGCGAGCGCCCCTTGTCGACGCGATAGAAGCGCTCGAACACGCGCGCGCGGTGCTCGGGCGCGATGCCGGGGCCGTCGTCGGCCACCGTGAGGCGCATCCAGCCGCGCCCGAGATCGGCCGCCAGCACCACCTCGCCGCCCGGATCGGTGTACTTCACGGCGTTCTCGACCAGGTTGGTGACGACCTGGTCGACGCCCTTCTGATCGGCCCAGGCGGTGACCGTCGGCGGGATGTCGTTGACGATGCGCAACGCCTTCGAGCGCACCTGCGAGTCCACCAGGTCGAGCGCGCGCTGGGCCGCGGCGTGCAGGTTCACCGCCTCCTTGGCGAGGCTCTGCTGGCCGGCCTCGAGGCGCGCGAGGTCGAGGAGGCCGGTGATGATCTCGCCCATGCGCGAGGCGTGGCGCTCGATGGCGGCCACGAACTCGCGCGCGTGCGCGGCGTCGTCGAGCGCCCCGTCGAGCAGCGTCTCGGCCGAGGCGCGGATGACCGACACCGGGGTTCGCAGCTCGTGCGAGATGTTGGCCACGAAGTCGCGGCGCACGCGCTCGAGGTGGCGGATGGAGGTCACGTCGCGCACGAACATGGCCGCGCCCTGACCCGCGCCCTGCGGCGAGGCGTGGGCCACCAGGATCTTCCGCTCGGCGCCCTTCTCGAGGCGCAGCTCGACGCGCGCCTGGCGGCCGGCCTGCGCCTCGTCGAGGGCGTCGACCAGCGGCGCCAGCGCCAGCACCTCGCGGTAGTGGCTGCCGTGAGGCGCCTCGGCCAGATCGAAGAGCTCGAGGAAGGTGCGGTTGGTGACGTTGATGTGGCCGTTGGCGTCGACCGCGCACACGCCGGCGTCGATGCTGCCGAGCACCGCCTCGAAGCGCGCGTGCTCCTCGGCCAGGCTCGAGTCGACGCGCACGAGGTCGGACGCCAGTCGCCGGTAGGTATTGGCCAGGTCGGCCAGCATCTCCTCGGGGAAGGCCGCGTCGTGGAGCGGCCCGCGCTCGATGCTCTGCGTCAGGCGCGCCAGCGTGCGGCGCACGAAGCCGACGGCGATCCAGGCCGCCACGAAGGCCGCCACCACGCCGCCGGCCGCGGCCCACAGGATGATGGTGCGGATGGCCTGCGCGTGCTCGGGAGTCGGCGACAGGTCGCGGTCGAGCAACGCCCAGATGGCGCCGATGACGCAGGCGACCAGCGCCAGCGACAGCAGCACGAACTTGCCGCGGAGGTCGAGGCGCACGCGCTTCAGCTCGCGTCCTCGGCGTCGAGCTGGAAGCGATAGCCCACGCCGCGGATGGTCTCGACGTAGATGCCGGCGCCGCCGAGCTTGTCGCGCAGCCGCTTCACGTGCGTGTCGACGGTGCGCGTGGTGATGTCGGCCTCGATGCCCCAGACGTCGTTCAGCAGGTGGTCGCGCGTCTGCACGCGCCCCTGCCGCTCGATGAAGGTCTGCAGCAGCTTGAACTCGAGCGCCGTGAGGCGCACCTCGACGCCCTCGACCCAGGCCCGGTGCCCGGCCACGTCGAGCTTGATCTTGCCGGCCTCGAGCACCTCGTGCTCGGCCGCAGCCGGGCTCGCCGGCGCGCCGCTCGCACCGCCCGGCGTGGCCTCGACCGAGCGCGCGCGGCGCAGCACGGCGCGGATGCGCAAGAGCAGCTCGCGCACGCTGAAGGGCTTGGTCACGTAGTCGTCGGCCCCGACCTCGAAGCCCACCACGCGATCGATCTCGTCGGACTTGGCGGTGACCATGATGATGGGCACCGAGCGCGTGCGCGCGTCAGCCCTCAGGCGGCGGCACACCTCGGTCCCGGGCATGTCGGGCAGCATCAGGTCGAGCAGCACCAGGTCCGGCGGCGCGCCCTCGGCGGCGCGCGCCAGCGCCTCCTGGCCGGTCGTCGCGGCCGTCACCTGGAAGCCTTCGCGCCCGAGGTTGTACGTGAGCGTCGACACGAGGTCGGCCTCGTCTTCGATGATGAGGATGCGGTCGCTCATGCGCGCGCTATACACGAAGCGAACCGGAAGGTCAGCCCCGACGCCGCTCGGAGCGGCGGGTCGCGCCCGCGCCGGGACAGTTGCGCCGGGCCCGCAGGACCGCTAGCTTCCGCGCGCCCGCTTCGGGCGTGCGAGACTGCCATGAAAGCGATGCTCCTCGGGTGTGTGCTGCTGGCCTCCGTCATCGGCTGCAGCGACGACTCCAAGAAGGCCACCGACGCGACGACGGCGAGCGACGTCACGACGCCGTCCGACGCGGCCGACGCCACGACCCCGGCCGATGCCACCGACGCGGCCGACGTCGCGCCCGACGCCGACGCCGCGCCGACCGCGGCCGAAAAGGTCATGGCCATCCCCGAGAGCGCGCGCTTCGTCGTGCCCGGGCTCGAGCACGACGTGCAGGTGGTGCGCTCGAGTCCGACATCCCGCACGTCCACGCCGTCGACAGCCGACCCAGCCTCTTCCTGGCCGCCGGCCGCATCGCGCGCGACCGCTTCGTGATGATGGACGTCATCCGCCGCGCCGGTCGCGGCCGCCTGGCGCCGCTGCTCGGCGATCTCGCGCTGCCGCGCGACATGGAGGCCCGCGGCACCGGCGTGACCTACGTCGGCGAGGTCGTGCTGTGCGCCTCGACGCCGCCGAGCTCGCCGCGTGCAGGCCTTCACCGACGGCATCAACGCCTACATCGCGGCGGTGAAGGCCAGCACCAGTGCCGACCGAGTACGAGCTCATGGGTCCGCTCATCGGCGCGCCCACGCCGACCGATCTGATGGAGGACTGGGAGCCGGGCGACGTGACCGCGGTCGGCGCCTTCATCGTCTACTACGCCAGCTACGAAGGCGGCGACGTGGGCCGCGAGGCCGCCTGGCAGGGGCTCGCCACGCACTTCGACGGCGCCGCGCTCGCGGCCCGGCCGAGCGGACGGCGGGGCTCGCCGCCGACGTGGCCGGCGACATGCTGCCGGTGCACCTCCGCGCCTCCGCGCCGGGACTCGGCCTCGAGGTCGGCGCCGACGCCGCGCCGCGGTCGACCCCGCCGACCAGCGCCAGGCGACGTATCACGCCGGCGGCGCGCGCTTGCCGCGGCCGGGGCTCCCGGGCCGCGCGCCCGGGCGACAAGCGCATGCCGGCCGACATGATGGAGCGCGCCCGTGCGCGCCTCGGGAAGTTCGCCAAGCGCTTCTATCGCGACCACGACCACGACTTCGGCTCGAACGAGTGGGCGGTCTCGGGCAAAAAAAAAAGAGCGGCAAGGACGGCATGGCGCTGCTCGCGGCCGACGGCCACCTGAGCCTCGACATCCCGTCGTTCTTCTACCAGATCGGCATGGACACCTCGGTCTTCGGCGCCGCCGGCGCCGCGACGCTGCGCCAGAAAGGCCTCATGATCCCGGGCTTTCCGCAGCTCGCCGTGGGCACGAACGGCATGGTGGCCTGGACCCAGACGCAGGAGAGCGGCGACATCACCGACTGGTACCGCGAGGAGGTGAAGCTCGACGCGCACGGCGAGCCGGCGCAGACCCTCTTCAAGGGCGAGTGGAAGGACGTCGTCGCGCACGAGGAGACGTTCGTCGTGCGCGACATCCCGCTCTTGTCGTCGGTCGGTCGCACCGAGACGTGGAAGCGCTGGACCACCTTCGACGGCCGCTGGCTGGCCGACATCGAGGGCCGCCCCGCCACGCGCGACGAGACGCTCGCCGACGGCGAGGCGCTGGTGTCGATGCAGGGCGACCTGGTGGTGCCCGGCGACGCCGACCACGACGGCGTCGTGACCGCGCTGTCGTTCGACTACACCGGCTTCGACATGGGCAACCTCATCCGCGCCAACCACGGCTGGGGCACCTCGCGCGACGTCTGGGAGTTCCTCGACAACATGCGCTTCGTGACGACGTACTCGCAGAACATGGCGGCCGCCGACTCGCACGGCAACATCCTCTATACGGGCTACCAGTCGGTGCCGTGCCGCGGCTACCTGCCGCGCGACGAGCACGGCGACTGGCAGGACGGCGCCAACCCGAACCGCGTCCTCGACGGGACGAAGTACCCGGCCTTCACCATCCCGCTCGCCGCCGACGGCACCGTCGACGAGGGCCCGGGGCAGAGCGACCCGACCAGGTGCGTGGTGCCGTTCGACCGCTATCCGCAGTCGGTCACGCCCGACAAGGGCTACGTCGTGAACGCCAACAACGACCCCGGCGCGCTCACCTTCGACCAGTCGCTCGCCAACGACGAGCAGTACATCGGCGGGCCGTGGGACCTCGCCTTCCGCGCCGACAGCATCGCGCGCTCGCTGGAGAAGGCCATCGCCGACGGCACGGCCGACGTCGCCAAGATGGCCGAGATCCAGGCCAACCACGACTCGCGCCTGGCCGAGCTCTTCCACGACGACCTGGCCGCCGCCATCGCGCGCGCGAAGACCGCGGCCAGCCCGACCTACAGCGCCAACGCCGCGCGCATCGACGAGGCCATCGGTCGCCTCGCCGCCTGGAAGGCCCGCGGCTACCAGGCCGAGTCGGGCGTCGAGACCTTCTACGAGACGCCGACCGCGACCCAGCGCGAGGACGCCATCGCCACCGCCATCTGGTCGAACTGGCTGCCGCGCGTCATCCAGAACGTGTTCGACGACGAGCACATCCCCGGCGACCTCTGGAACGACGGCGACGGCTCGGGCCGCGTGCGCCTCCTCCATCGCATGCTGAGCGCGCCCGACGGGCTCGCCTCGAAGGTCGCCGCCACCGGTGAGTCGGCCTACTGCGACGTGCTCGGCACCGAGGCCATCGAGCGCTGCGACGACCTCGTCCTGACCGCGCTGGTGGCCGGCCTCGACTGGCTGAGCGGCGCCGGCGACGGCGAGCAGGGCGGCTTCGGCACGGCCGATCAGAGCCAGTGGCTGTGGGGCCTCCGCCACCAGGTGAAGTTCGGATCGCTGCTCGCCAACCAGATTGGGCAGAACGAGCTCTTCGATCTCTTCCTCGCCGACTTCCGCGTCACGACCGACATCCTGCCGCTGGCCGACGAGCTCGCGGCCGGCGATCCCCGGAAGGGCCTCACCTGGTTCCCGCGCCACGGCGATCAGTGGGGCGTCGATGCGGGAAACCCCGGCTTCTCGGGTCAGCGCTACGGCTACGGCTCGGGGCCGGTCATGCGCATGGTGGTGGGCTTCATGCCCGACGGGCGCGTGGTGGGGCAGAACATCATCCCCGGCGGGCAGTCGGGGCGACCGGGCTCGCCCTTCTTCGCGGACCAGGCCGCGCTGTGGCTGGGGAATAAGGCCCTTCCGCTGCGCTATTCGGTGGACGACATGGTGGCCGGAGCGGTCGGGCGCGAAGTCTTGACACCCACCGCCGGGCAACGATAGTCCGCCCAGCCCCTGTCCCGGAGACCCGTCATGCGCACGCTGCCCTTCCTCATCGCCCTCTGCCTGGCTCCCTCTGCGTTCGCCGGCGATCCTCCGCCGCCGGGCCCCGACAAGCCGCTCCAGACGCAGAACACCAAGGCCGACCCGGCCTGGCTGCTCCAGGGCTGGACCGCCAACATCCTCGGGACCGCGGCCGACCCGGGTCAGACCTGGCTCGTGGTCGAGGGCGAGGAGGGCTACAAGGTCACGGCCAACATCGACGGCAAGGACGTCGAGCAGATGAGCCCGGCCAAGTTCCAGCTCGAGCAGAAGGACTACCGCATCGTCGTGAAGGTGCTCGAGCCGCGCGGCGCCGACTGGTCCGAGACGGTCGACGTGCCGAAGGGCATGAAGGTCACCGTGCAGGTGAAGGCGCGCTACGAGCACCGCGGCTTCGAGGGCACCATCAAGAACGACACCGCCGCCTGCAAGAAGAAGTCGGACCGCAAGTGGTACCGCTTCGAGGTCTTCCAGGGCGACAAGGCCATCGGCAACTTCATCGACCTCGAGCCGGGCAAGTCGGCGCCGGGCGTGCTGCTGAAGATCGGCACCTACGACCTCAAGATCTCCGAGCGCGGTGGCGCCGCGGGCTGGACCCCCGTGAAGACCGAGAAGCTCGAGGTCAAGGAGCAGCAGTGGCGCTACGAGCTCGGCTGCCCCTGAGCTCCCGGTAGTCGTGAGACCGATGCGGTGAGGCCCGCGCTGCGGCGAGGCGCCTCGGCGCGGGGCGGTGGCTGCTGTCGACCTCGGGGCTCGTGCTCGTCGTCTCGTGACTCGTGCTCGTGGTCCCGTGACTCGTGCTCGTGGTCTCGTGACCCGTGCTCGTCGTCTCGTGACTCGTGCTCGTGGTCTTGTGACTCGTGCTCGTGACTGGTGCCCAGGCGACCCGAGGTCGGGTCGCGCGGGCCGACCTCACGCCTTCGCCGGAGCAGGCGCCTCGGCCCAGCCCTTCTTGATGTTCTCGGCCTCCCAGGCCGCGATGTGCTCGCGCAGGCGCTCCTCGCTCGACGCGACGCGCAGCTCGCGCTGGAGCGGGTCCTTGCGGCCCGGCGAGAAGTCGGTGAAGCACACGACGAACGGCGGGTAGCGTGGGTCGGCAAGCTCCTTGTCGGTCGCCCAGGCGACGTACTTCCGCACTGCCTTCTTGTCCTTCGTGACCTTCACCCAGGCGCGCCGCGCGAGGACGCGCGACGGCGGCAACCCGCGCGCCGACGGCACGTTCTTCAGCCGCGGGTCGTTGTCCTCCTCGGCCAGCGGCAGGATCTGGCGGATCTGATCGAGCCCGCAGTTGGCGGCGTCGACCGTCTTGTCGGGGCGCTCGTCGACGAACACCGGGTGGAGCAGCGCGGGCAGCGGGATGGCCGCCTGCGCCTTCCAGCCTTCCTTGGGATCCCAAGCAAGCGTCATGCGCGTGGCCGACGGCTCGCCCGGCTCGGGCGGCAGCAGGTCGGAGACCTTGAGCTCGACCACGATCTCGGGGCGCACGAAGCGGCACAGCGTGCCCTCGCGGTTGGCCATGCGGTAGTCGCAGGGCGCCAGCATGGCGGTGAGGCGCTCGTGGAAGGACGTCCGCTGCGCCGCGTCGAGGCCCGAGCCGACCGAGCCGGCGATGTGGAAGGTGCCGTCGTCGCGCACGAAGGCGACGTTGAGCTCGCGCACCTCGCTGCGCGGGTTCTCGGCCGTCGAGTCGGCGGCCAGGCGCTCGCCGAAGGCCACCAGCACCGCGTCGATGGTGACTGCCGGCTTCACCTTGTAGGTGAAGCCGTTCTCGGCGCGGACGACCAGGCCCTCGAACTTCTCGGTGCCGACCCACTCCGAGTAGCGGCGCTTGGCCTCGCCGCGATCGCCCTCGACGGTGGTCGAGAGCGAGGCGCGGCCGGTCTCGGGCAGGTGCTCGCGGAGCAGCGTCAGGCGCCGGTCGTAGGGCCAGGCGAGCGCGTCCTCGCCCTGCCACTGCGCGACGTCGAAGCCCTTCCAGCCGATGGCCGGCGCCTGGTCGGGATCGTTCAGCGCCTTGGCGACGTGGAAGACGCGCGGGCGCACGCCGGGGCTCCGCGAGGCGACGAAGAGCTCGCCGGCCAGGATGCAGTCGGGGGCGCGCGCGAGCTGGCGCTCGAGCTCCTGCACGACCGGGATGCCGAGCAGCACGCGGCCGTTCGGCGCGCACAAGGCGACCTCGCCCTGGCGCTTCACGGCGAACCACAGCTCGCCGTCGATCTTCGGCGAGATGAGGAGCCGGCCGTCGGGGAGGTAGCGGTCGAGCTCCTCGGGCGGCGCGATGCGGTAGCGCTTGGCGACCTTGGCCTTGTAGTCGACCAGCGCCTTCTGCACGTCGCTGAGCTCGAGCGCGCCGGGCCGCCCGAGACGCCCGCTGCCGTAGCCTTCGGTCTTCTGCGTGAAGATGCTCATGGGCGCTTCAGCTCGAGGTTCGAGAGGTGGAGCACGAGGCGGTAGCGCGTCTCGTCGACGCGGCCCTCGAGGAAGCCGCGATACGGCGAGCCGTTCTTCTGGAAGATGAGCGGCTTCCGCGCGCCGGGGCCGGCGCCGACCAGCAAGAGCGTGCGCCGCTCCTGGAGCGTCTTGGCGAAGCCGTGGAGGAACTCGTAGGTGAGGCCGTCGACGTGGCGGATCTGCAGCTTCCGCGTCAGCGCGAAGCGGTGCACCACCTCGTCGACCGGGAACAGGCGGCCCGACCACGGCAGCGCCGAGTCGTCCTCGACCGTGGCCTCTACGTCGACGAAGTCCTTCCGCTCCTTCTCGCTGCCGTCGGGGTTGGTGACGACCTGCAGCACGCGCCCCGTATAGAGGACCGAGCCGTCGGCGCGCACCCACACGCGGTCAGCCGGCCCGACGCGGCGACCGGTGAGCTCGAGGTCGACGTCGGGGTCGCTGGCGGCGAGCGCGTCGGCCAGCGCCTCGTCGCTGCCGAAGCGCGCGATGAGCGGCTCGTAGTGGAGCTTCTCGGGCACCTTCACGAGCGCGGTCATGCTGATGGCGCTGTCGCCCGGCCCGACCATGCGGCGGGTGGTGGTCCAGCGCGTCGGCTCCATGACGACCTTGGCGTCGCGATGGGCCTCGTCGGTGATGCGGATCTCGCGTGCGGGCATGCGTTCGTCTCCCGTCCGATCAGAACATCGAGAAGTCGAGCTCGTCGTCGCCGAGCGGGTCCTCATCGGACGGCGGCGGCGACTGGCGGTCCATCCACGTGACGGCCGAGGGCTCGGTGACGAGGCCGAAGATGCCTTCGGGGTTCTGCAGCAGGAAGAGCGTCTGGCGCTCGTAGCCCGGCATGTAGTTGAAGATGGTCTCCCAGATCTCGCCGCGCGCGAGCGCCGCCGCGAGCTCCTCGTCGACCGACTCGGCCTCGAGCCGGTAGACGCTGGTGACGTTCATGTCGAGGACGCGCTCGGGCGCCACCGGTCCCACGATGGCCTGCGGCGCGTCCAGCGTCGACTCGAGCTTGGCCAGCGGGCGGCCCTCGTCGTCGACGGCGTGGAGCTCCGAGCGCTCGACCACGTCGGCGCGCTCGTCGAGGTAGAGGAGGGCGCGCGAGTCCGACAGGAGCAGCACGCTGCCGTCGACGCTCAGGTAGCCGGTGGCGCACGGCTCGCCCTTCTCGTCGACGACCACGCGTCGGCGCTGTCCGTAGAGCTTCGCGCGGTCGACGACCTGGAGCCCGAAGCGGCTCTCGTGCCCATCGCGCGCGACGACGATCCCTCGTGCCATCGGCCTTCCTCCCTGCGAACGCTCCGGCGCCGAGGGTAGCGCCGCTCGGCGCGCGCGCAAAGGGCAGCGCGGGCGAACGCCGCCGCCGAGGTCGCGGCACGCGAGTCTCCAGCTGGCGCTCGATTTCGGGGTGCGTGGACCCCAGGGCTCGCCCGCCGAGGGCCCTCGCAGCGGCCTGCCATGCGGATCGGAGGCGCCGAGGTCGCGCGACCCCCGTGGCACGTCGGCTGCTCTATGGGCCTCGCGCCGCGACGCCGAGCGAGGCCTCGCGCGGCGTCACCCTTCCCGAGGACATCCGTATGCAACGACGCCTGACCCTGCCTTCGATCGGTCTTGGCGGCCGCCGCGGCCACCGCCCCGGCCTGCGACACCGCGACTCCCGGTGACGCCGACGCCGCCACCCAGCCGACCAGCGAGACCTCGCCCGACGCGTCGGGCTCGGACCCCGACGCGACAGCCCCGGCCGGGCCGGTCGAGGTCACCGGCTTCAACGCCGTCTCCATCGCCAACGGCGCCGACACGAGCCCGCTCACGCTGGGCGGCGTGCCGCCCTTCAGCATGGGCTCGACCGATCTCACCTTCTACAACGTCTCCGACGCGCCGCTCACCATCACCTCGGTGACGCTCGAGGTGGTGGCCCCGACCGAGCCCTACGAGTTCGCGCTGACCCAGCCCGGCCGCACCGAGCGCCTGCCGGTCGAGACCACCGACCTCGCGCTCGCCCCCAACGAGGGCATCTCCTTCGGCATCCACTTCATCCCGCTGGCGTCGGGGCCGCGCGACGTGAAGGTGCGCTTCAAGCACACGGCCGGCGCCGACTACGTCGTCACCGTGCACGCGCGCGGGCGCGACAACGCGGCCTTCAGCGGCCACGTCACGACCGCGCTGCAGCGCCTCCTCGCGCGGAGCAACGAGACCCACTCGAACGGTCTCGAGCTGGGCGGCCTCGCCGCCGACCCGCAAGGGAACCTCTACTTCAGCGGCAACGGCAGCGAGTGGGGCGACTCGTTCAACGACAACCTCGTGCTCGGCAAGGTCTCGGCCAGCGGCGCGCTGGCGTGGGTCTACGAGTGGAACGAGCCGTACGAGCAGGCCCAGGCCGACATCGGCAACAACGGCGACACCGGCGGCCCGGCCGACTCCATCGACGTCGACGCCGCGGGCAACGTCTACGCCACCGGCTACCGCGTCTCGTGCGCCCGGACCGGCGGCGCCCCCGAGACCGCCTTCGTGGTGTCGCTCGGCGCGAGCGGCGCGCTGCGCTGGGCGCGCTCGCTCGGCAACGGCGGCACGAGCGACAACCTGGCCCAGGTGAAGCAGTACCTCCGCGGCTACGCCATCGACGCCTCGCTGCCCGACCGCGTCATCGTCGCCGGCCGCGTCACCGCCTCGGGCGGCTTCCTCATCGCGGCGCTGTCGAAGACCGACGGCGCGACGCTCTGGGCCAACGACATCAGCTACGGCGGCGGCGAGTCGCGCGTCGGCGCGCTGGTCGTCGACCCGGCCACCGGCGCGGCCTACGTCGGCGGCATCCAGGGCTCGGTGCCGTTCATGGCCAAGGTCGACGGCGTCGACGGCGCGGCCCCGACGCTCACCTGGGCGCGCGACTACCAGTTCAACGCGACCTCGATCCACGGCGCGGCCCTCGACGGCAACGGCCTCCTGGTGGTGCTCGAGAACCGCGGCCTGTCGACCATGTTCCTGGCCGGCCGCATCGCCGCCGTCGACGGCTCGGTGGTGTGGTCGCGCGTCTGGGACGCCACCAACTCGGGCGACTCGAACGCGTCGCTGGCGGTGGTGAAGTACGGTGCCGACGCCGTCTTCGGCGGGCGCATCGCCATCGGCGGCTTCGACACGCAGGGCGGCGACGGCTTCCTGCTCGGCCTCGACCCGCAGAGCGGCGCCTATCGCTGGGCCGCCTTCCACTATGGCGGCAAGGGCGCCGAGGAGATGGCCCACGACTACATCGTGGCCATGGTCCCGACCGCGGCCGGCCTGTGGGCGCTCCACCAGCAGACGCCGGGCAGCAACAACCATCACCACTTCTGGGGTCGCTGGTACCAGGCGCCCGACTTCACCCTCGAGCTGCCTCCGGGCGACGGCGCCGAGCGCCTCGTCGACGGCGACATGCAGGGCCTCGACGTGACGAGCGACACCGAGCTCTACCCGCTGAGCGACGACATCCAGAGCTGGGACACCATGCACTCGTCGTGCGGCGAGGGCGCCTGGGTCGACTGGACCTCGCGCTTCGACACGCAGGACCCGGTCGAGGCCGAGACCGCGCTGTTCCAGGCCGGCACGCACGGCCTCCTCCAGAAGCTGACGATCAGCCCGTGACGAGGGCCGGGCGGCGGAGCGCGCGGCGCGTTCCGCCCGAGCCGCTCAGGCCATGAGCTCGATGGTCTTCTCGTAGATGGGACCGAGCCCGGGGGCGGGCGTGTCGTGGGTCTCCCCGACGCGCCCGTCCGCGGCGTCCTTCAGCAGGCGATAGATGTGTGGGCCGATGAGGTCGAGCTCGGTCGACTCGAACTGCTCGCCGCCGAAGCGCTGGATGAGCTCGGTCTGGTGCCCGAGCATCGACTGATCCTGGCCGAAGATGCGGCGCGCGATGGGGTCGAGCACGAGCTTGACGAGCGGCCCGGGGAAGCGCGTCCGGAACTGCACCAGCGCGAAGAGGCGCGTCTCGAAGTCGCTCACCGGCGTGCAGGCCGACGTCACGATGAAGTGGTTCTCGTCGCCGATGCGGTACTCGACCTGCGCCACCGACGGCAGGAAGAAGCGATCCCAGTGCTCGACCACGCCGCCCGACGGCGACAGCACGCGGCCCACGAGGCCGCTCGGGCGCGGCTCGCCGACGTACTCGACGGTGGCGTGCGCGGCGTAGCGGCGGACGGTCGCGCGGATGCGGTTCCGGACCTTCTGGGTGCGGAAGAGGCCGCCGTGCAGGAAGGCGGTGTGCGGCACGTCGAGCGCGTTCTCGAGCGTGGCGTGCAGCGTGCCGGGTGCCTGCACCTCGCGGCGCGCCGAGGTGTAGCGGCGCGGGTCGAGGCGCGGGAAGGCGAAGGGCGGGGCGGTCGGCATCGAGTCGGGGTTGCCCCACACCCAGACCCAGCCGTCGGACTCGGCGACCGGCAGGGCCATGACGCGCCGGGCTCTCGCGTCGGCGCTGTCGGGCTGGTCGCGGCTCGTGTCGACGAGGCCCGGGATGTTCCTGCAGCGGCCCTCGTGGTCGAACTCCCAGCCGTGATAGGGGCACTGCACGTGCTCGCCCACGACCTTGCCGAGCGACAGCGGCACGTTGCGGTGGGCGCAGCGATCGAGCATGGCGGCCGGTCGACCCGAGCGCGTGCGGAAGAGGACGAGCGGCATGCCCAGCAGCGTGCGCGCGCGCGGCGTCGTGCCGAGCTCCTCGCTGGCCTCGAGGATGTACCAGGCGTCGAGCACGCGGAAGACCGAGGTGTGCGGCTTGGTGGCCGGCGGGACCAGGCGCTCGGGAGCGCGGCCCGCGGCGGGGCGCGGGCGATCGTCGGTGGTCATGTGACCTCCGGGGTGGAGAGGCGGATGTCGGCCTCGTAGTGCCCGACGGTGAGGCCGCGATGGTTGACACGGCGCGGTCGGATGTAGGCGGCGAGCGCCGTGCGGCCGGCCGGGTTGAGCCCGCCGAGGGCGTCGAGCACGGCCATCACCGCGGGTGTGCGGGCATCGCCCGAGCCGTCCTCGACCTTCAGCGCCACGCCGACCGGGCCGAGATCGGAGCGCTCGAGCGCGAGCAGGTACACGCCGTCGGCGCCGCGCTTGGCGATGACCCCGGCCACGCGGCGCATGATGAGGGTGTCGAGGACGCCCATGCCGCCGACCAGGTCGGCGTGCGCGATCATGGCGTCGCGAGCCGTGCGGAGCCCGTGCGCCAGCAGCGGGTCGGGGGCCGCGTCGGGGATGGCCAGGCTCGCGCCGAGGCGCGCCAGCGCGGTCAGCGACAGCACCGGCGTCGGGGCGCTGCAGCCGTCGACCGCCCACGGGATGTCGTCGGCGGCGAGGCCGGTGAGCGCGGCCAGGTTCTGGCGCACGAGGCGCTGCACCGGGTGGGTGAGGCGCAGGTAGTCGCGGGTCGGCGCGCCGAGCGCCAGCGCGGTCGCGAGCATGCCGGTGTGCTTGCCCGAGCAGTTGTTGTGGAGCGCCGTCGGCGCCTCGTCGGCGCGCGTCAGGGCGCGCAGCGAGTCGGCGTCGCCCGGCGCGTGGGCGCCGCACTGGAGGTCGTCGACGCCGGCGCCGAGGCGCTCGAGCCAGGCGCGCACGAGCGCCCGCGGGCGCGGCGAGCCCTCGTGCGAGGCGCACGCCAGCGCCAGCTCCTCGGCCGTCACCGCGAAGCGCTCGAAGGCTCCCGACACGAAGAGCCCGAGCGCCTGGAACGGCTTCGCGCACGAGCGCAGCGGCGTCTGCCAGGCCGCGTCGCCGGCCTGCGCCACGAGCTTCCCGCCGGGCGCGACCACCGCCACGTGGACCCGGTGCACGGTCTCCGGATAGGTGCCGCCCGACGCGGTGCGGAGCCCGACCACGCGACCGGCGTCGCGCGAAGATCCCGTCGACGAGGTCATCAACGCCATACCAGCCAGCCTCGCCCCGACGCGTCGAGGCCCGCGAACGCCTGGCCGTCGGGCGCGAGGGCGATGGCGCCGAAGAAGGCCACGTTCCAGCGCCGGCCGATGCCGGCCGAGGCGTCCCAGCCGCTGGCCGGGCGCAGCACCTCGCGCGCGCCCTGCACGTCGGCGGCGATGAAGTAGCTGCCGTCGGCGCCGACCGCGAGCCGCGTCTTGGCGCCGACGCCGAGGTCGACCGTGGCCGTCGGCGCGCGCCCGTTGGCGTCGGGGAGGTTGGCCCAGCTGGCGCCCGGGCGCACCCACAGGTGCACGCGCACGTCGCCGGCGTCGGAGACCGGCATCGCCACCGTGCTGCCGTCGCGCGACACCGCGACCGCGGCCACGTCGGCGCTCGAGCCCGGCGTCGCGAGCTGCACCGTCTCGGTGCGCGTCTCGGGGACGCCCGAGCCCAGCAGGTTCCCCCAGGTGATGTCGGCGCCCGAGCCGAGCGCCTCCCAGAGGTAGACGCGCGGCGGGCCGAGGCCCGGCCGCGCCCGCCGACGGCTCGAAGGCGCCGGCCACCACCACGCGGCCGTCGCCCGAGCACTCGATGACGCTGCCGACCTGCTGGATGACGGTCGGGTTCGACGGCGCCAGGCGGAAGCGCGCGTCGGTGAAGTCGGACCAGCCGGCGGTCGGCCGCGGGTAGGCGAGCACCACGCCGTGCGCGTTGAAGCCCGAGTCGGCGAGCGACTCGCCGACGAAGGCGACCGCGCCGTCGCCCGCCAGCGCGGCGCCGCGGCCGTTGCCCTTGCCGGCCTTGAGCGTCGCCAGCGTGGCAATGCGCGTCGGGGTGTTGTCGCTCTTCAGCTCGAAGAGCCAGGCCTCGTCGGCGTCGCGCGCGGTGATGAGCAGGAGGTCACCGCCGTCGTCGAAGGCCACCTGCGCGCCGAAGAGCTGCACCGCCAGGCCGGTGGTGGTGGGCGACAGCGTGCGCGGAGCGCCCAGCGAGCAGCCGTCCCAGCTGTAGACGCCGACGCGCCCGGCGAAGCTCGCGAAGGCCAGGTTGCCGCCGGCGAGGCGGCGCGTGCCGCCCGACGGATCGCCCAGCGCCACGTCGGCGTCGGGCTGGGCCAGCGACTCGGTGAGCGCGTCATAGCCCTGCGGGTTGGTGCCACCGCGGCCGACCAGCGCCACCTCGACGGCGTCGCCGCCCGGCGTCTGGCTCATGACGGTGAGCTTGCCGCGGTAGGTCGAGCACTCGGCAGGCTGGAACGTGAGGTCGACGTCGGTGTGCTCGCCGGCGCCGAGCTCGAGCGCGCTCGGCGTCGCCACCGTGTAGCCCTCGCCGGTCACGCCGATGGCGCCGCTCGCGGGCAGGACGAGCGTGCCGGTGCCGATGTTGGCGAGGCTGACGGTGACCGCCTTCTGCTCGCGCGGGGTGATGGCGCCGAAGTCGAAGCTCGCGCCGGCGGGGGCGCCGTCGATGGTGACGCCGAGCACGGGTGCCACCGCGGTCTCGTCGACCGAGCTGCCGGCGAGGTCGATGGCGAGCGGGTCGCGGCCGGCCGCCTCGAGCACGACGCGGCCCTCGTCGGCGCCGGCCGAGCGCGGGTGGAAGGTGACCGTCAGCGTGACCGAGCTGCCGGCCGCGATGGTCGCGTCGGCCGGCTGCGTCACGCCGAAGGCGAGGCGGTCGTCCTTCTCGATGTGGGCCGGCGGCGTGCCGGTGAGCCGCAGCGCGCCGGGTCCGAGGTTCCTGAGCTCGACCGTCGCGGTCGCCTGGTCCTTGCCGGCGATGGCCTGCGCGAAGTCGATGCGCGGCGGGTCGGCCGCGGGCGCGCCGTCGATGTAGACCGCGACCACCGCGCTGGCGTTGCCGCCGTCGTCACACGCGGCGAGCGCTGCGAGCGAAGCGCTGGCGAGGATGGCGAGGCAGAATCGAAGGGCGGCGGGCTCGGGGCGCATCGGGCCGAGAGCTTACGGAGCGCAGACTCGGGCGACAAGCGGTGAATGGGTTGGGCGCCCTCGCTCCGCACCGGGTCGGCCTTCGGGGGGCGCGGCCCGTGCTCGTGGCTCGTGCTCGTGGCTCGTGCTCGTGGCTCGTGCTCGTGCTCGTGGCTCGTGCTCGTGGCTCGTGCTCGTGGCTCGTGCTCGCGACCGGGAGGGCTTGCGAAGGGGCGGAACCCAGCGCGCCGCGCCATCGGGTCCATCAGCGCCGGCGGGTCGCCACCTGGACGCAGGAGCCCGACTCCTTCTTGTAGCCGACCTTGAACGGCAGCGGCTTCACCTGGTCCTTCTTCTTGTAGGCCTTGGCGAGCGAGCGCTGGACGCCCTTCATGAAGAGCTTGTTGGCCTTGGTGAACTTGCCATAGAGCGTCACATCGAAGCGCTTCTCGAGATCGCTGTAGTCGATGCCCGTCTCGTCCTGGAAGAGGATGGGGGTGTTGTCGAGGATGGCGTCGCGCACCAGCGAGAAGAAGGGCTTCTGCATGAGGTGCGAGGCGGCCTTGGTGACCACCTTCTGCTTCGACATCATGGTGACCCAGGCGCCCTCGTTCTTGTGCTTCTGTAGGTTGCCGTCGGAGAGGTCGACGAAGAGGTAGTCGAGCAGCACCGTCGCGGCCGGGAAGCCCGACGAGGCCGGGCGGCTCAGCGTGATGCGCACCGAGTCCCAGGTGGCGAGCGTGTTCCGGTCGCCGGGGTGGATCTCGACGTCGCTGCCGCTGGCGTTGATGCGGATCGGCTCGACCTTCTCGACGCCGTAGCCGAGGCGCACCGCGAAGGCCACCAGCGCCGGCGTGATGCCCTGGAGCAGCGGGTTGTCGCGCTTCAGATCGTCGGTGTCGTAGAAGCCGCGCAGCGTGAACGACTCCCAGCCGTGGCGGAAGGTGCGGAGATAGCCGTTGAGCGACTTCTTCTCCATGGCCGAGAAGTCGGGCATCGGCCCGCCCGTCTGGAGCGCCACCAGCACGTAGCGGTTGGCGTCGGGGTAGAGCACCTGCACCGTCGGGAAGTCGGGGCCGGCGAACGGATAGAAGATGGTCTCGCCGGGCGCCCGCGGCAGCTCGGTCGCGGCCCACGAGCGCATGGGCGCGCCGATGCGCTCGTCCCACTTGGCCCAGAGCTCGGCCGTCTTCTTGGTGTAGCCGGCCAGGACGCCGGCCTTCTCGTCGCCGAGGGTGGCGTCGCTCTGGCTCATGCCGGCCAGGATCTGCGCGGTCTCGGTGGGCGAGATGGCGAGCGCCGGGGTGGCGACGGAGAGGGTCGCGACGGCGGTCGTGACGAGGGCGACGAAGGTCGAGACAAGGCGCATCGAGGGCTCCTGCGCAGGGCGTAGCGCGCCCGGCTTGAAACATGTTTCGGGGGGTCGGGCAACTTCGACGGGCGGCGGCCGCGGCGGGCGCGGCCTCGGTTCAGTACGCCCCGCCGCGCTGGATGCAGGCGAGCACGGCGTCGTCGCCGTACATGGCGGCGTCGCACGCGGCGATGGTCGGCGTGGCGTCGGCGCTGAAGCGGCTCGTGGCGGCGATGCAGGCCACCGTGGCGGCGTCGCCGTACATGGCGTGGTCGCACGCGTCGATGGTCGCGGCCGGCCCGAAGCGGAAGGCCTGCGCCTGGCCGAGGCACTGGAGGAAGAACTCCTGGCCGTAGGTGGCGGCGTCGCACGCGGCGATGGTGTCGGTCGGGTCGACGAGCGAGCCCGCGACGTTCGCGAGGCAGGCGAGGGCGCCGACATCGCCGTAGGCGTGCGTGTCGCAGGCGCGGATGACCGGGGTCGGGTCGAAGCGGAACGCGCGCACGCGCTCGAGGCAGGCGGTCTCGCTCTCGGCGGCGTAGAAGGCGTCGGCGCAGGTCTGGATGACGGTCGGGTCGGCCGCCCAGTTGGCGATGTAGCCGCCGCGCGGCGGCCGCTCGGGTCGCACCGGATGCTCGCCGTTGGCGGGGCCGCGGCAGGTCGCCCGGGTGAGGCCGAGGTCGAGCGCGCAGCGCAGCGGCTCGTCGCTGCCGCGCACGACGGCCTCGAAGGTGAGCGCACGGCGCGTCAGCTGGAGGTTGTCGATGGCGCTCGCGACCTCCTCGAAGGCGAGGACGCGGTCGTCGAGGCGGAAGGTGTCGACCAGGAACTGGGTGGTCGGGCGGTCGCGGCGCGCCGCGCGATCGAAGGTCTCGATGACCAGCGCCGGGACGCCGTCGTGGTCGCTCACGACGGCGCGGGTGAGGAGGCCGTCGACGGTCACCGAGGCCAGCGCGCGCACGTCGCCGTCGGCGAGCCAGCGCGCGGCGGCGTCGCCGGGGCGCGGCGGGCTGCCGCCGTCGGCGTGGGCCGGGCCGGCGAACGCGGCCGCGGTGAGCAGGGCGAGCGGCGCGAAGAGCGGGCGTCTCATCGGGACCTCTGGGACGCCGGCCATCCCGGTCGCGCGTCGCGTCGGGCCGACGGGCCGCCTCGGCAACCATTCAGCCGCGCGATGTGACGAGTTTGTCGCGGCTGCGTCGCGCGATTCGCAGCACGCGGTCGGCGCCAGGCGCGGCGGTCGGGCGGGTCGACCTTCCGGCGGGGTGTCAGTGTCAAGTGGTACTTGACACTTGTCGGGGGCCCGGGCATGGTCACCTCGGTCGGCTCGTCCCTGCGAGTCGTTCGGGAGCCGCGATGAGCGTCTGGACCAGCGCCGTCAGGGCGCGTGCGTGGCTGGAGCGGCCGTGGTCGGAGCGCTGGCAGCAGCTCGGGCGCGACGTCGCGATGCTCGGCGCCGGGCTCCGCGGCGAGCGCACCTGGCGGCCGATCGTGCGCGCGGTCGCGACGCACGGGCGCAAGATGCGCGTGGTCGAGGTCGTGCGCGAGACGTCCGATGCCGTGTCCATCGTCCTCGCGCCGGTCGCGCGCGCCGTCGCGCCGCCGACCTGGCGCGCGGGCGAGTTCCTCACGCTGGGCGTGCGCATCGACGGCCGCCTCGAGCGTCGCGCCTACTCGATCTGCCTGCCGCCCGCGCCCGGAGCGCTGCCGGCCATCACCGTCAAGCGCGTCGCCGGCGGCCTGGTGTCGAGCTGGCTCGTCGCGAACGCCGAGCCCGGCCTCGCCGTCGAGGTCGGCGGGCCGTCGGGTCGCTTCGTGCTCGAGCCTCAGCCCGCCGCCGCGCGCCACCACCTCCTCATCGCGGGCGGCAGCGGCATCACGCCGCTCCGCGCCATCCTCGAGACCGTGCTGCGCGACGAGCCCGCCAGCCGGGCGACCCTCGTCTACGGCAACCGCGGCGCGGCCGACGTCATCTTCGCCGCGCACCTCGACGCGCTCGCCGAGGCCCACCCGGAGCGCCTGGCGAGCGTCAAGGTGCTTTCCGAACCGCCGTCCGACTGGACCGGCCCCGTCGGCGTGCTCGATGCCGCCGCGCTCGAGCGGCTGCTGGCCGCCGACGCGCCGTCGACCGAGTACTGGCTGTGCGGGCCCGAGCCGATGATGGACGCGGCGCGCGCCGTGCTGGCGGCCCGCGGCGTCGAGGCGGCGCGCGTGCGCGCCGAGCGCTTCCTGTCGCTCGGCCAGACCCAGGTCGGCCGCGCGCTGCCGACGACGGCCCAGCCCGTCACCTTCCGCCAGGGGACCGAGGTGCGCGAGGTGCTGGCCGCGCCCGGTCGCACGCTGCTCGAGGTCGGCCTCGCGGCCGGGCTGCCGATGCCGCACTCGTGCATGCTGGGCGGCTGCGGCGCCTGCCGCGTGCACCTCCGCCACGGCGAGGTGGCCCACGACGCGCCGAACTGCCTCGGCGCCGACGAGGCCGCCGCGGGTTACGCGCTGGCCTGCGTGGCGCGCCCGCTCGGCAAGGTCGATGTCGAGGTGCCGCGGTGACCGCGCCCTCCGCGAGCGCTCACGCGCTGCCGGCGCGCGGCGACCGACGCGACGCGCGCGCCGCCGATACGGCCGCCGACGACGCCGGCGTGCGCGGGCCGGACGGCGAGCGCTGGACCTACCGCATGAAGGACCTGTGCGAGGCGACCGGCCTCCAGCGCCAGGCCATCCATTTCTACATCAAGGAAGGGCTCCTGCCGGGCGGCCTGAAGTCGTCGCGCAACATGGCCTGGTACGGCGAGGTCCACCTCGAGCGCCTGCGCCTCGTGCGTCGGCTCCAGCACGAGCGCTTCCTGCCGCTCCGCGCCATCAAGGCCGTGCTCGACGAGGTGCACGACCAGTTCTCGAAGGAGCAGCGCGTGTGGCTGCGCGAGCTCAAGCACCACACCGCCAGCACGCTGGCGCGCCACTCCGACCGAATCGACAAGGTGCTTGTCGAACCGGTGCTGGCCCGCACCGGCGTCACCGCCGCCGATCTCACCGAGCTCGACCGCATGGGCGTCGTGCCGGTCATCGAGGACGCCGACGGCCAGCGCTACGCCGCGGCCGACGACATCTGGGTCATCGAGACGCTGGGCGAGCTGCGCGCGCTCGGCTTCACCGCCGAGGTCGGCTTCCCGGTCAGCGCGCTCGGCCTCTACGAGGAGGTCATCGCGCGCCTCTTCGACAAGGAGCTCGAGCTCACGCGCGCGAGCCTGACGCGCTTCTCGGCCGAGTCGGCGGCGCTCATGGTCGAGCGCGTGCTGCCGCTCGTGCACCGCTTCCTCACCCGCTACCACGAGGCCAAGATCCGCCGCTTCTTCGCGGCCCTGGAGTGATGCCATGCTCGCCTTTCCCGAGAAGCTCCGCCGCCGCCTCGACGCCTGGATCGAGAACATCACCGTGGTCGGCACCGTGCGCGATCGGCGCGTGCTGCAGTCGATCCTGCCGTCGGCCGTGCGCGGGCTGTTCCTCCAGCGCGGCAAGCAGGGCGTGCCGACGCCCATGCCGGCGAGCCACGACGCGTGGTTCGACTGGACCTACCCGAGCGACAAGCCCGAGCTCGCCGACCTCACGCGCCGCGCCAAGGCCTATCAGTGGAACGGCGACGACCTCGCCTGGGACACCGACGTCGACCTCGACGACCCGCTCACGAGCCTCTTCCCCATCGACTTCCTCGACTGGAAGCTCGGCGACGAGCTCGGCATCAAGGTCGCCGAGAAGGATCGCCGCCGCCTCGTCAACGACATCGGCGTCTGGGCGCTGGCCCAGTTCCTCCACGGCGAGCAGGGCGCGCTCTACGCCTCCTGCCAGGTCACCGAGGCCGTCCGCTTCATGGACGGCAAGCTCTACGGCGCCACCCAGGTGATGGACGAGGCGCGCCACGTCGAGGTCTTCTCGCGCTACCTGCAGGAGAAGGTCGGCAAGCTCTACCCGGTGAACGACAACCTCTTCACCATCATCGACGCGCTCATGACCGACAGCCGCTGGGACATGAAGTTCCTCGGCATGCAGATCATGGTCGAGGGGCTGGCGCTCGGCGCGTTCGGGACGCTCTACGCGCAGACCCAGGAGCCGCTCCTGAAGGAGCTCCTCGGCAAGGTCATCCAGGACGAGGCGCGGCATGTGCACTTCGGCGTCGTCGCGCTGCGCGATCACATCCGAAAGGAGCTTGACGAGCGCGAGCGCGACGAGCGCGAGGACTGGGCCTTCGAGATCGGCATGCTCATGCGCAACCGCTTCCTGGCGCACGAGGTCTACGAGGAGTGGTTCGCGCCGGTGGTGCCGCGCGCGACCTGGCGCCAGTTCGTCGAGCGCTCGCCGGGCATGGCCTACTTCAGGGAGACCATGTTCCGGCGGCTGGTGCCGAACCTGCGCGAGATAGGCCTCCTCACGCCGCGCATCCGCCCGCACTACGAGAAGGCCGGGCTCATGCGTTTCTACGACGGCCGGGCCGCCGACCAGCTCAGCGAGGCCGACCTGGTCGCGGCCTGAGGCCGCGGCGCGCCCCGCGACGTGGGTCCGACGAACGGCGGTGCGGAGGGCCGAACATCAGCCCCCGGGGCCGCGAGCACTGCAGGCGGGGGCGATCAGAAATACACGCGGATGTGGGCGGTGAAGTCGACGGCGTCGAAGTCGGTGTCGGGGACGAGCAGGATGCCCGGCCGCCACTCGAGCACGATGTCGAGCGGGATGGGGATGAAGTCGAACTCGAGCCCGAGCACGAACGCGATGGCGAAGGCGAAGTCGTCGTGCCGGTCGGCGTTGTCGTCGTCGAAGCCGAGGCCGATGCCGCCGCCGACGTTCCAGGCGAGGTCGAAGGCGCGACCGGCGCGCGTGATGTCGGGCATCTCGACGAGGTAGTCGACGCCGAGCGCGAGGCCGTCGTCGAAGCGGTCCCAGCGATGGCGGAGGCCGCCGCCGCCGAACTCGCCGAGCGCGAACTGGAGCGCGTCGCCGCGCGACATGAAGTACTTGGCCGAGAGGCCGTTGGCGAGCGTGCTCGAGCCGAGGCCGAGGCCGAAGCGCCCCGGCGAGCGGATGGGCTCGGCGCGAGACGCAGGCGCGGCCAGCGCGACGAGCGCGCCGACGAGGGTCAGGCAAAGGCTGCGGACGACGACAGATCGCATCGGAACTCCGGGCACGCCGTCTTCCGGGCCGGCGTACGCGCTGGAGTCTCGCATGAGATCGGGCCGCCGCCTACCCCGCCCGGCAGGGGCGGCGAGCAGTCTGCCCTGACCAATCTGCGAGAAGCGAGCCCCGGAGGAGCCGAGGCACAGCGGCGGGGGCGCCGCCGTCTCGGCGGGCTGGAGCAAGCGTGACCCTTCAGGGTCGCGCGCCGCGGAGGCCCGGCGAGACGGCGGATCCAAGCCCCGCGTGCATCTGAGAGATATCGCCGCGGCGCTTCCACTCGTGCGTCGTCTCGCGGCAGGTGGCGTCGGGGGTCTTGCCGGTGGCGGCGCAGACGACCGCCGAGACGAGGTTCGCCGGCGCGTCGTACCAGGCGACGTCGCCGGCCTGGGCCGCGTGCGGGTAGAGCATCTGGGCCACCTGGCGCAAGAGCGGCGCCGCGCCGACGCGGCCGGGCACGCGCTCCATCGGGCGGCCGTCGAAGTTCCCGACCCAGACGCCGATGGTGAAGTCGGGCGTCACGCCGAAGGCCCAGTTGTCGCGATAGTCGCTCGACGTGCCGGTCTTGCCGGCGAGTCGATAGGGCAGGGCGAGCGGGCCGGCCAGCCCGAAGCCGATCTGGCGCGCGCGGTCGTCGGTGAGCCAGTCGAGGACGACGAAGGCGCTCGCGGGGTCGATGCGCTGCGTCGCGGACTGGCCGCCCTCGGAGGCCAGCCAGTGCACCGGGAGCTGGCGTCCCAGGCGGCCGAGCGTCGCGTAAGCGCCGGCGAGATCGACCAGGCGGATCTCGCCGTTGCCGAGCGCCAGCCCGAGCCCGTAGTAGTCGGCGGTCTGGTCGAGCGTGGTCATGCCGAGCGAGCGCAGCAGGCTCAGGACGTTGGGCACGCCGACCTCGGAGAGCGTCTGGACCGCGGGCCCGTTGAGCGAGCTCCCGAGCGCGGTGCGCAGCGAGACCTGCCCGTGCCAGCGGTGGTCGTAGTTCTCCGGCTTGTAGAGGCCGGTCGCGGTCGCGTACTCGCGCGGCGCGTCGTCGACGACCGTGGCCGGGTCGCCGCCCCCGTCGAGGTAGGCCGCATAGATGAAGGGCTTCAGCGCCGAGCCCGGCTGGCGCCGCGCCACCACCGCGTCGTTCTCGCCGAGGCTCTCGCGGTCGTCGTGGTCGCGCGAGCCGACCCACGCCAGGACCTCGCTCGTCCTCGTGTCGAGCACCACCACGCCGGCCTGGAAGTCGCCGTGGCGCGCGGCCTCGGGCGCCTGCGCCAGCACCAGGCGCTCGACGCGATCCTGCAGCGACAGGTCGAGCGTCGTCGTCAGCACGCGCGGCCGGACCGCCGCGGGCAGGAGCTTCATCGCGGTGGCGAGCCGCGCCGTCAGGTGCTCGGCCTCGCTCGGCGCGCGCCGCGGCATGACGTGGAGCGGCTCGGCCAGCGCGCGGGCGCAGGTGTCGGCGTCGATGGTGCCGCGCTCCCTCAGGCGCTCGATGAGCCGCCGCTGGCGCGTCACCACCTCGTCCATGCGCTTGTACGGGTTCAGCCGCGCCGGCGACTGCGGCAGCACCGCCATGAACGCGGCCTCGGCCAGCGACAGCTGAGCCGCTGGCTTGTCGAAGTACATCCACGCCGCGGCCTCGGCGCCCATGAGGTTGTTCCCGTAGGGCACGCGGTTCAGGTACTGCTCGAGGATCTGGTCCTTGTCGAGCGCGAGCTCGAGCCGCCACGCCCAGACCGCCTCCATGAGCTTGGTCTCGAGCGTGCGCCGCTCGCCCGCATGAGCGTGAGCTTCACCGTCTGCTGGGTGATGGTCGACGCGCCCGTGCGCGCCTCGCCGGCGCGGACGTCGATCCACAAGGACCTCAGGATGGCCGCGCCGTCGGCCCGGCGTGGTCCCTGAAGCGGTGGTCCTCGGCCTCGATGGTGGCCATCTGCAGGTTCGGCGAGATCTGCGCGAGCGGCACCCAGCGCCCGCGGCTGCCGTCGTCGGCCAGGACCTCGCGCAGCACGTGGCCATCGCGATCGACGATGACCGAGCTGCCGAGGTCCATCGGCGTCAGCGCCTCGCGCGGAAACGGCACGGCCACGACCCAGGTGAAGAGCGCCACGACGCCGACGCTCGCGACCAGCGCGAGGCGCCCGAGCCAGCGCCCGGCGCGCCGCCAGCGGCTCGGTCGGCGCGCCTCGCTCGATGGCTGTGGCCTCGCTCGGGGCCGCCCTCGAGCTCCGCTCTTCACTCCGGCCGGCCCCATCGGCCGGCCTTCGTTGCAGAGCGGAGCGGCGGCCTCCGCTCGGACCTGGGGATGGACCGTCGTCATGTCAGTGGACCGTGAGCTCGTAGGCCGCGCCCTGGCCCGAGACGTCGGGGTGGTACATCTCGTGGACGCGCGTCGCGGGCGCCAGGAACTTGCCCGCGGTGGTCGCGCGCGCCAGGTACTCGTGCGTGTGCGAGCCGCTGTCGAAGTAGTCGGCGAACAGCGTCACGCGGTCGTCCTTCTGCTCGATGTGGTTGAAGGACGGCGTGTAGTCCCAGGCGTCCATCTCCTCCGGCGGCGTGCCGAGCGCGGCGGCGTAGGCCTTGGCGGTGGTGGCGAAGTCGAGCGTCACCGGCTCGAGGCCGGCCGGCAGCGGGTCGTCGACCGCCACGTAGCGGCGCACGAGCGGGCTCGAGATGTCGAGCGTCACCTTGACGACGTCGCCGGCGGCGAGGTCGGTGACGGGCTGCCCGGCCTTCGGACCCGACGCGTAGACCACCGAGCGCTGGACGGTGAAGCCGCTCCGGTAGGGCTTCTTGGGGATCTCCTTCGGCGCGTACGCGAAGCCGAGCGTGTAGTAGACCGGGCCCGGCTCGCCGTCGCGCGAGATGGTGAGCGTCTTGCCGTTGGCGGCGCGCGCCTCGTCCATGGTGAGGTGCACGGTCGTCGGCTGGAGGTCCGCGCCCGAGAGCTCGGCCTTCGCCCACACGCGGTCGCCGATGCGGACGGTCGCGTTCCAGTGACCCGACGCGCGCTCCGACTTCGTGAAGTACTGGGCCAGCGCCAGCGACGCGAAGGCGTTCTCCTGCGTGCTCACCCACTCGCCGTTCTTGCGCGCGCCGAGGATGCCCTTGGCCAGCTTCGGGATGAGCGGCGACGCGGGGCGGGCATCGATGAGCGCCATCAAGAGGAGGGCCGAGGTGCGCAGATCCGAGTCCATGGTCGAGTACCAGTAGCGGTCGTCCTTCCGCTTCATGTCGGCGCGATCGCCGTCGATGCGCACGCCGGTCGACACCTCGTCGAGCAGCCCGTCGACCATCTTCGCGTCGCCCTTGGCCTCGTGGATGGCCATCGCCAGCAGCACCTTGCCGAAGTCGGGGAGCTTCAGGCGCTGGTCGTACATGGTCGCGTGGTAGCTCGGCTCGGGGGTGCCGGCGAGCGCCAGCACGTACGCCGCGAACGGCTTCACCACCTCCATCTCCTCGAGCCACTCGCTCTGGCCGGCCGCCGCCTGGCCGCGCAGGATGTCCTTCAGGTAGCCGAGGAGCCGCTCGAGCGAGGCCGCCGGGACGTTCAGGCCCTTGGTCTTGCTCGCCTGCACGAGCGCCATGCCGGCGTACACCGAGCCCCACGGGTGCGGGTTCGACTCGCCCGGCCAGTACGAGATGCCGCCCGACCAGGTCTGCATCGAGCGCAGGCGATCGAGGCCGGCCTGCGCGCGCACCAGCACGTCGTCGGCGGGGATGCCCGGCAACGCGAACTCGCCCATCATCTGGCGCAGCGCGACCAGCGGCAGCGTGCCGCCGGTGGTCTGCTCGACGCAGCCGTAGGGGTAGGTGAGGAGGTACTGCAGGCTCGGGATGAGCTCGGCCAGCTGCGTCGAGTAGATCGTCACGTCGAGGCCGCCGACGTCGTTCCGCACGAAGTCGGGGATGGCCAGCGGGTGCTCGACCTTGTCGCCGTCCTTGGCGATGCTGCCGGTGAGCGCCGCGTGCCGCGTGACCGCGGGCCACTGCACCGGCACCTGCACCTCGACCGCGTCGGCGTCCTTGGCCTGGCCGGCGCCGCGCACGCGGAAGCCGAACGAGGCCGTGCCGGGCCCCTTGGCGGTGGCCTTGAAGGTGACCGCCAGGGCCTTGCCGACCTCGAGCTGCACCGTCTTCGTGGCGGGCTCGTCGAGCTCGACCGGGCCGGCCATCGACAGCGACACCTCGACCGGTCCGGCCATGGTCGGGTCGACCGCCTGCAGCGTGGCGCGCGCCTCGAAGGCGTCGCCGGCCGAGATGAAGCGCGGCAGAACCGAGCGCACGAGCAGCGGCTTCTTCACCTCGATCTTCGAGTCGCCGCTGCCGAAGCGGCCGTCGGTCGTCGCGGCGACGGCCATGAGGCGGAAGGTCGTGAGGTTGTCGGGCAGCTCGAACTCGACCTCGGCGGTGCCGCTCGTGCCGACCTCGACGTGCGGCAGCCAGGCCGCGGTGGTGGCGAAGGCGGTGCGGTAGTTGGTCGCCTCGCCGGTGCCGCCGTCGCCGCCCCAGTCGCTCTTCATGCCGTCCTCGAGCGGCGTCATCTTGGCCCACACGCGCTTCCTCGAGTCATTCGTCGACACCGCCAGCGGCCGCTCGGCGAAGAACTTCCCGTGCGGGTCCGGGGTCTTGTAGCCGGTCAGCGAGAGCACGCCCTCATCGACCGCCATGAACGTCACCTGGCCGGCGACGGGCGCGCCGGTGTTGTCGGTGAGCTTCACCGAGGCCTTCACCTTCTCGCCCGGGAGGTAGCTCGCGCGGTCCCCGGCGACGGCGACGCGCACCTTCTTGTCGTCGGTCGAGACCGAGAAGCGCGTGTAGCCGATGCGGCTCTCCGGGACCTTGATCTTGGCGCTGCCGATGGTCTTCTCGCCGAGCAGGATGACCGACACGTAGGCGTTCGGCTGCATGTCGGGGGTCACCGGGATCTCGATGATCGGCGCCGTGCCCGTGAGCGTCATGACCTTCTTCCACACGACGCCGGCCTTCTCGACCGTGACCAGCGCGTGCGAGGTCGCGAACGGGCTCTGCACGATGACGCGCGCGGTGTCGCCCGGCGCGTAGGCCTTCTTCTCGGCGACGAGCTGCACGATGGCCTCGTCCTCGGCCCACGACGCGCCGTCGCCCCACACCCAGAAGGAGTCGCGGCCCTTGGTGGTCTTGCCGTTCTTGTCGCTGGCGATGACCTCGGCGAAGTAGAGGCCCGACGACGGCGCCTTGAACTTCGCCTCGATGGGCCCGGCGCCCGACACGAGGTCGACCACCGCGAGCTCCTTCTCGGAGGTCTCGTTGCTGAAGGTCTCGCCACCGCCGGCGGCCTCGACGCGCTCGCTCGACCACACGCGCTGGAGCCAGCGCACCTTGAGCGGCACGCCGCTCACGGCCTTGCCGTCGGCCGCCGCCACCGCCACGACGCTGGCCGTGACCTCCTCGTCGGTGCCGGCGAAGGTGGTCGAGAGCTTCACGCCGCCGTAGACCTCGCCGGCCTCGACGCGCACGCTGTCGCGCCCGGTGACGGTCTGCTGATCGACGTCGGTGACCTCGGCCTCGAGGTCGAGGCGCTGCGGTCCCTGCGACAGATCCAGCGCGCCGATGGGCGCCTCGATGTCGGCGAAGCCCTGGTCGTCGAGCTTGGCGGTACCGTTGGCGACCTGCTCGCTGGAGGCGCCTTCGGGCTCCCACCAGTAGTCCCAGTGATCGCGCCCGTCGAAGCTGTAGCCCTCGAAGTCGGCCGGGGCGAACGAGGCCTCGGCGCGGTTGGCCCACCACGCCACGCTGGCGCTGCCCATGGGCGCGCCGTAGTAGTAGCGGCCCTGGATGCGCGCGACGATCTTGTCGCCGACGCGCTTGGCGTCGAGGACCTTCACCTCGAAGGTGTTCGGCCGGTACGCCTCGACGCGGAACTCGGCGCCGACCGAGCCGGTCGCGCCCTCGCCCGAGCCCTCGGCGGTGATCTGGTAGGTGCCGAGCGAGGCGTCGTCGCCGAGCGGCAGGTCGAGATCGAAGTCGCCGAACTTGCCGACGTCGACGTCCTTGGCCAGCACCGAGTCGCCGACCGGGTTGATGACGCGGACCGACATGGCCTTGTTGGCCACGGCCTCGAGCGACCGCCCGCGGTCGACGCGCACGATGCCCTTCACGTGGACGGTCTCGCCGGCGCGGTAGACGCCGCGCTCGGTGAAGATCATGCCGACGAGCTGGTCCTTCTTGGCCTCCCAGGCGTACGGCAGGTTGAAGCGGTAGGGCTCGGTCTTGGTGTCCCAGTCGGTGAGGTCGAGGAAGGCGAAGTCGTCGCCGTTCGACACGACGACCACGCGCGGGTCGTCGTCCTTCCGCTCCTCCCAGCTGTCGACCAGGCCCGGACCCTGGACGGCGCCGTCGTCGCCGGTCGTGCCGGTCCAGACGACCTCGCCCTTCGTGCTCATGAGCTCGACCTTGGCGCCGGCGATGGGCGTGTGCTGCGTCAGCGACGTCACGAACACGGTCACGTCCTGCGGGCCGGTCTTGGCCGAGATGCCGAGGTCGGTGATCTGCAGCAGCGCCTTCCGCTCAGACTTCTGGTCCGAGTAGCCGTCGCGCTCGGTGGCCACATAGACGTAGACGAGGCCGGTCTTGTCGCCGCCGAGCGCGTCGTCGAGGTGCACGCCGACGTCGACCATGGTGTGCTCCGAGGCGGCCATCGGGGTGATCTCCTCGGTGGTCTCCGTCGGGGCGTTGGCGAGCGAAAGCCCGCCCCAGTTGTCGAGGTTCTGCGCCAGGAAGGCGCCGAGGTCGGCGCGCTGGATGCGCTTCTTGGCGACGAACAGCTTGCCGGTGTGGGCGGCGCCCACGCGCAGGAGCAGCGGCTCGCCGTCGGCCGGCGGCGTCACGTAGCCCGAGCCGACGGGCATCTTCAGCGCCGCGGCCGGCTGCTGCACGACCATGGTCTGGGCGAACTTCGCGGCCAGGTGGGTGCCGAGCGTGTCGGTGCAGGCCGGCGTCGCGACCAGCGCGTAGCTCTTGCCGACGGTCGGTTCGTCACGCAGGTGGACGACGGCCGAGTAGCCCTCGTAGTCGATGCGGCTGATGCCGAGGCTCGGCTCGAAGTGGAGGCAGCCGGCGAGGCCCTTGGCCTCGACCGGGTTGTTGAACGACACGGTCCAGGTGTCGGTGGTGGTGCAGCGGTTCCAGCCGCAGGTGATGTCGTTCACCTTGAGCGACTCGGGCCCGCGGTAGTAGCCCACGAGGTCCTTGTCGAGGCCGATCTTGCCCTCGCCGGTGAGCTCCTGCGAGACGCTCAGGCGATACCAGCGACCGACCTCGAAGCCGCTCCGCGGGCGGACGAGGTACACCTTCGAGCCGTCCCAGCCGGGCTCCTTGCTCTCGGCCACGAGCGCGTCGACCGGCGTGCCCCTGCCAGCGACGACGTCGGCCTGGGTGTCGGCGCCGATGAACTTCACGGCGCGCTCGAGCGACTCGAGCGACACCGACTGGTTGAAGGCGAGCGTCACGCCCTCGCTCGGGTTCTGCATGTGGGCGTAGGCCGGGTTGTCGGCCAGCGACCACGACAGCGCCAGGCGCCGGGTGTTGACGGCGAAGCTGCGCGGGCCTTCCTGGAGCGTGCCGGCCGCGCTCGAGAGGCCCTTCACCGTGACGTCCCAGTGCGAGCCGAGCGGCAGCTGCTTCGCCGGCTTGAAGGCCAGCGTCTCCGCGTCGGCCCAGCTGAGCGTGCCCTCGAGCGCGGGCTCGGCGGTCCAGGCGCCGTCGGGCAGCGGCAGGTCGGTCTTCATCGGGCGATCGAAGACGACGCGGATCTCGGCCGGTCGATCGGCCTCGCCGAGGAAGCGCACGTCCTCGACCTTGGGCGGCGCCGTGTCGACGACCGGGGCGCCGTGGTCACCGCTGTCGACGCGGGCGCTGTCGTCGATGACCTGGTCGGGCGGCGGGAAGACCATGGGCGTGGCGACGGGCTCGGCACCCGAATCGGAGCCGGGCGCGCCGGTGCACGCGGCGAGAAGAACGAGGGGTGCGGCGAGGCGCACGAGACGGGAGCGCATGAGTCCTCCTAGGCAGGCGGCGACCGGGGCAGCAACGAGCATGCCACCTCGATCGGTGGCCCACCAGGCCCGCATACGGCCGCGCTCGCCGCCCCGTCGTGTCCATCGGACCACGCCATCGTGGGCCGCGGGACACGCTCGCGCGGGCGGGCAGGGGCCGGCCCCCCGCCGACCAACGTTCGTTGACGTCGATCGACCGATGACATAGGGAAGCCCGCCCACTTCACCCGGTCGGTGACGAAGCCCGGGCGACGAGGAACGACATGCTGGGCTGCCGGGCTTTCTACCTTGATGCGGTCACGGCGAGTGGCTTCGACTTCTACGCGGGCGTGCCCGACTCGCTGCTGAAGGACTACTGCGCCTACGTCACCGACCACACGCCGCCCGAGCGGAACTTCATCACCGCCAACGAAGGCAGCGCCATCGCGCTGGCCGCCGGCCACTACCTCGCGACCGGCCGCCCCGGCGTCGTGTACCTCCAGAACTCGGGCCTCGGGAACACCGTGAACCCGCTGACGTCGCTGGCCGACCAGGCGTGCTACGGCATCCCGATGCTGCTCGTCATCGGCTGGCGCGGCGAGCCGGGCAAGAAGGACGAGCCCCAGCACGTGAAGATGGGCAGCATCTCGCGCGAGGTGCTCGACGCCATCGGCGTCGAGTGGGCCGAGCTGCCGCAGGAGCCCGAGGCCGCGCAGGCCGCCATCGCGCTGGCCGCGAAGCGCCTCGCCGAGCGCCCCGCGCCGTACGCCTTCCTGGTGCGCGCCGGCACCTTCGAGAAGTACAAGCTCCTCACCAAGGCGCCCGCGCCGTACGCCATGTCGCGCGAGGAGGCCATCGGCGCCATCCTCGACCACATGCCCGCCGACGCGCTCATCGTGGCCACCACCGGCATGCCGTCGCGCGAGCTCTACGAGCACCGCGAGCAGCGGAAGCAGGGCCACGAGCGCGACTTCCTCACGGTCGGCTCGATGGGCCACTCGAGCCAGATCGCGCTCGGCATCGCGCTCACCCACCGCGAGAAGAAGGTCTACTGCCTCGATGGCGACGGCGCCGTGCTCATGCACATGGGCGGGCTCGCCACCATCGGCACGAGCGGCGCCAAGCACTACAAGCACATCTGCCTCAACAACGGCGCCCACGACTCGGTCGGCGGGCAGCCGACGGTCGCCTTCCAGGTCGACCTCCCCGCGGTCGCCCAGGCCTGCGGCTACCCGGCCGTCTTCCGCGCCAACAGCCGCGCCGAGCTCGACGAGGTGTTCGCGCGCTTCGACGCCGCCGAGGGTCCCGCCTTCCTCGAGGTGCGGGTGAAGATCGGCCACCGCGACGATCTCGGCCGCCCGAAGATGTCGCCGGCCGAGCTCAAGGTCGCCTACATGGCGTCGATCGCCAGCTGACAGCGCTGCCGGGATGGGGGCTCGGATCGCGCTCGGGCGCGGCTGAGCGCCAAGCCTGGCGTCGACCGTGAAAAGAGGCTATGGCCTCGCATCTCGCTCGGGGCGCGCATCGCAAGGTGCGCTGAGAAGCACCCGTCGAACCTGATCCGGCTCGTACCGGCGGAGGGAAGCGATCGTGACCCAGGTCCGCGATCCCTCCGCCTCGTGGAGGATTCCGATGTCGCAACCTGAGCTCCCGATGCATGGCGCGCACAACCCCTCGACGCTGCGGCAGGGGACGTCTCCCGGCTCGTTCGCGGCGGCTCCGGACATCGGCGGCGCGCGCGCGTTCTCGTCGCCCGACACCCCGGGCATGCCTGCGCCGAGCGGCCGCACGGCGTGGGACTTCATGCCGTCGGACTGGACCTTCGACGGCGCGCGCTGGCACGCGCCGACGGGCTTCGTGCCGGTCACCCAGCTCGAGCACGCGCGCCTCGGCACGGTCACTCCGGAGATGCGCCGCGTGGCCGAGCGCGAGCCGCACCTCAGCGCGGAGCAGGTGCGCGACGAGGTCGCCGCCGGGCGCATGATCATCCCGGCCAATCGGAACCACCTCGGCTACGGGCTCGACCCGATGGCCATCGGCCGCGCCGCGGCGACCAAGGTGAACGCCAACATGGGCGCCTCGCCGGTGGCGTCGTCGACCGACCTCGAGGTCGAGAAGCTGCGCTGGGCCGAGCGCTGGGGTGCCGACACGGTCATGGACCTCTCGACCGGCGGCGACCTCGCCAGCTGCCGCGAGGCCATCCTCAAGGCGTCGCGCGTGCCCATCGGGACGGTGCCCATCTACGCCATGATCATCGGCAAGCGCATCGAGGACCTGGGCTACGAGGACATCCTGAAGGAGCTCCTCTTCCAGGCCCAGCAGGGCGTCGACTACTTCACCGTGCACGCTGGCGTCTTGCGCGCGCACCTCCCGCTCGTGCGCGACCGCCTCATCGGCATCGTGTCGCGCGGCGGCTCGCTGCTCGCGAAGTGGATGCTGACGCACGGGCAAGAGAACCCGATGTACACGCTGTTCGAGGACATCTGCGACATCATGCGTCGCTACGACGTGAGCTTCTCGCTCGGCGACGGGCTTCGTCCGGGCGGCCTCGCCGATGCCACTGACCGCGCCCAGCTGGCCGAGCTCCAGACGCTCGGCGAGCTCACCGAGCGCGCCTGGCGGAAGGGCGTGCAGGTCATGGTCGAGGGGCCGGGCCACGTGCCGTTCGATCAGATCGAGTACAACATGAAGCTCCAGCGGCGGCTCTGCCACGGCGCGCCGTTCTACGTGCTCGGGCCGCTCGTGACCGACATCTTCCCCGGCTACGACCACATCACGAGCTGCATCGGCGCGACCGCGGCCGGCTATCACGGCGCGTCCATGCTCTGCTACGTGACGCCCAAGGAGCACGTCGGGCTGCCCAAGAAGGACGACGTCAAGCAGGGCTGCATCGCCTACAAGATCGCCGCCCACGCCGCCGACGTGGCGCTCGGCATCCCCGGCGCGCGCGACCGCGACGACGAGCTCACGAAGGCCCGCGCCGCGCTCAACTGGGAGAAGCACTTCGAGCTCGCCTTCGACGGCGAGTACGCCCGCGCGCTCCACGACGAGGACCTCGACGTCGACACCGACTTCTGCGCCATGTGCGGCCACGACTGGTGCTCGGTGCGCATCTCGAAAGAGATCCAGGAGTTCACGAGCGGGAAGGCGGTCGGCTTCGAGCGCGAGAAGGTGCTGAAGTCGCCGGGCCTCTCGCCCGACCAGCGCGCCGTCCTCGAGAAGCGCGGCGTGCTCCCGGCCGAGGAGATCCACCGGCTGGCGTCGAAGACCAAGAAGGCGGTCGGCGCCGAGGGCCACAAGGCGGTCTGCCACTCCGACGTGGCCGAGCCGGACAAGGCCCTCGCCATCCAGAGCGAGCGCCTGCTGGGCGGCGTGCTCGACGTGTCGGCCTCGGTCGCGGGACAGCCTTGAGGGTCGACGGGCTCTCCGTCTATCCGTTGAAGTCGGGCGCGGCCATCGCGGTCGCGTCCGCCTCCATCGGCGCGCTCGGCCTGGACGGCGATCGCCGCATCATGGTGGTCGACCGCGAGGGGCACTTCGTGACCCAGCGCGCGCACCCGCGGCTGGCGCTCGTGCGCTGCGGCGTCGACGGCGCGCGCGTCGCCTTCGCGGCGCCCGGCCGCGACGCGCTGGTGGTCGAGCGGGCCGCCGGTCCGCGCGTGAAGGTCGAGGTCTGGGGCGACTGGGTCGACGCCGTCGTGATGGCGCCCGCGCTCGACGCGTGGATGTCGGCCTACCTCGACCGCGACGTGCAGGTGGTCGCCTTCGCCGACGACGCCGTGCGACCGGCCGATCCGACCTACGCCGCGCCCGACGACCGCGTGGCCTTCGCCGACGGCTTCGCCATCCTCGTCACCGGCACCGCGTCGCTGGACGCGCTCAACCAGCGGCTGGCCGAGCCGGTGCCGATGGATCGCTTCCGCCCCAACATCGTCGTCGCCACGACCGAGCCCTGGGTCGAGGACCGCTGGCGCCGCATCCGCGTCGGTCCGGTCGAGCTGGCCATCATCAAGCCGTGCGGCCGCTGCGTCACCGTGAACGTCGACCAGGCGCGCGGCGTGGCCGCCCGCGAGCCGCTGCGCACGCTGGCCGCCTTCCGCACCTTCGGCTCGCGCGTCGTCTTCGGGCAGAACGCGGTGCCCCGCGGCGTTGGCGTGGTCCACCTCGGCGATCCGGTCGAGGTCCTCGAGACGGGGGCATGATGATCCCGACCGCGCTGGCGCTGACCACCTGCCTCTCGTCCGTCTTCGGCGCGCCCGAGCCGCGCCTCGTGTGGGCGCTGCCGGCCGGAGCGGCCGTGGTCGCCGACGAGACCATCGTCTTCTGGGCGCCCGACTTCCGCTCGGTGCTCGCCGTCGACGCGCTCGGGCGCCGCCTGTGGCGCGTCGCGACCGGCGACCAGGGCGGCTATCGCGACCTCGAGCGCCTCGGCCCGAACGTCCTGGCCTACGCCGGCGAAGAGGCCATCCTCATCGCGCCGAAGACCGGCAAGGTGCTCGGCCGCCAGCCGCACGTGCGGCTCGCCTCGCCCGGGCAGCCCGGCTGCCGCATCGAGAGCCACGCCGGCGCCTGCGCCGTGGTCTGCCCGTGCGGCTTCCTGCCGGTGCGCTGCGACGACCTCGGCGCGGCCGCGCCGCGCGCATCGATCCCGACGTTCGAGGAGTGGGACACGGACGGGAACCGCACCAGCCAGTGCATGGGCCGGGCCGGGCAGCTCATAGGCCTGGCCGGCGACACCGAGGTCGTCGAGCTGCCGAGCCCCGACCTCGGCAACGGCGGCGCCAAGGACTTCGCGCTCACGACCGACCTCGTGGGCTTCGACGTCCACACCGCCAAGGAGCGCTGGCGCTCGCACGCCCTCGTCGACGGCCTGTCGAGCTTCGACGTCGAGCTGTCCGGCGCGCTGCCCGACGGCAAGACCTGCTGGCTCGGTTCCCGCTCCGGGTCCCTTCGCGTCTTCGATTGTCAGAGAGCCACGCTGCTGTGGAGCCGCCAGCTCGCGGTCCCGCCCGGCGTCGAGCCGCAGATCGAGGCGGCCGGCCAGGGCCTCGTCGTGCGCGACGGTCCGAAGGCCAAGCGCTTCTCGGCCAGCGGCGAGACCGTCTGGGAGGTCGACGTCCCGAAGACCGACCTCGTGCTCCTGTCCGACGACACCGCGTTTCGCTATCGGCGCATCGCCAAGCTCACCGGCGCGACCGTGCTCGACCCGGCGACCGGCGCGCGCCGGGCCCACATCGCGCTGCCGGCAGGGCTCACGCGCTGGCCCATCCCGTTCGCGGGCGGCTGGCTGACGCTGGCCGATCGCGAGGTCAGCGTGACCTCGGCCCAGGGCGTCACCAGCTCGCCGGTGAAGGCGGTCGACTTCATCGAGGACGTCGCGGCCGGGCCGACGCTCATCGCGCTGCGCACGCGCGACGCCATCTCCGTCCGCGGCCAGGCCGATGCGCGCAGCGCGGCGGTCGACGGCGACGTCATCATCGCCGTCGAGGGCGCCGCCGGTCCCAATCGCGTCCTGGTCCTGAAGGACGGCGAGGGTCCTTGGGATCCCAAGAATCCGAAGACCTTCGGCGAGCTCCGCCTGTACGACCTCGCCCTTCACTGAGGCGGCCCGCGCGCGCAGCGAGCGCCGAGCGCGACGATGCGGACCTCGGTCCGGCCGCCGACCGTCATGACGAGGTGCAGCTCGGCGTGGCGCTCGCCCTCGCGCGCGGGCGTGACGCCGACATCGAAGTCGAGGTGCGCGTCGGGGACGAGGCGGATGCCGTCCGCCGCCAGCGGGATGTCGCGTGCGCGGATGGGCGCGAACAGCTGCCACTCGGCCGCGGTGTCGATGTCGGCGTCGAGGTCCGTCGAGACCACGGACAGGTGCTCGATCACGACGGCCGCGTCGCTCGAGTTCCATATGACAAATGCCTCGCGCCGCGCCACGCCCGGCGGCAGCGCGACGTCGTCGTAGTCGAGCGGCACGCGATAGCTGTCACCGTCGTTCAGGCGATGGCCCGAGACGCCGATCAGATCGACGCCGCCGGGTGCCTGGAGGTTCCGCGCGGGCCCGGTCTCGAGCCCGGTCTCGTCGGCGCACCCGCCCGACCACAGCAGGATCGCGAGCGCCGCCGCGGCTCGCGCCCGCGGCCGGCAGCGGGCCCGCGGCGCGAGCTCCGTCCGCGCCTTCGTCCTCATCGCCGTCGTCGTCGTCCTGGTCGTCGTCCCTGTCTTCATCGGTACCTCGTCTCCTCGCGACGGGGCGACCATGCCGAACGCCGGGTGCGACTCTCGATCGACAAAATGCGGGCTCAACAATCTCCGAGACTTGGCGTCCGCGAGTTGTGCCACTTTGTGTCAGATGGCCGGCCATTGACCGGGCGCGACGCGAGGCGTAAGCCGCTCCGATGCAGAGCGAATCGGCATCGCTCCTCGGCCGCGGCGAGGAGCTCGCGGCGCTGGGCCGCGCCGTGGAGGCCGCGCGGCAGGGGCGCGGCAGCTTCACGCTGCTGTCGGGCGAGCCCGGCATCGGCAAGTCGGCGCTGGCGCGCGCCTTCGCCGAGCGCGCCGCCGATGAAGGCCTGATCGTGGCCTGGGGCCGGGCCTGGGAAGCCGGTGGCGCGCCGCCCTTCTGGCCCTGGATCGAGGTCCTGCGCCAGTGCCTCCGAGCGCGCGGCGAGCAGCCGCTTCCGGACGTCCCGAACCTCGGGGCGCTGCTCGGCCTCGTGCCCGAGCTCGGCCAGCGCGACCCCCGCCTGACGCCGCTGCCCGCGCTCGACCCCGCCAGCATGCGCTTCCAGATCGGCGACGCGGTCGCGGCGTTCCTGTTCCGCGCCGCGCACGATCGGCCGCTGGCCATCGTGCTGGAAGATCTCCACGCCGCCGATCGGCCGTCGCTGGAGGCGCTGCGCTTCGTCGCGAGCCGCCTCACGGGCGCTCCGCTGGCGCTGATCGCGACCTATCGTGACGCCGAAGCGCGCCTCTCGCACGAGACGCACCAGCTGCTCGAGCGCGCCGCGCGCGCCGCGGATCGACTCCCGCTGGCGCGCCTCGATCGCGCCGCGGTCCTCGAGCTCGCGACGCGCTCGGGAGCCCCGTCGGACGCGAGCTTCATCGACGCCATCGCCGCGCGCACCGAGGGCAACCCGCTGTTCGTCATCGAGACGCTGCGCCTGTAGAAAGCGCGCCGCGCGCACGGTCTGCCGCACGCCGCGACCCCGCTTCCCGACGCCATCCGCGACGTCGTGCGCCAACGCCTGGCGCTGCTCCCGTCGGAGACGCTGCGCCTGCTCGAGCTCGGCGCCGCGCAGGGGCGCGACGTCGATCTCGGCTGGCTCGCGCTGGCGGCCGGCATCGCCGAGCCGGCCGCGCTCGAGGCGCTGCGACCGGCCTTCGAGGCCGACGTGCTCGCGATGCGAGACCGTCGCCAGGCCGCCTTCACCCACGTCCTCCTACGCGATGGCCTCTATCACGACCTGCCGGCGGCGCGTCGGGTCGAGCTCCACGCCGCGCTCGGCGGCGCGCTCGAGCATCGCAGCGACGTCGACCCGCGGACGCGCGCGACCGGCCTCGCGCATCACTTCCTCGAAGCGGTGCCGGTGGCCGGGCTGGAGCGGGCGCTGGGCTACGTCTGCGCCGCGGCCGAGCGGGCGGTCGAGCTCCAGGCCCACGAGGAGGCGGTCGCGCTCTTGCGCCGCGCGCTGGCGAGCATCGATGGCGCTCGCGGCGCCCCGGCCGCCGACGCGCGCGCGCTGCGCTGCGAGGTCCTGCTGGCGCTGGGCCTGGCTCTGCTCCGCGCCCAGCAGCTCGACGAGGGCAAGCTCGCCTGCCTCGAGGCGGCCGCGCTGGCTCGCGCCCTCGGCGATGCCGAGCGCCTGGCGCGCGCCGCGCTGGTGTTCGGCACCCACCTCGGCTTCGGCTCCGTCGATCCCGATCTGGTGCGGCTCCTCGACGAGGCGCTGCGCGGCGTCGGCCCGAGCGACACGCCGCTGCGCGCGCGCCTGCTCGCGCGCCTGGCGGCAGCCATGCAGCCGGCCGACGATCCCACCGGCCCCATCGTCATGGCGCGTGAGGCGCTGGCCTTGGCGCGGCGCGTCGGCGACGATCGCACGCGCCTCGAGGTGCTGACGGCGGCGGGCTCGGCGCTGAGCTACTTCGCCGATCCCGCCGAGCGCGTCGACATCGCCAGCGAGCTGGCGCGGACCGCCAGGGCCATGGGCGACAAGGTCCGGCTGGCGCGCGCGCTCCTGCGACTGGCCGTCGACCACCTCGAGCTCGGCCAGGTCGCCGCGGCCGACGCCCACATCGCCGAGCACGCGGTCGTCGTGGCCGAGCTGCGCCTGGGCGCCTTCACCTGGGTCGCGTCGCTCCTGGCCACGACGCGCGCCATCCACGACGGGCGCTTCGAGGACGCCGAGCGCCACCTCGCGGCCGCGCAGGCCACGCCCGGGCGGCCGGTCGACAACGGTGCGCCCTTGACCCTGGCCGCGCTCCGCGCCGGTATCGACCTCGTGGCCACGCGCTGGGACGACCTCGCGCGCTCGGGCCCCGAGCTGGTCGCGCAGTCGGGGCGCACCGCCGATCCCTGGTACGTGATCGCGCTGCGAGCCGGGCTGGCCGCGGCGCTCGGCGACCGGGCGGAGCTCGCGCGCCGCCTCGACGAGGTCCGGCCGCACCTCGGGGGCTGGCGGCATCGCCTGTCGGTGGCGTGGCTCGCCTCCGCTGTGGTGGCCGTGCGCGACCTGCCGCTGGCGGATGCGCTGGTCGAATTCGTCGCGCCGCTCGCGCACCGCTGGAACTCGTGGGGCACGGCGCCGCTCGTGACGCAGGGCCCGCTCGTCGAGGCGCTGGGACGACTCGAGAGCCTGCTCGGGCGCCACGACGCCGCGGTCGGCCACCTCGAGGATGCAGTGCGCCAGGCTGGCGCCATCGGCGCTCGACCGCACGCGGCGGGCGCGGCGCTCCACCTCGCCGAGGCGCTCGAGGCGCGCGACCGGCCCGGCGACGGCGCGCGCGCCGAGGCGCTGCGGGCCGACGTGCGCCGTGAGGCAGCCGCGCTCGGCATGCCCGGGCTCCTCGCCGCGGCCTCGCTGCCGCGATCGCCCGACGCCTCGCCCGCGCCCGCGCCCGACGAGCGCGAGCCGACGCGCGCGCCCGCGCCGCGCTTCACGCTGCTGAGAGAGGGCGAGGTGTGGACGCTGACCCACGGAGCGCGGCGCATGCGCCTCAAGGACACGCGCGGCCTGCGTATCTTGGACCAGCTCGTGGCGCGGCCTGGACGCGACATCCACGTGCTCGAGCTGCTCGGCGCGACCGAGGCCGGCGACGCCGGCGAGGCCCTCGACGCGGCCGCCATCAAGGCCTATCGCGCCCGCGCCGCCGAGCTGCGCGATGAGCTGGTCGAGGCGCGCGAGTGGGGCGACCTCGGCCGCGCCGAGCGCCTGCAGGAGGAGCTCGAGGCCATCGCGCGGCAGCTCGCGCAGGGCATCGGCCTCGGCGACCGCGCGCGCAAGGAGGCCTCGGCGGTCGAGCGCGCCCGCGTCAACGTCCGTCGGCGCCTGGTCGACACGCTCGAGCGCATCGCCGCCGAGCTGCCCGAGCTGGCGCGCCACCTCGAGCGCGGCCTGAAGACCGGCGTCGTCTGCTCGTACCGACCCGACTGAGGCCGTCGGAGGGCGAGCCGACTGCCTCGGCTCTCCCCTCCGGCGGAGAACGCCTTCGACTCGTCAAGTCAGAAGGCCTCGCTGATCGAGTCAGGGCAGCTTCTCCGTCGGAGGGCGAGCCGACTGCGTCGGCTATGGCCCTCCGCCTCCGAAGGCCTTCTGACTTGATCGAGTCAGGGCAGCCTTCTCCGTCGGAGGGCGAGCCGACTGCGTCGGCTATGGCCCTCCGCCTCCGAAGGCCTTCTGACTTGATCAGCGCGCGCCGGTCTTGGCGCCGCCCAGCAGGCGGTCGACCTCGCGCCGGAAGGCGGTCCGATCGATCTGCATGCCGTTCAGGACCGTGCTCCAGTGGCGCACGATGGCGGCCATGGTCACGGCCTCGCGCAGCTCGGCGTCGCTCGCGCCGAGGAGCTTCCCGGCCACCGTCGAGTGGAACGCGATGCAGTAGTGGCAGGGCACCTGGGCCGCCACGGCGAGGCCGATGAGCTCCTTGTACTTCGGCGGGATGGCGGTGGCCGGCGACATCTGCAGGGCCTTCATCTCGCTCCAGGCGCCGGCCAGGCCGTCGGCCGGGAACTGCTCGAAGAAGGCCGGCACGAAGCCCAGCGTGGCGCGGATGTCGGCCTTGGCCGAGGCCGCGTCGGTCGGCATCGGCGCGGCCGGCGGCGCGCCTTTGCCCGCGGCCGCGAGCGCGTTGGCCACGACCTGGTCGAGGTCCTTCTGGAACTGCGCCTCGTCGATGCGCGCGCCGTTCAGGAACGTGCTCCAGTGGCGCACGACGGCCGCCATGCCGACCGCCTCCTTGATCTCGCGCTCGCTGGCGCCGTTGGCGGCGGCGGCCTTGGTGTGGAAGTAGACGCAGTACTCGCAGGGGATCTGCGCGGCCACGGCGAGGCCGACCAGCTCCTTGTACTTGGCCGGCAGCGCGCTCTTCCGGGTTGAGCTGGACGGCCTTGAACTCGGCCCACGCGCCGGGCAGGCCCTCGTCGGGGAAGGCCGCGAAGAAGCCCGGCACGAAGCCGAGCACGGCCTTGATGTCGGCCTTGGCGGCGGTCGCGGCCAGCATGGCCGGCGAGTCGGTCGGCACCGGCGCGGCGGCGCGGGCGCCGGCGCCGAGCGCCAGCGACGACAGCGAGAGCACGGCGAAGAGGGAGACGGACGCGAGCTTCATGGTGGTTCCTTCGGCGGTGGGGCCGCGGCCGTTCTGTTCCTCGGGCGTGACGAAGCGGGTCACGATGTGACTCGGGCGCCCCCGCCGCGGGCGTCGCACGCCGGGAGTGGGCTTTCACCAGGGCCTCTGCTACGGTCCCGCCCCGAGGCGGGCCCGAGCCATTCGGCCTGCAGCGACGAGGAACGACGTTGGCCCAAAGTCCCCAACCGACCCCCATGCCCCTGCCCGGGGCGTCCTCAAGCCCTTCCGTGAAGCTCTCGACGCCGGCCTCATCGTGGCCGACGGAGCCATCGGCACGCTGCTCTACGAGCGCGGCGTCTTCATCAACACCGCCCTCGAGGAGGTCGCGCTGGTGAAGCCCGGGCTCTTGCGCCAAGTGCACCAGGAGTACCTCGACGCCGGCGCGCAGATCCTCGAGACGCACACCTTCGCGGCCAACCGCGCCAAGCTGGCGCGCTACGATCTGGCCGACAAGTTCGAGACCATCAACCGCCGCGCCGCCGAGATCGCGCGCGAGGTGGCCGGCGATCGCGCCTGGGTCGCGGGCTCGATCGGCCCGACCTCGATCATGCCGGGCGTGGTCGCCGACGACGAGCTCGAAGAGATCCGGACCATGTTCCGCGACCAGGCCAAGCTGCTCGCCGAGAGCGGCGTCGACATCATCATCCTCGAGACGTTCCGCCTGCTCTCGGAGATCCGCATCGCCATCGAGGCGGTGCGCTCGGTGTGCGACCTGCCCATCATCGCCCAGCTCGCCTTCGACGCCGACGTGCGCACCGGCGACGGCGCCGACCCGACGCGCGCGGTCGAGCTGCTCAAGCGCTGGGGCGCGACCGTGGCCGGCGCCAACTGCGTCGAGGGCCCCGACGGCGTGTTCCGCGCCGTGTCGCAGATGGTCGGCCACGGCATCCCCATCTCGGCCATGCCGAACGCGGGCTACCCGCGCCTCCAGGACGGCCGCCTCATCTACATGGCGACGCCCGAGTACTTCGGCGTCTACGCGCGCCGCTTCTTCAAGGCCGGCGTGGCCATCGTCGGCGGCTGCTGCGGCACCAACCCCGACCACATCCGCCGCGTCTCGGGCGCGGCGCGCATGCTCGGCGGCCACGGCGACGCCGAGGTCATCGACGTCACCGAACGTCGCCCCGACGACGTCAGCGCGCCCACCGGCGGGCGCGAGCCGGTGGCGTTCAGCGAGCGCACCAAGCTCGCGCGGAAGATCGAGCGCGTCTGGAACGAGCGCGCGAAGAGCGAGTCCAAGGTCCCGATCTCGCCCGAGAACTTCGTCGTGTCGGTGGAGGTGAACCCGCCGCCCGGGCTCGATCCGCGGAGCGGCATCGACGCCGCGCGCATGCTGCGCGACGGCAAGGTCGACGTCGTCAACGTGGCCGACGGGCCGCGCGCCAGCGTGCGCATGTCGAACCAGGCGTTCGCGCACCTCGTGCAGCAGGAGCTCGGCATGGAGACCATCATCCATGTCTGCTGCCGCGACCGGAACCTGCTCGGGCTGCAGTCGGATCTGCTGGCGGCCCACGTGCTGGCGCTCCACAACCTGGTCATCATCACCGGCGATCCCCCCAAGCTCGGCGACTACCCGCACGCCACGGCCGTCTTCGACCTCGACTCGATCGGCCTGCTCCGCCTCGTGAGCGGGCTCAACCGCGGCATCGATCCGGCCGGCAAGGCCTTCGGCGCGACCACGCGCTTCATGAAGGCCTGCGGCGCGGAGCCGGCGGCCCTCGACTACCAGCGCGAGATGCGTCGGCTCGAGCAGAAGAAGGCGGCGGGCGCCGAGCTCATCATGACGCAGCCGGTGTACGACCCGGCGCTCTTGAACAAGTTCCTTGACGATGTGAAGCACCTCGAGCTGCCGGTGCTGGTCGGGCTCCTGCCGCTGGCGAGCTATCGCAACGCCGAGTTCCTCCACAACGAGGTGCCCGGCATGTCGATCCCCGAGCCCATCCGCCTGCGCATGCAGAAGGCCAAGAAGGGCGCCGACGCTCGCAACGAGGGCATCCGCATCGCGCAGGAGACGCTGCTCGAGGTGGCGCACCGCGTGGTCGGGGCCTACATCATGCCGCCGCTCGGGCGCTACGCCTCGGCGCTCGAGGTGCTCGAGGTGGTGGGCTACGCGCCGCCGACGCCCGAGCTCGAGGCGGCGGCCGAGCGCTCGACGTCATCGGAGAGGTCGTCGCCATGAGCTCCCAGTCGCGTGTCGTCGTCGCCCTCGCTGCGGTCGTGGCGAGCCTCGTCGGGTCCATCGGCCAGGGCGCCCGCGCCGCGCCGCGGCCCAAGCTCGAGGAGATCCCGGCCGGGCCCGACGCCAGCTACCTCATCGATCGCGCGCGCGGCCTGTGCTTCTTCCAGAGCGGACCGGCCATCACCCCGGTCGACTGCGCCGCGGTCGATCCCTCGATGAGGCCGAACCGCCCGACCGCGCCGCGGCCGGCCGCGAGCCCCGACGCGCCGCCGGCCGAGAAGCCGCACGCCTTCGGGCGCGGCGCCACGCTCGACCTGCAGGCGACGCCGTGGGCCAAGGTCACGGTCGACGGCTTTCCCGCCGGCGCGACGCCCGCGACGCTGGCCATCGCGCCGGGCGAGCACGAGGTGCTGCTCGGCAAGACCGGCGTCCAGCTGCGCTCGAAGCTGCGGCTCCGCGCCGGCGAGACCTGGCTCGTGATCGGCGACTTCAGCGCCGAGCCGGCCTTCGTCTACACCAACCGCACGACACCGCCGCGCAGCGCGAAGGAGCTCGGCAAGGGCGCGCGCGCGGTGCTCCTGGCGTGGCCCGCGGCGCGCTTCGAGATCGACGGCGCGCCGGTCGGCGTCTCGCCGCTGGTGGTCGAGCTCGGACCCGGGCTGCACCGCGTGCGCGCCGACAACGGCACGGGGCAGGGGGCGACCTACATCGACGTCGGCGCCGGCGACGAGCTGCGCATCGACGGGCGCAACCTGCCCATCGAGGACGACGGCTCGCCGCTCGAGGTGGTGCGGCTCACGCCCGCGCCCTGAGCCCTCGCGCGGTCTCCCGGCCCGGGTCGACCGACGGCTGCGCCGCGCCTCAGAAGCCGCAGCCGTCGATCTCCGGCATCGGGTAGGCGAACAAGACGAGGAAGCACATCTCGTCGAGCGAGCTCTCGCCGAAGCCGACGTCGTGGCCCGTGGTGTTGTCCCAGGTGCAGCGCGAGCGGACGTAGTCGCCGGCGGCGATGTCGAAGTCGACGCGGTCGAAGGGCTGGTCGCCGAAGGGCCACGGGTCGATGGCGTAGGCGGTGTGGAGGTCGTCCTGGCTCGGGCCCTGGAAGAGCTCGAGCTTGGTCCCGAGCTGGTGCATGTGCGGGAACACCGCGAACACGTGCAGCGGCGCGCTGACGGTGCAGCCGGTGTCCTGGCTGTAGCCCGAGGCGTCCATCGGGATGTTCAGCGCGAACTGGCCGATCGCGAAGATGCCGGCCGGCTGGTAGCCGGTGAGGTCGTGCGTGTAGGCGAGGTTGATGGCCGAGCGCTCGGTGATGGGCTTGGTCGTCGCGTTGAGCAGGTGGTACTGCACGACGTACTTCGTGAGCGCCGGCACCTTGAACGCCACCTGCGGCGGCAGCTGGAGATCGTTGCCGCCCTTGCCGCCGGCCCAGATGGGCATCCACGTCAGGCGGATGAGGACGTTGCACTCGTGGAAGCCCTCGTCCTCGAGGCCACCCAGCGACTGGAACAGCGCCACGTGGTGCACGAGGCGGCCGGCCTGGTTGTCGACGGCCACCACGCCGACCTCGTCCGCGGGCGAGAAGAACGTGTAGCAGTAGTACTTCTCCTCGCCGGGCTGGAGCGTGTACTCGTCCGTCAAGAGCTGCTGACCGCCGTCGGGCGCGGGCGTGAAGACCTGCTCGACGACCTCTTCGGCCACGGGCGGCACATCGTCGGCGATCGCGCTGTCGGCCGTGTTCGAGGTGTCGGGGGCCTGCGACGCACTGTCGTCGCAGGCGCCGACGACGAGGCACAGAGCCAGCCAATACCTCATGGTTGCTTCTCCGGGACCAGGGCCTCGGTGACGATGCCCACGGTCACGGCGCCCGCGCCACGGGCGATGTCCATCACCTTCACGGCCTGCCCGAACGGCGCCTCCGCGGCGGCGTCGAAGAACACCACGTCGGGGTCCATCACGGCGAAGATGCGCCGCAGCTTCAGATCGAGGTCGTCGATCGCGATGGGCTGGGCGTTGATGGTGAGCGCGCCCGCGGCGTCGAGGCGCAGCACCACCTGATCGTCGGACTGGGTGTTGGGCGCGGCCTCGGTCTCGAGGGGCGGCACGGCGATCGAGAACTGCTTCGTCAGCATCGGCGTGACGACGAGGAAGATGATGAGCAGTACCAGCACGACGTCGACCAGCGGCGTCACGTTGATGGTCGGCCGGACGCCGCCCTTCTGCGGTCCTACGTCGAAGCCCACGTCACTCCTCCAGCTTCGGCGCCGCGCGGCTCTCGCGCGCACCGACCACGAGGCGGACGCCGGTCCAGCCGGCCGACTGGATCTCCTTGAAGAGCTCGCGCATCTCGCCGTAGGGCCGCGACTCGTCGCCCTTCAGGAGCAGCCGCCTCGCCGGCTTGTCGGCGCGCATCTTCTTGAGGCGCGGCGCGAGCTCGGCGCGCGGCACCTGCTCGTCCTGGATGAAGAGCGTGTCGTCGCCCGACACCGTCACGGTGACGTCGTCGGGGTCGGGCTCGCGATCGGGGTCGGGGTGCGTCACGCCCGGCAGCTCGACGCGCGTGCCGTGCTCGAGCTCAGGCATGATCACCATGAAGATGATGAGCAGCACGAGCACGACGTCGACCAGCGGCGTGACGTTGACGTCCGGGCGCACGCGCGACGCTGGGCGCGCCGCGGCGCGCAGGCGGGGGATGCCGACTGCCACCTCAGGTCACGCTGCCGGCCGGGCTGATGCTGCCGACCTCGACCGACGGGATCTTCAGGTGCTCGTCGCTGGGCAGCCCGCTGTGCGCGGGGCCGTGCCCGCCGCCGCCGTCGCCGCTGCCGTGCGAGTTCTCGAGGTGGTCGCCGAGCTCGCTGGCCGCGGTCGCCAGCGCGAGCTCGATGCGCTCGGCCAGCGTCTGCAGGAAGTTGAAGCCGAGCACCGCCGGGATGGCCACGCCCAGGCCGACGCCGGTCACCGCCAGCGCCTCGGCGATGCCGGCCGACACCGCGCCGAGCCCGCCGCTGCCCTCGTTGCCGATGCCCTCGAAGGCGGTGATGATGCCGACGACGGTGCCGAAGAGGCCGACGAACGGCGCCACCGACGACACCGACGCCAGGATCGGCAGGCCGCGCCGCAGCTTGGCCGCGTGCGCCTCGAGGCGGCGCGCCAGCTCGCGCCGCGCCAGCTCGACCGGCGGCAGGTGGTTCCGCACGCCGGCGGCGACGTCCTTCACGGCCTTGGTGAAGACCTCGAGCGAGCCGCCCACCATCTCGGCCAGCATGCTGCCCTCGTGCTTCTTCGCCAGGAGCTGCACCTCGTCGTAGCTCCGGCGGTCGAGCGCGTTGCCCGACGCCAGCGCGAACTCGCGCGAGCGCGAGCGCGTGCGCAGGTAGACGTAGAGCCGCTCGATGAAGACCGTGAGGCTGGCCACCGCCATGATGAGCAGGAACACGGTGATGACGCGCGCCATCGTGCCCATGCTGTTCCACAGGCCCTCGGGCGACATGTCGAGCTTAGAAGCTCCGGCGGTCGGTGCTGCCATCGTTGGTCTCGTCCTAGGGCGCGCGCGGCGGCCTCGCCAGGCTGGCGGAGCCGCGACTGCGAGCCGTCTACTGGTCGTCGATCGTGAACGGGAAACGGAGGTTCTGGTACACCGCGATGGGCTGGCCGTTGTAGACGGCCGGCTTGAACCGGATGCGCTTGAGGATGTTCTTCACGGCCTCGTCGAAGGTCGGGTCGCTCTTGATGAACTTGACGATGTCGACGGTGCCGTCGACCTGCACCACGACCTTCACGACGACGGTCCCCTCGACGCGCGCCGAGAGCGCGCCGCGCGGGTAGTCGTCGGGGCTCACCAGCGCGCCGATGCGCTCGGGCGGCGTGGCGCCGGCGGGCAGGATGACCGGGCCGCCGCCCACGGGGCCGGTGGCGTCGCCGTCACCGCCGGGGCCGGTGGCGGTGCCGCAGCCGTCGCCGTTGCCGCCGAGGCCGGTGCCGGTCGCGTCGGCGTCGCCGGTGCCGGCCGGGCCGGTCGGTCCGGGGTCGACCGGCGTCACCGGCCCAGGGTCCTTCACCGGCTCGCCCTCGGGGATCACCTTGGTCGGCACCTTGGTCGGCGCCTTGGGCTGGGGCTTGGGCGGCGGCGTCTCGGGCTTGGGTGCCGGAGCCGGCGCGGCGGCCGGCGCGGGCGCCGCGGCCGGAGCCGGCGCGGGCTTCGGCGCGGGCGGCGGCAGCGCCTTGAAGAAGGTCACGTCCGCGGCGGGCTTCTTCTCTTCGACGACGATGGCGTCCACGTTCGCGGCGGCGACCACGACCGCGGTCCCGAGCCCTCCGTAGAGGAGGGCCGAGACCACCGCGGAGAAGATCATCCGCTGGCGGGTCTTGGCATCGATGCGCTCGGAGAACGCCTTGAACATGGGATGACCTCGTGCCGCGCGGGCTTGGATCCGACCCTTGCCGCCCTTCCACGGCGCGCGGCCCTATCGGGCCACGCTTGCTCCAGACTCGCGAAGGTCGGCGCCCACGCGGCGGGCCCTCGGCCCCTTCGGGGCTGGCATCGTCGCAGAGTCTCTTCCGTCTTCATCGCAATGCTCGCCGGTTGAGGGCGTGGCTCACTGGCATCGAGCCACTGAGCCGCGCCACTGCAGCGACTACAGACGGTAGCGCAGACCGAGGGCAGCCTGGAAGGGCCGCTGACGATCGGTGGGCTGGCCGTAGTTGCCCTCTTCGGTGCTGCTGGTCTCGACCGCGGTCACCGAGCTGGCGTTGAGGAGGTTGAAAACCTCAGCGATCACTTCGATGTCGATGCCGGTGAGGGGCTTGAGGCTCCACGAGGCGCGGACGTCGATGGTGAGGAGATCGGGGAGGCGGTTCTCGCGATCGTCCTTCGGGTCGTTGAGGTCGTCACCCGGATCGGTGCCGCGCGGCGAGCGACGGTTGGTGTAGTCGCCGTCGTAGTCGTTGAAGAAGTACTTGCTGTACGGACCGCCCGTCTCGTAGACGCCCGACAGGCCGACCGTGAGGCCCCAGTCGAAGGCGTAGGTGAGCTGCGCCTTGACGGTGTGGCGATGGTCGTCGGGGAGGTAGCCCTCCTCGTAGACGTTCTGGCGCGGGTTGTCGAAGGCGCGCGTGAGCAGCTCGGGGCTCTGGCCCTTGTAGAAGGCCAGCGTGTAGTTGCCGTTGAACGACCAGTGGTCGTCGAGGCGGCGGTTCAGGCCGATCTGCAGCGAGTCGTAGTCGCGATGCGCGTGGTGGTCCGAGGTCAGGTTGAAGACCTGCTGGCCGGTGCCATCGATCGAGCCGATGACGTCGGTGCCGGCCTGGTTCCAGATGAGGTTGGTCTCGTTGTCCTCCCACACGTTGGCCGAGTGGCGGTGGATGTAGGTGACGTCGACCGAGAGGTCCTCGCAGATGGCGCGCTCGATGCCGATCTGGAACTCGTCGATGGCCATCGGCTCGATGTCGGGATCGACGGTCGTGCCCGACTCACCACCCTGCAGGCGGATGACGTTGGGGTTCTCGACGTACTTGCCGGTGGTGTCGTCGAAGAAGGCGAGGCGCGTCTGCAGCGACCGGCCGATGAACTTGGACAGCGTCAGGTTGCCGGTCTCGTAGAAGTGGCCATAGCCGCCGTGGATCTTCGTCTTGCCGTCGGCCCACGGGTCGTAGGCGAACCACAGGCGCGGCGACACGGTGAAGAAGTCGAGGATCGGCTTGCCGCTGAAGTTCTCGTAGGTCGACTGCTCGAAGCGCAGACCCGGCTGGATGAGCAGGCGGTCGCCGATCTTCCAGTTGTCGAGGAGGAAGACGGCGAAGATGAGGCCGTCGGCGCTGGTCGACAGGACGTTGTTGTCGGTGGCGGTGATGCGCGCGTAGTACGGGTCGGCCACGCCGTCGCCGTCGAGGTCGGTGTCGAGGAAGAAGCTCGCGCCGCCCGGATTCGAGGTCGTGTCGGTGTCGTTCATGAGCGCGAGGTCGGCGCCGAGGCGGAACTCGTGGTCGCCCAGCGAGTCCTTCAGGAAGTAGCTGGCCGAGCCGGTCAGCTGGATGCGCGTGCGCTCGATGAAGACGTCGGTGCCCGACGAGCCCGAGGTCTCACCGGTGTCGGCGTTGTAGTGGAGGCCGTCGCCGAAGTCGGGGTCATCCTGGATGTCGTCTTTGCACTTGGTGGGGCGCCCGGCCGAGTCGGTGTCGAAGGTCGCCGGGTCGGCGAGCTGGTCCTTGCCGAGGCAGCCGCGGGTGTTGCTGAAGCTGCTCTTGTCCGACAGCGAGCCGGCGCCGAAGAAGCCGGGCATGCGGAACGGGCTCGAGCTCTTGGCCTGGCGCTGCGGGAAGATGTCGAGCGACGAGTACTTGTAGGCCGCCTGGAGCTTCAGCACCAAGGGGTCGAAGAGGCCGTCGTAGCGCAGCGACACGAGGATGCCGCCCTGGTCCTGGTGCGTCTCGGCCTCGGGCGACTCCGTCGGGTCCTGGTCGCTGTTGTCGATGATGGTCGGGTCGGCCTGGAGGAGCAGCGTGAAGCGGTTCTTCGGGTCGGGCGCCGCGGTCAGCTTGGCCAGCCAGTAGAACGACTCGAAGAGGCGCGACGGGTGCTGCACGTCGGCCAGCGCGTCGACCGAGCTGCCGCGCGGCAGCTGCGAGCTCGAGTGGTCGTACTCGCCGGAGAGGAAGTACCAGAGGTGGTCCTTGATGATGGGTCCGCCCAGGTTCACGTTGAACTGGAGGTCATCGAAGTTCCGCGGCTGCTGGTCGAGGCCCTCGAGCGAGAGGCCCGAGGCGCGATAGTAGATCGACGTGTCGAGCTCGAACTCGTTGCTGCCCGACTTGGTGACGACGTTGATGACGCCGCCCGAGACGTTGCCGTACTCGGGGCTGAAGCCGCCGGTGATGACCTCGAGCTCCTCGATGGCGTCGAAGTTGAAGTTCATGGCGAAGGTGTTGGTCGACGGGTCGGTCGTGTTGACGCCGTCGACCAGGTACTGGTTCGAGTACTGCGAGCCGCCGTTGATGACCGGGTTGCCCTCGCTCACGACGCCGGGGAGCAGCGTCGCCGAGTCCTGGTAGGCGCGGCCGCTCGGCACGTCCTCCAGGAACTTCTTCCCGAGCGAGGTGCCGAGCGAGACCTTGTTCACGTCGACCAGCGGCTTCGCGCGGATCTTGATGGTCTGCTCCTCGGTCTTCACCTCCATGAGGAAGGTGAGGTCGACGGTCTCGCCGATGCCGACCTTCAGGCCCTTCTGCGACGCGGGCGCGAAGCCCTTGGCCGAGGCCTCGAGGTTGTAGAGGCCGGGCGGCAGCTCGACGAAGCGGAAGCTGCCGTCGGCCCCGGTCAGCACTTCACGCGCACCGCCGATGAGGTTCGAGCCGGTGACGCGCACGCGGATGCCGGAGACGGGCGCGCCGTTGATGTCCTCGACGTTGCCGACGATGGAGCCCGACTGCTGGGCGTGCGCGTCGCGCGTGAAGCCGAGGCCGATGAGGATGAGGAGAGCCGCGAGGCTGGTGATGAATGTCTTCATGGGCGGTCTCCTCAGTGGGCCAGGTGGGTGAAGGTGACGGTGCCGAGGATGACGGCCGGATCGGCGGCCTCGACGATGCCGTCCTCGGTGGTGAGGCCCGCGCCGTAGAGCTCGAGGTTGGCGCTCTGCGTCGCGAGCGGCGCGCCGTCGCCGTCGTAGAGGGCGGTCGTCGCGCCGGCCAGGCTGTCGGCCTCGTCGGGCAGGCTGTAGAAGACCGTCAGCGCCGGGAAGTAGGGCGCGGTGACGACGATGGTCGTGTAGCTCGCCTGCGGCGCGAGCGGCGCCAGCGTCTGGTAGTCGGCCACCGGGCCGAGCAGCGGGTCGCCGCTGTAGGCCGTCGCGAGCGGAACGGTGTCGCCCTCGCCGATGAGCGCGGCCACCTCGGGCGCGACCGCCAGGCCCTCGGCGAAGAGGTACGCCGAGTCGGCCGTGCCGTCGCCGTCGGCGTCATAGAGCGCGTCGTCGGAGACGATCATCGCGCCCGGGCCGAAGCGCTCCGACTTGGAGTCGGGCGGGGCCGGCGTGGTGTTGGTGATGACGACCTCGTAGCGGTCGAGCGCGACCTCGCCGAGGATGGGGTTGTCGACCAGGCCGTACGGCTCGGCGGTGGCGACGTCGATGTCGGCCGGCGAGCCGGGCTGGCCGGCGACGGTCGAGCCCGCGTCGTTGCCGACGAAGAGGGCCGGGGCCTTGCTGGCCGCGGGCGTCGCCTCGAAGACGGGGTAGGCGCCGGCGTCGTAGCGCGCGGCCAGGTTGGTGGTGTCGAAGGAGACGACGCCGTCGGCATCGGCCGTCAGCGGCGTGCGCTGGTCGAAGCCCTCGGTGTAGCAGAAGGCGCGATGGCGCTTCTGCCACACGGGCTGCAGCACGATGTCGCCGTCCTTGGCGCCCGTCTCGTCGACGACGATCGGGTTGGTCGGGCCGGGCTCGGCGCTCGGGTCGAAGTAGGGGTTCGGCTGGAGCTCGCCGTCACCCCAGAAGACGTTGATGGTCCCGGCGAGGTCGGCCGTGAACCAGGTGGCGTCGGGGTTCACGACCGCGCAGTGCACGGCCTCGAGCTTCGGCGTCATCTTGTAGCCGGCGTCCTTCAGGCCAGCCAGCGACTTCAGGTCGTTGGCCTTGTAGCTCGACGGGACGGTGACCTCGACGACCTGCCAGAAGGTGCCGTAGTCGGGCTTGTCGGGCAGCGTGTCGATGATCGGATACTGGCCGGCCACCGGCGTCCCGCCCTTCACGAGCAGGTAGATCGACGGAGGCGTCGGGTTCACGTCGCCGAGGTCGGCGTACTGCACGCCGACGCCGTCGCGGAAGGCCGCCTTCAGCACGAAGGCGTGGGCGACGCCGAGGTCGTCACTGCGGTCCGCGCCTGCGGAGGTGGCTGGGAAGTCGTCGTAGACGACGGCGCCGCCGAAGGCGTCCTTGTTATCGTCCGAGCACGCGGCGACCAGGGTCGCGACGAGCATGCCCGACAGGCCGAGAGCCAATCTCATGGGTTCCTCCGTTTCGCCGGGTGGGGGCCGCTGCGCTGGTACGACGTGCAAATGAATGCCGCCGCGGTCCCCGAAGCCGAACAACGCGGGACCCTAGTCCGGTTCGGGGAGGGGGTCAACGCGTTGGGAATAATCCGCACACCCCCAGCGCATGCGCTTGACAGGCGGGTCCGCGGGCGGCCGGCCGAGTGTTCGCTCGGGGTCGGCGGATGGCCGGCGAGGCGTTCAGGCGTCGGTGACGGCGCCGGTCGACGCCGAGCCGACCACGCGCCGGTACTTGGCCAGGACGCCGCTCGGGTAGCGCGGCGCGGGCTCCTGCCAGGCGGCCTGGCGGCGCGCGAGCTCGGCCGCGTCGACCTCCAGATCGAGGCGGTTCCGGGTGGCGTCGATGCTGACGATGTCGCCGTCCTGGACCAGCGCGATCGGCCCGCCGACGGCGGCCTCGGGGGCGACGTGGCCGTCCACCCTGCCGTAGGTGGCGCCCGAGAAGCGGCCATCGGTGATGAAGCCGACGCTGCCGCCCAACCCCTGGCCGACGATGGCCGAGGTCGGCGCCAGCATCTCGCGCATGCCGGGGCCGCCGCGTGGGCCCTCGTAGCGGATGACGATCATGTCGCCGGCGACGATCGCGCGCGCGGCGATGGCGGCCATGGCGGCCTCCTCGGAGTCGAAGACCTTGGCCGGCCCGCGCATGGTCGGGACCTTCACGCCGGAGACCTTGGCGACGGCGCCGTCGGGCGCGAGGCTGCCGCGGAGGATGGCGATGTGGCCCATCGTATAGATGGGCCGAGCGAGCGGGCGGATGACCTCGCCGTCGGGCTCGGCGTCGGGCACGGCCGCGAGGTTCTCGGCCACGGTCTTGCCGGTGACGGTCATGCAGTCGCCGTGGATGAGGCCGGCCGCGAAGAGCATCTTCATGACGCGCGGCACGCCGCCCACGCGATGCAGGTCGACCGCGACGAAGCGGCCGGCCGGCTTGGTGTCGGCCAGGTGCGGCGTCTTCCGGCGGATGGCCTCGAAGTCGTCGATGGCGAGCGGCACGCCGGCGGCATGCGCGATGGCCATGAGGTGGAGCACCATGTTGGTCGAGCCGCCGAGCGCCATGCCCACGGCGATGCCGTTCTCGAAGGCCGCGCGCGTCAAGATCTTCCGCGCCGTGAGCCCGCTCTTCACCATGGCCACCAGGCGACGGCCGGCCTCGGCGGCGGCGAGCGCGGTCTCGTCGTCGGGCGACGCCATGGTCGAGGTGCCGGGCAGCGCCATGCCCATGGCCTCGATGACCGACGACATGGTGTTGGCGGTGTACATGCCGCCGCACGAGCCGACGCCGGGGCAGCTCTTCTTCTCGATGGCCTCGAAGGTCGGGCGGTCCATGCGGCCGGCCTCGATGGCGCCGACGGCCTCGAACATGCTGGCGATGGTGAGGTCGGCGCCAGCGTGGTGGCCGGGCTTGATGGTGCCGCCGTAGACGAAGATCGACGGCAGGTCGAGGCGCGCCATGGCCATCAGCGCGCCGGGCATGTTCTTGTCGCAGCCGCCGACGGCGAGGACGCCGTCCATGCTCTGGCCGCGCGCGACCGTCTCGATGCTGTCGGCGATGACCTCGCGCGAGACGAGCGAGAGCTTCATGCCCTCGGTGCCCATCGAGATGCCGTCCGACACGGTGATGGTGCCGAACGTCTGGGGCATGCCGCCGTCCTCACGGATGGTCGTGGCCGCCGCGTCGGCCAGGCGCTGGAGGCCGGCGTTGCACGGCGTGATCGTCGAGTGGGCGTTGGCGACGCCGAGGATCGGCCGGCCGAAATCGCCGTCGCCGAAGCCCACCGCCCGCAGCATGGCGCGGTTCGGAGCGCGCTGGTCGCCGGTCGTGACGACGAAGGACTTCGGGTTCGAGCGGTCGGCCATGCTGCGGTCTCCTCACCGGGAGGGTGATTGCGAGGCGGCGAAGACCGTGGCAGACATCGACCCCCATGTCCACGGACCTCCGCATCGGCCCGACGTTGGTCATCCCCGGCAGCGAGCTCGTCGTGACGAGCACGCACAGCTCCGGGCCGGGTGGGCAGAACGTCAACAAGGTCGCCACCAAGATCGAGCTGCGCTTCGATCTCACCGGCTCGACCGTGCTGTCGCCGGCGGTGAAGGCGCGGCTCCGCGCCGTGGTCGCCAACCGCCTCGACGCCGATGGCTGGCTCGTCATCACGTCGCAGGCCACGCGGAACCGCATCCGCAACCTGGTCGACGCGCGCGAGAAGCTGGCCGCGCTGGTGCGCGACGCGCTCGTGCCGCCGAAGCCGCGCGTGCCGACCAAGGTGTCGCGGCGACAGAAGGCGAACCGCGTCGCCGACAAGCGCGAGCACTCCGAGAAGAAGCGGGCGCGCGTCGTGCGCTCGTTCGATGACTGACCACGACCGCGACAGCGATCGCCGCAAAGGAACGCCCATGAACGCCTTCGATCTCGTCAAGCAGTGCCGGAAGATGCTCAGCAACCTCGACAGCTGGATCGGCATGGCCGTCGAGAACGCCGCCGCGCGCAGCTACGACCCGAACCACCTCGTCACGGCGCGCCTCGCGCCCGACATGTTCACGTTCGCGCAGCAGGTGCAGTCGGGCTGCGACGCGGCCAAGTACCTGGCGGCCTACCTGACCGGCACCAAGGCGCCGTCGCACCCCGACACCGAGACCACCATCGCCGAGCTGCGCGCGCGCATCGCGGCCTGTGGCGCCTACCTCGACGGCTTCAAGGCCGAGGACTTCGACGGCGCGGCCGACCGCAAGGTCTCGCCGCCGTGGCTCGGGGGCAAGTGGGTGCGCGGCGAGGACTATGCGCTCCAGGCCGGCTTCCCGAACTTCCTGTTCCACATGACCACGGCCTACGCCATCCTGCGCCACAACGGCGTGCCGCTCGGCAAGCAGTTCTACATCGGCAGCCTGCCCGTCCAGTCCTGACCGAGCCGGTGTCGCGCTTCTCGTCCTTCTTCTTCCAGTGCGTGCCGTTGCCCTCCTTCGGAACGCCCGCCGCCGTGCAGTGGGCGTGGAGGACGATGGTGTCGAGGCCCTCGATGGTCCACTCCACCGAGAGCCCTCGTCGTCGTCGACCTGGCCGGCGTTGGCGGCTGCGCCGCTCGGTGGGTCGAGGCCGCGGCGGTGGCGGTCGCTGCGCTGGCGGCCCGCGTCGCCGCGTAGCGCCATGCCGCGCTCGGCCGCCTTGCGGCCATCGACCCGGCCAGCAGAGGCCAAGGCCGCACTTCAGCTGCCGACGGGCAACCGACGGCGGCTGCCGGGCCGCGGCGGTGCTGCGCCGCGCGCCGCCTGGCGAGGCCTGCGGTCGCCCGTCAAGCGCTGGCGGCCGCCGCGCGCCGCGCGGCGCCCGGTCTCCGCGCCGCTACGAGGCCACGTCGGCTGCCGCTGCCCGAGCCGCTGCCGCCCGACGGCGGGACCAAGGCCGCCTCTGCTCCGCGAACGGCAACCCGACGAGCGCGGCCTTGGGGCTGCTGGCGCCGCTGCCGCCGCCTGACGAGAGGCCGCTCGGCGCCCCGTTCGAGGCGGGCGCGGGGGTCTTCCCCGAGGCACCGTCGAGCCGCGTCGGGCTCCGCCGACCGCCGGCCAATGCGCCGGCCGACCCGAGGGCCCTTCAGGCGCGCGCGCGCCGCCTCAGCATCGCCAGACCGACGAGCGCCGCGGCGAGCCACGACGCGTCGACGCCGCCGCCAGCGCACGCGCTCGAGCCCTCGAAGCGACCGACGCGGTCGTCGCTCGGGTCGAGCGGGTTCGTGCCGTCGGCGACCTCGCGGCCGTCGTCGACGCCGCCGTGATCGGTGTCGGGATCTGCCGGGTCGGTGGCGTAGCGCAAGACCTCGTCGCCGTCGCGGAGCCCGTCCTTGTCGCTGTCGGGATCGGTCGGGTCGCTGTGGTGGGTGTAGACCTCGGCCCCGTCGAAGAGGCCGTCGTCATCGCTGTCGGGGTCGAGCGGGTTGGTCGCGTGCGCCGCCTCGTCGACGTCCTTCAGGCCGTCGTTGTCGTCGTCGTCGTCGGCGCAGTCGGGGATGCCGTCGTTGTCGGCGTGGGTGCACGACGTCGTGCAGGCGGCGTAGCGGTCGTCGCAGTCGATCGCGTCACCGCAGTCGGCACCGACGCCGAAGCCGTCCTGGTCGAGGTCCTTGCAGCCCTCGTTGCAGTCGGCCACCGAGTTCGAGTTGTGGTCGCCGCAGTCGACGTTGCAGTTGGCGAGCGCGTCGTCGCAGTCGGCGCCGCCGCAGTCGGGGCCCTCGCCGTAGCCGTCCTTGTCGTTGTCGACGCAGCCGTCGGCGCAGTCGAAGGTGCCGTCGACGTCCTGGTCGACGCACACGGCGGTGCACGACTTCTGCGCGTCGTCGCAGTCGGGGCCGAGGCAGGTCGAGCCGACGCCGTAGCCGTCGCCGTCGTGGTCGACGCAGTCCTCGGCGCAGTCGGGCGTGCCGTTCGAGTTGAGGTCGGCGCAGTCGGTCGTGCACTTCGGGCGGTCGTCGTCACAGTCGACCACGTCCCCCCCGCCGGTGCAGCCCGGGCCGACGCCGAAGCCGTCGTGGTCCTTGTCGAAGCAGCTGTCCTTGCAGTCGGCGGTCTGGTCGAGGTCGTCGTCGACGCAGCTCGTGGTGCACGTCGCCGCCGCGTCGTCGCAGTCGGGGCCGGCGCAGCCCGGGCCCTGGCCGTAGCCGTCCTTGTCGGCGTCGATGCAGGCCTCGGCGCAGTCGGGCTTGTCGTTGTGATCGTTGTCGGTCACGCAGTCGAGCGCGCAGGTGGCGACCGCGTCGTCACAGTCCGCGCCGTCGCACCCCGGGCCGGTGCCATAGCCGTCGTGGTCGACGTCGTGGCAGTCGTCGCGCGGGTCGCAGTCGAGGCGCTGGTCGTCGTCGCTGTCGGCGCACGTCGTCGTGCACTCGGCCACGTGGTCGTCGCAGTCGGGGCCGGTGCAGCCCGGGCCCGCGCCGTAGCCGTCGCCGTCGGCGTCGAGGCAGCCGTCGGCCGGGTCGCAGTCGAAGGTGCCGTCGTGGTCGTCGTCGCGGCAGCTCACGTTGCAGGCCGCGACGCCCTCCTTGCAGTCGGCGCCGGTGCAGCTCGTGCCGACGCCGTAGCCGTCGCCGTCGGGGTCGACGCAGTTCTCGGCGCAGTCGGGCGTGCCGTTGGCGGGCGCCACGTCGACGCAGCTCGCGGCGCAGCTCGGGCGCAGGTCGTCGCAGTCGGGGCCGGCGCAGGTCGGGCCGGTGCCGAAGCCGTCCTTGTCGGCGTCGAGGCAGCCGTCGCGGCAGTCGTAGAGCTGGTCGCCGTCGACGTCGACACAGCTCGTCGTGCACGCCGACGAGGTGTCGTCGCAGTCGAAGCCGCGGCAGCCCGGGCCGTTGCCGTACTGGTCGCCGTCGGCGTCGACGCAGTCCTCGGAGCAGTCAGGGACGCTGTCCGAGTCGAGGTCGGTGGTGCAGTCGACGGCGCAGCGCGCGCGCGTGTCGTCGCAGTCGGGGCCGGTGCAGCCGGGGCCCACGCCGTAGCCGTCGGCGTCGGCGTCCCGGCAGGTGTCGGCCGGATCGCAGTCAGGGACGTTGTCGTGATCGGCGTCGCTGCAGTCGGTGGTGCAGGCCTGGACGCCCTCCCGGCAGTCGGGCCCGAGGCAGCCCGTGCCGCTGCCGTAGCCGTCGCCGTCGGGGTCGGTGCAGGTCGGCTGCGCGCAGTCGGGGTCGGCGCCGTCGACCTTGCCGTCGCAGTCGTTGTCGACGCCGTCCGAGCAGAACGGATCCTCGTGGCCGAGGCCCGGGTTGGCGGTGGCCTTGTCGTCGCGGCAGTCGCTGCCGCCCACCTGCGGGTTACCGTGGGCTATCTCCTGATCGCAGCCGGCGTAGAGCGGGCTCGGGTTGAGCGGGCCGGTGGTGCTGGCGCACCAGCCGTCGCCGTCGACGTCGCAGTCGAGGCCGAAGGCCGCGTTCTGGGGCGCGCAGTCGCAGCCGTCGCACACGAGGTCGTGGTCCCGGTCCTCGTCGGCGTAGAGTCGCAGGCGAGTGACAAATGGGCCGACGGCGACGCCGCTCGAATTTGTCACATAGGCGAAGCGGAAGCTCACCGCGTCGCCCGGCACGACCAGCCCGGTGAGGTCGAGCGTCTGCTTGCTGAGCGTGCCGGTCACCGTCTTGAGCGTCGCAAACGGCCCGCCGTTCCGCGACCAGGCGATGACCAGCGCGTCGCCGTCGCTGGCGACGATGCCGCCGAGCTCGACGTCGACCTTGAAGTCGCCCGGGCAGGCCGACGACGGCACGCCCAGCGGCTGCGACTCGAGCGTGGCCTGGAGGTTGTTCCGGCTCTCGGCCTCCCAGCGCCCGGCCGCGCCGTTCCAGCCCCAGCTGGTGTCGCCCGCCACGAGCCAGCCGCCCGAGGTCTGGTCGAGGTTCTCGTCGGCGTAGGTCTGGCAGGCGGCGCTGCCGGTGCCGCCGCAGTCGAAGTCGCCGTCGTCGGTGAAGCCGTCGCAGTCGTTGTCCGCCTGGTCGTCGCAGATCTCGGCGAAGGACGTCGCGGCCTTGGGATCGGCCGGCGCGCAGTCGCACAGGTCGGGCACGCCATCGTCGTCCTGGTCGTCCTGCGGGATGACCACGAGGTTGTCGAGGTCGAAGGCGTCGGACGGCTCGATCATCGAGAAGACGATGCTGTCGACGGCCTGGTCGAAGACGAAGCCGCGCGTGGTGATGAAGTTGTTGTCGGGGCTCGACACCTCGATGTCGGGGTCGAAGAAGACGAGCTGGCCGTCGCGGTAGGCCTCCATCGACATGACGCCGCCGATGTCGCCGACGTCGATGAAGGTCATGCCGACCGCCTTGGCCGGGCCCGGCGCGAAGTCGATGCGCAGCCGGCTGTTCGACAAGTAGCTTTCAGGGATCTGCGGGTCGAGCGCGGGCGTGCCGTCGCCGTCGGCGAAGGTCGACGGGTAGGGCGAGGCCTCGACCGAGACCGGGATGCCCTGGCCCGAGTCGCCGGTGACGACGTAGCCGTCGCCGCTGATGGGCTCGAGCGTGCCGTCGGGGATGGCGTTGAAGTCGACGATCTCGTAGCAGCCGCCGACCGCGGCGGTGAAGGCCGCCAGCGAGTCGTAGGCGTCGACGTGGGTGGTGTCGCAGCTCGCCAGCTCGAGCGTCGACACGCCGAGCGGCGCGATGTCGCCGAAGGTGTCGGCGCACGACACGGTGTCGTCGGCGAAGACGATGAACTCGGCGAAGAGGATGGTGGCGCCGGCGGTCGGCACGACCTCGAGCGTGCCGCGGCTCCACACCTCATAGGATGGGTCGCTCACGGCGTGGCCGATGTTGAGCGGGATGAGGTCGGAGCCGCCGGCGTCGTCCTCCCAGTAGAACCAGAGCTCGTCGTAGCGGATGGTGGTGTCGGTCGGGTCCTCGTAGAGCTCGAGGCCGCCGGCGATGTCGTAGCGCAGGGCGAGCGGCGTGCCGTCGCCGTCGATGCTCCAGATCCAGGCGAGCGAGGTGTCGAGGTCGGTGGCGCCGTTGCCGTAGCAGTACGAGATGCCGAGCGGGCCCGGCGTCACGGCGTGGCACTGGCCGGCGGCGGCGCAGGTGGTGCCGGCGGCGTCGCAGATGGCGCCCGGCTCGAGGCGGCAGTCGGCGGCGCAGCCGTCGTGGGCGAGGTCGTTGTGGTCGTCGCACTGCTCGCTGCCCTCGAGGATGCCGTTGCCGCAGGCGCCGGTCGGGAAGCCGGTGCAACCGGTGACCTCGAGCGTGTGCACGGTGACGCCGGGCGAGCCCAGCTGATCGCCGCAGTCGCCGCACTGGTACTGGCCGTCCTGCGTCTTCACGTAGACGCTGACGGTGACGTTGGTCGCGCCCGGCGTCGGCTGGTAGCAGTAGGTCCCGGCGGTGTCGGTGATGACGGTCGGGACCGCCTCGCAGCCGGGCGAGAGGTTGGTGTCGCAGACACCGGCGCCGTTGCCGGCGAGACAGAAGTCCTGGAAGGTGGGGCCGGTCGCGGACGCGCCGTCGCTGAAGCGCAGGTAGACCTGGTCCCAGCCGCCCTGCTCGAGCTCGGCCGTGACGTCGACGAAGGCGCACACCTGCGAGCCGGCGACGAAGGGCGTCGTCGGGGCGTAGGTCAGCGAGGTGCGGTTGGTGGCGGCGGTGATGTCGCCGGTGCCGAAGCAGATGAAGCGGTCGCTCGCCGTCTGCGGCGGGCACACGTTGGCCTGGGCGCGGGCGCTCCCCGAGCCGGCCAGCGCGACGACGAGCGCGGAGGCCGATGCCGCGACCAGGGTGAGGGCGCGAAGGAACGACCGCGAGGTCGAGGAGGGCGAGTGCATGATGCCGTCCGGGTCCGAGTCGGCGCCCTATAGGTCGCCGCGCTGGTCCGGATCAATTGAAATGCACCCGCGCGCGGGTGGCGCGAAAGCATCGCGGCCGGGCCCGCCGTCGTGGTATCGCCTGCGCATGAACGGAGCATGGCCCATGGTCGTCCTCGGTCTCGGTCTCGCTGGAGCGACCTCGCTCGGCTGCGCCAGCGGAGGCGCGCACCCGCACCACGCGAGCGATCACATGGAGCGGCGCTTCGACGACGCCGAGCACTGGGCGACCGTCTTCGATGCGCCCGACCGCGATGCGTGGCAGCGGCCCGACGTGGTGGTGGCGGCGCTCGTGGCGCGCCCCGACCTGCGCGTCGTCGACCTCGGCGCCGGCACCGGCTACTTCACCATGCGCTTCGCGCGCGCGCTGCCGGCGGGCTCGGTCGTGGCCGCCGACATCGAGCCGACGCTGCTCGAGCACACCGCGGCGCGCGCCGCCCACGAGGGGCTCGGCAACGTCGCGACGCAGCTCGGCCAGCCCGACGATCCGGCGCTCGGCGCGTGGGCCGGCACGATCGATCTGCTGTTCGTGTGCGACACCTACCACCACCTCGGCGAGCGCGTGGCCTACTTCCGGAAGGTGCGCGCGCTGCTCGCGCCGGGCGGTCGCGTGGCCATCGTCGACTTCCTCGTCGACTCGCCGCGCGGCCCGCCGCGCGAGCACAAGATCGCGCCCGAGCAGGTCGTGGCCGAGCTCGGCGAGGCCGGCTTCGACCTCGTGCGGCGCCACCCGGACCTGCCCGATCAGTACCTGCTCGAGCTGGCCGCGCGCCCCTGAGCGACTTCTCGGTGCGACCCCGCGGAGCGAGGCCGCAGGCGTCAGACTGCGAGCGTGACGTCGCGATTCGGCAGGCGCCCGCCGAGGTCCTTCTTGAAGGCCGGCGCGGCGGCGTCGAGCACGCCCGGCACGCGCGCGGCGACCAGGGCGCCGAGCGCGGCGCTGGAGGCGACCCAGCCGTCGGGCGCCGCGGCGGCCTGGAGGTAGAGCGTGTGATCGACGACGGCGTCGGCGCGCACGCGCCCGTCGTGGACGTGGAGCGTCGGGAAGAAGACCTCGCCCGGGCGCGCGCGCGGGAACTCGAAGGCCATCGGGTGGACCGTTCGGGGAGCGGCCTTCCGGCGCCACGGCCAGAAGCTCGGCGCGGTCGTGGCGCCGAGCTGGAAGACGGCGAAGCCGAAGTCGGCGTAGGCCGGCAGCGCCGACCACACCGCGCGCGGCATGCGGAAGCGCGCGTCGAGGCGCGCGAAGTCGGCGACCGTCGGGACGTAGCTCGCCTCGAAGTCGCCGACGCGGTGCACGGCCAGCGTCTGGCGCTTCGCCTGCGGCGCGAGGAACGGCGCGCCGCCGCGCGCGAGCTCGGCCGGGAACGCCAGCGCCAGGTCGTCGAAGAAGCCGGGCCAGGGCGAGAGATCGACGAAGCGCAGCGCGTCGTCGTCGACCCGGGGGCCGCCGTCGCGCGCCACCGGCAGCGGCAGGATCATGGCCACGTCGGCCGCGCTGTCGAAGCTCATGCCGTAGACCAGGAGCTGGCGTCGCGCGTCGGTCGCGCGCGCGTAGATGCGCGTCTGGCCCACCCATCGCACCGGTCCGGAGAAGCAGCACATCGGCGGGTTCCTCGTGCAGGTCAGTGGGAGGCGACCGCGTCCTTGATGCTGTCCATGTAGTCGTCGAGGCTCTCGAGGTCGCCCTGCGTGCGCCAGTCGTCGCGCGTGGTCGAGTGGAGCAGCGCCGCGATGGCGTCGATGCGCGCGTGGATGGCGGCCACGTCCCAGACCGTCGCAAGCAGCTCCTCGACCTGGGCGTGGTAGCGCTCGTCGAGCGCCTCGATGGAGCGGACGCGCTGCGCCAGGCGCCCCATCGGCCAGCTCTCGACGTCGCCGTCGAAGCGCACCTGATCCATGCCGTGCGGCAGAGTGACAAAAAGGCCGTCGGCCGGATTGTGGTAGAGGTAGTAATTGTTGTTGTAGAAATCGAGGCTGTCCCAATATCCCAGGATGGCGGTCAGCGCGAAGGCCCGCAGGTAGTGATCGAGGTCCATGCGCGCGCCGACCTCGACGGCCCAGGTGTCGTCGGGGGTCTCGTCGATGGCGGCCGCCAGCGCGTTGATGTCGGCGCGCGAGCGACCGTCCTCGACCTCGTCCTTGAGATCGGTCTCCTCGGGGTGGAGCACGAAGTCGCCGAGTGACAAATCCTCGGGGTGGTAGAATCCCTCGTAGACATTCCCGCCGTCATTGGATTTGCCGAAATTGCGCTCGAGGAAGTCGTCGGCGATGGGCTCCTTGACGACATAGATGCCCTTGGGCTCGCCGTTGACGCTGACCACCGCGTACGACGACAGCGGCGCCGGCATGCCGGCGCGGCGCCAGAGCCAGTAGCTCAGCGTCTCCGACAGGAGCGTCGGGTCTTCCTGGTGGTTGTTGAGCACGAGCTTCTTCAGGCCGAAGAGCCGCTGGTCGGCGATGAAGGTGTCGAACTTCAGCGAGAACGGCGGCTTCTCGGCGATGGGCGAGTTCGAGCCGTAGCCGCCCTTCTCGCGCAGGCCGACCTCGGCCAGCACCACGCCGTCGAAGGTGAAGGTGCACGGCACGCGCTGCGAGCGGTCGTTGTCGAGCGTGTCGGTGTAGCTCGGGTCGAAGTCGACGGCGATGGTGTGGAGCACCGTCTCGTCGAAGACCGGGCCGCCGTACGGACCGGGCTCGACGGTGTCGACGTCGGCCGCGACCGCGCTGTCGGCCGCGACCTCGCTGTCGCTCGCGAGCGCGTCGGGCTCGGGCTCGGCGACGTCGGTCGTCGCGGCCGAGTCGGGCTCGGGCTCGGCGACGTCGGTCGCCGCGGCCGAGTCGGGCTCGGGCTCGGCGCTGTCGATCGGCGCCGCGCTCGTGTCGAGGGTGGCGGCGGTGTCGGTCGCGGGGCCGACGCCGTTCGGGTCGGAGGTGCACGCGGCCAGGCACAGCGCCGCGAGGACGTGGAAGGGCAGTCGTCGCATCGCCGCAGCTTGGCACAGGCGCCGCGCTCGAAGCCACCCTGTCGGAGGGTTCAGCGGCCGACGCGATACACCGCGGCGAGGTCGAGGCGGCACGGGCTCCGGCCCTCCTCGGCGGTGACCTTGCCGGTGTCGGCCACCTGGAAGAGCCGCTCCTCGAAGGTCTTCAGCACCACCGGCCCGGCGCCGAGCCCGCTCGCCGGCAGGCACAGCGCCACGCCGGGCGCGAGCGCCGCCTGCGCCGTCGCGAGCGCGCTGCGGCTCTGGGCGCGCTCGGCCAGCACCACGCGCGCGCGCACGTCGTTGCCGCGCCGCGCCTCGAGCACGACGCGCGGCTGGACGTAGCCGCCCCAGGCCGGGTCGACCTCGTCCCAGGCGCCGCCGATGATGGCGCGGCTCCGCTGGAAGCGGGCGTCGCAGCGGTCGGCGGCAGGACCGGGCGCGGGGCCCAGCGCCAGCACCACGCTGACCGCCGCCGCCACCCTCGAGCGTCAGGCCGCGCGTCGGGTCCTGGGCCGGCGCGCCCGCGGGCACGAGCTCGCAGCCGAGCTCGGGGCGACACGCGTCGGCGAGGCCGGCCAGCTCGGCGGGCGTGGCCTCGCAGCGCGCGACCTTGGCCAGCAGCGCCGCACGCCCCGCGCGCGCGACCTCGTCGTCGCTCGGCGTCGCGACGGGCGGCGGCTCGGGCCGCGGCGGCTCGCGCACGCGCGCCAGCTGGATGGCGGTCACGACCTCGGCCTGGGACAGCTCGGCGATGGGCATGCGCTCGGCCTCGGAGCGCCCGCCCGAGGCCAGCGTCAGCACGCTCACGAGCAGCATGGCCGCGGCCGGCAGCAGCGGGCGGAGCCACAGGTCGGGAAGCCGCGACGGCGCCTCGGGCGGCGCCTCGTCGGCGACGAGCTCGATGGCGGTCGCGCGCTGCGAGTCGGCATGCGCGGGCGGCTCCGCGGCGTGGCCATCGGCCCGAGCCACTCGGCCATGGCCTCGTCGAGCGCCGCGCGCATCGCGCTCGCGCTGCGGTAGCGCTCGGCCGGGTCGCGCGCCAGCGCGCGCGTCAGGGCTCGGTGCAGCCGGCCGGCAGCGCCGGGGCGCGCGCCAGCGCGTCGTAGGCCAGGTCGGCGCGCTCGCGCAGGACCGCCGAGGCGGTGCTGCCGTCGAAGAGCAGGCCGCCGGTCACGAGCTCGAAGGCGATGACGCCCACCGCGTAGAGGTCGGTCCAGGGGCCGATGTCGCGGCCGGCGATCTGCTCCGGCGCCATGTGGGTCGGCGTCGAGCGCCAGCGAGCGCGTCTTCTCCGCGCCTCTGTGGTGGTGACCTCGCTCCGCGCGGGTCGCCCCCATGTCGGCCTCTTCCTCCGCTCCGCCTGCGGCGGCGCTCCGTGCAGAGCCCACCTGGCGACCCGGCTTCACTCGGAACTTCACGAGCCCGAAGTCGAGGAGGCGCACCTGCGGCCCCGACTCGCCCGGCGCGGGCGGCACCAGCATGACGTTCTCGGGCTTCACGTCGCGGTGCACGATGCCGAGCGCGTGCGCGGCGCCGAGGCCGTCGAGGATCTGGCCGAGGATCTGGCGCACCTCGCCCGGCGCGAACGGCTCGGCGCGCGCGGCGCGCGCGGCGATCTCGTCCTCCAGGCTCACGCCGTCGGCGATGAGCTCCATCACCAGATAGGGCGCGCCATCGGCCACGCCCGAGCCGAGGAGCCGCACCACGTTCGGGTGGTCGAGCCGACCCAGCGCGCGCGCCTCGCGGCCGAGGCGCTCGGCGGCCAGCGCGTCGTGCTGCCCGCCCGCAGGGCTCGCGATCTTGAGCGCCACCTCGTCGCCCTCGTAGTCGTGAGGCGCGAGCGCGAGCGCCCGATAGACGCGGCCGAAGCCGCCCGCCCCGAGCAGCCCGATGACCAGGTGGCCGTCGAGCACGCGGCCGAGGTTCGGCTCGCGCTCCTGTCCGAGGTCCATCGCCAGCTCGGCCGGGATGGCGTGCAGCCCGCGCTGGCGACAGCCTCGCTCCGGGCACGGCTCTCCGACCGGAGCGGGCAGGTCGCAGCCAGGGCAGGAACCGAGTCGGTCGGCGAGCGTCTCGAGCATCATGGGGGGCACCCCGGGCCAGCCCGGGTCTCCTCGCGGCCAAGCCGCCTGACCCGGCCATGCCCGCCGATATTCACGCGGGGCCGGGCGCGGATTGTATTCTGCGCCGACTTGGCCAAGACTCAGTGCATGAGGTGGTCGATCCGCGGCGCGGGGCTCGGTGGTGTGGGGGTGGCCTTGGCCGCCATCTTGGCGCATGCCGCTCACGCGGAGGGCCCGAGCCCGGGCTTCGCCCTCGACACGTTCGAGCCGCAGCCGGTGCTCGGCCACGCGATCCTCGGGGTGTCGACCGCGCGCGTGCTGGAGAACGCCCAGTTCAGCTTCGGGGTCTTCGGGCACTACCAGGACGATCCCCTCACGGCCGTGTCGTTCCAGGACCGGAGCCAGGTCACGGCGCGCCTCGTCGACGCCCGCTGGACCGCCGAGGTCATGGCCGCGGTCGGCCTCTTCGACTACTTCGAGCTCGGCCTGGTCATGCCGCTCGTGGTCTCGCAGAGCGGCGACGACCTCGGCGCCATCGGCCGCCCCGGCGAGACCGTCGACGGCTTCGCGCTCGGCGATCTGCGCATCATCCCCAAGGTCCGCATCCTCGGCGGCGCGGCCGACGGCTCGGACGGTTTCGGCCTCCACCTGCTCGTGCCCATCGCCGTCCCGACCGGGTCGCAAGACGGCCTCGCCTCCGACGGCGCCATCCGGTTGCGGCCGACGCTCGGCCTCGACTACGCGTTCTCCGGCCACGTCATCGCGGCCAACGTCGGCTACGAGATCCGCTCGGCCGAAGAGCTCGAGACCTACACCTCCGACGACGCGCTGCGTTGGTCGGTCGGTGCGCGCGTGGCCGTGCTCCACGACATGCTGGCCGTGCTGGCCACGGTGCAGGGCAGCGTCGCGATCGCGAGCCAGCCGGTGGCCGACGCGCCGACGACGCCCATCGAGATCCTGGGCGGCCTCGAGGCCACCGTCGGCGGCGGCCTCGTCGTCGCGGCCGGCATCGGCGCGCCGCTCCTCCGCGGCGTCGGCTCGCCCGACGTGCGCGCCTACCTGGCCCTCGGCTGGACCCCGGGCAAGGCCGGCCCGAGCGAGCCCGACGTGCCCGAGCTGCCCAAGGACACCGACGGCGACGGCCTCCCCGACGACAAGGACAAGTGCAAGGACTTCGCCGAGGACCTCGACGGCTACCAGGACGAGGACGGCTGCCCCGACCCGGACAACGACATCGACGGCATCCCCGACGAGGCCGACAAGTGCCCCGACGCGGCCGAGGACTACAAGGGCCCCGAGGACGGCTGCCCGACCGTCGACACGGACAACGACGGCATCCTCGACGCCGACGACAAGTGCCCGACCGAGGCCGAGGACAAGGACGGCGTCGACGACGCCGACGGCTGCCCCGACGTCGACAGCGACGGCGACGGCGTCGAGCCCGACAAGTGCCCCGACCAGGCCGAGGACAAGGACGGCTTCCAGGACGACGACGGCTGCCCCGACCCCGACGACGATCAGGACGGCATCCTCGACGGCGCGGACAAGTGCCCGACCATGCCGGAGTCGAAGAACGGCTTCCAGGACGACGACGGCTGCCCCGACACGACCGAGAAGGACATCGTCTTCACGGGCCTCACGCTCGAGATCAAGCAGTCGATCTTCTTCGCGTTCGACTCCGACAAGATCAAGGAGAAGTCCTTCCCGATCCTCGACGCCATCGGCCGCATCATGGCCGCGAACCCCTTCATCACGCGCCTCTCGATCGAGGGCCACACCGATAGCGAGGGCCCCGAGGACGCCAACCTCGACCTGTCGACGCGCCGCGCCGCGTCGGTGCGCCAGTACCTCATCGACCACGGCATCGCCGCCGAGCGGCTCCTGTCGACCGGCTGGGGCGAGTCGCGGCCGCTGAAGCCCAACACCACGCCGGCCGGGCGCGCCGCCAATCGCCGCGTCGAGTTCAAGGTCACCGAGGTCAACGGCAGCCCCGTCGCCGCCCCGCACGGGGCGCCCTGACATGGCGCGGCTCTCGTTCGCGGGAGCCGACGGACCGGTCCGCGAGGTCCGGCTGCAGAGCATGACCCGGCTCGGCCGCGACGCGAGCCAGGACCTGCAGATCCCCGACCGCGGCGCCTCGAAGGAGCACGCCCACGTGACACTGCGCGACGGCCGCTACTGGATCCGCGACGCCGGCAGCCGGAACGGCACCTTCGTCAACCGCCACCGCATCGACCGCGAGCACCCGCTGGTCGAGGGCGACGAGATCATCATCGGGCTCACGCGCCTCGTCTTCCACGAGGACCCCGGTGACGCGCTGTCGCATCGCGTCACCATCGACTCGACGCTGGCGGCGTCCATCCACCAGCGCCTGAAGGACGAGGTCCCCGACGACGGGCTGCGCTTCCGCGCGGCCTCGGAGATCAAGGACCGGAAGCAGCTCGAGCGCGACTACGAGAAGCTGCGCATCGCCAACGAGCTGAACCAGGCGGTGGCGGGCGAGGTCGACATCCGCAAGCTGCTCGACGCCATCCTCGAGAAGGCCATCGCCATGTTCGGCGCTGACCGCGGCGTCATCCTGCTGGCCCGCCCCGACGACGGCGAGCTCGAGCCGGTGGCGCTCATCGATCGGCACGCGCCGGTGACGCCGCTCGGCGTCGCGCCGCCGCGCTTCAAGGTGTCGCGCACCATCCTCGAGGAGGTCATCGCCGAGCGCTCGGCCATCCTCTCGACCGACGCGCAGAAGGACGAGCGCTTCTCGCGCGCGCAGTCGGTCGTCATGGCCGGCATCAAGGCGACCATGTCGGTGCCGCTGCTCGACGGCGGCGACTTCCTGGGCATCATCTACCTCGACTCGAAGCTCACGGCCGGCGCCTTTGCCGACAAGGATCTTTCGCTTCTGAACGGCTTCGCGCGCCAGGCCGCGCGCGCCATCGCGCACGCGCGCCTGGTCGAGCAACGCCAGCGCGAGCTGCTGGCGCGCGGACAGCTCTCGCGGCTCCTGGCGCCGGCCCTGGTCGATCAGGTCATGAGCGGCGCGGTCGAGCTCGTACGCGGCGGCGCCATGCGCGAGGCGACCGTCCTCTTCTCCGACATCCGCGGCTTCACGCCGCTCTCCGAGCGCTATCATGCGCAGGAGATCGTCGGCATGCTGAACGACTACTTCGACGTCATGGTCGACGTCGTCTTCCGCTGGGGCGGCACCCTCGACAAGTTCATCGGCGACGCGCTCATGGCCATCTGGGGCGCGCCCATCGGCGACGTCGAGCACTGCCAGCGCGCGGTCGCCGCGGCGCTCGAGATGCAGACGGCGCTGGCCGACTTCAACGCCAGCCGCATGGGCATGGGGCGGCCCGAGATCAAGATCGGCATCGGCGTCGCCACCGGCGAGCTCGTGGCCGGCTACATGGGCAGCACGCGCGCCATGGGCTACACCGTGATCGGCGACGTCGTGAACACGGCGGCGCGCCTGTGCTCGTCGGCCGGGGCGGGCGAGGTGCTGGTGAGCCGCGCCGTCTACGACAAGGCCGGCGAGGTCTTCGCCTGCCAGTCGCTGCCGCCGATGACGCTCAAGGGCAAGGCCGAGCCCGTGGTGGTCTATCGCGTGACCGGGGCCGGCGACGCCGACCCGGCCGCCGAGTCGTCGGGGCGCACCGCGCCGCATCGCCGCCCGGGCTGATCCCGAGCGAAGCCGGTCGCCCGAGCCGCGGTGACCGGCGCCGAGCGAGGCCAAACGGTCAAGGCTCGACGCGCGCGGCGGACCTCGCTATCGTCCGTCGCTCCCCGGCATGCGGGTCCGGGCGGAGGTGTATGGCTCTCTATCGTCTCATCGCATCCACTCTCGCGGTCGTCGTCATCGGCTGCGGGTCGAAGGATCAACCGGCGCCGGCGGCGTCCGCCGCGGACGGCGGCGCGGCGGCCCCCAAGGCGCCCGGCAGGACCATCGACCTCACCGACAACGCCGAGGTGGAGAAGCTCGCCATCGACTGCCTCCAGGCCTACAAGGACAAGAACCTCGAGAAGCTCGCCTCGCTCGGGCCTCCGGGCGCCAAGGAGAAGCTCATCTTCATCGAGCCGCGGAACCCGCACTACCAGGAGCTGCTCGGCGACGACACCTGGCGCATGAAGTCGCTCAAGGCCTGGGACGGCAAGACCCTCGCCAAGGTCGAGCGCGGCATCGACGTCGCCTTCGCCTGGTACGGCCAGGACGACACCTCGAAGTACGGCGTCGAGCTCAGGAAGGACAACGATCGCTGGTCCTTCCACGACCTCGTGCAGAAGCCGCTCGCCGGCAAGTGACGCGCGCGCGCGGCGCCCGGCGCTAGCGCTTCCGGGGGATGGCCGCGCCGGCCTTGGCGCCGGCCAGCACGAGATCGATGACGCCCTCGATGAGGTCGGGGGTCGCGTCCTCGTTCCAGCGGATGATCCGCGAGTAGATGCCGGCGTGGATGGTCTCGGCCACGAGGCGCGTGTCGGTGCCCTGCGGCAGCTCGCCGCGCGCCACCGCGTCGTCGAGGAGCACGGTGCGGTAGGCCAGCGTCTGCTCGCGCAGACCGCAGATGATCTGGCGCAGCTCGCCGTCGGGGTCGCCCTTCATCATGACGCGGGCGATGCCGCGGCCGATGGGCGAGGTGAGCCAGGTCACGCCGGCCGTCACGTGGGAGACCATGTCGTCCCGGATGTTGCCGCTGATGGTCGGCTGCGGCGCCTCGGTCAGCGAGAGCAGGGCCGCGCGCAGGAGCTCCTCGCGCGTCGGCCAGCGTCGATAGATGGTCGTCTTGTTGACGCCCGAGCGGCGCGCGATGTCGTCGATGCGCAGCGTCTCGCCGACCTCGCCCAGCAGCTCGACCGTCGTGCGCAGGACCGTCTCCACCACCCGAGCGCTGCGTCCGCCGGCGCGCACGTTACCGGTCCGGCGGGCGCCGGCGGCTTGCGATTCCTGGGTGTCGAGGGGCAGCGAGGCCATGACCGGAAGGTTATGGCAACTCGGTGTTGCTTTTCAAGGTGCGGGTGTTCACTATGGCAACCTCGCGTCGCCAGAGCCATGACATTGGCGCGCGGAAAAGGAACCGGCGATGTCCGCACCCCCCAGTGCCCCGGCTGATGCTTCGCCCGCTTCGAAGCCCAAGCGCCGCGGCAAGAAGAGCCTCTTCATCCTGCTGACGATCATCCTCATCGGCGGCGGCATCGCGGCCTGGCAGGTCATCATCCATCGCGGCCTCGAGTCGACCGACAACGCCCAGCTCGAGGCCGAGATCGTGCCCGTGCCCGCGCGCGTGGGCGGCCTCATCGTCGAGGTGCGCGTGCACGAGAACCAGCACGTCCAGAAGGACGAGATCCTCGCGCGCATCGACGACGCCCAGGCCAAGGCGCGCCTCGCCCAGGCCGACGCCGCCGTGAAGGCGGCCGAGGCGGCGGCGGCTGCGGCCGAGCTCGACGCCACCGTGGCCGGCACCAACGCGTCGGGCAACCTCGACGTCGCGCAGGCGAGCCGCGCCACCGCCGAGTCGGCGGCGCAGCAGGCCAAGACCCAGCTGCGCGAGGCCGACGCGGCCGTGCGCGCGGCGCAGGCGGCGTATGCCCAGGCCAAGAGCGACCTCGACCGCGACGAGGAGCTGCACAAGGGCGGCGTCGTGTCCGACTCGACGCTGTCGGCGTCGCGCACGCGCGCGACCGTGGCGGCCTCGAACGTCGAGGCGGCCAAGGCCCACCTCGGCACGCTGCGCGCGAGCATCGACCAGGCCGAGTCGAAGATCGGCGAGGCTGCGGCGCGCGTCGAGCAGACCCACGACGTCGACACGCTGAAGGCCCAGGCGGCGAGCCGCGTGGCGGCCGCCAAGGCCCAGGTCGACGTGGCCAAGGCCGCGCGCGCGGTGGCGCAGCTCGACCTCGACTACACCACCATCCGCGCGCCGCAGGCCGGCGTCTTGTCGAAGAAGTCGGTGAGCGAGGGGCAGATGGTCTCGCCCGGCCAGCCCATCGCGCAGCTCGTGACCGAGTCGATGTGGGTCACCGCCAACTTCAAGGAGACCCAGCTCGCCGACGTGCGGCCGGGCCAGAAGGTGAAGGTCGAGGTCGACGCCTTCCCGGGCGTCGAGCTCACCGGCGAGGTCGAGTCGCTCTCGGGCGCCACCGGCGCGCGCTTCAGCCTGCTCCCGCCCGACAACGCCAGCGGCAACTACACCAAGGTCGTGCAGCGCGTGCCGGTGCGCGTGCGCCTCGGCAAGCTGCCCGACGGCGTGCCGCTGCGTCCGGGCATGTCGGTCGGCGTCGTCGTCGACACGCGCGTGACCGGTCCGGGCACGACCGCCACCGCCCGAGTCGACTGAGCCTGCGACGATGGCGACGAACGTCATGAGCGGCGCGCAGCCGCTGGCTGTGGCCGTGCCGCAGGTGAACAAGTGGGCGGTCGCGATCGCGGTCGCGCTCGGCGCGCTGCTCGAGATCGTCGACACGTCGATCGTCAACGTGGCGCTCACCGACATGGCGGTGTCGCTGAACGCGACCATCTCCGAGACGAGCTGGATCGTCAGCTCGTACGCGGTCGCCAACGTCATCATCCTGCCGCTGTCGGCGTGGCTCGGGCATCGCTTCGGCCAGAAGCGCTACTTCATCTTCTCGCTCGTCGGCTTCGTCGCGGCTTCGGTCTTGTGCGGGCTGTCGACGTCCCTGCCGATGCTCATCATGGCGCGCGTGACGCAGGGCCTGATGGGCGGCGGCCTCCTCGCCAAGGCGCAGGCCATCCTGTTCCAGACCTTCCCGCGCGAGCAGGCGGCGATGGCGCAGGCCTTCTTCGGCATCGTCGTCATCTCGGGTCCGGCCATCGGCCCGACGCTCGGCGGCTTCCTCGTGACCAACGTCGACTGGCGCTGGATCTTCTTCGTCAACGTGCCCATCGGCGCCTTCGCGGTGTTCCTGTGCGCGACCGTGCTGCCGAAGGACGCGCCGCGCGATCCCAAGCGCGTGGGCGGCGTCGACTGGTGGGGCATCGCGTTCCTGGCCATCGGCCTCGGCTCGCTCCAGACGTTCCTCGAAGAGGGCAATCGCAACGACTGGTTCGAGTCGTGGGAGATCTGCGCGCTCGCCGCGGGCGCGGGCATCGGCCTGGTGTTGTTCGTGTGGCGCGAGCTGACCGCGGCGCACCCGGTCGTGAACCTGCGCGTCCTACGACATCGGTCCTTATGGGCCGGCAGCATCATCTCCATATCCGTCGGCATCGCGCTCTACGGCGCGCTCTTCTCCATCCCGATCTTCTGCCAGCAGATGATCGGCATGAACGCGCAGCAGGTGGGCCTCATGCTCTTGCCCAGCGCGCTGGCGGCGGGCTTCATGATGCCCATCGCCGGCAAGCTGCTGTCGGGCAAGGTCGACCCGCGCCTGGCGCTGGCCATCGGCTGCTGCATCCTCGGCTCGACCCTGTTCGCGCTGTCGCCGATGACGCCGCAGACCGGCGAGGTCGACTTCTTCTGGCCGCTGCTCGTGCGCGGCGCCGGCATGGTGTTCATGTTCATGCCGCTGAACATGGCCACGCTCGGGCCCATCCCGCGGAGCGAGATCGCCGACGCGTCCGGCTTCTTCAACCTCACGCGCCAGCTCGGCGGCAGCATCGGCGTGGCGCTGCTCTCGACCATGCTGACCCAGCGCATCGCCTTCCACTCGGCCATCGTGAGCGAGAAGCTGGTGTCGAGCGATCCGCAGGTGCTCGGGCGCATCGGCCAGCTCTCCTCGCTCTTCCAGTCGAAGGGTATGGCGCTCCTCGACGCGCAGCACGCGGCCATGGCGTCGATGCAGGGGCAGATCACCAAGCAGGCGTCGGTGATGGCCTTCGGCGACACCTTCTGGCTCGTGGCCATCTGCGTCGTCAGCATGATCCCGCTCATCTTCCTGCTCGGGCGACCGCCGCGCGGGGCGGGCATGGGGGGCGGCGGGGCGCACTGATCGACGGCGGCCGGTCGCGTCGCGCGGCCGCACCGCAGGCGGGGATTATGTGTTTTGCGACTATTGGGTCGCCATTGCCCGCGCCGTCGTGTAGAAGGCGACGGAATGAAGCATCTGTGCCTTGCGCTGTTGGGGCTCACCGCGTGCGACGACAAGGCCGAGAGGACGACGGACGCCGGTCTCGACGTCGCCGACACGAGCGCTGACGTCGCCCTCGGCGACGCCGTCGACGACGATGCCGTAGCCGACGACGGCGCGGGCCTCGACGCCACCGTCGCGCCCGATGTCGCCGAGGTCGCCGACTCGAGCGCGGCCGACACGGTCTACCCCGACATCGTCTACGCCGATGCGCTCCTGCCGCTGGCGCCCGGCTACGACGAGTCGTACGTCGGCAAGGGCGACGCCGTCGTGTCGACGCTGGTCGAGGTGCTGCGGCCGCGCCACGGGCTCGTCGCGCACGTCGACGAGGCCGGCCGGTTGTTGGCTCCGGCCGATGAGCTCGGCTGGCTCGACGCGCAGCCAGGCGAGCCGCATCGCCTGCGCGATCAGCTCGCGGCCGGGCCCGACGGGCCGGTCGACTGGACGCCGGGGGCGCTGCCGGCCGGGTCGCGGTCGATCCTCTATGCGCTGGTGCTGGCCGATCCGCAGCTGGTCGATCAGGACAGCCCGGCGCAGGTCGCGAAGAACGCGTCGCGCACGCTGGCCGGCATCTCGCTGCCGGCCTACACGCCGCAGGGCGAGCTCGGCGTCCACGCCAACGACGCGCTGGTGCGGACCGCCGATCGCTTCCAGGACGAGCGGCCCTTCGACGTCGTCATCGTGGCCGGCGACCACATCGAGAACTCGCAGCGGAACGAGCTCCGACAGCTGCACACCATCTTCAACGGCGGGCTCGTGTCGAGCGACTCGGGCGCGGCCGACGACCCGACGCAGGGCCCCGACAACGACGCCTTCGACCCCTTCGTGGCCGGCGGCTTCCGCGCCGGCACGCCGTGGATCTCGACCATCGGCAACCACGACGTGAACATCGAGGGCAACTTCCCGCTGGGCCTCGTGGCCGACATCAACCAGGACGAGAGCATCCGCGCCGAGCTCGACGCGCTGGGCGATCCGCTGGGCGTGACGTTCCCCTATGAGCCGACCGCGGCCGCGCATCCGGCGCTCTTCCCGCATGCGATGCGCTCGGCCTTCCGCGTCGACCCGAGCGACTTCAACCCGGCCATGATGACCAGCGACGCCGAGCTCCAGACGCTCGTGCCCGGGCCGACCCCGGCCGATCCCGAGCGCGCGCCGATGGGCGTCTGCGGCTTCATCCACCAGACCTTCGCGGCCGCCGGCGACCCGCCCGGCCACGGCTTCACCGCCGCCAACGACGAGGACTGCACCGGCTTCTACGTCTACGAGCCGGTGCCGGGCGTGCCGCTGCGCATCCTGAGCCTCGACCTCGGCCCGCACGAGGGCGGCTCGAACGGCATCCTGGCGCCTCCTTATAAGGAAGGCGCCGTCGACGCGGCGCACGCCGGCGACCCGACCGCCGATCAGGTGGCCTTCGTCGAGGCCGAGCTGGCGCGCGCCGAGGCCGACGGCTTTGGCGTCATCGTCATCAGCCACCAGCCGTCCGACGCCGTCGTCACGCAGTCGCAGCTCCAGGATCTGGCCGGCCTGCTCGACGGCTTCCCCGACCTGCGCGCGCTCATCGACAAGTGGTCGCCCATCCCGCCCGAGTCGGTGACTAGCACCGCCTTCCGGAAGCTGCTGGCCGGCTCGCCCTCGGTCATCGCCCACATCGCCGGCCACAACCACCGGAACCGCGTGCGCGCCATCTGCCCGGACGGCTCCGCGCGCGCCGACGGCGAGGCGCGCTGCGCGCCGGGCGAGCACGGCGAGACCGGCTACTGGGAGCTCACCACCGCGGCCGGCATCGACTTCCCGCACCAGGGCCGCTTCGTCGAGGTGGTCCACGTCGGCGGGCGTCAGGCGGCGCTCTACCTGACCATGCTCGATCCGCGCATCCCCGCCGGCAGCTTCTCCGAGCGCGCGCGCTTCGTGTCGTGCCTGCACGAGGAGCTCGGGGCCCACGGCTTCGGCGGCCTCGGCGACCTCGGCGACCGCAACCTGCTCCTGCCGTTCACGCTGTCCGAGGCGGTCGCCGCCAACTGGCAGGACGTCGGCACGACCAAGCTCGAATCGGAAACCTCCTTGACGAAGACGCTGCCGGCGCTGCCGAGGCTGCCGGTGTGGCCGACGCCGTGACCGCGCGCGGGGTACCCGACGGGCGAAACCTTTCCGGCCGCCGCGCGTTCACCCGCCCCATGACCTTCGCGCCGCGCTTCGTCCGTTCGATCCTCGTCCCCGCGCTCGCCGTCCTCGCGACGCTCGCCCTCGTCGCCGTGCCTGCGGCGCGCGCCGACGACTGCGCCGGCCGCTCGGTCTCGAGCGTCCACGGCGGCGACTACGGCTGGGTCGAGCTGCGCTGGAGCGACGGCGGCTGGGAGCTCCGCACCACGCCGAAGCCGGGCGCCGTCGGCGCGTGGACGCCGGTGCCGGGGCCCGACGGCAAGGCCGAGCACGCCCACCTGCTGGTGTTCGCGCCACGCTCGCACCGGCACTTCGCCGTCATCGACACGGCGGCCGAGCACGCCGTCGAGCGCCGCGTCCGCGTCTACGACGCCGCCGGCAAGCTCGTCCGCACCTGGGACCTCGGCGACTTCGTGACTCCGGCCGAGCTCGGGCAGGTCACCCGCTCCATCAGCCACCTCCAGTGGCTGGACGCGGCGCCGGAGGGGCGAACGGACCCGGTCGGCCCGCGCTCGAGGACGACGGCGACACGCTGCCGCTCACGCTGGTCGGCGGCCGCGTCGTCCACCTGGCGCTGGGCGGCGCGCCGGCCATCCGCTGAGGCCGGCCGCTGAGGTCGGGCGCGGCAGCGGGGCGCGGCGTGCGCCGGCGGGGAACTATTTCGGCCGCCAGGCGTCTCAGGGCGTCGGCCGTAACAGGAGCCTCGCATGCCAGCGCTCGCCCGTCTTCCGCAGTCGCTCGCCTTCCTCTTCGCCTGCGCCGCCGCGGCGCTCGGCCTCGCCGGCGCGTCCGGATCCGCCCGGGCGGTGGAGCCCGATCCGTTCGGACTCGAAGCGCTCGGCCCGGGCGCGAGCCTCGAGATCCGCGCGCGGCCGGGCGGCCTCGAGGTGGCGCTGACCGCCAAGGACGGCGCGCCGCCGGCGCTGCGGCTCACGCTGCTCACGCCGCGCGGCGGGCGTCGTCGCCGCGGGCCGTCGACCTCGTGCCCGGCGCCGGGCCGGTGAAGGTGCTGCTGCCGCGGCCGAGCGGCGCCACCCCGACGAGGACCTGCGGCTGCTGGTCGAGACGCTGCGCGCGCGGCCCGAGCGCGCGTGGGTCACGCTGGTCGGGAGCTACCTCATCGCGCCGCGCGTCTATGTGTTCGGCGACGCGACCGTGCGCCCGGGTACGAGCTACGCGCCGCGCGTCGTGGTGCGCAGCCGCAGCTCGGGCTGCAGCGGGGCGGGCTGCGAGCGCGGCCTGGGCGGCGCCGAGGTGACGGCCAGGCTCGGGCGCGCCGACGCCAAGAAAGACAATAAGCTTGTCGAAGTCATCGCCACGCGCACCGCCACCAGCGACGACAGCGGCAGCGTCGATCTGGCGCTGGCCATCCCCGAGGAGCTGCCCGACGGCGACCTCGTGCTCGAGCTGAGCGTGCGCCACCCCGATGGGCAGGCGAGCTCGCGGCTGGCCATGAAGGCCGTGCGCGAGGCCAAGGTCCTGCTCTCGACCGACAAGCCGATCTACCAGCCGGGCCAGCGCATCTACATCCGGCTGCTCGCGCGCGAGACCGGCAGCGGGCACGCGGCCAGCGGCGTGAAGACCCAGGTCGTGGTCTTCGATGCCAAGAACAACAAGGTCTTCCAGCAGAAGGGCAAGGCCTCGCCCGAGGGCGTCTACGCGACCCAGCTCGACGTGGCGGCGCTCGTGAACACCGGGCGCTGGCGCATCGAAGCCACGGTCGGCGACACCAAGGCCGAGCGCACCCTCGAGGTGAAGCCGTACGTGCTGCCGAAGTTCAAGGTCGAGGTCGGCGCCGAGCGCGCCAGCTATCGGCCGGGCGAGCTCGTGAAGGGCACCATCAGCGGGCGCTACTTCTTCGGCGAGCCGCTGCGCAAGGCCAAGGTGAAGCTGTCGGTCGAGACCTTCGACGTCGAGGCCCACGAGGTCGCCCGCATGGACTTCGAGCTCGACCAGGCCGGCGCGCACGCCTTCGAGCTGCGCCTGCCCGACGCGCTCGTCGGCCTGCCGATGCTCCAGGGCGCGGCCTCGGTGCGGCTCGTGGCGACCGTCACCGACACCGCCGGCCAGACCCAGGAGGGCACGAAGACCTTGACGATCTACCAGGACCCGCTGCGCGTGACGGCCGTGCCCGAGGCCGGCGCGCTGGTGTCGGGCGTCGAGAACATCGTCTACCTGGTGGTGACCACGCCGGACGGCGCGCCGGCTCCGCGCGCCAAGCTCGACGTGCGCCTCGGCGCCAGCGCGGCGGCCCTCGAGACCGACGCCAGCGGCATCGCCGAGTGGCGCCTCGTGCCGAGCGGCGCGGTGGTCGCGAGCATCGACGTGAAGACGCCCGACGGCGCCCAGTCGCACGCCGACGTGAACCTCGCCGCGGCGGCCAGGGGCGGCGTGCTCCTCCGGCCGAGCGACACCGCGCCCAAGGCCGGCGAGCGCCTCGACTTCGACGTGCTGGTGCAGCGCGCCGTGCCGCACGCGTTCCTCGATCTGGTGAAGGACGGTCAGACGCTGCTCACGCTGTCGGCGCCGGTGCGCGACGGGCACGCCAGGATGAGCGCGGTGCTGCCGGCCGACGTCGCCGGCACGGTCCTGGCGCACGCGTACGTCATCGGCGACGACATGGACGTCTACGCCGACACGCGCCCGCTGGTGGTGCGCATGGCCGACGATCTGAACATCGCGGTGGTGCCGTCGAAGGCGCGCTTCCTGCCCGGCGAGGAGGCGACCCTCGACCTGGCCGTGACCGATCGCCAGGGGCACCCGGTGCTGGCGGTGCTCGGGCTGTGGGTGGTCGACGAGGCGGTCTTCGCGCTGTCCGAGCTCCGGCCGGGCATGGAGCAGGTGTTCTTCCTGCTCGAGCAGGAGATCATGCGGCCGAAGATCGAGATCCACGCCTTCGAGCCCGACGAGGTGTTCATCTTCGATCGCCTGCCGCGGCCGAGCGAGCCGGCGCCGCTGGCCGGCGCCGACCGCCGCTCGCGCGCGGCCGCGGTGCTGGCCGGCGCGGCCATGCCGCAGTTCGCGCACCCGCTGTCGGTGGACTCGATGGTGGACGCGCGCGCCAAGAGCGTCGAGCTCTGGCAGGCCGAGCTCGAGCGGAAGACGCGCGTGTGGAAGCAGGCGCTCAAGGCCTGGGTGCAGGAGCACTGGCGCGCCCCGCGCGGCAAGGACGTCGCGCGCGCGCTGGCCGCGGCCGGCCTGCGCATCGAGAAGACGCGCGACCCGTTCGGCAACGCCTGGCGCCTCTCGGTCGAGCCCGACGACAACGAGGTCAGCGACGTCAGCGTGATGTCGGCCGGGCGAGACGGGCAGTGGGGCACCGGCGACGACTTCACCGGCGACCTCGGGCTGTCGGCCTCGCTCGAGCCGGTGTGGCGCTGGCAGGAGCAGCGCGAAGCGGCGCGCTGGGGCCGACGGGGCATCGGCGCCATGGAGCCGATGATGATGATGGGCGACGGCGGCGGCGGCGGCGGGGGCTGGGGCATCGCGCTCGGCGGCGTGGGCGCCGGCGGCGGCGGCCAGGCCTTCGCGGTGAACCGGGCCGAGCCGGCGCCGCCCATGATGGGCAAGCGGCGCGTCATCGCGCTCGACGCCATCGAGATCAACGGCGCCGCCCCGGTGGGCGGGGGCGGGGAGGGCGCGTCGAGCGCGGTCGCGCCGCCGCGTGTCCGCGAGTACTTCCCCGAGACGCTCTTGGTCGAGCCGCTGATCCTCACGGACGCGAGCGGCCACGCCAAGGTCACCTTCCCGATGGCCGACAGCATCACGACCTGGCGCCTGTCGGCGCTGGCGTCGACCAGCGACGGGCGCCTCGGCAGCGTCAGCCGCGGCCTCGAGGTGTTCCAGGACTTCTTCGTCGACATCTCGTTCCCGGTGTCGCTCACGCGCGGCGACGAGGTCACCGTGCCGGTCGCGGTCTACAACTACCTGCCCACGGCGCAGACGGTGAAGCTGCGCCTCGACACCGACGGCGGCCTCGAGGTGAAGGGCGGGCGCGACCTCCAGGTCGAGCTCGCGGCCGGTGAGGTGAAGGGCGTGCAGGTGCCGCTCGTGGCGAGCCGCGTCGGCATGGGCCGCCTGACGGTGACCGCCAACGGCTCGAAGATGGCCGACGCGGTGCGGCGCGAGGTCAAGGTCGAGCCCGACGGCTTCCCGGTCGAGCAGCTCCAGAACGGCATGCTGAGCGACGCGCTCGACCTGTCGATCGACGTGCCGCAAGGCGCCATCGACCAGGCGAGCCTGCTCCAGGTGAAGCTCTTCCCCGGCATGTTCGCGCAGGTGATGGACGGCCTCGAGGGCATGCTGCAGATGCCGTCGGGCTGCTTCGAGCAGACCTCGTCGACGACCTACCCGAACATCCTCGTCCTGAACTACCTGCGCGACTCGAAGCGCGCGAAGCCCGAGCTCGAGGCCACGGCGCTCCGCTATCTCCAGGCCGGCTGGCAGCGCCTCGTCACCTTCGAGGTGGCGGGCGGCGGCTTCTCCTGGTTCGGCGATGCGCCGGCCAACCGCGTGCTCACCGCGTACGGCCTCATGGAGTTCCACGACATGGACAAGGTGTACGCCATCGACGACGCGGTGGTCGCGCGCACGCGCCAGTGGCTGACGCGCCAGCAGCAGGCCGACGGCTCGTGGCAGCCGGACGCGGCCTTCCTCCACCAGGACTCGTGGGGCGACATGCAGAAGTCGTCGCTGCTCGTGTCGGCCTACGTGACCTGGTCCCTGGCCGTGACGCGCCCCGACCGGAAGCAGCTCGACGCGCCGCTCGCGAAGGCGCTCGCGTTCCTGGCGAAGAACGTCGACAAGGCCGACGACGCCTACGTGCTCGGCTACCTCGGCAACGCCTTCGCCGAGGCGCTCACCGATCGGAACGACGCCGGCCAGCGCGCGACGCTCCGCACCATCCTGGCGAAGCTCGCCGCGCTCGCCGTGCGCGACGGCGACAAGGTGCACTTCCCGACCAAGCAGCGCACGGCCATGTACGGCAGCGGCGACTCGGCCACCATCGAGGTCACCGCGCTGGCGCTGCGCGCCTTCATGAAGGCCGGCGAGCAGCTCGACCTGGTGAAGCCCGGCCTGGCCTTCCTGGTCGGCAAGAAGTCGGCGGGCGGCCAGTGGGAGACGACGCAGGCGACGGTGCAGGTGCTGCAGTCGATGGTCGCGTCGCTGTCGACGCAGCAGGCGGCGGTGGCCGGCACGGTCGACGTGCTCGTCAACGACGAGAAGGTCGCGAGCGCGTCGTACACGCCGGACGACTTCGACGTGGTGCGCTTCATCGACGCCAGCAAGGCCTTGCGCCCCGGCGCCAACAAGGTCCGGCTGGTGCCGTCGCCGGGCCTGAAGGCCATGTTCCAGGCCAGCGCGACGAGCTACCTGCCGTGGAGCGACGACCGCCGTCCGACGCCCGAGAAGTCGGCCTTCGACGTCACCGTCGGCTACGATCGGACGACGCTGGCCAAGGACGACATCGTCGGCGTGACGGTGCGCGTGAAGTCGAACCTGCCCGGCACGGCGTCGATGGGCATGGTCGACGTGGCGGTGCCGCCCGGCTTCGAGGTGCTCTCCGACGACCTCGAGGCGGCGGTCGCGGCGAAGACCATCCAGCGCTTCAGCCTGGCCGGTCGCCAGGTCATCCTCTACGTCGAGCAGTTCCGGCCCGACGCGGCGTTCGAGCTGAAGTTCCGCGTGCGCGCGCGCTTCCCGGTGAAGGTCTCGACCGGCGCCTCGAAGGCCTGGGAGTACTACAACCCCGACCACGTCGGCGTGGCGCTGCCCGGCGCGCTGAAGGTGCAGTGAGCACTGCGGCTCGGGCGCTCAGGGCCCGAGCCGCACGATGCCCGGCGCGACGTCGTCCCGCACGACGAGGAGCTGGCTGGCGTCGGGCGAGAGCGCCAGGACCCTGGTGCGCGCCGGGCGATCGAAGCTCGTGAGCAGGCGCGGCCCGCCCGGTCCGAGGGCGAACAGCGTGATCGCCTCGCCCGAGGTGACGAAGCGCGCGCCGTCGCGGGACATGAACGCCTCGCCCACGCGTCCGATCGGCACTGTGGCATAGGCGCGCGGCGTCGCGCCGGCGAGCGACCACCAGCGGCCGGCGTCGTCGCTCCACTCGAAGGCCCACGGTCCGTCGCGCGACGGGCCGCCCCGCGCGAGCGCGACGTCGCCCGCGAACGACAAGACGTCGCCGTCGCTGCCGAGCAGATCGACGCGCTCCCGGCGCACGCACGTGAACGGGAAGATCGCGACGTCGCCGGCGGCGAGCTCGAACGGAGAGCCGTTGGCCAGTGGGGCGACGACGGTCGCGCAGCGCCCGGCGTCCGGGTCGAAGCGCACGAGGCCGCTCGGGCTCGTGCCCCACATCGTGCCGTCGGGCGCCAGCGCGAGCGCCCCGCACATGATCGGACAGCGGCCGAGCTCGCGACCCGTCCGCGCGTCCCAGCGGATGACGTCGGCGCCGGCGCTCCACCGGGCGCCGGGATCGTCGACGGCGAGCGCCTCGACGTACGCGCTGCCGCTGTCGAGCGCCATCGGCTCGTCGGCCGTCGCGCCGGCGTCCGCGCGGCCATCTGCCCCAGGCAGGCGCCACACGTGGACGAGCGGGCCCTTGCCACCCACCGCCACCCAGCGGCCGGCCGGGTCCCAGGCGCCGACGACGACCTCCTCGGTCGAGCCGCGCGAGCGGTCGAGCGGGGCGAGGTCGGCGCGCCGGAACAGGCGGACCACGCCCGACGGCATGCCGAGCGCGACGTGGTCTCGCGAGGCCGCGATCGCGGCCGGCGCGGAGGTGAGCGACGCATCGGGCTCACGCCCGCTCGCACGCAGGGGGACGGCCGGCCCGACCGGGACGAGCGCCCCGGGGGCACCCGGCGCGACGGGCGCGGCGAGCTCGGTCAGGCCGAGCCCGTCCGCGAGCGCGGCGTAGATGCGGCCGTCGGGTGCCACCGCCGGTCCGACGGCGTGGGCCGGCGCCGTGACGAGCGCGTCGTTCGCGAAGGCGTAGACGTCGTGGTTGCGCGCGCTGGGTAGCGGGCCGTCGATGACGCGCACGCGGCGCCGGGCGGGGAGGTCCCAGAGCTCGGTCGTGTGCGCGTAGCCGGCCGCGAGCCAGCGCCCGTCCGGCGAGACGGTCAGGCACGCGACGTGGGCGAGGCTCGACGCGAGGCGCCGCCGCGCGCCGCGCGCCAGGTCGATGACCGTCAGCGCAGAGTGCGGTCCCGAGGCGACGAGCGTGCGCGCGGCCGCGTCGACCGAGATGCGCTGCGGCTCGAAGCCCAGCCGGATCGGCGCGAGGGGTTGACCGGCGAGGTCGAAGCGAGCGACCTGCGGCTCGGACCCGGCGAGGACGAAGATCGTCCTGTCGGTCGCGAGCACGTCGACGACCGACGTGCCGCTGTCGATGCGGACCGGCTCGCCGAGCGACGCGACATCCCAGATGGCGATCTCCCCGAGGTACGAGCTCGCCACCAGGTGGCGTCCGTCGGGCGTGAACGCGAGGCCGTCGAGCGACGTGCCGAGCCGCAGCGGCTGCGGATCCGCGAGCAGGCGCACGGGCGGGAGCGGCGTCGCGGCCGCGCCGGTCGGGGCGAGCAGCGCGCCGGCGCTGAGGAGCGCGATGACGGGCGCGAGGGAGCGTGCCTGCATGCAGCCCATGACGCGCGAGGCGGCGCCGATCAAAACGACCGGCGCGCGCAACGCGAGGTGGGGGCGCGGGCCATGGCGCCATGACGGCGGTGCGGGCCCGGTGTAGGCTGGCGCCGATGGACGTGGCGGCGACCGAGCCCGGGCTGTGCCCCGGCTGCGAGGACCCCGGGCCGGTGGCGACGCGCTGCCCGCGCGGGGTGTGCTCGCGGCGCGCGCTCCACTTCGTGCCGCCCGAGTACGTCGGGCCGGCGGCGCCCGACCCGCTCATCGGGCGCATGGTCGACAGCTACCTGGTCGTGAAGCTGCTCGGCGCCGGCGGCTTCGGCAAGGTGTACCTGGCGCTGCAGCTGCCCATCCTCATGCGCGCGGCGGTGAAGATCCTCCACCGGGGCGGCGACGACGCCGCCGAGCAGCGGCGCGTGGCGGCGAAGTTCCTGGCCGAGGCGCGCGCGCTCGGCACGCTGAGCCACCCCAACATCGTGCGGCTCCTGCAGTTCGGCGCCTTCGACGACACCGCCTACCTGGCGATGGAGTTCGTCGAGGGCGGCACCACGCTGCGCGACCTCGTGCAGCGGCGGGCGGCGGCGCGCGACCCACTCTCGCATGCCGAGGTCGGCGTCATCCTGCGCCAGCTGCTCGACGCGCTCGAAGCCGCGCACGCGCGCCAGATCGTGCACCGCGACGTGAAGCCCGAGAACATCATGGTGCAGTCGCTGCCCGGGCACCCGCTGTTCGTGCGCGTGCTCGACTTCGGGCTGGCCAAGTTCGTGAGCGAGCAGACCGAGACCTCGTCCGCCATCGGCACGCCCGTCTACATGGCGCCCGAGCAGGTGCTGCGCCGCCACATCGGCCCGTGGACCGACGTCTACGCGGTGGGCGCGCTGGCCTTCGAGCTCTTCACCGGGCGCCGCCCGCACCAGGGCGAGACGGTCCACGAGATCTTCGCCAGGAAGCTCGACAGCGCCGTCGACCCGCTGGCCGAGGCCGGCGACCTCGGGCTGCCCGAGCCCGCGGCCGCCTTCTTCCGCCACGCGCTGGCCTTCGATCACACGGCGCGCATCCAGGACGTGCCGGCCTGCCGCGCCGAGCTCGAGCTGGCGCTGCGGGCGCTCGTGGCGCGCGATGCCGATCTGGAGCGCGCGCGCGCGGTGACGTTCGCGCCCGAGCCCGAGCCGGCGCGGGCGTCGGTGCCGCTGCCGCTGCCGGTGGTGGTCGAGAGCACGCCGACCCGGCTCGAGCCGGCGGCCGAGATGGCGGCGCTGGCGCCGCTGCGCGCGCCGCCCGCGTCCACCGACACGGTCGATCGGGGCGGCGCGTCGGCGCGCCGGCGGCGATCGGCGCGCACGCTGTTGCTGGCCGCCGTGGCCGTGGCCGTGTTGGCGCTCGCGGTGGTGCTGGTGGTGGTGCTCACGCGCGGCGGCGGCGACGACGGCCCGCTGGCGCGCCGGCTGCCCGATGGCGTCCGCGCCTACTACCGCATCGACGACGTGGCGCACTGCGCGAGCGCCTGGTCGACGGCGCCGGCCTCGCGCGGCCCGAGGCGCTGCGGCGCGAGCTCGACCCGTGGCTCGGCCGCGGCGTGGCGTCGCTGGCCGAGGAGCTCGGCGTCAGCCCCGACCTCGTGTGGGACGTCGCCGAGCACACCGACACGCTCGAGCTGGCGAGCCTCGAGGGCCGCTCGGACGCGCTGGCCATGCTGCGGCTCACCGACCCCGGGCTGGCGCGGCGCGTGCTCGAGCAGGTCGGGGCCACCAAGGTCGGCGACGATCGCTATGTCGCCAAGGGCGAGGTCGCGGTCGCGCTCGTCGACGACGCGGTCGTGGTCGGCACCGCCGACAGCGTCGAGCAGGTCATGCACCCGAGCGGCCGCGCGCTGGTGGACGGCGACGAGTTCCGCGCCGCGCGCGACGCGGTGGACGAGGGGCCGACGGCTTCTTCTTCGTGCGACCGCTGCCGATGCCGTTCCTGCCCATGCCGCCCATGGCGTGGATCGGCCTCGGCATGCGCGCCGCCGGCGGCTTCAGCCTCGAGGTGGCGCTGCCCGAGGGCTCGCCGCTGCCCGACTTCCTGGTGCGGTCATCGCGCGCGAAGCCGCTGCTCGAGGCCATGCCGAAGACCACGCTGCTCGCCTGGAGCGCGAGCTTCGACGGCGCGGGCAAGCCGCGCCCGAGCCTCGCCAAGTGGCTCGACGTCCTGCCCGGGCCGGCCGCGGATCGGGTGCGTGAGGACCTCGGCCTCGGCGCCGTCGACGCCACGGCCGAGGCGACGGCGGACGCCGCGCGCCCCGACGCCGTGCTGGCGCTCAGGGCGCGCGACTTCCTCCTGGCCGAGCTGCCGGTGGCGAGCGAGCTCGTGCTGGGCATCGTGCGCGGCGAAGACGGGCGCCTCGCGCCGCTCGCGGTCTTCGACGTCGCCGACTCGGCGCAGGCCGAGGCGCTGGCGACGCGCCTCTTCGACACCGGCGCGCGCAAGGCGCTGCCCTGGCGCAGCATCTCGAGCGACGGCATGCGCCTCCGCTACGTCGACCTCGGCGAGCTCATCGCCGCCAGCGGCGGCCACATCAAGGGCACGGCCGAGGCCGGCTTCGACCTGCGCCTCGGCTACGGCATCCACGACGGCCTCTTCGTCGTGGGCGGTGTCGACGCCGTCTACGGCTTCCTCGCCGCGCGCGCGGGCCGCGAGCCGCGCCTCGGCGAGGCCATCGACACGCGCGGCGTCGACGCCGAGAACGCGCTCGAGCTGACGGTCCAGCTCGGCGCCTTCGCGCACGGTCCGCCCTCGCCGGTGCCGCCCATCGCCGCCGCCCAGGCCGCGCTGGCCCGCGCGCTGCCGCCGAGCGCGAGCTACAGCCTGAGCGCGCGCCTCGCGCCGCGGCGCGTGCGCGTGCGGACCAACGCGCCGCTCCTGGCCCTCGCCGCGTGGCTCCGGCTCGTCGAGCGGCCGGCGTCGCCCGAGCCCGAGCCCGAGCCCGAGCCCGGGCCCTTGCCCGAGCCCGTGCCCGTGCCCGAGCCGCCGTCCGACGACGCCGGCACGCCGCTCACCGAGGCGCAGCTGGCCTGGCCGCTCGAGACCGCGTCCGGCGCGCGCACGACGCTGGCCGAGCTGCCGCGCGACAAGGCGCTGCTCGTCACGTTCTGGGCCACGTACTGCACGCCGTGCGTCGAGCAGCTGCCGGTCTTGACCGCGGCGGCGGCCGACCTCGGCCCGGGCTGGCAGCTCGTCCACCTGAGCAGCGACGACAGCTGGGAGCCGCTGCGCGCGCTGGCGGCGCGCGAGGGCTCGCCGCTGCCGTCGCTGGAGGCGCCGCTGGTGCTGCGCGACTCGCACGGCATGGGCACCGCGCCCGACGACACCCTGCGCGGCAGCTTCGGCACCACGCTCATGCCCGACTCGGTCGTCATCTACGGCGGCCGCGTCATCGAGCGCTTCGTCAACACGCAGCCGTGGACGAGCCTGGCCCTCGAGTCGCAGCTCATGAAGGTGGCCGCGCGCGCCGGCCTGCCATTGCCCGTGCCGACGCCGGACGACGTCGAGGCGGCCCGGCGCGCGCTGGACGGCGGCACGCCGCAGGTCAGCGACACGTTCGACCGCACCACGCTCGGCGCGTGGGAGAGCGACGGCGGCTGGAGCGTCGTCGACGGCGAGCTCCGCGGCGGCGGCGTCGGCTCGTCGCCGGTGTGGCTCGCGACGCCGCTGCCCGACGCGGTGCGCATCGAGCTCAGCGTGACGTCGTCGAGCGGCGACTTCGACTGCGTGCTGGCCGACCGCGCCACGCCGGGCGAGGCGCTGGTCCTGCCGCGCCGCTACGAGCCAGGGCGGCGCTATCGCTGGGCGCTCGTGCGCCGCGGGCCGAGCCTCTACTGGCTCGTCGACGGCGAGCTCGCGCTGGCGCGCGCCGACGCCCGCACGCCGCCCGGCGCGAGCCTCGGCTGCGCCTCGCAGGCGCCGATGAGCATCGACGACGTCAGCGTCTTCGCGCTCGCGCCGTGAGCGATCCGCGGCCCTCGAGCGGCGAGCCCGCCATCGCGGCGCTGGCGTCGCGGCTGCAGCGCGGCGCCGACTACGCCGAGCTGAAGCGCGTCGCCGAGGCGCAGGTCGTCCGCTGGGTCTGGGCCACCGGTCCCATCGGCCCGCTGAGCCCGCGCTTCCAGGCCGAGCTCGGCTGGGGTCGCGCGACCGAGCTCGCCGGCGCGCCGACGCCGAAGGCCGGCTCGTTCGAGCACGGCTTCGACGCCCTGGGCCGGGTCGTCGTGGTCCGCCTCCACGGCGACGTCGAGGGGCGCTTCGCCGAGGACTTCTACCGCTACCGCGACGACGGCGCCGAGGTCTGGAAGTTCGGGCCCGACCCCGCCTACAAGGACCTCGACGCCGTGGTCGACTACCGCCTCGATGGCGCGCGACCGACGGCGATGACGAGCCTCCACCGCCAGGGCGAGTGGTTCGGCGAGGCGCTCGAGTACGCCGGCGAGCTGCTCGTGACGCGGCGGCGGACCGCCAGCAACCCGGTGATCGGCGGCACCTACCGCTACGCCTACGACGCCGGCGGCCGCCTCCTCAGCATCGCGTTCGCGTCGGTGAACGGCAAGACGGGCTTCGTCTACCAGCGCCCGACGCGCGGCTTCGCCGCGCTGCTCGCGGCGGTGAAGGCGGGCCTCCTGCGCGCCATCCCCGAGCGGGTCCGGGCGCTCGCGTGCGCCGAGCCGGCCTTCGCGCTGGCGCTCGTCTACGACCCCGGCTCGGCCCTCTCGATGCTGCCGCCCAAGCTCGCGCTCGGCCTCGAGTCGGAGCGCCGCGCCTGGCAGGCCAGCGGCGCCGCCCGCGAGGCGCTCTGGGATGCGCAGGCGTTCGGGAGCTTCGACGACGACCGCTTGGAGCTCGGAGCGGAGGCCGCCGCGCTGCTCGCCGACGCCGCCGAGATGGTGCCCTACCTCGAGTCGATGGCGGCGCGCGAGAAGGCCCACGCGCTGCTGGTCGCGGTCGCGAAGCGGCTCAACGCCCTCGACTGGAGCGCCGTCACGCCGGTGAGCCCCGACTTCGTCGTCTATCCGGTGGACCTCCACATGGAGCACCTCGACGCCGACATGGCCGCGGTGCCGGCGGCGATCCGCAAGCGCCTGCGCGCGCGGGGCGAGCTCTGAGCGCGGCGGCGCGCGTTGAAGGCGGGCGGCCTCCGGGGTACGCTGCGCGCGTGCGCGCCCGAGTCGTCACGGCCGTGCTCGTCGCCCTCGCGGCGAGCGCGCTGCCCCTCCTGCATGGCCTCGGCTTCATGAGCGGGTTCAACACGCGTCCGTCGCCCGAGCTCGCGGCCCGGACCACCGCGCTCCCGCCCGCGCCCGCGGCCGCGACGCCGGCACCCGGTCGGGTCGCGGTGGTCATCGTCGACGGCCTGCGCGCGGACAAGCTGCCGCTGCTCGGGCTCGACCTGCCGGCGCGCTGCGCGCTCGAGACGGTGCTGCCGTCGTACTCGCGGCCGGCCTACGTGGCGCTCTCGACCGGCGTGCCGCCGACCTTGTCGGGCGTCCACACCAACGACCACGAGGGCCCGGCCCGGCTCGAGTCGATCTGGGATATGGCGCGGCGCGCCGGCCGCCCGACCCACCTCGTCACCGACGGCATCGACTGGTGGCTCGAGCTCTTCCCGGACGCCTTCGCCCGCGCCGACGTCGTCGGGAAGGCCCGCTTCGCCGCCTGGTTCGCGGCCGCGCCGCCGCCCGTCCCGGGCGAGCTGCTGCTGCTCCACATCGTCGCGGTCGACGACGACGGCCACGACTTCGGCGGCATCTCGCCCGAGTACGAGCGCTCGGCCATCGCCGCCGGCGCGGCCATCCGCCAGCTCATCGCGCGCCTCGACCTGTCGCGCGACGTCATCCTCGTCACCGCCGACCACGGCCACATCGATCGCGGCGGCCACGGCGGCCCCGAGGACGCGGTCATGCACATCGGCCTCCTGGCCGGCGGCCACGGCATCGCGCCGAACCCCGACTGCCACGGGCGCCTCCTCGATCTGCCGGCGACGGTCGCCGCGCTCCTCGGCCTGCCGCCGCCCGCGGCCAGCATCGGCGCGCCGCTGCCGCTGCTCGACCACCCGACGCTCGTGCCGTCGGCCTTCGCGCCGCTCGTGCCGCCGCCCTTGCGCCCGCTGTCGTGGCTCGGCCTGGCGCTCGGCCTGGCGCTCTTCGTCGCCGCCTTCGCCGCCGCGCTGGCGGCCGCGCGCGGCCCCGACCTCGGCCTCCTGCGGCGCGTTTCGGCCGGCCTGGCCTGGCCGGTGGTGGCGGTGCTGACCTATCTGCTGCTCGAGCCGACGCTGTCGCTCTCGGCGGTGTGGGACGAGGACCCGTGGACGCTGCACATGGCGGTGGCCTTCGCGCTGCCGGCGCTGGTGGTGGCCGCCGTGGTCTTCTTCCGGCTGGTGCCCGATCCGGCGCGCGCGCTGCCGCTCTGGGCGCTGGGCGGGCTCGGCCCGCTGGCCGTGGCCTGGGGCCTCCACGGCGCGCTCGCCGCCGGGCCCGAGCTCGGCGAGCCGCACGCGGCCTTCGGTTTCATCGTGGCGGATCTCATCGCCGCCGTGGGCGGCGCGGTCGGTTTGCTCGTGGCGCTCGGGCGCGCGCTCGTGCTCTATCGAACGCGCAGCGCGAGGTGAGCATGGAGACGTCGATGCACGCGGCCGAGGTACGAAAGGAGCTTGCCGATCGCTTCGCGGCCGCCGAGGTGGCGCTGCCGCTGCTCGGCGAGTCGGTGCAGCGCGTGCTGTCGGCGGCCTCGGACGAGAACGCCGACGCGCGCTCGCTGGCCGACATCATCAAGCGCGATCAGGCCTTCGCCGGCCACATCCTGCGCGTGTCGAACTCGCCCATGTACGCCTCGTCGAGCCCCATCGTGTCGCTGCAGCAGGCGGTGAGCCGGCTCGGCATGAAGCAGGTGCGCGAGGTGGCGCTGCTCATCTCGATGCAGACGCGCGTCTTCGACGTGGCCGGCTTCGCCGCCGAGCTGAAGGCGCTCTTCCGCCACGCCGTCGCCGCCGCGCTCTTCGCGCAGGAGATCGCGCGCTCGCGCCGGAAGAACGTCGAGGAGGCGTTCCTGTCGGGCCTCCTCCACGACGTCGGCAAGCCCATCGTGCTGCAGGCCATCGTCGACTCGAAGAGCCCGGCAGCGCGCGCGCTGCGCGCCGACAATGCCCTGGTTTGGGCGGTCGTCGACGATCTCCACGGCCTGGCCGGCCGCGCGCTGGCCCGCGCCTGGTCGCTGCCGGCCGCGCTGGGCGACGTCATCGCCGCGCACCACGACCTCCAGTCGAGCCTGCCCGCGGTTCACATCGTGCGCCTGGCCGACGACCTCGCCCACTTCGCCATGGGCGACACGCCGGTCGTCGACGAGGCCATGCTGCGCCAGCACCCGTACGCCGCGGCGCTGAACCTCTACCCCGAGGACCTCGCCGCGCTCATCGCCAAGCGCGAGACCATCGTCACCGCGGCCGGAGCCTTCGCATGACCGCGCCCGACCCCGCCGCCGCGCCCGCCGCCGCCTTCGACGTCATCGTCATCGGCGGCGGCCCGGCCGGCCACCGCGCGGCGCTCACCGGCGCCGCCGCAGGCCGCCGCATCGCGCTGGTCGAGCAGGAGCGCGAGGTCGGCGGCGCCTGCGTGGCGCTCGGGACCATCCCCAGCAAGACGCTGCGCGAGACGGCGCTCGCGCTGACGAGCGTGCGCCGGAAGACCGGCGACGTCTTCCACATCGAGGGTCGCGAAGACCTCCAGGTGCGCGCGCTCATGCAGCGCCTCGACCAGGTCGTCAGCGCGCACGAGCACTTCATGGGCCGCCAGCTCGGCCAGGCCGGCGTCACCGTCGTGCACGGCCGCGCGCGCTTCGTCACGCCGCGCGAGGTCGAGGTGAGGACCATCGCCGGGGCCGCCCCGCGCCTCACCGCGCCGGTCGTCATCATCGCCACCGGCTCGCGCCCGCGTAGCCCGAAGGAGGTCCCGGTCGACCACGAGCACATCCTCGACAGCGACTCGATCCTGTCGATGACCTACCTGCCGCGCTCGCTGGTCGTGCTCGGCGCCGGCGTCATCGCCAGCGAGTACGCCTCCATCTTCGCGGCGCTCGGCGTGCAGGTCACGATGATCGACAAGGGCCCGCGCCCGGTGGCCTTCGTCGAGCCGGCGCTGACGGCCGAGTTCGTGCGCGGCTTCGAGGCGCTGGGCGGGCGCTTCCTCGGCGGCCGCACCACGAAGAGCGTGGCCTGGAACGGCATCGACGCCGTGCGCGTCGTGCTCGACGACGGCCGCGAGCTCCTGGCCGACAAGGTGCTGTGCGCGCTCGGCCGCGTCGCCAACATCGAGGGCCTGGCGCTCGAGAACGCCGGCCTCGCCCCGAGCGAGCGCGGCCTGGTCGTGGTCGACGCGCGCTGCCGCACCGCGGTGCCCGGCATCTACGCCGCCGGCGACGTCATCGGCCCGCCGTCGCTCGCCGCCTCGTCGATGGAGCAGGGCCGCCGCGCCATGTGCGACGCGCTCGGCATCGACCCCGGCCCGGGCGCCGACCTCATCCCGACCGGCGTCTACTCGATCCCCGAGATGGGGTCGGTCGGGCTGACCGAGGCCCGCGCCCGCGAGCTCCACGGCGGCGCCATGGTGGGGCGCGCGTCGTTCGCCGAGATCGCGCGCGGCCACATCGGCGCCATCGCCGACGGTCTGCTCCTGCTCGTGGCCGATCCGCAGGGCGTGCGGCTGCTCGGCGCGCACGCGGTCGGCGAGGGCGCCGCCGAGCTGGTCGGCCTCGGCCAGGTCGCCATCCAGTCGGGCTGGCGCATCGACCAGCTCATCGAGAGCGTCTTCAACTTCCCGACGCTGGCCGAGGCCTATCGCGTCGCCGCGCTCGACATCGCCGGTCGCCGCCCGCCGAAGCCCGACGCGCCCTGACGCGCGACGCGCGCACGCGGCCGGCGATCAAGGGCAGAGGCCGCCGAGCTCGGACGAGGTCTCGGCGTCGAGCGCCGCGCCGTCGACGCTGGCGTGGACCACCGCGCGCCAGACCTTGCCGCCGTTCAGCGGGCACAAGAGCGAGCTCGACGCCTCCGACTCGAGCGTGGTGTCGTCGCTGCCCGACTGGGTCGCGGTCTGGACCTCGCTCCAGGCCGTCTCGGGGTCGGCGGCGTCCTTCCACTCGAGCGTGGTGGCGACCTGCAGATCGTGCGGCGATCGGCAGCTGAGCGCGCCGTGGGCAGTCAGCGTGAACTGGCTGCCCGAGCCGGTGTGCTGCATCTCGGCCGTGAGCGTGCAGCCGCCGCCGCTGGTGTCGGGCGCGTCCGAGCCGCGGGTGTCGGTGGTCGCGCCGCCGTCGTCGCCGCAGGCGGCGAGGAGAGCGAGCGAGAGCCAGGCCAGGCGTCGATGCATGAAGACCTCCGAGGGTGCATGTTAGCCGTGGCCGCGCGACCGCGCCATGGCAGCCGTTCGGCGCCCTGCGCGCGCCGAGGACGCGCGACGTGGTAGAAGAGGGGCATGCGTTCGAACCACCGGCCGCGCACGACGTCGCGGCGTGACGTCTTGAGGTCGATGTTGCTGGGCGGGCTGGCGCTCGGCCTGCCGCGCTGCGCGGACGATGCCGCGAAGGGCTCGGGCCGCCCGCGCATCGCCATCGTCGGCGGCGGCATGGGCGGGGTCGCGACGGCGTGGCTCCTCGATGGTGCCTGGGACGTCACGCTCTACGAGGCGCGCCCGGTCCTCGGCGGCCAGGTGCGGACCATCGCGGCCGGCGCGGCCGGCTCGGGCGACGCCGCGGTCGAGGTCGACGTCGGCGCGCAGTACTACGCGCCCGGGCTCTACCCGACCTACACGCGACTCCTCGCCTCGCTCGCGCTCGACGCCGAGGCCTTCGAGTTCGACGCCACCATCACCGTGCTCGAGGCCGGCCTCAGCGATCCGCGCTTCGTGTCGCCGGCCCCGCCCGATCGCACCTGGCCGCTGTCGGCGAGCTGGAACGCGGACGGCATCGCGGCCTTCGCCACCATGGCGCTCGAGTCGCCGAAGCTGGAGAGCGACGACGTGGGCTACGACCTCACCGTCGGCGCCTGGCTCGCGTCGATCGATCTCAGCGAGACCCAGCGCGAGGCCATCGCGCTGCCGTGGATCACCGGGCTCTCGTCGGGCGACGTCGAGCAGGTGCGGCAGTGCTCGGCGCGCGCCCTCATGCGCTACCTGTCGGCCACGGTCGGCGACGACCCGTTCGCGGTGCCGCGCTACCGCACCCAGCGGCGCGGCATGATCGCGGCCATCCAGGCGCTCGCGGGGCAGTGCACGACACTCGAGGTGCGGCTCGACGGCGCCGTCACCGCGCTGGCCCGGAGCGGCGACGGCTTCCGCGTGCGCACCGCCGCCGGCAGCGATCGCTTCGACGCGCTGGTGCTGGCGCTGCCCGCCGAGAAGGCCCTGCCGCTGCTCGTCGATGTCGCCGGCAGCGAGCGGCAGCGCGCCGCGCTCGCCGGCATCCAGTTCCACGACACGCGCATCGCCATCCACAGCCAGCCCACCTTTGCGGCGACCGATCCGCAGAGCTGGTCCTTCGTGAACATGCTCCACGACGGCGCCTACGCCGAGGCGTCGATGCAGCTCGGCACCGCCATCCAGGGCGCGACGCTGTGGAAGAGCTGGGCCTCGCACCGGAGCGTCGAGCCCGGCGGCATCGTGCACGAGGAGGCGTTCCGACACCCGCTGGCGTCGCCGGCGTCGGTGGCCGCGCAGGCCGCGCTGCGCGCGCTGGCGGGCGAGGACGGCCTGTGGTTCGTGGGCGGCTGGATGCACCCCTACGACCTCCAGGAGACGGCCATCCTCTCGGCGCTCGACGTGGCCGACGCGCTCAACCCCGGCTCGGCGCGCGCCGCGTCGCTGTCCGAGACGGCGTAGCCCGGCTCAGCCGTGCGCGGTGGCCTCGAACAGCACCGCCGCCAGCTGCGTCCGCGTCGTGACCTCGAGCTTGTCGAACACCTGCGACAGCGTGTTGCGCACGGTGTTGGGCGAGAGCCCGAGCGCCTCGGCGATGCCCTTGTGCTGGAGGCCGCTGGCCGCGAGCTGCGCCACCTGCTGCTCGCGCCCGGTGAGCGCGCCGATGGGGCGGCGCACGCCGGTCGCCGGGATGAGGTGCTGCAGCACGTGGGCCTTCAGCCGATCGCCCATGATGAGCAGCGGCAGGAGCGGGCTCACGCGCTCGGCCTCCTCGCGCGTGAAGCGCGGCGCGTCGATGCGACGGAAGAAGCAGCTGCTGCCGAAGTGCTCGCCCTGGAACACCGACGGCACGATGAGGAAGCTGCCGAAGCTGTCGGGCGCCATGACCTCGCTCCACAGCCGCAGCCGCGCCAGCTCGTTGGCCGGGAACAGATCGGCGTCGATCCAGGGCGCGGCGCGCAGGCTGGCCTCGCCGGTCGCCGCCAGCTCGCGCCGGAAGTAGCTCAGGTTGGCGAGGATGTGCTGGAGGCCGCGCGGCGCGAGGTCGAGGTACACCGTCCGCAGCGCCTTCAGCATGCGGCCGTCGGCCTTGATGAGCGGCGGTCCGGGGATGAACACGGCGGCCGCGCCGCCCACTTCGGCGCGCAGCAGCCGCAGGATCTCGAGGCGGTACTCCTCGAGGCTGCCGGCGCTCTCGACCAGGCCGTAGATGCGCGGCAACCAGTCGGCGACGACGACCGCGGCTCCGCTCATGCGTGCCCTCCGCGGCTCATGGATCCCCCTGCAGCATCATGTAGCCCTTCTGTCGTGCGAGCACGACGTTGTGGAGCGAGATCTTCTGGCCCGCCAGGCTCGGGTCGAGCGCGCCGAGATCGATCTCGGGGATGGGGAAGTTGGCCAGCGTCTGCCCGGCCAGCTGCGCCAGCAGCTTCGACAGCAGCTGATCGCGGATGAGCTGCACCAGCACGTCCTCCTGGTCGGGCGTGAAGAGCTCGCTCTCGAGGCGCGTGACGTCGATGAGGATGTTGGCCGGGTCGATGGTCCCGAGCGCCAGCGTGAGGTTGTTGTCGGCGTCGATGCCGACCTGCGCCGTGGTCTCGAACGCGACGATCATGCCGATGACGAGCGGCGCGCCCGACAGGCTGAGCGACGCGTCGATCTGCAGCTCGCCGAGCTGCAGGTGGAGGTCCTGATCGAGGCAGTCGGTGAGGATGGGCGGCAGCCGACCCGACACCGTCAGCGACAGGTCGGACACGCCGTACTGGCTGAGGTCGACGTCGCCGAAGGCGTCCGGTCCCATCACCACCTCGAGCGCGCCGCCCTGCCACACCGAGTGGAGGATCTGGTTCACCACGTCGAGCGAGATGCCCATCGTCAGCTTCTTCGACGCGTCCCACGACGGCGTGCCGCCGTCCTGGCCGAAGCAGCCGCCGCGCATGAAGGAGCCGAGCGTCGCCCACGGCACCTTGGTGGCGGCCGTGACCTTGGTCCCGAGCGCCAGGTCGAGGCCCTGCTCGTCGAGCTTGGTGTGGTCGGGCTTGGCCGCGAGCTGCACCGGCAGCGGCGAGCCGCCCGGCAGGAACGACGGGATCTCGAAGCCCTGGGTGATCTGCAGCGACTTCAGCGCGCCCTCGACGATGGGCGGGATCTCCTTCCGCAGCGTGTCCTCGAAGGCCGAGGTGATGGCCTGCTCGATGTCGCCCGTGTAGAGGTCGATGAGCCAGTTGATGGCCCAGTTGACGTCGATGTTGAGGTTGTCGATGTTGGCCTCGACCGCCTGCGCCGTGACCTTGGGCGTGCCGCCGTTCACGACCGACACCGCCAGGACGACCTGCAGCGTGACCTTGTCGGCGGTGACGGTGCCGTCGACGTCGATGAAGCCGTCGGCGTAGACGTCGAGCGACAGGTTGTCGATCTCGATGGTCAGGTTGAGCACGCCGGCGCCCGGCGCGATGCTCACCTTGGGCGCGTCGTAGTCGATGCTGCGCAGGTACACGTCGTAGCCCGAGTAGCTCACGACCGGCGACGGGATGTAGCTCTCGACCTCGAGCTTGCCGATGAAGCGCTCCATGATGGTGGCGAGGTCGTTGGGCGCGCCGCTGCGGTTGCCGTCGTCGAGGAAGGCCTTGGCGAGGTGCGCGATGATGCCGTCGCTGAAGGCGTCGCTGGCCGGCTTCCAGCCCGGCGCCACGAGGAAGCTCTGGGCGATCTTCGTGACGTTGCCGTTGACGTCGGTGGCCTCGATGCTGAGGCGGTTCACGCCGTGCTGGGGCGAGAAGGCCTTGTCGAGCACGAGCTCGTTCGTGCCCATCGTCACCGGCTGCTCGGCGCCGTTGATGCGCACGCTGGCCAGGCCGCCGGTGGCGTCCTTGATCTTGCCGGTGATGGTGAGGGCGCTGCCGGTGCTGGTCACCATCTGGCCGCGCGTCGGGAAGGTGAGGTCGATGGTCGGCGCCGAGCCGTCGGAGAGCACGACGCGCTCGGCCTCGAGGCTCGTGTCGGCGACGTGCGCGCGCAGCGTCCACTCGCCCTCCTGGTCGAGATCGATGCGCTCGCCGGAGAGCACCGTCTGCTGCAGCACGCCGCCGAACCAGCCGTCGATGACCACGTCGTTGCCGAGCGTGGTGATGACGTTGCCGTAGCTGTCGCTGACGCGCGGCGTGACCTTCACGCGCGAGCCGAGGTTGTAGACGGTGCGGTCGGGCGACAGGTCGAGCGCCAGCGCGGCGGCGGCGCCGGCCTTCACCACCAGCGTCGCCGGCACGGTCGTGGCCGGGTGGATCCAGGCCTCCTTGGGCGCGCACGTCACGGGATAGCTACCGGCGCGCGTCGAGGTGAGACGCAGGCGGTTGCCGTCGAGCGGGTCGAGCCCCGCCACCGGCAGGGTGATGACCTTGTCGAGGTCGATGACGTTCTGGAAGCGGTCGAGGCCCGGGCAGGTCACGGTGACCTCGGCGCCCGGCTCGATGGTGTCGGTCGACAGCACCGTCTTCAGCTCGTAGAGCGCGGCCGGCTCGACCGTCACAGTGACCGCGTCGCCGCCCACGATGCTGGCGTCGGCCAGCATGCACACGACCTCGAACTCGCCGGTCTTGGTGAAGGTCACGCGCCGCCCGTCGACGGTCGTGCCGTCGACCGGCGTGACGCGCACGGTGGTGTCGCCGGTGGCGATGTTGCCGTTGCCGTCGCGCGCCGAGCAGCCGACCGAAACGGTGGTGCCGGCCTTGATGGTCGTCAGGAACAGCGTCGTCTTGATCTCGCTCGGCTCGCCGGCCTGCACGGTCACGGTGGTGGGCGAGATGTCGTCGATGACGGGCGGGCCGGCGAAGAGGCACTTCACCTGGAACGAGCCGGCGTGGATGGCGGTGATCCTGTTGCCGACGATGGTCACGCCGTCGGGCAGCTGGCCCGACGAGTCGGTGACGTCGAAGGTGAGGTCGGCGTCGAAGTCGACGTCGTACTGGTCCTTGCCCTGGCACGTCACCTCGACGGTGCCGCCGGCCAGGACGTTGAGCGGCGCGACCGTGGTCTCGACGCTGGTCAGCTCGGGCGGGACCAGGTTGTCGCCGCCGATGGTGTCGAGCGGTGGCTTCGCGTCGGTGCCGCCGCAGGCCGCGGTGACGAGCAGCGCGGCGACGAGCGCCCCGAGCCGGCCGAGGCCGGAAGGCCCGGCGGAGCCAGGCTTCCCTGGGACGATGGAGGTACGTGACTGAAGGTGCATGATGCCTCGGCGGCGACGTGAGCGCCGGCAGCGTATCTGCCGCGGCGCCCGCGTTCAAGCCCGAGCTGCGCCCGTCGGTCGGGGCAAGCCCGAGACGACGTCAGGGGCTGCCGCCGCTGCCGGCGCGGCCGAGCGAGACCTGGAGCGTCGAGCCGTAGCGGGAGAGGAGGATCGAGCTGAACGGGGAATCGCTGTCGAGGATCTGGATTCCGTTCGGGAATTTGCTCCACTTCCAGCCGCGCTGGTCGAGCTTGGCCTTGAAGAAGGCGAGCAGCGCGCGTTGCTCGAGCGGCGTCTCGATCACGACGACCAGGCCGTCCTCGCGTGCGATGGTGGTCCCGGCCGGCACCGGGAAGCCGTCGATGGGCGCGCCTTCGGCCAGGAGCTCCTCGGCGATCGCGTCCTCGACGGCCGCCGCGATGGCGTCCGGCTCGGGCTCGCCCTCGCTGTCGGCCTCGGCCTCGGTCGGCGGATCGGGCTCGGGCTCGACCTCGTCGGAGGCGTCTTCGTCGCCGTGAGCCTGGGCCAGCTCGGTCGCGCCGCCGGCGTCGGGCTCGGCCACCGGGCCGCGCGGCTTGCCGCCGAGCACCAGCACGGCGATGACGATGCCGGCTACGGCCGCGGCGCCGAGCGCCAACCACGGCCACACGGCGCGCCTCGGCTCCGCCGCCCGGCCCGCCGACCGGCCGGCCCCGGCGGCGATGGCTGCCGCCGGTGCATGCGCCGCTGCGCCGTCGGCGGTGTCGACCGCGACCAGCGCGCGCGCCACCGCGTCCTTCATCTCGCGCGCGCTGGCGAAGCGCTCGTCCGGCTCCTTGGCCAGCGCGCGCTCGAGCAGCGCCGCCGTGGCCGCGGTCACCCCGTCGGGCGGCGGCGTCGGCTCGCTGACGTGGGCGATCATATAATCGAGGGGCGCGCGCTGCCCGAACGGGTGGCGCCCGGTGATCATCTCGTAGAGCACGAGGCCGAGCGCGTAGAGGTCGGTGCGCGCGTCGACGCGCTCGCCGCGCACCTGCTCGGGCGCCATGTAGCGCGGCGTGCCGAAGACGGCGCCCTCGCGCGTGAGCGCCGGCCGGTCGGGGTCCTGGTCCATGACCTTGGCGATGCCGAAGTCGAGGACCTTGACCCAGTCGTCCTGGCCGTGGCGCCGCGACAGCATCAGGTTCTCGGGCTTCAGGTCGCGATGCACGATGCCGTGCGAGTGCGCCTCGACCAGCGCCGCCAGCGCCTGCTCGGTGATGCCCAGCGCGCGCCGCTCGCCGAGCGCTCCGCCGTCCATGATGACGTGCGCCACGTCGGGCCCGTCGATGAGCTCCATGGCCAGGAACAGCTCGCCGTCGTCGGTCTGCCCGAAGGCGTACACCGAGACGATGTTCGGGTGGTTCAGCGCCGCGACGGCCTTGGCCTCGCGCTTGAAGCGCTCGACCGCCTTCTCGTTGCCGGCCACCTCGGCGTGCATGACCTTCACCACGACCGGCCGATCCATGTCGACCTGGACCGCGGCGTACACGGCGCCCATGCCGCCCTGGCCGAGCCGTCGCACGATGCGGAACTGGCTCGCCAGCGTCGCACCGACGAGCGGGTCGACGTCGCTCACTGCGGCGCCGACTCGCTCTCGGACTTCTCCGTCTTCGACGCCGTCTTCGAGCCGCCCTTGGCGGCCGGCTTCTTGGCGTCCTTCTTGGCGAAGCACGGCATGACCATGTCGACGATGGGCTGCGCGAGCAGCGCGCGCACGGCGTCGGCCGTCAGGTGGATGCCGTCCTTGCTCCGGATCTTGACGGCTTTCTTGCCCTTCGGCGCGAGCACCGCCTCCTTCAGCGGCTTGCCGTCGTCGTCGGCGGTCGGGCCGTAGGCGTCCTGGAAGATGGCGTGACCGCCGGCCTGGGCGTAGGCCTCGACGCGCTCGCGCATGATGCGGTTCACGATGGGCGCGCGCTTCTCGGCGTTGTCGCCCTCGAAGGCGTACGGGCCGCTCCAGATGATGAGGCGGTCGTCGTCGTCATCGGCGATGGCGTGCAGCAGGGCGTCGACGCGGTCGCCGTACTCGGTCTCCCACTTCGGGTCGTCCTGCTGGATCCACTCGCCCTTGCCGACCCAGAGCGGCTGGTAGTCGTTGGTCCCGAGCGACACCACCACCACCGCCGGGTGGTGCTTCTTCATGATGCCCGGCGTCTCCTTCGGCCAGTCGTGGAAGTCGGGGCGCGCGAGGCCGGTCGAGGCCTTGCCCCAGCGGCGGAAGTCGACCTTGTGCTCCTCGAAGACCTTCTCGAGCATGGGCCCGAGCAGGCTCCCCATGGTCGAGCCGCCGATGCCGTAGACGAGCGGGTCGCCGCTCACGGTCGGGCACTTCAGGATCTGCGGCGAGCCGGCCTGAGCCGTGGTCGCGGTGGCGAGTCCGAGCGCGAGGAAGAGAGCTGACGCGATCATCTTCATGGCGAGCTTCCGATCGAGCGTGGCGCGGTCCGGTCTGGACGCAGGCGGAGCGAAGCGGAGCCGGAGGAACACCGACCCCAGGCGCCATGCGACCTCGAATGTCGAACGCAGGGCGGCGCGCCCAACGCTCTGCCACGGGATGCGATTCCAACCCACATTTTTCATGGGATTTCAGCCGGGCCGCCCTCCGGCGCGCGCCACCGCGCGCCGCCGCCCAGGGCCCCTAGCGCGTCGTCAACGCCTTGAAGCGCGGGTCGCCGCGGAGCCGCGCGAAGTCCTTGTCGCGCGGCGCGTGATCGCGCAGCGCCTCGCTGGCGTCCTCGCCGCCGATGGCGTCGATGGCCTCGAGGAGGCGCAGCGCCTCGTCGCCCGAGCCGGCCAGCGCGAGCTCGCAGGCGAGGTTGTAGCGGCTCCACACGTGCTTCGGGTCGGCCGCCGCCGCCTCGCGATAGAGCAGCACCGCCGAATCGTGGTCCCCGTCCTTGCGCGCGGCGAGGCCGAGGCTGTTCAGGCTCTTGGCCAGCACCGGGTCGGGCTCGGGCGCCGGCGCGGGCGCGGCGCTCCCCTGCGGCGCGGGCGCCGGCGGCTCGGGCCTGGCGGCCGTGCCGCCCAGCAGGCGCGGAGCGGCGGCACCGCCAGCGCGCGGGTCGGCGCGCAGCGCGGCGACGCGTCGGCCGCCAGCAGTCGTCGGCGCGCGAGGCGGGCGAGCCGAGGTCCGTCGGCGCCAGCACCAGCGCGGCCGCCATGCACACGACGCCGCCGGCGTACCACGGCCAGACCCGCTCCGTGTCCCGGCTGTACAGGGTCGGACTTCGCTCGAGCGGTCAGGTGGCCGACTCGCACCCGCTTGTGATCATCGCTGTCCATCAGGGCCCCACAACCCCACGGCGGCACGCTGGCATGCGACGTCGGTGGTCGCAGATCGCTGCGTCGCTCGCTGCGGAGGCGGCCGCGCGCCGCGCCGAATTGCCCACGTCGCCGGAGCCGCACGGCGGCGTTTACCTTCCGCTGACAACTGCCGGATGAATCGCCCTGGCCGAGGCCCGTCCTCGACCGCGCAACCCGTTCCCCACCGCACGGAGAACATCATGCGCCGAGTCGTGCCGTTGTCGCTGTCCGTCCTCTCCCTCGTCGCCGCGTGCGACCCCACCTTCGATGCCTCCAAGTCCGCGCGCCGACGCGGACCGACGCGAGCCACAGCCGCGCCGAGCGCCCGGCCATGGTCGAGGCGGCGCTCTCAGGCGCCTGCGATCCGAACGCGTACGCCTGCACCTCGACGACAGGACGATCGGTCTGCGGCGGACACGGCCTCGCCGAGCGAGCTGCGCCGAGGTGCAAAGCGCCGCCCGGCTTCAGTCTCAGCATCGGCTGCGGCACCACGAGCCGAGCCTCGGCGGCGACGCTTGCTACTGCGACGACGTGCAGTCGACGCCGGCCCCGAGCTGCCAGCCGGGCTGGTCGTGCTCGGCTCCGGCGACCTCGCCACTGCTCCAGGCGGGCGCTCGAGACCTGGAGCTGCGACGCCGTCTGCCGCGAGGCCGGCTACGCCCGGGCGCTCGCGTGCGACTGGGACGACGCGAGCGGCGACGGAGTCCTGCTTCTGCGACGACGCCGGCTCGGGCCGCCGACCTGCGCCGCCAGGCGACCAGGTCTGCGGCGACGGGACCTGCGTCCCCGAGCGCGCATCTGCTTGAGCAGCTGCGACGACTGCGCCTCGGGCGCCGACGAGGTCGGCTGCGCCGTGTGCAGCTTCGACGGCGCCATCTGCAACAGCCAGAACCACATCGACACCTGCGACGCCGACGGCATCACCACCTGGGACTGCGACGACGTCTGCACCAGCAGAGCAACTACGACTACAGCGAGGCTGCGGCAGCGGCCGGCCTACGGCGACGGCTGCTTCTGCAACGTCGCGCCGAGCTGCTCGCCCGACGAGCTCACCTGCGGCGACGGCAGCTGCGTCGCCAACAGCTACGTCTGCGATGGCTACGTCGACTGCGCCGGCGGTGACGACGAGGCCGGCTGCGCGGCCGAGTGCGTCCCGGGCGACGTCGCGTGCAGCGGCGACTACCGCCTCGACGCCTGCAGCGACCAGGGCCTGTGGGTGACCTGGGACTGCGACGTCGTGTGCCAGCAGTCGGGCTACGCCGGCGCCCAAGGAGCTGCGGCTACGACGGCTTCTCGGGCGGCGACGCCTGCCTCTGCAACGACTGATTCCGACCTCCGACGCGCCCCGCCCAACCAAGGAGTCACCGATGCCGCTTCTTCTCCGCGCTCTTCGTCCTCGCCCCCTCGCCGTGTCGTCGTCCGCATCCGCCCACCGCAGGCGGTATCGCCCGCGGTCGTGGTCGCCCGGCCGTCGCCGGTCGGCCAGCGCGTCCAGGTCGTGTGGGGCGGCTCGCTCTGGGACGCGACCGTCCTCGCCGTGCGCGGCGACGACTACGTCCGCTACACGCCGGATGGTCGGCCATGTTCGACGAGTGGGTCGACGCGTCGCGCGTCGGCTTCCGCGGCCCTTCGTGGCGTCGGTGCCGGTGCGGCCGGTCGAGGCGTCGTGGGTCTACTGGGGCGACGACTGGCGCCCAGGCCGCGTCGTCGAGGCGCGCGACGGCTGGTATCGCGTCCGCCACGACGACGGCGGGCGCGACGCCGACACCTGGTCGAGGCCGGCTGGAGTCCGCCACGGCGCGCGTCCGGGCCGCGGCGCGCGGCCGCCGCGCTGGGACGGCGGCCACGAGCACGGCGGCTGGGGGCATGGCGGCGGCGCCTATCGACCCGGTCACTGGGATGGCGATCGCCCCGACCACCAAGACGATCGGCCGCGGCCTTCGAGCCCGACGGCGGCGCCCGACCAGGCCCGCGAGCGACCCGTACGCCGGCTCGCCCGGCCACCCGCAACACCCCGACGCGCGCCGACGCCGAGGCCGCCGAGTCCGGCGCCGTCGCCGACCCCGGCACCGCCGAGCCAGCCTCCGGCGCAGACTCCGCCGCATGGCGCCCGTCCGGACGGCGGCGGGCAGCCGGGCGGCGGTGGCCACGCGACGCCGCCGTCGGGCGGGCAGGGCGGCCACGGTGGCGGCCACGCCACGCCGGGATCGGGCGGCGGCGGCCAGGGCGGTCAGGGCAATAATGGCAATAATGGCAATAATGGCGGCCACGGCGGCCAGGGCGGGGGCCATGCGGGCCACGCGGGTCACGGGGCGCGGCCCGGCGCCGACGGCGCCAGCGGCTCGGGTGAGGCTGGCGGAGCCGCGCGGCCGCAGCGCTGACGCAGACCGGCGGGGCCGGCCGCGAGCCTCGAGGCCGCCGAAAAAGGTGAAGCGGGCGCGACCCGGAACATCCAGGAACGCGCCCGCTTCAGGCTGAACACGAAGACCAGAACTCACTCGTGCGCGGTGGCCGGTCTGCCTCCGAGGTCCCGCCGCGCTTCGCCTCAGCGTAAGAAGGACGCGCGTCGACCGTGGCCGTCGCGCGCCCGATGGGTCAGCGCTTCTTGGTGTAGCCGCCGAGCCCGAACTCGCTCTCCGAGGGCAGCGCGAAGGGCGAGCGCTTCTTCGCCTGCTGCGTCATGTCGGCCAGCGTGCGGCCGCCCTTCTCCCACGGCTTGGCGCGCAGGCTCGTGCCGGTGTCGGGCGCGCCGAAGGTGGCGCCGATCTCGTTGAAGCGCCCGCCGCGCGCGCCGGCCGTCACGCTGACGAAGGGCGAGTCGCCCTCGTCGAACGACGGCAGCGGCGGCGGCGGCGTCGGCGCCGCGTACTGCATGACCTCGGGCTGGCGCACGTGCACCTGCTGCTGCTGCTGCTCCTGCTGATCCTCGATGGCGCGGTCGAAGCCCGTCGCCACCACGGTGATGCGGATCTCGTCGCCCAGCGCCTCGTCGATGACGGCGCCGAAGATGATGTTGGCGTCGGGGTGCGCCGCGCTCTGGATGAGCGTGATGGCGTCGTGCATCTCCATGAGGGTGAGGTCCTCGCCGCCCGTCACGTTGACGAGGATGCCGCAGGCGCCGTCGATGCTCGTGTCCTCGAGCAGCGGCGAGCTGATGGCCTGCTTGGCCGCCACCGCCGCGCGGTCGCGACCGACCGCGGCGCCGGCGCCCATGAGCGCCATGCCCTGGTCGGCCATGATGGTGCGCACGTCGGCGAAGTCGACGTTGACGAGGCCGGGCACGGTGATGAGGTCCGAGATGCCCTTCACCGCGTTGTAGAGGACGTTGTCGGCCTCGCGGAACGCCTGCAGCAGGCTCATGTTCTCGTTGGCGATGGCGAGCAGCCGCTGGTTCGGGATGACGATGAGCGTGTCGACGCACTTGCGCAGGGCCTCGAGGCCCTTGTGCGCGTTCTTCATGCGCGGCCGCCCCTCGAACTCGAAGGGCTTGGTAACGACGCCGACCGTGAGCGCGCCGAGCTCGCGCGCCACCTGCGCCACCACCGGGGCTGCGCCGGTGCCGGTGCCGCCGCCGAGGCCGGCGGTGACGAACACCATGTCGGCGCCCTGGAGGAACTCGGCCAGCTGGTTCGTGTCCTCCATGGCGGCCTTCCAACCCTTCTCGGGGTTGGCGCCGGCGCCGAGGCCCTTGGTCAGCTTGCCGCCGATCTGGATCTTGTGGGGCGCGAGATTCTTGTCGAGCGCCTGGATGTCGGTGTTGCACGCGATGAAGCTGACACCGGAGAGGTTGTTCCTCACCATGTTGTTCAGCGCGTTGCCGCCGGCGCCACCGACGCCGACCACCTTGATGTTGGCCCCCATGATGGCGGGCTCGTCGAAATCGATCATGGCCTTGTTCCTCCCGAATGGCGAATACCGCAATGTATTCGTATTTGACACCGAGAGTGACATTTGACACCTGTCACTCTCCCCCGATTTGCGAGCCCAAACGCGCGTGCGATGTGCTCGTACCCATGCACCTACCGAGCCCTCCCCGGGCTCAGAACCATGTATCCAGGAGGCGGCGGAAGCCGCCCCACACGCCGGCGCGCTTGCCCTTCTGGCCGCGCGCGGGCGCGCCGAGCAGCGGCTGCTGCACGCCCTCGAAGGCGTCGAGGCAGAGCCCGACCGCGCTCGCGTAGCGCGGGTCGTCGACCACGTCGACGAGCCCGCCGATCATCGCCTGGCCGCCGCGCCCGGCGCCGCCGCGCGGGCTGCCGACCTTGACCGGCATGCCCACCAGGATGTCCTCGCCGAGGTCGGCGATGGCCTGCAGGTTGGCGGTGCCGCCGGTGAGCACGACGCCGGCGGCGAGCAGCTCGCGGCAGCCGGCCACGTCGATCTCCTGGCTGATGCGGCCGAAGAGGTCCTCGAGCCCGGGCTCGAGGATCTCGCACAGCAGGTGGCGCTGGCGCGTCTGCGGCTCGCGCCCGCCGACCGAGGGGACCTCCATGGTCTCGCCCTCGTCGACCATGGTGGCCAGCGCCGAGCCGTAGCGCTGCTTGATGTGCTCGGCCTCCTTGATGGGCGTGCGCAGGCCGCGCGCGATTTGCCGGGTCAATTCGTCGCCGCCCCAGTCGAGCGAGACCGAGTGGACCAGCGCGTGGTCGTACCAGACCGCGACGTCGGTCGTGCCGCCGCCGATGTCGACCAGCACGCAGCCGAGCTCGCGCTCTTCGGCGGTGAGGACCGAGCTCGACGCGGCCAGGCCGTTGAACATGGCGCGCTCGACCTGGAGGCCGGCCTTCGAGGTGCACTCGACCGCGTTCACGAGCGCGGTGCGCGCGGTGGTGATGACGTGGACGCGGGCCTCGAGGCGCACGCCGTTCATGCCGACCGGCGTGCGGATGCGGTCGTGCCCGTCGATGATGAACTCCTGCGGCAGCGCGTGCAGCACCTGGCGGTCGGCCGGCAGCGCCACGGCGCGCGCGGCCTCGAGCACGCGCTCGACGTCGGTCGCCACCACGCGCCCGCCGCGGATGGCGACGGTCCCGTCGGAGTTGAAGCCCATGGTGGCCGCGCCGCCGATGCCGAGGCGGACGTTGGTGATCTGGCAGCCGGCCATGCGCGAGGCCTCGTCGACGGCGGCGACGATCGAGCTCAGGTGATCGATGCGATCGATCGACACCACCTGGCCGTCGCGGAGACCGCCCTGCGAGGACGATGTACGCCGATGATGTTGCGCTCCGCGCCCGCGCCTTCAGCGATGACGCAGGCTACCTTGCTCGACCCGAGGTCGAGGCCGGCTACGATTTCGAGGTCTTGGCCATCGTCATTCCTCCAGGGCGGAGCACGTCGGCCGGCCGCCCTCCGGTGGGCAGCACGGCTCGCCCGGCTCTTCGTCGGGCGCGCCATCTTCGTGGTGTGGGGGCAGGTCGGGGGTCGGGTCGGGTTCGGGCGCGACGGGCGCGGGAGCCGCGTCGGGCGCGGCGTCGGGGGCATGCGCCGGGTGGGCCGGCTGCGCCGCATGGGTCGGGCGCGCCGGGCGGTGGATCGGGCGGTTGCCGGGCGCAGGCGCGGGGTCGGGAGCGGGCGCGGGCGCCGCGTCGACGAGCGTCGCCGGCTCCTCGGGCTGGACGTCGGCCTTGACGATGACGCGCGCGCCGCCGAGCGTCTCGGCCTCGCTCGGCGCGGTGCCGTCGGCCATGTCGAGGAGCACGTACTCGGGGACCTTGCCCTGCGCGTGCAGGTGCTCGAGCACCCACTCGAGGCGATAGAGCTTCTCGGTGTACGGCCCGCGCCCGAGCACCACCTCGACCGCGTGCGGCTGGCCGGTGCCGGCGCTCTGCGACTCGATGACGACGACGTAGCCGCGCGGCCCGTCGATGCGGATCTCGCCCAGCGGGTAGCGGTGCGACAGGCCCTGCGCCTCCCACATGCGGGCGATGTTGAGCGCGCCGGTGATGGCGTGGTGGATGCGGTTCTGCTGCTTCGGGTCGGCGAAGTCCTCGGCCGGGATGCCGGTCACGACCGGCAGGCGCACCGGCTTCGCGGCCGGCTTGGCGGCGGTGGCGTCGCCCGTGGCCGGCGCGTCCGGCGCGGCCTCGCTCGCGGCGGTGGTCGGCGCGGCCGAGGGCAGCGGCGTGTCGAAGCTCGCGAGCTGGCCGTCGACCGGCGCGATCATGAAGGGCGCGCCGTTCTGATCGACGAGGTAGAGCTCGTTGGCGGCGAGGTAGGCGGCGGGCTGGTGCTCGACCAGGTGGATGACCAGCGTGTCGGGCAGATCGCGCTCGACGCGCGCCTTGGCGATCCACGGCGAGGCCTCGAGCTTCTGCTCCATGGCGGCGAGGTCGGCCTTCAGGAGGTGCGTGCCCGGGGTGATGCCGGCCAGGTCGAGGACGTCCTGGCGGCTCCGTGCGAGGCGCCGTCGGCCGAGCACCTCGCGCACGTGGAAGTAGCCGGACTGCATGACGTACTGGTAGGCGCGCACGCCCAGCACCGGCAGCGCGAAGGCCAAGACCGCCAGCGCCACCGGCGTGGCCCAGGCGAAGAAGAGGCCGATGGTGCGGAGGCGTCCGGCGAGGCGCGCGCGCCGCGCCGTGGTCCCGGTCGCTGCGTTCGGCGCGGTCGTGGCGCCGGTCGTCGTGTTGGCGGCGTCGCTGCGCTTGAGCGCGCCCACCATCGAGCGCGTCACGCCGCCGAGCCGACCGAGCACCGAGCCGGCCTTGCGGTTGCCCGAGCGCAGCCGCGGCGCGCGCAGCTTCACGCGCGCGAGCAGCGCCTGGGCGGCGGCCTTGAGGTTCGCGAGCTGGAGTCGAGCGCCCTTGCGACGGTTCATCGCAGCACCTCCCGCTCGGCGTCGGACCAGTCGCCCACCAGCTGGACCTCGGGGTGGAGGCTCACGCCGAAGCGCTCGGCGACCTCGCGCCGGCAGCGCAGGATGAGCCCGTGCACGTCGGCCGCCGTGGCGCCGCCGCGGTTGACGATCCTGTTGGCGTGCTGGCTCGAGACCTCGGCGCCGCCGAGCGTCGCGCCCTTGAGACCGGCCGCCTCGATGAGGCGCCCGGCGGCGTCGCCCGGCGGGTTGGCGAAGACGCTGCCGCAGCTCGGCAGGTGCAGCGGCTGGGTCGACTTGCGATACGCCAGCACCTCGTCGAGCTTCGCGCGCATCGCCTCGTCGGCGTCACCGACGCGCAGCTCGGCGCCGGTCACGACCGCTCCGGCGGGCAGCGCCGAGGCGCGATACGATAGGCCGAGCCTATCCGAAGGGATCGAACGATAGCCGTCGGCCGCGCAGACCTCGGCCGCCACCAGCACGCGCGACAGCTCGCCGTAGCGCGTGCCGGCGTTCATGCGCACGGCGCCGCCGACGGTGCCGGGGATGCCGGCCAGGAACCACAGGTCGGACAGCGACTCGTCCTTGGCCAGGCGCAGGAGGCGCGTCATCGACACCGCCGCGCCGGCGCGCACCCGGTGTTGGCCGGCTCCGAACGCATCGCGCGTCAGCTCGAGCCCGGCGAGCTCGCCGCCCAGCACCAGCGCGCAGCCGTCGAAGCCGCGGTCGGCGACGAGCACGTTCGAGCCGTTGCCGAGGACGAGCCACGGCACGCCCGCGGCCGCGAGCTGTCCGAGCACGAGCGGCAGCGCCTCGCGCGCCGAGACCTCGACGAGCCAGCGCGCCGGCCCGCCGATCTTGTAGGTGGTGTAGCCGGCGAGCGGCTCGCGCTCGCGGACGATCGTGCCTTCGATGGGGGTGAGGAAGGTCATCGCTTGATGCCCTCCAGCTCGTCGACCACGCGGCGCGCGGCGTCGATGCGCCCGAGCCCGCGCGAGGCGGTGGCCATCGCCGCAAGCGTCTGGCGATCGCCCGACACCGTGTCCAGCCAGCGCCCGACGACCGCGTCGTCCCAGGTCGCCTGCGTCTGCACGAAGGCCGCGCCGGCCGCCTCGAGCACGCGCGCGTTGGCCTCCTGGTGGTTGTCGGCCGCGAACGGGAACGGCACGAGCAGCGCCGGCAGCCCGACCGCGGTGAGCTCGGCCACCGTCAGCGCGCCCGCCCGGCACATGGCCACGTCGGCCGCGCCGTAGGCGGTCGGCATGTCATCGATGAAGGCGGTCACGGTGACGCGGTCGGCGATGGGCGTGGCGGCGTAGCGCGCGCGCGTCGCCTCGACGTCGGCCGCGCCGGTCTGGTGCACGACGCGCGCGATGCGCTCGCCGCTCGCGCCGCCGAACGCCGCCAGCACCGCCGGCACGCGCTCGTTCAGGAAGGTGGCGCCCTGCGAGCCGCCGAAGACCAGCACCGATAGGCCGGTCGCCTTGGCGTCGCCCGCACCCGAGCCGGTCGCCGTCGCCGCGGTGGCCGCGAGCCGCTCGGCCAGCGCCGCGCGGATGGGGTTGCCGGTGAAGGTCGTCTTCTTCTTCGGGAAGTGGCGCTCGGCGCCGACGAAGCCCAGCAGCACGCGCCGCACGATCTTGCCGAGCCAGCGGTTGGTCATGCCCGGCGTGGCGTTCTGCTCCTGCACGGCGGTGCGCCGGAAGGTGAGCCAGCCGGCGATGAGCACCGGGCCCGACGCGTAGCCGCCGACGCCCAGCACCACCTCGGGCTTCCAGCGGCGCAGGATGCGCCACGACTGGAAGATGGCCACCGGCAGACGGAAAAGCCCCTTGACCTTCGCCCACACGCCGCCGCCCTTCAGGCGCGACACGGTGATGGTCTCGAGCGCGTAGCCGAGGGCCGGGATGATCTTGGCCTCGAGGCCGCGCGTCGTGCCTACGAAAGCGACTTTCGCATCCGGGTTGCGGCGGCGGACCTCTTCGGCGACGGCGACGCCCGGGAAGACGTGGCCGCCGGTGCCGCCGCCGGCGATGACGACCGAGCCGATGGGCGATGCGGTGACGGAGGTGGTCATTTGATCACCTCGTCGATGCTCTGCGGCTTCTTCTTCTTGAAGCGCGCCGAGAGCCGCTGCCAGCGCGTCGTCGGCACCTGCACGCGCGGCCGCGTCGGCCCGCTCTCGACGGGCGCGATGACCGTCTCCAGCTCCTCGATCACCGGCAGCGTCTGGCGCGCCGAGGCCCAGTCCTGCGAGCGCGAGATGTTGAGCAAGACGCCCACCGCCGCGCACGAGATGAGCATCGACGACCCGCCGTAGCTGACGAACGGCAGCGTCAGGCCCTTGGTCGGGATGAGCGCCACCGCGACCAGCATGTTGATGACCGCCTCGAGCACGAGCAGCAGCGTGATGCCGAAGGCCAGGAAGCGGCCGAAGGCGTCCTCGCAGCGCGTGGCGATGCGGATGCCGCGCACCAGGATGAGCCCGAACAGGAAGGCGATGAACATGATGCCGATGGAGCCGAGCTGCTCGCCGAGCACGCTCAGGATGAAGTCGGTCTCGCCTTCGGGGAGGTGCCCGGTGAGCGTCTGGCCGCCGAAGCCCAGGCCCTGGCCGCTGAAGCCGCCCGAGCCGATGGCGATCTGCGAGTTCACCATCTGGTAGCCGCGGCCGAGCCGGTGCGCCCACGGGTCGATGGCGGCCAGCACGCGGCCGAGGCGCATGTCGTTCGACGCGATGGCCTGGAAGGCGAGGAAGCCGCCGACGAAGATGAAGAGCGCCACGTACGAGATGCGCGTCCCGGCCACGAAGAGCAGCGTGAACATCAGGATGACGAGCACGACGCTGGTGCCGAAGTCCGGCTGGAACAGGCACAGCAGGATGAGCATCGAGCAGACGAGGAAGTGCGGGATGAAGGCGACCGTGAACTTCCGGATGTTGCCGCCCTTCTTGGTGATCGAGTGGGCCAGGAAGAGCACGAACACGAGCTTGGCCAGCTCGGCCGGCTGGAAGTTGAAGCCGGGCAGCGCCAGCCAGCGCCGCGCGTTGCCGGCCGAGACGCCGGCCACGATCACCAGGCCGAGCACGATGACCGTCACGAACAGCGCCGGGTAGGTGATGCGGCGGAGCTTCTTGTAGGGGAAGAAGGTCGCGCCGAGCATGGCCAGGATGCCGAGCCCGAGGTGGGTGAGGTGCGTCTTCAGCTTGGCCATGCCGTCGCCGTTCAGCAACGTCATCTCGTTGATGGTGGCCGAGTAGACCATCACCGCGCCCATGCCGAGGAGCAGCACCACCGCCGCCAGCAGCGGGAAGTCGTAGGGCGCCACGCGGCGGATGGCGGCGCGGATCTCGGGCGCCAGCGCCTGGCGCTTCTCGGGCGCCGGCGGCGCTGTGGTCTCCATCGAGGGGCTCGAGGCAGCCATCAGCGCACCTTCAGGCTGGCGAACGCCACCAGCGCCAAGATGATGGAGATGATCCAGAAGCGCACCGTGACGCGCGCCTCGGGCCACCCCTTCTTCTCGAAGTGGTGGTGGATGGGCGCCATGGCGAAGACGCGCTTGCCGGTCCAGCGGAACGAGTAGCGCTGGATGATGACCGACAGGAACTCGACCACGAAGATGCCGTGCACGATGACCGACAGGAACTCGTGCTTGGTGAAGACGGCGATGGCGCCGAGCGCGCCGCCGAGCGGCAGCGCGCCGACGTCGCCCATGAACACCTGGGCCGGGTAGGTGTTGTACCAGAGGAAGCCGATGCCGGCGCCGGCCATGGCCGCGCACACGACCGACAGCTCGTCGACGCCCTTCACCGGCGGGAGTAGCAGCCACTCGGCCAGCGAGTTGCCGAAGAGCGACGCGCCGGTGAGGTAGGCCAGGACGCCGAAGGTCACCGACGACACGATGACCGGCCCGATGGCCAGGCCGTCGAGGCCGTCGGTGAGGTTCACCGCCGTCGAGGTCGCGAAGATGACCATGGCCGCGAAGATGGCGTAGGCCCAGACCGGCAGCGGCAGCGTGAAGAGCGTCGGCTTCACGAACGGGAAGTGCAGCTCGAGCGAGTAGCCGACCTCGGGCGCCACCCAGCCGAAGAAGACGATGACCAGCGCGCCGACCGAGACGAGCTGCGTCACGAGCTTCATCTTCTCGGGCATGCCGCCCGAGCTGCGGTCCCTGATCTTCCAATAGTCGTCGAGGAAGCCGATGACGGCGTAGGCGACGGTGATGCCGAGCGTCAGCCACACGAACGGGTTCTCGAGGTTGCACCAGAAGAGGCACGACACCAGCATCGCCAGGATGAGCAGCACGCCGCCCATGGTCGGGGTGCCGCGCTTGGCGAGGTGGGTCTCGGGGCCGTCGTTCCGGATGACCTGGCCAATCTGCTTCACCTGCAGCTTCCGGATGAGCCACGGGTAGAGGAGCAGGCAGATGAAGAGCGCGGTCGAGAGCGCCGCGATGGTGCGGAAGATGGGCGACCCGAAGAGCCGGAACACACCCGGCGAATCCTTGGTCATCTCCCAGAGCCAGTAGAACATCAGCCGACCTCCCCGCCGTGGGCGGCCGTGAGCGCCTCGAGCACGCGCTCGAGCCGCTCGCCGCGCGAGCCCTTGAGGAGGAGCCAGGTGCCCGGCGTCGCCGTGCTCACGATGGCATCGACAAGATCCTTGACGTCCGCCGCGGCGGTCACGGCGGTGATGCCGCCGGCGCGCGCGCCGTGCACCAGCGCGTCGGCGTGCGGGCCGGTGGCGAACAGCGTGTCGACGCCGCGGCGCGCGGCGTCCATGCCGATCTCGATGTGCATGGCGTCGGCCTCGGGCCCGAGCTCGCGCATCGAGCCCAGCACCGCGATGCTGTGGACGCCGGCGCCGACGCAGCTCTCGAAGGCCTCGAGCGCCGCGCGCATCGACGCCGGGTTGGCGTTGTAGCAGTCGTCGAGCACCTTCACGCCGCCGATGGTCAGGCGCTCGAGGCGGTGCTTGGCCGGGCGGAAGCCCTGGGCCAGCGCGGCCGCGGCCGGCGCCAGCGCCAGCCCGAGCGCGTGCACGGCGGCCAGCGCGCCGGCGGCGTTGTGGGCGTTGTGCACGCCGACGGTGTTCAGCGTGAAGGCGAGGGGACCCTCGGGCGTGGCCAGCTCGACCGCCACGCCGGCCTCGCTCTGGGCGGCGTGCACGAGGCGGATGGTGGCCGCCGGGGCGGCGCCGTAGGTGATGGTGGCGCTCGAGCCGCCGGCGCGGGGGCGCGCCGCCCGCGCCAGGAGGCGCGCGTCGTCGGCGTTGACGACGGCGATGCCGGCCGCCGGCAGGTGCGCCCACAGCTCGGCCTTGGCGTCGGCGATGCCCTCGACGCTCGGGAAGAAGGCGAGGTGGGCCGCGGTCGCGCGCGTGACCAGCCCGACGTCGGGCCGCGCCATGTGGGTGAGGCGCGCGATCTCGCCGGGCGCCGACATGCCGAGCTCGAGCACGAGGTACTTCTCGCGCCCGGTCGCGCCGGCCAGCGTGAGCGGCAGGCCGATGTGGTTGTTGAGGTTGCCCGGCGTCTTCCGGACCGCGTCCCTCGAGCCCGCGACGCCTTCCAGCGCGGCGGCGATCATGTCCTTCACGGTGGTCTTGCCGACCGAGCCGGTGACCGCCACCACGCGCGCGGCCATGAAGTCGCGCAGCGCCCGCGCCAGGTCCTCGAGCGCGCGCTGGGTGTCGTCCACCTCGAGCCACACCGGCGCCTTCTCGGGCTCGGGCCAGGGGTCGTGCGGCGGCACCTCGCGCGCCGCCATGACGCCGGTCGCGCCTGCCTCGAAGGCGTCGGCGATGAAGTCGTGGCCGTCGAAGCGCTCGCCCTTCAGCGCGATGAACATGGCGCGGCCGGTGGGCACGCCGGCGCCGGGCTGTGAGAGCGTACGGCTATCCGTGTGGAGACTCTGATAGACGAGGTCCGGGCCCCGGACGCCACGCGGCCCTTGACGATGTGGGCGATCTCCTTGGCGGTGAGCGCGATCATCGGCCGCCCTCCGGAGGCCCGAGCGCGCGGTCGCCTTGGTAGCCAGCGCCTGCGCCGCAACGGCGACGTCGTCGAATTCGGGTGCTTGGTGGTGCCGATGATCTGGTAGTCCTCGTGGCCTTGCCGGCGATGTAGAGCACGACGTCGCCGGGCGCGCTCTCGGTGATGGCGCGCGCGATGGCGCGGCGCCGATCGACCTCGCGCACGAAGGCGCGACCGGCCGGGATGCCGGCCACGATGTCGTCGACGATGCGGCCTCGGGGTCCTCGGTGCGCGGGTTGTCCGACGCTCACCACGCGGCGTCGGCGAGGCGCGCAGCGGCGACCTCGGCCATCTGCGGCCGCCGGCCTTGTCGCGATCGCCGCCGGCGCCGAACACCACCACCAGAGCCGGGCGCGTACCGGCGTCGCCGGCACCCCCGTCGGCCCCGTCGGAAATGACCAGGCGCAGCGCGCGCAGCACGTTCTCGAGCGCGTCGGGCGAGTGGGCGTAGTCGACGAACACGCGCGGGCTGGCCACGCCGTCGAGGGCCACGCGCTGCAGCCGCCCGGGCGCGCCGTGCGCGGTCCGGAGCGCTTCGGCGGCGACCGGGTAGTCGATGCCGGCGAGCTTGGCCATGCCGATGGCGACCAGCGCGTTCTGCAGGTTGTGCGAACCGATCAACGGAATCGATAGAGAGAAGCTGTCACGGACCGACGACGTGTTGACGCCGATCGTGCTGTGGATGCCGTCGAGGTCGAACTGCGGCGCGAGCGCGTGCAGGTCGGCGGCGCGGTCGCCGAGCGCCGACACCGTCAGCTTGGCGCCCTCGAACGCGGCCGCCAGCTCGGCGCCGGCCGGGTCGTCGATGTTGAAGCAGGCGGCGTCGGCCAGCTCGGCGAAGAGGATGCGCTTGGCGTCGAGGTAGGCCGCCATGGTGCCGTGGTAGTCGAGGTGGTCGCGCGTCAGGTTGGTGAAGCCGCCGACCGCCACGCGGAAGGCGGCGATGCGCCGCTGGTGGAGGCCGTGCGAGCTGGCCTCGACGACGGCGTAGCCGCAGCCGGCGTCGCGCATCTTGGCGAGCAGGCCCTGGAACTGCGGCGCCGGCGGCGTGGTGAAGATGGTCGGCAGGCGCAGGCCGGCGATCTCGATGGCGACGGTCGAGACGAGGCCGACCTTGGCGCCGACCGACTCGAGGATGTGGCGCAGCAGATAGGTGATGGTCGTCTTGCCGTTGGTGCCGGTGGTGGCCAGCACCTTCACGTCGCGGCCCGGGTGCCCGTACCAGGCGGCCGCGATGTGGGCCAGCGCGGCCATGCCCTGGCCGTCGGCGACGCCGACCCAGGTGACGCCGGGAGCGAGCTCGGCCGGGGCCGGGCCCTCGGCCACGACGGCGACGGCGCCGCGCTCGAGCGCGCCGGCGATGAACTGGTGGCCGTCCCAGGCGGTGCCGCGCGTGGCGACGAACAGGCCGCCGGCCCCGACCTCGCGCGAGTCGTGGCCGAAGTGATCCACAACCACGGTTGTGGATCCGCGCGCGAAGGCGATGGGAAGCCGGCCAGCAGGTCAGCGAGCACATGCGGTCGAACGGTCGAGCTCGTGGACGTCGTGGGCGCGGTCATGGCGCACCTCCTTGTCCACGCTGGAACGGCTCGGCCGGGACTTCTCCTTCAGGCGGCGGCGCGCCGTTGCCGGCGCCCATCGGCGGCACGCCCGGCCCGGCGCCGGGCAGCACGGCCTCGGGCGCGACCTCGCCCGATCGCAGCGGCGCGTCGGCCCCCGACTTCGTCGCCGCGTCGGGGAGCCGCGACGCGAAGGTCACGACCAGGCCGATGTCGGGGCGGACCAGATCGTTCGGCGCCACGCTCTGGGCGACGGCGATGCCGGTGCCGACGTAGCTCACCGCCAGCGCCATCTTGGCCGCCAGGCGCCGCACCTCGCCCATGGTCAGGCCCTTGAAGTCGGGCACCGGCACCTCGCCCGACGGCGACGGCGCCAGCGGCGGGAGCAGGCTCTCGAGCGGGTCGACCTCGTCGCCCTCGCCGTGGGCCTCGGCGTCGGCGGCCTTCTCTTCCTCGTCGCGGCGCGCGGCGAGCACGTCGGGCTCGAGCCACACCTGGCGCTTGGCCATCGAGAACGGCGACTTCACGCCGAGGTAGGCCAGCGCCTGCTCCATGATGCGGCGGAACGCCGGCGCCGCGATGAGGCCGCCGCCGGTCTTCTCGCCCTTGGGCTCGTCGACCAGGATGACGATGGCCAGCTCGGGGTCGTTGGCAGGCGCGACGCCGAAGAAGGTGTTGACCCACATCTCCTCGGAGTAGCCGCGCTTCCTGAGGTGCGGCTTCTGGCCGGTGCCGGTCTTGCCGGCCACGGGCCACTCGGGGATGTAGGCGCGGCGCCCGGTGCCGTCGGGGTCGATGACGCCCTGCATGAGGTCGAGCACGGTGCGCGCCGTCTTCTCGCTGACGACCTGGCGCACCATCTTGGGCGGGAAGGTCTCGAGCACCTTGCCGTTGCCGTCGACGATGCGATCGATGAGGCGCGGCTCCATGAGCTTGCCGCCGTTGGCCAGCGCGCCCAGCGCCATGACGAGCTGGATGCCGGTCGCGGCCATGCCCTGTCCGAAGCTGACGTTGGCGAGCTCGACCGGCACCCACTGGTCGGACGAGCGCAGCAGCCCGCGCGCCTCGCCGGGGAAGCCGGACTTGGTCGAGGTGCCGAAGCCGAAGGCGCGCAGGTACTCCTCGAGCTTCGGCGCGCCGAGCAGGAAGGCGACCTTCGAGGCGCCGATGTTCGACGAGCGCTTGAGGATGGTCTGGAGGTTGCCCTCGGCGATGTGGCTGATGTCGTGGATGACGTTGCCCTCGGCGTCGCCGATCTCCCAGTCGCCGTTCTCGAGGTCGAAGTTGGTGTCGACGTCGACCACGCCCTGGTCGAGCGCGGCCGCGACGGTGAACACCTTCATGATCGAGCCGGGCTCGTAGACGTCGAGGAAGGCGGTGTTGCGCGACGCGTTGGGGTAGCCGTGGGCGTACTCGACGTAGGCGTCGATCTCCTGATCGAGCCCGGCCATGAGCTCCTTCTGGACCTGTTCGGCGCCGTCGCCGAACGCGGTCTGCGTGCCGCGCCACTCGCCCGACCAGGCCAGGTTCTTCCGGCGCTCGGCCAAAGCCGCGCGCTCGTCCTTCAGCGGCTGCTGCTCCTTGAACCAGTCCTGCGAGGTGTTGGGGTTGTAGTTCGGGAAGTTGGCGACCGCGAGCACCTCGCCGGTCTTCACGCGCGTGACGACGGCGTAGCCGGCGCGAGCGCCCGAGGCGAGGCAGGCGCGCGCGATCTCGCGCTCGGCCATGGCCTGGATCTGCTGGTCCAGCGTGAGCTCGACGGTCGCGGCCTCGAGCGGCGCGTCGGCCGGGATGCCGTTCAGGAAGATGCGCCGGCCGCTCTGGTCCTTGAGCGTCGTCACCGAGTGGAGGCCGCCGGCCAGGAACGCGTCGAGCGCCCGCTCGACGCCGGAGAGGCCGCCGCCGTCGCGCCCGACGAGGCCGACCACCTGGCTCGCCAGCTCGCGCTTCGGGTAGTAGCGGCGCGGCTCCGGCTTGGTCCACACCGACGCCAGCGCGTTGAAGCAGGGCTCGTTGTCGTCGAGCGCCTGCTTGCAGCGGCGCGTCTCGGCGTCGCGCGCGTCGCTGATCTTCTTCACCGCGTCGTCGTCGAGGTCGTGGGCGATGTAGGCGAAGCGGCGCCCGTGCGACGGGAAGAAGCGCAGCTTGTGCACGTCGGCGGCGATGGCCGACGCCGTCGTCTCTGCCGCGTCGGCGAGCAGCTCGACGGTCGGGAAGATGGCCTCCGACTGCAGCTGATCGAGCTGGAAGAACTTCTCCATGATGTCGAGGCGGCGGTCGTAGTAGTCGCGCGGCACATCGAACATGCGCGCCAGCGTGCGCGTGAGCGGCGCCGACAGCGTGCGCGCCAGCGCCTGGGCCGGGTTCACGATGGCCGCGCCGTCGTCGCCGCCGCCGCTCCAGCTCGGGTCGCAGCGCGCCGCGACGTCGCCGATGGGCACGCCCACGATGGGCCCGAGGATCTCGGCGGTGCGCGACGGCTCCTTCACCTCCTGCGGGTCGACCGTCACCGCCCAGCGGTGCACCGTCACCGCCAGGAGCTTGCCGTTCCGGTCGGTGATGTCGCCGCGCCAGCCGTCGAGCGTCTCCTCGCGCACGTAGTTCTTGGCCGCCTCGTGCTGGAGCGCCGCCGAGTCGGCGGTCTGGAGCACGATGGCGCGCGCCGTGGCCATGGCCAGCCCGACCGTCAGCCCGACGGCGATGATGACCATGCGCCGGCGGATGGTGTCGACCTGCACCGGCGGGAGCTGCTCGGCCGGCCGCTCGTTCTCGAGCGCGCGATTGGCGGCGCGATTGCCGGAGCGGCTCATGGTGCCTCCTCCGGCTGGACGGGCGCGGCCGGGTCGGGCTGCGCGTCGTCGGTCGACTGGTCGGGCTCGGGCGGCGCGTCGGGCGTCGGGACGGGACCCGGCGCGGTCGGCGTCGGCATCGCGCGCGGGTCGGGCACGACGAGCTCGTCGTCGCGGCCGGGGCGGCGCATGCCGAGGTCGTCCTCGGCGAAGGCCTGGAGCGCCGTCGGATCCTTATAAGCTGCCAGCAGCAGCGACAGGCGCTTCTCGGTCTCGAGCAGGCGGCGGTATTCGAAAAGATCCTTGTCGAGCGAGTAGCCGGTCTTGATGACGTCGTACTGCCGCTTCACCTGCCACAGGCCGAGCCCGGTGAAGACGACGGTGAAGACGACGAGGAAGAGGAAGCGGCCGAGGCCCCAGCTCTGTCCCACCTTGCGGCGCGCGGGGATGAACCTCATGCCGCCACCCCCGCCGTGCCGATGGCGGCGCGCGCCGCGGCCCGGAGCTTGGCGCTGCGCGCGCGCGGGTTCACGGCGACCTCGGCGTCGGACGCCGTCACCGGGTGGCGCGTGATGACCTTCCAGGTCGGCCGCCAGTCGGACGGCGGCGGCAGCTTGCCGGGTCGCTCGGGCCCGTGCTCGCCCTCGTGGAAGGCGTGCTTCACGCGCCGGTCCTCGAGCGAGTGGTAGCTGATGACCACCAGCCGACCGCCCGGCACCAGCACGTCGGGCGCCGCCGCCAGCGCCGCCTCGAGCGCCCCGAGCTCGTCGTTGACGGCGATGCGCAGCGCCTGCGCCACCAGCGTCGCCGGCTGCACCTTCAGCGCGCGGAAGGCGCCGCGCATGGTGTCGACCACGCGCGCGAGGTCGCCGGTGGTCTCGAGCCTGCCGCCGGTGGCGGCCTCGATGAGCCGCGTGGCCAGGGTGCCGGCCGCCGGCACGTCGCCATACTCTCTGAGGATGCGCGCCAGCGCGCCGTGCTCGAGGCGCAGCACGAGATCCTTGGCGGTCTCGCCCGTCGAGCCCATGCGCATGTCGAGCGCCGCCTCGGGATGCTTCAGCGCGAAGCCGCGGTGGGCGGCGTCGAGCTGGCGGCTCGAGACGCCGAGGTCGAGCAGGATGCCGGCCACCTTCACGCCCGCGCCGAGCGCGGTCGCGATGTGGGCTGCCAGGTCGCGGAAGTCACCGCGCACCAGCGTCGGGGATCCAAGTGGATCGGGATTGCTGCCCTCGAAGCGCAGCGCCGCCGCGGCCAGCGCCTCGGGGTCCTTGTCGATGCCGACCAGCCGGCGCTCGGGCGCCGCGTCGCGCAGCGCCGCGAGGTGGCCGCCGCCGCCCAGCGTGCCGTCGACGAGCGCCCCGGCCGGGGCCTCGGCCAGCAGTCGCACGACCGCCTCGAGCAGCACCGGCACATGGTAGGTCGCGGCGCTCACAGGCCGAGCTCCGCGAGGTGGGCGAGGATGTCGCCGGTCTGCGACTGGACGTCGGCGAAGCGCTTGTCGAGCGCCTCCGGCTGCCAGATCTCGAAATAGTCGACGCCTGCGCCGACGAAGGTGATCTTGTCGCCGAGGCCGATCTTCTGGCGCAGCGCCGCCGGCACGAGGATGCGGCCGGCGCCGTCGATCTCGACCTCCATGGCGGCGCCGAAGTACAGGCGCCGGAACTCGAGCACCTGCGGCGTCGCCTTCAGCTTGGAGACCTTCTCGAAATAGGCCTGGAACGACGAGTCGGGGCGGACCTCGAGGTGCTGCTGGCCATCGAGCGCGTTGGTGATCCAGACGGTACGATCCTGCGTGACGGCGAGGCGGTCCCGGAACCGCTTCGGCATCATCGTTCGGCCCTTCTCGTCGAGGGCATGATCGTACCGACCTGCAAACACCTAAGCCGTCTCCGATCGCTCGCGCGCTACCGTCCCGGGTGGTGCTGACGGCCGGGTGAGCCGCCTTTCAGGCCGGCGCGAGCGTGTTCTCGCGCGCGATCCACTTTGTACCACCGGGTGCAGGGTAAAGGGCCGCGTTTCGGATGGTCAAGGGGTCTTGTCAAATAAAGCAGGCGACTACCCACACGCTCGCGCATGCCTCCGAGCCGCTTGTAACAGGCCCCCCGATGTAGTGGCTGGGGGTCGTTGTCAGCACAATCGGTGGTAGGGATCGAAGTGGATCCGATATCGTCGAAAATGGCGATCGCCCGCCACTTGGAATCTGGCGCCTGATTATCGAATCAGGGCTCATGCGTTCAGTGTGGCGCTGCGTGCCGAACGGGTCGACGCGCGCGCGATGCGGCGGGCCGACACCGTCGGCTCGGCGCTCCGCCCCGCGCTCGTGCCGCGCGGACCCCGAAAAGACGACGGCCCCGAGCGGAGCTCGAGGCCGTGGTCAGATCGACGCGCGCGCCCGGGTCAGGGGCCGGTGAGGCCGCCGAGGTCGAAGCAGATGGGCGCCGACGAGGTCGGGGTGCCGCCGCCGAGCAGCGCCAGCAGGCCGGCGAAGTCGACGCAGCTGCCGACGCGGCAGTCGCCGGCATCGATGCAGCCGAGCGGCCCGCAGGTGCAGCCGCAGTTGCCGGGGATGGTGCCGCCGCCGGAGAGCTCGGGCGGGAGCCCGCCGCCGCCGGCGCCGCCGAACAGATCGAAGAGGCTGCTGCACTTGGTCTGCTGGCCCGAGGTGTTGATGCAGAAGGCGGTGACGTCGTCGCAGCTGCCGTTGACGTCGTAGCAGAGGCCGGTCGGCACGTCGCACTGCAGCGTGAAGCCGGTCGACGCGCCGCTGTCGCAGTCCTCGTCCTTCGTGCACTTGTCGGTCGGCGTGACGGTCCCGCCCTCGCAGGCGTAGGTGCTGGTGTTGCAGTGGCCGTTGACGCCGCAGTCGTCGTCGATGGCGCACTGCACGCAGTACGAGTCGGTGCCGATGGTCACGCAGGCCGGGTAGGGCGCGGCGCACGAGGCGCACTGGCTGTCGGTGCAGACGTGGTTGGTGATGTCGCAGAACTTGCCGTTGCAGTCGTTGTTGCTCGTGCACTCGACGCAGGTGCCCTGCCACTCGACCGGGGTCGGGGCCTGGCAGCTGAGCGTGCCGGTGCAGTGGCCCGAGCCGTCGCACGACTGACCACCGTCGCAGTCGTTCGAGGTCTTGCACTCGACGCAGGTGCCGGCGTCGCAGATGGGCGTCGAGCCGCTGCAGGCCGGCGTGCACTCGGCGGCGCACATGTCCTGGCAGACCTGGATCTGCGACGTCGTCGCGGTGCAGGCGCCGCCGCCGGCGCAGGTCGAGCCGTCGCAGCGCGTCCGGCACTCGCCGTTCTTGCAGGCCGAGCCGAGGCCGCACTCCCAGTCGGCGGCGCAGGTGCCGCACTCGGCGACGGCCGCGCCGCACACGTGGGTGTTGGCGTTGCAGGCCTGGCCGGTGCCGCAGCCGTTCACGAGGCAGCCCTCGCAGCGACCGCCGCTCGGCGCGCAGATGGCGTTCTGGCACTCGAAGCCGGTCTCGCAGTCGTTGTTCGACGAGCAGGGCGGGAGGCAGTGCTGGCCCGACGCCAGCGGCACGCACTTCCAGTCGCTCGGGCAGTCGCTCTGCGAGCCGCAGGTCGCGCACGGGTCGACGGTCGGGTTCGAGCTCTCGCAGAGCTTCGAGGTGGTGTTGCAGGTCTTGCCTTGCGGGCAACCCGAGACCGTGCAGTCGCTCGGGCACTCGTTGCCGGCGCAGGCGCGGCAGGTGCCGGCGTCGCACACGTCGGTGCCGGTGCAGGGGTTGGCCGCGCTGCAGGCGGTGGCCTGGACGCACGAGCCGTTGTCGCACTGCTCGCCGACGGGACAGGCCGAGCAGTTGGCGCAGCCGCACTCGACCGCCGAGCACATGCCGCCGCCCGACGTCTCGATGCAGCTCTGGTCGCCGTTCAGGCAGTCGGCGTTGCCGTCGCAGGCGTGCGCCGTGCAGAGGCCGTTGTCGCAGATGGTCGCGGTCGGGCAGTCATCGTCCTTCTCGCAGCTCTTGCCGGAGTTGGTCGTGTCGCTGCCGCACGCCGCGCCGAGCACGGGACCGAGGAAGGCGAGGGTCATGACGCTCAAGAGCCCGTTCGACGACATCGGGGGGTCCCTCAAAAGGCTAGCAGAATCGTGGTTTTACCGAGCGCGCAGGCAGCACGGAGCCACGCGAGCGCCGGATAATATCGATGGGGTACCCCGGATCCAACGAATTTCTACACAGTGACCACCGAGGCGCTCCACCGCCCGGAGCGAGGCCGTCCGATTCAGCGCGGAGCGGAGCCCGCGCGGCGCGCAGCGAATCCCCGGCACCCCGAGCGCAGGCCTCCCCGATTCCGGACCAGGCTCGCGCTGAGCGCGAGCCGACGAAGACGCCGGACGAGGCGGCCGGAGCGGGGTCATCCGATCAGTCTCAGTCGCGGTTCGCAAGCCTCGATGAACCTGTTAGGGTCCCCCGCGATGCGCGGTCACCTCATCCTCGTCGCATGCGCCGCAATGGCCTGCCTTGCGTGCTCGGTTCCCGACGGCGACCAGACGACACCGTCCGGGACGCACTACCTCTGGCTCGCGGCGCGCGCCGAAGGCGGCGTCGATCGCCTGTGGGAGCTGCTCGATCCCAGCGTGAAGGCCGAGTTCGAGCGCTGGCACCAGGCCGAGGGCGAGCTCGTCAAGATGCTCCGGACCGAGTACCCGAAGGAGGACGCGGTGAAGGCCCTGAACGCCATCGGCGGCCCGTTCCGCGGCGACGCGGCCGACGGCAAGGCGCTCTTCAAGCTGTTCATGCGGCCCGCCCCCGACGCGCTCGGGATGATGGGCGCGGCCGCGGCCCACGTGCGCTCCGAGGAGATCGCGGCCGACGGCAAGACCGCCACCATCCGCACCTTCGGCGGCGACGAGGTGGTCTTCGTGAAGGGGGCCGACGGCAAGTGGTACACCACCATGCCGTCCGACGACCTCGAGCGCCTGCGCAACGCGCGCAGCCTGGCCGAGCAGAACCTCGCGCGCGTGAAGAGCAACCTCAAGAAGCTCGGACGGCCCGGCCAGTGAGCTGGCTCAGGGCTACGCCGCAGGGAGGTCGACACCGTCGCAGCCCGAATCCGGCGAGCGGGCGCGGTCGGCTCGATCGGAGCGCGGACTAGCCGTGGAGAACGTCGTCGCCGTCGCCGACGCGCACAGCGCCGTGGTCGCCGCGCTCCGGCTCGCCGGCTGGCGCGTGCGGCTGCGCGACGCGACGCCGCTCGACGAGCTGGCCACGCTCTCACCCGACGCCGTGGTCGTCGACGTGCCCGACGCCTCGCTCGGCGCCTCGCTAGAGACCATGCGCGCCGGCCCGGGCATGGAGCAGGTGCCGCTGCTCGTGGCCATCGACGCCGACACGCTGCGCGACGCCAACCTCTTGAAGTCGGTCAGCGACTTCTGCCTGCGCACGGCCAGCGGCGCCGAGCTGGCGGCGCGCCTCCGGCGCATGGTGCGCCGCGCCGGGCCGCTGGCGACTGGCCACGTCCTCCAGGCCGGCGCGCTCGCCATCGACCTCAAGAGCTTCGAGGCGACGCTCGACGGCAAGCCGGTCGACCTCGCCTACCAGGAGTTCCAGCTCCTGCGCTTCCTGGTCCAGCACCCGAGCCAGGCCTTCTCGCGCGACCAGCTGCTCGCGCGCGTGTGGGGCTGGGACTACTACGGCGGCTCGCGCACGGTGGACATCCACGTGCGGCGCGTCCGCGCCAAGCTCGGGCACCCGCTGGCGACGTGGCTCCAGACGGTGCGCCACGTCGGCTATCGCTGGATGCCCGACGCCATCAGCAACGGAGACGGTGATGACGAGTGACGGCGGCCCGAGCGGGTCGAGCTACATCGTGCAGAAGGCCCAGCAGCGCGGCGTCGCCTCGGTCGAGCTGTGGGTCGCCGACCTCGCCGGCCGGCCCATCGCGGTGAGCATCCCGGTGGCTGGGCTCGAGGGCGTGCTCGAGGACGGGCTCACCGTCCCGGCCGAGCTCATCGGCGACGGCGGCGGCGAGCTGGTGCTGATGCCCGACGCCCACACCTTCGCGGTGCCGCCCATCGCGCGTGCACCGGGCGCGGTCCCGGCGGGGCCCGGGGCGGCGACGGTGGCGCGCCTCATCTGCGATGTGCACGACGTGTCGGGCGCGCCCGCCGCGCTGTGCGCGCGCTCGGCGCTGAAGCGGCAGCTCGGCCGCGCCAACGCGCTCGGCTACACCTTCTATATGGGCGCGACCGTCGACCATCGCTGGCTCGCCGCCGTCGGCGAGGCGCGGCCGGCCGACGCCGCCACCGGCGCGTCGCTGGCGCGCGTGGCCGCGGGCGTCCTCGAGGCGGTGGGCGCCTCGGTGCGCGCCTTCCACGGCGAGCGCGGTCGCGACGGCAGCCACTGGGCCTTCGACCTCGACTGGGTCGACCCGCTGACGCTCGGCGACGCGCTGCTCACCCATCGCCGCGTGCTGCGCGACGTGGCGCGCGCGGCCGGGCGCGACGTGACGTTCATGCCGCACCCGTGGCCGGGCGCGGCGCGGAACCGCCTCGACCTCTACGTGTCGCTGGTCGAGGGCGGCACGCCGAGCTTCCCCGACGCGCTCGATCCGGGCGGCCTCTCGCCCGCGGCGCGGGCCTTCGGCGCCTGGCTCGAGGCCGAGGTGCCGGCCCTCGAGCTGGTCATGAAGAGCACCGTCAACAGCTGGACCGAGCCGCACGCGCCGAAGGTCCTGGCCTCGGCCAGCGGCCGCGGCGAACGGCGCCACGGTGCAAGGTGCGCGGCGCCGACAGCGCGGCCAGCCCGTACCTGCTGCTGGCGTTGGTGCTCGGCGCCGGCCTCGCCGCGAGCCGCGGTCGGGCGCCGGCCAACGCCCCACCGGCGGCGACGCTGGTCGAGGCGGCGCGCGGCCGAGGAGCTCGCCGCTGGCGCGCGAGGTGCTCGACCTGGCTCGCACGGAGGCGCTCGTCGCCCGCGCGCGCGACGAGCGCGGCGTGGCGACGCCAGGTCACGCCGTGGGAGGTCGAGCGCTACCTCGACCGCTGACGAGCGGTCGTCGCAAGGCTCGAGCATTCCCCGAGACCACGAGCACGAGCACGCGCCACGAGCACGAGCACGAGCACGAGCCGGCACGAGCCACGAGCACGAGCCCGCGACCCGCGACCCGCGACGTGAGCTCAGGGCGACGTCTTCCAGGCTGAAGGCGCTGCTGGGCGCCGGCGGCAAGGTCGGCGTCAGGCCGGCGCCTTGAAGGGCGCCTCGGGCGCAGGCCCGCCGAGCCGGCGAGGCCACCCGGAGCCGGACCCAGGCGGGCGCCGGTGCCGGCGCGTCCTCGAGCATGTCGGCCATCGTCTTCGTCAGGTTCTTGGCCTGGTACTCGTTGATGCCCACGACCGTGTTGGCCAGCGGACCGGTGTCCGCGACCGCGAAGACCCGCCTCGCCCTCGCCGGCGACTTGGTCGAGATCATCCGGCGTCGTCGACGAGCCGTCGGCGAGCTTCACCACGACCTTGGTCGCCAGCGCCGGATCGAGGCGGTCTCGGCGAGGCTTCCCCTCCTGGAAGGACTTGGCGTCGAGCGCGCCGCCAGCATCAGGCCGAGCGTGCGCGCCGCCTCCTCCTTCGTCTGCTTGCCGGCCGGCGGGCTGACGACCAGCTCGCCGCCGCCGCTGTCGGTCGGCATGCGCTCGGAGACCGTCGGCGCCGCGGCCGACCGGGGTGATCTCGACGCGCTGGATCTGAAGTCCTTGCTGGCGGTGAAGACTTCTTCCAGCGCATCGCCGTCACCATCGTCTCGAAGCGCTTGGCGTTGTAGTCCTGGATCTGGGAACAGCTCGGCCGTGGCCACGTCGCCCACCACGCCCAGCAGTTCTTGTCGCCGTCGCCGCCGTCCAGGACCTTCGAGAAGCGCACCGCGCGCGCCGTCCGTCGCGCTTGATCTTCACCACCGCGTCGATGTCGGGCGTCGCCAGCGCCGCGCGCGCCGCGGCCTGCTCGTCGGCCCGCGCCCAGCGCCTGCGCGGTCACCTTCGAGGCTGCTTCAGGATGACGCCCAGGTCGCCCGGATAGGCCACGGCCGGCGCCGTAGTCCGTCGCGCCGTTCTTCGCCAGCACGTGATGGGCCCGGTGTCGCCCTTCAGCGTGAGCTCGGTCACGTCCTCCAGGGTGACGTCGTAGACGACCTTGTTCTTGAGGTCGTCAGGCTCTTTCACCAAGCTCTTGGCGGTGTGGACGCCAGCGACAGGCGCTCCTTCTTGCCGTCGAGCTGGGCCCACACGACGTCGTTGCCGCCGTCGGCGACCTTCAGCGTGTAGGTCGCGACCAGGTCCGCCACCCTTCGGCTTCACCGTCGCGGTGATGGTCCTGCCCGCGAGCGCGGCGGTGGCGGCGCGTCGGCTGATCAGCGGCCTGCGAAGTCGTTGACGCGCGGCCCGGCCGGGCTCTTGGCGCCCGAGATGGAGGCGTCGCCGACCACGCCGGCAGGCTCGGTGAGCCTTCCAGTCGACCTTGACCGTCGGCTTCGCCAGCGGCGTCGGGGTTGGCCGGGTCGGCGGGCGGCGCCGGCGTCTCGCTGCGCGTGCCGGACAGGACGACCTTCTGGCCATCGAGCTCACGATGTCGATCACGGTGACGTCGTCGCCATCGAAGCCGAGAACCTTCTTGTCGCGGAGGTGACCGAGGTCGGCGTCGACGGCCCGTGCGCAGGTCCTTCCCGCCCACCAGGTACGCGGTCGCCGGGTCGTCGGCCTTCATCACCCAGGTGTCGCATCGATGGCGGCTCGCCCTGCGCGCCGCCCTCGCCTCTCGACGCGGCCGATGACGAGGTCGACCCGTTCCAGACCGCGCCCTTCGACTTCAGCGCGACGCGCACGCGCGCCGCGCCGACTCGAAGTCGTAGCGCGCAGGTCGGCCGGCTTCAGCGCGAGTACTTGCTGAGCGTCGGCGACTCGAACAACTGGCTTATCTTCTCGACCTCGTGCCGGCGCTGGCCTCGACCGGCGCGGTCATGCGCCAGGTCGCGTCCTTGCCCTCGCCGTCGCGCACGAGGTGGATCTGCGCGTCCGCCAGGCCCTGCCGCGGCCGGGTCGCGCTCGATGACGATCTCGTCGATGGGCGAGGGGATCTCGACCGGCGCTCCATGATGCCGCGGGCCTGCTGCGCCGCCAGCTGCTCCTTGGTCGCGTAGCCGTCGATCGACAGCTTGGGGGCGGCGGCGGCGTGCCCTTCGGAGTCACGAGGATAGGTGATGACCACCAGGACCGCTGCCCCGGCGGGGGAGGGACAAGTCGACTTCTTCATAGCCGAGACCCTTGCGACGCGACTTACGCCAGAGCGACCAGGCGAGACCGAAGGCAGGAACCTGCCAGGCGCCGGGATGACGAGGCCCATGACCGTGGTCGAGGTCTTGGTGCTCGAGGTCGTCGGAGACCGCGAGCGGCCGAGGCCGCGTACTGCTGCTCCGGAGCTCGGCCAGCGCGTCGCGCTGCGCTCCAGTCGAGCGCGTTCTGGAGGAAGCCGATGTTCTCGGCCAGCGACGCGTTCGCCTGGTTGATGCGCGTCGACCAGTTCTGGTGGATTCGCGCAGGTACTGCTGGAACTTCTCGATGTAGTCCATGTTGCTCGCCCGCGAGCATGGCCATGTCGAAGCCCTCGAAGATGGGTCTCGTTCGACAGCGGCTCGAGCCCGAGGTTCAGGCCCAGCACCAGCGCGCCCGCTTCCCGACTCAGCACCGCGCTTGTCGCCCAGGATGTCGCGTCCTTCGCTGTAGGCTTCGCCACGTCGGGTCGTTCGGATCCTCGGCGTCGTCCTTCTTCTCGGGCTTCTTCAGCGCCTCCAGCAGCATGGCTCTGGAACTCACCGCGCGCCATGGCCGCCACCACGAAGATAGGCCGCGCGTCCGGCGACATCGGCGCTGCCCTTGGCGAGGCTCGATCACCGTCCTGCAGGTCGAGCAGGAAGTCAGGCGGTCCATGCTGGCCGCGTCGAGGACGAGGTCGCTGGCGCGGTGAGCTCGACTCCAGCTTCGGCTCGAGCGTGAACCAGGTCGTGTACGGCAGCGACGAACGCGGTCGTGGCGCGCACCAGCAGGTCCGTAGTGTCGAAGACTTCGTGAGTCGGGATCATCGCGTGCAGCACGCCGTGCGGCCTGAACAGGATAGCTGGTTCCCACTGGCGGAGGAACTGCATCAGCGCCAGCTCGCCGCAGTAGCTCTTCGGCTCGAGCACCATGCCGCCGTTGGGGGCGATGCCGTAGCTCTTCAGGGCGGCGATGTTGCTCGTGTTCTTGCTGAGCGACGGCTTGTCGATCTCGCCCTTCGGCGATGTAGGGCTGGATGTTCACGTCCACGGATCCATGAACGATGAGCGAGCCGCCGTTGTCCTGAACTGATCGATCTGCAGGCTGCCGAGTCGCTGAAGCTCGACTTCGGGCCGAAGACGACCAGCGCCTGCATGTCGTCGAGGCAGCGTCTCGTCGAGGTCGACCCTCGATGTCGAAGCCGCGCGCCTTGAAGGCCTGGTTGATCTGCTGGAGGACCTGGTTCATCTCCTCCTGGATGCGCTCGACCGCCGGCAGCATCTGCCCGAGGATCAGGGTTCTTCTGCGTCCAGCGCGCCCTCGAGCTCCTTCAGCACCAGCAGCGTTCCGACAGGGCAGGGCGGAAGACCTTGCCGTTGCAGACGAAGCCGATGCCGGCGCCGGCCAGGCCGAGTCCTCCCATGTCCTTTCGCTGATCCTCGACCGCCTTGGCGATGGCGACCAGCTGCTGGTGCTGGCCGATGGCCTGCCCTGCGCCTGCGGGTCCTGGTCGGCCAGCGTCGTGTCGAGCTGGCCGAGGCGCTCGGTGAGGGCGTTGGCGATGAGCACCATGCGGCTCAGCGGGTCGTTCTTGTCCTTGAACGGTGCCGCCTTCTCGGCCGCCGGAGCCACGCGGCGCAGGCCTGCTTCGCGCCGGCGGCCTGCGGCCCAGGCGCGCTGATCTTCGACTGCGCCGCGCCATGGAAGCACCGAGGCGAGGTCGTTGACATCCTGCTTCTCGGCCAGCACCCGCGGCACTCGACCTTGGCACAGACCTTGGCCACGTCCTTGGGACGCCGCTACCGGCGTAGGTCTTCATGCAGGCGCACGCTTGTCGGTAGCGTAGCGCAGGCGCAGGAGGCGCTTCGTGATGCTCGAACTCGAAGTACTTCGAGGTCAGCACCAGATCGAAGACCTCCGGTGGCGTTCCTCGTAGTGGAACGACGCGCCGGTACGTGCTTGTCGCGAACTCGAGCGTGCCGGTGTTCGACGAATTCGCCTCTGCCGGTGAAGAGCTTCACGCCGTTCCGCTCGGCCTCGGCGACGAGCACGTCGTCGGTGACCAGCGTGATGGTCATGCCGAGCCGTAAGGCCTTGTACTCCTCGAGCTTGTCGAAGACTTCTGCAGGCCACAGGTCTTCCAGCATCGCCGTTGTAGCCCATCGGCACCTTCCTCGGGCAGGTCGGGCGACACGTAGACGCGCACCTCGAGGCCGTCGAGCGCCGCCGCCGCCTGTCGGCGACGCGTCGGACAGCACGTTGACCTGGTTCTCGGAGAGGTCGATGCGCGCGCGCGTCGGCGAAGCAGCACGTTCGGAGGACCTGGCGATGACGACCAGTAGGACTGACCAGCGCCAGGTTCAGTCCGCAGCAGGCACGAGACATGCGTGACATGCGCGCCTCACTTCTTCCAGTGCGGGCCTGGGCGACTGCTGGAAATCACGACCGAACCGCGGCGATGAGCGACCCGTAGGAACGAGGTCGCGGAGGTCGATGACGCCGCGCGACGTTCTGGAAGTGGGCCTTGATCGACAAGGCCGCGAGAATCGCGCGCGTCGGCCCCAGATGCTGCCGATCATGCCGTCGACGAAGTAGAGAAGGCGCACAGCAGGACGCCCACGGGGTAGGCGTTATCTGGTTCCTCGTCCACGACGACGTCGAAGCCGAGCGCGAGGTAAGTCGCGCCGACCAGCAGGAGCCCGAGGTAGCCGCCGACGACGAGGCCCATGTCGAGCTTGGCCCGAGGCGGCCGACCAAGAGCACGAGCGGCCAGGTGAGCAGCATGATGGCCACGAAGGCCACGCCGGCCAGGTGCCGCCGACGACGATCTGGTGTCGGTGACGAGGCCAGGTCACGAGCAGCTCGATGGTGCCGGTGCGCTTCTCCTCGCTGATGAGGCGCATCGTCAGCGCCGGCACGAGGAACGCGAAGAGGCGGGATGCCGCCGAACTTGGTGGCCGTGGTCGAGGCCCGAACAGGTTCCTGAGCGACGCCTCGTTGGCTCTCGAACGGCGTGCCGCTGTCGGGGTTGTCGAAGATGAAGAGCATCGCCCGCACGACGAGGAACACCGTGATGACGATGCAGGCGATGGGCGAGTTGAAGTGGAAATGAGCTCGCGGCGAACGTAGCGCGCGAGGAACGATCCGCGACGGCGAGGGCTTCTTCAGCGCGGTGGTCGCTGGCGCAGCCGGCCGTCGGCGCAAGGCGCTGGAATTCCTGGCCCGGAGACGTGATCGGCGGGGTCGTCTCCTGGACGAGCCTGGAAGGGGCGCAAGGATCGCCTGGGCGTACATCGTCGGCCGGCCGTCGCCGCCGACCGTTCTACCTGCCGAAGAGGCGACGACGCCGCGAGGAGTCCCCGTGCGCCGGCCGACGTCGACCGACCGCAACGTCGGCCCCTCCAGGGCGCCGGCGCGCTCAAGGTCGACCAGCGGAGACGAAGAGCTCTGGGAAATTCAACTCACCGCCCTCGACGTGCTCGCCACGGGGCGGCTTCGAAGGCGCTGCGTCTACCGTTCGCCGCTCGCCTCGAAGGCTTCGGCGGCGAGTTCGTCGAACCCTTGACGTGCCTGCGCCATGCGCGGGCATGAGACCTGCTGAAGCCCCGGGCGTCCTCCTCCTCCCAGGCTTGCGATTCGCTGCGTGTTTGGAACGGAAAGCGGTCTTCATCACCGGTACAGCGCAGATGGAGACGAAGGACTCTGGCGGTCTGGGCCCAGGTCGAGGACCCGCAGGTCGAGCTCGGTCGAGGTTGAGATGGAGACCTCGTGGAGCCGAGGCCTTCTTGCAGGCCAGCGCTCTGCGCCAGGCGCTCGACAGCGTGCCGATCTCCTGCAGGCGCGGTCGAGGATCATCTGCGCTTGGCGCAGGTTGCGCTCGAGGGCAGCACGCCGCGCACGGTGGCCACGTGGCGCAGGTAGTCGAAGACGATCATGTCGGTATAGAGCGGCGTCGACTCGGGCAGGTAGCCCATCCTCGAGCGGACCTCGAGCAGTGGGTGTTGATGTCCTTGCCGTCGATGACCACGGTGCCGGCGATCACCGCAGCATGTAGCAGGTCAGGATCTTCATGGTCGTCGTCTTGCCCGCGCCGTTGGGCCGAGGAAGCCGACGATCTCCTTGCGCGGTTCACCTTGATCGATGCCTTTTGAGGCCTGGAAGTCATCGTAGGACTTCGTCAGGCCACTGACCTCGATCATGGGATCACGCTCCGCACGGATGATGGCCCCGACGCCGAGGCCCAGAGGCGCCGAGGTTGTGGTTCACGCCCTTGCGCCTCATCCCACGAGGCGTTGGCCCTCGGACGACGGCCAGTTCAGGCGCTGGCGAGGTCCGACGGTGGCCGGTCAGGCTGCAAGATGACTCGACCGGGCCGGGCGCGCAAGATAGTCTGCGCGCAGCGCGCGTCAACCTTTATCGAGCGCTATTCCTCATGGAGAATCTTGAGCATGCTGCGAGCCGACGATGATGCCGGATCGAGGGTCGCAGCGACCTGCGGCCCGCTCGCGCGGCCTCGACAACCACGGAGCAGATGATGGCCGACGTGAACACGCTGGTGGGTCGAGGCAGCCACTTCGAGCAAGATGACCTTCAAGAGGACGGTGCGCATCGACGGGTCCTTCGCCGGCGGGTGTCATCGACGACTTGCGCTCATCATCGGCGAGGGCGCCGAGGTGCGGGCCGAGCTCGACGTCGCGACGGTGGTCGTCTACGGCACCGTCTACGGCAACATCCGCGCCTCGAACTGCGTCGAGCTGCACGCGCCGGGTCACCTGGTCGGCAACATCGTCAGCCCGTCGCTGGTGGTCGAGCGCGGCGCGGTCTTCGACGGCAACTGCCGCATGGGCCTCATCCACTGGGAGGGCGCCGACGGCGCCGGCGTCGAGGAAGACGCCGAGTCTTGAGTCGCGGGGCGCCGACGCTCGACCCTGAGCTCGGCCCGCTCACCCTCGACCGGCTGACGCGCGACGTGTGGCTGTGGCAGCGCCAGAAGGGCCATCGCTTCTCGGTCGACGACGTCGCCACTGCCTTCGTCGCGGCGCGGCGCATGCCTGACGCGAGGTCCATCCTCGACCTCGGCTGCGGCATCGGCTCGGTGCTGCTGCACCTCGCCTGGTCGTTGCCCGACGCGCGCCTCGTCGGCATCGAGGCGCAGGCGGTGTCGTTCGCGCTGCTGGAGCGCAACGTCGCGCACAACTACCTGCACGAGCGCGTGCGCGTCGTGCACGGCGACCTGCGCGACCGCGCGCGCTGGGCCGACCTCGGCCGCGGCTTCGACCTCGTGACGGGCACACCGCCCTACTTCCCGGTCGGCCACGCGCTCGCGGCCGACGACGAGCAGCGCACGCTGGCGCGCCTCGAGGTGCGAGGCGGCGTCGAGGCCTATATCGAGACGGCCGGCGCGCTCATGAGCGTGGCCGGCGCCTTCGTCCTGTGCGGCGCCTCGGCGGCAAACGCGCGCGTGCTGGCCGCGGCGCGCGCGGCCGGGCTGTACCTCGAGGGCCGCACCGACATCGTGGCGCGCGCTCCCAACCCGCCGCTGTTCTCCGTCTGGACGCTCGTCAAGCAGCTTGTCGATTCGCGGCCGCCGACGGCGCTGGTCATCCGCGACGCCAGCGGCGCGCGCACCGAGGACGCGGCCAGCCTGCGCGCGTTCTCGGGCATCGACTGATAGGGGGCGCCGGCGACCTCGGGAGTCCGGTGACACGAGCCCCGAGCCTGAGCCCGAGCCCCAGCCCCGAGCCCCAGCCCCAGCCCCGAGCCCCGAGCCCCGAACCCGAGCCCCGAGCCCCGAGCCCGAGCCCCGAGCCCGAGCCCCGAGCACGAGCCCGAGCCCCGAGCACGAGCCCCGAGCCGAGCCCCGAGCACGAGCCCCGAGCCCGAGCCCCGAGCACGAGCACGAGCGCCCCTCGGGCTCAGGCCGTGAGCTTCCGGGCCGCGACGAGGTGGACGAGGTAGTGGAACTCGGCGCGCGCGTGGTCGCGCAGGACCCACGGCACGTCGCTGCGCTCGACGATGGCGAAGCCCGGGCCGAGCAGCTCGCCCAGCATGGGCGGTGTGCTGTCGTGGGGCGCGCCGACGGAACCGCCGAGCTGGTTCTCGAGCGGCGTGATGGCGTCCTGCCACGCGAACGGAGCGCCCAGGACGAGGAGCCCGCCCGGCCGCAGCATACGATCGATCTCGCGCAGCGCGAGGCGCGGGTCGGCCACGTTGTCGAGCACGTTCAGCGCCAGCACGACGTCGGCGGTGGCGCTCGCCGAGCGGCGCGTCGAGCGCGTCGCCGACCACCAACGTCACCCCGTCGCACGGCGTGAACGCGCGGCTCGTCGACCGAGAAGCTCCGGCCCTCGATGCGCTCGACCCACGGCCGGCTGGCCGTCGACCTGCGCGCGCGCGGCGCGCAGCGCCAGCAGGTACGAAGGTCGAAGCCGATGACGTGCGCCGCCACCGCGCGCAGCGCGCAGGTCGGGGCCGACCGAGCAGCCGACCTCGACCGCCAGCTGCGCGCCGCCGGCGCATGTCGCAGCGCCTCGCGCACCGCGGCCCGCAGCAGCGCGTCGGGCGTCGCCAGCTGCAGCAGGTAGCGCGCCAGCGCCGCCAGGATGGCCGGGTAGGGAGCTCGTCCAGCGCCAGCTCGGCCTCGCCGTCGACGTACTGCGCGAGCCAGCGCTCGGGGTCGGCCAGCAGGACCGGCAGCCCGTCGGCCGTCATCGCCGCCGACGCATCGACATGAGGGCGCCCGGAGGCACCCGCAGCGCCGCGTGCAGCGGCTCGCTCACGCGCTCACTTCGCGTCGCGAGCAGCCTGCGCGCAGGGCCTCGGGCGTCGCGAAGCGCGCGACCGCGAGGCGGTTCAGCGCGCGGGCGCGCTTGTTCTGCGCCTGCTTGTACTCGACCGGCTCGGTGTAGCCGTCGATGGTCTTCAGGTGCGCCTCGGCCGCCTCGAGCGACTTCTTGGCGCGCTCGGCGTCGATCTCGTCCGGGCGCCTCGGCCGACTCCGGCAACCCGCACACGATCTCGTCGTCGTGGATGTCGCAGAAGCCCTCGTTGGTAGCCAGCATCCGCGACTTCCGCCCTCGACCCAGCTCAGCTGGCCGATGGCCGAGCTGGTGATGAGCGCGCGGTGGCCGGGCAGCACGCCGAGCTCACCCATGGCGCAGGATGATCACCGCAGTGACGGTCGCATCGACAACAGAGCCCATCGGAGTCACGACGACGAGATGCATGGCACCAGTTCCCATGATCGAGCGCGGGTCTCGCGGGAGCCCGCAGGGCATCTCCCCGGGGGCGCGAACGCGGCAGCCGGGGGGCCGCGGCGATCGGCCCCGGAGCGCGGGGCATCGGGGCCGCGGGCGCGCGGCGGCGGGGCGCGGCTGCTCGCGACGCCGGCATCTCGCGGGCGAGAGCGACGAGCGGCGCAGGGCGGTCGCAGGAGATCAAGGAGTCTTGGCCTTCTCGAGCGCCTCTTCGATGGTCCCGACCATGTAGAAGGCCTGCTCGGAGACGTCGTCGTAGGAGCCTTCGCAGATGCGCTTGAAGCCGCGGATGGTGTCCTGGCGAGCTTCACGTACTTGCCCGGCGAGCCGGTGAACGCCTCGGCAGCACGTGGAACGCTGCGACAGGAAGCGCTGGATCTTGCGCGCGCGGTACACCGTCAGGCGCTGGTCCTCGGTGAGCTCGTCCATGCCGAGGATGGCGATGATGTCCTGCAGATCGCCGCCGGTCTGGAGGATATACCACGCGCGGCGGGCGATGGCGTAGTGCTCCTGGCCGACGACGTCGGGCGACAGGATGCGCGACGTCGAGTCGAGCGGGTCCACGGCCGGGTAGATGCCGAGCGCCGACAGCTGGCGCGAGAGCACGGTGGTCGCGTCCAAATGGGCGAACGCGGTCGCGCGGCGCCGGGTCCGCGTCGAATTCGTCAGCGGGCACGTAGATGGCCTGCACCGAGGTGATGAACCGCTGTTCGTGGTGGTGATGCGCTCCTGGAGCTGGCCCATCTCCGTGGCGAGCGTCGGCTGGTAGCCGACGGCGCTGGGGATACGACCGAGGAGCGCCGACACCTCGGAGCCCGCCTGCGTGAAGCGGAAGATGTTGTCGATGAAGAACAACACGTCCTGGCCGCGCTCGTCGCGGAAGAACTCGGCCACCGTGAGCGCCGACAGCGCCACGCGCTGACGAGCGCCCGGGGGCTCGTTCATCTGGCCGAAGACCAGCGCGCACTTCGAGCACGGGTGCCGTCCTGGAGCTTCGAGTCATGCATCTCGTGCCACAGGTCGTTGCCCTCGCGCGTGCGCTCGCCGACGCCGCCGAACACCGACACACCGCCGTGCTGCTTGGCGATGTTGTTGATGAGCTCCTGGATGAGCACCGTCTTGCCGACGCCCGCGCCGCCGAAGAGGCCGATCTTGCCACCGCGCTGATACGGCGCGAGCAGGTCGTCGGTGACCTTGATGCCGGTCTCGAACATCTGGATGTTCGGGTCCTGGTCGACGAGCGACGGGGCCGCGCGATGGATAGGATCACCAGCGCACCGCCACCGCCAGGCCGGCGTCGTCCACCGGCTCGCCGACGACGTTCAGCACGCGGCCGAGCACGCCCTCGCCCACGAGGATGGCGATGAGGGCGTTGGTGTTCTTCCACCGCGAGGCCGCGCGTGAGGCCGTCGGTCGCGTCCATGGCCACCGCGCGCACCGCCGAGTCGCCGAGGTGCATGGCGACCTCGAGCACGAGGTTCCACTCCTTGTCGCTGATCGACTTGTTGGTGACCCGGAGCGCCGTCAGGATCTTGGGGAGGCCGCCGCTCGGGAACTCGACGTCGACGACGGGGCCGATGACCTGCATCACGCGGCCCATCGGGAGGTTGTCGGTGCTGGGGGTCGCCATGGTCTAACTCTCCTGGGGGATACGAATTCGAAGGGGCCGGCGGCGCGCGCTGCTCGAGGCCAGAGGCCTCAGAGCGCTTCCATGCCGCTGATGATCTCGATGAGCTCTTTGGTGATCGCCGACTGCCGCGCGCGGTTGTACTGCATCGTCAGCTTCGAGATGATCTCGCCCGCGTTCTTGGTCGCCGAGTCCATGGCGCTCATGCGCGCGCCCATCTCGGAGGCCACGCTCTCGAGGAGCATGCGGTAGATCTGCACGGTGACGTGCCCGGGCAGCACGGCGTCCATGATCTCGAGGCGACCCGGCTCGTAGATGAAGTCGGGCATGTAGCGCCCGCTCTCGGCCGCCGCCGGCACGATGGGCAGCAGCTGCTCGACCACGACCCGCTGGGTCATGGCGCTCTTGAACTCGTTGTAGACGACGTAGAGCGCGTCGAGCCCTTCCTCGGTGAAGCGGCGGATGGCGTGCTCGGCGATCTCCGAGGCCTTGTCCTGGCTCGGTGTCTGCAGCACGTCCTTGAAGTACATGCCGATGGGCGTCGTGCGCCGCTTGAAGAACTCGTTGCCCTTCCTGCCGACGATGTCGAGCTCGATGTGCTCGTGCCCGACCTCGTTGGCGCGGATGTAGCGCTCGGCGGTGCGGTTGATGTTGGAGTTGAAGGCGCCGCACAGGCCGCGGTCCGACGTCAGCACCAGCATCTCGACCTTCTTCGGCGTCCGCTGCGCTAGCAGAGGATGGTCCGAGAAGTCCGCGCGCGCCGCCAGCTGCGCGATGATGTCGCGCGTGCGGTAGGCGTAGGGTCGCAGCGTCTCGATGGCCGACTGCGCCTTACGCAGGCGTGCCGCCGCGACCATCTTCATGGCCTTGGTGATCTTCGCCGTGTTGCGCACCGCACCGATGCGCTTGCGAATGAGCTTGAGCTTGGACATCCAACCCTCCCTCGACGCCCGCCGGAGCCCGGCGCGCGCCGGACGCTCTCGGGCCTTGACCGTCGCCTTGAAGGAGCCGTTGAACTCCTTGATTGCCGACGCCATGCGCTCGCGGATCTCCTTGGTGAGGTCGGCGACCTTCTTGATGTCCTCGAGGAGCCCACCGTGGCGCGCGCGGATGAACTCGCGCAGCTCGCGCTCCCAGCGCGAGATGTCGCCCACCGGGATGTCCATGAAGAAGCCCTCGGGCGCCGTGCCGGCGAAGATGATGAGCGCCTGCTCCTCCATCGGGATGGGCTGGTACTGCTGCTGCTTGAGCAGCTCGACCAGGCGCTCGCCCTTGGCCAGCTGGCGCTGCGTCGCCGCGTCGAGGTCGGACGCGAACTGCGCGAAGGCCGCGACGTCGCGGTACTGCGCGAGGTCGAGCTTCAGCGAGCCCGACACCTTCTTCATGATCTTCGTCTGCGCCGCGCCGCCGACGCGCGACACCGAGATGCCGACGTTGATGGCCGGGCGGACGCCCTGGAAGAAGAGGTCGGTCTCGAGGAAGATCTGGCCGTCGGTGATCGAGATGACGTTGGTCGGGATGTAGGCCGACACGTCACCGGCCTGCGTCTCGATGATGGGCAGCGCCGTCAGCGACCCTCCGCCCAGGCCGTCGTTCAGCTTGGCGGCGCGCTCGAGGAGGCGCGAGTGGATGTAGAAGACGTCGCCCGGGTACGCCTCGCGGCCCGGCGGGCGGCGCAGCAAGAGCGACATCTCGCGGTACGCGACGGCCTGCTTCGAGAGGTCGTCGTAGATGATGGTCGCGTGCATGGCGTTGTCGCGGAACCACTCGCCCATGGTGCAGCCGACGTAGGGCGCCAGGAACTGCAGCGTCGCCATCTCGGACGCGGTCGCCGACACGACGATCGTGTACTCCATGGCGCCGGCCTTCTCGAGGCGGAGCACCACGTTCGCCACGGTCGACTGCTTCTGACCGATGGCGACGTAGATGCAGAACATGTTCTGCCCGCGCTGGTTGATGATCGTGTCGATCGCCACCGCGGTCTTGCCGGTCTGGCGGTCGCCGATGATGAGCTCGCGCTGGCCGCGGCCGATCGGGGTCATCGAGTCGATGGCCTTGAGACCGGTCATCATCGGCTCGTGCACCGACTTGCGCGTCATGATGCCGGGCGCCTTGATCTCGACGCGACGGAACTCGGTCGTGTCGATGGGGCCCTTGCCGTCGATGGGCTGGCCGAGCGCGTTGACGACGCGGCCGAGCAGCGCCTTGCCGACCGGCACCTGCATGATCTTGCCGGAGCGGCGCGCCACGTCGCCGTCCTTCACCTGGTCCGCGCTGCCGAGCAGCGCCACGCCGACGTTGTCCTCTTCGAGGTTCAGCACCAGGCCGCGCACGCCGTTGCCGAACTCGAGGAGCTCGCCGGCCATCGCGTTCTCGAGCCCGTGGAGGCGCGCGATACCGTCGCCGCACTTCAGCACGGTGCCGGTCTCCTGGACCTCGACCTTCTTGTCGTAGTCGGCGATCTGCGCCTTGATGATCGAGCTGATCTCGGCAACGCTGATGTTCATGTCGGATGTCCTTGGCGGCTGACTGCGGCAGCCGGAATGGGATGCTGGGGCGAGTCGGGTGTCAGGTCGTCGGGCGACGACGTGCGCGCGCTCATGCGCGGCGGGACGTGTCGTTCAGGCTTCGGCGATGCGCTCGCCGATGCGGGCGAGCTGGCTCTTGAGGCTGCCGTCGAGCACCAGGTTGCCGACCGTCGTGACGACGCCGCCGATGATGGACGGGTCGACGCGCGCATCGAGCAGCACGGCCTTGCCGGTGAGGCGCTGCAGCGCAGCCTGGATGCGCTGGATGTCGGCCTTCTCGAGCGGCACGGCCGAGGTCACGCTGGCGCGCACCCGCAGCTGCTGGTCGTCGAGCATGGTGTTGAAGGCCTCGACCATCTCGCCGATCTCGGAGAGCCGGCCCGCCTCGAGCAGCACGAGCAGGAAGTTCCGCGTCGTGGGCGCGAAGAGATAGCGCGCGAAGATCTTCGAGAGGATCTCCTTCTTGTCGGCCAGCGACGCCACGCCACCCTGGACGATGGACTGCAGCTCGGTCGAGCTCTTCCACGTCTCGGCGAACGTCTCGAGCTGCTTGCCGATGACGGCGTGGTTCTTCGACTCCGCGCAGAGCTCGATGAGGGCCCGGGCGTAGCGGCGAGCGATCGGCGAGTAGCTCATGTCAGGCGGCCTTGACGAGGGTGGCCAGGCTCTCGAGCTTCTCGAGGCTGTCGATGTAGCTGCCGTTGAGCGCCTTGTGGGTGGCCTGGTCGACCTTGGCCTTCACCTTGGCCTCGGTGGACGCCAGCACCGCCGCGGTGAGCTCCTTCGAGAGCGTCTCCTTGAGCGCGGCGGCCTCCTGCTCGAGCTGCTTCACGACGGTCGTGCGCAGCTTCTCGGTCTGCGCCGACGCGTCGGCCAGGACGCGCGCTTTCTCGCGCTCGCCGTCCTGACGGAACTGCTCGCGGATGCGACCGACCTCGGCCTCGAAATCGGAAAGGAGCTTTTCGACCTCGAGCAGCTTCAGGTCGGCCTCGGCTTTGAGACGCGAGGCCGCGGTGATCTCGGCGGTGATGCGCTCGTAGCGCGCCGCCAGGAACTTCTTGGCCGGGCCGCGCACGAAGTACACCAGCAGGCCGGCGAAGATCACGAAGTCGATGATGTAGAAGCCCTCGACCGAGAACGTCCACCCGCCCGAGGCGAGAGCGATGCCCGGGGTCAAGAGGGCCAGCGCGCCGAGCGTCGCCGCGACCAGTCGCTTCATGCCTTGCCTCCGAGGAGCCGAGCCGCGAGCTCGGTCGAGAGCTGCTCCGCCGCGAGCTTCATGTCGGCGCGGGCCTTGGCCGCGGTCTGCGCGAGCGCCTCCTGGCCGGCGACCAGCTGGGCGTGCGTCTCGCTCTCGACGGCAGCGACGGTGCTCGCGCCCTGCTGCTCGGCGTCGTGCTTGATCTGGTCCCTGACCAACACCGCGTCCTGCCGCGCCCGCGTCAGCCGCCCTTCGTATTCGAGGCGCAGCTCGGCGGCCTTCAGCTCGGCCTCCGAGGCACCCTCGCGCGCCCCACCCATGGAGGCGTGGCGCTTCTCCTGAGCCGCGATGAGCGGCTTCAGGACGAGCATGTGGAGCAGGAACGTGAACACCAGGAACAGGCCCAGCATCACGAACAGCGACATGTCGACGTCGACCATGCCGGCGCTCAGGAATGTCTCGGGGTTCGCGTCTTGAAGTAGCATGTTCGAGGATGCTCCGAGTGCCGGCGGGAGCCGACTGCCTTGGCGATGCATTCACCCGGACGGCCGCCCCGAAAGCGGCGCCTCGCTAACACGGCCCGAAAAGATGCGTCAAGGCTTTTGGGTGCCGCATGGAAAGCGGGCAATCGGGGGATGCGCCGCGGTTTTCGGGCCGCCCGTCGGTGGCCGCACCGGGCTCGCCCGGCGCGCGGCCTCACGGCTCGACGGTACCCGGGTCGCAGGCCGGCGCGACGGCCTCGGAGCCGCATCCAGGGCAGGCTCGGAAGACGCGCGCGTCGTCGACGAACACGCCGGCGCCGTCGTTGGCGTTCTCGTCACCGGTCTGGAAGCGCAGCCCGAGCCGCACCGTCTGCCCCGGCCAGCGGTCGAGGGCGATGCGGATCCGGCGCCAGGCGCCCTCGGTCGTCCCGCCGATGGCTCGGCTGTCCCAGACCACCGCCGGCGCGACGGGCGCGGCCGCGACTGGCACGACCAGGGCCTCGAGCAGGTCGAGGCCCGACACGTTATCGGCCGACGGCGCCGCGTCCCACTCGGTCGACAGGTCGAGCGCGAAGCTCCAGACCGGCGCGTCGCGGGGCAGGGTGACCGGCGGCGACCACACCGTGCCGGCCGCGGCCTCGCCCGGCAGCGCGATGGCCGAGCCGTCGGACAGGCCGAAGTGAAGCGAGCTCTCGCCGACGAAGCTGGCGACGCCCGACACCGCCCAGCCGGGGTCGGCCTCCCAGCCCGGGTCGAGCACGCCCTCGAACGATGGGTCGCCCGGCCAGGTCGGGTCAGGGGTGCAGCAGGCGGCGGTCAGCTCGTGGCTCACGACGCAGGCGCCGAGCTCGCAGCGGGCCACGTCGCAGGCGTCGCTGATGGCACAGCCGGCAGCGCTGGTGCAGGGCGCGCAGACCGGCCCGGGGTCGCTCGGCGCGACGACGCAGCCCAGGCTCTCGAACGGCACCACGGGCACGGCGCGCGGGAGCGCACACGGAGCCGGCGCCGGGCAGGTGGTGTCGTCCTGGCACAGGCCGTGGACGAGCATCTCGCCGATGTAGACGCCGGGGTGGTCGTTGTCGCGGCCATCGTAGGTGTCGAACTCGAGGCGGATGCGCACGGTGTTGCCGGCGTCCTCGGAGAGATCGACGAGCAGCAGGGTCCACGCCGCGCGCGGCAGGTCGGTCGCCGTGCGCGGGTCCCACACGGTGCGCACGCCGGCGCCGTCGCGCTCGACCGCGACGGTCAGGCCGTCGACGTGACCGGCGCCCACGTCGATCCACAACCATAGTTGTAGAACCGACGGGTGATCCCCCGGCAGCTGGATGCTCGGCGTCGCGAGGCCCAGCGTCACCGTGCCCGCGTCGCCACTGGCGAGCGGCCGGCAGTCGGCATCCAGCGGGCCGTCGTAGTAGGTCGGGCACACGACGTCGCCGGGGTGCAGGCTCGGCTGGCCCGCGAACGGGCGCGCCGCGGCCAGCGTCCAGGCGCTGCGGTCGTCGGGGGTGGCATCCGAGAAGGCGAGGGCGGCGAGCCCGTCGGCGTCGCGAGCGAGCGCCCACGTCGTCTCGTCGCACGACCCGAGCGGCAGGCTCAGTGACTCGCTGCAGCCGTCGGGCACGCACGCTTGGGCGCAGGTGCCGTTGTGGAAGATGGTCGTGGTCGCGCACGGCCCGGGCGTCGTGCAGCAACCCGGCACGTAGAACGGCATGCACACGCCGTCCTTGCAGCGCGGGTCGAGGCAGCAGCCGGCGTACGCCGCGCAGTCGTCGTCGCTGGTGCAGGCGATGTGGTCGGGGATCTCCTGGTCGAGCGCGTCGCCGATATCGCCCGGCGCTGTGTCCCGCCCGCTCACGTCGGGGATGTTCGGCGTGAGGTCGATGCCGCAGCCGCCAGCCGCCGCACCGAGCGCGAGCCACCGCAACAGCAGGCCGAGCCTGCCTTCGGAGGCGGAGGGCCACAGGGGGCGTGGCCCGCTCGCCACCCGGCGGAGAAGGCTGCCCTGGCTGAACTCGGACCGCCGGATGTGCACGGCCGGACGGTAACGCCGGACGCGGTCCCGAGCGAGCCCGGACAACGCTGTCCCCGAAAACGAAACGGGCGCCCTGGTGAGGGGCGCCCGCTGCGTTCATCCGCGACGACCCGGGTATGATCCCCGGTCACCGGCGGCGGATATCACTGCTTGCAGTAGTTGACCGGCGTGGCGCCGTTCTTGTCGAAGCAGCCCTTGGTCGCAACGCCACGCTCGTCGGCCGAGTCGTTGCACTGCTTGCCGGTCTCGTTGGTGCACGACGAGGCGTCGGTGCAGCCCGGGACGCAGCGGAAGTCCGGCGTGTTGTTCGTGCCGAGGTTCGAGCAGACGAGGTCGCCCGGGCAGTCGAACTGGCCGTAGCAGGTCTCGCACTCGACGTCCTTACGGCACAGCCCGACCGAGCCCGAGTTGGCCTCGTACTTGCCGACGCGCGCGAAGGTCGCCGTGTCGGTGCAGGTCGTGCCGCCGCTGCAGTCGCCCGCCGCCTTGCAGGGCTTCGAGCAGTAGCCGTTGCCGTCCTTGTCCTCGAGGCAGTAGCCGCCCGCGCACTGCGGGGGATCGCCATCGGCCGGGTTCAGGTTGCAGGCGCTGCCGACGGCGCCGGTCGGCATGTCGTCACCCGGATCGACGAGGGCCGAGCACAGGTACTCGACCTTGGCCGGGTGGGTCGCGTCGGTGGCGACGACGTTGAACGAGCAGATCTCGTTCTCGGCCGTGCACGACAGGTCGGCCGAGCAGTCCTCGAGCGAGTCGGTCGTGAGGACGCACAGCGGGATGTAGACGGCGTTGGTCGAGTCGTCGATGTCGCCGCCGTAGCCGAGCAGGAGCGAGGCGCAGATGCCGTTGCCCGTGTCGGTGCCGATGGTGACCGAGCCGCACTCGCTGGTGGCGCCGCAGACCTTCGTGCAGAAGCCCGGGGTCGTGTCGGTCGCGCCGAGGCAGAAGCCCGACTTGCACTCCGAGCCGCCCGTGCAGCTCGCGCCGAACTCACCGGCCGTGCCGGGGAACTCCGCCGCGACGTTCTGGCACTTGCCCGCGAGCACGAACGGCGAGTCGGTCCGGCCGGTCTCGTCGGGGTTCTCGACCTCGAACACCTGGCAGCTCTCGCCGGTGCCGCAGTCTTCCTCGGTGAGGCAGTCGCTGGTGGCGCCCGGATAGGTCTGGCACCACTTCACCGGCAGCACGAAGTCGTCCGTGCCGTCGTCGTCCTCGTCGCCGGGGAGCTCGGCCACGGCGCACACCTGGCCGTCAGCCGCCGAGCAGTCGGCGTCCGAGCCGCACAGCGTCGAGCAGTAGCCGCCGATGCACAGGTCCTCGTTCTTGCAGACGTCGCCCGGGATGTTGTCCGAGGTGTCCGGGTCGCACTTGTCGCCCAGGTTCACGCCGTCCGGGTTCTGGCGCAGGCAGAGGTTGTCGAGGGCCGCGCCGTCGCCGCCCACGCCGTTCCAGAAGAAGCGGCAGTAGAAGCCGCCGCCGCACTCGTCGTCGGTGGCGCAGCTCTTCGGCCAGCACAGCTCCCAGAACGGACCGGCGAGGCCGCCCTGGCCGTCGCCGAGGATCTGGCGCGCCTCACCGCACTCCCAGCCCGAGCAGTCGATGTCGGCCGTGCAGGCCTTGCCCGGGTTGCCCTTGCAGGTGTGGGCGGTCGTGTCGCAGCCGGTGTCGGCGAAGACCTTGGTGGTGTCGCAGTCGCTGTCCGCCTTGCACGCGGTGACGCAGCCCAGGCCGAAGCAAAGGCCCGACTTGCAGTAGCGCACGTCGCCCGCCGCCGGGTCGTCGTTGCAGCTCTCGGCCATGCCGACGACGTTCGCCGACCAGGTCGAGTTCTCCTGGTAGTTGGCGACGCAGCGGAAGTTGTAGTCGCCACCGATGGTGGTGAGCTCGCAGCCCTCGCCCGGGTCGCAGTCCGAGTCGGCCGCGCACTCGGGGAACTCCGAGCCGGGGGTGCACAGGCCGACCGGGCTCGCGCCCGGGCCCGCGAAGTTCACGCAACGGAAGGCGTTGCCAGCGGGGCCATCGACGATGTCGTCGGGGTTGCAGTCGTCGAGCGGCGCGTTCGCGTCGTTGACGCCGTTGTTGTCGTCGTCCTGGTAGATCTGGCAACCGGCCGAGCACACGTCGCGGAGGACGAGGGCCGACGAGTTGTTCGACAGGCAGTTGCGCGAGGCGCACTGGTTGTCGATGCAGTCGGGGTAGCTCGGCGAGTCCGAGGTGCAGGTCGCGGTGATGCCGCAGAACGAGCCCATCGGGTTGCCGGCCGCTTCGCACTTGCCCTGGGCCGAGCAGATCTCGCCGACGTCACAGGTGCCGCACTGGCAGCCCGCGAACGTGCCGCACTCGCGCGTGCCGCAGCTGCACGAGTCCGCGTCGGGGGTCGTGGTCGCGTCGGTCGGCGACGTCACGTCCGGGTTGGTCGTCGCGTCGGTGCCATCGGGGGTCACGGTCGCGTCGGTGGTCGAGGTGGTGTCCCCCGCCTTCTTCGTATCTCCACCACAGCCCACGGCGGCCATCGATGCCACCGCAAGGACCGTGAGCAGCCACTTCTCAGCTCTCATCATGGTTGTTGCTCCGTCCATGACCGCCCATGCCGATCCTCTTGGAGTGCGGTGGCCGACGCGGTCTGCATCAAGTGCCCCGACGATCACCCCGACCGCCCAGGCATCTAGGATTCGGCTTTCTTTTCGTGGGCTTACGCCCGATACCGCCGAATGAGGGCGAATCCTAGGTGGGGCACCTCGGGGTGTCAAGCCCGTTTCCTTCTAGCGAACCGAGTCGGCGCGGCCGCGCGGGACGCCGTTCCGCGCCGATCGCGGACTTGGCGCGCGAGGTTCGAATCGCGACCCGCAGCCGACAGCGCACTGCCCCGCCCGCCGTCTCGGGGCGGTTCGGGGGGGTTACTCCGACCGTCGGCTCGGGCACCGCCGAGCGGGCCGCGGGTTTGCTGAAAGGCGCTGAAGTGCTATAGCGTCCGAGACTGGCCCTTCTGGTGCCCTCGTTTCCTCACGGACATTCATGCTCTTCTCCTGCACCCAATGCGGCACCCGTTATCAGCTCCCTGACGAGCAGGTCGCCAACCGCGTGCTCAAGGTCCGTTGCACGCAGTGCAGCGCGGTCATGGTGGTGCGCGACCCGGCGACGCGCCCCGAGCAGCGCCCCGAGCAGGCGTGGTTCGTGGCCGTCAACGGTCAGCAGCGCGGGCCGATGTCGCTCGACGAGGTGCGGGCGCTGGTGCGCGAGGGGCAGTTCGGGCCGAAGTCGTTCGCGTGGACCGCGGGCCTCGCGCAATGGATGAAGGCCGGCGACATCCCCGGCCTGCAGCCGCTCTTCGCGGTGCCGCCGCCGCTCCCGGCCGCGCCGCCGCCGCTCCCGCCGCCCATGCCCGAGGTCGACGAGGAGGCTGAGCGGGCCGCTCGCGCCAAGGCGGAAGCCGAGGCTCAGGCCGCGCGCAAGCAGACCGAGGAAGCCGCGGCGCGAGCGAAGGCCGCCGCCGAGGCCGAGGCCGCGCGCAAGCAGGCCGAAGAAGCCGCAGCGCGAACGAAGGCCGCCGCCGAAGCCGAGGCCGCACGCAAGCAGGCCGAGGAAGCCGCAGCGCGAGCGAGGGCCGCCGCCGAAGCCGAGGCCGCTCGTAAGCAGGCCGAGGAAGCCGCGGCGCAAGCGAAGGCTGCAGCCGAGGCCGAGGCCGCCCGTAAGCAGGCCGAGGAAGACGCGGTCCGAGCGAAGGCCGCCGCTGAAGCCGAGGCCGCGCGCGCGAAGGCCGAGGAAGAGGCCCGCAAGAAGGCCGAGGAAGAGGCCCGCAAGAAGGCCGACGACGCGGAGAGGGAGCGCGAGCTTGCGCGGGCTGCGGCCTTCCTCGACGTGCCCGCCGCGCCCGAACTGCCGCCTCTGCCCGCGCCCTCGGCGCCCCCGCTTCCCCTGGTCGCGGCCCCGACGCTGCCCGCCGCGACGCATCCTCACGACGACCACACCGAGGCCGCGTTCTTCGACGCCGCCCACCCCGGGGCCGATATCTTCGCGCCCACGGCCCACAACGAGGACATCAAGTTCGACGGCCCAACGACCGCGGAGGCCGGCCGCGAGATGTCCTTCGTGGCGAAGCTCCAGCCGAAGCACAAGAAGACGCCGCTGCTCGTGTTCGGCGCCATCGCGCTGGCCGCGGCGGCGGCCGTAGTCGTGGTCGTAGCCACCGGTGGCGACGGAACGCCGAAGACCGCTCCGACGCCCGAGAAGGCCCACATCCAGGCCAAGGCCGTGACCCCTCGTCCCGCCGAGCCGGCGCCCAAGGCGGCCGAGGCGACGCCTGCCAAGGTGCCCGAGGTCGCCGCCAAGGCCGAGCCGGCGGCGCCCACCCCCAAGGTCGCGGCCAAGTCCAACCCGACGCTCAAGGCCGTCGACGGCGAAGGCACGAAGGTCGCCGCCGCCGGCACGACGACCGGGCAGGGGCCCAACTTCCGCTCGATGACGGCGGCCGAGTACGCGGCGCTCACCGACGACGAAGGCAAGTCGGAGGTGAAGGTCGACTTCGATGGCGATGCCGTCGCGCGCAAGGCCGAGCAGGAGGCCGCCGAGAAGCGCAAGCTCACCGCCGACGAGCTCTCGACCCAGGTCATCGAGGCGCTCGGCAAGAAGAAGTCCCAGTTCGCCAAGTGCGCCGACGACAACCAGGAGAACGTAAAGGTCCAGTTCACCGTGCTGCCGACGGGCAAGGTGACCGGCACCTCGGTTCAGGGCTCGCAGAGCGACTCGAAGACGCGCTGCCTCCAGGACATCATGGGCCGCTCGATCTTCCCGGCGGGCCTCGAGGCGACGACCTACAAGCACACCATCGTGCTCTAGCCGAGGCCTCGCGACCGTCGACCTCGGGTCCCGAGGCGTCTGATGGAATACCATCGACTCGGGGCGCACTTTTGCAGACCGCCAGGGTGGTGTAGCATCCCTGCGCATTCCGCGGGCCGCCATCGCCACGTCGCAGTCGCGACCTCGTCAACGGCGCCCTCCCTCGCGCGCGTCATCCTGAGGAGCCTTCGCCATGCAAACGCACTCTCGGCTTGCCTTGCTCACCCTCGCCAGCGGCCTGGCCGCTCTCTGCATCCAATCGAGCGCCTCGGCCGCCGCTCCCGACCCGGCCACCCTGCGGCCGGCCGAGTACGAGATCATGGCCTGGTCGACCGACAGCTCGCAGTTCCTCGTGAAGGTGAAGGACCCGAACGCCGGCGCGATGTTCCAGGTGTGGGACACCGAGACCGCGCAGCTCGCCAAGAAGGGAGCCAAGGCCCTCGTGTTCCCGTCGCCGAGCATCGACGACGAGCCGAAGCTGCTCAAGAAGATCAAGAAGCAGAACGCGATGGACCAGGACGTCGTCGACACCGCCGTGCACCCGAAGAAGAGCGACATCATGCTGATGACCGCTCAGAAGGAGGACAAGTTCGTCATCATGGGCGTGCGCGGCGACAAGGCGTCCAAGTACGACACCATCGACGTCGTGAAGGACAAGGCCGGCAAGGTCGCCAAGGTCAATCAGAAGCAGCTCGTCTGGGACCACGACGGCAAGAACTTCATCCTCGTCTATCACGTGAAGCTCGAGGGCAGCGACACGCCCTTCGAGGGCGACATCATCGCGACCTACAAGTTCAAGCCGTACAAGGTGAAGGGCGGCAGCGGCGACGAGGGGGGCGGCGAGTGACGTGAGGTCCACGCGGACCCGCATCCGGGTCGGCTCGGCCGCGCGCCGCAGCCGACCCGCCACCGCGCCGGCCGTCGATTCGACGGGCCGGCGTTTGCGTCTGGGCCTGCAGCTCGCGCTGCTCATCGGGGCGCTGGTCGCCATCGTCCTCTATGGAGGAGCGCTCGGCGAGCGCGCGGCGGGGTGCTTCGGCGAGCTCGGATCCGGCGAGCCGAAAGGAAGTGCGACCGCTCGGTTTCCTGCGAATGACGCGGGTCCGACGCGTGACGCACCCCGCTGAGACCCGCCTAGTTCTTGTTTCCGAACCTGACGCAGTGCGTCACGTCCTTGACCCTCATGACGCGGTGCGTTACCTCTGCTCCCATGAAACGGCACCGGCTGCGACCGGTGAGGCAGGAGGCAGAGCGATGGCGGCAGCAGTCGAGACGGTGCAGGCGGAATCGAAGAAGGCGGCCAAGGGCATCCAGGGCTTCATCAAGTCCAACCAGGCCAAGGCCGAAGGCTTCGTGCAGGAGTTCAAGGGCAAGCTCGAGAAGGGCGTCGCCGACGTCAAGAAGGCCGCGACCGAGAACCTCGACAAGGTGAAGGCGCTGCTCAAGAAGCCCGCCGTCGAGAAGGCCAAGGGCTCGTTCGACAAGGCGCGCGCCGCCGCCGAGAAGGCCGTCGAGGACGGCGTGAAGCTCACCGAGGACACCATCCAGAAGCTCGGCCTCGCGAAGATCGCCGACGTGTCCGCGCTGCGCGAGGCGCTCGAGGGCCTCACGAAGAAGCTCGATGCGCTCAAGAAGAAGGTCGACGGCATCGGCAAGGGCGCTGCTGGCGCGGCCGAGGCGAAGGCCGAGGCGCCCGCCAAGGAATGACTGAACCAAAGGCGCCGTTCGTGCGTACAGGTGATGCAGTCGCGAGTCAGTGACCGCGACCGGGCCCAGGGATGAGGCCCCCAATCGTTCCGGCTGCGGCTCTTGTGACGGGAGCTTACGCCGGAGGATCCTCCGGAGTCGGATGGATCTCGAAGGGAACATGGAGTGACGGCCATGTTCCCTTCCCGTTTTTCTAGGCCCGGCGATCGCCACAGCAGAGCCTTCGGCTCGCGATGCGTGGCGATGTCGGGACCGCCGGTGATATGGTCCCGCGCGCATGCGCGCCCTGCCTCTCGCCGCCCTCGTGCTGAGCTGTCTCTCTGCCGCTCCGGCGTTGGCCGCGGGGCCGCCGAGCCCGGCCGCCGCGCTGGGCTTCGATGCCTCGCGCGCGAATATCCCGCTCGGGACGTTCGGCGTCCTGGCGCTGCCCGGTGAGCTCCAGCTCGTGGTGGGTCACGTCGGAGCGATCGCGCTCGGCGTGGTGGATCCCGACGTGCCCGGCACGCTACCCGCCGAGGACAGCGTCTGGCTGCGCGCACGGCTCTCGCCCGCGCTCATCCTGGTGACGCCCGACGCCGGTCCGTTCGCGCTCTACCGCCTGGCCGGCGAGATCGACGTCCTGCGCAACTGGCTCGCCGTCGGCTCCGACCGCGACGCGCTCGCGGCCGACCCGCGTGGGCGCGTCGACGAGGGCCTCGTCGGGCAGCGCCTCTCGCAGCTCTACCTGCAGGCCGCGGGCGCCCACGTCGCGGTGCAGCTCGGCCTCGTGCGATCGCGCTGGGGTCTCGGCATCGTCTCGAACGCGGGCGACGACGTCGCGCCCGGCGACGCGTCGAGCCCCTTTGGAGTGCCGCTCCAGGGCGATCACGTCGTGCGCGCCGGCGTCTCGTTCTTCCCCCTCACACCGCCGCCGCCAGGCGATCCCACCGGCGCGCCGCTCCAGGCCTCGCTCGCCGTCGACGGCGTCATTGACGACGACACCGCATCGTGGAGCGCGGGCGACCGCGCCTACCAGATGGTCGCCGCGGTGTCGGGCAAGCTCGGGGTGTTTCGCGGCGGCGTGTACTTCGCGCATCGCTGGCAGACCGACGCCGGCGGCGGCGACACGACCGTCACCGTGCTCGATGCGACGGTGCGGCTCATGCTGGCCGAGGAGGCGGACCTCCGGGCATTCCTCGAGGGCGAGGTCGCCACCATCCGCGGCAGCTCGAGCCTGGCACAGAGCTTGTCGCACCAGGGATCGTTCGATGTCGATCAGCTGGGCGGCGTCGCGCGCTTCGGCGCGCACGCCGGTCCGTTCCTCGGCGTGCTCGAGGTGGGCGTGGCGTCGGGCGACGACAACCCGTTCGACGACGAGCTCCGCGGCTTCTCGTTCGACCGCGACTATCGCGTCGGGCTCCTGCTCTTCCACGAGGTGCTGCGAGCCGACGCCGCCGGCTCGGCGTACAACGTCGCTGACCCGACCTATCGCGGCGAGCCGCCGCGGGGCTACCGGCGCCTCGCCACGCTGGGCGCCGTGCGCGGCGCGAGCTACGCCAACCCGCGCGTCGACTTCGGCTTGCTCGACGGCGACCTTCATCTCATGGCCGGCTTCCTCTATGCGGCGTCCGACGGCGAGTACGTCGACCCGTTCTGGTCCGGCATCGCCGGCGGAGCGCCGCGCGGTCCGCGCAACGGAGCGCCGTCGCGCGACCTCGGCTGGGAGGTCGACCTCGGCGCGTCGCTGGCCGTCGACGCCGCGCCGCTCCAGCTGCGCTTCCGCCTCGAGGCCGCCTACTGCCGGCCGGGCAGCGTGTTCTCCGACTCGGCCGGGCGCGCGCCCGACGAGGTCCTCGGCGCTTGGGCGCACGTGGGGGTCCTATGGTGAGGTGGCTCGGGCTCGGCGCGTTCGTCGGCGTCGGTGTGCTCGGCGCGGCATTCATCGGCTGCGTCAGCGGCGGCGACGACAAGACCGCGGCGGGCGTCGTCTTCGACACCGACGCGCCCTTCGGGCCGATGGTGCGCTTCGATCCGCTGGCGTTGCCGGTGCCCGAGGTGCCGCTGCCGAACGACGCGCTCCTGCGCGTCGAGGACGGCACCGCTACCGGGCTCGCGTGGAACGTCTCGAAGAAGGCGCCGACGGCGATGGAGCGGCGTATCCGCGCGCTGCTCCCGAAGCTCGACGGCTTCGGCAGCTTCGCGCCCATCACCGTGTCATTCGACGGGCCGCTCGACCTCGACAGCGTCGACGAGTCGACGTTCGTCGTGGTCGACCTCGAGACGGGCGAGCGCGTGCCGCTCGACTTCGGCTCGGGCCTCTACCCGATCGACGGCGGCGGTCGCTTCTGGGCCTTCGACCCCGACGACGACCTGCCCGACTTCCTCCTGCCGCGCGACAACGACGCGGGCGATCCGCCGACGCGCCTCACCCACTACGAGATCGAGACCAACACCCTCATCGTGCGGCCGGTGTTCCCGTTCCGCGCCGGCGCGCGCCACGCCGTGCTGCTGACGCGCGGCATCCGCGGCGCGCGCGGCGCCGATGGCACGCCGGGGCACCCCATCCGCTCGCCGTTCCCGTACAAGGCGCACGCGGCGCAGACCGCGCTGGTGAAGGCCGGCGCCGACTTCGCCGGCATCTCGACCGACGAGCTCGCCTTCGGCTGGAGCTTCACCGTCGGCCGCCCCGAGGCGCCCATCGAAGAGGTGCGCGAGGGCCTCTACGGGCGCGGTCGCCTGGCCGGGCTCGACGAGGCGTTCCCGCCGTCGCTCGGCGAGGTGCGCGACACCGGCATCACTTCCGACGCCAACGGCGTCGACTACCCGGCCGACCCGCACGACCATCGTTTCATCATTCAGGGCGAGTACATGGATGCCATCCTCGGGCTCATCCTCGGGCTCGCCAACGGCTTCTCGGTCGACTTCGACAACGTCGACTACGTCGCGTTCGGCTCGCTCGAGTCGCCCGACATGCGCGTCGGCCCCGACCAGACCTTCGCCACGCCGAACGCGCATCCGCCCTCGACGCCGGTGCCGTACCTCGTGTCGATCCCCAAGACGACCGACGCGTTCAAGCCGCCGTTCCCGGTCGTCATCTACTTCCACGGCACCGGCAGCTCGCGCTTCGAGTTCCTGGCGCTGGCCAACAACCTGGCCAAGCTCGGCATCGCCACGGTCGCGTTCGACCAGGTCGGACACGGCCCCATCGTCCCCGATATCAAAAAGCTCCTTTCCGATCAGGGCATCGCTCCGGAGGATGCCGAGCTCATCATCCCGTTCCTGGCCCAGCTGCTCGTGCCCGACCGAGCCAGCGAGTTCGAGGGCCTGTCGTTCCAGGAAGGGCTCAAGAAGCTGAACGAGATCGGCCTCTTCAAGGAGCTCGCCGTGATCGGTCGCACCGAGGACACGACCGGCGATGGCGCGCTCCAGTCGAGCGAGTCCTTCTTCTTCGCCGACCCGTTCAAGCAGTGCGCGTCGTTCCAGCAGGATCTCGTCGACCTCATCGGCTTCGTGCGCGTGCTGCGGAGCTTCGACCAGGCCAAGGTCCCGCCCGCTCTGGCGAACCCCGCGACCGCCTCGGAGGCCGACCTCATGGCCCACATCCAGGCCGGCGACTTCAACGCCGACGGCGTCCTCGACCTCGGCGGACCCGACGTCGCCATCGGCACGGCAGGCACCTCGCTCGGCGGCATCCACGCCCTGCTCGCCGCCGCGGTCGAGCCCGAGGTGTCGACGGTCACGCCCATCGCATCGGGCGGTGGCTTGTCGGACATGCTCTTGCGCAGCACGCTCCGGCAGATCACGAGCGTCATCTACCTCGAGGTGTTCGGGCCGCTCGTCATCGGCTGCCCCGACGGCACCGGCGGCGCCTGGCTGTCGCTGAACGACGAGTCGAAGAAGTGCGGCGCTGACCCGACCACCACCGCGTTCGCGCACGTCGACAAGGTCATGGCCGGCGACGAGGTCGTGGTCGAGGACTTGGACGACGGCGAGGTCGGACGGCGAACCATCGACGAGGACGGCGCCGGCTTCTCGGTGTCGGTGCCCGCCGATCGCTGGGACCAGCTGCGCGTCCGCGTCGTGTCGCCGGAAGGTGAGGACCGCATCGCCGCGCTGGTGCAGACGCCGTATCAGGGCCTCGCGCTGCAGCGCAACACGCCCGAGTTCCGCCGCTTCGTGAGCATCACCCAGCACGCGCTCGATCGCTGTGACCCCATCGCCTTCGCCCACCTCGTCACCGACAAGCCGGTGCTGTTCGAGAACGTCGTCGGCGACCACACCGTGCCGATCTCGACCGGCATCGCGCTGGCGCGCGCGGTCGGCGTCTTCGGCAAGGACCTGGCGAGCGTCACGCCGTGGATGGACAAGCTCATCGACAGCGGCGTGATGGACGGCGGCTCGTACGACGTCGACGATCTGCTCGGCAACAACCCGCCCGAGATGCCGGCCTTCGGCCCGGTGCCGCCGGTCGACCTCGGCGACGGGCGCCTCCAGGCCATGCGCTTCGCCTTCGCCAACGGGCGCCACGAGTGGATCGCCGGCCCGACCGATGGCGCCGAGTACGCGGCCCACACCATGAGCCGGAACCGCATCGCGCTCTTCCACTGGTCGGGCGGGCGCGTCGTGTCGGACGACATCTGCCTCGCCGACGAGAGCTGCCCGCTGCTCGACCACCCCGAGTCGCTCTTGCCGCCGAGCCCTTGACGGGGAACGGCCTCCGGGAAACGGCCTCCGGGGAACGGCCTCAGGGAAACGGAAAAAAGGCCTCGACCACGAAGACCGGGTGCTGCGCGACCTCGTTGAAGAGGAAGATCGTGAGCGGCAGGGTCAGCATGAGGACGAGCACGAAGACCGCGCCGAAGTCGCGGCGGCGGCCGTTCTTCACCACCAGCGCCGCCACGCCCGCGGCGGCCAGGCCGGCGATGCTGAGCACGAACAAGAGGAGGCGCAGGTCGAGCGCCACCCAGGCGGCGTAGCGCCAGCCGTCGTCGCCGAGGATCGAGACCGGCGCCGTCATGCCGCCTCGTCGACCGTCCCGCGCGGCACGAGCGCGTGCAGGTTCCAGTAGTTCACGGTGAGGTGCGCGAGAATGGGCGCCAAGAGGTTGCCGGTGAGGTCGGTGAGCCAGCCGAGCAGGATGCCGGCCGCCATGGCGAAGAGCGCCCACAGCCAGAGGCGCGGCGAGTGGCCGCCGTGCAGCGCGCCGAACAGGATGGCCGTCGGCCAGAAGCCGAGCAGCGGGTGCAGCGCGCCGCGGAAGAGGAGCTCCTCGCCGATGGCGGAGGTCACCGCGAGGACGGCGATGCCGCCCGAGGTCTGCGCGCCGAGCATCGACTCGAGCTCGCCCTTCAGGTGCTGCAGCGCCTTGACGTTTCGCAGGAGCCAGGTGAGGCCGACCACGCCGAGGCCCGCGCCGACGCCCAGCAGGCCGTTCAGCGGCATGTCGGCCGGACCGCCGTCGGCGTTCTTGCCGAAGATGGCCGCGCCCGCGTCGATGTCGGCGATGGCCATGACGATGAGCGCCGCGCCGGCCATCAGGCCGTAGAACACGACCGCGACGCCGACGAGGGCGCCGGGACGCGGCGGATCGGAAGGCTCTTCCACCCGGCGACGCATAGCACGCCCGACCCGCTCGGCCTAGCCGCGCGGCCGCGGCGCGCGCGGCGTTCGTCGGCGAAGGACGGCCCGCGAAGCGGCCTGGCGCGAGGTGACGAAGCGGGTAGTCAAAATTTTCGACGGGCCGGGATCGCGGGTTTAAGACGAGTGCGCCATGAAACGATCGATGCTCGTCAATTTGGTGTCGCTCTCAGCCCGGTTCTCGCTCCGCTGCGCCCCGTTCGCGATCGCCGTGGCCCTGCCGGTGACCGCGTGCAAGGGCCCCGAGCCGGATCCGCGCACGGTGCCGCTCGACATCCCCGAGAGCAGCGCCATGGTCATCCAGTGGCCGGACGGACCGCGCCGACCCAACGCCGAGCTCGTGCTGCAGAAGGCGGCCGAGGACTACGCGGGCCAGCTCTTCCAGGGCGAGCCGATGCCGCGCGACCTGCCGCCCGAGGCCGCCGCCGCGCCGACGCCCGAAGCGGCGCCGACGCCCGCGGTCGCGCCCGACGGCGAGGACCCGAAGCCGGCCTGGGCCGACGGCGTGGCCAAGCCGCCCGAGGTGGCCGAGAACGACATGCCGCGCGCGTGGCCCATCGAGGTGAAGCTCGGCGAGACGCCGGCCTTGCTGGCCGAGTGGTCGGGCGGCGACGGCAAGCAGATCATCGCCGACAACGAGGAGATGCTCGGCAAGCGGAAGTGGCTCAAGACCGGCGACCGCATCAGCGTCTCGATGACCGCCAACCAGAAGATCGCCTTCGACCGGAAGCGCGACGCCTTCCAGAAGCAGCGCGTCGACGCGTTCTTCAACCGCCGCTACTTCGAGAAGGTCGTCGTCTATCGCGTGAAGAAGGGCGAGTACATCTCGGCCGCCGCGAAGCGCTACGGCGACGTGCCGCTCTGGCTCATCGAAGAGTTCAACCAGATGGACTTCCGCGGCCTCCAGCCGGGCGACGAGATCCTCATCCCGGTCGTGTCGGCGCTCGAGCCGGGGCAGTCGGCGCCGCCGCCGCTGCAGGTCGTCGACGAGGACGGCCACTCCATCTCCGAGGCGCGCAAGGCCAACATCGATGGCCGCCTGAAGGGCGACTTCATGGCCCGGGCGCGGCTCGCGCTCGATGACTCGAACGTCTTCATGCGGGCTCGCCCGGTGGGCGACGTCGGCCAGCCGGGGCCGTCCATGGCCGACCCGACGCTGGTCGCGGCCGCTCCTTCGCAGGGCGCGATGCCGGTCGGCCCGGCGGTGGTCGGCGGCGAGCGCCAGCTCCCGCCCGCCGCCATCGGCGCGCACGAGCTCCTGCCCGAGTACCGCATCGGCCCGCCGCCGGCCGTGCAGGCGCAGGCGCAGGCCGCCAACCAGGCGGCGCAGGCCAACCAGGGCGGCTCGGCCGGGCCGGGCGGCGGCGCTCCGGCCGGCGTCGTGGTGGTGCAGCCGGCGTCGGAGGGACCGCTCACGCTGCGCGACGTGGTCGTGAAGCGCGGCGAGTCGCTGCTCCACTACGTGAAGTGGTCGCAGGTCTCGCTCGATCAGGTGAAGGCCTCGAACCCGCACCTCGATCCGCAGCGCATCTTCGTCGGGGCGCGCGTGGCGATCCCCATGACCGACACCCAGTACGTCGCCTTCGTGAAGGCGCGCTCGGCCTGGGAGAAGGCCCAGGACGGCGCCGCGGCCGACGACGGACAGAAGCCCGCCGCCGAGAAGCCGGCGTCGAAGAAGCACACCGTCAAGGCCGGCGACACGGCGACCAGCATCGCGCGCCACTACAAGATCGCCGTCAAGGCGCTCAAGGTCGCGAATCCCAAGGCGAACCTCAAGAAGCTCAAGCCCGGCACCAAGCTCATCATCCCGGCGACCTGAACAAACGGCGCCCTCGGGCGTTGTAAGGGCCCGAAGTCTAAAGGAATTCGTTCCTTTACTTCGGGCTCGCGTGCGTGGTAGACCGACCTCCCGTCTTCGGACAAGGCAGGCTATGGTCCCCGGTTCACGCGAACAGAACGAAGAGCTCGAGATTGCAGAGGTTTCCGAGGCACCCGAAGAGGATGCCGCCCTGCCCGACGATGCCACCTACGGCGCCGACAGCATCAAGGTCCTGAAGGGCCTCGACGCCGTCCGCAAACGCCCGGGCATGTACATCGGCGACACCGACGACGGCTCGGGCCTCCACCACCTCGTCTTCGAGGTGGTCGACAACTCGGTCGACGAGGCGCTGGCCGGCTACTGCAACCACGTCACCGTGACGGTGCACGTCGACAACTCGGTGTCGGTCGAGGACAACGGCCGCGGCATCCCGGTCGGCGCGCACGAGGACGGCAAGTCGGCGCTCGAGGTCGTCATGACCGAGCTCCACTCGGGCGGCAAGTTCGACGCCAACTCGTACAAGGTGTCGGGCGGTCTGCACGGCGTCGGCGTGTCGGTCGTGAACGCGCTGTCGGAGCGGCTCGAGGTCGAGGTGCGGCGCGAGGGCCGCCTGCATCGCCAGGTCTACGGCAAGGGCAAGCCGCTCGGGCCGGTCGACATCCTCGGCGAGACGAAGGGCCGCGGCACGACCGTGACCTTCAAGCCCGACCGCGACGTGTTCTCGATCACCGAGTACAACTACGACGTCCTGGCGACGCGGCTGCGCGAGCTCGCCTACCTCAACAACGGCATCACCATCGAGCTCCACGACGAGCGCGGCGACGGCAAGCGCGCGTCGTTCCACTACGTCGGCGGCATCTCGAGCTTCGTCGGCGACCTCAACAAGGGCAAGCAGGTCGTCAACGAGAAGGTCGTCCACTTCGGCGGAAAGCGCGGCCTGGTCGAGGTCGAGTTCGCGCTGCAGTGGAACCGCACCTATCAGGAGCAGGTCTTCTGCTTCACCAACAACATCCGCAACAAGGATGGCGGCACCCACCTCACCGGCTTCAAGACGGCGCTCACGCGCGTCGTCAACAAGTACGCGGAGGACAAGGGCATGCTGAAGCAGGTGAAGATGGAGCTCACCGGCGACGACGTGCGCGAGGGCCTGGTCGGCGTCGTGTCGGTGAAGGTGCCCGACCCGAAGTTCAGCTCGCAGACCAAGGAGAAGCTGGTCAGCTCCGAGGTGAAGACGGTGGTCGAGGTGCTGGTCGGCGAGAAGCTCACCGAGTACCTCGAGGAGCACCCGAAGGACGCCAAGGCCATCGTCGAGAAGGCGGTCGAGGCGGCGCGGGCGCGCGAGGCGGCGCGGAAGGCGCGTGAGACGGTGCGCCGGAAGGGCGCGCTGGACACGGCGTCCTTGCCGGGCAAGCTCGCCGACTGCCAGGAGCGCGACCCCGAGAAGGCCGAGATCTTCATCGTCGAGGGCGACTCGGCAGGCGGCTCGGCCAAGCAGGGGCGGAACCGCAGCAACCAGGCGGTGCTGCCGCTGCGCGGCAAGATCCTGAACGTCGAGAAGGCGCGCTTCGACAAGATGCTGTCGTCGGCCGAGATCGTGACGCTCATCACCGCCCTCGGCACGGGCGTCGGGCCGGAGAGCTTCGACGTCGCCAAGGCGCGCTACCACCGCATCATCATCATGACCGACGCCGACGTCGACGGGCAGCACATCCGCACGCTGCTGCTCACGTTCTTCTACCGGCAGATGCCCGAGCTCATCGAGCGCGGCTACATCTACATTGCACAACCTCCGTTGTACAAAGTGAAGAAGGGCAAGACCGAGCGCTACCTGAAGGACGAGAAGGACATGACCTCGTTCCTGCTCGAGCTCGGCGTGAAGGGCTTCGTGCTGCAGGGCGACGCGGGTGCCGGGCAGGGCGTCGAGGGCACCGACCTGAAGACGCTGGCCGAGCAGATCATCCGCGTGCGCGAGCGGCTCGATCACCTGGGCCATCGCCGCGACCGCCGCATCCTGGCGGCGCTCTTCCAGGCGACGTCGCTGACGGCCGAGGACCTCGCCGACGAGGCCAAGCTGAAGGACGGCGCGGCCAAGATGGAGGCGTGGCTGCGCCTCTATCACCCCGAGGTGCTGCCGCTCACGTACACGCTGAAGGACGACGCCGAGCACCTGGCCAAGGGCCTGTCGCTGCAGACGTTCGTGAACGGCGTGCCGCGCGAGACGCTGGTCGACGCGGCGTTCCTGAAGAGCTCGGAGGTCCTCGACCTGCTCGAGCTCTTGCGGCGCATCCGCAACGTCGTGAAGTCGCCCTACAAGCTCGTGCGCGCCGAGACCGACCCGGTGACCATCGAGACGCAGTCGCTCGAGAAGATCCTCGAGGAGCTGCAGGCCGCCGGCGCCAAGGGCGTGGGCATCCAGCGCTACAAGGGTCTCGGCGAGATGAACCCGGAGCAGCTCTGGGAGACGACGCTCGACCCGCGCGAGCGGACGCTCTTGCAGGTCAAGATCAACGACGCGGTCACAGCCGGCGATGTCTTCAGCGTGCTCATGGGCGACGAGGTCGCTCCGCGCCGGAACTTCATCTGGACCAATGCCCTGGCGGTCCGCAACCTCGATGTCTGAAGCCGGCGGCCGCGGCTCGGCGAGCTCGGGCAAGCGCCCGACGCCGGGCTCGCGGGCGCGTCCGCCGGCCGGGCCTGCGCCCGCGCCGCCGGCGGCGCCGGTCGTGGAGCCCGCGGCGCCGACGCCGGCCCTGCCGGAGGACGAAGCGCAGTACCTGCGCGCGGTCGAGGCGCGCTTCGTGGCGCTGCGCGGCCAGGGCTATGCGCTCTCGGCGCGCGACGTCGGGCGCGTGCTCGGGTGGCGGGCCGATGGCGTGCCGCTGCGCGTGGCGCTGGGCGTGCTCGAGGAGGAGGTCATCAAGCGGCGGCGCGAGGCGCCGTCGGGCGAGGCCGGCACGGCGCGACCGCTGACGCTGGCGGCCTTCGAGAAGACGGTGCAGACCGCGACGCGGCGCTGGGTCGAGCGCGCCGCGGCGAGCGCGCCGGGCAAGGACGGCGAGCGCTCGGCGCTGCCGCCGTACCCGCGGCTGCGCGCCGCCATCGAGGAGGCCGGGCGCGGGGCCGGGCCGGCGCGGGACGCGCTGCGCGAGGCGTGGCGGACGCTGGCCGAGCGCGAGGCGGCCGGGGCCGACGCCTGGGAGACGGCGCTCGGATTGGACAAGCAGCTTTCGCATGCGCTCGAGGCGCTCTTGCCGCCGGCTGAGCGGGAGGCGCTCGAGCGCGCCGTGGCCAAGGTGAACGACGCCAAGATGAGCGCCAGCGCGCGCGCCGAGCAGGCCGCCTTCGAGCGGGCGCGGCTCCTGCGGCAGGCCTTCGCGGTGCCCGAGCTCCTGGAGGTGCTCATCCGTGGCTGATTCATCCGGGCGTGCGCCGGCGGTCGCGCCGTGCGCCATCTGCGGTGGCGTCGGCTACCTCATCGGTCGCGACGGCGAGCACGCGCGGGCGCGCGCCTGCACCTGCCAGGAGAAGTGCGGCATCTGCGGCGGGAATCGCTTCGTCATCGAGCGCGAGGCCGACGGCTACGACGTCGCGAAGCCATGCGTGTGCACGCAGATCCTCGAGCGCGTGCGCTGCTACAACGAGGCGACCATCCCCGGCGCCTACGCCGACAAGCACGTCGCGAGCTTCAACGACCGCGCGACCGAGAGCCTGAAGCGCGCCAAATACTGCATGATGCGCTACCAGCAGGCGGTCGACGTCTCGACCGCCGACGGCCTGGTGCTGCTCGGTGGACCCGGCGTCGGCAAGACGCATCTCGTGGTCGGGCTGCTCGCGCACCTCACGCTCGAGCGCGCCATCCCGTGCCGCTTCGTCGACTTCTATCAGCTGTGCGCGCGGCTGCGCTCGACCTTCGGCGGCAACGGCGAGGAGACGGAGAGCTCCATCATCGAGCCGCTCGTGAGCGTGCCCGTGCTGGTGCTCGACGACCTCGGCAAGGGGCAGGGGAGCGCCTGGGAGCTGACCGTCATCGACCAGATCGTGACGCGCCGCTACAACGCCGGGCGCATCATCCTGGCGACGTCGAACTACCTCCCCGAGGACGAGCTCGAGCGCCGCGGCCACGACGCCGCCAAGGACCGCCGGCGCGGCGGCCGCTACGAGCCGAGCCTCGAGGAGCGCATCGACCAGCGCCTGGTGTCGCGCCTTCGCCAGAACTGCGAGTTCCTCATCCTCGACGGCGTCAGCGACTTCCGCTCGCTGCCGCGGAAGGGGGCGTGAGGGTGGGCCGGGCCGCGGCCGGCTGGGGCGTCGCGGCGTGTCTCTCGGGCGCGGGCTGCTTCAACGCGCCGACCGACACCGGGGCCACGCGCTTCGGGGCGTGCGTGCGACCGACGGCGCCGCTCGACGCGCGCGTCGTGTTCTCGGGCGACTACACCTGCGCGCCACCGTCGGCGCCCAGCACGCGCATCATCGCGTCGAGCACGGAGTGCGCGACGCTCCGGCAGTCGCTCGAGGACTGCAGCGAGGCGGCGACGTCGGACGTCGACTTCGCGAGCGAGTACGTGGTCGTCCTCGGCTTCGGCGCCGACCAGACCTGCGGTATCGACCTCGACGCGCTCGTCGTGCGCGGCGGTCCCTACGTCGAGCTCGAGGTCACCGACAGCTCGGGCGGCTGCGCCGCGGCCTGCGCGTCGGGCGATGCCTACGTGGTCGCGGTCGCGCTGCCCATCGCGGCCGGGCTCACGCCCGACCTCTGCCGCCGCATCCACGGCGCCTGCGATTGACAGCTCCTCGGCTCGGCTTCACGAGCACGAGACACGAGGACACGAGTCACGAGCACGAGCACGAGTCACGAGCACGAGTCACGAGCCACGACTCACGAGCACGAGCACGAGCAGCACAAGCGCGAGTCACGCGGGCGCACGCGAGCCGGCGCATCTATGCCGCGGATAGCCCGTGTTCAGCCGCCTGCTAGCCGCGGCGCTCTTGGACGCCAATGACCGGCGTGTGGTCGAGGTCCTCGAGGATCTGCTCCACTTCGGTCTCGAAGTGGGACTTGTGCTCGGGCGCGACCGGGTCGCCTTCGGAGTAGCTCATCTTGAGCGGGTTCACGTAGCGGCCGTCTTTCTTCAGCGAGTAGGTGAGCTGCGGACCGTCGGCGTCGCCGGTCTTGCCGACCTTGCCGATGACCGTCTTCTGCTTCACCAGCGTGCCGACGGCGATGCCGGTCGCGACCGACGAGAGGTGCGCGTAGGAGCTCGTGAAGCCGTTCTCGTGCTTGATGGTGACGGTCTTGCCGAGCGCCCCGCCCGAGTCGCCGGCGAACACCACCGTGCCGCTCGCGACCGCCCACACCGGCGTGTTGGCCTTGGCGGTGTAGACCACCGGCGAGGCGGTCTTCACGAGCATCTTCACGCCGCCCTGCGGGGTCGTCGCGTCGGCCGAGACCTTCGAGTACTTGAGCGGCGACTTGATGAACTCCTTCCGGACCGCGTGGCCGTCGGGCTTGTAGTAGCCCTCGCGCCCGTCGGGGTCGGTGTAGCTCACGATCTTGTGGTCGCCGAACTTGCCCTTGTACTGCGCCGCCAGGATGTTGCCGTAGCGCAGGAAGCGGCCGTCGACCGAGATCTTCTCGACGATGACCTTGAACTCGTCGCCGTCCCGCACATCCTGGAAGAAGTCGACGTCCCAGGCGAAGAGCTCGATGAGCGCGCCGGCCAGCTCGGTGCCCTCGCCGCAGCGGGCGATGGACTCGTAGAGCGACGACTTGATGGCGCAGCCGATGTGGGCCACGTCGATGCGCGTCGGGATCTTCTTCTTCTTGGCCTGGTGCTCGCCGTCGGGCGTGCGCACGACCTCGTACACGTCGAGCGGCGACTGCGCGTAGCTGAAGTAGGTGACCTGGCCGTCGTCGTCGATGTGCGCCGTGAAGGTGTCGCCGACCTGCGCTTTGCGGAAGTCGAAGACCTCGCTCATGGCGGCGATGATGGGCTGAGCCGTGTGGCTGTCGATGCCGACCGCGCGCAGCGCATTGAGGATGGTCTGGCCGCGCTTGATCTCGCCGGTGACCTTGCGACCGACCGGCTGGCCGAAGTCGTCGACGCCGTCGAAGGGCTCGGAGCCGTCGCCGCGCGCGGCGCGCGAGGCCGAGCTCTCGGGGGCCACGCCCACGGCGGCGATTCGCTCGCTCGGGCCGTTGGTCGGCTGGTCCGCCCTGAAGAAGACGAAATAATTGACGACCAGCAGGAGTGCCACGACGATCACTCCAGCCCCGCGGGATTTCGGCCCGCCGCGCCGCCGATTGGGGCGCGAGCTTCCGCGGAGATGGATGGGGCGATCGACGAGCATCGGTGCGATGAGCCTCGGGTGTGAGATGTGGCTCGCTTGTGAAGCGCGTGGTTGGCTGCCTTCGACCCCCAGGCACGCGGCAGCCTGAACCGGGTAGCACGCGCTCAAAAAGGGTGTCAACGCGGCTCTTGGCGCGGCCGGTCGATTCGTATCAAAGGTGCGCGATCTCCACCGGTTCAGTCGATGGTCACGGCGCCGAGGCCCTTATCGAAGGGAATCGGCACGGATCCTGTAGCTGTCGCTCCGCGGCTTCGGAGGCGACCCGCAAGGTCGAGCGCGACCCGCGTGCGCCGGTCGACGGAGCGATGGCCGGGGCGACGTGAGGCTCGCGCCTCACTCGTTCGGGAGCTCGTCGTCGGACGGCGGCAGCAGCTCCTCGTTCGAGGGCGCGTCGTCGTCGTCGCCGTTCGTCGCGTCGTCCGGGGCACCATCGGTCGGCAGGCCGAGACCGAGGTCCTTGATCTGCACGAAGGCCTCGGCGCGCAGCGACTTCACCCACTGGAGGTAGACGCGCTGGAGCTCCTGCTCGCGAAGCTGGAAGCGGATCTGCCGCTTCAAGGTCTCGAGGTCGGTGGCGCTGGCGAGCGTCTTCTGGCGCATGTCGTCGACCACGACGATGTGCATGCCGAACGGCGTCCGGAACGGCTCGCTGACCTCGCCCTTCTTCAGTTCGAAGGCGACCTTCTCGAAGGCCGGGTCGAAGTCGCCGCGCGAGAACCAGCCGAGGTTGCCGCCGGTGTCCTTGTTGGTGTCGTCGCTCATCGCCTTGGCGGCGGCGGCGAACGTCAGCGAGCCGGCGAGGATCTTCGCGCGCGCGTCGGCGAGCTTGGCCTTGGCGGCCTCGACCAGGTCGGGCGTGGCGAGCTCGTCCAAGCGGATGAGGATGTGCGCCGCGTGGCGCTCCTCGATGGTGCCGCTCGACGAGAGCTGCGCCTTCAGCGCCTGGTCGACCTGCGACTCCTCGACCTTCACGCGCGAGGCGACCTTGATGCCGACCACCTGCGACTTCAGCATCTCGCGCTCGGTGTGGCGGCGATAGTCGGCGATGGACGCGAAGCCGAGCTTGGTGAGCTCCTCGGTGAGGTCGTCCTCGCTCCAGTTGTTCGCGTCCATGATCTTCTTGATGTGCTCGTCGACCTTCTCCGGCGCCACCGTGAGGTCCATCTGCTTGGCCTCGGCGGCGATGAGGATGTCGTCGACCAGCGCGTCGAGCGTCTCCTTCACGACCTTCTTCAGCGTCTTCTCGAGCTTCTTCTCGTCGCCGTGCGCGTCCTGCACCGCCTTGGCCACCGACGGACCGGCGGCGCGGCGGAGCTCGAAGAGCGTCAGCGGCTCGGTGTTCACGATGGCCACGATGCGATCGGCGATGCGCTCGCCGTCGGCCAGCGCGGGCCTCGAGGTGGGCTCGTCGGCGCGGGCCGGAGCCAGCGTGGTCGCGAGCAGGGCCGCGTGGGCGGCGAGCGCCAGGGCGAGGCGCTTGGCGAAGGCAGGCGAGGCCGCGACGGGGCGCCTCACGGCTGCATCCCTTGCTGCACCTTGTCGGTCGTCGCCTTGTCGGGGTTCGGCACGTCCTTGCGCTCGACGCCGGGCATGCGCTCGCGCGGGCCGCCGCGCAGGGAGTCGTTGCGCATCTTGCGCATGTCGAACGGCACGCGGCGCATCTTGGCGTTGCGCAGCGCCGCCTCGTCGAGCCCGAGCGCCTTGGCCGCGCCCACCTCGTCGAGGATGACCACCGGGCTCTCGCGGCGGAGGCGAGCCACGCGCTCCTTCATGGCCGTCATGGCGCGCGTCGTGGCGAGGCCGGCCTTCGTGCGATCGCGGACCTCGGGCGGCACCGACTCGAGCGGCGTGCCCGGGCGGATGCCGGTGCGCATGACGAGGACGAAGCGGTTCGGCGCCATCTGCACCGGGTCGGACACGTCGCCGTCCTTCTCGAGCTTGAAGGCGGTCTCGGCGATCTTGGCGGGCACGACGCCCTGGCCGTTGTCGCCCTTGCCGGTTGCGTCGAAGAGGACGCCCTGCGGCGCCAGCTGCTCGTCGTCGCGCCCGCGGCCCTGCACGCGCCCGCCGCGCGTCTTGAAGATCTTGATCTTCTCGTTGATGTCGGTGGCCTTGGCCAGCGCGTCGACCAGCGAGGTGCGCATCTCCTTGGCCTCGTCCTCGGTCTTGAACATCACGCGCACGGCGCTCCGGCGCTCGGTGAACGCGGCCTGCATGTCGGCGTCGGTCACGCTCTGCTCGGCGGCCGGCAGGATCTCCTGCTTGGCCCACGCCTGGCCGCGCTCGACGTCGTTGGCCGGCTCCTTCATGTCGTGGCGCGTGGCCTCGTCGGCGAGCAGCAGGTAGCCCACGTACTGATCGAAGGTCTCGGGCCAGCGCACCGGCTCCTTGGCCGCGCGCTGCTGGTCGGCGAAGGCCGTGAGCTCGGCCGCGGTGACCGAGCGCTCGCCGGTCTGGAAGGCGATCTTGGCGACGGCGCCGGCCTCAGCCGGGGCGCTTGCGGGGGCCGCCCCGCTCGCGGGGGCCGGGGTCGAAGACGCGCCGGGCTGGCCCGCGTTGGTCGGTTCCTCGGACTTGCCGCAGGCCGTGGTCGCCGCCGCCAGGAGGACGGCGAGGGTCGTGGGGAGGAGCCTGGGCATCGCGTGCATGGATTTCTCCGGGAGTGGCGCGGGCGGGCGCGCTCCGGCCGAAGCTGCTAGCAAAGTTCGCGATCGCGAGCAACGATTCCCGCACGAACTGCGGCCCGCGGGCCGCCTGGGACGCGGTCACGGGCACGACGATCCGGCCCTCGGGGGTGATCCTCCAGCCCGGCCGGGCCGCGACGAGGCCCATGACGACGGCGGGCTGGAGCACGCTCTGCGGCGTCGGCGGCGCGAGGCCGAGCACCATGGCGTCCTTGCCGAGCGAGATCGACGCGATGCGCATGGCCTTGGCCTCGAGCTTCAGCGTCATCAGATCGGCCAGGTTGCGGACCGGGTCGGGTGGGGCGCCATAGCGATCGACGGCGCCGGCCAGGAGGCGCGCCACCTCGTCGGTGCTCCGGGCGTTGGCGAAGGCGCGATAGAGTCGGAGGCGGAGCGCCGTCTCGGGCAGCCACGTCTCGGGGATGCGCGCGTGGATGGTGATCTTCAGCTCGGGATCGAGCTCGGGCTCGGGCGTCTCGCCGGCCTGCTCGGCGCGGATCTCGCCGATCGATTCCTGCAGGAGATCCATGTAGGCGTCGTAGCCGACGGCGTCGATGTTGCCGGCCTGGTCGGCGCCGAGGATGTCGCCCGCGCCGCGGATGTCGAGGTCGTGCGAGGCGACGGCGAAGCCGCTGCCGAGCTCGCTGAACTGCTGGATGGCGGCGAGCCGCGAGCCCGCGTCGCCGGCCAGCGCGTCGGGCGCGGGCACGAGCAGGTAGCAGTAGGCGCGCGTCGGCGAGCGGCCGACGCGGCCACGCAGCTGGTAGAGCTGGGCCAGGCCGAAGACGTCGGCGCGGTTGATGAGGATGGTGTTGGCGTTGGGGATGTCGATGCCGCTCTCGACGATGGTCGTCGACACGAGCACGTTGGCCTCGCCGGTGATGAAGCGCATCATCACCTTCTCGAGCTGGCCCTCGCCCATCTGGCCGTGGCCGACGGCGATGCGGGCCTCGGGCACGAGGCGGGCTATCTGCTCGGCCATCTTCTCGATGCCGGGGCCGGCGCCGTCGGCGACGCGCGGGTGCACGAAGAAGACCTGGCCGCCGCGGCCGAGCTCGCGCCGGATGGCCTCGGTCAGGACCTCGTCGGAGGGCTGCGCGACGAACGTCTGGATGGGCACGCGATCGATGGGCGGCGTCTGGATGAGGCTCATGTCGCGGAGGCCGATCATCGATAGATGGAGGGTCCGCGGGATGGGCGTCGCGGTCAGCGTCATGACGTCCACCGAGGTGCGGAGCTGCTTCAGGTGCTCCTTGTGGGCGACCCCGAAGCGGTGCTCCTCGTCGACGACCACGAGGCCGAGATCCTTGAAGACGACGTCCTTCGAGAGGATGCGGTGGGTGCCGATGAGGACGTCGACGCCGCCCAGCGCCGTCGCCGCGACGATCTCCTTCTGGCGCGCCGAGCTGCGCATCGACGACAGCGACTCGATGGTGACCGGGAAGCCCTCGAAGCGGCGCATGAAGGTCATGCGGTGCTGTTCGGCCAGCACCTGGGTCGGCACCAGCACCGCCACCTGCTTGCCGTCGAGCACCGCCTTCATGGCGGCGCGGATGGCCACCTCGGTCTTGCCGAAGCCGACGTCGCCGCAGACGAGGCGGTCCATCGGGCGGGCGCGCTGCATGTCGGCCAGCGTCTCCTCGATGGCGGCCGTCTGGTCGGGGGTCTCTTCGTAAGGAAAGGCCGCCTCGAAGCGATGATAGAGCTCGTCGGGCGGGCTGAAGGCGAAGCCCGGGCTGGCCTCGCGCTCGGCGTAGAGCTTCACCAGCTGGCCGGCGATGTTGCGCACCGCCTTCTTGATGCGCGAGCGCGTCTTCTGCCAGGCGACGGTGCCGGCGCCGCCGAGCTTGTCGAGGGCCGGCGCGCCTTCGCCGCCCTGGTGCTTCGAGACCAGGTGGAGCTTCTCGACCGGCACGAAGAGCTTGTTCTTGTCGGCGTACTCGAGCTCGAGGAAGTCGCTCTCGAGGCCGCCGGTGGTGGCCGCCGGGGCCGAGCGCGTCAGGCCGAGGTAGCGGCCGACGCCGTGCTGGACGTGGACCACCAGGTCGCCCGGCTGGAGGTCGCGCCAGCTCTGGAGGAGCTGCTCGGGCGGGACCTTGCGCGTCTTGCGCCGCGCGCGCGGCGGCTTGCCGAGGATCTCGCTCTCATCGACGACGACGAGGTGGCGCTCGCGCGCGACGAAGCCCTGGCCGGGCGTGCCGATGACCAGGTGGAGCTCGTGCGGCGAGGCGGCGAACGCCGGCACGTCGGCGAGCGAGAAGGGCGCCGTGTGCGTCTCGTGGCGGAGGCCGTAGCCCTGGAGCAGCGCCCGGATGCGCTCGATGCCGCCGGCCGAGTGCGCGGTCGCGACGACGGCCAGGCCCTCGTCGCGCCAGGCGCGGATGCGCGCGACCAGGCCGGTGAGGACGTGCGACTCGCCGGTCGTCGAGCGCTGCTCGATGTCCTTCCGGAGCTCGCGCTGGTCCTCGATGCGGTACTGGAAGACGGGACGCTGGATGGTCGTCGGGTCGAAGAGCGCGAACGGCTCGAGGGTCGCGGCGGTGCGCTCGGACAGCGCGCCCGAGGCAAGGTCGGCGTCGAGGTAGAGCGCATCGATCGGATAGTGGAGCTCGCCCTCGCGGGTCGCGGCGCGAGCGGCGCGCGTCCGGAGGTCGTCCCAGCGATCGGCCAGCGCGGTGATGCAGGCGGCCGGGTCGGACACGATCCAGGTGGCGTCGGCGAGGTGCGCGAAGACCGGCTCGAGGGTCGCATGGAAGGCGGGGAGGAGGTCCTCCATGCCGACGCCCAGGACCTTGCTCTCGAGGTCGGCGAGCATGGCGCGCTTCCGCGACGTGGGCAGGTGGCGGTCGTCGGCCAGCGCGCCGAGGCGGCCCTTGGCCAGCGCGATGGCGGCGTCGGAGAAGACGATGTCGCGCACCGGGCCGAAGCGGACCGACGCGAGCTTCTGGTCGCGCGAGGCCTGCGTGGCGGGGTCGAAGGTCCGGATGCGCTCGCACTCGTCGCCGAAGAGCTCGAGGCGGATGGGCTCGGGGTAGAGCGGCGACCACACGTCGACGATGCCGCCGCGCACGGCGAAGGTGCCGGGGTCCTCGGCCTGCGGCACGCGGTGATGGCCAGTCGCGACCAGGAACTCGACCAGCGGGTCGAGGTCGAGGTCGGCGCCGGCGCGCGCTTCGAAGCCGGTCTCGCGGAAGAGCGCGCGCGGCGGGACGCGGTCGAGGAGCGCCGCGGCGGGCACGATCACCACCGCCGGACGCGCGCCTGGCTGGCCGGCACCCGCCAGGCGGAAGAGCGTCGTCACGCGCTCCATGACCTGCTGGCGCGCCGGCGACATCCCCTGGAACGGCACGTGATCGAGCAGCGGGAACACGGCCGGCGGCTGGCCGAGGAAGAAGCCGAGGCCATCCTCGAGGAGGCCGGCCTGCGCCGGGTCGGGCACCACCACGACCAGCGTCCGACCGGCGCGGGCGCGCGCGAGCTCGGCCAGGAAGAGCGCCGTGAACCCGCCCGCGAGGCCGACGATGGCCGGGCGGCGACCGGCGTCGAGGGCGAGGGCGAGCGCGTCGGTCGGGGCGGGCGCGGACATCCGGCGCCGTATACGCACCCGCGGGCTCGGAAGGAAGCCGCTTGAGCTTCCGGCGAATTGGGGGTTTCATGGGCGCCCGTGAACGCGACGACCCTCCCTGGCCCCAAACCCCCGCCCGAGCTCGACGATGACGAGCTCGCACGGCTCAAGGCCCGCGAGCCGGCCGCGCAGGCCCGCTTCTACAAGCTCTTCAAGGACCGCGTGCAGGCCATCTGCGGGCGCATCCTCGGGAGCGGCGCCGACGCCGCCGACGTCGCCACCGACGTGATCGGCGACTTCCTCTTCCAGTACGTCGACGGCGTCGAGAGCCCGCGCGCGGTGACGACCTACCTGAAGCTCATGGCCACGCGGCGCTCGCTGCGCTGGCTGCGCCGCGGCGACCGCTCCGAGGAGGTCAACGAGGAGGCGCCCGACGTCGACGGCGACGTGCGGCCGGAGCAGTCGATCTGGGTCGGGCAGATGATGCCGCGCCTCGACGGCTGCCTCGAGGCGCTGACGCCGAAGGCGCGCGAGGTGCTGAAGCTGCGCTACTCGACCGACCTCACCAACGAGGTCATCGGCGACATGGTCGGCGGCTCGAAGCAATACATCGGGCGGCTCATCAAGGAGTCGACCGACAAGCTGCGCACGTGCCTCGAGAAGAAGGGCGCCTGAGCGTCTGCGCGACCGACGGCGGCGACTTCCTCGAGGCGCGCCTCGGCTGGCTCGTGGAGCGGCGTGCGTCGGGCGCGCGCACGATGGTCGTCTTCGACCTCGACAACACCATCTTCGACACGCGCCCGCGCACACTCGCCGTGGCGCGCGCCTTCGACGCCGAGCGTGGCAGCCACTGGTTCGATCGCCTGGGCCCGGGCGACGTGCGCCACGATGGCCGCGCGACCGCGTCGCAGGCGGCGCTCGGGCCGGTGCCGCCCGACGTCGTCGACGCCTTCGCGAGCTACTGGGAGGACGCCTTCTGGCGCCCGGAGAGCTTCGCCGCCGACCTGCCCATCGCCTGCATGGTGGCGTGGGCGCGGGCCGCGCGCGCGGTCGGCGCCGAGCTGCGCTTCCTCACCGGGCGCATCGCCGCGCTGCACGCGGTGTCGCTGGCGGCGCTCGAGCGCATCGGCCTGGGCGTGCCGGCGCCGGCGCTCGCGTGCAAGCCCGACCTCGCCACGCGCACCGCGCCGTGGAAGTGCGCGGTCCTGGCCGAGTGGGCGCGCGAGGCGGCGATCGGCTGGTTCGTCACCGAGGGCCGGCGCGACACGGCGCGCGTCCAGGCCGAGCTGCCGGCGATGCCGTGCGTCCTCCTGGATTGCTCGTTCGAGAGCCCGGCCCATGCTATCGCTGCCGGAACGCCGGTGCTCGACCGCGCGTTCTGACCCCGCCAGTCCCCGTGTCCCCCAACCCGTGGAGTCCCCCATGTCCCGAACGGTGGTCGTCGCCGCGCTCGCCTGCCTGGTCCCGTCGCTCGCGCTCGCCGCGCCCGCGCCCGGCCCGGTGACCCTCGCGCGCGAGGTCGTCCACGTGAAGGGGGACGGCGGCGACGTGACGCTCGAGTACCCGGTCGTGACGGCCGCTCCGGGTACGAAGGCGCTCGACGCGCTGAACCAGGCGCTGTCGCTCGACAACGCGCTGAAGGAGTCGCTGTCCGGGCTCGAGGCGCAGGCCAAGGAGGGCAGCGTCACCGGGCTCACCTACACCGTCGGCTACAACGGTCACGGTGTCCTCGACCTGACCTTCGACCTCGCCACCATGGGCGCCTACCCCGACGTGCAGGTGACCCACGTGCTGCTCGACACGCGCAGCGGCAAGGTCATCCACGCCGCCGACTGCTTCGACGCGGGCAAGCTCGAGCAGCTCGCCACCGCCGTCGACACCGACTTCCGCGCCGCCATCGACAAGCTCTTCGCCGAGTCGGGCGCCGACCTCGACGGCATCGCCGACGGACTCAGGGACATGCACTTCGGTCCGACCAACCTCGACAGCTTCGAGGTCACCGCCCAGGGCGTGGTCTTCACCTTCGACTTCGACTTCCCCCACGTCGCGCTGGCGCTCGAGCCCGACGGTCGCTTCCCCATGTCGTGGGCCGAGATCGCGCCGTTCCTCAAGGCCGACGCGCCCATCGCCGCGGTCGCGCCCGAGCGCCCGGTGCGCTGACGCCGAGGCGCTCGGCGCCGCGGGTGTGCGTGCATTCGGGCCGGCCTCGTGCGAGCGTCGGCGCATGATCACGACGACCGACGACGTCCGCGTCGAGAGCCTGCGACCGCTCATGCCGGCGGCCATCCTGCTCGAGGAGATCCCCATCGGCGGCGCCCAGGCGGCGCTGGTCGCGGCCGCCCGGAAGGCGGTCGCGGCCAGCCTGCGCGGCGACGACGACCGGCTGGTGGTGGTGTGCGGGCCGTGCTCGATCCACGACGTCGCGGCCGCGCGCGACTACGCGGCGCGGCTCGGCGCGTTCGCCGCCGGCGCGCGCGACGCGCTGATCGTGGTGATGCGCGTCTACTTCGAGAAGCCGCGGACGACGGTCGGCTGGAAGGGCCTCATCAACGACCCCGATCTCGACGGCTCGTTCCACGTCAACAAGGGCCTGCGCCTGGCTCGCGGGCTGCTCGCCGACCTGGCCGCGCTGGGCGTGCCGGTGGGCTCGGAGCTGCTCGACACCATCACGCCGCAGTACCTGGCCGACCTCATCTCGTGGGGCGCCATCGGCGCGCGCACGACCGAGAGCCAGGTCCACCGCGAGCTGGCGTCGGGCCTGTCGATGCCGGTCGGCTTCAAGAACGGCACGAGCGGCAACGTCGCGGTCGCGGTCGAGGCGGCGCTGGCGGCGCGCCACCCGCACAGCTTCCTCGGCGTCACCAAGCAGGGCCTCGCCGCCATCGTGCAGACGCGCGGCAACGACGCCTGCCACGTCATCCTGCGCGGCGGCGCGCACGGCCAGACCAACTACGATCAGAGGGCCATCGACGAGGCGGCCTCGCGGCTCGCCGCGCACGGCCTCGCGCCGCGCCTCATGGTCGACGCCAGCCACGGCAACTCGGGCAAGGACCCGCGGCGCCAGCCGCTGGTGGTGCGGGCGCTGTGCGAGCAGGTCGCGGCCGGCTCGACGCAGATCTTCGGCGTCATGCTCGAGAGCCACCTGGTCGGCGGTCGCCAGGACCCGACGCCGGGCGTGCCGCTCAGGTACGGCCAGAGCATCACCGACGCCTGCCTCGGCTGGGACGACACGGTGCCGGTGCTCGAGGAGCTGGCCGACGCGGTGCGCGCGCGCCGGCGGCTCGGAGCCTGAGGTGCGCTCGCCGCGCCCCGTCGCGCTGCGTCTCGCGCTGGCGCTGGTCGGGCTGGTCGCGCTGGTCGCGCTGCCGGCCCTGGCGCCGCCGGCGCGCGCAGAGTCGCCCTACCGCACGCGCGCGGCGATCGATCTGCCCGTCACCGGCCTCGGCCTGGTGCTGACGCTGCCGGCCTTCCTCGAGGTGCGTCCGCCGGCGTGCCTGCCCGACTGCGACCCGGCCGACGTCAACGCCTTCGACCGACCCATCATCGGCAACTACTCCGCGCCCGCGCGCACCGCCGCCGACGTCACCGTGGTGGCCATGGTCGTGCTGCCGTTGCTGCTCGACGCCATCGACAGCGGCGGCGACGGCTGGCTCGACGACAGCGCCGTCTACGCCGAGACGCTGGCGGTCATGGCCGGGCTCACCCAGCTCACCAAGGCCGCGGTCGACCGGGCCGCGCCGTTCGTCTACGACCCGAACGTGCCCGACGACGTGCGCCGGAACGACCGCGACGGCCCGCGCAGCTTCTTCTCGGGCCACACCTCGATGGCCTTCGCGGCCGCCGCGGCGACCACCGTGACCTTCTGGCAGCGGCACCCGAAGAGCGGCTGGCGCTGGGTCGTGCTGGGCGTGAGCGCTGCGGTCGCGACCAGCGTCGGGCTCTTCAAGATAGAGGCCGGCTATCACTGGTGGAGCGACGTCATCGCCGGCGCGGTCGCCGGTACGAGCGTCGGCATCCTCGTTCCGGTGCTGCACTTCCGCTGACGTCGCCGGGCGGCGAGGGCGCCACCGAGGCCATCCCCGATCGCGCCCGACAAATCCTTACGAATGGCGCGAGCGGCCTCGGGAGCGGCCGCGCGGGGTGCGGCGCGGCGAGGCGCCGGCGGGTCGGAGAACATCGGCTCGCGGCAGGCGTCCCGAGCCCGACTGTCACGCACGTGACACTCACCCCGGAGGTCCCATGACTCGCCTTTTCGTCTCCCTCGCTACGAGCTTCATCGCCGCTGCCGCGCTCGGCGGTACGGCGTCCGCCCAGCCCTACTATGACGATGGTCAGTCGGACTACGCCGCCGGCAGGATCCAGGTATACGCCGGCGACGGCTGGTACCCGGCGATCATCATCGAGGTAAGCGGCAACAACTACCTCGTTCACTACGACGGCACCGACTCCGACTCGGACGAGTGGGTCGACGCCTCGCGCATCCAGGGCCTCTCGGCCGCCTACGTCCCGGTCGTGGCGTACGAGCCGGCCGTCCGAATCTACTGGGGCAACACCTGGTACGACGGCACCATCCTCGGCCACCGCGGCGGCCGCTATCACGTGCGCTATCGCGGCGGCGACGAGTGGGTCTCCTCGGCTCGCCTGCACCTGCATGCCCGCGGCTACGCCAACCGTGGCTGGGGTCGCGTCCACGCCGGCGGCAACTTCCACGGCTTCCACGGTGGTCGCGGCAACGGCGGCTTCCACGGCGGTCGCGGTGACGGCGGCTTCCACGGCGGTCGCGGCGACGGTGGCTTCCACGGCGGTCGCGGCGGCGGCGACCACGGCGGTCGCGGCGGCGGCGGTGACCACGGCGGACGCGGCGGCGGCGGTGACCACGGCGGCCGCGGTGGCGACCACGGCGGTCGCGGCGGACACGGCGGTCGCGGTCGCTAGTCGACGGCGTCCGACCTGACGCGATGATCGCGCGACGGCCCGGGGTGACCCGGGCCGTTCGCGTTTTCGCTCGCTGTGCGCACGCGCCTCGTGACCGGCGGAGCGTCGCCGCGCGGCCTCGCCCGCCGTCGTCGGAGCTTGCGTCACGGCCGCGGGTGCGCTAGCGCGGGCCCATGCTGAACCGCTTCTCGGATGACGATGCGGCGCGCTTCGCGGGCGATGCTCTGGCGCTGAGGGCCTACACCTCACGCCTCCTCGGGCAGGACGACGCGCTCGTCCTGCACGGCGGCGGCAACACCAGCCTGAAGGCGACCGTCGCCGACTTCTTCGGCGAGCCAGTCGAGGTCCTCTACATCAAGGGCAGCGGCTGGGACCTGGCGCGCATCGAGCCGGCCGGCTTCGCGCCCGTGCGCATGCAGGCGCTGCGCAAGCTGCTGGCGCTGCCGACGCTGTCGGACGCCGACATGGTGCGCGAGCAGCGCGCCGCCATGCTGGCGCCGGACGCGCCGACGCCGTCGGTCGAGGCGCTGCTGCACGCGCTCATCCCCCACGCCTGGGTCGACCACACCCACGCCGACGCGGTCGTCACGCTGACGAACAGCCCGGCCGTCGACGCGGTCATGAGCGGCGCCATCTTCGGCGAGCGCGTGCTGGTGCTGCCCTACGTGATGCCCGGCTTCGTGCTGGCGCGCGACGTCTTCGTGCGCCTGGCCGGCGTCGACTTCACGCGCTACGACGGCATGGTGCTGCTGCATCACGGCGTCTTCACCTGGGGCGACACGGCGCGCGCGAGCTACGAACGCATGATCACCATCGTGGCGCGGGCCGAGGCGGCGCTGGCCGAGCGCGGCGCCTGGGACGTCGTGGCGCGGGCCGAGCCGGCGCCCTTCGACGCGCTGGCGCGCGCGCGCCTCAGGCAGGCGGTCGGTCGCGCCTGGGGCGGGGCCGTGTTCGCGCGGCCGATGCGCGACGCCGAGGCCGCCGGCTTCGCCGCGCGCGGCGACGTCGCGGCCATCGCCGGGCGCGGGCCGGGGACGCCCGACCACATCATCCGGACGAAGCAGGTGCCGCTGGTGATGCGCGCCGGCGCCTCCGAGGCCGACGCCGTCGGCGCCTTCGTCGAGGCCTACCGCGCCTACTTCGGGCGCCACGCCACGCGCGAGCGCGTGCTCGACGCCGCGCCGCGCTGGGCCGTGGTGCCGGGGCAGGGGCTCGCCACCTTCGGGCGCACGGTGGCCGACGCCGACATCGCCCGGGACATCGCCGCCCACACCGTGCGCTGCATCCAGCGCGCGGAGGCGCTCGGCGGCTGGCGCGCGCTTGCCGAGACCGACCTCTTCGCGATGGAGTACTGGGAGCTCGAGCAGGCCAAGCTCGGCAAGAAGTCGGCGCGCCCCGAGCTCGAGGGGCAGGTGGCGCTCGTCACCGGCGCGGCGCACGGCATCGGGCGCGCGACGGCCGATCGCCTGCGCGCGCTCGGCGCCGCCGTGGTGGCGGTCGATCGCGATCCGGCCGCTGGCGGTGGCGTTCGTCGGCAAGGACGTCCTGCCGGTCGTCGCCGACGTCACCGACGCCGTCGCGGTCGATCACGCCGTGGCGCTCGCGGTCGAGACCTTCGGTGGGCTCGACCTGCTGGTGTCGAACGCCGGCTCGTTCCCCGAGGCCACGCCGCTCGAGTCGCTCTCCGACGCCAGCTGGGACGCGACGCTGGCGCTGAACCTCTCGGCGCACCAGAAGCTCCTGCGCGCCGCGGTGCCGTTCCTCGCGCTCGGCTTCGACCCGGCGGTGGTGTTCGTCGCGTCGAAGAACGTGCGCGCGCCCGGCCCCGGCGTCGCGGCCTACTCGGTGGCCAAGGCCGGCCTCACGCAGCTCGCGCGCGTGGCCGCCATCGAGCTCGCGCCCAAGGGTGTGCGCGTCAACGTCGTCCACCCCGACGCCGTCTTCGACACGAGCCTCTGGACCATCGAGAAGATCGCCCAGCGCGCCGAGCGCTACGGCCTGAGCGCCGAGCAGTACCGGACGCGCAACCTGCTCGGTCGCGAGATCCGCTCGCGCGACGTAGCCAACGCGGTGGCGCGGCTGCTCTCGTCGGAGCTCGGCGCGACCACCGGCGCGCAGCTGCCCATCGACGGCGGCAACGACCGGACGATTTGATGGCCGCGCTTCGGTTCGTGGCTGGGCTGTCGCGTTCTTCCTCCGGCTGCGCTTCGCTCCGCCTGCGTGCAGAACGCGACGCCACGAACCGCATCGCGGCCGGGCTGATGGCCGCGCTTCGGTTCGTGGCTGGGCTGTCGCGTTCTTCCTCCGGCTGCGCCTCGCTCCGCCTGCGTGCAGAACGCGACGCCACGAACCGTATCGCGGCCGGGCTGATGGCCGCGCTTCGGTTCGTCCCTGCTGGGCTGTCGCGTTCTTCCTCCGGCTGCGCTTCGCTCCGCCTGCGTGCAGAACGCGACACCACGAACCGCATCGCGGCGAGGGGGGCCTCATGAAGCTCGTGGCCATAGACATGGACGGGACGCTGCTCCGCCGCGACGGCAGCGTCGAAGAGGCCGACCGGCGCGCGCTGGCGTGGCTCGGCGAGCGCGGCGTGGCGGTGGCGCTCGTGACGGGACGGCTGTGGTCGGGCGCCTGCGAGGTCGCCGCCGAGCTCGGGCTCGGCGGCCCGATGGGCTGCGTCGACGGCAGCCACATCGTGGCGCTCGACGGCGCCGACCTCCAGCGCCGCGCCATCCCGGCCGACGACGCGCGCCGCATCCGCGCCCTGCTCGGCGCGCGCGGCGCCTCGCTCTTCCGGCTGGCGGCCGACGGCATCACCTACGAGCCGGACGGCGATCGCTTCGCGGCCTACGTGTCCATCTGGTCGCCGCGCATCCGCCGCGTCGACGACCACGGCGTCGACCCGGCCTGGACCGACCCCGACGGCATCCTCGGCATGGTCGCGGTCGGGCGCGAGGCGATGC
>JAXLYZ010000015.1:0-204023 GCA_046351155.1 Myxococcota bacterium
AGGTCCTGCCGCAGGTGCCGCTCGACGAGCCGACCGTGACGGTGGCCCCGACGGCCGCGCCGGTGCAGGCGGCAGCGCCCGAGCCCGAGCCCGCGCCGGTGCAGGCGGCGGCGCCCGAGCCCGAGCCGACGCCCGAGCCGGCCAAGGCGACGCTGGCGGCGGCGCCCGCGCCCGGGCCGATCGAGAGCATGGCCGGCATGCCGCGCCGCTCGGAGTCGACGCTGGTCTTCGCCGGCCTGGGCCCCGCGGTGCGCGAGCTCGCCGAGGCGGCGCGCAAGGACAACGAGGACGAGGACGAGGACGGCAGCGAGGAGGTCGAGGCCGAGAGCGCCACGACCGGCAGCGCGCCGCGGCCGCAGTCCCAGGTCAACGAGGGCGGCAAGCGCGGCAAGAAGAACAAGAAGAAGAAGTCGCACGGCGGCATGGCGGCGGCGTCGAACACCGGCGCCCAGGCCTTCGCGCGCGCCGAGACCGGCGCCGCGAGCCGTCCGAGCGACGCGAAGTCGGAGTCGGGCACCGACGAGCTGGCGGCGCAGGCGGCGACGGCGGCCAACGCGGCCAACGACGCGGCGCGCGTGCGGCGGCGCGACGACAAGACGGTGCAGAACCCGAACACGGCGGCCACGGTCACCATCGGCGCCGTGTCGGCGCAGGCGGCGGCCGACTCGCTGGCGGCGGCCAAGGAGAAGGCGGCGCCGGCGGCCAAGCCCAAGGGCGACGAGTCGGAGGACTGGTTCGCCAGCACCGGCGTCGGCGACGCGCCGAAGAAGAAGAACAAGGCGTGGATCTTCATCCTCGTCGCGGCGGCGATCGTGCTGGTCGTGGTCATCCTGCTGGTGACCGCCGGCAAGAAGAACCCGACGACCGGCGAGGCGCCGCCGTCGAACGAGCCGACGCGCTACGCGCTGCCGCAGCAGGTGCCGACCGAGACCGTGGCCGCGGCGCCGACCGCGGCTCCGGCGCCGACGCCCGCGCCCGCGCCGGCTCCGGCCCCCGCGCCCGGGACCCCGGCTCCCGGGACGCCCGCGCCGGCTCCGACGCTCGCTCCGACGCCCGCGCCCGCGCCGACCCACGCCCCGTGAGAGACCCCGACCTCGCGCGGCTGGCGCGTATCATGGAGCGGCTGCGCGCGCCTGACGGCTGCCCGTGGGATCGCGAGCAGAGCCTCGAGACGCTGCGCCACTACCTGCTCGAGGAGAGCCACGAGGTGCTCGAGGTCATGGCCGGCCCCGACGCGCACGCCCACTGCGAGGAGCTCGGCGACCTGCTGCTCCAGGTCGCGTTCCAGGCGCAGATCCGGCGCGAGCGCGGCGAGTTCGAGCTGGCCGACGCGGTCGACTCCATCTGCGACAAGATGGTCCGTCGCCACCCGCACGTCTTCGGCGACGAGTCGGCCGACGACGTCGCTCGCGTCCGCGCGCGCTGGGACGAGATCAAGTCGGCCGAGGGGAAGTCGCACGGGCCGGGCGCCGTGTCGGAGCACCTGCCGGCGCTCATGCGCGCCGAGAAGGTCGGCGCCAAGGCCTCGAAGGTCGGCTTCGACTGGCCCGAGGATCGCCGCGCGCGAGGCCCCATCGCCAAGGTGCGCGAGGAGCTCGCCGAGCTCGAGGAGGTCCTCGCCGCGGAGACCATCGACCTCGCGCGCGCGCACGCCGAGCTCGGCGATCTGCTCTTCGCCGTCGTCAACGTCGCGCGCCACGTCGGCGTCCGCCCCGAGGTCGCGCTGCTCGACGCGACGAGCCGCTTCGTCCGCCGCTTCGACCACGTCGAGGCCGGCCTCGTCGCCGACGGCAAGGCCGTCCTCGGCACGGCGCCCGACGAGCTCGACCGCCGCTGGGCGGAGGCCAAGCGCCAGACCTCATGAGCGCCGAACCGCCCGCCGAACCGCCCATCGTCGTGCCCGTCGTCGATCCGGCCGCGCCGCCCACGGCGAGCGAGCAGAAGAAGGCCCAGCGCGGCATCCTGCGCTCGGCCACGGTGATGACGGTGATGACCCTCATCTCGCGCGTGCTCGGGCTCGTGCGCGAGCAGGTGCGCGCCGTCTACCTCGGCACCGGCTCGGCGTCGGACGCCTTCGGCCTGGCCGCGACCATCCCCAACCTGTTCCGCCGCCTCTTCGCCGAGGGCGCCATGACGGCGGCCTTCATCCCCATCCTCACCGAGTACCTGAAGAAGGGCTCGCTCGAGGACACGCGCCGCTTTCTCTCGCGCTTCGTGACGCTGCTCACGTTCATCGTGACCGGCTTCACCATCCTCGGCGTGCTGCTGACGCCGTGGATCATCAACACCTTCTTCGCGAGCGAGTTCAAGAACATCCCGGGCAAGGTCCAGCTCACCATCGTGCTGACCGAGCTCATGTGGCCCTACCTCGTCTTCGTGTCGCTGGCGGCGGTGTTCCAGGGCATCTTGAACGCCCACAAGATCTTCGGACCGTCGGCCTTCGCGCCGGTCCTCATGAACCTCACCATCATCATCGACGCCGTCGGGCTGGCCGATCAGATGGAGGACCCGAGCTACGCCCTGGTCGCCGGCTTCCTGCTCGGAGGCGTGCTCCAGATGGCCTTCCAGATCCCCTGGATGTTCAAGAAGACGCCCATCCGCTTCGGCTTCGACTTCCACTGGAGGGACCCCGGCGTCCTGCGCGTGCTGAAGGTCATGGGCCCCGGCATCTTCGCGGCCGGCATCTACCAGTTCAACGTCTTCGCCTCGCAGCTCATCGCGTCCGGCCTCGACGAGGGCTCCATCGCGTCCTTGCAGTACTCGCTGCGCCTCCAGGAGCTGGTGCTCGGCGTCTTCGTCGTGTCGGTGGCGCAGGTCATCCTGCCGAGCCTCTCCGAGCACACCGCCGACGACGACCACGAGGGCGTGAAGCGCACCATCGCCTACTCGGTCCGCCTCATCGCGTTCGTCACGCTGCCGGCGACGCTGGCCCTCATCCTGCTGGCCGAGCCCATCATCCGCGCGCTCTTCCAGTTCGGCGCCTTCGACGCGCACTCCACCGAGGCCACCGCCTTCGCGCTGCGCTTCCACGCGCTCGGCCTGTTCTTCATCGGGCAGGGGCGCGTGCTGGTGCAGGCCTTCTTCGCCTACAAGGACCTGCGCACGCCGGTCATGGTGTCGGTGCTCGACGCCATCCTGAACATCGGCCTCTGCCTCGCCCTCTCGCGCGTCCTCGGCAACGGCGGCGTGGCGCTGGCCGCGAGCCTCGCGGCCCTCGGCAACAGCGTGCTCCTGCACTGGCTACTGGCGCGCCGCATCGGCGGGCTCGGGCTGCGCGTGCTCTTGAAGCGCGTCGCGCGCATCGCCGGCGCGAGCCTCGTCATGGGCGTCGTCATCGTCGGCTTCACGATGGTCTGGCCCGCGGCCGCGGTGCACTCGCGCGTCGTCCTCTTCGCCTGGCTCCTGCTGGCGCTGGCGCTGGGCGGCGGCGCCTACCTGGCCTCGGCGTCGGTCTTCGGCGCCGACGAGCTCGACGATATGTGGCGCGCGCTCAAGCGCCGGTTCCGGCGTCGCTGAGCTCGTGGGCTCGTGCTCGTGGCTCGTGCTCGTGGCTCGTGGCTCGTGGCTCGTGCGCGTGCTCGTGGCTCGTGCGCGTGCTCGTGGGCTCGTGCTCGTGGCTCGTGCTCGTGCGCCGTGGCTCGCGCTCGTGCGCCGCTACTTGGTCTATTTCTCGCTGGCCCAGAACTCGGCCAGCTGCTTGGCGTCGATGCGCCAGCCGACGTCGGGCACGTTGACCATGAGCAGCCGCTTCTTCACCGAGCCGCGCGACACGGTGAGGATGGCCTTGTCGTCCTTCTCCTCGACGCTCTCGACGGCGGGGAAGACCAGCATCGCGACGGGGTCCTCGCTCTTCAGGCCGTAGGCGCCCGACAGCGAGAGCTGGGCCTGCACGATCTGCTTCGACTCCTTCGTGAAGCCGTTCAGGAAGGTGTCGAGGTCGCCGAACTCGGCGGCGGTGGCCATGCCGTAGTAGACCTGCTTGGGCCCGTTGGAGCCGCAGGCCGCCAGGCCGAGCGCCAGCGCGGCCGCCTGGAAGAAGGACGAGCGGGTGGTCATTGGCCGATCTCCCGGAGCGGTTGCCAGAACCGGGTGAGCGAGAACACGTCGATCGACCACTCGTCGTTCTCCATGAACATGCGGATCTCGTCCGCCTTGCCCTTGCCCTTCACCTTGAGGATGGCCGACTTGCCGTCGATGTTGACCTCCTCGAGGTCGCCCGGCGGCAGCACCAGCAAGGGGTCCTTCAGGTACTGCATCTTCGAGCGCGCCTGGTTGGCGGCGAGGTCCCTCAGGAACGCGGCCGAGCGCCGCGTGAAGTACTTCAGGAAGAGCGGCAGGTCCTTGTTCTCGGCGGCCAGACGGGCCTGCGCGAGGCGCTCCTCCGGCGGGGTGCCGCAGGCGGCGACCAGCAGTGCGAGGAGCAGGACGATGGACGGCCTCACGTTCATGGTTGGCGACCTTACCAGCAGACCCGCGGTCTGGAAACCCCTGCTCGGACGGCGCGCGCGCCTCGGGGCGGCGCGCTCGCGTGGCCTCGCGACCGCATCACGGGCCGGTCGGCACGCCCTGCGTCACGCGCTCGGTGTCGAGCAGGTCGATGCGCCACGAGCCGCCGGTGCGATGCAGGATGAGCGGCATCGAGCGCGAGCCCTCGCGCAGCGTGACCATGCCGCGCGCGCTGACGGACGGGTCGGTGACGCCCAACGGACGGAAGCCGACCACGCGCACGTCGCCCGCGCCGAGCGCGCCGAGCTCCGGGCGCACCTCGTCGACCGTCGCCCACCACGTCTCGAGGATGGGGCGCGAGCGCGGCGTGAAGCAGGCGATGAAGTCGTCGCGGTCGCCGCGCTTGGCGGCGTCGACGGCCTCGCCCACGACCACCGTCGGGTCGTCGCAGGCGCAGCCTCCGACGCCGGCGAGGAGCGCGACGGCGAGCAGCAGCAGCCCGAAACGCGAGAGCCCTGTCCTTGCGGACAGGGCCCTCGAGGCTTGGTGCGAGAGCGGGGACTTGAACCCCGATGACCTTGCGATCACTAGCACCTCAAACTAGCGCGTCTACCAATTCCGCCACTCTCGCATACCTTCGCGGCTCGCCCCCGAAGAGGCTCGTCGCGTTGGAGCGTCGAGGCTTTTAAGGCCCCGACGATTCGCTGTCAACGACTTTTTGGCCGCTTTCCGCGGCCGCGATCCACTTACGGATTGCCGCCGGGGGCCGGCGCCGGAGCGGGCGTCGGGGCCGGAGCCGCGCCGCCCTCGGGGGCGGGCGCTGGGAGCCGGAGCCGGAGCGGGGCCGCGCCCGCCTTCGGGAGCGGGCGCGGGGGCCGGGGCCGGGGCCGGAGCCGCACCACCCTCGGGGGCCGGAGCCGGGGCCGGGGCCGGGCAGGTGGGAGCCGCGCCACCCTCGGGCGCAGGGGCCGGGGCCGGAGCGGGAGCCGAGCCCGCGTCCGCACCGCCCGGCACGGTGACCGGCGGCGGGGCGTTGCTGCCGAAGTTGGTGTCGTCGCGCGAGACGCGCGTCAGGATGATGACCAGCAGGCCGAAGGCCACACCGAGGTACACGGTCATCTTCGCGAGGAAGGGCACCGCGCCGCGCGAGCCGAAGACGCCGCTGCCAGGGGTGCCGCCGATGCCGCCCATGCCGCCGCCCTTACCGGGCTGGAGCAGGATCACGAGGATCAGCAGGAGGCAGCACAGGACGAACAGGATGGTGATGACCGTTTCCACGGGCTCTCCGGAATTCCGCCAAGAGGCGACCTGGCGATGGATGGGCCAGGCCTCGCGGCCCTGGGCGCTAAGGGCGAGCGACCTAACAGGTTGGCGCGCGGCGGTCAACCACCTTGGCGGGCGCCGGCGAGGCGCGAACCGCCTCGGCGTCCCGCCGGGCTAGCGCACGCGGCCGGCGCGGTGGCCGGCGACGATCTTCGCGAAGCCGGGCGCGTCGAGGCTGGCGCCGCCGACCAGCGCGCCGTCGATGTCGGGCTGGCCGAGCAGGTCCTCGGCGTTCTGCGCCTTGACGCTGCCGCCGTAGATGATGCGCGTCTCGTCGGCGAGATCGCCGCCGATGCGCGCGCCGAGCCAGCCGCGGATGAAGGCGTGCACCGCCTGGGCCTGCTCGGGGCTGGCGTTCCGGCCGGTGCCGATGGCCCACACCGGCTCGTAGGCGATGACGGTCTGCGCCATCTGATCGTGGAGGAGCCCGGCCAGGCCGGCCTCGAGCTGCTCGGCGACGATGGTCTCGGTGACGTCGGCCTCGCGCTCCTCGAGCGTCTCGCCGACGCACAGGATGGGGACGAGCGCGTCGCGGTGCGCGGCGGTGACCTTGGTGCCGACGAACTCGGGCGTCTCGCCGAAGAGCTGGCGCCGCTCGGAGTGGCCGCACAGGACCCAGCGCACGCCGAGGTCGACCAGCATCGGTCCGGCGATCTCGCCGGTGTAGGCGCCCGAGCGCTCGCCGTGGAAGTTCTGCGCGCCGAGCCCGACGTGGGTGTCGGCGACGACGCCGGCGATGGGCCCGAGGAAGCACGAAGGCGGGATGACCACCACCTCGACGTGGGCCGGGTCCTCGCCGCGCGTGAGCTCGACCACGTCCTTGGCGAGCTGGAGCGCGCGCCCCAGCGACAGGTTCATCTTCCAGTTGCCGGCGATGAGCTTCTTGCGCATGACGATGCCTCTCTTGCTGTGGCCTCGCTCGGCCTCCGCTCGCGATCCGCGGAGACGGAGCTTCAGAGCTCGGGCCGCGGCACGCGCAGCGCCTCGACGCCGGGCAGGTCCTTGCCCTCGAGCAGCTCGAGCGCGGCGCCGCCGCCGGTCGAGGCGTGGGTCACCTTGCCGTCGACGCCGAAGCGCGCGAGCGCCTGCACCGAGTCGCCGCCGCCGACGATGGTCGTGCCCTCGCAGGCGGCCAGCGCCTGCGCGATGCCGCGCGTGCCGTTGGCGAAGGGCGCGAGCTCGAAGACGCCGACCGGCCCGTTCCAGAAGACGGTCTTGGCGTGGCGGATCTGCGCCGCGAAGTACTCGGTCGTGGCGGGGCCGATGTCGGCCGCGATGGCGTTCTCGGGGAAGCCCTCGTTGACGGCGACGCGCGTCTCGGAGCGGGCGTCGATGACGTCGGCCACGACGTGGTCGTGGGGCAGGTAGATGGGCACCTTGCGCGCCTCGGCGCGGGACAGCGCGCGGCGCGCGAGGCCGAGGCGCTCGGACTCGATGCGCGTCCGGCCGAGGCTCACGCCCTTGGCGGCGAGGAAGGTGTGGCCCATGGCGCCGCCGATGAGGATGGCGTCGCACTTGCCGAGCAGGCTCTCGACGACGCCGAGCTTGTCGGCCACCTTCGCGCCGCCGAGCACCGCCACGAAGGGCCGCTGCGGCTCGGCCAGGAGGCCGCGCAGCGCGTCGAGCTCCTTCAGCATGAGGAGGCCCGCGCCGCGCTCCTTCACCATGCGCGGCAGCGCGTCGACCGAGGCGTGGGCGCGGTGCGCGACGCCGAACGCGTCGTCGACGTAGGCCTCGCAGAGGCTCGCCAGCTGGCGCGCGAACGACTCGTCGTTCTTCTCCTCCTCGGCGTGGAAGCGCAGGTTCTCGAGCAGGATGATCTGCCCCTCGCGCAGGTTCTGGACGAGGTTCCGCGGGCCGTCGCCGACGCAGTCGTCGGGCACCATGATCTCGCACTCGAGGAGCTCGGCCAGACGCGCGCCCACCGGCACCAGCGACAGCTTCGGGTCGACCTTGCCCTCGGGGCGGCCGAGGTGGCTCGCGAGCACGATGCGCGCGCCCTTCTTCTGGGCCAGCTGGATGGTCGGCAGCGCCGCGCGCAGCTTCGAGTCGTCGAGCACCGCGCCGCTTCGCTTGTCGAGCGGCACGTTGAAGTCGACGCGGATGAAGAGCTTGCGCCCGTCGAGGTTCATCTGACGGACGTCGCGGATGAAGGTCTCCATGCGCGCGGCTCTACCACCTTTCGAAGGCCGCGCCCAGACTCTCGCGCGCCCCGTCAGGCGCCGATGCTGCAGCTCGCGGCGCTGGTCGAGCGAAGGATGAGCGTCTTCGAGGCGAGCATGGCGCCGTCGCTCGTCTTCCGGACGTCGCACACGTAGGCGCTCGGGTCGCTCTCGCCGCCGATGATGCTGTCGTCGCCGAGCAGCGTGTCGGGCGTGCCGTAGTCCTTGTAGAGGGCCGCCTCGGCGAAGAGCGACTCGACCAGCGCGTCGCTGAAGAAGAGCTGCGAGACGAGGCTCGCCTTGGCCGAGTCGGAGCCGTCGTAGGCGCCGGTCATGACGCGGAAGTGGATGTGGATGGCGCGGCCCGAGTACCAGCCGGGGAAGCAGCTGTCGAAGGCGACGCGGCCGTCGGCGTCGGTCGTCTGGTAGCCGCGGAAGAACCGGGCCGCGCGCTCGGCCGCGGTCTCGTTGCAGATGGCGTTGATGTTGCCCGAGTAGGTGCCGGTGTTGTTGGTGTGCCAGATCTCGACGATGGCGCCCTCGATGGGGTTGCAGCTCTCGTCGACGACGCGCAGCGCGAGCCGGAGCGGCAGCCCGTCCCAGCCGTCGGAGACGTCCTCGCGCTCGGGCGAGGACGTGTGGCACGGGCCGAGGGTGGCGGAGCAGTAGAGCGTGCAGGCCGAGCCGAGCGCCGCGAACGGGTCGGGGTAGCCCGCCTTGGCGGTCATCGCCGCGGTGCCGCCGGTGGCCCAGCCGGTGGGGATGGCGACGTCGCCGGTCGCCGCGTCGGTCTCCGCGGATGTCGTGATGTCGGTGTCGCCGCTGGCGACGTCGCTGTCGGTGCCGGTCGCGGGCTTCGCGTCGTCGGAGCAGGCGGCGAGCACCTTGGCGACGGGCGCGGCGCCGAGGCCGATGCCGAGCCAGCGCAGCGCGGCGCGACGATCGACCGGGGATCGGAGAAACGAAAGCGGCTTTCTCAACGCGTCACCGTCGTCGCTGTGGCCTCGCTCGGGCCGCCTTTGAGCTCCCGGTCTTCACTTGGGCGTGCAGGTGGCGCGGCACTCGGCCTCGATGGCGTCGGCCGAGATGGCCTTCATCTGCGAGCGCTGGCGGCACTCGCGCATGCACTCGAGGTCCTTCTCGAGCGGCTCCGGTGCGTTCGGCTCCGGCGTCAGCGGCGTCGCCGTCGGCGTCGGCGGCGGCGTCGGCGTGGTCCAGTCGACGACGCGCTCGAGGTCGTAGCAGTGCACGCCGCGGCGCGGGTCGGTGGGCGACGACGGCCGCTGAGCCTTGACGCCGGGCGTCGACAGGCAGGCGGCGATCTTGCCGGTGAGGCTGTTCTCGCGCCACTTGGCGAGCACGCGCCGGGCCTTGGCGTAGCCGGGCAGGGGGGCGCCGCTCCGCGCCGCGCCGCTCGACACGACGAAGTCGACGTCGAAGAACATGTCGCCGCCCTTGGTCGCGGCGCCCGACACCGTGAACGTGGCCTTGCCCTGCCAGACGCCGTTGGCGTCGCTCACGACGACGCTGCCGTGGCGCAGCTCGAGCACCACCGGACCCGCGCCCGACGCCAGCGAGCCGACCTCGGTCCCGACCCACACGCCGTCGGCCCGCGCCGCTCCGGACGTCCCGAGCCCGGACCCCAGCACCGCCGTCAGCACCACGCCACCGAGCCACGTCTTCATCGCGCCTCCGTCCGGTTCCCCTCGCGCGCCCGGGGACTGCTGTCAACCCGCGCTGTCAACCCGCGCGGCCCATGCTAAAGGACACGCCCGATGGCGATGCCCCTCCCGAGCCCCGAACCCGAGCCGCACGCCGAGCCATCCCGCGGCCGCGTCTGGGAGCGCCTCGCCCGATCGCCGCGCGCCGAGGGTTGGGGCGCGGCCGTGTTCGGCGCGCTCATGGTCGTCTTGGCGGTGCCGACCTGGAACCTGGCGCTGCCGATCGTCGTGGCGCTGGTGCCGGCGCTGGTGCTGGCGCGCTCGCGTCCGTGGCGCGCGCGCTTCCGCCTCGGCTGGCTCATGGGCTTCCTCTTCCACGTGGTGCTGTTCCGCTGGATCCCGTTCACGGTCACCGAGATGACGCCCATCCCGCTGCCGGTGGCGTGGGGCATGTGGCTCCTCTACGCGGCGTGGCACGGCATGGCGCTCGGCGTCTTCCTGGCGCTGAGCGAGCCGGTGCGGCGCGCGACCGCGGCGCGGGCGCCGGCCTTGCAGCTCGTCGCGGTGGCGCTCGCCTTCGTGGTCGTCGAGTGGGCCTGGCCGGTCATCTTCCCGTGGAGCCTCGGCCACGCCTTCTGGCAGGTGGGCCCGGTGGCCGCCATCCAGGCCTTCTTCGGCGTGCCCGGCCTGGCCTTCTTCACCCTGCTCCTGAACGCGGGGCTGGCCGAGCTGTGGCTCGGGCGCCGAGCCGCGAGCCCGCGCGCGGCTCCGCCGAGAGCCGCCGCGCGGTCTACGTCGCGGCCGGGACGCTGGCCGTGCTGCTGGCGCTGGGCTTCGGCTGGTACCTCCACGCGTTGGGCGCCGACGCGCGCCGCACGCTGCGCGTGGCCATCCTCCAGCCCAACTGGACGCTGGCCGAGAAGAAGCACGCCACGCCCGAGCAGCGGAAGAAGCTCCTCGGCCGGCTCGACGCCGACCTCCGCAAGATCCCGCGCGACCGCTACGACCTCGTCGTGGCGTCCGAGGGGACCTTCCCGCTCCTCTGGCGCGTCGACGCCGACACCGCCCCGGCCGACGATGCGCAGGTCGCCGCGACGCGCGTCATCGCGCGCGCCATCGCCGAAGGACCGCACACCGAGGCCATCATCGGCGGGCTGCGCGCCGGCGACGTCCTCGACGCGGCCGCGGCGGCCGCCAGCCCGACGGCGCGCGCGCCGCGCCCGCCGGCACGGAAGACCCACAACTCGGCCGTCCACCTCGCGGCCGACGGCCGCATCGTCGACCACTACGACAAGCGCGTGCTGGTGCCGTTCAGCGAGTACCTGCCGTTCTCGGACCTCATCCCGGCCTTGAAGAACGCGGTCTCGGGCATCGGCAACTTCGACCCCGGCACGACCTCGTGCCGCTTCGTGGTGGCCGGCGTGCCGATGGGCTGCGGCATCTGCTACGAGACCATGTTCGCCGACGAGATGCGCGCGTCGGTGGGCGACGATGCGCGCGTGCTCCTGAACCTGACCATCGACACCTGGTTCGGCAAGACCGTCGCGCCCGAGATGCACCTCATGGCGCACGCCTCGCGCGCGGTCGAGCTGGGCATCCCGCTGGTGCGCGCCGCGCTCACCGGCATCTCGGCGCTGGTGTCGCCGACGGGCGAGGTGGTGGCCAGCATGCCGGTCGACGGCGAGGGCGTCCTGGCGGTGGACGTGCCCATCACCGACCTCGCGACGCCGTACCGGGCGATGGGGCCCGTGTTCGCCTGGGTGGCCGCGGCGCTCGTCGTGGTGGCGCTGGCCGAGGCCTTCCGGCGCCGACGGGAACTTTTCCCGCCGCGCGTGGTCAAGCCGACCGTGGACGCGTGACGTGGCGCTCAGCGACGAAGAGGCGCGATTCATCGCCGCGCTGCGGCGAAGGGACGAACGCGCGTTCAATGCCCTCCTCTTGCGTTTCCAGGACCGGGTCTTCAACCTCATACGACGCCTCCTCGGCAGCCCCGAGGAAGCGCGCGACGTGACCCAGGAAGTGTTCGTGACCGTGTTCGAGAAAATAGAGTCATATCGAGGCGATGCGTCGCTCTCGACGTGGCTCTATCGCATCGCGGCGAACCAGGCCAAGAACCGCATCAAGTACCTGAGCCGCCGCAAGGAGAAGCAGTCGGAGAGCTTCGACGCCATGGCCGTGCCGCCGACCGAGAGCCGGCTCTCGGCGTCGATCCCGCGCCCGGACCAGGCCGTCGCGCGCGAGCGGGTTGCGCGCCTGGTCGATCGCGCGCTCGCCGAGCTGGACGAGGAGCAGCGACTCGTGGTCGTCTTGCGCGACGTGGAGGGTCAGAGCTACGAGGACATCGCCGACATCACCGGGCTCCAGCTCGGCACGGTGAAGTCGCGCATCCATCGCGCGCGGACCAAGCTCAAGGAGCTGCTCGGGCCGCATCTGGATCGGCAGGACTTCGGAGACGAGGAGCGATGAAATCTTCGGACGAGAGGGCCAGCGAGTGGATCGACGGACGCCTGCCCAACGGCGAGCGCGACCGCTTCCAGCGTGAGCTCGCCGACGATCCGGAGAAGGCCGCCGAGGTGAAGGAGCTCGAGCGCGTGGTCGAGGTGCTGCGCTCGCTGCCGCTCGAAGGCGCGCCGAAGGACCTCCTCTCCGAGGTGCAGCGCCGCATCCGGCGCCGCTCGCACGGCCGTCACTACGCGGCGTCGTGGCGCCAGCGGCTGCCGTTCGAGGCGCTCGTCAACGGGCTCCTCGTGCTGGTCATGGTGGCGTTCTATCTATGGATGTCGCCGCCGTCGGGGAACCAGCTCGCGCCGGTGAGCCCGAAGGTCTTCCAGGGCGCGGCGACCGGCAGCGGGCTCGCCAGCTCGGTACTGTCGTATCACGGCATGATCGTCGGCGAGGCGCTCGAGGACGGCGGCAAGGCCGTGCGGCTCACGGTCGAGGTGCCGACCTCGGGTCTCCAGGCGCTGCTGGGCGAGGTGTCGCTCTATCCCGAGCTGAAGGTCGACGGCGAGCCGAAGCCGGGCGCGACGGCCGACACGATGCTGGTCCAGGTGCTGGCGCCGCGGCACTGACGGCGCGGCCGCGCACGGCTGCGGGCTCGATTCTAAGCCGCGCTAAGTTCCAGCGACAGGGTGGCTCCGACATAACCGCGAGGGGGTCGGGGAGGATGCCATGTCCGTGGAAGCCCATAGCGCGCAGCCCGCGCAGCGCCCCGCCGCGCCGTCTTCGTCGACCTCCGGCGCCGCCACCAGCGGCGCGAGCTCGCCCGGGCGCGCGCAGCTGAAGCAGTCGCTCAGAGGCCAGGACCTCGCGGTGCAGATGGCCATGCTGTCGCCCGGCACAGCTCCCTTCCAGAGGTCGGCGGCGCCCGCGCCGGCGGCGCCCGCGCCCGCGCCAGCGGCGGCCGAGCAGGGCGGCGACCGGGCGCTGGTCGCGAGCTGGATCGCCGCCGGCGAGAAGAACGAGAACCTGCTGACGAACCCGCTCTTCTTCGGCAAGCACCCCGACGCGCCGCCGCAGCTCGCGGCCGCGAGCCCCGAGGCCAAGGAGTGGGTGGGGCTCCGCAACGAGGTGGTCCGGCCCGAGCTGAAGGAGGCCGCCGCGCCCGCTCCGGCGGCGGCTCCGGCGCCGGCCGAGGCGGCGCCCGCGCCGGCGTCGCCCGAGGTCGCGGCACCGGTCCCGGCCGACGCCGCCGAGGTCGCGGCTCCGGCTCCGGCCGAGGGCGCCGAGGTCGCGCCCGCGCCGCCGCCGCCCACCGAGGCGGGCGCCGAGCCGGCGGCGCCCGAGGCGGGCGCGACGCCGGGCGGTCAGCTCGATGTGCTCATGGCCAAGGACAAGCTCTCGCCCGAGGAGATCGCCCAGGCGCGCGAGCTCATCGCCAGGGAGCCGGTCGAGCGCCAGGGCGACCTCTTCGCCGCGCTGGCCGGCAAGTCGGCCTACAAGAGCCAGCGCGACAACGAGAGCACGAGCGACGGCGCGACGCAGGACAACATGTGCAACCTGACGTCGCTGGCGATGTGCCTCGAGTACCTCGGCATCCAGAACCCGGGGACGCTCGACGGCACGGCGTACCCGCAGTTCGAGGACTACCTCGAGGCGCTGCGCGTGAAGAAGGGGTACGCCTCGCGCACGAGCGGGTCGGCTCTCGAGGCGCTCGCCAAGGACATGGGCACGGGTGGCTTCACGTGGGTCATCGCCAACCCGGGCAACTTCGCCAAGGACAGCTGGCTCGCGTGGAACGACAAGTGGGTGAAGGGCGGCTACGCCATGCTGTTGTCGATCGGCGGGCACATCGTGCGCTGGCAGGGCGTGGCCGAGGGCGGCCTGGTCATGGACGATCCCTACGGCGTCGTGTCGCTCGGCGCGTCGACCGACGCCGAGGAGAACCACTGGAGCTACTCCGACGACGACAAGAACACGCGCGGCCAGGCCGACGCGAAGGGCGAGGACAACGTGTGGCCGTGGGCCGACGTGGCGGCGCACGCCATGAAGTGGATGGTCGCCATCCGCTGAGTCGCCAGCGGCAGGTCGCGCGCCGGGTCGAGGTGCGTCCGCGAGCGTCGCGGCGCGCGGGCTGATACAAAGGTGGGCGTGGCACGTGCCTGGCTCGATCGCTTCGTCGACTGCCGCCCGCTCACCGAGAGCGCTGCGTTCCGCATCGTCGGCGCGTTCGACCTCGAGCTCGACCGGCGCGTCACCGTCGTCGCCGCGCGCGAGGGCTCCGACAAGGCGCTCGCCGCGGCGGCGCTCGACCGGCTCTTCGCGGCCCACCGCGCGCCGCCGCACCCGTCCATCGCGCCGTCGCTCCTGCGCGCGCGGCACGCCGACGGCGACTACGCGAGCTTCGACTTCCCGGCGCGCGTCGACCTCGACACGCTCATCGAGTGCGCGTCGAAGGCCGGCTGGCGCGCGCGCTTCGAGGCCGCCGATGGCTTCACCTCCGAGATCCGCGGGGCGCTGCTGGCGTCGGCCGAGCGCCGCGACGACGCCGGGCGCGCGCTGTGCCTCGGCACCTTCGCGCCCGGCAACGTCGCCTTCGCCGCCGACGGCAGCCACGCGCTGGTGGGCTTCGGCCACAACGTCGTGTGCCTCGACGAGCACGGTCGCTTCGTGCCGCGCGGGCGCTTCTTCCAGGCGTGGGAGGTGGTGGCGGGGGCCGAGCCGACCGCGTCGAGCGACCTCATCGCGATGATCCGCATGTCGCGCCTCCTCATCGCCTTCGCCGAGGTGCCCGAGCGCATCGCCAACTGCCTGAAGAGCCAGGTGCGACCCGAGGACCGCGAGCTCGCCGACCTGCTCATGCGCTTCGAGATGACGGTGGTGCAGAGCTCGCCGCCGCTGCGCCCGCCGGTGCCCGAGATCCTGGCCATGTCGCAGCGCATCCGCGATCTCCTCGGCGTGAGCGTCGACGTGGCGGGCTTCCGCGATCAGGTCGCGCGCTTCATCGCCAGCGAGCGCCCCGATCTGCTCGGCACGCCGCGCACCATGCGCGTGGGTCCGGACGCCGCCTGGCTCGTGCTCGACGCGGAGCGCGCCGCGCTGTCGCCGCTCTTGCGGCGCCTCCTGCGCGCGCTGGTGACGGCGCGCCTCGACCACCCGGGCCGACCGCTGTCGGCCGACGCGCTCGTCGACGCCGGCTGGCCCGACGAGCGCATGGACCCGACCTCGCGCAAGAACCGCCTGCACGTGGCGCTGAACGGGCTCCGCAAGAGCGGGCTCGGCGACGAGCTCGAGTTCGAGGGCGGCGGCTACCGTCTGCGACCGAGCCTGCGCGTCGAGCTCGAGAGCGGCTAGCCCGGCCGGGGCAGAACGGGCCAGCGGGGGCGGCGCCTGACCCGACTCGCCCCGTGCGCCGAGGGCCCGCGCGCCCGCCATCGGCGCGGGCGCGAGCCATGTCGGCCGGATGCGTGCCCGGCATGCGGCTTGCTTTGATCGCCGCGAAACGCGAGCACACCTCGCCCACGAGAGAGGTCCCCATGACGCGCATGCAGAAGTTCCTCGAGAACGCCAAAGACAAGGTCTCGAACCTCACCATCGACAACGTGCTCGAGGCGGTCGGGCTCCAGCTCGTCAGCCGGGGCAGCGCCATCGCGCGCGGCTTGCCGATGTTGGCCTCCTTCGGCGCGGGCCTGGTGGTTGGCGCCGGCTCGGCCATCCTGCTGACGCCGAAGTCGGGCAAGGAGTCGAGGAAGGCCCTGACGACGTGGATCGAGAGCGCCTTCGCCAAGACCAAGGCCAAGGCCAAGGCGGTCGGCGAGAAGGTCGCCGACGAGGCCGAGTCGGTCGTCGACGAGGTGTCCGAGGCCAAGGACAAGGTGGCCAAGAAGGGGAAGAGCATCGCGCGCGAGGCGCTGTCCTGAGCTCGGGGGCCGCGGCTGGCGGGCGCTACTGCAGCGACCACCAGTCGCGGTCCTCGACATAGCCGAGGCCGCTGAGGCGCGCGCGGATGATGTCGCGCGCGCCGGGCGTCGCCACGGCGGCGAGGATGGCGCGGCCGTCGGGCGGGCCGAGGTCATCGGCGAAGACGACCGGCAGGCCGCCCGCGACGCGCCGCCCGACCTTGCGCGGGTCGATGTCGATGAGGTCGTCGATGCGCGCGCCGCGCGCGCAGAGCTCCTTGGCGTGGCGACGCCCGTACTCGCCCGCGCCCCAGATGCGGATGGGGCGGCCGGCGGCGGGCCCGCCCACGCCGAGGAGGTGCGCGTGCACCAGCGCGCGGCGCTCGGCCTCGGCGTAGCGGCGATCGGTGCGCGTCAGGCGTTCGGGGCGGTCGCGCCAGGTGACCAGCGGGCGACGCGTTGCGACGCGATCGAAGACGGCGCCGGCGGCGAAGAGCCGGAGCCAGAGGTCGTGGTCCTCGGCGAACGGCCCCGCGCGGTAGCCGCCGACGGCGTCGACCGCGGCGCGGCGGAACATGACCGCCGGGTGGGCGACGGGCGCGTCGATGAAGCGTGCGGCGCGCATGGCGGCCGGCGTCGTGAGCGTCTCGAGCCAGGCGGCGTGGCGCGCCATGCCCGAGCGCGACGGGTCGGCCGGGCCGTCGCCCAGCACGGCGAAGGCCACGCCGCAGGTGACGACGGCGACCTCCGGGTGGGCGTCGAGGTGGTCCGCCTGCAGCGCGAGGCGCTCGCGATCCATGCGGTCGTCGGCGTCGAAGCGCGCGACCAGCGGCGCGCGGCATTGGGAAAGCCCCTTGACCAACGCCACGACGATGCCGGCGTGCGGCTGGGCGAAGACGCGGATGCGCGGCTCGGCGCGGGCGTGGGCGTGGGCGATGTCGGGCGAGGCGTCGTCGGCGCCGTCGAGGATGACCACGCACTCCCAGTCGTCGAGCGTCTGGGCGCGCACGTCGGCGAGCGCATCGTCGAGCGTCGCGGCCGCGCGCCAGGCCGGGATGAGCACGCTCACCCGCGGCGCCGCGGCGCCGTCACGGGGCGCCGAGCAGCCCGTCGGCGAGCCGCTCGATGACGTCGGGCAGGGCGAGCTTCGCGCGCCAGCTCGCGGGGATGGCGTCGACGCCGAAGTAGGCGCCGGCGAGCATGCCGTGATGGCGCCGCAGGTGTCGGCGTCGTCGCCGAGGTTCACGACCATGAGCGCGCCGTGGCGGAAGTCGTCGGCCTGGGCGAAGGCCCAGAGCGCGGCCTCGAGCGAGTCGACGACGTAGCCGCTGCTGCGGATCTCGCGCCGCGGCTTGGCGTGGTACGAGCCCGCGGCGATGGCGTCGATGCGCGGGGCGAGCGGCGCCTGCTGCCACAGGTCGGGGCGCGGCGACCAGCGTGGCGCGAGCAGCGTCTCGCGCGGCACGCCGTCGAGCGCGCCGACGATGAGGCCGGCGTAGAAGCGGCAGGCGTCGACGGCCTCGAGCGCGCCGTGGGTGGTGCGCGACGAGGCGGCGGCGTGGGCGATGGCGGCCTCGGGGTCGGCGTGGAACCACAGCGGGATGGGGGCCAGGCGCATGAGCGAGCCGTTGCCGGCGCTGCGCGGGTCGGTCGAGCCGGCGAAGGGATCGCCGCTCCGCTCGTAGGCCACGAGGGCGGCGCGGGTGGCGTTGCCGATGTCGAAGCAGCGTCCGATGCTGGCCAGGTGTCCGCCGCGGTACCAGCGGATGTAGCGGTCCATCTGGTCGCGCGCGTCGAAGCCGCGGCAGGTGACGAGGCTCTCGGCGAGGCACAGCGCCATCGACGTGTCGTCGGTCCACTGGCCCGGGTCGAGCTGGAACGGGCCGCCGCCGACCATGTCGTCGATCGGGTCGGGGTCGTGGCTGAACTCGAGCGTGGTGCCGAGGGCGTCGCCCGCGGCCAGCCCGAACATGGCGCCGCGGTAGCGGTCACGCCTCTCGATCGGTTCCATCCCACGACGATAGCACTCGCTCCGACCGCGGCAACGTCTCGCGCATCCGGGTGCCACCCCCTGGGGTGCCACCCCCTGGGGTCAGGACTACTTCTTTTCTCATTTTCCGCGCGAAGCGCAGCGAGCGGTCGGAGGAATTCGCCCCGCGTCGGGCGCGGTCCCGCCCTCGATTCCGTCCGCACGGCGTTCGTGCTACCCACGCCGACGCATGGCCCGATCGCACCGGTCCCGACGATTGCGTTTCGCCTGCGACCCTCGAGCGGCGTTGAGCAGACGAGTGTCTCGACCACGGATCGCCGTTCAGTGGACGACCCCCGGATGACGGGCCGCTCGGACGAGAGAGACGTCGCCGCGCTGTACCGCCGCTTCGGGCCGATGAGCCTCCGGCGCGCGCAGCGCTTCCTGCCGCCGCACGAGGCGGAGGAGGTCCTCCAGGACATGTTCCTCAAGCTCATCGCCAACCCCGCCCTCATCCCCGCCGACCTCGCCCCGGCCGCCTGGCTCCATCGCGTCGTGACGCGCATGTGCATCGATCGCCTGCGCGCGAGCCGCCGCTACGCGAGCCTGGTCGAGCGCCACGAGCGCGACGCCTTCGTCGAGAGCGACAGCGGCCTCGTCGCCGAGGCGCGCGCGTTCCTGGCCTCGCTGTGGGCGCGCATCGACCCCGAGCTGGTGCACATCGGCGTCCTCTACTACCTCGACGGCCTCACCACCGCGGCCATCGGCCGCGAGCTCGGCGTCTCCGATCGCACCATCGCCAACCGCCTGAAGCAGCTCGCCGCCGAGGCCCGCGCCGCCTCGGAGAGCGGCCCCGCCGGCGGAGGTGCGCCGCCATGACCGAGCCCGCCCCGATCCCGCTCGACGCCCTCACCACCCGCGCCGGCCACCTCACCGAGCAGGTCCTCGAGCGCCTCGCCGCCGAGCGACGCGACGGCATCCCCGACGACGAGCCGGGGCTCCGCGCCGCCGCCGACCTGCACCTCGTCGGCTGCGAGCGCTGCCGCGCGGCCATCGACCAGCTCGCCGGCGACGCGCTCGCATTGCCGCCGCTGCCGGCGCTGACGTCCCCCACGAGCGTCCGGGTCGCCGCGGCCGGCCGCGCGCCCAACGAGCGCGTGCCGCGCCACCGGCCGCGCAGCCACTGGTGGGCCGCGCTGGGCGCGCTCGCGCTGGCCGCCGTCGCGCTCATCCTCGTCGATAACGCCCGACCGCGCCCGACGGCGACGAGCTGCGGCTGAAGGGCGGGGCGCTCGACTTCCGAGGTGCGCGACGCGCGCGCGACCACCCGCGCTGGCCGACAGCGCCGTCGTGCACACCCGGGCGATCGCCTCTACTTCTACCTGCGCGTCGCCGGCCGGCATACGTCGCGGTGTGGGGCCGCTCCGAAGGCGGCGAGGTCTACGTCATCCACCCGAGCGTCGCCAGCGCCGCCGACGCGGTCGCCGTCGCCCTCGCCCAGGCGCCGCGCCCGGCCGCCTGGCCGAGGCCATCGAGCTCGACGCCGTCGGCGCCGGCGAGTCGCTCGTCGCCATCGCCTGCGACACGCCGCGCCGCCTCGCCGACCTCGGCTTCTCCGACGCCGCGGCGCGCGACGCCGGCTGCGCGACGCGCCTCATCACCTTGCGGAAGGCACCCGCCCGCAGGCCGCGCCGCGCCGGCATCCGCGCTCGCCGCGTCGCTGGCGCGCAACGTCGCTCGCGCTGGCCGCCGACGCGCACGCCGCGCCGCTTCGCGCTCGTCATCGGCACCAACGAGGGCGCGCCCGACGAGCCGGTGCTGCAGTTCGCCGAGCGCGACGCGCAGCGCATGGCCGAGGTCCTCCAGCGCCAGGGCGGCATCGCCGCCGAGGACATCGTGCTGCTCCAGGCCCCGCGCGCGGCCGACGTCGCGCGCGCGCTCGACGCGCTGAAGACGCGCATGCGCGGCGACGAGCCGAGCCTGCTGGTCTTCTATTACAGCGGCCACGCCGACCGCACCGCCTTCCACCTGGCCCACTCGACCTACGCCTTCGCCGCCTTGAAGGCGGCCGTGCGCGCCACCGCCGCCGAGCTCACCATCATCCTCGTCGACGCCTGCCGCGCCGGCGGGCTCATCAGCGCCAAGGGCGCGCGCGTCGTGTCGGCCGAGCCGCTCGGCCTGGCCGCCCTCGACGACGGCGGCCCCGACCCGACGACCGGCCTCGCCATCCTGGCCAGCTCGAGCCAGGACGAGGACGCCCAGGAGTCCGACCGCCTGCGCGGCGGCGTCTTCACGCACCAGCTGCTGGGCGGCCTGCAGGGCGCCGCCGACGACTCGGGCGACGGCGCCGTGACGCTCACCGAGCTGCGCACCTACGCCTACCAGCAGACCCTCGACTTCACCGCCTCGACCGAGGTCGTGCAGCACCCGGCCTTCGCCTTCGACCTCGCCGGTCACGCCGATCCGGTGATGAGCTGGATGGACCGCGAGACGCGCGGCCAGCTCGTCTTCGCCAGCCCCGGTCACTACGTCGTGTCCGAGCTCGGCGGCGAGCACCAGATCGTGACCGAGCTGCGCGTGGCCACGCGCGCGGCCATGGCGCTGCGCCCGGGCGCCTATCGCGTGCGCCGCCTGACCAGCGACACCGCGGCCGAGGGCGCGGTCGACGTCCAGGCCGGCGGCCACGCCGAGGTGCTCGCCGACAGCCTCGTGCCCATCCCCTTCCGCCACGCGGTGCGCAAGGGCTACGGCCTGGCGCACCGCGCGGCCTGGTCGCTGGGCGCCGACGCCGAGCTGGCCGCGCCCATCTTCGACGACTCGGGCCCGCTCGCCTCGGGCGCCGTCACCGCCGAGCTCGACGTCGCCGACCTGGCCCTCGAGGGCCGCCTGCGCTACGCGCACGGCAGCGCCGGGAGCGCGTTCGTGGCGCTCGAGCACCACCTCGTGGGCGTCGACCTCGGCGCCTACCACCTCTTCGACGTCGGCCACCACGGCGTCGGTTTCGGCGTGCGCGTCGGCGTCGACTGGCTGCACCAGTCGATCGACACGTACGGCGCAGCGCCCGTCGTCGACGCGGTCGTGCCGCGCGTCGGCTCGTTCGCGCGCCTCGAGCTCGCGCTCGGCGCCAGCGTCGCGCTCACGTTCGACGTCGGCCTCGACATCTACATGGTCGAGCTCTCCGACGGGCTGTCGGCGCACGCGGCCCCGACGTTCGGCGTCGGCCTCGCCTTCCGGGTGCCGTGATGGCGCCGCGCGCGGCCCTCGCGTCGCTCGTTGCGCTCGGCGCGCTCCCGGCGCTCGCCGCGTGCGACGAGGTCGTGACCCGCGACTACCGCGGCGAGCTAACGCTCGGCTTCGCGACCAGCGTGCAGTGGGTCGTGCCGCCCGACGCCGACGCCACCTCGCCGACCGCCGTCCGCCTCGCGGCGACGCTCTTGTGGGGCGACGCCGACGGCGCGGTGGTGCGCGTCGATCCGGTCTACCTCGACTGCCGGAACCGCATGGACTGCGTCGTCGAGGTCTACTCGCTGCCGCCGGCGGCGGCCGTCCGCGAGGCCGAGTCGGGTCGCTTCGCGCTGGGCGACATCGAGCTCTTCGACGACGTCGATCGCGACGGCCGCTGGCAGCCGCCCGGGCCCGACGTGGCGGGCGAGCCCATCCTCGGCCGCGTGGCGCTGGCGCTGTTCTCGCCCGACGGCGCCTCGAGCCCTACTTCGCGGCGCCGATGCCGGCCGGCATGACCCTGGTCGACGCGGTCGAGCCGTGCGCCGTGGCCTACCCGCGCTTCGTGGCCGCGCCGCTCGACGAGGCCAGGGTCGCGCGCGCCCACCGCACCGTGCTCCGCACCTACGCCGACGGCGAGCCGCACTACTTCGACCCGAGCTGCGGCGCGCGGCTCGCGCCGTTCCGCGACGTGCCCGGGCCTCGACGCCACCCGCTACGTGTGCCGTCAGGTGGCGCCGGCGAGCGCCGACCCGGCGGTCGTCGCGGCCGCCGCCGAGACCTGCGCGCGCTGCCTCTACCTGGCGTTCCCGCCCAACGCCGACGCCTCGGCCTGCGACGAGTGGCGCGGGCGCTGGAACGATCACTCCTTCGGCTTCGTGGCCGGCCACCGCTTGGAGGAGGTCCTGGTCGAGCACCGCCTGTGCCGCGCCGGCGAGCCGCCGACCGTCGACCCGTGCGACCACGCCTGCGCCTGCGACGCGCGCCGCGACTACTGCGTCGAGGTCGACCAGCAGCCGGTCGACGAGTGCACGACCGAGCGCGACGCCTGCCTTCTCTTCTAGGCGCGCGGCTCGCGCCGTCAGGCGCGCTCGCTGTCGAGGGCTGCGCATCTGCCCCGGCGCGTAGCGCTCGCCGCGCACCGCGTCGGCCGGGACGGCGTCGGCCAGCGCCGCCTGGTCGCTCGCGTCGAGGCTGATGGCCAGCGCGCCGAGCGCCTCGTCGAGCTGCGCGCGCGTGCGCGAGCCGACGACCGGCACGATGCCGTCGCCGCGCGCCATGACCCAGGCGATGGCGAGCTGCGACGGCGTGACGCCGCGCGCCCGGGCGTGCTCGGCGAGGCGCGCCGCAGGCGCGTCGTTGGCCGCCTTGTTCTCGGGCGTGAAGCGCGGCATGTGCGCGCGGAAGTCGCCCTTGGCGCCGACCGGCGAGCCGCTCAGCAGGCCGCGCGACAGGACGCCATAGGCCGTCAGCCCGATGCCGAGCTCGCGACCAGCGGCAGGATGCGGGCCTCGGGCGAGCGGCTCACCAGCGAGTACTCGATCTGCAGGTCGGCGATGGGGTGCACCGCGTGCGCGCGCCGGATGGTCTCCGGCCCGACCTCGGAGAGGCCGATGGCCCGCACGTATCCCGCGCGCACCAGATCGGCGATGGCGCCGACGGTCTCCTCGATGGGCACGCTCGGGTCGAGGCGCGCCGGCCGATAGACGTCGATGTGGTCGACGCCCAGGCGCCGGAGCGAGTAGGTCACGAAGTTCTTCACCGCGGCCGGTCGCGCGTCGTAGCCGACCCAGGCCCCGTCCGGGCCGCGCATGGCGCCGAACTTCACCGACACGACGGCGCCGTCGCGGCGCCCGGCGAGCGCGCGCCCGAGCAGGAGCTCGTTGTGGCCGCTGCCGTAGAAGTCGCCGGTGTCGAACAGCGTGACGCCGCGCTCGAGCGCGCGGTGGATGGTCGCGACGCTCTCGGCCTCGTCGCTCGGGCCGTAGACTCCGGACATGCCCATGCAGCCGAGGCCGAGGGCGAAGACCTCGGGGCCGGTGGCGCCGAGGCGTCGCGTGGTGGTGGCCGGGGCGGTCGAGGTGGTGGCTGGCGTGGTCATGCCCGCGGCTATAGCCGAGCGCCTGCCGGCGCGGTCAAACCGCCAGCCGGCGGTGTCGCATTTCGACGGGCCGTGGCATCGTCGCGCCGCGTAATCGAGCCCTCGTCGCGACCCGCCGCCGACGCCCGCATCATCCTGGCGATGGGCATCGGCGTCGTCGCCATCGCGGTCATCGTCGTGGTGACCTCGGCAGCAGCGCGCGTCGCGAGGCGGCGCTGACGCCGCGAGCGGCGCCGCCCGCGCGCGGACCTCGCCGTCCTGGTCGTGCGCGCCGTCGCGCACGGACGATGCGTCGGCGCATCCGCCGGCCCGACGCTGCGCTGGTCGGACGCCGAGCGCATCGGCCGCGAGGTCGCCGACGCGCGCCGTCGCGCCGCTGGCGCGAAGAGCCGCGCTCGCGACCGACGACGCCAACTGGACGACGCGCGTCGGCGACACCCGACCGACTACTTCGCGGTGCGCCGCTGGACCGCCGCGCGCAGCCGGCTCTTCGGCAGCGACGGCGCCGACGTGGTCGTCCTCGGCCAGACCGTCGCGCACCAGCTCTACGGCGAGCGCGACCCGATCGGCCAGTGGCTGCGCATCGGCGGCTCGCTGTTCGAGGTCATCGGCGTCCTCAGCCTGCGCGGCGCGACCAGCTCGGCGAGGACCAGGACGACGCCGTCTTCGTGCCGGCCCCGGCCTACCTGCGGAAGGTCGCCGGTGGCCCGGCCGACCTCCTCGACGGCGTCGTGTGGGTGCTCGTGCCGGCGTCGGCGACCGAGCGCGCCACGGCCGCCATCACCGCCGTCCTGCGCGACGCGCACCGCCTCGGCCCGAGCCAGCCCGACGACTTCCGCATCGGCGTCCTGCCCGAGCGCTGACGTCCCCGGGTCCTGGCCGGACCCGGAGACCCCGCATCATCACATGCGCGCTTCCTCGAAGCGGTTGCCGTCGTGGCTCCACAGGACGCCCTTGCCGTCCGACGTCGTGCGGATGTGGACCGGCCGGCTCCACAGGCTCGCCAGGTGCTGCAGCGTGTCGCGCGCGTAGTCGAGCTTCAGGTCCTGGCCGTCGTGCTTGTGCCACAACAGGAGCTCGTTGCGATTCTTGAAATTGGCATCTTCGACGTAGATGGCGGGCTGCCCGAAATTTGTCAATTGCTTGAGCAGCATCGACTTCACCTCGAGGAACTCGCGCGTCTTGATCTCCCAGCGCTCGTTCTTGCGGTTGTAGCCGTAGGTGAAGAGCTTCAGCCGCTCGGCGAAGTCGGGCGTCAGGAACTCGTCGATGAACATGACGTCGTTGTAGATCTTCCGCACCTGGAAGATCTTCTCTTTGCCGAGGCCCAACTGCTGGTCCCAGTTGAGCTTCTGGTCCATGTCGTCGCAGCGCTCCCACTCCAGCCCGAAGCGCCCCTTGTTCCAGCGGTCCTCGATGTCGCGGAAGAGCTCGAGGCCGATCTTGTACGGGTTGATCGACGTCGGGCTCATCTGCATGGTGCCCGAGTGGACGTGGCAGAAGTCGACGATGTCGTGATCGCCGCACACGCCGTGCTGGGTCATCATCTTCGAGTGCCAATAGCTGGCCCAGCCCTCGTTCATGATCTTGGTCATGCGCTGCGGCGCGAAGTAGTACGCCTCCTCGCGCAGCATCGAGAGGATCTGCCGCTGCCAGCGCTCGAGCGGCGCGTGGTCGACCAGGAACTGCATGACGTCGCGCTCGGGCTCGGGCGGGAGCTTCTTGCGCATCTCCTCGAACTTCTTGCGCATCTCGTCGCGCTTCTTCTCGAGGTCGGCCTCCGGGTTGATGTACCGATCCATGTACGAGCGCGCCGGCAGCTTCGTCGGCTCGGGCGGCAGCGCGTCCTCGTCGGGAGTCTCGCGGCGGCGCACGATGTACGGCGCGTGCAAGTCGATCAAATTGTCGATCGACAGGCAGGTGTCGATGAAGTTCTCGACCTTCTCCTCGCCGAAACGCTCCGCGATGCGCGCGATCTTGGCCGCGTGGTTGGCCATCTGATCGAGCATCTTGCGGTCGGTGCGCGAGAACCACGCGTTGTTCTTGAAGAAGTCGCAGTGCCCGAAGACATGCGCCATGACCAGCTTCTGCTCGACCAGCGAGTTCCCCTCGAGCAGGTACGCGTAGCAGGGGTCGGTGTTGATGACGAGCTCGTAGATCTTCGAGAGGCCGTAGGCATACGACTTCGAGAGTCGCTCGTATTCCATGCCCCACTTCCAGTGCTTGAAGCGCACCGGAAATCCCTCGTAGGCGGCGAGCATGTTCATCTGCTCGTAGGTCACCATCTCGAAGACGGTCGGGAAGAAGTCGAGGCCGACCTCGCGCGCCTTCTTCTCGATGACCACGGCCCACTCGCGCACGTCCTCGGGCAAGCTCAGGGTGGTGAAGGCCATGGCTACTTCCCCTTCCCGAGGAAGTCCTTGATCGACCGCACGATGGCTTCCTTGTTCTTGATCTCGGAGGTGATGACCTGGTCGTCGCCGCGGAAGTGGACGCGCAGATCCTTGATGAACTGGCCCGAGCCGTACGGGCTCTCGACCTGGCCGTAGCAGAAGACGTTGCAGCCCGGGATGATGTCCTCCTTCATGAGCTTCACGCACTGCATGGTGTCGTCGGCGGACCAGTTGTCGCCGTCGGAGAAGTGGAACGGGTAGATGTTCCACTCGCCGGCCGGGTAGTCCTTCTTGATGATCTCGATGCACTTCTTGTAGGCGCTCGAGATCATCGTGCCGCCCGACTCCTTGGTCTTGAAGAAGGTCTCGCGGTCGACCTCGCGCGCCGACGCGTCGTGGATGATGTAGCGGCTCTCGATGCCCTTGTACTGGCTGCGCAGCCACGTATCGATCCAGAAGCTCTCGATGCGCACGATCTCCTTCTGCTCGTCGCCCATCGAGCCCGACACGTCCATCATGTAGATGATGACGGCGTTGTGGTGCGGCCGCACCTCCTCCTTGAACGACCGGAAGCGCATGTCGTCGCGGATGGGCACGATGATGGGGTTCGAGGGGTCGTAGACGCCGGAGATGATCTGGCGCCGGAGCGCCTGCTTGTAGGTGCGCTTGAAGTTCCGGAGCGAGTCGGGACCGACCGGGCGGATGCCGGTGTACTTGCGGTCGAACGACTCGAACTTCTTTTTTCCCTTGGGCTGGATTTTTGGCAATTCCAGCTCTTCGCCGAGGATGCGCGCCAGGTCGTCGAGCGTCACCTCGACCTCGAGCGCGTGCTCGCCCGGCGAGTCGCCGGCCTTGCCCTGGCCCGACGCCTGGCCCTCGCCCTCGCCGCTGACGGGGTCGCCGGCCTCGCCCTCGCCCTGGCCCATGCCGCCGTTGTCCTTCCGGCCGAACTTGAAGCGCGGCAGATCGATCTGCGGCACCGGCACGTGGACGAGGTCCTTCCCCTGCTTGCCGATGAGCTCGCCCTGCGAGATGTATTTCTTCAGATTCTTGCGAATCCGGCCGCGCACGATCTCGCGGAATCTCGCTTTGTCTGTTTCGATTCGTTCCAACGTGCATCACCTCTGAGCCGCCCGCCGGAGGCGGGCTCTCATCTTCCCTGCAGTTGGATTTCTACGACCCCATGCGCGCGGCGCGCGCTTTCGTCCCGCTCTTCGCTCCAGTCGGCCTTCGGCCGACTTCCGTTCCAGAGCGGGACGCGCGCCGCGCGCCCCTCGAATCGACGACGCTCTAACGCTTCTCTTTGGTCTCGCCGCGCGCGAAGATCGACGCGACGTAATTCAGCACATCGGTGGCAGACTCGTCGTTGTAGCCGTAGTTCTGGATGAGGCGCTGCTTGACGATGTCGATCTTCTCCTGCGTCTCGCGGTCGACGACGTTGCTCACCAGCGTGGACAGCTTGATGGTGTCCTTCTGGTCGTCGAAGAGCTTGGCCTCGAGGGCCTTGTGCAGGCGCGGGTTGGTCCGGTAGTCGAACTGCTTGCCCTCGATGGCGAGCGCGCCGATGTAGTTCATGATCTCGCGCCGGAAGTCGTCCTTGCGACTCTCGGTGATGTCGATCTTCTCCTCGATGCTGCGCATGAGCCGCTCGTCCGGCTCCTCGTCCTGCCCGGTGAAGCGGTTCTTGACGCGCTCCTTCTGGGTGTAGGCCTTCACGTTGTCGATGTAGTTGGCGCAGAGGCGGGCGATGCCGTCCTCGTCCGCCGAGATGGCGCGCTGCACCTCGTTCTTCACGATGTCCTCGTACTCGCGCTTCACTTCGTTCAGGAGCGACTGGTAGCGCGCGCGCTCGTCGTCGTTGTTGATGAGCGAGTGGTGCTTGATGCCGGCCTCGAGCTCGTTCATGACGATGAACGGGTTGATGTAGCGGCCGCCCTTCTCGGACGCCAGCGCGTTGGAGATCTTGTCCTGCACGTAGCGCGGCGAGATGCCCTTCTGGCCCTCCTCGACCGCCTCCTTGCGCAGCTCCTTCACGTTGTCGGGCGTGTAGCCGGGCAGCGACTTGCCGTCGTAGAGCTTCATCTTCTGGAGCACCGACAGGTCGTGCTTCTTCGGCGGCTCGAGCCGCGACATGACCGCCCACATGGCCGCCACTTCGAGCGTGTGGGGCGCCACGTGGATGCCGCGCACGCGGTCGCTGCTGGGCCCGAAGTCCTTCTGGTAGATCTTGATTTCCTCAGAGATCTTCGTGATGTAGGGCACGTCGTTCTTGACGGTACGATCGCGCAGCGCCTCCATGAACTCGTTGTTCAGGAGCCGCTGGTACTCGGCGCCGTTGGTGTGCCCGATGATGACCTCGTCGATGTCGGTCTGCGGGAACTTCTTCGGCTTGATCTTGTGCTCCTGGGTCGCGCCGAGGAGGTCGTAGAGGAAGGCCACGTCGAGCTTCAGCATCTCGACGAACTCGATGATGCCGCGGTTGGCGACGCAGAACTCGCCGTCGAAGTTGAAGGCGCGCGGGTCGGAGTCGCTGCCGTACTCGGCGATGAGGCGGTAGTTGATGTCGCCCGTGAGCTCCGTCGAGTCCTGGTTCTTCTCGTCCTTCGGCTGGAAGGTGCCGATGCCGACGCGCTCCTGCTCGGAGAAGACGAAGCGGCGCACGCGCGTGTGCTCCATGACGCGCGCCCAGTCGCCCTTGTAGCGCTTCATCAGCAGATTGAAGCGGAAGCGGCAGGCCGGGTTGAGCTCGCCCTTCACGGGGATCTGGTAGTTCCGCGTGCGCTCGCCGAGGCCGAGCTCCTTGATGGCGCGCGCGCGCCACTCGAGCGGGATGAGCTGGATGGGGTCCTGGTGCATGGGGCAGGGCACCCAGTTGTCGCTCTTGCCCGGGTCGTCCATGTTCCAGTCGAAGGTGTAGATGCCGCCGGCCGGCGTCTTCGTGTACTCCTCGAGGCCGCGCTTCAAGAGGCGCACGATGGTCGACTTCGACGAGCCGACCGGGCCGTGGAGCAGCAGCACGCGCTTCTCGGTGCCGTAGCCGTAGGCCGCCGACTTCACCACGTTGACGAGCTTCATCAGCGTCACGTCGAGGCCGAAGACCGCGTCGCGCCCCGCCGTGAAGGGGTCGTCGAAGAAGTGGTAGTGGGTCATCCGCTTCTTCGAGTCGGTGTACTCGGAGACCCCGTGCGAGGCGATCATGTCGTAGAGGCGCTGCCAGCCGGTGCGCGTGACCTCGGGGTTCTGGCGCACGACCTCGAGGTACTCGTCGAAGGTCCCGGTCCAGTTGAGCTCCTGGTAGAGCTTGCGGTCCTGAAGGTCGGCGATGCGAGAAACGAGCGAGCCCATGGTGTCCTTTGCTGCCCTGTGCGACCCTGCGGCCGCGCGGTTCCGAATCAGGCCAAGGGGCTCGCGCCTGGCTGGCCGAATCCCCGCGCCCAAAGTAGCACAACGCGCCAGCGGTTCAAATCCAGCTGGGATGCGGGCGGCCCTGCGGGAACGCGCCCGTGGCACTCGACGAGCGCGACTGCTCGGTGCCAGACTGCCGACGCTTCGTGACCTCAGGAGACGGCTATGATTCCGAATCATTGGGAAATGACGATGGAGCCGGGCACGCCCATCTCGCTGGCCGGGATGGCGCTCGATCTGCGCTGGGCGCACCTCCCCGACGATCTCGATCAGCAGCTGGGCGATCCCCTGGCGCGCGCCTTCGGCGAGCTGCAGATGCTGGAGGCCGGCGCCATCGCCAACCCCGACGAGCAGCGTCAGGTCGGACACTACTGGCTGCGCGCGCCCGAGCTGGCGCCCGAGGAGGCGCGCCGCGCCATCGTCGCCTCGTGGCAGTCGGTGCAGGCCGCGGTCGACCTCGTGGCCGGCCGCTTCGACAAGGTGCTGGTCATCGGCATCGGCGGCTCGGCGCTCGGGCCGCAGCTGGTCGCCGACGCGCTGTCGTCGCCGGCCGATCGGCGCCGCGTCATCTTCATGGACAACACCGACCCCGACGGCATGAGCCGCGTCATCGAGTCGGCGCGCCCGCTGGCCGACACCGTGTGCGTGGTCATCTCGAAGTCGGGCGGCACGCCCGAGACGCGGAACGGCATGTTGGTCGCGAAGGCCGCCTGGGAGGCCGACGGGCTGGCCTTCGGCGACCACGCCTTCGCGGTCACGCAGAGCGGCAGCGCGCTCGACAAGCAGGCCATCGCCGAGCGCTTCATCATGCGCCTGCCGATGTGGGACTGGGTCGGCGGGCGCACCTCGGTGACGAGCGTGGTGGGGCTCCTGCCGGCGGCGCTGCAGGGGCTCGACACGACCGCGCTGCTGGAGGGTGCCAAGGCCATGGACGCGCGCACGCGCCGCTTCGCGCTCGGCGAGAACCCGGCCGCGCTGCTGGCGCTGGCCTGGTATCACCTCGGCAAGGGCCGGGGCGATCGCGCCATGGTGGTGCTGCCGTACAAGGACCGGCTGGTGCTGATGTCGCGCTACCTGCAGCAGCTGGTCATGGAGTCGCTCGGCAAGCGCCTCGACCGCCAGGGCCAGGAGGTCCACCAGGGCCTCGTCGTCTACGGCAACAAGGGCTCGACCGACCAGCACGCCTACGTGCAGCAGCTGCGCGACGGCCGGAACGACTTCTTCGCGACCTTCATCGAGGTGCTCGAGGACGGCCCGCCGAGCGGGCTCGCGGCCGCGCTCGAGGTCGACCCGGGCATCCGGCCGGGCGACTACCTGTCGGGCTTCCTCGCCGGAACGCGAAAGGCGCTTGACGAAGCCGGACGCCCGTCGCTGACGCTGACGGCGCGCTGGGTCGACGCCGCGGTGATCGGCGCCATCATCGCGCTCTTCGAGCGCGCGGTGTCGATCTACGCGAGCCTGATCGACGTCAACGCCTACCACCAGCCCGGCGTCGAGGCCGGCAAGAAGGCGGCCGCGGTGCTGGTGGCGCTGCAGCGGCAGCTGGTCGACGTGCTGGCGAGCGGCAGGAGCGGCACCGCCGAGAGCATCGCCGCCGAGCTCGGCGCCGACCCGCGCGACGTCTTCCACGTGCTGCGGCACCTGGCCGCCAATGGCCGCGTGCGCGAGGACGGCGGCGGGCTCGGCCGCAGGTTCTCCGGTTGCTGAGGCCGGCCGCCGAGCCGCGGCGGGCGCGCGCGCGGAGCCAGGTCAGGCGCTGTGGCGGGCCAGCTGGCGCGCGTGCGCCGAGGCTTCGATGAAGGCCTCGATGGCGTCGCGCGCCGGCCCGTCGAGCTCGGCGAACTGGAGGAACAGCCCGCGCTGGCCGTGGCGATCGTCGCTGTAGGCGATCTGCACGCGCGCCTTCACGGCGACGCCCGTCGGCAGCGTGAACTCGACGTCGATGACGAGCTCGGGGTCGATGGCGATGCGGTCGTCCTGCACGAGGACGTAGAGGCCCTCGGTCGAGAGGTCGGTCGCCGGGTGGAGCCAACTCTTGTCGCCGCGCCGCTCCTCGACGAAGAAGTCGACGGCGGTGCGATGGGAGCGACGTCGCTCGAGAGCGGTCATGGGTCCTCCGGGGCCGCGCGTGCGCGCGCAGGGGACAGCGACGTTATGGAGCGCCCGGGCGCAGGTCAAGCTGATGTTGGCCCGAGCGCGCCGGCCGCCGCGCGCGTGGAGGCCGCCCGCGTCGGCTCGCTCTGGCGCGGCGGGTCCCATATAATGATGCGCATGCGGTCGGTGGTGACGCTCGATTTGCGGACGCCGCGGGGCATCGCGCGCGCGGCCAGGTGGGCCATGCGCTGGCCGCCGGAGGTCGAGCTCCGGCCGGCCGCGGCCGGCGACGATGGGCGCGCGGTGCGGCTCGAGACCGCCGACGGTCGCGTGCTGTGGGATGCGCGCGCGCTGGCCGAGCTGTCGCCCGGGGCTTGGGCCCACGCCGTGCGAAGCTGGGATGGCGCCGCCATGCTGGCCGACGCGCTGTGGCAGATCGGCCTGTGGCTCGGACCGGTGCTGGCCATCGTCGGGCGCGCCTTCCACGGCGACAGCCTGGTGCGGCCGAGCCTCGTGCGCACGCGATCGCTGGCGCTGCGCGTCATCGGCCTCGCCACCGTGGCCGCGGCGGTGTCGTGGTGGGTGCAGGTCGATGGGCTCGTGGGCAGCGGCGGCATCGCGCCGGCCGCCGAGTGGCTCGAGCAGGTGAAGAGCTACGCCGCGCGCCACGACGCGAGCGCATTCACGCTGGCGCCGACCTGGCTCTGGCTCGGCGCGAGCGACGCCGCGCTGCACCTCACCTGCGGGCTCGCCACGCTGGGCGGGGCGCTCCTGGCGCTCGGCGTCGTGCCCGGGCTCGGCGCCGCGCTGGCGCTGCTGGCCTACCTGTCGCTGGTCGCGACCGGCGACGTCTTCATGGGCTACCAGTGGGACGGCCTCATGCTCGAGGGGCTGACGGTGGCGCTGCTGCTGGCGCCGTGGTCGCGCCTCACGCTCGGGCGCGCGAAGGACCTCGAGCCGTCGCGCGTGGCGGTGATGCTGTGCCGCGTGGTGGCGTTCAAGCTCTACTTCATGTCGGGCGTCGTGAAGCTGGCGAGCCACGACCCGGTGTGGGCCGACCTCACCGCGCTCGACTTCCACCTGTGGACGCAGCCCTTGCCGTCGCCGTCGAGCTTCTGGTTGCTCGACGCGCCGGGCTGGGTGCTGAGCGCGCTCTGCGCCTTCACGCTGGCCACCGAGCTGGTGCTGCCGTGGGCCTTGCTCCTGCCTTCGGCGCTCCGGCGCGTGCGCGTCATGGCCACGTGGCTCATGCTCGGCCTGCAGGTGGGCATCGCCGCCACCGGCAATTTCGGTTATTTCAATCTCCTGTCATTTGGCATATTGGCGATGGGGCTCGACGATCGCGCCTTCGAGGGCTGGCGGCGCACGCAGGCGTGGCGACCGCCCGTGCCGCTGACGGCCGAGGCGCGGCGGCCGTGGTGGGAGCGCTGGCGCGCCTGGCTGGCGCTGCCGCGGACCGCGCTGGCGCTGGTGCTCGTGCTGGTGAACCTCTACGAGGTGCGCGCCACCTGGCTCGAGGCGGAGCCGCCGCCGCTCGTCGCCGGCGTCGAGTCGGCGCTGGCGCCGTTTCGCATCGCCAACACGTACGGGCTATTTGCCAATATGACGACGGAGCGCCCGGAGATCGAGCTGCAGGGGAGCGACGACGGGCTGCACTGGCGCACCTACGACTTCGCTTGGAAGCCCGACGGCGAGGACGACGCGCCGGGCTTCGCCGGGCCGCACATGCCGCGCCTCGACTGGCAGCTGTGGTTCGCGGCGCTGTCGGGCGACTGCTTCGGGCGGCGCGTGGCGTGGTACCAGCACTTCCTCGAGCGCGTGCTGCAGGGCGCCCCCGAGGTGCTGGCGCTCATCGGTAGGAACCCGTTCCCCGACGCGCCTCCGCAGTACCTGCGGAGCCTCCTCTGGGAGTACGCGCCGGCGGCGCCGGGCAAGCCCGGCTGGTGGCAGCGGAGCGAGCCGCGCACGTTCTGCCCCGACGTGACGTGGCGCAACGGGCGCCTGCAGAAGGTCCACTTCGGTCCGCCCGAGCCCGACGGCTGAGCGCGCGCGTCAGGGATCGAACACCTTGCCGAGGAGCCAGGTCAGGCCGGCGCCGAGCGCCGCTCCGGCCACTGTCCAGACGAAGTCGGCGGCCGACGGATCGCCGCCGTCGAGCGCATCGAGGCCCTCCTTGGCGGCGCCGGCGGCGGTGCCGAGGCCGAAGCCCAGCAGCGCGCGCGCGTCGGGGTCGCGGTCGAGGACGCTGGCCAGGAGGTCGCCGCTTGCGGCGATGCCGACACCGACCACGAAGTGGCGCGCCTTGTCGGGCCCGCTCCAGTCGTCGGCGCGCGCGTGCGGCGCGACGGCGAGCGGGAGGACGAGGCACCACCAGATGGCGCGAGGCATGCGGCTCGATCGCACGCGACGCTCGCGAAGTCGAGGCTTGCCTCGAGGCGGTGCCTCGGCCATGGTGCGCGGGTGAACGCGCTGACGATCGGGTTGTGCGGGGCGATGCTGGCCCTATGGGCTGGGTGCGAGGTCGCCGAGCTCGCGGCGGCGCCGGACGTGGTCGCGCGCGACGCGCACGACGCGGATGTCGGCGGCGACGGCGCCGAGGTCGTCGGCGACGCGACCGTGACCGACGCGACGACGGCCGACAGCGTCGACGGCAGCGACAGCGTCGTGCCCGACGCGACGACGGACGCGGCGGACGTTGTCGCCGACGTGCCGAGCGACGCGACGCTCGACGGCGCGTTGCCGGACGACACGCTCGTCGAGGACACGAGCACGGACGACACGAGCACGAGCTCCGACGACACGAGCACGAGCGCCGACGACACGAGCACCGACGACGCTGACAGCGGCGACGACGCCCTCGCGTGCAGCACCGTCGTCACCACCTATCCGGTCGACCCGTCGCCCCACGTGGCGGTGTGCTCGGCCGTGACCTACTCGAGCAACCCGCCGACGTCCGGCCCGCACTATCCCATCTGGGCCCAGTTCAAGGTCTACAGCGAGGCCGTGCCGCGCGGCTACTACGTGCACGACCTCGAGCACGGCGCGGTGGTCGTGGCCTACAACTGCCCGGAGGGCTGCGCCGACGACGTGGCCGCGCTGGTGGCGTTCATGGCGGCGCGCCCGGCCGACCCGCTGTGCGCGCTCCAGACGGCGCCGAACCGCTTCGTGGTGACGCCCGATCCGCTGCTCGACACGCGCTTCGCGGCCACGGCCTGGGGCGTGGCGCTGACCTCGGACTGCTTCGACCTGACCGCCCTCGGCGCCTTCCTCGACGCCAACTACGGGCACGGTCCCGAGGCCTTCTGCAGCGACGGCGTCGACGTCACCGTGCCCGGCCTCGGGACCTACTGCCCGCCCTGAGTCACCCGGAGCGGGCGCTCAGAAGCAGTCGTTGGGGTTGGCCGACGGCCCGATGCGGATGACCGCGTCGTAGCCGGCGTCGACGACGTAGAGGTTGCCGCCCGAGAACGCGAGACCGCGCGGATCGCTGAAGCCCGAGGCGATCTCGGTCACGGTCGGGGTGGTGTCGGTCGGGTCGCGCACGTCGATGGCGTAGAGGCGCCGGGTGTCGCTGTCGGCCACGACCAGGCAGCCGGTCGGGCTCTCGAGCGCGACGTCGGCCAGGCTCGAGTTGCCGCCGCCGCCGAAGTTGGCCGGCGCGATGCTGAAGACCTGGGTCGGGGCGCTCGTGCCGACGGCGTGGTAGCCGACCAGGCGGCTCCTCTGGTTCAGGTCGATGGCGTAGGTGTAGATGTCGTCGAAGCCGGCGCCGCTCGAGGCGTCCTTCACCGCCACGGCCTGCTGCGGACGGCCGACGTTGTAGGTCGCGGCGGCGTCGGTCTCGTCGAGCACCGGCGTGGCGTTGGTGGCGAAGCGCGGCAGGCTGTTCGAGCCGCTGCGCCCGACGAAGAGCCAGCCGCCGGCCAGGGCCAGGCCGGCCGCGTTGCCGGTGTTGAACGAGAGGTAGCGCTCGATGCCGAGGTTCGTCGCCACGCGATAGACGTCGCCGTCGGACGCGGTCACGAACAGCTGACCGGCCGCGTCCGCGACCAGGTGATCGGTGCCGGTGTTCCACGTCGAGTAGCGGTAGGGCGCGACGGTGCCGGCGTCGATGCGCAGCAGATCGTTGTTGCCGTCGTTGGCGATGTAGAGGTTGCCGGCGCCGTCGAAGGCGACGTCGTGCGGGCCGTTGACGAGCCCGCCCGAGGCCACCACGGTCACGGCGCGGCCGCCGGCCGCGAACACGTCGACGTTCAGCGTGACCTCGTTCGACGAGGCGCGGTTGCCGGCGCCGTCGACGGCCATCGCGACGAGCGGCACCAGCTCGGGCTGCGCGTTGCCCGGGATGGTGAATGTGAACGACAGCGTCGCCGGCAGCGCGGTGTCGGAGCCGACCAGCACGCGGCGCGTGCGCAGCGACTGGGTCGTCTCGAAGAAGGCGGCGTACTCGACCTCGGACAGCGAGATGTTGTCGCTGGCCACGACGTCGAAGGTGACGACGTCGCCCTGCGTGACGTTGCAGGTCGGAGGGTCGCCGGGGACGCAGGGGACGCCCTCGACGCGCACGTTCTCGATGCCCACCGTCGGCGGCGTCGAGTCGAGGCCGAGGATGGTGACGAAGGCGCTGGCGCTCACCGGCGTGGCGCCCGCGTGCCAGGTGGCGACGACGGCGTAGCTGTCGTTGGCGTCGAAGACGAAGGCCGACTGGAAGAGGCCGTTCGAGCAGGTCGTCGCGCCGTGCGACGCGCTGGTCGACGGGCTGGCGTCGAGCTCGAGGATGCTGGGATCGACCGTCGCGGCGGGGCAGGGGACGAGGTTGCCGTAGCGGTCCTTGACGGTGGCGAAGGCCTCGACCGTGTCGCCGCGCGAGGCGAGGCTGGCCGAGAGGAAGACGTTGACGACGGTGGCGTCGCCGACGTCGACGGCGAAGGTGCGCGTGGCGGGCGCTGCGACGCCGGTGATGTAGGCGGCGAGCTCGAAGGTGCCGGCGGCGGTGAGGTTGGCGATCTGTCCGTGGCCCGACACGCCGTCGTCGATCACCTGCGCGCCGGGCGCGGTGGTGAAGACGTCGACCGGGCCGGTGGTGGCGTTGCCGTAGGCGTCGATGACGGCGTAGCGATAGTAGACCGACTCGCCGGCCGCGACCGAGAGCGCGCCGACGACGGGCGTGGTCCAGCTCGCGTCGGTGAAGGTCATGGCCTCGCCGGCCGCGCAGTTGGCCGGGTCGAGCGGTGCGAAGCGGGCGGCCGGCCCGGGCGCGACGGTCACCGACGCGCTGGCGGACAGGTCGCCCGAGGTGGCGGTGAGAGTGAAGTCACCGCCGCCCGAGAGATCGTAGGCGACGAAGCGGCCGCTCGTGACGAAGCCCTGGTTGACGCTGGCGGCGCCGCAGGGCGGGGCGAAGCTCGCGTCGAGGGCGGGCTCGGAGCCGAGCGTGAGGGCCGCGCCGTCGAGGTGGTTGCCGAAGGCGTCCTCGGCCTGCGCCACGATGGCGATGGGCTGACCGGCGACGGCGTCGGCGGGCGTGGCCTCGAGGGTCACGCGCGCGGCCGCGCCGGGGGTCACCGCGATGGCGCGGCTGGCGCCGAAGAGCGTGCCCGGCACCTGGGCCGCGACGGCGAAGGAGCCGGCGTGGGTGAGGCCGGAGATGGTGTCGCCCACGACGAAGGCGTCGGGCGCGTCGGTCGAGAGGACGAGCGGCACGTCGAGCGCGTGGCCGGCGGCGTCCTTGGCGACGGCATCGACGCGCAGCGTGCTGCCGGCGGCGAGCGTGAGCGGGTCGTCGCTGCTCGGGGTCGTGGCGTCGTCGACGTACAGATCGATGGCCAGCGAGGCGGGGATGCCGTGGCCGGTCTCGTGGACGACGACGACCTCGGTGGGCTTCGAGGTGTTGCCGTCGGCGTCGGTGGCGGTGACCGCGAGGGTGTTGCTGGCGTCGGGCGCGAGCGTCACCTCGAGGCGGAAGCTGGACGTGAACTTGTCGGCCTTGACCTTGGCCGGCGCGACCGCGACGGCGCCGCTCACGTCGATGCGCGCGTTGGGCTCGGCGCTGCCGGTGAGCGTCACGACCAGGTCGCCGGTCGGGCTCGGCACCGGGTCGAGGTACGGCGCGGGCGGCGGGGTCGAGTCTCCGCAGGCCATACCCCAGAGACCAAAGGCCAGCACAGCCGCGGCGCGCGCAGCGAACGTCGAACGCATGGTGTCTTCCCCCTTCGTGGGCCCCTGCGACGGTGCAGGGCCCGAACGACTTCGACACGTCAGCTCCGGGACGGCTGCAAAGACGGGCGCGAAGGGCCGGGCGCGCGGCGACGGAGGCGCTCCGCGACCGGCGCTCAGTGGCAGGGGAGCGGCGGCGGCGACGCGGGAGGGACCTCGCGGAAGTGGGGCGGGTCGCTGGCCTCGAGGTCGTAGATGACGGGGTAGGGCTTGGACCGGAGGCACGGGCTCCAGCGCGAGTCGATCGGCTGGACGGTCAGGGTGATGCGATGCGCCTTGGCGGCGTGCTCGAGGCGCAGGCCGGTCAGCTCGCGGCCGACGATGGCGCCCGCGGGGCGCGGGTGGTCGCGCATCTCCTCGGCGCTGGCGTCGGGCCAGCGCTCGGAGAGGGTCGAGGTGAAGACGACGGTCGGCCGCTCCGGGTGGCGCAGCGAGACGACGACGACGTCGGTCGCGGCCTGGACCTCGGGCTGGCGCTCGATGGCCAGCACCAGCGCGGGCCAGCGCGGGCGCTCGGGGCCGTCGATGCTGCGCGTGTTCCAGCTCGGGAGCTGCGTCGGCAGCTCGGTCGCGCCGGCGTCGAGGTCGACCAGCGCCATCGGCGCAACGTGCTTCGCGGCCGCGCCGAGGTAGGCGTGGGCCAGGCACGGGCCGAAGTCGCAGCGGGCGTAGACGACGAGGCCGGGGAAGGTCCAGCGGCGGTCGCCGCGGCGCTCGTGGAAGCGGCCGACGAGGACGGCGGTCTGGCCGCGCGCGCGCGGCAGGTCGAAGGCGCGGAGCGAGACGACGTCGCTCGGGTCGATGTCGAAGGCGCGCGCGAAGTCGGCGCACACGGCCTCGTCGACGCGGTCGGCGGGGTCAGGCGCCTCGGCCCGGGTCGGCGGAGCCAGGGCGAGCACGGTCGAGGCGATGACGAGAGCGACGACGGGGCAGCGCATGCGGGCTGTCTACGCGCGAGCCGCCTGTCCGATCCGCGGCAGCGAGCGCGCGGCCGACGGGGCGGGGTCGTAGCGGACGTCGCGGATCTCGAAGCGGCCGTAGGTGTAGGTGCCTTCGGGCATGTGCCAGCGAGCCTCGCCGTGCCCGGCCAGCTGGTGGCCGTCGAAGCTGCGATAGGCGCCGAGCGGCGTGGACCAGCGCGCCTGGGTGAAGGACTTGCCGTCGGGCTCGAGGGCATAGCGATCGTCGGAGACGAAGCCGACGAGCTCGTCGCGGTCGTTGAAGGCGAGGTCGGCGTGGATGGTGTGGCCGGCGTGGGTCCAGGTGGCGCGGGCGGTGTGCGGGTCGAGGGCCTGCCAGCCGATGCTCGGGTCGATGAGGCCGCCCGGCGCGAGCAGGCAGAGGTCGTTGAAGAGCGTGACGACCTCGGCGGCGGTGAGGGTGGGGCCGTCGACGTCGACCACCGACACGAGCGACGCGACCTTCACGCGCATGCGCGCCTTGCCGTCCTGGAACTGGTGCCAGGCCTCGAAGGGGACGCCGAGCATGGAGGCGCGCATGAAGAAGAGGCGGGTCGGACGCGAGAGGGAGCTCGTCTGCTCGACGGTGAAGGGCATCCAGCGCGCGCTCGGGCCGCTGCGGATGTGCCCGGTCATGCGCACGCGAAAGGCGTCGACGCGCGGCTCGCCGAGGACGCCGGCCTGGCGCAGGTAGCGGGCCACCGGCGTGGGCAGGTGGGCGAGGTCGTGGTCGGTGACGCGCGGGCCGGGGCTCGCGGCGGCGAGGGTGCGCTCGGCCGAGCGCAGGTACTCGGCGTGGAAGCTCGTCGGGCCGTCGGCGAGGAAGCCCCAGATGACGCCGGCGAGCAGCAGCGCGTTGGGGATGGTGCCGAAGCGGGCGTCGCTCCAGGCGCTGAAGATGGCCACCTGCGAGGTGACGACGGCGACGCCAGCCAGCGCCCACCACCAGGTCGCGCCGGCGAAGAGGGCGGCCGCGGCGCCGAGCATGAGCAGCGCGGCGGCGAGCCACACGAGGCCCATGGGGCGGCCGATGGGCTGGCTCAGTGCCGCCAGGTCGGCGAGCTCGAAGGCCTTGGCGAAGCCCATGAAGTGGATGAGCCCGTGCAGGACGAGGATGATGCCGATGGCGATCTTCATGGCGGCCTCCGCGCGGGCTGGGACTGCATTTCGCAGGCCAGCGTCGCAGGCGGCTGCCGTGGGGATTTCAGCCGAGGGCTTGGGCCAGATCGCGCTGCAGGTCGGCCACGTCCTCGATGCCGACCGACAGGCGGACGAGTCCATCGTCGATGCCGAGAGCCGCGCGGTTGGCGGCCGGGACGGAGGCGTGGGTCATGATGGCCGGGTGCTCGATGAGCGACTCCACACCACCGAGCGACTCGGCGCAGGCGAAGAGGCGCGTGCGCGAGAGCATGCGCTCGGCGGCGGCCAGGCCGTCCTTCAAAACGATGGTGAGCATGCCGCCCGGCAGCGACATCTGGCGGCGCGCGAGGTCGAACTGCGGGTGCGACTCGAGGCCGGGGTAGGTGACCTTGGCGACGGCGGGGTGCGTCTCGAGCCAGCGCGCGAGCTGCAGCGCGTTCTCGGAGTGGCGCTGCATGCGGATGTGGAGCGTCTTCAGGCCGCGCAGGACGAGGAAGCTGTCCATGGGGCCCGGGGTCGCGCCGACGGCGTTCTGGAGGTAGGCGAGGCGGTCGCGGAGGGCGGGGTCCTTGAGGACGGCGAGGCCGAGGACGACGTCGGAGTGGCCGTTCAGGTACTTGGTGGCCGAGTGGACGACGATGTCGGCGCCGAGCTCGAGCGGGCGCTGGGCGATGGGGGTCGCGAAGGTGTTGTCGACGACCAGCAGGACGCCCTTTCCGGCCAGGCGCTCGGCGATGGCGCGCAGGTCGAAGAGCTTGAGCATGGGGTTGGTCGGGGTCTCGAGCCAGACGAGCTTGGTCTCGGGGCGGAGCGCGCGCAGGACCGCGTCGGGGTCGGTCATGTCGGTGAAGGTGAAGGTCAGGCCGGCACGGCTCCAGACCTTGTCGAAGAGGCGGAACGTTCCGCCGTAGACGTCGTCGCCGCAGACGACGTGGTCGCCCTGGTCGAGGAGGTGCATGATGGTCGACGCGGCGGCGCAGCCCGAGGCGAAGGCGAGGCCGTGGCTGCCCCCTTCGAGGGCCGCGACGCAGGCTTCGAGGGCGGCGCGCGTCGGGTTGTGGGTGCGGCTGTACTCGTAGCCCTTGTGGACGCCGGGCGCGGACTGCACGTAGGTGCTGGTCATGTAGACCGGGGTCATGATGGCGCCGGTGGTCGGGTCGGGCGACTGGCCGGCGTGGATGGCGCGGGTGCCGAGGCCGTGGGCGGGGTCGGTCGAGGGGAGTCGGTGATCGCCGGTCATGGGAGCCTCCGTTCGCGGTCGGTGTAGTCGTGGCCGCGGTCGAGGTCAACCGCTGTCGCCCTCCGGTCTCGAAGGTGGGGGTCAGGACTAATTAATTCTCATTTTCGCGGTCCGCGAAAATGAGAAAAGAAGTAGTCCTGACCCCGGGTGGTGGGACGCGTAGGGTGTTGGGCAGGAAGGTGAATTTGCGAAATTGGTCAACGCGGTTGACTTCATCGCGGCGACGTCGCATCGTGGCGGTCGTCAACGCGGTTGACTACATGTCCCGCCGCGCTCGCCGACCGCGAGCGCTCACCCAGGAGCCCTGCCATGCCGGTCATGCCCTCGCCCGACGCACCCACTCACGCCCTCGGTGCCACCGCCTTCACCTCGCTCGCCACGCCGAGCCGCGGCGGCGCCCGCGACACCTGCGTCTGGAAGGTCACCATCGCGCCCGGCACGCCGGCCACGCCGCACCGCCTCACCCGCGAGGAGGTCTTCGTCGTGCTCGCCGGACGCGCCGCCGTGCGCATCGGCGACGACCGCTCGGCGGCCGCCGCCGGCGACGCCATCGTGGTGCCGCCCGACACCGACTTCGAGCTCGCCCCCGCCGGCGACGAGCCGCTGTCGGCGCTCTGCTGCCTGCCGGTCGGCGGTCAGGCCTACCTCGCCGGCGGCCAGCCGTTCACCCCGCCCTGGGCGCTGTGACATGGCCCGCGCCAAGCCCCACGTCGTCCCGCTGGCGCGCCTCATGGCCATCGCACAGCGCTCGCTCATCGACGGCCTCCACGCCGAGCTCGCCGCCCGCCGCATCGACGACGTGCGCCCGAGCTACGGCTACGTCATGCTCGCCGCGCGCAAGAAGCCGACCAGCGTCACCGCCATCGCCACGCTCATGGGGACCACCAAGCAGGCCGCCTCGAAGCTCGTCGACGCCATGGTCCTGGCCGACCTCCTCGAGCGCCGCGCGCACGCCTCCGACGCCCGCAAGCACGAGCTCGCCCTCAGCGCCCGCGGCCACCGCGTGCTCGCCACCGTCGAGGGCATCTACCAGGACCTCGAGGCGCGCTGGGTCCAGATCCTCGGCCGCGACCGCGTCGAGGCCATGCGCCACGACCTCGTCACCGTGCTCGAGGCGACCCACGACGGCACCCTGCCGCTCGTGCGCCCCGTCCCCTGACCCGGCCGGTCTGCGCGCCCGCGCTCCCGCCGCGCGTATCGGCTCGACGTGCGTGGGCGCCGCCACGGCGCGCGGCGCTACGCGATCGCCCGACCCGGCCGGCGCCCGAGCGGTGGTCGATGGACACCCGCTGACGGGCACGGTAAGACCATCGGCCGGTGCGCTGTCTCATGGCCAGATTGTCGTTTGTTTCCCTGCTATTCGCGGGGCTTGCCAGCGCCTTTGGCGCCTGCGGCGGCGGCACCCACGACGGCGGCGACCCGCTTCGCACCGTGCCGGTCGACGTCGACGGCGCCTTCGTGGTGCCCTCGCTCGGCGCGCTCCAGCAGAAGAGCACCGCCTTCCTGGGCGGCCTCGAGGGCGCCATCGGCGCGCTCGATCTGCTGGCCGATCGCTACGGCATCGACCTCCGCTCGCCCGAGGGCCTCGAGCAGACCGGCCTCGAGCCGGCTCAGGGCGCGGTCGTCTGGACCGCCGGCGGCGCCTTCGTCATCGGCGTCTCGGTGAAGGACGCCAAGGCCTTCGGCGCCCGCGTCGACACGCGCCTCGTGCGCGGCCACGGCGCCAACATGATCGGCGCCGCGCCCGACGCCTGGTCCGCGCCGCGCATCTACGCCGGCCCGATCCCGCCCGGCGCCAAGGACGGCCTGCCCGCATGGCGCGCCGCCTGGGGCGTCACCGACGACGGCATCGGCCTGCTCGCGCTCACCGGCCCGAGCGACGACCCGGCCGCGCTCTATCGGCGCGCCGCCGCCGAGCAGGGCGGCCTCGTCAAGGAGCCCAACGGCCGCCTCGCCAAGGCCAAGCTCGCGGCCGGCGACGGCGCCATCGCCTGGCTCGTGCTGCGCGACGTCCTGCCGCAGGTGCCCGACGATCTCGGCATGCTGAAGGGCATCGTCGAGAAGGTGCGCAGCGGCCTCCGCGAGTGGCAGGGCGGCATCGTCGCCGCCGACGATCACCTGGCGCTGCGCATCGCCGCCGACTTCACCGGCGAGGGCGAGCTGCCGGTCGACTGGGCCCGCCCCACCGGCGCCGCCGCCGGCCTCGCCAAGGTGCTGCCGAAGACCACCACGGCGCTCATCCGCTTCCGCGTGAACCTCGACATGGTGCGGCGCCTGCCGAGCTTCCTGCGCTCGCAGTTCCTGCCCGATCAGATCCCCGGCCTGGAGATGCTGCCCATCCCGGCGCTGTCCGACGCCATCGATCTGATCGATGGAGACGTCGGCGTGGCGCTCCTCGGCATCGCCCCCGACGCCACCCTCGGCCACCTGACGAGCCTCGCCGCCTTCCGCGACAAGGCCCTCGAGACCTTCCGCGTGGCCCTCATCGCGCGCCTCCACGACCCCGACGCCGCGCGCCGCCAGTTCTCGGACATCGCCGAGCAGCTGCGCAACAACAACTGGCTCGTGGCCGACATCGACCCGGCCAAGGCCGCCGGCTGGACCGGCTGGACCTTCGTCCGCGGCGCCACCACCTACTCGGTGCTCATGGACCCCGAGGTCATGATCTTCATCATCGGCCCGGGCGAGGTCGACGCCTTCATCGCCGCCCGCGCCGGCCGCGCCACGACGCTGGCCCAGTTCGGCGCCGGCTTCGATCAGTCGGTGCAGGAGGCGCTCGGCCTCGCTCCCGCCGGCAGCGGCACCGCCTTCGGCGTGTCGCTCGGCTTCCTGCGCGTGACGCGCGAGCTCGCCGACAAGGGCGTCCCGCCCTACTTCCTGAAGATGCTCAACAAGGTCCGCATCGTCGGCCTGTCGATCGACGGCCAGCCCAAGCGCGCCGCCATCGCGCTCGAGGTGGCCCTGTGAGCACGTCGCTCCCGGCCGGCGCGCCGACCGCCCCGCAGATCCGCCTCGCCGAGGTCCACAAGACCTACGGCAGCGGCGAGGCCGAGAACCACGTGCTGCGCGGCGTGTCGCTCGAGGTGCAGCCGGGCGAGATGGTCGCCCTCACCGGCGCGTCGGGCAGCGGCAAGTCGACGCTGCTCAACCTCATCGGCGGGCTCGACCAGGACTACCGCGGCACCGTCGAGGTGGCCGGCACCTCGCTCGCCAGCATGAAAGACAAGGCGCTTTCACGCTTCCGGAACCGCACCGTCGGCTTCATCTTCCAGCAGTTCCACCTGATGCCGCACCTGCGCGTGGTCGACAACGTGCTCCTGCCGAGCTGGTTCGACCCCGAGCGCGGCAAGCACGAGCTCCACGCCCAGGCCGTAGACGCGCTCGCCAAGGTCGGCCTCGCGCACAAGGTCGACGCGCGCCCGAGCCACCTCTCGGGCGGCGAGAAGCAGCGCGTCGCCATCGCGCGCGCGCTCTTCAACGCGCCGAAGATCTTGCTCTGCGACGAGCCCACCGGCGCCCTCGACTCGGTCACGACCCACAAGGTCTTCGACCTCATCATCGACCTCAACCGCATCGGCGGCCTCACCGTCATCGTCGTCACCCACGAGAAGGAGATCGCCATGCGCTGCCCGCGCCGCGTCTCGCTCGTCGACGGGCGCATCGTCGCCGACGAGGGCCCCGGCGCCGCGGTCGTCACGGCCGCGCCGAGCGGAGGCCAGCCATGAGCTTCTGGCGCGTCCTCGCCGCGGTCTGGCAGAACATCCGCCGCAACCGCCGCTCGTTCATCCTGTCGTCGGTCGGCCTGGTGGTCGGCGTCGCGACGCTCACCTTCTTCGTGCACCTCGGGCTCGGCGTTCAGCAGGGCGTGCTGAACCGCATCTTCCCGGTGAACCAGATCGAGATCGAGCCGAAGACCGTCGGCATCGTCGGGCTGCGCCAGGAGGTCGTCGACGCGACCCGCCTCGGCGACGATCTGGTGAAGGAGTTCGCGCGCCTGAACGACGTGACGCGCGTCTTCCCGAAGCTGAGGAGCAAGCTCCAGGCTCGCCTGTGGGGCGGCCAGGCGCTGTTCGGCTACGCCGCGCGCACCGAGGCCTTCTTCGACGGGCTCGACCCGGCGCTGCTCACCGACGAGCTGCAGGCGCTGGAGAACGTGACCGCCAAGCGCGCGCAGCAGGCCAAGCGCAAGCCCGAGCCCTGCAAGAGCGACGACGAGTGCCCGCTCGGCGAGACCTGCGGCACGAACGGCCAGTGCGGCGACGTCGAGTACTGGACGCGCTTCACCGATCGCACCATCGCGCTCGAGTGCGACGGCGACGACAACTGCGCTCCCGGCCGCTCGTGCATCGCCGGCCAGTGCCAGGTCGCCTGCGGCAGCGGCAAGCCCGCCTGCGGCGACAAGCTCGCCTGCAGCGCCGCGGGCGCCTGCGAGCCCGCGTGCGCGAGCGACGCCGACTGCCCCTCGACCCACAGCTGCGAGGTGGACGTCGCCGGCTCCAACCTGAAGGTCTGCCGTCGCCTGCGCTGCGAGCTCGCCACCCCCGAGGACCAGCTCGTCGACGCGCCGGCCAAGCTCTCGGGCAAGCTCATCGGTCGCTGCCAGAACGGCGTCGCCCCCGACTCGCCGGCCTGCGAGCGCGCGGCGTGCCCGAGCGGCAGCTACTGCGCGCCGCGGAACGCCACCGTCGCCGACGGCTTCTGCGAGCTGCCGGTGCCGGCCGTGCTCTCGCCGCTCGTCATCGAGCTCTTCAACTCGTCGGCCGCCGTGTCGCTCGGCATGCAGAAGATCGATGGCCTCGAGGCCATGCTCGGGGTGCAGTTCATGATGCACCTCGGCAACAGCTACTTCGCCGCCGACCTGGCGCCCGACAAGCAGGCGGTGAAGCGCGTCGAGATCGTCGGCTTCTCGCAGAAGGCGCTCGACTTCGGCGTGACGCTGCCGCTGCCGTACGTGCGCGCCTTCAACGCGCGCTACAAGGGGCCGGCCGCGGCCGCGACCTACGACACCTTCATCCTCGAGACGCAGGGCAACGAGGACGTCTCGCGCCTCATCGCCGAGACCGAGAACTTCGGCATGGCGCTGTCGCGGAAGTCGAGCGACGCGCGCAAGGCGGCCGACCTGCTGTTCATCCTGACGGTGGTCTTCAGCTTCATCTCGCTGGTGATCCTGTTCGTGGCGGGCGTGAACATCATGCACACGTTCCTCACGCTGGTGACCGAGCGGCGCTACGAGATCGGCATCATGCGCGCCATCGGCGCCACCCGCGGCGACATCCGACGGCTGTTCCTCACCGAGGCGCTCATGCTCGGGCTCTTCGGCGGCATCGTCGGGAACCTCGTGTCGTTCGGCGTCTCGCGCCTCGTGAACTGGCTCGCCGCCAAGTACCTCACCGGCATCCCGTTCAAGCCCGACGAGTTCTTCGCCTACGACTGGCGAGTCGTCGTCGGCGGCATCGCCTTCGCCTGCGCCTTCTGCCTGCTCGGGGCATTCATCCCCGCGCGCCGCGCGGCCAAGCTCGACCCGGCCTTCGTGCTCGCGTCCTGACGGGGCCGCGCCTCTCGCAGCCTCGGCTCAGCACCCGTCTCGGCCCGCGCACGCATGCCGTCGTCCTCATCGCGCGGTCGTCGTCGCGTCGTCGTCGCGCGTCGTCGCACCTCGCGCTTGACGACCACGTCGTCGGGCGCTATTGACAGTTGTGTCAACAAGGAGCGACCCGATGGCGACCGCAGCCCCCGTGATGATGCAGCCCCTGTCCCCCAAGCCCCCCGCGCCCGCCGCCCACGCGCCGGCCGATCCCGCCGAGGTGGCGGCGGTCGAGGCCGTGCTGGCCGGCAAGGTGCTGCCGCGCCTGCGCCTCGGCTCGAAGGCGCTGGCCTCCATCCTGAAGGACCCCGAGGACACGAAGCAGGTCTTCATCCTGTTCCTCGTCCTGCACGCGCGGCGCGTGCCCGGCTTCCTGGCGCGCTTCATGGCCGAGCCCGGCGGCGCCGAGCTCATGGCCGAGCGCCCGGCCATCGACTCGCACGGCGTCGACTTCGACGCGCTGCGGAAGCTGCCGGCCGACACGCTGGGCGGCGCCTTCGCGCGCCACCTCGACGACCGCGGCCTGAGCCCGGACATCTTCCAGGCCCCGCCGGGCGTACCGCCGGCCATCGGCTACCTGGCTCAGCGCATGCGCCAGTCGCACGACATCTGGCACGTGCTCACCGGCTACGACACGAGCGTGCCGGGCGAGCTCGCGCTGCAGGCCTTCACCTTCGCCCAGACGCGCATGCCCGGACCGGCGCTGCTGGCGGTCACCGGGGCCCTGCGCTGGTGGCCTGAGGAGCGCGGCGTGTTCGGGCTCGTGGCGCGCGGCTACCGCCGCGGCAAGGCGGCGCGCTCGCTGCTCGCCGTGCGCTGGGAGGACCTCTGGGCGGTCCCGCTCGCGACCGTGCGCGCCGAGCTCGGCATCGCCGCGTAGCCCGCCGTGGGTTGCGCGCCGGTGACCGGCGCCGGCCTTCGCGCCTTGACACCCGCGCTCGCGCCGGGCGACCGTCGCGGCATGGGCCCTTCCAGGAACGAGCGCCGGCTCGCGCGCGCGCTGACGGCGCTGGCGCTCGTCGCCCTTGCCGGCTGCAACCAGAAGCCGAAGTCGGCGTTCGTCAGCGTGTCGGTCGAGGGCAACCCCGAGTCGCTGGCGCCCATCCTCGAGCGCCGCGTCGAGCTCCTGCGCGCGACCGGCAGCGTGCCGATGAAGGGGCCCGCCAAGACCGACGCCAAGGTCGATCGCGTCTCGATCGGCTTCGACCTCGAGCTGCCGCGCTGCGACGACGCCGTCATGCAGCGCTCGCTCGACGCGCTGGTCGGCGCCGTGAGCCGCCGCGCCGAGCTCGCCATCGCGCCCGCGGTGGCGCCGGGCGACGCCGTCAAGGCGGCGGTCGCGAAGGCGGTGGCGCCGGCCGTCGTGCAGTCGCTGGTGGCCGAGGCGCTCGACGTGCCCGGGCTGGCCATCGAGAAGTCACTGCCGCTGCTCGCCGGCATCGCGCTGCCGCCCGACGTCGTGCTCGCGCCCGAGCGCGTGACCGATCCCGAGGGCGTGCGCCTGTGGCTCGTGGCGGCCAAGCCCGCGCTCACCGGCCTGCGCATCGCGCACGCGCGCGTCGATCGGAACGACGTGAACCAGCCGTTCGTGCGCCTCGAGCTCGACCCGGAAGGCGCGCGCATCCTGGCCGACCTCACGCGCACCGCCACGCCGACCCTGGCCATCCTCTTCGACGGCCGCGTGGTGAGCGCGCCGCGCGTGCGCGGGCCGATCCTCGATGGCCGGGCCAGCGTCGCGCTGGGGCAGGGCACCTTCGACGAGCAGCTGCGCGACGCGCGCGCGCTGGCCGCGGCGGTCGAGGACGGCGCCATGCGCGAGCCGCTGCGCGTGGCGGACAAGCACGCCGTGTGCGTCCCGCCGTGACGGTCAGACCTGCGCGCGATCTAGCGTCGGGCGAAGGCCACGAGCCCGACGAGCCCGGCCAGCGCCAGGATGCGGCCGAGCACGTCGAGCGGCGTGCGGCCGTCGGCATCGGGGCGCTCGGCCATCGGTAAAGGATCTTTCGCGATGGCCGCGAGCGCGTCGGGGTCGCCGCGCAGGCTGCCGTCGGCCATGGTCACGACGGTGCGCCCCGCGCGCAGCGCCGCGACGACGTCCTCGGCCGAGTCGCTGCTGGCGAAGACCAGCGTCCGCGGTTCGCCGAGCGCGGCCCCGAAGTGGTAGTCCGACGAGGCGATGGCGGTCAGGCGGTGGCCGCGGCGCGCCGCCTCGGCGAAGAAGTCGACGAGGTCGGCGCCCGACCAGCCGCTGCCGCGCGGCGTGCTGCGATAGGCCAGTGGGTGCATGAGCTCGGCGCCGTCGAGGCGCTCGATGACCGGCACGAGCGCCGGCCAGAAGCGACGCACCGGGTGGGCCGCGATGGCCAGGCCGCCCTGGGCGTGGATGGCGTCGATGACGTCGCCGAGCGGCTGCATGGGCGAGACGCGGTCGTGGATGCCGAGCGCGTGGAGGTGCCAGTCGTGGGTCGTCACCTCCTCGCCGAGGATGACGGTCGGGCCGCCTGCGAGCTGCGACCACCAGCGCGCGATGGCGGCCGGGAAGAGCAGGTTGTGCTCGGTCACGGCCAGCACGTCGAGGCCCACGCGCTCGGCGTGCAGCACCAGCTCGGGCGGCGTCAGGAAGCCGTCCGAGAAGCGCGAGTGGGCGTGGAAGTCGGCGGCCAGGACGCGCCAGCCGCCGCGCATCAGCACCGGTCGCGCCGGGTGGCGATCGGCCAGCGTGCCCACGACGAGGCCGGCCGCGAAGAGCGCGAGCGCGATGCGGAAGGCGGGGCGCCAGCGCTTCACGACGACGCCAGGATGGGCTGGAGCTGCTCGGTCGCGAGGTACCAGACGATGGCCGGGCCGAACACGAAGACGTCGCCCAGCACCACCGCGACCAGCGCCCGCCACCACGAGAGGCCGACGCCGGCGCGCCAGAAGGCGTGATCGAGCACGCGCGTCCAGACGAGGCACGCGGCCAGCGCGGCCAGCACCGGCGGCGCGAAGACGACCGAGAAGATGGTGCCGCGCGGGTCGCCGAGGGTGGTGTGGACGAGCGTGAACAGCACCAGGAAGACGAGCCACGGCGCGCGCGCGAGGTAGCTCAGGTCGACGAGGCGCGGCAGCTCGCGCAGGCGCCGGCGCGCCACCAGCGCGGTGGTCGCCGCCACGCTCGCCACCTGCAGCGCCGGCAGGAAGGCCCAGCCGACGATCGACCAGCCCAGGTGATCGAGCACCAGCCGGCCGGCGGTGGTGAGCGACACGAACGCGCCGACGACGACCAGCAGCAACAGCGGCCGGCGCGCGCACAGCGCGAGCGGCGAGGCCGGGTCGGGCGTGGCCGCCAGGCGCGCGAGGGTGCGATAGGGGCGCACCAGCGCGCTCAGCTCGGGGGACCAGACGCTCGGCTGCATCGCGGCCAGCGTGGGGCGCCGGCCCGGGCGATGTCAAACGCTGCTCAGTGATGCGGCGTCGGGTGCGGCGTCGGGTGCGGCGTCGGATGCGGCCGCTGCGGCCCGGGTCGATAGTACGGGTAGTGCGGCACGTGGTGGGGATGAGCCCAGCGGCCGGGCATGAAGCGGAACAGGCCGTCCACGAAGATCCAGCCGGCGTTCACCCACACGAAGCCGAGGGCGGGCGGCCGCGACCACTCGCCGTCGACCCACACCCACTCGTCGCCGGTCCAGTACCAGTAGCCCGGGCGCCAGGTGGCGCCGGACCAGGGCGCGGGGCCGGGCGACTCGGGGATGTCGTCGGGCGGCGGCGACGGCGCGAGCACGGGCTCGTCCGGGATGTCGACGTAGTACGCGGGACCGCAGCCGGCCACGAGGGCGGCGGCGAGCGACGACACGAGGAGCTTGCGCATATGCGACCTCCTATCGATATGACGCTGCCCCGAGCGTCGCAGGAAGCGTGCCGCGCGCGCCGCGAGTGTGGTAATCGTCGAGCGACTCCGTCCAGGGCGTCATGTCCGTCACCCCTCCCGAACCTCACGCCGCGCCTCCCGCGCCGCCGCTCGACGTCGTCGCGGCCGACGTCGGCGATCGCACCGAAGACGGCACGCACGAGCGCGCGCGCGGCCTGCCCGAGCGCATCGGGCCCTACCGCGTCGAGGCGCTGCTCGGGCGCGGCGGCATGGGCGAGGTCTATCGCGCCTTCGACCCGCGCCTGCACCGCCACGTCGCGCTCAAGCGCATCCTGCCCGGCCGCCACACCGCCACGGCCCAGGCGCGCTTCTGGCGCGAGGCGCGCGCGCTGGCGGCGCTGCACCACCCGGGGCTCGTGGCCATCCACGACATCGGCGAGGAGCAGGGGAACCTCTATCTCGCCATGGAGCTCGTGGCCGGCACGCCGCTGTCCGAGCTGCTCGGCGCGCGCTGGACCCCGGCCGGGGGCATGGCGCTCACGCTGCAGGCCGCGCGCGCGCTCGGCGCCGCCCACCAGGCCGGCATCGTGCATCGCGACATCAAGCCCTCGAACATCCTGGTCGACCCCGACGGGCGCCCGCGCGTCGTCGACTTCGGCCTGGCGCGGCGAGCCGGCGACGACGACGCGGTCACGGCCGCCGACGCCATGGTCGGGACCATCCACTACATGGCGCCCGAGCAGGTCTCCGGGCTGCCGCCGACGCCGGCCACCGACGTCCACGCGCTCGGCTCGGTGCTCTACGCGCCTGACCGGCGCGCCGCCGCACGCGCGCGAGCAGCGCGAGGCGGCCGTGGCGGCCATCATCGCGGCGTGCACCGGCGCGTCGACGAGCTCCTGTCCCGACGTGCCGCGCGCGCTGGCCGACGTCATCGAGCGCTGCCCGGCGCCCGACCCGGCGCTCCGGCCGGCCGACGCAATGCGCTGGCGACCGCCTGGAGGCCATCGCCAGCAGCGTGCATCGACCGCTCGACGCGGCCGCGGTGCGGACCGAGCTGGGGCCTGCTGCGCGGCGGCGAGCAGCCGCTCATCGACACGGCGCGCCTCGCTGGTCGTCGCGGCTCCGGTCATGGCGCCGGTCGTCGCGCTGGTCGTCGCGCGGCCCGGCGCCCGAGACCTCGGCGCGCGCGCGCGACGACGGCGCTGGGCGTGGATGCTGGCCGGGCTGGTCGTCGTCGGCGCGGCGATCGTCGTGCGGCGGCTGGCCGCGGTGGCGCTGCCCTCGGCCGCGGTCGGTGCACGCAGCGCCGTGGCGGTGTGGCCCTTCGTGGCGTCGGCCGACGACGCGCGCGGCGCCGGCGATCTGGCCGAGCTCGGCGGCCTCGTCGCCGCGGGGCTGCGCGAGTACATCGGCTGCGGCGACGGCACGGTCACCGCGCTCGACCCGCACGAGCTGGCGCGGCGCGCCGCCGAGGCCGACCTCGTGGTGTCGGCCGCATCGAGGGCGACGGCGGCATGGTCACGGTCGAGGCGGTGGTGGCCCCGCCCGAGTCGGGCGCCGCCGGCGTGCGCGTGAGCGCCACCGGCCCGCGGCGCGACCCGCTGGCGCTGGCGCGCGGGCTGTATCGGGCCATCGCCGCCGAGCTCGACTGGCCGGTCCCCGAGCTGCCCACCATCACCACCTCGAAGGACGCCTGGCGCGCGCTCGTCCTGGCGCGCGACGCCAACCTGCTCGACCACCTGCGCGCGCTCGACAAGCAGGTCACGGCCGCCCAGCGGGCCCAGCCGGAGCTGGTCGCGACCAAGCTCTACGCGGCCCAGCTCGAGCTCGGCTACGACCACACCGAGCGCGGCCTGGCGCTCCTCGGCGAGGTGCTGGCGCAGCGCTCGGAGGTGTCGCCGCGCGACGCCAGCATGGCCGACCTGCTGATCATGCAGTACGACCCCGAGCGTCGGAAGGGGCTCGTGCAGGCCGTCGACGCGCACCTCCGGCGCTGGCCGCACGATCTCGAGGCGCGCATCCTCGAGCTCCACCTGCGCTTCATCGGCATCGCCGGCGCGCGCCTCGGCGAGTCGATCCCCTTCGCCGAGGACCTCCTCGACGCCGCGCCGTCGGTCCCCATCATCGCCTCGAAGCTCGTGCGCGCGCTCGGCTGGACCGGCCGCGCCGGCGAGATCGAGGAGCGGCTCGCGGCCCACGGCGTCCGCCCGGATGCGCCCAACATGGCCTCGGTCTTCGCCGAGGCGGCGCTCTACGCGAAGGACTACGCGCGCGCCATCGCGCTCTTCAAGAGCGACGCCTCCGACGACGGCCAGGTGCCCTACTACGGGCTCCACATGGCCATCGCCGCCGAGATGCTGGGCGGCGATCCGGTGAGCGCCGCGGCGCACGCCAAGGCGCGCATCGAGGGCGCGGTCGGCAGCGGCAAGCCGGTGTGGCTCGACTGGACCTACTACCTCTGGTTCAACGCCCTCATGGGCGGCGGCCAGCTCGACGCGGCGCTCCTGGCCGTCGACGAGTGGGCGGCGCGCACCGGCACCACGCACGCGCCAACGACCTATCGCGGCTCGCGCTGGGAGGTGCGGCTCCTCATCGAGCCCGACCCGCGGCCGGTGCTGGCCGAGATCCACGCCGCGCTCGACAGCGAGCGCGACAAGGCCAGTGAGCCGGCGATGCTGCTGGTGCTGGCGCGCGTCGAGACCGACCCGGCCGTGCTCGAGCGCTGGATCGCCAAGCTCGACGAGCGCCTCGGCAAGGACCTCGAGGGCAGCTCGCTCGTGCAGACCGACATCGTGCTGCGCCAGCGCCAAGGCCTCCAGGCGCGCCTGGCCATGCTGCAGGAGAAGCCCGACGAGGCGCTGCGCATCTACGCCTCGCTGGCCACGCTCGACCACCAGCAGCCCAACAGCGAGGGCGACCTCTTCTCCATCGCGCGCTGGACCCGTGCCTGGGCCGAGGCGCTCGACCAGGCCGGCCGCCCGGCCGAGGCCGAGGTGGTGTGGCACCGGCTGCTCGACCTCGGCTACGAGCGCGTGCTGGCCATGGAGACGACCTACGCCGCGCTGCGCCGGCTCCAGCTCCTGCCGCGCTGAGCGCTGGCGGCAGGTCGTGACCCCGCGCGCGCGCGAATATGCCAAATTCCGACCGGCGCCAGTTCATTGCGCGTGTCCAGGAACGGTGCTAGCGCTCGCCGGGTGAAGCGGCCTGTCGACGGTGCGGTGCGATGACGACCCTGACATCGGTGAGCCCGCGCCCGGCTCGGCCGGCGCGCGCGACCACCACGGCGTCGTCGATGTCGCTCGTGCTGGCGTTCATGGTGACGGCCGCGCTCGCGTGCGGAGTGCTGGTGGCGCTCGACATGGACGAGGTGGAGACGGCCTTCACCCTCGGCTGCATCGCCGCGACGGTCGCGCTGGGGTGGATGTTCGCGCTCGAATATCGCCGCACGCGGAACGCGCTGAGCCCGCTGTGCATGGTCGCGTTCCTGCTGTTCCTGCTCTATCCGTTCCACGGCTGGATGACGCGCGACGCGCCGTCGCTCGTGCTGCTCATCGGCAGCGACGGCGAGGTGTGGCGCACGAAGGCGCTGCTGGTCGTGACGCTGTCGGTGCCGTTCCTGTCGCTCGGCTACAACTCGCAGCTGGTCGAGCGCTTCGCCGGCGCGCTGCGCGGCCCGAAGCTCATCATCGTCGACGACGACAACACCACCCGCACCAAGCTCATCATGCTCTACGTGGCCGGCTACCTGGCGCGCGTGGCGTCGGTCGTGTCGGGCCAGGCCTTCCATCACAGCATCGGCGAGCGCGAGGGCATCGAGTTCCAGTTCATCCTGACGGTGCTCGTCAACATCCCGGTGTTCGTGTCGGCGTGGTTCATCGTCGTGGGCCTGCGCCGCCGCCAGCGCGTCTCCATCGGCCTGGCCTTGGTCATGCTCACCGGCGAGGTCGCCTGGGGCCTCCTCACCGGCTCGCGCATGCGCATGCTGGCGCCGGTGTTCGCGGCGCTCGCGGCCACGAGCTACCTCGGCAAGCCGGTGTCGCTGCGGCGCCTGGTCATCGCGGCGGTCGTCTTCGTGACGGTGGTCTTCCCGTTCGTCACCGCCTACCGCGAGGCCTACAACAACCACCTCGGCGATGTGCAGCGCGACGGCCTCGACGCCTCGACCGTGGTCGACTCGGTGACCGCGGCGGCGTCCTCGGACGACGACGTCGACCTGCTCGACGACGAGAACCCGCTCGAGTCGATCGCCGAGCGCCTGCACGGGCTGACCAGCCTCGGGCTGGTGCTGCGCTACACGCCCGAGCGCCACGACTACCTCTACGGCGTGCCCTACCTGCTCATCGTGCCGCAGGTGCTGGTGCCGCGCGCCATCTGGCCCGACAAGCCGCCGCCGGCCCAGTTCGCCGACATCTTCCGCATGCAGTACTGGGGCCTCGAGCCGGACAGCGAGACGGCGGTCGCCTGCTCGCAGCTCGGCGACCTGTGGGCCAACCTCCACCTCTTCGGCATCGTGGCCGGCTCGTGGTTCTACGCCGCGTTCATCGCCTTCATGTTCCGCGGCCTGCGCTACGGCGTCACCAACGCGTCGATGTTCCCGCTGGTGGTCTTCTCGGTGCAGCTCATGGAGCTCCTGCACGCCTTCGAGGGGCCGCTCGACGGCACCATGGCGGGCTTCATCAAGACCATCCTGGTCTACGTGCTGGTCGCCTGGTTCCTGAGCTCGCGCCGGCGGGTCGAGCCGTTGGGCTCGGCCATCGCCTGAGGCGCGGCATCAGGCCTGGGGCTTGCCGGCCTTGTAGCCCGCCTTGTCGATGGCGGCGCTGATGGCGTCGAGCGACACCTTCTTGGCGTCGTAGGCGATGACGGCCTTGCCGCTCTCGTACGAGACGTCGGCGGCGTAGACGCCGTCGAGCTGCATGAGGGCGTTGTGCACGGCCGTCGCGCAGCCGCCGCAGCTCATGCCCGTGACCGGCAGCGTGACGTGCGCGGCGTCGGTCGGCACGGCCTTGTTCGGGGCCTCGCTCGTGTCGCCGCAGGCCAGGGCCGGGGCGGAGAGGGCGAGGCCGCCGATGAGGAGCGCACCGGCGAACGCGGGAACCACCAACTTCGAGAGGAAGGTCGACTTCATGGCGCGGAGCCGAGCATGCCGATGCTGCACGGTCAACTCCCCGGTCAGTCCTGATCGAGCTCGGGGTAGTGGCGGAAGATGCCGTGCTCGTTGAACGGCAGCCGCCTCGGCGAGGCCAGGTAGGCGGCGATGCGCGGGCGCGCCGCCACGCGCGCGGAGAGCGCGTGGACCCTGGGCAGCGTCGGGCGGAGCCGCGCCATGGCGCGCGGGAAGGCGTACTCGAGGCCGGCCACCACCTGGAAGAGCGAGAGGTCGACGTAGCTCGTGGCGCCGCCGACCAGGTGCTCGCCGCCGCCGGCCGCGTTGCCGGCGAGCACGCGCTCGAACCAGCCCAGGAACTTGGGCATGCGCTCGGCGCGGAAGGCGGTCGCGGCGCGCAGCGCCTCGGGCTTCTGGTCGGCGTAGTAGAGGCCGGTCGCCACGGGGTGGTGGGTGTCGTGGGCCTCGGCCACGAGGTCGGCGATGGTCAGCTGCATGCCGAGCGCGGTGAGCTGGCTCGCCTCGTCGTCGGGCACGAGGCCGTGGCGGCGCGCCACGAAGGCGCACACGTTGGCGGTCTGCCACACGCGCAGCCCGTCCACCTCGAGGAAGGGCGGCGCGAACGGCGGCGCGCCGTCGAGCGCGCTGTGCATGCGCGCCATCAGCGCCTTCGCGCCGCCGCCCTCCGGTCTCGGCAGGCGCGCCACGTCGACGTAGTCGACGCCCGCCTCCTCGAGCACGAGGCGCACGAACTCGCCGCGGCCCTGGATGCCGGGCCAGTAGTAGAGACGATAGCCGGCGTCGCTCAGCGACTCGCCCCTCGCTGCGCGGCCCGACCGCCCCCATCACCGGGGCCAGGCCGAGGACCATAGTCGAGCCCGCCGCGGCGCGCCACGCGGCGCCGCCGTGAGGGCGGCCCCAGCGCTTGACATCAGGGCCGCCGCGCGCATTAGTTTTCATTCCGAATGGCTGCCACCGTCCCAGCGTTCCCGCTCCTCGAGGTCGAAGGCCTGGCGAAGAGCTATGCGGTCGGCGGCGTCCTCGGCCGCACGAAGCGGCTACGCGCGCTCCACGACGTCGCCTTCACTGTCGATCGCGGCGAGGCGGTGGCGCTGGTCGGCGAGTCGGGCAGCGGCAAGAGCACCATCGCGCGCCAGATCGCGCGCCTCGAGCGCCCCGACGGCGGCCACATCCGGCTCGACGGCGTCGACGTGCTGGCGAGCGAGCGGCGCACGGCCTCGCTCGGCTATCGCCAGCGCGTCCAGATGATCTTCCAGGACCCCTTCGGCCTGCTCAACCCGGTCCACACCGTGGCCCACCACCTCGAGCGGCCGCTGCTCCGCCACGGCCGCGCCACGGCGCCGACCTGCGGCCGGTGCTGGCGCTGCTCCACGAGGTCGGCCTCGACCTGGCCGCCGACTTCGCCGACAAGCACCCGCACGCGCTCTCCGGCGGGCAGCGCCAGCGCGTCGCCATCGCCCGCGCCAAGCCGGAGCCCGATCCTGGTGCTGCCGGGCTGACGAGCCGACCTCGATGCTCGACGTGTCGCTGCGCATGGGCATCCTCAACCTGCTCGAGAAGAAGAAGCGGCAGGGCGGCCTGGCGCTGGTGTTCATCACCCACGACCTGGCCAGCGCGCGCTACCTCGCCGACCGCATCCTCGTGCTCTACGCCGGCCAGGTCATGGAGTCGGCGCCCTCGGACGTGCTGGTCGCGGCGCCGCGCCACCCGTACACGCGGCTGCTCCTGTCGGCGGTGTCGGGCGGCCACGCGCGCCTCGCCACCCCCATCGGCGCCGCGCCCGGTCGCCCCCAGCTGGTCGATCCACAATCTGGTTGTGTACATTCAGCCACGCTGCCCGCTGGTCGTCGACGCCTGTCGCCGCGTCGACCCGCCCGACGTCCAGCTCGCCGCCAATCATCGCGTGCGCTGCCACCTCGTGGCCGCGCCCCCAGCCATCGCGCAGCCCGCGCCAGGAAGCCAACCTTGAAGCGCAACTTCCTTCTCCTGTCGACTTCACCTTCGGCGTCGCCACGTCGAGCCACCAGATCGAGGGCGCCCTCCGCGAGGACGGCCGCGGCGAGTCCATCTGGGGACCGCTTCGCCGCCACGCCCGGCAAGATCGCCGACGGCAGCGCGACGGCGTCGCCGGCCTGGGTGATCACTACCATCGCTTCAAGGACGACATCGGGCTCATGCGCGAGCTCGGCGTGCAGGGCTACCGCTCGGTGGCCTGGCCGCGCAATGCCCGACGGCGACGGCGCCGTGAACCTGGCCGGCCTCGACTCTACGATCGCGGTCGACGCGCTGCTCGAGGCCGGCATCGCGCCGGCGCTGACGCTCTACCACTGGGACCTGCCCCAGGCCCTCGAGGACCAGGTGCCGGCGCTCGCGCGGCACCGCCTGGGCCTTCGTGCGCTACGCCGAGATCGTCGCGCGCTGCCTCGGCGACCGCACAAGCGCTGATCACCCACAACGAGGCCTGGTGCATCGCGACGCTCGGGCACGAGACCGGCGAGCACGCCCCCGGCCTGAAGGAACCCGCCGCGGCCATCGCGGTGCGCCACCACCTGCTCCTGTCGCACGCTGGGCGGTGCCGGTCATCCGCCAGCACAGCCAGGACGCCGATATCGGCATCACCTACAACCGCAGCCGGTGGTCGTGGCTCTGGACAGCGTGGCCGATCGCGACCTCGCCCGGCGCGTCGACGGCGCCTTCAACCGCTGGCTGATGGACCCGCTCTACGGCAAGGGCTACCTGGCCGACATCGTCGCCGATCACGTCGCGGCCGGCCTGCTCGCGCCTGACGGCCGCCAGCCCTGGGTGCCGCCCGGCGACATGGCGCCATCGCCGCGCCGACCGACTTCCTCGGCGTGAACTACTACCGCGCGTCGTGGCGCGCGACGAGTCGGCCGCCGACAACCTGCCGCGCGCCATCCCCGCGGCGCCCTCGAGCGCACGACCGACATGGGCTGGGAGATTCACCCGCCCGGGCTCATCGAGCTCCTGACGCGCGTGCAGCGCGACTGGTCGCCGCCCAAGATCTTCATCACCGAGTGCGGCGCGGCCTGGGCCGACGGGCCCGACGCCAGCGGCCGCGTGCGCGACGCGCGGCGCACGCGCTTCCTGCGCGACCACCTGGCGGCGTGCCCGTGGCCATCGACCGCGGCCTGCCGGTGGCCGGCTTCTACGCCTGGTCGCTGCTCGACAACTTCGAGTGGGCCTTCGGCTACGCCAAGCGCTTCGGTATCGTGTGGGTCGACTACGCTACACAGGCGCGCGTGCTGAAGGACAGCGCGCGCTGGTATCGCGAGGTGGTGCGGCTGCGCTCGCTCCTGGCCGACGACTTCGAGGCCTTCCCCGACGTGACCTCGGGCCGCGAAGCACCCCTCCGACCCTCGTGCTCGCGGCCGGCGTCGTGCTCGGCGCCGCGCTCGCGGCCTCGTCGTCGGCGCGCGCCGACGTGGTGGTGAAGAGCGACGTCGGCGGGCTCGCGCTCGAGGTCGACGGCAAGCCCTTCATGGTCTTCGGCATGAACTGGGGCTACACGCCGGTCGGCGAGAACTACCGCTACGACCTGTGGTCGAAGCCCGAGGCGTTCGTGCGCGAGGTGCTCGACCGCGAGATGTCGAAGCTCGCCGCCATGGGCGCCGACGCCATCCGCTGGCCTCAGCGACATCCTGCCGAAGTGGGTCGCCTACATCCACGAGAAGTACGGCATCTGGACGGCCGTGAACCACCTCATGGGGCGCTACGGCTTCACCATCGACGGCGTCTACATCGAGCCCGGTCGACTACGGCGACGCGCGCTTCCGGACCGCGGTGCTGGCCGACCTGAAGGCCACCGTCCTGCGCTATCGCGACACGCCCGGCCTGCTCATGTTCCTGCTCGGCAACGAGAACAACTACGGCCTCGTGTGGCAGTCGGCCGAGATCGAGGCGCTGCCGGCCGAGGCGCGCGAGCGCGGTCGCGCCGAGAAGCTCTACGAGCTCATGGGCGAGGCGGTCGCGGTGGTGAAGGCCGCCGACGAGAACCACCACCCGGTGGCGCTCGTGAACGGCGACCTCCAGTACCTCGACTTGGTCAAGTCGCTTGTCGTTCCCCGCGGCCTCGACATCATGGGCGCCAACGTCTATCGCGGCCCGTCGGCGCGCGATCTCTTCGACAAGGTGAAGGCCGAAGCCTGGCCTGCTGGTCGCGTTCTACCGAGTTCGGCGCCGACGCCTACGACGCCAAGCGCCACCGCGAGGACGACGGCGCAGGCGCGCTACCTCGGCGCGCAGTGGAAGGAGATTCATCAGCAGAGCGGCCGGCAAGGGCCTGGCCGGAACGCCATCGGCGGCTTCATCTTCCAGTGGGCCGACGGCTGGTGCTCAGCAGGAGACCGCCCTCGACGTCCACGACACCCACGCCTCGTGGCCCAACGGCGGCTACGCCGGCGACTTCGTGGCGGGCGCCGACAACATGAACGAGGAGTGGTTCGGCATCGCCGCGCTCGGCCCGCGCGACGGCGACGGCTTCAGCGAGATCACGCCGCGCACGGCGTACTACCTCCTCCAGGCCGGCTTCCGCCTCGACCCGTACGCGGCGACCACCGACCTCGCCGCCGTCGATCGGCACTGGTCGGCGCTGCGCGCCGAGGACTTCGCCGGCCCGTACCAGGCGGCCAGGAGCGCCAGCGAGGTGGCCCAGCTCGGGCGCTTCCGCGTGCGCGATCTGCGCCTCGAGCTCAGCACCTTCACGACCGGCGGCGACCACGTGACCGACCCGGCGCGCGACGTCGACGGGCGCTTCGATCACACCGAGTCGGTGACGCTCGACGTCGAGGCGCGCCCGGTGGATCGCATCCGCGCGCGCGTGGCGCTGAACGTGCTCGGCCACGTGGCCGAGAACCCCATCGACGAGATCTACTACGAGGCGCGCGGCCGACCGCGCGTGCTGAGCGACGCCGACGGCAAGCCGCTCACGCTGCGCGACATCGATCGGGTGAAGCTGCGCGCGGCCGAGGTGAGCTGGGACGAGGACTGGTTCACGCTGGACGCGTTCTTCCGCGTCGGCCACTACCACTGGGGCTACGAGGGCGACGTCTTCGGCCTCTACCCCGAGGCCTTCTACGGCGCGGCCGTCGACACCTACAACGCCGACGCGCCGAGCGGCATGGCCTTCACCGGCAAGCGCGACCTCGCCGGCCTGCGCGTGAGCTTCGGGCCCGAGCTGTGGTGGGGCGCCAACCCGGCGCTCATCGCCACCTACCGCAGGGCCTTCGGCGCCGTGACGCTGACGGTCGTCCACCACGAGGACATCGCGCGCCAGACCGCGGCCGTGACGAGCTCGGTCGTGCCCGAGCCGGTGAACCGCAGGACGAGCCTCGCCGCCGAGACGCAGCTCGGCCCGGTGAAGCTCGAGCTGGCCGGCCTCATGTCGGGCTCGACGCGGGTCGGGCGCGCCTACTACGACGCCGAGCCGACGAGCGGCCCGAGCTACGCCGGCAGCGGCTACCTCGTGACGCGCGACCACATCGCGCTGGCCGACACGCTGGGCGCGCGCCTCAAGCTCAGCGGCAGCGCGGGCGGCGTGCACGTCTACGCGCTCGGCGGCTACCGCGGCCTGGTCAGCGACGGCGGCGGCGACGCGACCGTGACCTTCACCGGCTGGTCCTTGAAGGAGTCGGGGCGCGGCAACCACTGGGCGGTGTCGGGCGGCGCGGCCATCCAGCTCGGCGACTTCCAGCTCGGGCCGAACTTCCTCTACCAGGTGCCGCTGGTCGGACCGATGCCGACCATCGCCGAGCGCTTCGACGTGGCGAGCGACACCTACTTCCCGGGCTTCCGCGCGCGCAGCACGCTGGACTCGCCGTTCGCGGTGCTCGACAACCGCGAGACGCTGGGCGGCGAGCTGATGCTGACCTACGACCCGACGCCGGGCACGTGGCTCTTCGCCTGGGACAACGAGATCGTCGAGGACGCGCCGCTGGCGGGCAGCCTCGATTTCGTCGTGCGCCACCAGCCGACGTCGCGCGACGCGCTGCTCGGCTTCACCGCCGACGGCGCCGTGTTCGCGTTCCCGGGCGCGCCGCCGGCCGCCGATCTGTGGGAGCTGAACGCGCGCATCCTGGCCAACCCGGGGGCGGGCGTGCGGCTCATGTCGCGGCTCTGGGCCGGGCAGGGGCAGGCGCGCGGCGACGACGCGCGCACCATCCTGCGCTGGGGTGGCGACCTGCGGCTGACGTACGAGCGGCTGGTCGTGCAGGCCTTCGTGAAGGTCGACGACTGGGGTCCCTACGACTACCACCGCGACTTCAACTACACCTTCCCGCTCCAGCTCATGGCCGACGTGGCGTGGGGCGCGGTGACGCCCGAGTGGCTCGGTCGCCTCTTCACGAAGGTCGGCGTGCGCGGCCAGTGGCGCTCGCTGGACGAGCACTCGAACCGCTGGCTCGCCGACCCGCTCCACCCCGGCCGCGACGGCCACGAGTGGGAGGTCATGACCTATCTCCAGGTGACGCTCGGAGGTGCCCCGTGAACGCAGTCGCTGCGCGCTTCGGAGGGGTGGGGGTGGCGCTGGCGCTTGCGCTCGGCGCCTCGGCCTGCCTCGACGCACCCGAGTACTACTACGGCGAGAACCTGACCGACGTGCGCTTCGTCATCTGGACGCTCGACACCGGCGTCCATCCGAGCCGCGCCGTGCTCGACGATCCGTCGAACCCGTTCCGCGACCACCCGCCCAGCGCCGACATGAAGTGGCAGATTTTGTCATATGGCGGCGACGCGGCGGCGTTCTACGCCTGGGCCACGCTCTTGGCCATCGCGCCGACCGGCGAGCTGCAGTACTACACGGCCGTGACGCTCGAGCGCATCGCCAGGAATGGCGAGGTCACGGCCGTCGAAGTGCCCTATGTGCGGCAATTGGCGCTCGACGCGTACGCGTCGGTCCTCGACAACTTCCCCGAGTCGGTGACCTACGACGCCACGGGGACGATCGCCTATCGCGTGGCGCCGCTCGCCTACGACGCCATCCTGGCGCTGGGCGGCACGCCGCCGCCCGGTTGGGTGCGCGTCGCGACGCCCGACGGCGGCACCACGGTCATCCCCATCGACGCGCCGCCGGCGGCGCCGGCCGCGGACGAGGCCACGCCATGACGGCCCGATCGATCGCGTTCATCTCGCTGATGTTCTGGGCCGGCTGCCGGGCCGACGCCGGCGACCCGGACGAGTCGCGGCTCGGGCCCATCGTCGACCCGCCCGGCTTCTTCGCCGAGCCGCTGCCGGGACCCGACCCGTACGTCGAGGGCGAGGCGCGCCTGTCGCTCGGCATCTTCTACGAGGGCGGCTACTCGCAGCTCATCGCCATCGACGAGCAGACGGTCCACTACTACATCTATCTGGCGCAGCCGTCGGGCCAATTGACATATCGCCAGATTCGCGACGACGATCGCGTCGAGGGCGTGGTGTCGGATCGCATCATCCACGGTGGGCTCGGCTTCTGGGGCGGCGGCGTGCACTTCGATGTGGCCCGCGATCTGCGCGCCTGGCAGACGCTGCACGTGAGCCTGAAGTCGTCGTCGCCGGCATTTGCCGAAATCAAGATCGGCATGAACTCGGACGGCGCCATCGAGACGGTCGACGCCGGCGACTACGGCTGGGCCGCCGACGGCACCTGGCACACGCTGGCCATCCCCCTCACCGACCTCGCCGACCTCGGCGTCGACCTCGGCGCGGTCACGGCGGCGCTGACGCTGAGCGGCGGCTCCGGCACCAGCGCCGACAGCCTGAAGATCGACGACGTGTACTTCACGACGCCGTAGCCGCGCGCCGGCGGCCGCCCTTCACGGCCGCGCGCGTCTCGGCGATAGTCGGCCGATGGAGCGACGCGACTTCCTGCGCCTCGGGCTCGGCGTGGCGGCGACCGGGCTCGCCGCGGCGTGTCGCGAGCCGGAGCGGCGGCCGACGCCGGACGATGCCGCGGTGGCTGCGCCCGACGCGGCCGAGAGCCCGACGCCCGAGGTCGCGGAAGGCGTCGACGTCGCGGCCGCGGAGGTCGCGCCGGCACCCGTGCGCTGCGGGCCGCTGCACGAGCGCGAGGCCGATGCGGAGAGGCAGCTCGAGCGCCTGCGCGCGAGCCTCGGCGCCGGTGACGGCACGCTGCTCACGCCGGGCGACGCCGGCTTCGAGGCGGCCATCGCCGCGTTCAACGGGCGCACCATGCGGCGCCCGCGCGCGCAGCTCGCATGCAAGCGCGTCGAGGCGGTGGCGGTCGCGGTGCAGTGGGCGGCCGACCAGGGCGTGCCGTTCGCCATCCGCGGCGGCGGCCACTCGTACGAGGGCTTCTCGCAGAGCGAGGGCCTGGTCGTCGACCAGCGCCCGATGGCCTCGGTCGCGGTCGACGGCGACCTCGTCTCGGTCGGCACCGGCGCGTCGCACGGCGCCATGTACGCGGCCCTCGCGGCCCACGGCCTGGCGCTGCCGGCCGGCTCGTGCCCGCCGGTCGGCGTCTCGGGCCACACCCTCGGCGGCGGCTACGGCTTCCTGGCGCGGCCGCTCGGGCTCTCGTGCGACAACGTCGTCGGCCTCGACCTGGTCGACGCCGCGGGCTGCGTCGTGCGCGCCGACGCGGGCACCAACGCCGATCTGTTCTGGGCCCTGCGCGGCGCCGGCAACGGCTCGTTCGGCGTGGTGAGCCGCTTCGACTTCCGCGCCCACCGCCTCGATCGGGTGACCGGCTTCGAGGTGAGCTGGCGCCGGCCGGTGGCGGAGGCGGTGCCGATCGTGCGCGCCTGGCAGGCGTGGGCGCCGGATGCGCCCGACGACCTCACCGCGGTGCTGTCGCTCAACTCGAACGCCCAGGGCATCGGCGTCCTCGTGCACGGCCAGTCGGTCGGCAGCGTCACGGCGACGCGCGCCGAGCTCGAGCGCTTCGTGCGCTCGGTCGGCGCGGCGCCGGGCGTGCCGCTCCAGGTGTGGAGCAAGAGCTTCGGCGACGCCATGGCCGCCTTCGGCTCGGCCGAGTCGCGCGCGCCCATCCTCATGAAGGGGAAGTCCGACTACCTGCGCGCGGCCATGAGCGACGCCGGCCTGACGACCCTGCTCGGCGGCCTTGCGAAGCGCCCGGGCCAGATCCGCGTGCACCTCGACAGCTACGGCGGCGCCATCGGTCGCGTGCCGGCCGAGGCCACCGCCTTCCCGCACCGCGCCGGCGCGCGCTACTCGATGCAGTACGGCAGCACCTGGCGCGACCCCAAGCACACGGCCGCCTACCTGGCCGGCCTGCGCGAGCTCTACCAGGACATGCGGCCGTTCGTGTCGGGCGAGGCCTACGTGAACTACCCCGACCTCGATCTGACCGACGGCCCCGAGGCCTACTGGGGCGCCAACCTGCCGCGGCTCCGCCGGGTGAAGGCGGCCTGCGACCCGGCCAACCTCTTCCGCCACGCCCAGAGCGTGCCGGTCGGCTGACGCGCGGCGACGCGCGATCGATTTGTGGACTGGATCGCGCGGCCGGTACGTCATGCAGCGTCCGCGCGTTCGCGCGCGCCCCCACCTGATCGAGGCCCCGATGTCGTCACCGTCTCGCTCCGCCCTCGTCCTCGCCCTCGCGCTCGCCGGCCCGTCCGGTCTCGCCGCCACCTCGTCGGCCGCGGCCGCGCCGCCGCGCGAGTCGCGCGTCGTGGCGACGCCGGCGCCCGGCGTCCGCCTCATCCGCGGCGCCCTCGAGTGGGGCGACGTGCCGCACGTCGACTGGACGCTGGTCGACGCGCGCGGCCGCCGCCTGACGCTGCCCGACGACGGCGCCGAGCCGACCATGGCGCTGAGCCCGGACGGCCGGACGCTGGCCATCGGCTGCCGCGGCCTGACGCTGGTCGACCTCCGGCACTGGCGTCTCCGCGCCGTCGACGGCTACACCTCGCCGGCCTACGCGCCCGACGGCACGCTCTTCGTGCGCGCCGGCTGGCAGTACATGTACGACGAGGCGAGCCCCGGGCAGGACGCGGTCTTCACGCTCGCGCAGGACGGCACGGCCACCGCGGTGCTCGATCACGCCGGCGCGCCGCCCTCGTCGGAGCCGGGCATGGATGCCGGCTCGCCCGCGCCGGTGGCCTTCGCCGATGGCGGCCGCACGCTGGTCGCGACCTTCGCGCGCAAGGCGCCCGGCGCCGTCGAGGCCCACGACGAGGTCGTGCGGCTGCCGGTCGGCCGGCCCTGATTTTCCTCCGGCCGCTCGCTTCGCGAGCGTCACTCCTGTGGCCTCGCTCCGCGCGGGTCGCCGCCTTGTCGGCCTCTTCCTCCGTCCGCCTGCGGCGGCCTCCGTGCAGAGTCCGACTGGCGACCCGGCTTCGCTCGGAAGCAGTCAAGGCACTTGACGAACGTAGTGGACCTCGACCTGGTCGTTGCGACCGACGTAGACCGTCTTCCAGCGATCGGGTCCGTCCACGACGTAGGGCACGTACTCCTCGGCGCCGTCGAGCATGAAGCTCATGACGCGCTGCGAGGTCTGGAGCGCCCAGCGGTTCACGAAGCCCGGGCTCACGTGGTGCTCGTCGCCGGGCGTGAAGCGGCGCTCCGCGGCGTGCCACTCGCCGCGGACGAAGCTGCCGTCGGCGGCGAAGGACACCGCCTCGGTCGCGGCGGCGGCGGCCTCGTAGGACTCGGTGCTGGTGGTAAAGACGCCGACGAACCAGCTCGCGTCGGGGTCCTTCGCGAGGTCGCCGACGTGCGCCCCGTCAGGCTTCGGCGCGGCCGAGGGCAGGCGGCGAGCGCGCCCGAGAGCAGGACGGCGAGCGGGGCGACGAGGGCGGCGAGGCGTGACGTCATCATGCGCCGAGCATAGCGGCTCAGCCCATCGTCCGCGAGCTGCCCCAGGAGTGGGGTGTCCAACGCGTCTACTCGGCTTCGGTCCCGACTCGATCGGCCGCGTCGCTTCCTCGCGTCCGCCCTGCGGCGTAGCTCTGCTCGGTGACCGGGCAGGCGGCGCGGTGATCGGGCCCGCGCACGGTCAGCGCCGGAGCCGTCGCGCGACAGGTCGGCACGGCCAGCTCGCAGCGCGGGTGGAAGCGGCAGCCGGGCGGCGGCGCGGCCAGGCTGGGCGGCGAGCCGGGGATGCCGATGAGCGGCTGGCGCGGGCCGAGCAGCGAGGGGAAGGCCTTCATCAGGCCGCGCGTGTAGGGGTGGGCCGGCGACTCGGCCAGCGCGCGCGCCGGCCCGATCTCGGCCAGGCGCCCGGCGTAGAGCACGCCCATCCGGTCGCACAGCTCGAGCATGAGCGGCAGGTCGTGGGTGATGATGACGACCGAGAAGCCGAGCCGCGACTTCAGCTCGAGCAGCTTCTGCAGGATCTCCTTCTCGACCACCACGTCGAGCGCGGTCGTCGGCTCGTCCATCAAGAGGAGCGGCGGCGACAGCGCCAGCGCGATGGCGATGGCGACGCGCTGGCGCATGCCGCCCGAGAGCTGGTGCGGATGGCTGTCGATGCGGCCCGGGTCGAGGCCGACCAGCTCGAGCAGCGCCTTGCCGCGCGCGCGGGCGTCGCCCTTGCCGACGCGCTCGTGGGCCTGGATGGTGTCGACCAGCTGCTCACCGATGGTGAGGACCGGGTTCAGCGCGTCCATCGCGCTCTGGAAGACGAGCGCCATGTCGCGCCAGCGGAAGGCGCGCAGCTCGGCGTCGCTCATGGCCAGCACGTCGCGGCCGGCGAAGCGCACGCTGCCGCCGCTGATGACCGCCGGCGGCCCGAGCGTGCGCATGAGCGCGTGCACGACCGTCGACTTGCCGCTGCCCGACTCGCCGGCCAGCCCGAAGATCTCGCCGCGCCCGACCGTGAACGACACGCGATCGACGGCGCGCACGCGGCCGGTCGGCGTGACGTAGTCCACCGACAGGTCGATGACCTCGAGGAGCGGCGCGTCAGCCGTCATCGCGCGCTCCGCCGCTGCTCGCCGCCTCGCGCACGACCGGCGTCGCCATGCCCAGCGCGCGGCCGGCCAGCGCGCGGCGCCAGTGGCGCTCGGCCGTGAGGCGCGGGTTGGTGACCTCGTCGACGGCGAAGTTGAGCATGGTCAGGCCGAAGCCGACCAGCGCCACGCACACGCCGGTCGGCACGAACGTCCACCAGCTGCCGGTGAGGAGCGCCGCGTCGTTGGCGGCCCAGTAGAGGTTCGTGCCCCAGGTGACGCGCGACACGTCGCCGAGGCCCAGGAACTCCAAGCCCACCTGCGCGCCGATGGCGTAGACGGTCGCGCCGATCACCTGCGACACGAGCAGCGAGGCCATGTTCGGCAGCATCTCACGCGCGATGATGCGGAAGTGGCCCTCGCCGGCCACGATGGCGGCCGCGACGAAGTCCTTCTGGCGCAGCGTCAGCGCCTGCGAGCGCACCACGCGCGCGTTCCACGACCAGCCGGTGACGACCAGCACGAAGCCGAGCGTGACCGGACCCGACGGCAGGTAGGCCGCCAGCACGATGGCCAGCGGCAGGCCGGGGATGACCAGGAAGACGTTGATGGCCAGCGAGATGACGTCGTCGACCCAGCCGCCGAAGTAGCCGGCGGCGATGCCCACGAGCGCGCCGATGGCCACCGAGAGGAGGCCGACGCAGAAGCCGACGAGCAGCGTCGTGCGCGCGCCGGCGAAGGTCTGGGCCAGCACGTCCTGGCCCTGGCCGGTGGTGCCGAAGAGGTGCTCGCCCGACGGCGGGCTGTGCGGCACGCCGACGAAGGCGGTGGGGTCGTCGAAGAGGATGGGGCCGACGATCGCCAGCAGCGCGAACACCAGCAGGATGACGCCGCCGACGGCCGCCTTCTTGTTGCGCAGGAGCAGCGCGAGGAGGTCGCCCATGTCAGCTCCTCGCTCGCGGGTCGAGCCACAGGTTGACGAGGTCGACCAGCCAGTTGGCGAGCAGCACGGCCAGCGTGATGAGCAGGAAGAGCCCCTGCATGAGCGGGTAGTCCTGGTTCCGCACCGCCTGGATGAGGAGGTAGCCCTGGCCCGGGTAGGAGAAGACGATCTCGGTGAGCAGCGAGCCGCCGAGCACGAAGCCGAGCGCCATGCCGAAGCCGGTGATGTTGGGCAAGAGCGCGTTGCGCGCGGCGTAGCGCAGCATGACGCGGCGCGGGGCGAGGCCCTTGGCGTGGGCCAGCCGCACGTAGTCGCTCCCCATGACGCCGACCATGACGTTGCGCATCGACAGCATCCAGCCGCCGAGCGTGGCCAGGACGATCGAGGTGACCGGGAGGATGGCGTGGGCGATGACGTCGCCCATGAAGGTCAGCGTGAACGCCGGCTCGAGGTGGGCCGAGTAGGCGTGGCGCAGCGGGAACCAGCCGAGCCCGAAGCCGAAGGCGGCGAGCAGCAGCATGGCCAGCCAGAAGTAGGGGAAGGCGCCGAGCAGCGCCAGCGCCGGCGGCGCCAGCGTGTCGAGCTTGCCGCCTCGGCGCCAGGCGGCGAGGACGCCGAGCAGCGTGCCGAGCGCGAAGGCGATGAGCACCGAGGTGCCGGCCAGGATGACCGTCCACACGAGACCGGTGCCGATGACGTCGCTCACCGGCGTCGGGAAGTAGGCGATCGACACGCCCAGATCGCCGCGGAAGAGATGTGACAAATAAGTGCCATATTGATCGATGAGCGAGGTGTCGGCGAAGCCCATGGCCTCGCGCATGGCGTCGACGGCGGCCGGCTCGAGCTTGCCCTGGAAGCGCGCGAAGAGCGCCGTGGCCGGGTCGCCGGGCATGAGGCGCGGCAGGAAGAAGTTCACCGTCACCGCGACCCAGGCGGCGAGGAGATAGAAGGCCAGGCGGCGCAGCGCGTAGCGCATGTCAGCGCACCTCCCCGGTCGTCCCGCCCGCCTGGGCGGCGAGCGCCGGGGCGCGCGGGCGGACCGTGGTCAGCACCAGCAGGCACTCGGGCAGCGGGTTCGGCGACAGCTGGGCGTACGGGTCGGCGGCGCTCGGGAAGCCGACGAAGCGCGTCGAGTTGTAGACGCCCCACGACGGGTTCAGGAAGAGCGGGATGGCCGGCGCCGCGCGCGCGAACTCCTGCTGCAGGAGGGCGCCGAGGCGGTGCTGCTCGCGCTCGTCGGTGGTGCGCTCGAAGGCCTCGAGGAGCGCGTCGGCGGCGGGGCTCGCGAAGCGGTGCCAGTTGGACGCCGCCTCCTCGCCGACCGGCTTCACGGTGGCCGACGACATGAGCCAGCGATAGAAGGAGTAGGGCGTGGCGCCCTCGCTCGACCAGCCGACGGCGAGGTCGAACTCGCCCTTGGTGACCGACTCGAACCAGGGGCTGAAGTCAAGGGTCTTGACGTTCGCGGCGATGCCGACGGCGTTGAGGTTGCGGGCGATGACCTGCGCCGCGCGCACCCAGTCGGACCAGCCGCTGACGACGGCGATCGACAGCTCGAGCGGGGCGCCGTCGGGGCCCAGGCGGTGGCCGTCCTCGTCCTTGCCGAGGCCGGCCTCGTCGAGGAGCGCGCGCGCCTTGGCGAGGTCGTAGTGGACCCAGTCGGAGCCGGCCGCGACCGGGTCGCGCCAGCTGGCGTAGGCGTCGGAGAGTCCGGAGCCGTCGGCCGGGCGCGTGTAGTCGTACATGGCGACCTGCACCAGCAGCTGCCGGTCGATGGCCATGCTGATGGCTTTCCTGACGCGCGCGTCGCCGAGCGGCGGGCGCTGGGTGTTGGGGTAGAGGAAGACGGTCGCGCCGACCAGCGGGAACCAGTAGCCGCGGTGCGCCGGGTCGGCGGCGACGTAGGTGCGATCGATGGCCGGCACGAAGTTGCCGGCCCAGTCGAGCTCGCCCGTGGTGAGCGCCATGTTGGCCTGGTCGTTGGCCGGGTAGGCGAGGAAGCGCAGGCCCTGGAGCTCGGGCTTGCCGGGCTGCCAGTAGCGCGGGTTCCGGCCGAGCTCGTAGACCTGGTTCCGGAAGGTGACGACCTCGGTGAAGGGGCCGGTGGCGACCGGGTCGGGGTTGGTGAAGCGCAGCGGGTCGGCGATCTTCGACCAGATGTGGCGCGGCACGATGGGCTGGCGCGCCAGCGCGTCGATGCCCGGCGAGTAGGGGCGGCTGAAGCGCACGCGCACCTGGCGATCGCCGTCGGCCTCGACCGCGGCGACGAAGCCCCAGATGGCGCCCTGGTCGAGGGCCGGCACGCGCTTCAGGAGGTCGAAGGTGAAGGCCACGTCGTCGGCCGTGAACGGCGCGCCGTCCGACCACTGCACGCCGGCGCGCAGGTCGAAGCGCAGGACGCGGTCGCCGTCCTCCCAGCCCCAGCCCTCGGCGAGCCACGGCACGAAGGTGCCGCGCACCGCGCTGTAGACGAGCAGCGGCTCGTAGATGCCGGCCTTGGTGGGCCAGCGCGCGCCGCCGCCGATGAGCGGGTTGAAGTTCCGGACCCAGCTCGCCTGCTGCTCGACCGACACCTCGAGCACGCCCGGGCGCGGCGGTGGCCGGTCGGCCGTGCACGCGCCGGGGCCCGCGACGAGCGGCCCGGCGACCATCCAGGCCGCGGCCAGCCGGAGCAGGCGCGGGCCGAGCCTGGTCATGGCGCGCGCTCGTAGACTCGCACGTAGTCGACGCGCATGGCCGCCGGGAAGACGGTCGTGGCGTCGGGGCTGCCGACGAAGTTGCCGCCGACGGCGAGGTTCAGGATGATGAAGAACGGGTGCTCGAAGACCCAGCTCGCGCCGCTCGGGAGCTGCGCGCCGGTGGCCACCTGGTAGAGCGCGCCGTCGACGAACCAGGCGATGCGGCCGCGATCCCACTCGATGGCGAAGACGTGGAAGTCGTCGCTGAAGCGCTGGCCATCGGGCAGGAAGAAGGTGTCGGTCACCGGGTTGGCGCCCGAGTAGCCCGGGCCGTGGAGGCTGCCGTGGACGAGGTCTGGGACCTGGCCGCGGTACTCCATGATGTCGATCTCGCCGCAGCCCGGCCACGGCACCGTCTCGAGATCGGCGCCGAGGAGCCAGAAGGCGGGCCACAGCCCGGCGCCGAGGGGCAGCTGGATGCGGGCCTCGAAGCGGCCGTGGGTCTGGGCGAAGAGGTCCTTCGTGAGGAGCCGCGCCGAGGTGTAGCTGCGGCCGCCGAGGTCCTCCTTCCGCGCGGTGATGACCAGGTTCCCCTGGCCGTCGAGCGCGGCGTTCTCGACGCGATCGGAGTCGTACTCGAGCTGGTCGTTGCCCCAGCCGTCGCCGCCGACGTCGTGCTTCCAGCGCGTCGCATCGGGCGCCTGGCCGGCCGGCCCGTCGAAGTCGTCGGACCAGGTGAGCTGCCACTCCCCGGGCGCGCGATCGACGAACGGCTCGGGGCTGTCGCAGCCGGCGCAGGCCCACAGGCCGAGCGTCGCCGCGGCGGCCGCGCTCATGAGCAGAGGGCGGGTCGTGGTCATGGGTGGGCCTCGCGCGCGGGCACCAGGGTCTCGTCCTCGAGCACCGCCTCGAGCACCTGCGTCGCGGCGCCCAGCGCGATGCCGGTCTCGCCCAGCGTCGACGCGGTCACGGGCGTGGTGGCGCGCGCGCTGAAGAGCGCCCGCCGATGCAGCATCGCCTCGAGCGGCTCGAACAGCGCGGACCCGGCGCGCACCAGGCCGCCGCTCAGCACCACGCGATCGGGGTTGAAGAGGTTCATCAGGTTGGCGATGGCGACGCCGAGCTGGCGCCCGGCGCGCTGCACCACCTCGATCGCGACCGCGTCGCCGTGCAGCACGGCGTCGACGATGCTGTCGGTCGTGACGTGGCCCTTCTCGAGCAGGCTCGCATGGCCGGCGGCGAGCTGCTGCTCGACCTGGGCCACCAGGGCGGGCGCGCCGATCTGCGTGACGAGGCAGCCGCGCAGCCCGCACATGCACAGCGGTCCGTCGGGGTCCAACACGACGTGGCCGATCTCGCCCGCCACGCCGGCCGCGCCGCGGTAGAGCGCGCCGTTGACGATGAAGCCGGCGCCGACGCCGGTGGCGATCTTGATATAGGCGAGGTCGCCGCCGTCGGCGCCCGCGCCCCACCACAGCTCGGCCAGCGCGCCGAGGTTGGCGTCGTTGTCGAGGTGGACCGGCAGGCCGAAGGTGTCGCGCAGCATGCCGACGACGTCGTGGTCCTTCCAGGCCGGCAGGACCAGCGGCGAGAGCTGCCCGGGGGCCGTCGGATCGATGGGGCAGGGCGCGGCGAGGCCGATGCCGAGGATGCGATCGGCGGACCAGGGCGAGGCCGCGAGCGCCTCGCGCACGAGCGCGCGCATGAGCGTCATGGTGCCGCTCGGGTCCTCGCGCACCTCGCACGGGCGCTTCACCCAGGCGCGCACGCGGCCGCGCAGATCGGTGACGGCGACGCCGACGTGGGAGGCGCCCATGTCGATGCCGACGATGCCGAAGCCCTCGTCGTTGAAGCCGAGCACGATGGGGCGGCGACCGCCGCTGGAGGTGCCGGCGCCGAGCTCGACGACGAGCCCCTTGTCGAGGAGCTCGGTGGCGATGGCCGACACCGTCGAGCGCGACAGCCCGGTCTCGCGCGCCAGATCGGCCCGCGAGATGGCGCGCTCGCACCACACCAGGTTGAGCAGCACGCGCCGGTTCTCCTCGCGCAGCCTGGCCGGGTCGAGCGTCGGCGCGCGCGCGCGCACGCTCTTCCGCCACCAGCGCGCGGTCGGCTCGGGCAGCGGCGCGGCGGGCGTCGCGGGATCGGCATCGGTGGGCGTCACGGGCATGCCCCGCAGCGACCATACACCGCTTCGACCGAGGTCGGCGCGTCGCCGATGGTCAGCTTGCGGTTGGCGTAGGTGGCGCTGTCGGTGATCGGCGCGCAGGTGCCGCCGCCGGCGGCGTCGTCGATGAGGTTCTCTTGCGAGGCGAAGCCGTTGGTCATGAACTTGTACTCGAGGTCGCCCTTCGGGAACGCCCACGCGCCGCTGTACACGCCGTCGTGGTCGGGGTCCTTCAGCTCGAAGCCGTCGGCGCACCAGGTGCAGAACGGGCCGGTGACCCACACCGACTGGAAGGCGGTGGTCGGGTCGGGGCAGGTCATGTCGACGGAGAACGACACCGTGTAGGTGCAGCTGCCGTCGTCCTGGGTCGCGGCCGCCGAGTAGTTGGCGGCGTCGCTGTCGGTGCAGCCGGCGACCGGCCCGACGCCGCCCGGCTCCCACTGGATGTCGTCGAGGTAGAAGGTCACCGAGCTCTTGGCGCCCGGGTTGTTCAGGAACCAGGCGAAGGCGCCGGCCACGTCGCTATAGCTCTTGCCGGCGAGCGACACCGAGTACTCCGTCGGCGTCGCGCCGAGGAGGTGATAGCCACTCTCGACCTGGAAGCCGTCGGCCGCCTGGATGCCGACGGCGAAGTTGGCCGACTCGCCGCCCACGGCGCCCCAGGCCTTGAAGCTCACGCGCGAGGCGCCGGCCGGCAGCACCAGGCCGGGCACGTCGCCCCAGTTGTTCTCGGGGTACTGGAAGTAGAAGCCGGTCCAGTCGTCGGTCGTGCCGGTGGCCGGCGTCCAGGTGATGGCGAAGCAGGCGCCGTCGCCGCTCTGGGCCGGTCGCGCCGCGCCGCAGTCGGCGACGACCACCTCGCCCGAGCCCATGTAGCCGCTCATGACGTAGTAGGCGTCGACGAAGAATGGCAGCGTCGGCCCGCTGCTGGTGTCGGCGTCGGTGGTGGTCGCGCTGTCGCCGCTCGCGCTGTCGACGGCGTCCGCGTCGCTCGCGACGGTGGCATCGCCGGCGTCGGTGGCGACGTCGGCGACGCTGTCGCTGGTGGTGACGTCGGCGGCGTCGGCCGCGGCGGTGTCCCCGGCGAAGACGCAGCGCTCGGCGATCCGGACCTCGTCCGGACCGCACGGCGCGCGGCCTTCGCCCCCGCCGCAGGCGGCGAGGGCGAGACCCGTGATGAATGCCGTGACGATCCTCATGCCGCTGCCTCCGCCGACGCCAAGGCCCTGGCGGGCTACTTGTGGAAGTAGATGTTGTCGACGAACACGGTCGCCGTCGAGCTCGAGATGATGAGCTGCGCCAGGTGCGCGCGCGCCGTCAGGTTGGTGAAGCTCGACAGCGGCAGATCGAAGCTCACCCACTGGCCGGTCGTGAGCGCCGGCGTGGTGCCGGCGTCGAAGACCAGCTCGTGCTCGCTGTCGTCATTGGGCGTCCCCTGGTAGGTGCCGTTGGCGCCGAAGTCGACCAGCTTCACCTTGAAGAGCGTGCCGTCCGGCGTCCACACGTCGATGTGGAAGTGGGTCATGCTGCTGGCGTCGATGACGGCCGTGGTGAACTCGATGCCGGCGTAGAGGAGCGCCGTGTACTTCTTCGTGTCGTTGCCGGCGATCTGCACGTCGGCGACGTCGGCCGAGTCCCACACCGCCGACCAGGTGTCGACCGAGGCGTTGCTGTAGGCGTTCGAGAAGAGGCTGATGACGTTGGCGGCCGATGCCGTCGGCGTGGGCGCGGCCGCGGCGGGCTCGGTCGGGGCCGCGGCGCCCTCGTAGAAGTAGACGTTGTCGACGTAGACCGTCGCGTTCGAGCTCGAGATGATGAGCTGCGCCAGGTGGCCGCGCGCGGCGAGACCGGTGAAGCTCGACAGCGGGAGGTCGAGGCTCAGCCACTGGCCGGTGGTGATGGCCGGCGTGGTGCTGGCGTCGAGCGTCAGCTCGTGCTCGCTGTCGTCGTTGGGGTCGCCCTGGTAGACGCCGTTGGCGCCGAAGTCGACGAGCTTCACCTTGAGCAGCGTGGCCGTCGGCGACCACGCACGTCGAGGTGGAAGTGGGTCATGCTCGAGGAGCATCGACTGTGGCCGTGGTGAACTCGATGCCGGCGTAGACGAGGGCGGTACTTCTTCGTGTCGTTGCCGGCGATCTGCACGTCGGCGACGTCGGCCCAGTCCCCACACCGCCGACCAGGTATCGACGGCGTGGTCGGTGTAGACGTTCGAGGAAGAGGCTCGACCTTGGCGGCGTCGACGGTCGGTCAGCGCGGCAGCGGCCAGGACCTGCGCGTCGGTGACCTGGAAGGTGAGCTTGCCGGCAGCGGCGTCGATGGCGCCGAGCTTGGCGGTGATGTCGGCGCTGCCGACGGCCACGGCGATCACGACGCCGGCCGCGTCGACGGTGGCCACCGCCTCGTTCGGTGATAGGTAGTAGAGGGCCGCGCCACCAGCGTCTCGTTCTGGCCGTTCACCCGGGAAGGTGATGGACGCGCCGTTGATGGCGGCGGTGCCGCCGACCTCGCGCGACACGGTCTCGGTGGCGATGGCCGGCATGGCGGTGCCGATGACGGCGCCGACGTTGGTCTCGTACTGGATGTCGTCGAACCAGATGGTGTAGGCCGCGGCCTCGCTCGGCGAAGTGGAAGAGGCCGGTCTCGGCGTCGAAGAGGAAGACGGCCGGGTCGAGGCGGCACGATGAAGTGCTTCCACTCGGTCGTCAGCAGGGCGTTCCACTCGGCGAAGAGCGTGGTGTCGGTGGCGTCGTTGCCGACGCCGACCACGTTCAGGTCGTGGGCCACGCTGGCCTTGGCCCAGGTGACGGCGTCGTAGCCGGAGGTCCTCGGCCTCGGCGCTGGCGAAGGCGCCGCCGGTGTAGCCGGTCGCGGGCACGGTGACGGCCGGGGACGCGCTGCCGCTGCCTTCTGCTCGGCGCTGTCGATCGCCGGCGCGTTGGTGGCGCCGCCAGGGTCGCTGAAGGTGATGTCGCTGCCGTAGTCGTCGCCGAAGACGACGCGCGTGGTCGGCGCCGTCGTGTCGTCGGGGACGTCCTCGCGCGTCGGTCGCGTCGGTCGTCGTGGCGTCGGTGGTCGTCGTGGCGTCGGTGTCGTCGTCGTGGCGTCGGTCGCCGTCGTCGCGTCGGTCGCCGTCGTGGCGTCGGTCGCCGTCGTCGCGTCAGTCGCCGTCGTGGCGTCGGTCGCCGTCGTTGAGCATCGGTCGCCGTCGTGGCGTCGGTCGCGTCGGGCTTCCACCGCTGTCGCCGCACGCGGCCAGGAGGGTACAGGCGGCGGCGGTCGGCGCCGGGATTCAGGCCATGCATGCGTGTTCATCTGCTTCACTCCTCGGCGGCAACGCCCGAGACGGAGGTGAGGTCACGCCGGGCGAGGCCGGATCCGCCGCTTTTTCCTGAGCCATGGCGGACGACTTCGTTCGGCATGTGGACGAATTGCCGGAGGCGCGTGCAGAAGTCAAGGCGACGGCCGACTTCCTTCGCTCGCACTGGATCGCGCGGCGGCTCGGCGGCGGCGCGGCGAGGCCAGGCGTACGGCGGCCGCGCGCGCCTTTCGGGCTGATGAGCACGATTAAGGAGCGCCCGCGGCCGCGGTACTGGGATGGCCTTCGTGCGGGGACGCATGGCGGAACGGTCCGTCATGCCGACGCGCATGGGCGTGCGCCGTTCCGCCGGCAGCGCGCGTCCTTTTCTCTCTTCGCGCTGGCCCGCCGACCTCGAAGGCGATGCCGGCGCGCCGCTCGCGGTCAGCCCTCGAGCACGTCGTCGAGGAACGAGCGCAGCTGGTAAGGATCTGGTCGGCGCCGAGGCCCTGGCGATGAAGGCCGCGCCGGCCACGAAGGCGTGGAGGAGAAGGGCGATGGGCGAGCAGAGCGCCCACGCCGACTCGCCGGCCGGCGCCTGCATGCCCCGCATGAGGCCGCCCAGGCCGAAGAGCCGATGAAGGGGTGGAAGGACGTGAACAGCGTCCAGACCTGCGGGTGCGGCCCCGATGCGCGCGCACGAGCGTGCCCGAGTCGCGCGGCTCCACCAGCAGATCGAGGTGCGGCGACGGTAGGTGTGGCGGTCGTCGGGGATGGTGAGCTGGATGTTGTCGCCGCGCACCTTGCCGCTGATGGGCGCGTCGGGCGCGCCAGCGCGTCCCTGAAATCCTCGATGACCTTGGCCGCCGGGCGGTCGACTCGATCTCGAAGCGCGGCCGGAGGCGCGGCTACGACACCGCCACCCGCGGGCTGACCACGAGTCGGAGCCGCGTCGGAAGCCGTAGTCGACCGCCAGCTTCAGGTCGCCGCCCGGCCTCGAGCGCCGCGGCCAAGCGCGGCTGGAGCTGCACCTTCTCGACCTCGAGCACGAAGCGATGCTCGCTGGCGCAGCGCTTCCGCCGGCGTGCGTGGACCTCGGCCGAGACGAGCGAGCACTCGAAGACCTGGATGGCCTGGGCCACGAGCAGCGGCGGGCTCCCGTCGAGGCCCGGCCCGCGCGCCGACGGCGCCGCGTGAGGATGCTCTGGGCCATCTTCACCGCGGTCGACACCGGCGCCGACAGGAGCTTGGCGTTAGCCAGGAGCGCCGCGTCATCGGCAGGAAGCACACGCAGAGGCGCCCCGTGCGCACGAGGTTGGCCGCAGTCTTCGAGGCGCTGCGCGTCACCAGCACCAGCGCGTGATCCTCGCCGACCAGGTGCGGGAAGCACAGGCTGTAGGGCGCGAGGTTCGCCTGGCCGTCCTCGGCGCGCGTCGAGAGCAGGACGATCGGCATCGGGAAGAAGGCCGACGACTGGAAGAAGCGCGGCCGGAGCGGCACGTCGACGAAGGCGGGAGGCGTCGCGAGGGGATCCATCCGGCGAGCCTAGCAGGCCGTCGCGCGGCCATCGAGCGCACCCGGGGCCGTGGGCGAGAATCCCCGCCGCGGGTCGAAGCGGCGGTCCGCGGCGCCGACCCGCGGCCGGGAGCCTTTCTGGATCCGAGCCCCGAGCGATGCCATGCTGACGCCATGCACTGGTCGCAGCTCATCGGAATCTCTGGGCTACTCGTGTTCGCGGCGGGCGTGGGCGGCGACGCGCGCGCCGACGCCGGCAAGGTCGTCCTGCGCGACGGCGCCGACGGCGAGGCGCTCGTCCTCGGGCTGGCCGACGCCAACCCGCACGCCGTGACCTGCGCCTGGATCGCCGAGGGGCGCGGCTCGCGCGCGGCCGTCGGCAAGGTCGCGCTCGAGGGGCGCGTCACCTGCGACGCCAAGGTCGTCGGCCCGCGCATCGCCGGTCGCACGCGCGCCTCGCGCATCCTGCTGCGCGCCGAGTCGGGCACGCTCGTGGCCATCGATCACTACGGCGAGGCCGGCGCCTTCTACGGCCGCGGCACGCGCCGCTCGACCGGCCTCGGCATCCCGGCGGCGTCGCTCTGGGAGATGCTGCGCGAGCCGACGACGGTGCTGGTCATGCCGGGCGCCGTCACGCTCCTGCCCGAGCTGCCGCCCGATCCGAGCTGCGCCGGCCAGGCCGAGCTCACCACCGAGGAGCTGGTGCAGACGCTCCAGACCGCGCGCGAGCGCATGGACCACTGCTGGCCGCGGAACGCCCCGCCGTCGGCCTTCACCTTCGACGTCGTCAGCGATCGCACCGGCCAGGCGCAGCCGAAGCTCGTGGCCTCGCTGAGGAAGGAGCCGAAGGTCGCGTCGTGCCTGCTCTCGGCCCTGGCGTGGGTCAAGTTCGACCCCGAGCGCGCGCGCTGCCACCAGGTCGACATCCAGTGGCCGGTGAACAGTCGGCCATGAGGAACCTGCGCGCGTGAGCCCGTGGTCGCGTCGACACGCGCGGGCGTGTCGCCGTCCACGCGGGTCGTTGTGCGCACGGGCAGTCGCTACATCAGCCATCCATGCGCTCGCGACACGATGCGCAACCATGGTTGTGGAACTTGGGGTCGCTCGACTCCGGCGCGATCGGCACGCGATCGCCGCCTGTGATCGTCCGCGCGCTCGCGCCGCACGCCGGCTCGCCATGCGGTCGCGGAGCGCTTCCGCCACGCGTGGCATGCGCGTTGCGTGAGGCAGCGGCGCCAGCTCCCCGCTGGTCCACGGGCCACACGCCCGCGGCACGGAACACCACCCCACATCCGATCGCATTGCGCGCCACGTGACGCCGACGCCCTCGCTTGCGCCGTGATGCTCCCGGCCAAGGAGTTCCTATGAAGCGCATCATCCTCAGCGCCATCGCGTTGGCGCTGCCCGCGCTCTTCGCCTGGTCGTGCACCGATGCCGGCGCCGATCCCACGACGAGCGGGGATCAGAACCACGTCATCAGCCAGAGCCCGCTCGCGACCGAGACGGTCGCGCTCTCGTTCTTTGCCAGTGACACCACGACGGCTTGCGGCAAGGCGACCGGCGTGCGCGTGTCGATCGCGGCCGAGGGCGAGACCCTGACGTGCGTGGCGCCGTGGGCGCCCGCGCTGATCAGTGATCCGTACACGGGCGCCCAGGACCAGGGCGTGCACTTCGTGGCGGACTGCTTCTTCGTCGTCGCCCCCGGCACGTGGGACGTGCTCACGGTGGAGCCCATCGGCGAGAACGGTGAGGCCCTGCAGTGCTGCACCACCTCGTACCCCGACACCGTGAACGTGGTGTCCGGTGCGACGACCGAGTTCGGCGTCGAGATCCAGTGCCCGCTGGTGGGCCCCGGCGCGCTCGACATCTACGGCTATCTGGAGAGGCCGCCGATCATCAAGGACCTGGACATCTTCCCGTCGAAGTTCGGTTCGCCGTGCGTGCCGCGCTTCCTGTGGGCTGAGGCCTCGGACCTCGATGGCGACATGATCCTCTACAGCTGGAGCGTCATCGCCACCCCGAATCCCGATGGCTACAAGATCTGGGATCATGGCCAGATGGCGATCTTCATGGCCTACCACACCGGTGACTACATGCTCCGCCTCACGGTGACGGACGTCCCGCACGGCATGAGCACCCACCTCGACTTCCCGATCCACGTGACCGCGCCGGCCTTCGTGCCGTTCCACGGCGGTGGAAGCCTCTGCGGCGATGTCGAGCCCACCATCCCGGCGGACTTCGGGCACGCGCCCTGACGCCGTGACGATGTGACGTGACATCAGCGCCTGGCCGGATCGGGCTCACGCCCGGTCCGGCCTCGTCGCGTTCGCGCGCCGGCACGCGGCGCCACCCGACGCCCGCGGCTCGCGGTCGCGCGCTACTCGCCCATGACCTGCTTCCAGTCGGGGAACGCGGTCTCGAGCGGGTCGCAGCGCTCGAGCCCTTCCTTCGCGAGCGCCTCGTCGCCCATGTGGAGGAGCGCGTTGGCGTCGAGGCGGCTCGTGCGCGTGATGGCCACGACCCACACCTCGCCCGGGTTCTTGGGCGCGTGCTTGCCCGGCACGAAGTGGTCCTTTCGATCGACGGGGATGTCCGGGTACTTCTCCTGCGCCCGCGCGAACTCCTCGTCGGCCTTCTGGCGCATGCCGCCTTGCCGCTCGGCCTCGGCCTCGAGCTTGGCGTAGGCCGCGGCGTTGCCCTTGTTCTTCTCGGCCAGCGCGCGCGCCTGCTTCTCGTTGTTGGCGAAGGTCTTCGAGCGCACGGTGGCGCCCGACTTGGCCTCGATCTTCGGGCGGTCCTCGGCGTAGCTGTCGGGCGGCGTCGTGCGCGTCACCTGATCGGTCTTGATGGTCCCCTGGTTGGGGATGCCGCCGCCGGCATTGCCGCTGGCGTAGACGATGGTGTCGCCGTGCGCGGCGATGGCGGTCGCGGCGTGGCCGGTGAGCGGGCCGCTGCCGACGACGCTGATCTGGTCGCCCGGGAAGATCTCGGCCTGCCACGCCGCGCGGTTGTAGAGCTGCGCGCCCTTGGCCTTGCTCGTCCACCTGGCGAGCGCCTTGGTCTGGTGGGTCAGCTCCTCGAGGAGCTTCTTCGGGCGGCCGCCGGTCGCGAAGCGCACGCCCTTTCGGAGCATGCCGTAGAGCAGGGCGCGCGTGGAGGCGTCCTGGCACCAGTTCATGGCGCCCTTGCCGCCGCCGAGCACGCCCGACTGGCCGTTCGACTGCGACTTGCCGACGTGGCGGTAGAACTCCTCGGCGGTGGCGTTGAGCGCGCCGCCCTCCGACGACCACGCGTCGAGGTAGGCCTGGAGGAGCTTCTGGCTGGCCTTGTGATCGGGCGTCCACTCGCTGCTCGAGATGAGCTCGGCCTGGAGCTCGGTCACCCAGGCCGGGTGCCCCTCGACCGAGCGGCCCGAGCCGTCGACGCCGTTCTGGCCGCCGGCCGGGCCGGCCTCCTGCTTCCTGGTCGGCGCCTTGGCGCGTACGTCGATCTTCCAGAACTCGCCGTAGGCCGCGAGCAGCGCGTCGAGGTCGGCGTCCTCGAAGCCGTCGCCCGTGCCCTTGTACTTGCCCTTGCCGGCGAACTTGCCCTCGGCCAGCGCGCTGATGCGCGGGTCGGGCGGGTCCTTCTCGGCCGGGCCGAGGCCGATGGGGCCGGCCTTCTCGAAGAGCTTCTGCCAGCTCGTGCCGCCGCAGGCGCCGTCGGCCTTCAGGCCGTTGTCGGCCTGGAACTTCTTCAGCGCCTCGACCGTCGCCTTGGCGAAGACGCCGCTCGTCTCGCAGGCGTAGCCGGCCGCGCCGAGCAGCGTCTGGAGCTTCCGCACGAAGGCGCTCTGGTAGCCCTGATAGAGCACCGGGTAGCTCTTCCACGGCTCGCGCTTCGGCGCCGGGGCGTCGCTCTTACTGGCCGCCTCGGGCGGCGGCGCGTCGCCGCGCTTGCCGTCGTGCTCGGCCGGCGGGCGCAGCGCCGCCTCCTGCGCCTCGAAGTCGCCGGCGCCCGCGGCCTGGCGCTTGAGCGCGCTCGCGCGCTGTCCATCGCCGCCCGCGGCCGCATCGTCGCTGCGCGGCGCGCTCTTCGAAGCCGGCGTCTGCTGCTGTGCTGCTGCCACCATCGTCCGCTCTCCACCGGCCGCGCGTCGTCGCGCGGACCGCTCGCTGGAGTGGACGCGTCGGGGTGTGGCCGGTCAACGCCGCGCATGCGTCGCGGCGCCCCCCTGCTCATGGGGGGAGCGGCATGCGTCGCGCGCTCGGGCGCGCGTGCGGCGCGCGCTCGAGCTCAGTAGCCGGCCAGGCGCGCCCAGCGGTCGCGATGGCGTCCGGCGTCGCCGAAGGTGTGGGCCGCGACGCGGGCGCGCTTGAAGAAGAGGCCGATGTCGTGCTCCTCGGTCATGCCGATGCCGCCGTGCATCTGCAGGCACTCGTTGGCGACGAGGATGGCCGCATCCGACGCGCGCGCCTTGGCCAGCGACGCCACCTGCCCCAGCAGCGCCGGCGGGCCGCTCGGCACGTCGGCCGTGCGCGCGGCCGCCATGACCGCCGAGCGCACGAGCTCGATCTCGACGTACATGCGCGCGGCGCGATGACGCAGCGCCTGGAACGTCCCGATGAGCACGCCGAACTGCTGCCGGTCGCGGAGGTAGGCGAGGGTCATGTCGAAGGCCGCGCTCATGCTGCCGAGCATCTCGGCGGAGAGCGCGATGGCCGCGCGATCGATCAGGCGATCGAGCAGGCCGGGGCTGCCGTCGACGCGATCGTCGTCGCTCACCACCACGCCGTCGAGCGTTGCGTGCGCGCACGGCTGGCCGTCGATGCGCGCGGCCGGGACGAGCGTGACGCCCGGCGCCCGCGGGTCGACCAGCCACAGCTCGGGCGCCTCGCCGGGGGCTGCGCCGACCTTTCGCGCCGACACCACCAGCACGTCGGCGGCGTTGCCGGCCAGCACGTCGCGCGCTTCTCGCCGAAGAGCGCGAAGCCGTCGCCGCGCGGCTCGGCGCGCGCGCGCGTGCGCGCCGGATCGCCGCCCAGGCCGCGCTCGTCCCAGGCCAGCGCGGCGATGGCCTCGCCGCACACGAGGCGGGTGAGCCAGCGCTCGCGCTGGGCGTTCCGGCCGCCGAGGGCGATGGCCTCGGTGGCGAGCAGCGCGCTACGTGAAGCGGCTCGGGGCGAGCACGCGGCCCGCCTGCTCGAGGACGATGCAGCTCGGCCAGGCCGAGGTCGATGCCGCCGAAGCGCTCGGGCACCGTCATGCCGAGCCAGCCGAGGCCGGCCATCTCGAGCCACAGCGGGCGCGCGAAGCCGGGGTCGCTGCCGGCGATACAGGCGTTGCGCAGCGCGCGGGCGCGCGCCACCGGGTTCCGCTTGAAGAGCTCCCTGGCGCTGTCGCGCACGAGCTCCTGGGTGTCGCTGAGCACGAGGTTCATGGCAGCCCCAGCACTTGCTTGGCGATGATGTCGAGCTGGATCTCGCTCGTCCCGCCTTCGATGGTGTTGCCGCGCGAGCGCAGCCGCTCGCGCGTCATGGTGACGGCCTCCGGCGCGTAGCCCGGGCCGTCCCAGCCGAGGCCGTCAGAGCCGGCGATCTCCACGGCGAGCTCGCGCCGGCGCTGGTTGAGCTCGGTGCCGAAGACCTTGAGGATGGAGCTCTCCGGGCCGGGCGCTGGCCGGCCTTCATGCCGTCGCGGATGCGCTTCACGGTGAGCATGAAGGCGCGCTCGTCCATGGCCGCGCGCACGATGCGGTCACGCCACATCGGGTCGACCGCCGCCGCCTCGCTCGGGCCGTCGCCAACCGCGCCGCGCGCCAGCGCCACCAGCTCGGCCTCGCCGCCGGTCACGGCCTGCGCGAACACCTCGCCGACCATCGAGCGCTCGTGCCCGAGCAGCGCCTTGGCCACCGTCCAGCCGCCGTCGACCGGGCCGACCACGTCCTTCGCCCAGGCCGGCACGTCGCTGAAGAAGACCTCGCAGAAGGGCGAGGCGCCGCTGATGAGCTTGATGGGGCGCGTGCTCACGCCGGGCGTGGCCATGTCGACCAGGATGAAGGAGATGCCGGCCTGCTTCGACGCGCTCGGGTTGGTGCGCACGAGGCAGAAGATCCAGTCGGACTGGTCGGCGTACGAGGTCCACACCTTCTGGCCGTTGATGATGAAGCGGTCGCCGTCCATCACCGCCGAGGTCTTGAGCGAGGCGAGGTCGGAGCCGGCGCCCGGCTCCGAGTAGCCCTGGCACCAGCGGATGCGGCCCTTGGCGATGGGTGGCAGGTGCTCGAGCTTCTGGCTCTCGTTGCCGAACTCGAGCAGCGTCGGCCCGATCATGACGAGGCCGAAGCCGATGAGCGCCGGCGGGAGGCGCATGCGGCGGAGCTCGCCGTCGAGCACCTCCTTCTCGGCGCGCGACAGCCCGGCGCCGCCGTACTTCACCGGCCAGGTCGGCGCGGTGTAGCCGCGCTCGGCCATCATGCCGAGCCAGCGCTCGTGGTCGGGGGTCTCGAACACCGGCCGCCGGCCGCCCCAGGTGCCGTGCAGGAAGCCATGCGGAGCCCCGACCAGCGAGCGCGGGGCGTGGGCCTCGAGCCAGGTGCGGACCTCGTCGCGAAACGCCTCGAGCGCATCCATCCCCACCGTCATCGATCGTCCCTCCTGTGCGCGCGGCGCTCGGCGCCGCCGCCGTCGCTACGCCTCGGGCCGCCGCGCGCGGAAGCTGCGGAAGCCGTCCCGCCACGACGGGATGCTCGGCGTCCACCCGAGCTCGCGCCGGGCCTTGGTAGTGTCGACCGCGCGCATCGCGGTCATCATGTACACGGCGCAGCGGCCCGCCGCCAGCCGCGCGAGCCGCCTCGACCACGGCGCGAAAGCCCCCACGCGCGGCGCGGCCGGCTCGCGCGCGATGCCTGCCGTGCAGGACGGATCTGGGCCGCTCATGGAACTTCCACGCCGGACGTCGGCCCGGGGTCGATCCGGATCGTCACGCGCCTCGTAACGTCTGGGCCCCATCGCGCATACTAGCCGCGACTGGTCGGAGGTTGGGGGATGCGACGCAGACGAGAGGCAACGCCAGTGCGGTCGTGGGGCGCGCTCCTCGGGCTCGGCCTCGCGGTCTCGGCCGCGGCCTGCAGCGACGACGCGGCCGGCGCCGACGCCGGCGACACGGCGCAGGTCCAGGCCGACGTGCCCGACCAGAGCCTGTGCGCGAAGTACGGCGGCGCGGCCACGGTGGCGACGGTGGTGCAGTCGTACGTCGTGCCCGAGCTCGCCGGCGACTGCCGCATCAGCGCGTTCTTCACGTCGCTGTCGTCGGACGGGCTCGGCCACGTGGTCGAGTGCCTGACGACGCAGGTCCAGGAGCTCTTCGGCTGCCGCGGCATCACCTACGCCGGCTCGAGCGACAGCCGCGGCGCGGCGTGCCGCAGCATGGTCGAGGCCCACGTCGGGCTGCAGATCGGCAAGGCCGACTTCGACGCCCTCATCGAGGACGTGGTGACCGGCCTCACCAAGGCCGGCGTCGCCGAGGCCGACATCAACGCCGCCGCGCCGGCGCTCCTCGGCATGGCCGGCGACATCGTCGAGCAGCCCGACGTCACGGCGCCGACCCACGAGATCTGCCAGTAACCGGGCCCTCGCCCGCAGCATAGGCCACGAACGCGATGCCGACCTCGACCCCCGACTCCCCGCACCTCCTGAGCGACGGCAAGTACGAGCTGCTCTCGCCGGCGGGCACCGGCGGCATGGGCGTCGTGTGGCTGGCGCGGCACGTCGCGCTCGACCGCACGGTGGCCGTGAAGACGCTGCGTCCGCGCGACGGCAAGCAGACCGATCTGGTGCAGCGCTTCGCGCGCGAGGCGCAGCTGGCGTCGCTCCTGCGTCACCGCAACACGGTCCAGGTGCTCGACTTCGGCGTCGACGCCGACGAGGGCATGTTCCTCGTCATGGAGTACGTCGAGGGCGCCAACCTCTATGACGTGCTGGGCGAGGAGGGGCGGCTGTCGGTGCCGCGCGCGCTGTCGATCGCCGTGCAGGTGCTGGCCGCGCTGGCGGCCGCGCACGACCTGGCCATCATCCATCGCGACGTGAAGGCCGGCAACGTCATGCTGGTGCCGTGGGTCGACGACGACGGCCGCGAGACCGAGCTCGTCAAGGTCTTCGACTTCGGCATCGCCACCATGCGGCCCCTGCACAAGCGCGACCCCATGCGCTCGGAGGTCATCTCGGGGACGCCCGAGTACATGTCGCCCGAGCAGGTGCAGGGGCTCCAGGTCGACGCGCGCTCCGACGTCTACGCGGTCGGCGTGCTGCTCTACGTCATGCTCACCGGGCGGCTGCCGTTCGAGGACGAGAGCCCGATCGACGTCATGTACGCCCAGCTCGAGCGGCCGCCGCGGTCGCTGCGCGAGCTCGATCCGACCATCCCCGAGGCGCTCGACGCGCTGGTCCTGCGCGCGCTGGCCAAGGACCCGGCGGCGCGCTTCCCGAGCGCGCGCAACTTCCGCGCGGCGCTGCTCGCGCTGATGGAGCAGGGCACCGCGCGCCCGCCGTCGGACATCATGCTGGCCGCTCCGCAGGCGACGGCGCCGGTCGCCGCCGCGCTCGAGATGCCGCTGGCTCCGGCCGAGCCGATGGCGCGCGCGCCGCGGCGCTCGTCCGGGCTCATGTGGGCGCTGGCCGCGGTGGTGGCGCTGGGGGTCGGCTTCGGCGTGGTGCGCATGCTCGGCGCCTCGGACGACGCGCCGAGCGCGCGCGTCGAGACGGTGGCGTCGACGCCCATGGCGTCGGCTCCGACGCCGGCCGCGGCCAACCCGTCGCCGCCGAGCGATCCGCCCGCGGCGGTCGCGTCGCTGGCGCCCCCGCCGAGCGAGAAGCCCGCGCCGACCCCCATCGAGAAGCCCGCGCCGACCCCCGCGCTCGAGCCCGCGCCCGCGCTCATCACCGCGCCGGTGGCGGTGCCGGCGCCGGTCGAGGTGGCCGCCAAGGAGCCGGCGACGAAGCCGGCCAAGCCGGGCGAGAAGCCCGCGCCGCGCGCCGGGGTCGATGCGCCGAAGGCGACGACGCCGGCCGTGCTCGCAGCGTCGACGGCGCCGCCGACCGCGACCGCGCCGTCGACCGTGACGGCGACCTCGGTCGTCGCGCCGGCCGTGACGCCGCCGCCGACGGTCGCGGTCACGCCCCCGCCGGCGGTCGCCGCCGCCCGCGACGGTGGTCGCGCCGGCCCCGACCTTCATCGCCAGCGCCGGCTTCAGCGGCCTCATGCTGCAGGGCTTCGCTGCCGCGCGGCCCGGTGGCGCGCGCCTTCGACCTGGTGCGGCGCGGCCTCGAGGATCTGCTACCACGCCGCGGCCGTGAGCTGCGGCCACGACGGCGCGGCGTCGGCCAACGTCAGCTTCGCCATCGACGTCGACGGTCGCGCCCGCGACGTGGTGGTCGGGGCGCTGCCGATGCCCGGCCTGGCGAGCTGCGCGGCCGGGGTCATCGGGGGCGTGCGCGTGAAGGACCGGCCCGACACCGGCACCGTCTCCGGTCAGGTGCAGCTCTCGTTCTCGCCGAGGTCGCCGTGATGCAGCCCCGACTCGTCGCGCTCGCGCTCGCCGGCCTCGCGAGCGCGTGCATGGAGCCGCTGGTCGACGACGCGCTCGACCCGAGCCCGCTGCTCCTGCCGGCCGGCACCGCGCTGCCGGCGTTCGTCGCCGATCCGGCGCAGAAGGCGCAGCTCGCGCTCAACATCGCGCCCGAGCTGAGCGGCGTCGTGCGCGTGCGCCAGGGCTTCTTCGCCGGCGCCATGGTCGACTGGTGGGACCTCGGGCCGGCCTCGCCGACGCCGGTGCCGGGCTACCTCCTGGTCGAGCCCGCCGCCGACGGCGAGCTCAGCGCCGACGGTCGTCGCTTCCGCGAGCTGGGCGCGCCGGCCGTGCTCACGGCGGTGCCGGGCGACCTCGGCTACAGCCCGCTCTGGCGCGTCATCCTGGTGCCGGTGACCGAGCGCTACGCGGGCCAGGTGCTGGCCTCGGTCGAGGCCATCGACGCGGCCGTCGCGGCCGGCATCGTCGAGGCGCCCATCCGCATCCCCGAGGCGCGCAACTGGCCGGTGGTGCTCCCCGAGACGCGCCTCGAGCGCGTGGCCGGCGCCGCGCCCGAGGCGCCGATCACCGCCTACTACAAGGACGCGAGGGTCGATGTCCTCGACCTGGGCGAGCTCTTCGTGCCGGGCAACAACGTGCCGGTGGCGACCATGTACACGCTGCGCCGCGACGGCGGCGAGCCCATCTCCGAGCCGCTGCGCGGCGTCGACCTCACCGGCGACGGCGACGCCGCCGACAGCAACGACCTCTTCGCCACCGGGCCGGGCCAGGCCTTCTACTCGCCGCTCGTGCGCGTGTCGGAGGCGGTCGTGCCGGCCGCGCTGCAGGGCATCGACAGCTACCACGACCAGGCGCGCTCGGACCTCACCGACGCGAGCCAGCTCTTCGCCGCCGACCACACGACGCCGGAGCCCGCGGTCGTCATGAGCCTCTACCCGTCGACGCCGATCCTCGATCGCCCGTTCGTGCCGCACGTCGAGGCCGCGCCTTGAGGCCCGCCACGCTCGCCTCCCTGGCGCTCGGCCTGGCGCTCGCCGGCGCGGGTCTCGCGGCCTGCGACCTCGAGCCCGACGTCGGCAAGCCGCTGAACTCGCGCTGCAGCAACCTCGACTCCGACCCGGCGGTCGACATCTCCTTCGCGCGCGACGTGCGCCCGCTGCTGGCGCGCCGCTGCAGCGCCTGCCACTTCCCGGGCAGCGAGAACGCCATCGGCTTCCGCCTGGCCGGCCTCGATCTGTCGGGCTACGCGACGCTCCTGAAGGGCGGCGTGCGCTCGGCCGGTACCATCACCGTGGCCGGCTCGCCCTGCGACAGCATCATCATCAAGAAGGTGTCGCCGGGCCCGCCGTTCGGCAGCCGCATGCCGCTGAACGGCCCGCCGTTCCTCGCGCCGAGCGAGATCGGCCTCATCCACGACTGGATCGCCGAGGGCGCCCGCGATAACTGAGGCCATGCGCCTCGACGAGCATCGGCACTTCACCGCGCGCCTGGCACACGTCCTCCAGTCCCGAGGCGACATCCTCGGCCTGGTGGCGCTCGGCTCGATGGCCGAGCAGGGCGAGGCGCCCGACGACTTCTCCGACCACGACTTCTTCGTCATCGCCGAGCCGTCCGCGGCCGAGTCGTACCGCGAGCGCGTCGACTGGCTGCCCGACGCGGACGCCATCGTGCACCACTATCGCGAGACCGCGCACGGCGTGAAGGCGTTCTATCGCGGCGGCCACTTCGTCGAGTACGCCGTCTTCACGCCCGACGAGATCGCGCTGGCGCGCGTGAACCGCTACCGCGTCCTCTTCGACCGCGGCGACGTCGCGCGCCGGATGGACGCGGTCGCCGTCGCGACGCGCGAGCGCGTCCTGCGCGAGGCGCCGAGCGACGACTGGCTCGTCGGCCAGCTCCTCGGCGAGGCGCTGGTCGCGGCGCTGCGCGACGCGCGCGGCGAGCACACGAGCGGCGCCCAGCGCCGGCAGTCCGCGACGCAGCACCTGCTGCGCCTCGTCGCGCGCCACGTGCCGAGCCCCACCCACCATCGCCTCGACGACCTCGACGCCACGCGCCGGGTCGAGCTCGCCTATCCCGAGCTGGCCCAGCGCCTCGACCTCGCCTCGCGCCGGTCGGCGCGCGAGCACGCGCTGTGCATCCTCGATGTCGCCGCCGAGGCGCTCGCGCCGCGCGTCCCGGGCTTCCCGGCCGAGGCGCTGGCGGTCGTGCGCCAGCGCGTCGCCTCATTGTGACGGCGCGCCGTCGAATGCCCCGTCGCGCTCAGTCGTGCTGCATGAGCCCGCGGATGCGGCCGTCGGGGTCGAGGCGGATGTGGCGCGCGGCCGGCACGCGCGGCAGTCCGGGCATGGTCATGACCAGGCCGGTGAGCGGCACGAGGAAGCCGGCGCCGGCCGACAGGCGCACCTCGCGCACGGTGATGACGAAGTCCTGCGGGTGCCCGAGCAGGGTGGGGTCGTCGCTCAGCGAGAGCTGCGTCTTGGCCACGCAGATGGGCAGCTCGCGCCCGCCGTGGGCCTCGGCCCACTCGAGGTCCTTCAGCGCCTGCGGCGTGAAGGCGACGTCGCTCGCGCCGTAGACCTCGCGCGCGATCTTCTGGATCTTCTCGCGCGGCGTGTCGCCGAGGTCGTAGACGTAGCGCGGCTCGGGCGGCGCCGGATCGGTGGCGTCGGCCACCTCCGCCACCGCGCGCGCCAGCGCCACGCCGCCCTCGCCGCCGACCGCGAACGCGTCGCAGCGCGCGATGCGCACGCCCTTCTGCGCCATGGCGTCCTCGAGCAGCGCCAGCTCGCGCTCGGGGTCCTCGGGGAAGACGTTGATGGCGACGACCGCCGGCAGCCCGAAGCGCTGGGCGATGCCGAGGTGGTGCTCGAGGTGTGCGATGCCGGCGAGCAGCGCCTTCCGGTCGGGGTCGGCCGCGTGCTTCTTGCCGGCGCCGCCGTGCATCTTCAGCGCGCGCAGCGTCGCCACCAGCACCACCACGCGCGGCCACACGCCGGCCACGCGCGCCTTCAGATCGAGGAACTTCTCGCCGCCGAGATCGAAGCCGAAGCCGGCCTCGGTGATGGCGTAGTCGCCGAGGCGGCACGCCAGCCGCGTCGCCAGCACGCTGTTGCAGCCGTGGGCGATGTTGCCGAACGGGCCGCAGTGGACGATGGCCGGCCCGCCCTCGAGCGTCTGCACCAGGTTGGGCTTCAGCGCGTCGCGCAGGAGCGCGGTCATGGCCGGCGCCGCGCCGAGGTCGCCGGCGGTGACGGCGCTGCCGCCGAAGGTGCGGCCGACGACGATGCGCGCGAGCCGCGCCTCGAGATCGGCGTAGCTCTGCGACAGGGCGAGGATGGCCATGACCTCGCTGGCCGCGGTGATGTCGAAGCGCTCCTCGCGCGGCACGCCGTCGGGCTTCCCGCCGAGGCCGACCAGCACGCGCCGCAGCGCGCGGTCGTTCATGTCGAGGGCGCGGCCCCAGGTGACCATGCGCGGATCGAGCTCGTCGCCGTCGTGGCCTTCGGTCGCGCCGAAGGTCTCGCGGAAGTAGATGGCGTTGTCGATCATCGCCGACAGCAGGTTGTGCGCCGACGTGATGGCGTGGAGGTCGCCGGTGAAGTGCAGGTTGATGTCGTCGGCCGGGCTCAGCGAGGCGCGGCCGCCGCCGGTGCCGCCGCCCTTCACGCCGAAGATGGGCCCGAGCGACGGCTCGCGCAGCGCCAGCACGGCCTTCTTGCCGAGGCGCCGCATGCCCATGGCCAGCGCCACCGACATGGTGGTCTTGCCCTCGCCGGCGGGCGTCGGGTTGATGGCCGTCACCAGCACCAGGCGCCCGGCGCCGCGCGCCGGCAGGTCGAGCGCGGCCAGGCCGATCTTGCCCTTGTCGCGGCCGTACGGCTCGAGGTGATCCTCGAGGCCGAGGTCGCGCGCGACCTCGACGATGGGGCGGGTGGAGTACTCGTGCGAGGGGCGGGCGCTGCCGGGCTTGCCGGGCGGATGGGAGTCCATGGTGCTGCGAGACCTCCGATCTCGCTGCGACCATGGCCCCGCCCCGATCCCTTGTCGAGAGCCCACCGGGGCGTGCGCGAGCGCCCGAGCGGCGCGCGCCGAGCGCCGACGGGGCGCGCGCGAGAAACCCGAGCGCCGCGAGGTCCGGTCGACGCTCGACGGTGGTCGTGATAGCCCACCCGCATGCCCTTCATGCCTCGCCGTGGCCGCTACGGGATCGACGCGCCCTACGTGCCGCTCGGCTTCGCCGTCGCCGTCCTGGCCGCGCTGGGCCTGGCCGCCTGGGGCCTCGCCGCGGGCGCTCCCTCGCTGGCCACGGCCGGCCTGGTCAGCGCGCTGTGGTTCGGCCTCTCGCTCGCGAGCTACCTCTACACCACGCTGCGCGGCAAGCTGGCGGTGTGGTCCGAGCTCGTCGACGGCCTGGCGCTCGCCGGCCACGAGAAGGCGCTCGACGTCGGCTGCGGCCGCGGCGCCGTGCTGCTCGAGGTGGCGCGCCGCCTGCCGCGCGGCAAGGCCGTCGGCATCGACCTCTGGCGGAGCGGCGACCAGAGCGGCAACGCGCAGGCTCGGACGCTGGCCAACGCCGAGGCCGAGGGCGTCGCCGCGCGCGTCGAGCTCGCCACCGGCGACATGCGCGCGCTGCCCTACGCCGACGCGAGCTTCGACCTCGTGGTGTCGAGCCTGGCCGTGCACAACGTGCCCGACGCCGCCGGCCGCGCGCTCGCGGTGGCCGAGATGTGGCGCGTGCTCGCGCCGGGCGGGCGCCTCTTGATCGTCGACTTCCGCTTCGCCGCCGACTACGCCGCCGCGCTGGCCGCCGTGGGCGCCACCGCGGTCACGCGGCGCGGGCTCGGCTGGCGCTTCTGGTTCGGCGGCCCGTGGGCCGGCTCGAGCCTGGTCACGGCGGCGAAGGCGCCGGCTCCAGCTCGCGCCTGACGCCGTCGGGATCGGCCGCCGGCGCGGTCCCGTGCGCGGCGAAGAACTCGAGCACGCGCCCGGTCTCGCCGCCCCAGAAGTCGAAGTCGTGGCCGCCGCCGTCGACCATGTGCAGGCGCACGTCGAGGTCGGGGTGCGCGCTCTGCATCTTGGCGTGGAACTTCACCGACTGGCTCGGCGACACGGTGCGGTCGTCGGTGCCGCTGGCGATGTAGAGCGGCACGGTGATGCGGTCGACGTGCATGGCCGGGTTGTCGTCGCCGGTCCAGCGCTCGGGGAAGCGCCGATAGCTGCCGTAGTGCAGGAGCAGGAGCGGGTCGTTGGTCTCCTCGGTCATGTCGAAGTCGCCCGACAGCGCGGCCCCGGCCTTGAAGAGCGAGCCGGTGTGCATGGCCAGGAGCGCCACGCCGCGGCCGCCGGTCGACATGCCGTAGAGGTAGTTGTCGCCGCCCGGCAGGAGCACGTGCAGGCGCCGCTGCAGCGCGGGGATGAAGCGCTCGGTGACCCACGTGCGCGTCTTGTAGTGGGCCATGTCCGAGCGCGTCTCGGAGTAGACGCGGCCGGCGTAGATGCTCTTGTCCATGCCGGCCAGCACGAGCAGGTAGCCCTTGGCCAGCGCCTCCTCGCAGAAGCTCGAGCGCCAGCACGTCTCGCGCCGATCGAAGCTCCAGCCGGGCAGCATGAGGATCTGCCCGCGCACCGGCCCCGACGGCACGCGCACCTCGACCACCACCGCGTCGACCGCCATCACCACGTCGTGGTCGGGCGGCGGCGGGATGGCCGGCGGCTCGGGATCGTCGCCGGCGCGCCGCTCGATCTCGGGCTCGGCCGGGCGGACGACGCGCGGCTCGCCGGCGCAGGCCGACACGAAGGCGGAGGCGACGACGAAGGACGCGATGAGCGAGCTCGGCACCGGCGGATGATACCGCAGGCGACATGGGGCTTGCACCGACGCCGGCGCGGGCGTACCGAGCGCGCCTATGTCGCTCGCGCGCATCACCGGTCGCTTCAAGGTCGCCGAGACCGCTCCCGACCCGCGCCCCGAGTACGCCAAGCAGCTCACCGCGGCGGCCGGCGTCCTCGCGGCGGTGGCCGGCTACGTCAACGCCATCACCATCGGCGGCGCGCTGCACGTCGCCACCACCCACATGAGCGGCACGACCACGCACTTCTCGGTCGACCTCGTGCAGAACGCCGATCGCTCGACGCTGCTCCTCGACCTCGGGCTCATCGTGACGTTCGTGCTCGGCGCCAGCGTGAGCGGCATGGTCCTCGACTCGACCCAGCTGCGCCTCGGCCGCCGCTACGGCGTGCTGCTCGTCATCGAGTCGCTGCTGCTCAGCCTGGCCTGGCTCGCGCTGCGCGCCGGCAGCCCGGTCCACCTGGTCGCCATCGCCATGGCCGCCGGCCTGCAGAACTCGATGGCCACCCAGTACAGCCGCGCCATCGTGCGCACGACGCACATGACCGGCATCCTCACCGATCTCGGCATCGCGCTCGGCAAGTGGATCGCCCGCCGCGGCGTCACGTCCTGGCGCGTCATCCTCTACCTGTCGATCTTCGGCGGCTTCGCCAGCGGCGGCATCGCCGGCGCCGCGGCCTACTTCGCGCTGCGCGAGAACGCCTTGCTGGTGCCCATCGGCGTGACCGGCATCGGCGGCTTGGTCTACTGGGCGCTGCGCCATCGCTGGCTCATCGCCAACGGCAACGCGGCGCGCCAGGGCTGATCCGGTCGCCGCAGCGCCCTGCCGGGGCGCCTCGCGGCCGCAGGCCAGGCGCTCGCTCGGGCCTCTCGCGCGCGCTCGGTCACCCGCGCGGGTGATGGCGATCGTGCCCAGGAGCGGCGCATGGTGGACCATGCCGCGCACCTCCCCCGCGCGGCTGCCGCCCGTCCCGCGACTCCGTCACAGATCGAGGTAGAACCACCGCGAGCGCGCTCGAGGAACACAGCTCTTTGCCGTGGACCGAGAGCTCGTCCGGGGCGGCGGCGATGCCAGGGCCGCGCACACGCGCGTTGCTCCAGCTCAGGTGCCGAGGGGAATCGCCAGCGTGCGGGCGTTGGTGATTCCCCTCGGGACTCTTCGCGCGCGCGTGTTCTCTCGCGGGCGGCGGCGGCGTCAGCCCTGGCGCGCTCGCCGCGCCCGTCGCGCGCGCAGGCCGAGCAGCACCAGTACGCCGGCCAGCGTGATGCCGCTCTCGCCGACGCCGGCGCCGCAGCTCGTCTGGCCGCAGCCCCACGGGTCGAAGCCCGGCCCGCTGCCAGGCGCATCGCCGCTGGTCTCGCCGTCGCTCGCGAAGGTGCGCAGCGTGACGTCGAGCCACTCGACGACGCGATCGACGCGCGAGTAGTAGACCTCGTCGCGACACGAGATGTTGCCGCCGATGGCGGTGCCGGCGACGACGGCGCGGCCGGTGCCGTCGGTGAGCAGCACCGGTCCGCCCGAGTCGCCCTGGCAGGCGCCGTGCTGGCCGAAGCCGTCCAGCGTCAGCGCGTCGAAGACGCTCGTCACCTGGAGCACCGCGAAGCGCAGGCTCGACACGCCGTCGATGGGCGCGTAGCCGGCGATCTCGACGTCCTCGCCGACCAGGTCCTGATCGAGCGCCGCGCGGTTCTCGGCGATGGGCCGGAGCCCGCCGACGGTGGTCGCGTCGTTGGCCAGCTGGAGCAGCGCGATGTCGCTCTCCCAGTCGGCCAGCGCGATGCGCGTCACGCGGACGAGCGCGCGCGGCGCGCCGGGCGTGCCGATGCCGAAGCGCAGGTCGGCCGCGCCCTTGTCCTTCACGCAGTGCTGCGCGGTGAGGACGGCGTTCGAGCGGATGACCGTGCCGCTGCAGAAGGGATCGCCGGCGGGCGTCGCGAGGAAGCCGATGGCCAGCGTCTCGCCCGCCGACAGCGGCGTGATGCTCGGCGTCGTGGTGCCGTTGATGATCGGGCGCGCCACCGCCCCGAGGTCGGTCGCGTCGTCGCTCGGGCCGTCGCAGGCCGCGCCGCCGAGGGTGACGAGGAGGGCCGAGGACGCCGTGACGAGCCCGCGCATGGCCGGCGTCTACGCGTCGGGGGCGCGCCGGTCAAGCCCGAGGCAAGGCGGTCGGCCATGCCGCCGCGCCCGCCGCGCGCCCGTCAGAGGCTGTTCGAGATGATGCCCCAGGCGCCGCCCGGGACCTTCTCGAGCGTGACCGGCACCGGTGCGCGGTTCGGGTGGGCCAGGTCCTTCACGAACAGCTTCACGCGATCGCCGCCCATGTCCTCGCGCCGGTCGACGACGAACGAGTCGGCGTCGTTGCCGCGGAGGTACCACTTCGCCTGACGCGCGACGCGCGTGAAGGTGTACTTCTCGAGCTGGGTGAGCTGGGCCGGCGTGGCCTTCTCGTTGGGGTGGACGACCGCGACGAAGGCCTTGAAGTCGTTGGCCAGAGCCGCCGCGAGCGCGGTGCCGACCGCCTTCTCGGCCGGGTCGCTGCGCGCCGCGCTGGCCTCCCCGGCGAGCCCGAGCACCACGGCGAAGACGACGGCGAGCCGAGTGAGAAACACGTTACGCAGGTTGAGCTCAGGCATCATGTCCTCGAAACCCTGTGGAGGGGAGCCGCATTTCATGCGGTCGCGAGCGCTGTCGGGCGCGGTCGCCGCCAGCCTCTCGGGCCGACGTTCCGATTGACGGGGCCCGAGGCCCAACGGTATGCCCCGAGCCGCGCAGAGCCAAATGTCGCGCGCGGAGGTGCTCGTGTCCGGACCTGTGACCACCGACCTCGGGTATCGCGGCGAAGGCGTGGAGCACGGCGAGCTCGTCCATCGCTACGGGCCCAACGTCCACATCCTGGCCGACGCCTACCACCTGTCGCTCCTGGCGCGGCTGTCCTCGGACCGGACCTTCCAGCCCGAGATCAATCATCTGGTGACGACGCTCTACCGCGACCTCGTCGCCACCGTCATCGCGCGCGAGCTGGCGACCATCGAGGCCACGGTTCCGACGCGCATGATCGCGCACACCGACTTCGGCGTCTACCGCGGCCGCATCGTCGACCCGGCCCAGCAGGTCGTCTGCGTCGACATCGCGCGCGCCGGCATGCTGCCGGCCAGCGTCTGCTTCGACGCGCTCAACCACGTGCTCGACCCCATCGGTGTGCGCCAGGACCACCTCGTCATGAACCGCGTCGTCGACGACGACGGGCGCGTGGTCGGCGCGCGCATCTTCGGCGAGAAGGCGGGCGGCGACGTGGTCGGCCAGGTGATGATGTTCCCCGACCCGATGGGCGCCACCGGCAGCTCGCTGCTCAAGGCCGTGGGCTACTACAGCGCGCTCGGCGGGCCGCCCCGGAAGATCGTGACGATGAACCTCATCGTCACGCCCGAGTTCGTCATCAACGTGAGGAAGGCGCTGCCCGACGCGGTCATCTACGCTTTCCGTCTCGACCGCGGCCTGTCGGATCCCGACGTGCTCGCGTCGGTGCCCGGCACCTATCCCGAGCGCGAGCGCGGGCTGAACGAGCACCAGTACATCGTCCCCGGTGCGGGTGGCCTCGGAGAGGTCATCAACAACGTCTTCGTGTGACCGCCCCCGCCACTCACGCCCAAACGCTCGGCCGCCGCGCGCGCGCCGCCTCCGCCATCCCGAGGAGCCACCATGTTCAAGCGTAGCGATCTCGCCGTGCTCATCGACGCCGAGACCATCCAGCGCCGCATCGCCGTCATGGCGGAAGAGATCTCCCGCGACTATGCCCACAAGGACCTCGCCCTCATCGGCATCCTGAAAGGCTCTTTCGTATTCCTCTCCGACCTGGCGCGCGCGCTGTCGATCGAGTGCACCGTCGACTTCCTCGGCCTGTCGAGCTACGGCCACCGCACGACTACCTCGGGCGTCGTGCAGATCACGAGCGACCTCACGGCGCCCATCGAGGGCCGCGACGTGCTCGTGGTCGAGGACATCATCGATACCGGCCTGACCATGCGCTACCTCATCGAGAACCTCTCGACGCGGAAGCCCGCCTCGCTCAAGGTCTGCACGCTGCTGCACAAGCCGTCGCGGACGCAGGTCGAGGTGCCCATGGACTACAAGGGCTTCACCATCGAGGACCACTTCGTCATCGGCTACGGCCTCGACTACGCCGACAAGTTCCGGAACCTGCCGTTCATCGGCTGGAAGCGCTGACGCTCGACTCGGATGGCCTCGCTCCGGCCGCCCTCGTCCGGCTTCTTCCTCCGGTACGCGCTCTTCCATCAGCCAGGCAGCCTGGCTTCGCCAGGCCTCCTGGCTGATTCGCGCGCACCTCCGTCCAGAAGCCGGGGCGGCCTGCGCTCGGGGTTGCCCATGGTTCGCTACGCGCCATTCGGCGCTCCGCTCACCGAAGGGGCACGGCTCCGACATCTTGCGAGTCTTCCGAGTCTCCGAAGAAGCGAGCCCCGGAGGGGGCGAGTCCCGCCATCTAATGCCCGGGCAATAGAGGCGTCCCACCGAGGACGAGCTCGGCCACGGTGAAGTAGATGACGAGGCCGCTGACGTCGACCAGCGTGGCGACGAACGGCGCCGACGCGCTGGCCGGGTCGAGGCCGAGGCGGCGCAGCATGAAGGGCAGCATCGAGCCCGCCAACGTGCCCCACATGACGATGGCCACGAGGCTCATCGCCACCGACAGCGCGATGCCGAGGTACTGCACGCCGTAGGTGTCGAAGGCCGCCTGCCAGATGAGGATGCGCGTCAGGCCGAGCAGCGCCAGGATGGCGCCCAGCGCCAGGCCGACCAGCAGCTCGCGGCGCATGACGCGGAACCAGTTCCGGAGGCGCACCTCGCCCAGCGCCATGGCGCGGATGATGAGCGTCGAGGCCTGCGACCCGCTGTTGCCGCCGCTCGAGATGATGAGCGGCACGAACATGGCGAGGACGATGGCCTTCTCCATCTCGTCCTTGTAGGCGCCCATGGCGCTGGTCGTGAACAGCTCGCCGATGAACAGGATGGCGAGCCAGCCGGCGCGCTTCATGACCAGGCGCCAGAAGCCGATCTGCAGGTACGGCATGTCGAGGGCCTCGGAGCCGCCGAGCTTCTGCACGTCCTCGGTGGCCGAGTCCTGCACCACGTGCACGATGTCGTCGACCGTGACGATGCCCTGCATCACCTGGTCTTCGCCGACGACGGGGATGGCCAAGAGGCTCGTGCGCGCGAAGAGCTGCGCCACCTCCTCCTGGTCGGTGTCGGCGCGGACGAACTCGAAGTCGGTGCGCATGATGTCGCGCACGAGCTTGTCGGGCGGCGCCGAGAAGAGCTCGCGGAAGCTCAGCACGCCGAGCAGGTGCTGCTTGTCGTCGAGCACGTAGGCGTAATAGATGGTCTCGACCTTGGCCTGCGCCTGGCGCCGGAGATAGCGCAGCGCCTCGTCGGCCGCCACGTCGGGCCGCGCGCGCGCGAAGGCGGTGCTCATGAGGCCGCCGGCGTCGTCCTCGTTGAACGCGAGCAGCGCCTGGACCTCGTGGCGCGTCGCGTCGTCGAGCAGCTCGATGTACTCCTGGCGGCGCTCGGGCGGCATGTGCTGGAGCGCGTCGACGGCGTCGTCGGGCGCGAGCAGCCGCATCCACAGGCGCCGCTGGTTGGCGGGCAGCCCGAGCAGGATCTGCGCGTGCGCGAGCGGCATGCGCTCGAGGAAGAACGGCTCGGCATCCTCGGGCGGCAGGCGCAAGAAGGCCTCGACCCGCTCCTCGGCGGAGAGACCCGCCCAGACCTCGACAAGGTCATCGCGCTGCGACGCTTCGTCCATGATGCGCTCCAAGACGGTCGAGCCCGGGCCTCGCCTACCGTCGGAGCCGCTTCACGGCCGATCGGTACGTCGTCGCTCGGGCCCGCGCGGACTGCTGCTGTCCAAGGTACGGGCTCCCGCACGACCCTCGGGCGCATGGGTTATGCGCGCACGAATGGTCGATGCCGAGGGCGCTGTACGCCCCGTGGTGGGCCGACGCAACCAGAAAGTGCGGACGCGTTCACCGCCGCGTCGAGGCTCAGAACTTGAGCACCACCGCGCCCGTGCCGTCGACCTTGTCGAAGGGCGGGGGGCTCTCGCCGGGCGCCGTCGCGAGCACGATCGCGGCCGTGCCGCCGGCCACCGCGACGCCGATGAGGGTCCAGAACCACCACTTGGAGGTGACGCCGCCGCCCTTGCTGGGCGGGCCCTCGACCTCGCCGCCGAGCTTGGTCACCCAGTCGATGTCGAGCGTCTTGTGGACGATGGTCTTGATGGCGTCCGTGTTCCGGAAGCTCCAGTCGATGTTGTCGGTCTGCGACACGGCGACCAGGCGCTGCGACGGCACGTGGAAGACCCACAGCTCGAGCGTCTTGGTCTCGGGCGGGCCGGTGACCTTGGCCAGGAGGACCGACTCCGAGCGCGTCAGCGTGCCGAGCTCGACCAGGTTGTCGCCGCCGAGACCCCACTTCTTCGAGCCCGGCGTCGTGGCCGCCACGATCTCCTGCTCGAGCTTCGGCTTGAGCCCGTCGTAGATGAGCTTCCGGCGCGCCGGGTTGAGCTTCACGTCCTTGTGCGCGGTGGCGCCCGACTTCACGTCGACGCGCGCCGTGCCGCGCTCGTGGGCCGGCTTCGACACCGTCACGATGTGGGTGCCGACCGGGATGTCGATGACGCGCACCGGCGAGATGCCGCGGTACTTGCCGTCGATGAAGACCTCGCCGTAGGCCGGGTCGGTGTTCACCTCGATGATGCCCTTGTCGAGCCCGGCGACGTCGCTCTTGGCCTTGTCGTAGGCGGCCCGGGCCTTCGGGTCGAGGCCGTCGACCTTGGCCTCCCAGAAGGCGCCCTGGAGGAACATGTCGCGCGCGGCCTTGTCGTCGCCGCCGAGCAGCAGCGCCTCGCCCTCGCGCACGACCAGCGGACCATAGATGGCCGGGTCGTCGATGACCGCCAGCGACTCCTCGTAGAGCTTCCGCGCGCTCTCGTACTGGTCGGAGGCGTCGGCCCACTCCTTCTTGTCGGCGCTGGCCTTGCCGGCCTGGGCGAAGCCCTGGGCCGTGGCGATGTTGGTGCGGTCCTTCGACTCGCCGCCGGCGTTGAGCGGCTGGTTGAGGTCGGTCAGCTTGAAGTCGAAGTCGCCGCGCTTGTCGACGTGGTCGGCCGTCGCCTGGCGCACGTCGAGCAGCAGCTCGGCGTTCTCCTTCTCGTCCTGCGAGAGGTCGATGACCACGACGCCGCGCGCGTCCTCGGAGATCTTGCCGGACGGCGCAGGGGCCGCGAAGGCGAGGCTCGGGGGCAGCAGCGTGAGGGCGATCGAGGTGGCGAGCGCCACGCGACCGATGCGGGATGCGACGAGTCGACGCATGCGGATCTCCGGGGGCATTCCAACGGCGTATCGATTCGTGATATCCGAAGCCCTCCGGGGCGGGACCGTAGCAGAGGGTCCGGACCCCGGCAACCCTGGCCCGAACGTGCTCAGCCCGCTCGGTCCACCTCCACCCTCGGCGCCGATGACCTCCGACCCCCGCATCATCCCCTTCGAAGGCGCGCTGCCCCGCATCGCGGCCGGCTGCTTCGTCGCGGACACGGCGCGGGTCATCGGCGACGTGGCGCTGGGCGAGGGGACGTCGGTGTGGTGGGGCGCGGTCGTGCGCGGCGACGTCCACTGGATTCGCATCGGCGCGCGCGTGAACATCCAAGACCTGAGCCTCCTCCACGTGACCTCGAAGCGCCACGCCACGACCGTCGGCGACGAGGTCACCATCGGCCATCGCGTGACGCTGCACGGCTGCACCATCGAGCCGCGCGCCCTCATCGGCATGAGCGCCACCGTCATGGACGGCGCGGTCGTCGGCGAGGAGGCCATGGTCGGCGCCGGCGCGCTGGTCACGCCGGGCACCGTCATCCCGCCGCGCATGCTGGCCCTCGGGGCGCCGGCCAAGCCGGTGCGCGCGCTGCGCGACGACGAGCTCGAGCACCTCCGGCGCTCGGGCCCCCACTACGCGACACTCGCCGCGAGCTACCTCGCCGGCGGGATAGGCAAGGTGCTTTCATGAACCCGTGGCTGCGCCGCTCCGTCTCCTTCGCGAGCTGCCTCGCGACCGCGCTGGCGCTGGTCGCGGGCGCGGTGGGCCCGGCCTCGGCCAAGGTGCGCGTCGACGTCGCCATCGGCGGCGGCACCGTCGTCGACTTCGCCCACAGCGGCGAGACCGGCAACGCCTTCGGCGGCTCGGCGCTGGTCGGCCTCGACGATTTCTCGGTCGGCCTCGGCGTCGCGACCTGCCTTCCCGACTCGCGCACGCAGGGCCAGTTCACGGCCTACTGGGCCGAGGGGCGCTGGTACGCTCTGGGCCGCGACATGCTGCTCCAGCCGTATCTCGTCATCGGCTTCGGCGGCGCCACCGCCGACGGCTTCGTGCCCGGCTCGCTCGACTTCGAGCCGGCGCGCTGGTCGTCGGGGGCCGGTCCGGTCGGCATGCTCGGCGTCGGCGCGCGCTACGGGCTCGACCGCGGCGCCTTCCTGGCGGTCGACGTAAGGGCCTGGAATGTAGGCCATCTCGGCTTCGCGCTCAGCGCCGGATACACGTTCTGACGGCGCGCGCCTAAACCGCTCGCGGGGACTTCCAAGCGTCGGCAAAGTGTGGTCTGTTGAAGGCTCGCGTGGAGTCGGGTTGGGCCCCAGCGGCCAAGCACACGTGCCGCTGTTCGTGATGTAGAGGTCCCAGCCCCAGATTCGGTCTGTCGGGTCGGGAGCAATGCGCGCGAACGTCAGGGACCTCGCACAGATGACGCTGGTCCGTCCGCCCCCCATCGCGGACACGGACGCGCATGGCACCGCGGTCGCGCCGGCGACGACGGTCGGCCTGCTCTTGTGGGCGACCGACGAGCGCGTCATCCCGCCGCGGCTGCGCTCGGCCTTCGCGCGCGGGCGCTGGCTCTCGGGCGTGCCGGTGCTGCACCCGGACCCGCACGGTGGCGCGCGCGGCGCGGCGCGCACCATCCCGCGCGACGGCTGGTGGCTCGACGCCGGCCTGGCCGCGGCCGAGCTGGCGACGGTGCCGCTGTCGCACCTCGTGCGCTTCTCGCCGTCCATCGGCCTCTGGACGCTGGCCGCCAAGTGGGTGGTCGAGATCGTCCTGCGCCAGCAGGTGGTGCCGGCGATCGTGCCCGCGGCCGAGCCCGGCCACTGGCGCAGCACCTGGCGCGCGGCGCCGGTGCGGGCCGAGGATCGCTCGCGCCTCCAGGAGCTCGGCAAGGCCATGCCCGGCGTGGCGCGCGGCTGGTCGCCGCACACGACCGGGGCGCCGCTCGTGTGGACGCCGGTCGCGGCGCTGCAGGAGTTCGCCGACGCCGCGGCCGACGGGCTCATGCGCGCCTCGAACGACCAGGCGGTGCCGACGGTGCCCGAGCGCGCCGCACCGGGCTGGGCCGTGCGCCTGGCGAGGTCCTTGGGTGGGCCGAACCCTTCCTATGATCTGCGCGGCGTGGCCGAGTCGCACCTGCCCGACACGCTCGGGCTGTGGGTCGCGCCGGCGGCCGCGGTGGGCGGCACCGGCCGGCCGGTGGTCGGCTTCCGGCTGTCCGAGCCGAAGAGCCCGAAGGCGCCCTGGCTCTTGTCGTACCACCTGTCGCCCGACGGGCGCGACGAGCGCATCCCGGCCTCCGAGCTGGCCGCTCCGTCGCCCGGCTTCAAGGAGATCGTGAAGCACATGGTGGCGCCCGAGGAGACGCTCCTCGAGGCGCTCGGCCGCTGCGCGCGCGTCTTCGAGCCCATCGGGCGCTCGCTGTCGCAGAAGCTGCCGGTATCGGTGTCGGTGTCGGCGGCCGAGGCCTGGGACTTCATCACCTCGAAGAGCCTCCAGCTCGAGCGCGCCGGCTACGTGGTCGAGGTGCCGGCCGCGCTGTCGCGCGTCGGCCGCCGGCGCGTGCGCGCGCGCATGCGCATCGGCGTCGACGCAGGCAAGGACGCGGCGCCGCCGCCGGGCGCGCACGGCCGGACCGGTCTGCTCGCGGGCGTCGTCAACTATCGCTGGGAGGCCTGCCTCGGCGAGGACCGCCTCACCGAGGCCGAGTTCCTCGAGCTGGTGAAGGCCAAGGCGCCGCTCGTCCACCACCGCGGCCAGTGGATCGCCGTCGACCCGGCCGACGTGGCGCGGCTCCAGGCGCTGATGGGCGAGGGCAAGGGCCAGCTCGACGCGGCCGAGGCCTTGCGCCTCGCGCTGGTCGGCGAGGTGCAGGTGCCCGAGTCGCCCGACGCCAAGGCCGAGGTCGCGGTCGAGGGCCACGTCGCGCAGGCCTTGGCGCAGCTCCGCCAGGGCATCGCCGAGGGGCCGCGCGACCTGCCGACGCCCGAGCGGCTCCACGCCGAGCTGCGGCCGTATCAGCGGCGCGGCTTCGCCTGGCTCTTCGCCATCACCGAGCTCGGCTTCGGCGCCTGCCTGGCCGACGACATGGGGCTCGGCAAGACCGTCCAGCTGCTGGCGATGTTCGCGCAGCTGGTGAGCGAGCAGCAGAAGGCGGCGACCGCCGACCTGCCGGCGCCGGCCTGCCGCTTCCTCGTCGTGTGCCCGACCTCGGTGCTCGGCAACTGGCGGCGCGAGATCCGCCGCTTCTATCCCGACCTGCACGTGGTCATCCACCACGGGCCGACGCGCTCGCAGACCGTCGGTGAGCTGGCTGATCGCATGAAGCCCTACGGCGCCGGCACGCAGCCGCTGCCGCCCGCGGTGGTGCTGACGTCGTACGCGCTCGGGCGCCGCGACCGCGAGATGCTGTCGCAGATGCTCTTCGACTGCGTGGTGCTCGACGAGGCGCAGAACATCAAGAACCCCGAGGCCGCGCAGAGCCAGGCCGTGCGTCACCTCTACGCCAAGCGGCGCGTGGCGCTGACGGGCACGCCGGTCGAGAATCGCCTCACCGAACTGTGGTCGATCGTCGACTTCCTGAACCCGCGCCTCCTCGGCGGGCAGAGCGCGTTCAAGCGGCAGTTCGCGGTGCCCATCGAGCGCTACGGCGACGAGCAGGCGGCCGACCTGCTGAAGAAGATCACCGCGCCCTTCATCCTCCGGCGCATGAAGAGCGACCCGGCCATCGCGCCCGAGCTCCCCGAGAAGGCCGAGTCGACGCGCTACTGCCCGCTCACGCGCGAGCAGGCGGCGCTCTACCAGACGACCGTCGACAAGGCGCTCGAGGACATCGTCGGCACCGAGCTCTCGATGGAGCGGCGCGGTCGCATCCTGGCGATGCTCACCGCCATCAAGCAGATTTGTAATCATCCCGGGCACTTCCTGAAGGACGGCGGGGTCTCGCCGGCGCGCTCGGGCAAGCTCACGCGCGTGCTCCAGCTGCTCGACGAGGTGCTCGAGAACGAGGGCGCCGCGCTGGTGTTCACGCAGTTCACCGAGATGGGCCACATCCTCGAGAGGGTGCTGTCCGATCGCCTGGGGCGGCCGATCCCGTTCCTCTATGGCGCGCTGTCGCGCCAGCAGCGGGACGAGATGGTGCAGAGCTTCCAGTCGCCCGACGGCCCGCCGGTCCTCATCGTGTCGCTGCGCGCCGGCGGCACCGGCCTCAACCTCACGCGCGCCAACCACGTCTTCCACTACGATCGATGGTGGAACCCGGCGGTCGAGGACCAGGCCACCGACCGCGCCTTCCGCATCGGCCAGACGCGCGACGTGACGGTGCATCGGCTGGTGTCGCAGGGCACGCTCGAGGAGCAGATCCACCAGCTGCTCGAGGACAAGCGCCACCTCGCCGACCGCGTCGTCGGCGCGGGCGAGACCTGGCTCTCCGAGCTCGACGACGACACGCTGCGGTCGCTCATCGCGCTCGGCCAGGACGCCGTGCTCGACGACGGGAGCGAGGCATGAAGCCGCCGCGTCCGCCGTCGAAGGACACGCCGCGCCCGGTCACCGGCCAGGCGCCGACGACCTCGCCGGGCGTGCCGCGGCCGGCCAGCGCCGAGTCCGAGACCTGGATCAACGACCGCTGGCTGGCGCCCGTGCTCGACCTGCCCGAGCTGCGCCAGCAGGTGCGGCGCGGCAAGACGCTGGCGAGGAAGGGTTGGGTAAGGGACTTGACCATCCGGCCGGGGCTGCTCACGGCCGAGGTCACCTCCGACTCGGGCGAGACGCACAGCGTGAAGGTCCGGATGGACGTCATCGACGGCCCGACCTGGGTGGCGGTGGTCGAGGCCATCTCGGACGAGGCGGCGCTCTTGGCCGACCTCCTGCGCGGGCGGCTGTCGCAGCGGCTGGCCGAGATCTTCGAGGAGGCCGGCCACGACCTCTTCCCCTTCGACCTCCGCGACGTGTCGAACTACTGCTCCTGCCGCGAGGACGCCGCGGTGTGCACCGGCGCCGTGGCCACCCACATCCACTTCGCCGAGGTCATCCAGGCCGACCCGATGAAGCTCCTCCACTACCGGGGGAAGGACAAGGACTGGCTGGTCGACGAGGTGCGCGGCAAGCGCGGCGGCGTGCTGCAGACGGCGGCGCGCGGCGGCCCGGCCACCGGCCCGCACCCGCGGCCGCTGGCGGCGCGCGACGAAGCCTTCGAGAAGGCCGGCGACGCGCTGCGCGAGGGCTTCTGGCAGAAGGCCGATCTGCCGACCTTGACCTTCTCGATCGACGCCGCCGAGCTCGGCGAGGCCGACGTGCTGCCGGTCATCCGCGCGTTGGGTCCGGGCCCGGGCAACACCACGCCCGAGGAGGTCATCGCCGCGCTCGAGCCGCTCTTGCGAACCGGCAAGCTGCGCGTCGAGCAGATCCTGAACCGCGTCGAGACCGAGAGCGAGCAGCCCATGCCCGACGAGGTCGAGCCGCTGCCGACGCCGGAGAGCCTCGACGAGATGGTCATCGCGGCCGCGAGGAAGAAGGGTCAGCTCACCACCGGCTTCGTGGCCAAGGCGCTCGGGCTGTCGGCGCGCGAGGCGCGCGAGCTCCTGCAGGAGCTGGTCACCGCCGGGCGCCTGAAGGTCATCGGCAAGGCGCGCGGCACGCGCTACCTGCCGCCGGAGGCGCCCGACCCGACGCCGGCCGAGGTGGCCGCGGCGGCCGCGGCCGGTCACGACGACGACGACGACCACGAATCCACAACCTAGGTTGTGGAGTGTCGGCACCGCGGCTGGAGTCGGCGGAGGTCAGCCCGGCGGCGGCAGCGGCTTCTCGGGCGCGGGCGCGACGACCGGCGTCAGCACCAGACCGTTGTCGCGGATGCCCTCGAGCTTCCAGGCGTAGGTCACCGAGATCCGCGCGTCGCCGTCGTCGACCATCTCGCGGAAGGGCAGCGACGGCGACACGGTGAGGCTCGCGTCGCGCACGAAGTTGCGGAGCGGCGTATTGCCGTCGCTCCGCTCCTCTGTCCACTTGCCGTCGCGCGCGGCGTCGAGGGCCTTCACCTGCGCCGCCGTCAGCGCGGCCAGGCGCGTGCTCGCGAAGTAGCCGGACGGCACCTCGAGCGGCCCGTCGGCGGTGACGGCGCGCACCGTGGTCGGACCGCCGTTGCCGGTGGTGGTGAAGAGGTAGAGCTTGCGGTCGCCGATGCAGGCGATGCCGGTCAGGGTGTGGCTCACCCGGATGTACTTCTTGCCCGGCGGCACGATGTCGGCGCGGGCGACGAGGCCGAGGCCCGAGGCCAGGGTCAGCGCGACGCCCAGCGCGGTGAGGTGGGCAGCGAGGCGCGGCATCGGGTCCTCCGGAGGTGGGGGCTCAGTGGCAGCTGGGGTTCGCGCGCCGCGGCGAGCCGCGGTTGGTCTGGTCGCCGTAGACGGCCGGCGCGTCGCACCAGCTGGCGAGCAGATCGTTGTCGGCGGCGTCGAGCTTCGACGGGTCGAGGCTCATGGCGCGGCCGGTGCCGGTCGGCCAGTCGGTGGCCCAGGCCAGCCGATCGATGACGGTGCCGCCGCAGGTGATGACGAGCTCGTCGGCGCTGTTGGCGAGCGTCACGCCGTCGTAGGTGGCGTCGGGGACGAAGCCGCCGTTGTCGGCGCGGACGTCGCTCTTGCCGAGCACGACGTAGCCGCCGGCCGGAACGAACAGGTCGGCGTCGGGCGCGGTCCAGAGGTCGCCGCCGTCGTCGCTGACGGTGCAGCCGTCGAGCTCGAGCGCGAGGTCGGTGGCGTTGTAGAGCTCGAACCACTCGCTCTGATCGCCGGCCAGGTTCGGGTTCTTCATGACCTCGCTGATGACCAGGTCGCCGGCCGCCGTCGGCGCGCCGAGGCCGGCGGCGCAGCGGCCGAAGCGGCACTCGGGCGTGGCGCCGACGCAGGCGGTGCCGGACGTCGTCTGGAAGGCGCACTCGGCGCCGCTCGTGCCGGCCGTGCACTGGCCGAGCGCCACCGGCACGTCGGGCACGTTGCCCGAGCACGAGCCCTGCGGCGGGACGTCGCACGGGTTCGGGTCGCACGGCGTCGACGACGGATCGACGCAGGCGCCGACGCGGCAGACCTTGTGGCTCGGCGTGCAGTCGAGCGTCGCGTCGATGGGGTAGACGCAGGCGCCGTTCTCACCGACGTTCGGGTCGCAGCTGCCGCTGGCGGCATAGATCTGCGCGGTGTTGCCGTCGCAGTCGGGCGGCGGCGGCGTGAGGCAGGTCACGCCCGCGCACGGCACCACCTCGGGCGCCACGCACTGGCCGTCCTTGCACACCTTGCCGCCGAGCTCGGCGCAGCTCTGGCGCTGGGCCAGCGGGTAGTCGCAGTGCGTCGCGCCGGTCGCGTCGGAGCTGCAGCTGCCGACGGCGTGGTAGACCACCTTGAGGTCGCCGTCGCAGGTCGGCGGCGGGGCCGTCACGCAGCGCACGTCGAGGCACGGATCGACCGTGCCGCCGTCGCTGCACGCCGCGAGCGCCGCCACCCCCGCAATCAGAGCGAGCAACGCCGACTGTCGCATCCGCTTCCCCACAGAGTCGATCCGGCCGCGGCTGCGCGGGCGTCGCTCTTGTGGCCTCGCTCCGCGCGGGTCGCCCCGCGTCGGCCTCTTCCTTCGCGCGCCTTCGTCGCGCTGCGTGCAGAGGCCGACCGGCGACCCGGCTTCGCTCGGTGGGACGGCCTCGCTCCGCGCGGGTCGCCCCCGCGTCGGCCTCTTCCTTCGCGCGCTCGTCGCGCTGCGTGCAGAGGCCGACCGGCGACCCGGCTTCGCTCGGTGGGACGGCCTCGCTCCGCGCGGGTCGCCCCCGCGTCGGCCTCTTCCTTCGCGCGCCGTCGCGCTGCGTGCAGAGGCCGACCGGCGACCCGGCTTCGCTCGGTGGGACGGCCTCGCTCCGCGCGGGTCGCCCCCGCGTCGGCCTCTTCCTTCGCGCGCTCGTCGCGCTGCGTGCAGAGGCCGACCGGCGACCCGGCTTCGCTCGGTGGGACGGCCTCGCCCGCGCGGGTCGCCCCCGCGTCGGCCTCTTCCTTCGCGCGCCTTCGTCGCGCTGCGTGCAGAGGCCGACCGGCGACCCGGCTTCGCTCGGATTTCACGGCGCCTCGGGGATGGGGTGCTTCACGTCGATGAACGACACGCGGCTCACGCTGTCGAGCAGGAGGTCGAGCTCGAGCCCACCCGGCACGCCGAGCGTCGACAGGTCGGTGCCCGGCGCGAAGTCGATGCTGTTGATGAGCACGCTCTCGAGCTCGCCGTCGATGAGCCGGTCGGCGTCGCCCTTCACCTCGACGTCGTCCATGGCCGGCACGACCAGCGGCGTCCCGGCCTTCACGCCGTAGAAGGTCCAGTGCTTGCCGTGCTTGCCCTTGAAGAGGATGCGCTGCATGTCGGCGCCGGGCACCGCGTCGAACTCGACCGTGCGCGTGGCGGGGTCGTACTTGTTGGTGGCCGGCGCGGTCGGGAAGGCGAGGAAGTCGGGCAGCGTCTGCGTCGCCGGCGGGCGCACGCCCGGCTCCCAGCGCACGAGCGTGGCCGAGCCCGACGACGGGCGCTTGTCGCCGCCGCCGGCCGGGATGGCGGCCGCCACCGCGGCCACGAGGTACTTCGTGTAGGGGCCCTGGAGGCCCGAGTGGAGCGGCGCGATGGGCAGCGAGAACGGGTCCTTCTCGGGCGTGCGCTCGTTGCCGTCGGCGAAGCCGTCCGGCGGGTTCTGCGTCTTGTCCGAGGTGTCGGCGCCGCCGTTCAGACCCAGGCCGACCATGAAGCCGTCGGCCGTCTCGGCGCCGGCGATGAGGAAGAGGCCGTCGGCGTAGCCGAGGTTGCCGACCTGCGGCATCTTCGGCACGTCGAGGTCGGTGAAGATGCCCATCGGCGTGACGAGCTTCGGCGTGACCGGCTGGATGTCGGTCGAGCCCACCGTCTCGACGTCGACGTCGGGCAGGTAGCCGGACTGGAACGTCCGGAAGAGCGGGAACACGGCGCCGACGATCTGGGTGAAGTCGAGGTCGCCGCCCGAGATGGCGTCGACGATCTTGCCCGAGTACTCGGCGAGCTGGTTGAGGTCGAGGTTGCCGCCCAGCGACCACAGCTTGTGGTGGCCCTTCGAGAGCGTCTCGATGAAGCTCGGGATGGCCGGGCCGGCCAGGTTGAAGACGATGCCGCCCGGCAGGGTGAGCGGCTCCGACGCGTCGACGCGCGGGATGTGGTGGTTCGGGTCGAGGTAGCGCTTCACGTCGGCGCCGAGCAGCACCGACAGGCTGAAGTCGAAGAGCGCCGAGCTCAGGCCCTGGGTCGTCAGCACCAGCTCGAGCTGGCCCTCGGTCTCGTAGTGCACGAGCTCGGGGATGCCGCTCACGACGCCGACCTGATCGAGCGTGGTCGTCTCGGGCACGATGGCGTTGGTCGGGTCCATCTCGACGCGGCCGTAGACGGCCTTGGGGATCGGCAGGTAGCGCACGCTGCCGACCGGCAGCCCGAGCCACGACACCCAGTCGTTCTCGTCGGCGAAGACGTGCAGGTCGAAGGGCGGCACCAGCCGGTTGCCGCCGTCGTTGGGGAAGCGCAGGACGCCGTCCTCGGGCAGGTCGCCGAGCACCATGTCGCCGCTCACCGGATCGACGATGGCGTAGGTGCCGGTGACGGGCTCCTTGGTGAGCTCGGTGCGCAGGATGATGGTCAGGTCGTCGGTCGGGTCGGGGACGATGTTCTCGACGACGAGGGTCGCGGTCTTCTGGCCGAGCGTCGCGGTGATGGTGGCGACGCCCTCGGTGTCGCCGCCGGTGAGCTTGCCGTTGGCGTCGACGGCGATGACGCCGCTCGCGCTCGAGCCCCAGGTCGCGCCGGCCGCGGCCACCACGACGTCGCTGTCGGCCGGGTCGTAGGCCTCGGCGTGGAGCTGGAAGGTGGCGCCCGGGGTCAAGACCGTCGAGCGATCGAGGATGCGGATCGACAGACCATCCGCGGTGTGGGTCGCGATGCAGCGCCCGCCGACGCACGACTGGCCGTCGCCGCAGTCGCTCGACACGCCGCAGTACCACGTCGCGCAGACGCCGCTCGGCACGTCGCAGCGGCAGTCGAAGCGGTCGTCGGTGCACTGGCCGAGCTCGAAGCCCTGGCCCATGCAGTCCTCGTGGGTCTGGCACTTGAAGGTCGGGACGCAGCAGAAGTCGACGCAGTTCCAGTCGGCCTGCGGCACCGGGCACAGCGACTTGTCGTTGGTGCCGAACGGGCTCTTGCAGGCGTGCTCGCAGGTCGGTCCGACGTCGGCGTCGTCGGCGGTCTCCTCGACCGCGCTGTCGGCGGCCGTGTCGTTGGCCGTGTCGGCCGCGTCGGTGTCGGGCGCGACCGCGGTGTCGCTGGCGTCGGTGGCCTTGGGGTCGTCGCTGCAGGCGGCGAACGCGATGAGGGAGACAGCGAGGATTCCAAGGACGCGCATCGAGACCTCTGCGGACGGAGCGGAATGCGAGCGAACCGGTTCGCCGCGGCACTGGACGGAGCAGGGCCGCGGGCGGAGCGGGCGGACTCTAATGAGCCGCTCGCGCGGTTTCAAGCGCCGTCTTCGGGCCGGCACACGATGGTCGCGTCGAGCAGCGACACGCCCGCGGCCGCGTTCCAGGCGGTGAGCTCGACGCGCTCCAGGTCGGCGAAGGCCTCGATCAGACCCGACGCGGCGCCGAGGAACGCGGCCGGGCCGCCGGTGTCGGCCGCCCGCGCCGGTAGCGCGACCGACGAGCCGTCGTTCCCGGCGCGCCACTCGGCCACCGGGCCGACCTCGCCGGCGGCGATGACGAGGCCGAGCGCCTCGCCGTCGGCGGCGATGGGCGCCACCCAGCGCGCAGCCAGCGTATCGGCCCGGGCGGCCGCCAGCTCGGCGGCGACGGCGTCCCAGCGCTCGGCCAGGGCGGCGGCGTCGGGCAGCGGCGCGAGCTCGGTGACGGCTCCGGGCGCGCCGAGCACGACCGGCCAGCCCAGGCGCTGAGCCGCCTCGGTGGCGGCCGCGAGGCTCGCCACCTGGACCGTGGGCGCGGCCTTGCCGAGGCCCATCGCGGCCAGCACGCCCAGCGACTCCTCGCGTGCCAGGCGCTGCCGCTTCATGAGCAGCGCCGCGGTGAGCAGCGCGTGCGCCCGCTCGAGGTCGACCGCGGGCGCCGGGAGCGGCGGCGAGGCGACCTCGCGCGAGGCGTCGAGGCGCGCGCGCAGGGCGCTCGCGAAGGCCCACGGATCGGCGTCGGCCGGGCACATGAGGACGGGCTTCTCGACCTCGCTCGGCGCGGTCGCCGGCTCGCCGGCGCGGCCGAGGCACACGACGGCGGTGACGTACTCGTCCTCGGCCATGACGCGCGCGGCCAGCTCGACGTGGCGCGCGGTCGCGGTGCCCAGGAGATCGACCACCGGGCGCGCCGGATCGGCGCCGAGCCGAGCCCGCGCATGCACGTCCTGCGCGATGACCGGGCGCGCCGCGCGCGCCGGCGCGAGCAGCGTGATGCCGGCCGTCGCGAGCGCGTCGGCCAGCGCCGCGAGCCCCGGGCCCGAGCCGCCGACGAGCGCCATCGAGGTGCCGTCGAAGGCCGGCAAGGTCAGCGCCAGGCGCAGCGCCTCGAGGCTCGGCACCACCGCCGCGCCGAGGCGGTACCAGGCGCGCTGGGCGGCGTCGGCGACGATGACCGGGATGCGCCCCTGCACGGCGCGCAGCGCCACCGCCAGCCGCGCCGCCGGGCGCGGCGCGGCGAGGCCGATGACGGCGACGTCGCCGCGGGCGGCCCAGCGCAGGACGAGGTCGGCCTCGTCGAGGTCCCAGCCCAGGCCGAGGTCGACCGCCTCGATGAGATCGAGGCCGCGCGTGGCCGCCTCGAAGGCGGGGCCGAGCCGCGTGCACAGGGCCGCCTTGGCGCCCGAGGCCCGGCCTTCGCCCGCGCGCGCGCCGCCCGAGGCCGGGCCCGCCACGCGCCCGCGCGGGCCGCCGCCGGAGTCGTCGGCGAGCAGTGCCTCGAGGTCGGCGCGCGGGTCCTCGCTGCCGGTGTCGGCGCGCAGGTCGGCGGCGATGGCCACGATGTCGGCGGCGGCCAGCGCGCGTCGGGCGGCGGTCCAGACCAGGGGCGCGGGCTCGGTCACGAAGGCGATGGGCTCCATGCCGGCGTTGTCCCCGATCTCGGCCCGGCCCTCAAGCGGCCGTCGCCCCGCCGCGCAGGGCGGCTCGCCGGCGCGCGCGCCGAGCGGGCGTGCGGCGGGCGCGGCTTGACGACGCGCAGATATGATGCCCATCATATGCGTGGTCGTCGAACCGATGCGGAGGGTGACGTGATCCAACGAAGCGCGTGCGTGTTCCTCGTGCTGGCGATGCTGTCGGGGTGCGCGGGCCAGGCGCCCGGCGACGGCGGTCCGAGCGGTCGGCTCCGCGTGGCGGTCGCCCCGCTCGGCTACGCCGACGTCAGCGACGTCGTCTATCGGCTGACGGTCTCGACCCCGGCCGGCACCGTCTGGAGCGAGGACATCTCGTCGGCGACCTACGGCGACGGCGTCGGCAGCGCGACCTACGTCGGCACCTGCGACGCGTCGGCCGGGCCGAACACGGTGTCGCTGGCGCTGCTGTCGATCCGCGCCGACCGGCTGCTCGTCGACGGCGTCGACTACGTCAACCCGGCGCCGCTGGCGCGCCCGCTGACGCGCGTCGCGGCGTGCGCGCCGAACGCCGACACGCCGGTCGACTTCGCGCTGACGGTCATGCGCCGCGCGAGCCAGGGCTTCTTCGACATCGCCGTCACCTTCGACGACATCTTCTGCAGCGCCAAGTTCGACTGCCTGGGCAGCGACGGCCAGCCGCTCGCGCTGCTCCACGACCCGCGCACCGGCGAGCGCGGACCGACCGCGGTGCTCGGCTTCAGCTGCTGGTCGGGCGGGCGCGCGACGGTCCTCCACATGGCACCGATCCACATCAGCTGCAGCGGCCCGGGCCCCGACCTCGACGTCGACGTGTCGACGCCGGGCCTCCACAACCCGCCCTTCGGGCCGGCGCCGAACACCACCGACCTGCTGTTCCAGACGGCGTCGTACATCGGCGCCGACGCCGTGCCCGACGCGGCCGCGCCGGCGCGCTACCAGAACGTCGCGCTCGGCCTGAACCAGGCCGCCTTCGCGACGCTCGGCACGTGCACGCTCACGGCGCGCGCCACCGCCTCCGAGTCGACCTCGCCCGACTTCGCGGCCGGCTATCCGGTCGTCGACTGGCGTATCCCGCTCGTCACCGACGGCGCGCTCTCGTGCACGCGCTATCCGCTCTTCAGCGACGAGGTGCGCACGAGCTACCTCGATGCGCCGTACTCCTTCGGCGGCGCCGCCGAGCCGGAGCCGCTGGCGCCGGCGTCCTGGGCCTTCGAGGTGCGCGACGAGCGCGGCGATCCCATCCCCGAGGTGACGGTCTCGGTCGGCGCGCAGTCGGCCACGACCGGCAGCGACGGCACGGCGACGCTCGCCGATCTGCCCGTCGCGCTGGGCGCCGACGGGCGCGTGGTGCCGGCGCTCGCGCGCCTCCGCGCCAACGGCTACGCGGCCGCCGTCTCCGAGCTCGCGCTGGCGCCGGGCGAGACCGCGACCACGCTCGAGCACCTCGTGGCCTACGCGCCGCCCGAGGTCTTCGAGCCGGCCGGCGGCCTCGGCAGCGTCGTCGACGGCGTGGCCATCGACGTGCCGCCCGCTGCCTTCGACGCGCCCGGCGACACCGCCGAGCTCGACCTGGCCGTGCCGGCGCGCGCCGCGGGCGCGCTCGCGGCCGGGCCCGGACCGGCGCTCGCGACCGACGGCGGAGCGCTCACGCCCATCGCCCTGGCCGAGGTCACGCTGCTCGACGGCGGCGGCGTGCCGGCCGTGCTGGCGGCCGGGCAGACCATCGGCATCACGCTGCCGGTGCCGCCCGGGCTGGTGCCGGCGCTGGCCGACGGCTCGCTCGTCCCGGTCGTCGCGTCCTTCGAGGCGACGCTCGGTCGCTGGCGTCCCGAGGCGGTCGCCGGCACGCTCGACGAGAGCCTGCCCGGCTGGCGTATCGCCGCGCCGCACCTCACCTGGTGGGGCATCTTCCTGCCGTACCCGCACGCGCCGCTCGGCTGCGTCGAGGTGCAGGTCCTCGACGCCGAGACCGAGCTGCCGCTGCCGGGCGCGACGATCTACGCCATCGATCCGGAGGCGCCGGTCCCGCCGCTGGTCGACTGGGGCGGCTTCGCCTGGGTGGCGCGCGCCACCGCCGACGCCGACGGCCGCGCCTGCCTGCAGGTGCCGCGCGGCCTCGAGCTGCGCGTCGCGGCGCGCGCGGCGGTGCACCCGTTCGAGATCGGCGAGCCGACGCTCGTGACCGCGCCGCCCGACGTGGCCGGCCACTGCCCGGCCCACCTCATCAGCACGAGCGGCTCGGGCATCACCCCGTCCGAGGGCTGCGTCGGCGTCACGCTGCGACTGGCCGGCGCCTTCTGCGTGCGCGGCCAGGTGCGCTACCACACCGGCGTCGCGCTGGCCGACAGCGCCATCCGCATGACCGGCCACGGCTTCCTGGGCGACGTCTCGCAGGTCGCGACGACCGACGCGAGCGGCCACTACTGCGTGCCGATGCCGGAGCGGCAGATGAGCGTGCACGCCTCCGACGAGCTCGGCCAGGACCACGTCTCGAGCTTCGCCGTCGACCCGCCGACGGTGTTCGACCCGGCCACCTGCGATGCCGGCGTGTGCCGCGCCGCGCCCGACCTGGTCATCCCCGACCTGAGCCAGCCCATCACCTGCGTCAGCGGCACGGCCTGGCAGGACGACCACGGCGCCATCGCCGACGGCGTCCGGCCGCTGGCCATCGGCAGCCCGGTCTACCTCTTCGCCGGCAGCGTCGCGCCGACCTGCTCGGCGAGCCCCGACTGGCACTGCACGGGCGCCCCCTCGAGCTGGGGCGAGCTGCTCGCCAGCGGCAGCGTGGTCGACGCCAGCGGCGCCTTCAGCGTCGATCTCGGCGCGCTGGCCGCCTCGCCGCCGAGCGATGCCACGCTCGTCCCCGGCGGCTGCAATTACACGCCGGGATTTTGTCAATGTCCTGGCAATAGCATCGTCGGCATCGGCGACCTCACCGGCCTGACGCCGACCCTCGGGCCGGGCGGCGCGCTGTGCGGCGACGTCGGGCGCGTGACCATCAACCAGTTCTGTCCGTTCTGAGCCCGGCCGCGCGCCGCGGTGATGCCCCGTCGCCGCGCCGCGGGCGGTTGCGTCGCGGCGCGCCCCGGCTCATCCTGTCGGCGGGAAGACCGTCGGAAAGGGAGGGCCGCGATGGGGCAGGGCATGTCTCGAGGGCTCGGTGTCGCGCGCGCGTCGACGCTCGCGCTGGCGGCGCTGACGCTCGCCGGCTGCGGGGGCAGCGATCGGGCGCCGGGGGCGACCACCGGCTCGGGCTGTCCCGAGTGCGGCGCGTACGGCGAGATCCTGGGCGGGCTGTGCGACCTCCAGGCGCGCTGCCCGGACGACGTCAATCCCATCGCCTACCGCACGCGCGCCGAGTGCATCGACATCCTCGCCTTCGTCCTGACCTGCCACCTCGAGCGCGACGAGGTGGACGACGTCGATCGCTATCGCCTCGAGCAGGTCGTGCCGACGGTCGACGCCGCGCGCGCCGGGGCCTGCGTGGCCTGGCTCCGGACCGCCGACTGCAGCGTGCTGCGCGGCGTGTCGGACGGCGACTCGAGCGCGTCGTCGAGCGGCGGCGACGGGCCCGCCAACCCGTGCGACGGGCTCCTGGTCGCGAGCGACGAGGCCAGCGCGCACGGCGCCGCGGCCGGCGCGTCGTGCGAGCGCGAGGCGTGCGCGGCCGGGCTCGTGTGCGAGCCGTCCACGCCCGGGCCCGAGCCCGGCAGCGTGACCTGCGCCGTGTGCCAGCCGCTGCCGGTCGCGGGCGAGCCCTGCGACCAGTACCGCTGCGCCGGCGGCGCGTGGTGCGACACCGGCGACGGCGGCGCAGCGACGCCCATGTGCGCGGCCGTGCTCGACGTCGATGAGGCGTGCGGCGACGGGACGCAGTGCGCCTCCGGCTTTTGCCACCCCGAGCTCCACGCCTGCGCGAGCGGCGGCTTCGCCGGCGACCCGTGCGCGGCGGCCGCCGACTGCCGCGACGGCGGCTTCTGCGACGCCGGCGCCTGCGCCCCGCGGCGCCCGAACGGCGCGGCCTGCGACGCGCCCGACGCCTGCCTCGCCGGCGTGTGCGAGGTCGGCCGCTGCGGCGCGCCCGACGGCGCGAGCTGCAGCTACGACGGCGTCTGCGCCGGGCGCTGCGACGAGGGGCAGGGCGTGTGCGTGTCGCGCCTCGCCGACGGCGCCGGCTGCGAGACGGCCAGCGACTGCACCTCGGACTACTGCACCTACGACGGCCACGTGTGCGCCGAGCGCTGCGGCGGCGACGAGGACTGCGAAGGCGGCTACTGCGACTGGCAGAGCCAGACCTGCCTGCCGCGGCGCCCCGACGGCAGCGGCTGCGACGACGACGACCAGTGCACCTCGGGCGTGTGCGGAGGGAACGACACGTGCGGCGCGCGCCCGACCCTCGGCGGTCCCTGCCAGAGCTCGGACGAGTGCTACCCGCTCGGCTACTGCCAGGGCGGGACGTGCGTCCAGCGCAAGGGCCCGAGCCAGGCGTGCGACGCGCCCGACGCGTGCCAGGAGCCGTTCCTGTGCGTCCGCGGGCAGTGTCGCATGATGAACCTCCAGTGCCGCCCGGCCAGCGTCGGCTCGCTGTGCGCGTGGCTGCGCGTGTGCGCCGACGGCGCCTACTGCGACTTCTTCGACGGCTTCACCTGCAAGCCGAAGAAGGCCCTCGGCGCCGAGTGCATGCAGAGCGAGCAATGCGCCGCCGGCGCCTTCTGCGCGCTCGACGCCGATCAGGCGAAGATGATCTGCCGCGCGCGCGGCAAGGCCGGCAGCGCGTGCCGCGACGGCAGCGAGTGCCAGGACGGGCTCTACTGCATCCCCGGATCGGGCGCCGACGCCGGCAGCGCGACCTGCGGCGCGGGCCCGGCCGGGCGGCCGTGCGACGCCTACGACGAGGCGGTGCCGGCGTGCCCCGATGGCTTCTACTGCACGACCCGCGGCCAGTGCGCGGCGCTCGGCGGGCAGGGCGACGAGTGCGGCTACTACGACCCGTGCGTGGCGGGGCTCTTCTGCGATGCGAGCGAGGGCTGCCAGCCGCTGCGCCTGAAGGGCGAGCCGTGCGGCACGACCCAGCCCTGCGCCGACGCGTACAACTGCGGGCCCGACGCCGTGTGCGTCGACGACGCCCGCCTCGGCGAGGCCTGCCAGCCCTATGCGCCCGGGCCCGAGTGCGCCGCCGGCCTGGGCTGCGAGTACGTCGACGGCGCCTACCGCTGCCAGGCGAAGCTGGCGCTCGGCGCGCATTGCTACGACGACGACCAGTGCGCGAGCGGCGTGTGCCACCCCACGCTCGGCTGCGTCGTCAGCGCGCAGTGCAGCATGCCGTAGCGCCCGGTCCGGCGGCCGCCGCGGGAACGCGGTATCGTCGAGCGCGCCAAAGGGCTAGGGTCGACGCGCCATGAGCACGAACGCCTATCTCATCGTGTCCGATCTCCACGTCACCGAGGTCGAGGACCACGACGACGGGTGGATGCGCTACAAGTCGACCCCGCTCGTCTTCGACAGCGCGTTCGCGGCGCTGGTCGATCGCTTCGCCGCCGACCACGCCGGGCGCGACCTGACGCTCGTCCTGAACGGCGACATCATCGACTTCGATCTGGTGACGTCGGTCCCGGCCGCCCCGGCCTTCCCGGTGCGGCGCCGCGAGCGCGCCTACGGCCTCGACCCGACCGACGCCAAGAGCCGCTGGAAGCTCGCGCGCATCCTCGCCGACCACCCGGTCTTCGTGGCCACGCTCGGGCGCTTCGTCGCCGCCGGCCACCGCATCGTCTACGTGCTCGGCAACCACGATCGCGAGCTGGCCTTCGAGGGGGTGCAGGCGGTGCTGCGCGACAGCGTCGTCGCGGCCGCCGCCGAGGCGGGCGCGAAGGACCTCGACGGGGCGCGCGCGCTGGCCTTCGCGCCCTGGTTCCACTACGTGCCGGGCGAGCTCTACTGCGAGCACGGCAACCAGTACGACACCTGGTCGTCGTTTCGCTACGTGCTGGCGACGCCGGTGCCCGAGGCCGACGGCGTCGTGTCGGTGCCGCTGCCGATGGGCAACTTCGCCAACCGCTACCTCTTGAATCGCATGGGCTTCTTCAACCCGCACGCGGGCGACTTCATGCAGAGCGCGGCCGGCTACGTGGCCCACTGGCTGCGCCACTACGCCTTCAAGAAGCGCGGCCTCATCTTCCGCTGGATGTGGGGCAGCATCCTCATCTTCCTCGGCATGATCCGGAACCGCGCGCGCGTGCGCCGCCAGGCGCCCGATCTGCACCTGGCGCGGCGCGCCGAGCTGGCCCGCGACAGCGGGCTCGCGCCCGAGGTGGTGGCCGCGCTCGACGGCCTCATGGCGCGGCCGGTGAACCTCCACCTCTTCCCCATCCTGCGCGAGCTGTGGCTCGACCGCGTCGTCATGGCGCTGCTCATGATCGGCGGCACGCTGGCGCTGGCGCTGGCGAGCGTGCCGCTGTGGCTGAAGCTCATGGTGCCGCTGGTCGGCTTCCCGCTGCTCTACCTCATCTACGAGCTGGTCGTGGCCCAGGACATCAACGCCTACCAGCGCGCGCTGCCCGACCGCGCGCGCCGCATCGCGCGCCTCGTCGGCGTGCCGGTCGTGGCCTTCGGCCACACCCACGAGCCGATGATCGTGCCGCTCGATCCGGGCCACGCGCTCGTCAACACCGGCACCTGGGCGCCGACCTGGGAGACCGCCGAGCTCGGGCCGCCGGGCAAGCCGCCGCCGCCGACGCCGGGCAAGCGCAACTACGCCATCGTCGATCCGAAGGGCGGCGAGCACGGCGTGCGGCTCGGCTCGTGGCAGGCCCAAGGCCGGGCGTGAGCGGCGCGCCGAGCGAGGTCTTGAACCGGCGGCGCCCGAGTGCTACCGCCACGCGATGCCCGAGCTCCCCGAGCTGGAAGCGACGCGCCAGAACCTCGAGCGCTGGACCGCGCGAGCCGGCCCGTTGCTAGGCGTCGACGTCATCGATGCGAAGCTCGCGGTCGACCCCGAGCTGCTGGTCGGCCGCCGCTTCATCGCCTGGCGTCGGCGCGGCAAGCAGCTCCGCCTCGAGCTCGCCCGCCCGCGCGCGCGCGCCGCCGACGCCACGCTGTTCCTCCACCTCGGCATGACCGGCAAGGTCGTGCGCCTCGCGCCCGACGACAGCGAGCGCCTCTATAAGAGGATGGTGCTGCGCTTCGCCGATCGCCAGCTGGCCTTCGTCGACCCGCGCCGCTTCGGCGACGCGCACACCGTCGCCGGCCCGTCCGCGGCGGCCGACGACGACCGCGCCTGGCAGGGCCTCGGGCCCGACGCGCTGCTCGAGCCGCTCGACGCGGCCGCGCTCGCCCGCGCCATGGGCCGCGGCAAGACGCCGCTGAAGTCGCGCCTCCTCGAGCAGCAGCGCGTGGCCGGCCTCGGCAACATCGCCGTCATCGAGGCCTGCTTCCGCGCCCGAGCCCACCCGCACACGCCCGTCGACGCCGTGCCCGCGGCCGCCTGGAAGGCGCTCGTCACGGGCATCCGCGAGCACCTCGAGGCGACGCTGGCGACGACCGTCGGCCACGACGAGATCGAGTACCTCTCGGAGGGCGCCGCGTCGGAGTTCCTCGTCTACGGCAAAGAGGGCCTCCCTTGCCCGCGTTGCCGGACGCCCATCGCGCGCGACGTGCTCGCCGGTCGCCCGACGTTCACCTGCCCGCGCTGCCAGCCGTACCCGTCGGAGGCCCGATGATCCCCTTCGCGAACGCTCTGTGGGCGGCGCTCCTCGGGCCCCTCGTCGGCGCCCCTGCGCCCGACGATCCGATGCCGGTCGTGCTCGACCTGACCCACCACGACGGCACGCCGCGCATCATCTTGATCGGCGACACCGGCGAGCCCGGCCCCATCGTCGAGCGCTGGCGGAAGACCATCATCGGCGAGGACAAGGACGCCGTGGTGGTGCTGGGCGACCTCGTCTACCAGCAGGTGCCACCGTGCCCCAAGGGCGCGCCCGACACCGGCGCGCGCAAGGTGCTCGAGTCGCACGTCGGGCACGCGCTGGCCGGTCTCGGCGCGCCGGCCCTGCTGGTGCTCGGCAACCACGATCGCGCCTGGGTCGACGGCGAGCCGCCGCGCGAGCGCTGCGTCATCGCCTACGCCAAGAGCACGGCCGACCTGAAGCTGCCCGCGCGCTACTACGCCGCCGACTTCGGCGTCGTCGTGCTGGTGGTCCTCGACTCGAACGCGCTCGACGATGCGCAAGCTGCTTTCGTGAAGCAGGTCGTGGCCGACTATCCCAAGGCCCGCCTCGTGCTCGCGGCGCACCACGTCTACCGCACCTTCCACGACAAGGAGGACGAGGACCGCATCCGCCCGTGGCTCGTCGCGCACGCCATCCGCCCGGCGCTGTGGCTGAACGGGCACGCCCACCTGCTCCAGCTCGGCATCTACGACGGTGTGCCGGCCGTGACCTCGGGCACCGGCGCCGACCCGCGCGATCGGCCGGGCTGCGACTTCATGCACCCGAAGGGCTGCGGCAAGGGCCAGCTCTTCGGCAGCTCGGCGCCCGGCTTCGCCATCCTCGACGTCGCCGCCGACGGCCACTTCACCCTCAACTTCGAGGACGCCGACGGGCTGCCTCTCTACTACTGGGACGAGGCCGCGAGCCCGCCGCCAGGGGACCAACCATGACCATCGAACCGCGTCGCCTGGCCCCGGTCGCCGCCGCGCTCGGCGCGCTCGCCGTCGTCGTCGGCGCCTTCGGCGCGCACGGCCTGAAGGCCATCCTCGGCGCGCCCGAGCTCGCCTGGTGGCAGACCGGCGCGCAGTACCACCTCATCCACGCGGTCGTCCTCTTCGCCGCCTGCGTCGCGCCCGCGCCGCCGCGGCCGAAGGCGCTGGTAGTGGCCTGCGTGGCGCTGCTGGCGGGCATCGCGCTGTTCGCCGGCAGCCTCTATGCGATGGCGCTGACCGACGTGCTCGCCCTCGGCGCGGTGACCCCGTTCGGCGGCGTCGGGCTCATCCTCGGCTGGTCCGCGCTGGCCGTGGCCTGGTGGCCGCGGCGCGCGACGACCTGAGCGAGCTCACTTCGGTGAGGCGGTGAGCTCCACGCGCAGCGACTTGCCGTTGCTGGTGTCGTCGATCGTGACGCGGCGCGGCAGGTAGCCGTCGAGGCGGATCTCGACCTGGCCGACCGAGCCCGGCGGCCAGGTCAGCATGATCGGCGTCTGGCCGATGAGGTGGCCGTCGAGCAGCACCGCGGCGCCCGGCGGGTTCGAGAACATGGCGGCGCGGCGCGAGGCTGCGGCCGGCGGGGTGTCGTCGTGGCTCGCGCCGCGCGCGGCGGCCTTGCGCTCGGCCGCGGCCTTCTGATCGGCGGCGAGCTTCTCGGCGGCGCTTCGCTCGCCGGGGGCCGGCGCGGGCTTGCCGAGGCGCGCGGCCTCGCGCTCGGCGGCGGCCTTCTGGTCGGCCTCGACCTTGGCCTTCCAGCGCGCGTTGGCCTCGGCGCGGCGCGCCTCCTCGGCCTTCTGATCGGCCTCGAGCTGCGCCTTCTTGGCGGCCCACGAGCTGGCGGGCTTCTGCGCCTCGGCCGCGGCCAGCGCGTCGGCCTTGGCCTTCAGCTCGGCCTTGGCCTTCAGATCGGCCGCCGCGAGCGCGTCGGCCTTGGCCTTGGCGTCGGCCGCTGCCTGGGCGTCGGCCTTGGCCTTCAGGTCTGCCGCCGCCTGGGCGTCGGCCTTGGCCTTCAGGTCGGCCGCCGCCTGGGCGTCGGCCTTGGCCTTGAGGTCGGCTGCCTCCTTGGCGTCGGCGTCGGTCTTGGCCTGTTCGACAAGGAGCTTTCGCTTCAGCTCGGCCTCGTCGCGGCGCTCGCCGTCGAGCTGGGCCGCCAGCCGATCGGTCTGGCTCGGGGCCTCGCGATCGGTGGGCTTGGCGCTCAGCACCGGCGCGTGCGTCGTGGCCAGGTCCTGGCTCCCGCCGAGCGCCAGCGCGCTCTGGCCGTGCGGCGCGACCTTGTCGTTGGGGCGCGTGACGCGCCACGCCACGAGCAGCAGCGCGGCCGCCAGCGCGAGCCACGGCCACAGCGAGCGCGATCCCTTCTGGGTCGCGAGCTTCACCGCCGGCTTCAGGTGCGGCTTCGTGCGCGCCTCGACGCGCGGCCGATCGGCGTCGCGCGTCTGCATCGGCGCCGGCGCGGGCGGGGCGGGCGGGAGCGGCGGCGGCAGCATCGGCGCGGCCTGGGCGACCTCGGTCGGCAGCGGCTGCGGCTTGGGCGTCACCGGCCAGGCCACCGGCCCCTGCGTCACGCCCTCGAAGGCCACGCGCGCGACGCCCGCGCTCTCGGGGCGATTCCACGGCTTCTTGGCCAGGCAGTGGAGGACCAGCTCGACCAGCGGCCCCTCGAGCGCGACGCCGCCCACCATGGGCGGGGCGGGCATGCGCACGAGGTGCGCCACCAGCTGATCGGCGGCGGTCGGCTCGTCGAAGACCGGGCGGCCGGTGAGCGCCTCATAGAGGATGGCGCCGACCGAGTAGATGTCGGCCTGGCGCGTGACCAGCTTGTCGCGGGCCAGCTCGGGAGCGCCGTAGCGCAGGCCGTGGCGGAGGAGCGGCAGCTCGCCGTCGTCGGGGCGGGCCAGGCGCGCGATGTCGATGAGCCCCATCTTGTCGATGCACATGCGCTCGTCGGAGGGGACGAGGATGCGCTCGGGGGTGAGGTCGTGGTGGGCGATGCCGGCCGTGTGGGCGGCCTCGAGCCCGGCCATCAGCGCATGGCCGACGTTGGCGGTGCGGGTCGGGCCGAGCGGGCCCGAGCGCAGCTTGTCGGCCAGCGTCGGGCCGCCGACGTGCTCGGAGACGATGGCCAGGTCGCCGCGCTCGGTGGTGCCGCTGGCGAGCACCGACACCAGCATCGGGTGGCGCAGCGTCTCGAGCGCGCGCGCCGCGCGCTGCATGCGCCCGACGACCTCGAGCGAGGTCCCGGTCGGGACCGGCACGACGCTGATGTGGACCGCCTGCCCGTTGTACTCGTCGAGCCCGCCGTAGACGGCGATCGTGCCGTCCATGCGCAGCAGCGCGCCGGAGCGGAAGCGCCCGAGCATGAGCGTGCCCATGTCGAGGCGGCGGTCGGCGAGCAGGTCCCGCGGCACGGTCGACCAGCCATCGAGGGGGCAGGTCGAAGTGGACGTGAGGTTGCCGCACTGGGGGCAGACGCGGGTGACGGAATCCATAGAACGTAAACGAACGTCGGCCCGTGGACCCGGTCTGTCAAGCAAGGTGATGGAGCATCGTGTCACCCGCGCGCGCCCCCGAGCGCTCGGTCGCGCGCGGGTGCGGTCGGGCCCCCGGGGCGACCTGCCTTCGTCCTTGACTGCCCGGCGGGCGTCGTGACAATCCTCCCGCGCGAATGGGACCAATGAGGTCGCATTCGCCGAGCGCACCGCGCAAGAGGTCGCCAGATGGTGTCCAACCCCGCCAACGAGGCGGTCCAGAGCCGACTGCAGAAGGGCTACGACGCCGGCTTCGTGACCGACATCGACTCCGACACGGTGCCTCCGGGATTGTCCGAGGACGTGGTCCGCATGATCTCGGCCAAGAAGGGCGAGCCGGCCTGGCTCCTCGAGTACCGGCTGAACGCGCTGCGCGCGTGGCACACCATGCGCGAGCCGACCTGGGCCCACGTGGCCTACACGCCGATCGACTACCAGGCCATCAGCTACTACGCCGCGCCGAAGCAGAAGAAGGCGCCCGGCTCGCTGTCCGAGGTCGATCCCGAGCTGCTCAAGACCTACTCGCGCCTCGGCATCCCCCTGCGCGAGCAGGAGATGCTGGCCGGCGTGTCGAACATCGCCGTCGACGCCGTCTTCGACTCGGTCTCGGTCGTGACCACGTTCAAGTCGAAGCTCAAGGAGGCGGGCGTCATCTTCTGCTCGTTCTCCGAGGCGGTGGCCGAGCACCCCGAGCTGGTGCGAGCCTACCTCGGCTCGGTGGTGCCCCACACCGACAACTTCTTCGCGGCGCTGAACGCGGCCGTCTTCACCGACGGCAGCTTCGTCTACGTCCCGGCCGGCGTGCGCTGCCCCATGGAATTGTCAACGTACTTTCGCATCAACGCAAAGGGCACGGGCCAGTTCGAGCGCACGCTCATCATCGCCGAGGCCGGCGCCTACGTGAGCTACCTCGAGGGCTGCACCGCGCCGCAGCGCGACGAGAACCAGCTGCATGCGGCGGTGGTCGAGCTGGTGGCGCTCGACCGCGCCGAGATCAAGTACTCGACGGTGCAGAACTGGTACCCGGGCGACGCCGAGGGCAAGGGCGGCATCTACAACTTCGTGACCAAGCGCGGCGCCTGCCGCGGCGTGGCCTCGAAGATCTCGTGGACGCAGGTCGAGACCGGCTCGGCCATCACCTGGAAGTACCCGTCGTGCATCCTGCAGGGCGACGACTCGGTGGGCGAGTTCTACTCGGTCGCGCTGTCGAACCATCACCAGCAGGCCGACACCGGCACCAAGATGGTGCACATCGGCAAGCGCACGCGCTCGACCATCGTGTCGAAGGGCATCTCGGCCGGCCACGGCCGCCAGACCTACCGCGGCGGCGTCAAGGTGATGCGCTCGGCCGAGGGCGCTCGCAACCACACCCAGTGCGACTCGCTGCTCATCGGCAGCCAGTGCCGCGCCGACACGGTGCCCTACGTCGAGGTCCGGAACGCGTCGGCCCAGGTCGAGCACGAGGCCACGACCTCCAAGATCAGCGATGACCAGCTCTTCTACCTGGCGAGCCGCGGCCTCGATCCCGAGAATGCCGTGAGCCTCGTCGTCAACGGCTTCTGCCGCGAGGTCTTCCGCGAGCTCCCGATGGAGTTCGCGGTGGAGGCCCAGAAGCTCCTCGAGATCTCCCTGGAAGGAGCCGTCGGATGACGCTCTTGCGCATCGAAGACCTCTCGGCCGAGGTCGATCAGAAGCCCATTCTGCGCGGCGTGTCGCTCACCGTCGAAGCCGGCGAGGTGCACGCGGTCATGGGCCCGAACGGCTCGGGCAAGTCGACGCTGGCCTACGTGCTGGCCGGTCGCCCCGGCTATCGCGTGACCGGCGGCACGGCCACGTTCATGGGCCAGGACCTCTTCGCCATGGACGCCCACGAGCGCGCGCGCGCCGGCATGTTCCTGGCGTTCCAGTACCCGGTGGAGATCCCCGGCGTCCAGAACCGCTACTTCCTCCGGGCCGCGCTGAACGCGCACCTGAAGGCCAAGGGCAAGCCCGAGCTCGACGCCGTGCAGTTCCTGAAGCGCCTGAAGGCCGCGACCGCGGCCGTGAAGATCGACCCCGAGCTCACCAAGCGCGAGGTCAACGCCGGCTTCTCGGGCGGCGAGAAGAAGCGGAACGAGATCCTCCAGATGGCGCTCCTCGAGCCCAAGCTGGCGCTGCTCGACGAGATCGACTCGGGCCTCGACATCGACGCGCTGAAGGCGGTCGCCGACGGCGTCAACGCGCTGCGCTCGCCCGAGCGCGGCTTCGTGGTGGTGACCCACTACCAGCGCCTCCTCGATCTGATCGTCCCCGACGTGGTGCACGTGCTGATGGACGGACGCATCGTCCGCACCGGCACGCGCGAGCTGGCGCTCGAGCTCGAGGCCAAGGGCTACGACTGGCTGAGAGCCGCATGAGCGCGCCCTCCGAGAGCGGCACGCGCTGGCCGACGACGCGCGAGGAGGCGTGGCGCTACTTCCCGACGCGCGCGCTGCAGGGCTTCGCGCTCGACCAGGCGCCGGCGCCCGGCACCGGCGAGCTCGCCGTCGTCGGGGCGGTGCCGGACGGGGTCATGGTGCGCGCGGCCAAGGACGTGGGCGACGCGCTGCCGCTGCCGATGGACGGCCTCACCGAGGCCAACCACCGCTACGCCACCGCGCTCGTCATCGAGGTCGGCGCGGGCGTGCGCGTGCCGGCGCTCGAGGTCGTGCATCGCATGCGCGGCGACGGCGTGGCGCACCCGCGGCTCGTGCTGAAGCTCGGCGCGCACGCCGACGTGAGCCTCTTCCAGCGCTTCGAGGGCGACGGCGCGGGCTTCGTGAACGCGGCCACGGCGGTGACGCTCGAGCCGGGCGCGCGGCTGCGCATGACCAAGCTCGAGGCCGAGGCGCCCGAGACCTCGCACGTCGAGAGCGTGCGCGTGCTGGTCGGGCGCGACGCGCGCTTCGACGGCTTCACGCTGTCGCTCGGCGCGGCGCGGGCGCGCACCGCGCCGTCGATCGTCCTGGCGGCACCGGGCGCCGAGGCCGAGGTCGACGGGCTGTATCTCGGGCGCGGCGAGCAGGTGCTCGACCACACCGCGGTCATCCTGCACGCGGCGCCGCAGACGACGTCGCGCGCCACCTGGGCCGGCGTCCTCGACGGCAAGTCGACCGGCACCTTCCAGGGCCTGGTGACCATGGCCGCGGGCGCGGTGACGGCCAAGACGCGCCAGCTGACGCGCACGCTCTTGCTGTCGCCGACGGCGGTCGCCAACGCCAAGCCCGAGCTGCACATCGACGTCGACGACGTCGAGGCCTCGCACGGCGCGGCCATCGGCTCGCTCGACGCGGGCCAGCTCTTCTACCTGGCGTCGCGCGGGGTCGGACCCGACGAGGCGCGGCGCATGCTCATCGGCGCCTTCGTGAGGGCCACGCTCGAGCTGGCGCCGGCGGCGTTCCGGCCCGCGCTGGAGGCGGCGCTCGCGGGGCACGTGGCGTTCGCGGCCGACCCCGTCGAGGACGCCGACGCCGTCCCGGGAGATGACGATGACGCGCTTTGATCCCGAGTCGGTGCGCGGGCAGTTCCCGGCGCTCCACCAGGACGTGAACGGAAAGCCGCTTGTCTATCTCGACAACGCCGCGACGACGCACAAGCCGGTCGCCGTGCTCGACGCGATGGACCACTTCTATCGCTTCGACAACGCCAACGTGCACCGCGGCGTGCACACGCTGTCGCAGCGTGCGACCGAGTCGTACGAGCGCGCGCGGCAGACGCTCGCGACCTTCATCCACGCGCGCGGCCCCGACGAGATCGTCTTCACGCGCGGCACCACCGAGGCGCTGAACCTGCTGGCCTGGGGCTGGGGCTCGAAGGTGCTCGGGCCGGGCGACAAGGTCGTCCTGTCGGGCATGGAGCACCACTCCAACATCGTGCCGTGGCAGCTCGCGTGCGAGCGGACGGGCGCCGAGATCGCCGTCATGGAGCTCGACCAGACGGGCGCCATCGCCGCTGGTGAAATCGACAAGAAGATTGACGAGCGCACCAAGATCGTCAGCGTGGTGCACACCTCGAACGCGCTCGGCACCGTCAACCCGGTCGCCGCCATCGCCGCGCGCGCGCACGCCGTCGGCGCCGTGTGCGTGGTCGACGGGGCGCAGGCGACGGCGCACGGCGCGGTCGACGTGCAGGCGCTGGGCTGCGACTTCTTCGCCTGCTCGAGCCACAAGATGTTCGGGCCGACCGGCATCGGCCTCCTGTGGGGCAAGCGCGAGCTCCTGCGCGAGATGCCGCCGTGGCAGGGCGGCGGCGACATGATCAAGACGGTGACGTTCGCCAGGTCGACCTGGGCCGACCCGCCGTCGCGCTTCGAGGCCGGCACGCCCGCCATCGCCGACGCCATCGGCATGGCCGCCGCGGCCGAGTGGCTGATGGGCCTGGACCGCGACGCCATCCAGCGCCACGAGGCCGAGCTCTTGGCCTACGGCACCGACATCCTCACGTCGATCCGCGGCCTGCGCATGATCGGCACGGCCGCCGACAAGCACGCCATCCTGGGCTTCGTCATCGACGGCTGCCACCCGCACGACGTCGGCATGCTGGTCGATCACGAGGGCGTGGCGGTGCGCGTCGGCCACCACTGCACCCAGCCGGTCATGGCCTGCTTCGGCATCAGCGCCACGACGCGCGCGTCGCTGGCGCTCTACTCGACCCGCGGCGAGCTCGAGCGCCTCGGCGCCGCGCTCGAGAAGGCGCGGTCGATCCTGCTGTGATGAGCGGGTCCGTGCCGAACCTCGAGGTCCAGCCCGGGCCGCGCGCGCGCACCGTGCGCACCGACAAGGGCGAGGTGCTGGCGGTGCCCGACGGCTGGGAGCTCCTGGCGCCGGGCGACGCGCTCGTCACGCGGCGCGTGAAGACCGGGCCGCACTGGGTGGTGTCGGAGAAGGTCGGCCGCCGCGTCATGTCGCGCGGCGTGTGGGCCCCGGCCGAGCGTATCGCCAGCGCCACGCAGGCCGCCGAGCGGGAGCGCTCGTCGCCCGACTACGCGCGCAAGCTGGCCGCCGGGCGCGCGCGCCGGGCCGGCGAGCAGGCCGAGTACGTGATCGAGTTCGGGCGCCACGTGGCGCGCTTCCTCGCCTTCCACCCGACGCACGCCGCGCTGCAGGCGCAGATGGCCGAGGCCATCGCGGCGCACGCCACGCCGGTCGGCAGCGGCACCGTCGCGCGCACCGAGCGCATCCCGGTGGCCGAGCGCGCCGAGGCGGCGACCATCGCCTGGATGCGCCACCAGACCACCGGCTACGATCACATGACCATCGCGCGCGTGAAGGGCGAGCGGCGCGAGGTCCGCCGCAAGCTGGCCCAGCGCTCGCGCGAGCTGCTCGAGCGCTACCGCCGCGGCGAGCCGGCCGCGCCCGACTGCCCGCTGGCCAAGGCGCTGGCGGCCGCCGCGGCCGAGCCCGCGCCGCGCGTGCTCACGCCGCCGAAGCCGGTCGTCGCGCCGAGGCCGGTCGTCGCGCCGAAGCCGGCTCCGATCGACGTCGCGCCGAAGCCGACTCCGAGCGTCGTCGCGCCGAGGCCGGTCGTCGCGCCGAGGCCGGTCGTCGCGCCGAAGCCGGTCGCGCCCGATGACGTCGCGGCCGCGCGCGCCGCGCGCCAGGCGGCCGTGCGCGCGCGCCTCCGGCAGTAGCCGGGGCGGACTACGCCGCGGCCTGGGTGTGCTCGATGAGCGCGACCAGCGCCTTCTCGTCGCGCGGCGCGGCCAGCGTGCCGTCCATGAACGCGCTCATGACCGACGGGTGGATGTAGCAGCGGCGGCACACCGCGCGCGTGTTGCCGAGGCGCTCGGCCACCGACCCGACCACCGCGTCGAGCGCGCGCTTCCGCGCCGCCTGGCTGTCGCCGTCCAGGCTCGCGCCGGCGAGCTCGGTCGCGGCCAGCATGGTGCCGGCCCAGGTGCGGAAGTCCTTGGCGGTGAACTCGTCGCCGGCCACCTCGCGCAGGTAGGCGTTCACGTCGCCGCTCTCGACGCTGTGGCGTGTGCCGTCGTCGGCCACGTACTGGAAGAGCTCGTGGCCCGGCAGCTCGCTCACCTCGCGCACGATGCGCGCCAGGCGGCGATCGTGGATCGACACGTCGTGCTCCTTGCCGCTCTTGCCGCGGAAGCGGAAGCGCAGCTCGGAGCCGCTCACCACCACGTGCCGATCGCGCAGCGTCGAGAGGCCGAAGGAGCGGTTGGCGCGCGCGTACTCCTCGTTGCCGACCCGGATGAGCGTCGCCTCGAGCAGCTTCACCACCGTGGCGATGACCTTCTCGCGCGGCAGCCCGTCGCGCGCGAGGTCGCGCTCGACCGCCTTCCGGATGCGCGGCAGCGCCGCGCCGAAGGCCGCCAGCTTGGCGAACTTGGTGGCGTCGCGGAGCTCGCGCCAGGCAGGGTGGTAGCGGTACTGCATGCGCCCGCGCGCGTCGCGGCCGGTGGCCTGGATGTGCCCGTTCTCGTCGGGGCAGATCCAGACGTCGCGCCAGGCCGGCGGGATGGCCAGGCTGCGGATGCGCGCCAGCACCGCCTGGTCGCGCACGGCGCGGCCGGCGGCATCCACGTAGCGGAAGCCGCGCCCGGCGCGATGCCGACGCAGCCCCGGCGCCTCGTCGTGCACATAGCGCAGGTGCGCCATGCGCGCGGCGCGGGCCGGGTCGAGCGCGGCCAGCTCGCGACGCTTGCCCACGCGCGTCAGCAGCCGCGCACGAGCATGATGATGAGCACGATCGGGATGGGAACGCCGAGCGCCCACAGCAACACCATCGGCTTCACCTTGCCGGCCTGCATCGCATCGCGTTCGGTCGTCATGGGAACCTCCTGGTAGAACGAACATCGGAAGCGGGCCGCATCAGCGCGGCCCGGTGCTGTCGGCGGCGGGCTGGCCCGTCGCGGGCAGGCCGGCCAGATAGCCGGTGAGCCCGTCGCTCAGCGTGGCGAGCTCGTCGGCCAGGATGGCGTCGAGCGCGGCCACCACGTCGGCCGGCTTGCCCGAGGTCACCGGCCGCTCGGCGGCGAAGGCGTGCTGCCACACGACCGCGCCGTCGGACGCGCGCACCAGCTCGAAGCGCATGGCCAGCCGCGCCTGCCACTCGCGCGGGGCGACGTCGAGCTCGTCGAGCGTGATGACCTCGCCGGCCAGCTCGTAGTCGGGCGACTCGCCGCCCGAGCGGCCGACCACCGCGCGGAACAGGCGCGCGTCGGCCAGGTGGCGCGCCACCGCCTCGCGCAGCATGCGCGCCGGCTTGGTGACCCACAGCCGATAGGCGTCGAAGCGCAGCGCCTGGCCACTTCGATACACGAGCTCCTGGCGGTCGTAGGCGGCGGCCGCCTCGAAGCGGCGCACGCGGATGGTGGCCGGGAAGGGCGCGCGCGGCGCGGCGACGGGCGGCGGCGCCTCGAGCGCGAAGTAGGTCGGCGTGAGGCTCGAGCCGCCGATGCACGCGGCCGAGGCGGCGCCGGCGACCAGCGCCACGGCCAGCGCCACGAGGGGAAAGCGGGGCGGGGTGGCGCTCATGGCAGCTTCCGGGGCGGCGCGCTGCGACCGAGCAGCAGCGAGGAGGGATCGGAGCGCAGCGCGTCGGCCAGGTCGCCGATGCGCCCCAGGCTCTCGGTCAGGTCGTCGAGCACGCCGCGCACGTCGGACTGCGCGCGCCCGAGCGCCGAGTCGGCGCGGCCGACGAAGCTCTCGGCCTTGGCCGCGATGCCGTCGACGCGCGTCACCACGCCGTCGGCGCGCGCCACGATGCGGCGGGCGTCGGCCAGCATGGGCTCGACCTCGTGGGTCGCCGCGCGCTCGAGCGTGGCGGCCGCGCGCTGGGCGCTCTGGGCCGTGTCGCGCGCGGCGGCCATGACCAGGTCGAGGTCGGCCGAGGCGGCCTCGGCGCGCGCGAGCAGGCGGTCGATGCGCGGGCCGGCGCTCTTGGCCAGCGTCTCGACCGCGTCGGCGGCGGCCTCGGCGTGGGCGAGCATGCGCTCGAGGTGGCGCGCGTTGTCGCCGCGCACGAGCGCGCCGGCGTCGTCGAGCACGCCGTCGAGCTTCTTGGTGATGCTCTCGGCGCGCAGCAGCAGCTGGTCGACGAACGAGTGACCGGCGGGGATCTCCTCGCCCGGCTGGCGCCGCCGCGCGGTGTTGGTGCCGCCGTCGAGCTCGACCCGGCGGAGCCCGGTGATGCCCTGCAGCGCGACCGTGGCGGTGGTGTCCTCGGGGACGGGCGTGCCGGCGTCGAGCGACAGATCGATGCGCACGACGGCGACGTCCTGGCGGTCGACCGAGACCTTGCTGACGCGGCCGACGACGATGCCGTTGAAGGTCACCTCGGCGCCCGCCTGGAGACCGCCGACGCCGCCGCGGATGCGCGTGAAGTAGTCGTCCCGGTGCTCGAAGATCTGGCCGCCGAGCTTGATGAACAGGGCGCCGATGGCGATGAGGCCGGCCAGGAGGAGGAAGAGCCCGAGGCGGGTCTTCTGTGCGCGGGTGAGGTCGCTCATGCGCCCGACACCGCCAGGTCGTCGAACGTCAGGTGCTCGGCCAGCGACGTCTTGCGATCGTCGTCGCCCTCGTCGGCCTGGCGCGAGAAGAAGGCGTCGAGCGACGGAACGCCCCCGGCGAGCGCCTCCTCGAGCGTGCCGTCGAAGGCGATCCGGCCGCCCTCGAGCAGCACCACGCGGTCGGCGATGGCCTTGATGCTCTCGACCTCGTGGGTCACCACCACGACGGTGAGCCCGAGCGTGTCGCGCAGGCGCAGCAGCGTCTGATCGACGTCGGCCTGCATGACCGGATCGAGGCCGGCCGACGGCTCGTCGCATAGGACCAGCTCGGGGTCGAGCATGAGCGCGCGCGCCAGGCCGGCGCGCTTGCGCATGCCGCCGGAGAGCTCGCCGGGGAGCTTGTCGCCCGAGTCCTCGAGCCGCACCAGCGCGAGCTTCATGCGCACGAGATCGGCCACCACGTCGTCGGCCAGCGCGGTGTGAGCCTTCAGCGGGATGGCCAGGTTCTGGGCCAGCGTGAGGCTGTTGAGCAGCGCGCCGTCCTGGAACATGAGGCCGACCCGGCCCATGAGCGTGGCGCGCGCGTCCTCGCCGATGTCGGCCAGCGGCTGGCCGAGCAGCGTGATGTTGCCGCGCTCGGGCGCCAGCAGACCGACGAAGCTGCGCAGGAGCGTCGACTTGCCCGAGCCGCTGCCGCCGATGATGCAGGTCAGGCGCCCGGCCGGGATGGCGAAGCTGACGCCGTCGACGACCAGCTTGTCGCCGTAGCCGAGCGCGAGATCCGACACCACGACCACGTCGTCGGGCGCGGCGGTTCCGTCAGGGGCTTCGTTTGAATTTGTCACTTGCATGTCACTTTCCACGGAGACACTCTCGACACGGCGAGGCTGGCGGGTAGGCGCGCGATGAGGCGCCGCCCCGTCAGCCGTCGAAGTTGAAGACGAGGCTGAAGGCGGCATCGGCGACGATGACCCAGAAGACCGAGCTCACCACCGAGGCGGTGGTGACGCGGCCCACGCTCTCGGCGCCGCCGCGCGCCTGGAAGCCGCGGTGGGCCGCCAGCAGCACGATGATCCAGCCGAAGGTCAGCGCCTTGGCGGTGCCCATCAGCAGATCGGAGGGGCGCAGCGAGCTGATCACCTCGTGCCAGTAGCTGGCGGCGCCGAGGTCGAGGTAGACGACCGCGACCAGGAAGCCGCCGACGATGCCGATGGCGCTGGCCAGGAGCACGAGGCAGGGCATGGTGAGGGTCATGGCGGTGAACTTGGGCACGACGATGTAGCGCACCGGCTGGAGGCCCATGGTGCGCAGCGCGTCGACCTCCTGGCTCACCGTCATGGTGGCGATCTCGGCGGCGATGGCGGCGCCGCTCCGGCCGGCGATGATGATGGCGGTCATGAGCGGGCCCATCTCGCGCGTCATGGCCACGGTGATGAGGTCGGCGACGTAGATCGACGCGCCGAACTGGCGCAGCTGCGCCGCCGACTGCAGCGCCACCACGATGCCGATGAGGAAGGCGATGAGGCCGACGATGGGCAGCGCGTCGACGCCGACCTTGAGCGCCTCGGACCAGGTCGCGCCGCGGCGCACGCGGCGCGTCTGCGGCGCGCCCGCGAAGGTGAGGAACACCGTGTCGGCGGTGAGCACGGCGAGCGCGACCAGACCGCGCCAGCTGGCGCTGGCGCGATCGCCGACGCGCCCGAGCAGGCTCGGCAGGAGCGGTCCCTTCTTGGCGGCGGGCTCGAAGCGGAAGCCGGCCAGCGCGGTGCGGGCGGCGGCCGAGAGGGCGACGATCTTGAAGGTCACGCTCGCGGCCGCGGCGTCGCGCGCGACCGCGCCGAGCATGGCGGCACCGGCGCTGTCGATGCGCGTGATGGCGGCCAGGTCGACCTCGAGCGCGAGGCCGCCGCGCGCGTTGACGGCGGCGAGCAGCGCGTCGTGGACGGCGGGCACGGTGTTGCGATCGAGCTCGCCGAGCAGCGCGATGGTGGCGCCGTCGTGCGCGTGCACGAGCTGGGCCGTCGGCCGCTTGGGCGCGGGAGGGTTGGTGTCGGCGGGGGCGGCGACCACTCAGCGCGGGCTGCCGGCCCAGGTGGCGTCGGGGGTGCTCTCGTCGTCCTGCCAGGTCGGTGGCTCCTCGTGGTGGAACGACAGATCGATGGCGACGCTCAGCGAGATGCCGTCCTCGCTGACCGCGAGCAGGCTCTGGCGCGCGTCGAGCTCGAGCGTGCGCGGCGCCTGGTTGCGGCCGGGCAGCGGCACGATGTGGCTCAGCGAGCGGCTGAAGTCCCAGGCGATGGACGCCGTGTTCTCGTGCAGCGCGCTGTTGATGCGCTCGGCCACGGCGGTGTCGACGAAGTCGGGCAGGTGCGTCGGGTCGAAGGCGGCGATGCGCAGCTGGAACGCGAGCACGTCGCGCTGGCCCGACGAGACGATGGCCGGCGGTCGCTCAGGCGCTGAGGCCGGTCCTGCGTCGCCTTGGCGACGCTCGAGGCGGCGCACCTGGCCAGGCTTGATCGCTGGCGTAGATGCCGCCCGCGAGCACCTTGTCGATGGCGTCGAAGAAGCGCTCGATGGGCGCCCGCTTCATGACGTAGCCGTTGGCCCCGGCGCCGAGCGCGCGATCGGCGTAGAGGTCCTCGTCGTGCATCGACAGCACCAGCACCGGCAGCTTGGGGTGCGGCGCGGATGAGCTTGATGAGCTCGACGCCGTTCACGCCCACCTCGAGCGAGACGTCGATGATGGCGAGATCGGGGCTGTGCTTGCCGATGAGCCGCAGCGCCTCCGACGCGTTCGAGGCCTCCGCCACGACCTCCAGGTCGGAGCGCCGTCGGATGACCTCGATGATGCCGGCGCGCACGACGGCATGGTCGTCGACGACGATGATCCGCTTGGCCATGGCCTCTCCACACGAGATGCACCGCTCGACCAGACCGTCCGAGCGGCATGCGGTGACCGTCGGATGATGGCACCGTCCCGGTGCGGGTCAAGGCGCACGGCGCGCGGTCATGTCGGAAGGCGGTGCCCTCGCGGGCGTCGGGGTTCGCCCGAGGCTGGCCGTTTCGGACCCCGCGCGCCTATCGTGGGGGTCGGGCCGGACCTACACTGCGGCCATGCAGCGCTCCGAGCTCCGGTCCGACGAAGGCGCGATCATGGCCCTCCTCGCCTTCCGCGACGACGACCTCGACGCGCTCGCCGCCTTCGTCGCCGAGCTTCCGGTCGAGCGCGCGACGGTGGTCGCCTCGCGCGTGCCCGGCGCTGCCGCCCGCACGGACGCGGCGCTGCGCAAGGCGCTGGCCGCCGTCACCGCGCGCCTGGTCGAGCTGGCCGACGGCGACGCGGCCGCGCTGCGACCCGGCGTGCTGTACCTCCTCCAGGAAGGGCAAGGACCTCCGCCTGGGCGGCGAGCGCCGGGCGCTGCGCGGCGAAGACTCGCACGCCGACCTGCTGGCGGCCATGGCGCTCGCCTGCAACGAGGCCAGCGACGCCGACGACGGCCTGCGCGTCGCCGTTCGCTCGCTGGCCCGCGCGCTCGGGGCGCGGCTCGGCGAGGTGGCGCGCGCGCGACGGCGGCTCGGCGGCGGCCCCGCTGGCGCGCCTGGCGGCCGCCACCGGTCTCCCCGCGGCTCGACCGCGGCGCGCGCGGCGAGCTCGCGCTGCCGCTGCCGCGCTCGGCGCCGTGCACGGCGTGGCCACGCTGCGCGCCGAGGCCGGCGGCTCCATGGCCAGCGACGAGCTCCGCGCCCTGGCGCGAGTCAGCGCCAGCTCGGCGCGCTGCTGGCCCGCGACGGCGCCCGCCGCGACGCGCGCGCGCTCGCCTCGGCGCTGCTCGAGGCCGAGGACGGCGTGAAGACGCGCGTCGCCGACGTGCTCCACGACGAGCTCTGCCAGGCCTGACCGCGGCGCGCCTCACCCTGTCGATCGCGTCCCGCGACGGCCCCGCCGACGACCGCACCGGCCGCGTCGCGTTCGCCATGCGCTGCATCGACGACGGCCTCGACGTGGTCCGACATGTGCTGGTCGACCTGCGCTCGCCGCCCATCCACGACATCGGCGCCAGCGGCCGTGCGCTGGCTGGCGGGCGCGCTGGCCGAAGGCGGCGGCGCGCGCATCGGCCCGGCCGGCGGCGACGTCGACGCGCTGGCGCTCGACGCGCGCGCCGCCACCGCGACCTTCGCCGCGCTGCGCGACACGCTCCGTCGCCTGCGCGCGCGCGACGGCACCTGGGACCTCAGCGCGCGCGCCGAGACCCAGGGCCTGCTCATCGAGGCGACGCTCGCCGCCGACCAGGCCGTGCCCGCGCGCGTCGATGACAGCGGCGCCGCGCTGCTCGCGGCCGAGCGGCTCGCCTGGCTGGGGGTGGCGCTGACCATCGAGCGCGGCGCGGGTGGCCGCGTGCGGGTTCAGGCGCGCATCCCGAGCCGCGCCTCCGACGCCTGAGCGCGGCCGGCATCGAGGCCCGCCGCTCGCGGCGTCGGAGGACTGCGGTCTCAGTCGAGCTTCACGCGGTCGTGCTGACGCCCGTCGCCGGTCTCGACGCGCGAGCCGGTCACGAGCGCCTTGGCCGCCTTGAAGAGGTACTTCAGGCCGGCCACGCCGTGGTTGTCCCAGTACTCGGCCTCGTGGACGTCGACCTTCAGGAGCGCCACGCTCGGGTCGTCCTTCCCCTCGGGGAACCACACCTTCATGGTCGGCGACCAGACCTCGTCGAGCTTCTTCCGGTCGCGCACCACCTGGGCTTCGCCGGTCATGGCCATGAAGCGCTGACCGTCCTGGAAGGTCACGAGCACCTTCGGGTCGGCCTCGATCTCGCGCACCTTCGGCGACTCGATGGCGGTCACGAACCACAGGTCGCCGTCGTCGTCCTTGCCCGCTACCGCCATGGGGCGGGCGTGGTAGTGGCCGGCGCCGTGTGCGTGGCTCACCAGGAAGGCGGTGTCGAACTTCGCCAGCAGCTCGCGCATCGTCTGCTTCTTCTCGGCAGGCGTGAGCGGGATAGGCTCTTGGGTCTTGGGCGATCGGGTCTCGTGCGATGTCATGGGCGTCTCCTCCGCGCTCGACCCTAGCGACTCGTCCGATGCGAGCAACCGGCGCTTCCGGGTTCCCCGAGGCGCCGGCTGCCGACCTGCCGCCGGGCTTCAATCGTCGGGGCTGTGGCCCTTGTCCTTGCCCTTGCCGCTCTTGAGCTTGGCGAAGTCCTTGTCGAGCACCTCGATGAGGTCGGCCACGCGCGGCGCCGACTGGCTGGCGTACTGCGCGGCGAGCCAGTCCGACTTGGTGGCCTCGACGCCGGCCGCGGTGGGGAAGACGTGCAGGAAGAGGGTGCCGGTCTCGTTGCGATGGCAGCCGTTGCAGGTGCCGAGGGCGAACGCGTCGCGCACGTTCTCGGCAACGCCGGGCACGTCCCACACGAAGTCGAAGGGCACGATCGACGACGCGGCCATGAAGCTCTGGCCGCCGAAGCTGTAGGGCACCTCGTAGCTGTTGAGCAGGATTCCGTTGGCGTTGGCGTTGACCCACTGCGTGAGCAGCGCCGAGCCCGAGAGGTCGATGCGCGGCTCCTGCTTGACGGCGTCGGGGGTGAGCTGGCCGTCGCTGCCGAGCACCCACTCGCGGAGCTGCCACATGACGCCGAAGGGGTGGCTCGGGTCGGAGCCCGGCGGCGCGAGGATGACGTCGTTCGTGCGCAGCTGCAGGAGCGCGCTGCCGTTCTGGCGCCAACGCGCGATGTTCTGCGCCGTGAACTTCACCGTCTGGGCGTGGACCTTGTCGTTCAGCGCGCGGCCCCAGGCGGCGCCCCCGATGTCGTGCCAGCCCTTGGCATAGGTCTGGATGTCGGCCAGCGTGTGGGCCGGGACCATGTACTCGAAGATGACCGTGAGCGGCAGCGGGGCGCGGCTCGCCTGGTCGACCAGCGTGAAGACGAAGCGCCCCTGACCGGCCGAGGCGTGGCCGCCGCGCGTGCCGTCGGGCACGACGCGCAGGTCGGTGCGGTTCACGATGGCGATCAGATCGAAGGGGGCGACGTCGCGGTCGAACGACAGGCTGCAGGTCGCGTCGCTCGCCGGGTCGGCGCTGCAGGTGGCCTCGGTGGCGCCCGGCACGCGGCCGAGTGCTGGCCAGCTTCCACGGCGTGATGACGAGGTCGCGCACGAGCGGCCGCGCGGCCAGGAGCTGGCCGCTGACGACCTGGTCCGTCTCGAGCGGTGCGGAGCCAGTGCAGGACGAAGTCGCTGCGCTGGCGGTCGGTCGGGTGGGCGAGACCGGTGAGGTTGTCGATGAGGCGCCCGAACGACCAGCTGCCGTTGGGGTCCGTGTTCCACTTCCCCGGCGCGTACTGCTCGTGCTTGGCGTCGTTCACGACCGAGAGGTCGGTCACGAAGAGCTCCTTCTCGGGCACGACGCTCGTGCGCAGCGGCGCGTCCACCACCGCGACCGGCGTGTCCGGTTCGCCCATGGCGTCGCAGGCGGCCGCGAAGGCGGGGGAGAGCAGGGCATGCAGGACATGGCGATGCGACGCGAGACGGACATCGAGGGGCTCCGGGCGTGACGTGAGGTGGCGGGCGCGCGGCGGTCGTGGCGTGGCGTCTCCATCGCTACGACGGCGGCGGCGCGAGCGTCGACCGTCGCCGCTCGCGCGCTGAACGGGAGGGAACGACGCCCCATCGGGCGTTCAATGTGCGCCGCGAGCGCGCGCCCTCGGGGTTCACCTGGGGCCGCTCGACCGCCTGGCGCCGGGCCCGCTGGGGGATCCCCCGACGCGCGGCGCGGCTCGGCCAGGCTGGGCGTGGCCGCGGCTCCGCGCGGGCGAGAGCGGCATTGACGGCGCGGTGACGGCGACGAGGGTCGAGGGACTCGACGCCGGACGCTGCGGTGCGACGTCGAGCCCAGCGCGGCGCTGCCGCAGCAGAAGGATGCGATGACGCCACCACCACCAACGCCGGGCGCCGCCGCGTTCCTGGGCGAAGGCCGATACGAGCTGATGTCCCCCCTCGGCGAGGGCTCGATGGGGACCGTCCACCTCGCGCGCCACGTCGCCCTGGATCGCGTGGTGGCCATCAAGCTCGTGAGCGCCGACTTCTACGCCGCGCGCGCCGACGCCAACGCGCGCTTCCACCAGGAGGCGCGGCTGGCGTCGCGGCTGCACCACAAGAACGCCGTGCAGGTGCTCGACTTCGGGCACGACGTCGAGCGCGGCTACTACCTCGTCATGGAGTACGTGCCGGGCACGACGCTCGACGAGCTGCGCGAGTGCGACGCCGGGCAGATGGCACCCGGGCGCTGCATCGCCATCGTGTCGCAGGTGCTGGCGGCGCTGGCCGACGCGCACGACGCGGGCATCGTCCACCGCGACATCAAGCCGTCCAACATCATGCTGGTGGCCGGGGTCGACGACGACGGGCGCGAGCGCGAGGAGGTGAAGGTCTTCGACTTCGGCGTCGCCACGCTGCGCAGCGACCGCTGCCAGCCGGGAGAGATCTGCGGCACCGCCGAGTACATGTCGCCCGAGCAGGCGCAGGGGCAGCCCATCGACGCGCGCTCGGACATCTACGCGGTCGGCGTCCTCCTCTATGATCTGCTGAGCGGGCAGCTGCCGTTCTGCTTCGACAACGTCTTCGAGACGCTGCGCGCCCAGGTCGCGACCGAGCCGCTGCCGCTGCGCGCGCACGCGCCCCACGTGTCCGAGGCGCTGGCGGCGGTGGTCGCGCGCGCCATGGCCAAGCCGCGCGACGAGCGCTTCCCCACCGCGCGCGCGCTGCGCGCCGCGCTGCTGGCGACGCCCGAGGCCGACGCGCTGGCCGCCGCCGAGCGCCGCACGCGGCTCGAGGCGCACGAGCGTGCGGCGGCCATGCCCGACACGCGGCCGGCGGTGGCGCGTCCGATGGCGGTCCGCGCGCCGACGCCGTCGCGGTCGTCGCGCTGGCTTCGCATCGGCGCGGGCACGGGCATCGCGCTCGCCATGCTGGCCGTCGCGCTGGCGGTGTTCTACGCGCTGCGCCTGCCGGTGGCGGACACCCCGACCGGGCGCGGCCTCGAGCTGGCCGAGCTGGCGCGCTCGCGGCCGCGCCTCTCGGCGGTGTCGGTGGTGCCGCCCGAGGCGGCCCGCGCCGTCGACGCGTCGGTCGTCGGCGGAGTCCGCGGCGCTGCCGGTCGCGGTGGCGCCGACCGTCGTCGCGACGGCGCCCGAGACGCGCGACGCGACCGCGACGCGCCAGGCGCCCGACGTGCCAGCGGCGGGTGTCGTCGCGCCGCCGGTGGCAGCGGTGCGCGCGCCGAGCTCGCGCCCGCGCCAGAGCCGCGTCGACGTCGAGCGGCCCGACGCCGGGCCGACGGTCGTGGACGCGCGCGGGGTCGACGACGGACTGCAGCTCGCCAGCGCCGACGCCGCGCCGACGGCGCCGGTCGAGCACCCGCCCCGGCCGAGGCTGCCGCCGAGCCCGCGGCCGAGCCCGTCGAGCCCGCGCCCGCCGAGCCGGCCGACCGACCGGCCGACGACCCGGCGCCGGTGAGCGCGCTCGTGCCCGAGTCCGCCGCGCCGGTCGCGCCGGTCGCGCCGCCGCGCCGCCCGCGCGCGCTGGCAAGCGTCGACGTGCTCGACCTGAGCGTCGTCGGCGGGCTCGCGCCGTCCAGCATCGCGCGCGCGCTGGCCGCGCTCGAGCCCGCCTTCGAGCGCTGCTATCGCGCCGCGGTGGCCGGCCTCGACGGCGACGGCGTCGGCTCGACCGCCGCGCGCGTGCGCATCGAGATCGACGTCGACAGCCGCGTGAGCCGCGTCGCGGTCGCGCCGCTGCCGATCTCCGGGCTCACGCCCTGCGTCGCCGACGCGCTCGAGCGCCTGCGCGTCCGCGAGCGCCCCGACACCGGCACCGCCGCCGCCACCTTCCACCTGAAGTTCTCCGTGAGGCCGCGATGATCCTGTCCCAGCTGGCGCGGCTCGCGCCGCGCGCCGTGTGCCTCCCGGGCGTGTGTCTCGTCGCCGCCTGCCTCGACCCGCTCGTCTCCGACGCGGTCGATCGCCGCGCGCTCATCCAGCCCGCCGGCACCGTCGTGCCCGAGCTGACGGACGACGAGCAGGCCGCGGCGGTGCTGGCCCGCGCCATCGATCTGCCGAAGGTGCTCGAGCCGCGCCAGGCGTACTGGGACGGGCACGTCGTCGACTGGTGGGACCTCGGCCCGGCCATCCTCACGCCCATCCCCGGCTACATGCTGGTCGAGGAGCGCGAAGACGGCTTCCTGCCGGTGGGCGATCGGACGTTCATGCCCGTCCTCGAGCACCCCATCGTGCTCAACTCCATCCCCGGCGACCTCGGCTACAGCCCGATGTGGCGCATCGTCGTCGTGCCGATCACGGCGCGCTACGCCGGCGAGGTGCTGGCCTCGAGCGACGCCATCGAGGAGGCCGTCGCCGAGGGTCTGGTCGAGGCGCCCATCCCCACGGCCATCGTCAGCAACTGCCCGGTGGTGATGCCGACGACGCGGCTCCGGCGCGTGCCCGGCGGCCCGCTCGAGGAGCCGCTGTCGGCCTACTACAAGGGGAAGACCGTGCACCTCCTGGTCTTCGATGCGGTCTTCACCACCGACGCCACCGTCGAGCCGCAGGCCCAGTACGTCCTGCGCCGTGACGGAGACGAGCCGCTCTCCGAGATCGCCCGCGGCGTCGACATGAACCGCGACGGCGACACCACCGACACCAACGACATCTTCGCGCTCGGCCCGAACGAGCCCGGCTTCTCCGACTTCGTGCGCCAGGTCGACGTGGTGGTCCCGGCCGACATCGCCTCGATCGACGCGCCCTCCGGCGACGCCGTCGCGCTCACCAGCGACGAGGACCTCTATGCGATGGGACCCGGCGGTCCGCTCTGGCACTCCGAGGTCGTCGTGGCGGTGTACCCGACGGACCTCGTGCTGAACCATCCGTTCGCCGTGCGCGCCGAGTCCCCGCCGGCTCCTTGAGGCGCGCGCCGCCGTCGCCGCACAGCAGCTCGGCCCCGCCCGCCACGCAGTCGCTCACGTACCTCCGCCCGGCCAGGACGCACGCGATGGCCGGGCCGAGGTCGCTGGCCGCGGCGTCCTTCGCGACGAACGCCGACGCGCCGGCCTCGAACGCCGCCTGCACGTAGCCGAGGTCGCGGTGCGCCGAGACGATGATGACGTGCGCGCGCGAGAGCTCGCGGCGCAGCGCCAGCGTCACCTCGGTGCCGGTCTGGTCGGGCAGGCGCAGGTCGAGCAGCACGATGTCGGGGTCGACCTCGCGCGCGAGCACGATGCCGCTCTGGCCGTCGGCGGCCTCGCCGACCACCATGATGCCCATCACCTCGAGCGCCATCGCGAGCGCCTCGCGGAAGTGGCGACCGTCTTCGACGACGAGGGCGCGAAGGGGCGAGGGCAACGTGCCGGGCGCGGGGCAGTCGAGCGTCATGGGGCTCGCAGGCCGCGACGGGTGGGGAGTCACGGCAAGCTCCTCAGCCTATTGAGGCAGGCGCGGCGCGCGGTCAAGCCGCCGCGCGCATGCGCGCCTCGGCGCCGGGTGGGGAACGATGGACCAGGTGCGACAGGACGGGCCGCACCATCGCCGCGGCGGCCAGGGCCGGGGCCGCTCCGCGGGCCGCCGGGCGGGGGGCGCGGCGCTGGTACGACGCTTGCGATGGAGCGCCGCCGACGCTCGGGTCGCGCCCGACCAAGGAAGACCAACGCATGATCAGTCCCCACGACAAGCCGCTGACGCCGGGCCCGACCCTGCCGAGGCCGCCGCGCGATCCCGCGCCGCCGCGCGAGGCCTCGTTGCCGCGCGCCGATCAGGCGCTGGTCGAGGTGGGCCGCGCGCTGCGCCGCGCCGGCTACACCTTCACCACCATCACGCCCGCCTCGCACGAACGCGTGGTGGCCCGGCCGTCGCTGCGCTGGGCGCGCGATCTGCGCGACGTCTTCGGCTGGAGCCGCCCCTTCCGACCCGAGGACGACGTCGTCGGGCCCGCGCTGCTCGAGCTCCTGGAGGCCGCCGGCGCGGTCGCGGCCTGCCCGGACGGCGGGCTCCGGAGCCGCGTCCGCTTCTCGTCGCTGGGCGGCCTCCTGCTGGCGCACTCGGCCTTCCCGACGAGCGAGCGCGACGCGGTCTTCCTCGGCCCCGACAGCCACCGCTTCCTGAGCCTGCTCGAGCGCGAGGCCCGACCGGCGGCCTTCGCCATCGACGTCGGCTGCGGCACCGGCCTGGCCGGGCTGTGGCTCGCCCAGCGCGGCCTCGCCGCCGAGGTGCTGCTGGCCGACGTCAACCCCGAGGCGGTCCGCCTGGCGCGCGTCAACGCGCGCATCAACGACGTCACCACGGCGCGCGCGGCGGCCGGCGACCTCTTCGCGGCGGCGCCGCCGACCTTCGACTTCGGCGGTCTTCAACCCGCCCTACCTGGTCGACGACGCCAGGCGCTGCCTATCGCGACGGCGGCGGCGCCTCGGCCTCGACCTGGCGCTGCGCTTCGTGGTCGAGGGCCTGCTGCAACGCGCCTCGCCGTCGGCGGCCGCCGCCATCCTCTATACCGGCGCGCCCGTCGTGCGCGGCGTCGATCCGCTGCGGCGCTCGCTCGAGGCCATCCTCATGCAAGCCGCCGACGACGCTGGCGACGGATCGCTGGTGGCGCGCTACGACGAGATCGACCCCGACGTCTTCGGCGGGCTCGCCCACGACGCCTACGCCGAGGTCACGTCGCATCGCCGTCGTGTCGCTGGTCGTCGACCGCGTGCGCGGTCCGCTGGCGCAGCTCAGCCGGCGCTGCCCGGCTCGGGGCGCCGGCGATGACGCTCGCGCACGCCTTCGCGCCCGCGCCGCTCGCGCCGAAGCCCCCGACCTCGCCGCAGCCCTCGCCGCCGCCCACCAGGCGCTCGCCGCCGAGAACCGCCAGCGCCTCGCGCCGCGCCTGCCAGGTCCCGGCGATCGCCGCCGCCTGCGCGCCGAGCTGGCCGTGCGCGGGCTCGAGCTCGACCTGCTCGACGCCGAGCGGCGCGCGGTGGCGGCGCGGGCTGCCAGCTCGCCCGTCGATCCCGACGCCTTCGTGCGCTGGTTCGCCGCGCTGCGGGAGGACGGGCCGGGCCAGGGCGACGCGCTCTTCCCCTGGCTCGCGACGCGCCACGCGCGCCGAGCTCATGTGGTTCCTGGCGCAGGAGGTGGCCGGCGAGGCCGGCTTCGAGGACCTCGTGGCGCTGGCCCAGATCAAGCTGCCGACGCGGCCGAAGCTCGAGCTGGCGCGGAACTACTGGACGAGATGGGCCAGGGCGTCGCCAAGGGCACCCACGGCGGCATGCTCGCGACGCTGGCGCGCGAGCTCGACCTCCACGCCGCCGCGCGCGACGTCGCATGGGAGTCGCTGGCGGTGGGGAACCTCATGCTGGCCATGGCCGGCCACCGCGCCTGGGCCTACCACTGCCTCGGCGCGCTCGGCGCCATCGAGCTCACCGCGCCGACGCGCATGGGCCACGTCCACGCGGCGCTTCGCGCGGCTCAGGCTGGCGCGCTGCAGGTCGTCGCCGCCGTCACCGCATCGACGTGCGCTACAGCCAAGCCCTGAACGAGGTGGTGTACGCCTGGCCGAGCGCCGGCGTCATGCTCGGCGCTGGCCAGGCGCGCTCATCCGCCTCGGCGCCGGCGCGCGCCTTCGAGCGCCATGCCGAGCTCCAGCGATGTCCTCGGCAGCGGCACGGCCGCCGCCTCGGCGACAGCGGCTGGGCCGACGCGGACGCTCGATCAGGGTCTACGCCAGCAGCAGCCTCGGCGCCTGGCTCGCGCTCGGCGACGACGGTCGTCGGCACCCTGCTCCTGCGCACGGCCAAGGCGCTGCTCCTGGCTCTCGCCCCACGCGCTCCGCACCTCGAACCTCTTCGACGGCCAGCTGTCGCCATCATCGAACGCCGCGCGCGGCCTTCGTCTACCTCTTCCCGCTCGCCGCGGGCTCGGCTGTCGATCTCGGCCGCGTCCCCGGCCTGATCGTCGGCCACGCCGCGACGGCCGTCCTCATCTGCAGATCGGCGCCTGGCTGTCGGCGGCGCTGCGGCGCTGGACCCGCACGTGGTGGCCAGCGCACCACCAGGGCCGGCCGGCGTGACCAGCCTCAGCGTCTTGCGCGTGGCGCTCGTCGTCCGTGCTCGCTGGGTGATGGTCGCGCTCGCTCTGCTCAGCAGCGCCGGCGTCGACGTCGCGACGCTCATCGCCGGTACCGGCGTGGGCAACGTCGCCATCGCGCTGGCGGTGCAGGGCATCCTCTCCGACCTGGTGGCGTCGGTGGTCATCGTGCTCGACAAGCCGTTTCGTCATCGGCGGCGCTGGCCATCATCGGCGAGCTCGGCGCACGGTCGAGAGCATCGGCATGAAGACCGCACGGCTCCGGAAGCTCGGGCACAACAAGGAGATCGTGTTCTCGCATGACCTCAGCCGGCAGCCGCATCCGCAACTTCCGGACGCGCCGGCGGCGTCGAGTTCCTCGCTCGGCGTGCCCTACACCATCGCGCCCGAAGGCGCTGGCCGCCATCCCGGCGCTCGTCGGCCATCGGCCGCGCCTCCGCCGGCGCTGGCGGTAACGCCGTGGCAATGCGCTGAGCGCTCGCATCAGCGTCGTTCAGCAGGTCGTCCATCTCGTCATCGAGACCGCCTACATCGTGCTCGACCCGGACCACGCCCGCTACATGGACCTCCACCGGCATGGCATCTCGACAGGGTGCGCATCGCCCAGGCGCAGCGTCGCCTTCCGCCGTCCCGACGCGCACCGTCCACCTGGTCGACCACGCGCGGCGCCGCCGAGCCCGGACGACGGAGCTGCTTGCCGACACCCAGCGCGGCCGGCCGGCGCAGGTGCGCGCAGCCAACCGAGGCCGCCTGGGCTCGGCGACTCGTCGCGCTGAGGCGCGTGCCGATCGTAGTCGCGTGCGCTCATGTCGAGGATGACGATCTTGCCGACCAGCGCGCTGACGCTTGTTCGCGCCTCGGCGAGCGTCGCGCCGGCCGGTGACGACGCCGACACGTAGCCGGTAGCGCCAGCGTGCAGGTCGGCGCCGTCACCACCACCTCGGCCCAGGCCGACCGTCGCGCTCGTCCTCGAGGCGCGGCCAGCCCACCCGCGACGAGGATAGGCAGGCCCTTGCCGAGGCGCTCGTAGCCGTCGGGGTAGGAAGGGCGGCACCGTCGGGACCGCCACGGCGTAGCCGGCGCGCGGCCAGCGGCGATCCAGACCGCCGCCATCAGCGACGCGCGCAGCTTGATCAGCCCACGGTCGAGCTGCAGCGCCGCCGGCACGGCATGTAGGGATGCCAGCATGGTCGACTCGGCGCGAAGAGCGCCGCGCTCGTTCGTCCTGTTGAGGTTGGCGTAGCCGCTGGTGCGGCGTCGCGCAGCGCCGAGGCTGCCGGCGCGCGAGCGTGGCCTCGAAGAGCAGGCTGGCGCCGCGTGGCCAGCAGGCCATGCCATCTATGGTGAGCTCGCCGAGTCGCGCCCGACAGCGACGCTTGTGCTCCAGTCAGGTTGGCCAGCGCCGAGCCGCTGCCGGCGTCGAAGAAGGCGCCGACGCCGACCTCGACGCCGACGAAGGTGGTCCATGTGCCGAGGTCGGCCAGCTGACCAGCGCGCGGCGTGCCTCCAGCATGGCCACGGCATTGCCGCCGTCCTCGCGCACGCCGACGTAGGTACGCGCGGCGGCGCAGCCGGCGCCGTTGAACTTCAGCACGTAGCGCCGCCGCGCTGGGGCTCCAGCAGAAGGCGCGCGCCGCGGCAGCGTCGTCGAAATACCGCATGGCGACGGTGGCGACGCCGACCAGGCCAGCGTATTGCCGAAGTCGCGCTCGCGTATCAGGCGATCGCCTGGCGCGCGCCAGTACGCGGTAGCCGGCGCGCCGGGCGCGTCCTGGGTCGCGCCCGCGCCGGTCGTCTCGAACACGATCAGGCCGTCGCGAGCGACCCACTCGACTCATCCTCCCAGCGCTCGTTGCGCGTCGCATCCGCCTCCTGGGCGATGTCGTGCGAGCTCGGGCAGGCCACGTGCACGCGCACGGCGGCGGGCCGTCGCGCGCCAGGCGCGCGTAGAAGATCCGCCAGGTCGTGCTCGTCGCCGATGCCGCGGATGCGGAGTGTGGCCATCGCCTACGAAGTGCGAACCTCGCCGCACGGCGCATGCGGTACGGGATTCCCCGGCCTGCGGCGCCGCGCGAACAAGGCGCGCTTAAGACCCGGCCCGTCGATCCCGTTGGCCTGGCCGAGGCCGGCCTGCACCAGCCAGGCCATCTGCTCGCGCCTCCGGGCTCGGTCGGGCGCTGCCCATGACCACCATCCTGGTGCAGGTGCAGAACCTCATCGACTCCAGGCCGTGCCGCGACCCAGGTCGCGACCTCTCCGTCGATCGAGCGCCTGCTCGGCACCGTGCTCGAACTCGTGAACTCGGCCTTCTTCGAACACCCCAGCTGTCGAGCGTGACCGCGGCGGTGGCCTACCTCGGCCTGCAGGAGATCCACGGCTGGTGGTGTCGGCGCATCATCAACACCTTCACGCGCGCGCAGGGCGAGCTGCGCGCGCTGTATTCCGCCACGCTCACCGGCCATCATCGCCCGCGACCTGGTGGCGCCGCGCTGTATCGGGCTCGGTCGGCTGGACGCTGGGCCTCCTCCACGACATCGGCTCGCTCGTCCGGCTGGCCGTCGACCGCGACACCGAGGTGCAGATCGCCGCCTACTGCGAGGCCGAGGAGGCCCTGCCCGAGGAGGCCGAGAGCGCGCTGGGCGCCACCGCCAGCACCGTCTGGGGCCGCGAGCTGTGCGAGGAGTGGCGGCTGCCGTCGGCCTTCCACCTGGTCGCGAGCCACCATCGCAGCGGCGTCGCGCCGCGCACGTCGGCCGTCGACGACGCCGCCTACCTGGCCATCGTGTCGGCCTCGTCGCTCATCGCGCGCCTGGTCGGGAGCCCGCTCCGCCCCGAGGTGCGCGAGGCCGCGTCCATCCGCGCGGCCGTGCTGCTCGACTGCGAAGAGCGCGATCTCTGGGACCTCCTGGCCAACGCCCACGCGCTCCGCGCCGAGGCCGATCGCGGCGTGAACGAGCTCCTCCGCGGCGTCGCCTGAGCGCCTCGGCGCGCCGCGCCGGGCCGCGCACACGACGCGCGCGCAGAGCGCGGGACATTCCGGCGCAGCGTGCCTATCATGCGCGGCTATGACCGCTGCGGCTCCCCACCTCTCCGATGATCGCATCCGGCTCCGCGTGCTCGACGCCATCCGCGAGCTCAAGGGCCCGTTCACCGTGCCCGACCTGGTCGCCAAGACCGGGCTCCCGCCCTACGAGGCCGAGGCCGCGCTGAGCCAGGTCGTCAAGGACTACCGCTCCGACCTCGACGTCGACGAGCAGGGCAACCTCGTCTACCGCTTCGACCCCGAGCTGGCCGCCCGCGAGGACATCGTCAAGGCCGACCGCGCCCGACGCCGCAAGGAGGCCTTCAAGCGCGGCCTCATCGGCTTCTTCAAGGCGTGGACGGTGGCCATGGTCATCATCTACTTCATCCTCTACCTGGTGCTGCTCATCGCGGCGCTGGTGGCGGCGGCCTCGGCCAAGGGCGACAGCAAGTCGTCGAGCTCGAGCCGCGGCCGGAGTAGCGGCGGCGGCTCGTGGGGTACGTGGGGCTGGGGCGGCTGGTGGGGCTCGACCAGCTACGGCGGCTACGGGTCGTACGCCACGCGGCGCGACGCCAACCGCCGGAACGCCGAGACCGAGGGCAAGCTCCGGCGCGGCGAGGACCCGTACAACATGCGGACCTCGAGCGCCGACCAGAAGCCGAGCCTGAAGGAGCGGACCTGGTACTACCTCTTCGGCGCCAAGGGCATCGAGCGGAACCCGCTCGAGCGCGAGAAGGAGCTGCTCACCTACCTGCGCGCCAAGAAGGGCCTCATCACCAACGCCGACATCATCGCGCTGCTGGGCGTCACCTACGAAGAGGCCGACGCCATCGGCACGCGTCTGGTCGCGACCTACGACGGCGAGATGGACCTCACCGACAGCGCCGTCGCCATCTACCGCTTCCCGAACCTCATGGTGACGGGCGCGCCCGAGGTGCAGATGCAGACCGCGCGCCTCGGCTACCTGTGGCAGGTCCGGCGCCAGGAGCAGGTGCTGCGCGACAACCCATCGAAGGTCGTGCCGGTCCTCAACTTCGTGAACATCATCCTGGCCTTCGTGACCTGGGGCTTCGTCATGCCCATCCTCCACATCGAGGGCATCGCGGCGTTCATCGGCCTCATCGTCTTCCCGCTGACGTTCTCGCTCATCTTCTTCACCCTCGGCTTCACGCGGAAGCTGCGCGAGGCGAAGAACGCCGAACGCTACCAGCGCGACTCGATCCGCATCGCCATGATGCAGCTCCTCTTCACGCGCCGGACGCCCATCAAGCTGCCGCAGGACCAGACGGCGCTCGGCGAGTTCGGCCTCGGCCGCTGGTCGGCGGGCGAGCTCAGCAAGGTCGCGGGCTCGGTCGCCGCCGAGCTGCGCGGCGAGGCCGACGAGACCCCGAGCGGCACGACCATCATCGCGGCCCAGCGCGTCCTCGAGGAGCTGAGCACGGTCGAGCGCCTGCGCCAGAAGGCCGACTCGGCGCGGCCGGTCGGTCGCACCGTCTTCACCACGCGCGCCATCGCCGGCGCGAGCCCGATCGGCGACGTGCCGCTCCCGGGCGCGCCGAGCGGCGGCAAGGACGAGGCGCTGGCGGCGCAGATCGCCGAGCTCGAGAAGGAGCTCAGCTGAAGCGGGCCTGGCGGTGAGGGCGCCGGGCGCCCGCGGGGCCTCGCCCGGTCGAGGTTACACCGCGATTCTGTGAGCGTTTACCGCGCGCCTGCAAATCGTCCATCCTCGTCCAGGGCACGATGCCCGCCGAGGAGCGCGCGCGCTTGGATTCGTCGACACCCATCGCCGGAGGGCGATTCGTCATCTCCCGCCCCCTCGGGCGAGGGGCGGCGAGCGTCGTCTACCTGGGTCGCCACGAGGCGCTCGGGCTGCCGGTGGCCATCAAGATGATCGACAAGGGACTTGTCGATCATCACCCCGAGGCGAGCCGGCGCTTCCTGCGCGAGGCCAAGGCCATCAGCCTGCTGCGCCATCGCAACACGGTGCGGGTCATCGACTTCGGCGAGGAGGACGGGCGCATCTGGCTGGCCATGGAGCTGCTCGAAGGCCGCCGCCTCTGCGACGCCATGGCCGACGACGGCGCCTTCAGCGTCGCGCGCGCGGTGACCATCGCGGCCGAGATCCTGGCGTCGCTGGCCGAGGCGCACGACCACGGCATCGTCCACTGCGACATCAAGCCGGGCAACGTCATGCTCGAGCCGAGCCTCGACGACGACGGCCAGCCCATCGAGGTGGTGAAGGTCATCGACTTCGGCGTGGCGTCGATCGTGGCCGAGGATCGCGTGCGCGACAACCCGGCCGGGCTGGTCATCGGCACGCCGACCTACATGTCGCCCGAGCAGGGCGAGGGGCTGTCGCTCGATCCGCGCAGCGACCTCTACTCGGTCGGCGTCACGCTCTACGAGATGTTGGCGCAGCGCGCGCCGTTCGAGCGCGAGAGCCCGCTCGAGACGCTCACCGCGCACGCCGTCGAGGAGGTCCCGACGGCGCCGCTCGTGGCGGTGTCGCCCGCGCTGCGCGCCGTGGTGCTGCGCGCGCTGGCCCAGCGTCCGGCCGAGCGCTACCCCGACGCGCGCGCCATGCGCGCAGCGCTGCTCGACGCGCTCGCGGGCGACAGCGGTGCGCGGCTGCGGGCGGGCCCGCGCACGAGCCTGCGCTCGCACACGGCCACGCGGCCACAGCTGCCCGCGGCCGAGGACGCGCACGGCACCATGGTCGTGACCGGGCTCGTGTCGACCTCGCGCGCGCCCGCGGCCCGCCGCGCCGCCGCACGGTCGGGTGGATCGGCCTCGGCGCGCTGGCGGTGCTGGCGTCGATCGCGCTGGCGCTCAGCGCCGGCGGCGAGGGCCCGTCGCCGGTCGCGGCGGCGTCGCCCGCGCGGCCGACCGCGGCCGCGGTCATGGCGCCGAAGCCGACGCCGTCGAGCGCGCCGACGCCGAGCCCGGCGGTCGCGGCGCCGATGGCCGCGCCCATCGCGGCAGCGCCCATGAGCGCGGCGCCGGCCGAGAGCGCCGCGCCGGTGGCGCCGCGCCCGGCCACGGTGGTCCCGCCAGTCCACTCGCAGCCGAGCGGGGCGACGGTGCGCGATGGAGCGCTGGCCATCGGCCAGACGCCGCTCGAGGTGCGCCTGCCCGCGTCCGCGGCGGCCAGCTACACCCTCGAGCGCGACGGCTATCGCTCGCGCGTCGTGCGCATCGAGGCCGTCGACGGCCGCGGCCGCGACATCGAGGTGGTGCTGACGCGCGAGGGCCGGCGCGGCGATGGCTCTGCGCCGAGCGCGCCCGCGGTCATCAAGACGACGCGCTGAAGCGGATCGCCGCGCCGATCTCCGCGCTCGTCGCGCTCGGTCAGGCGTGCGCATGATGGGCCGGCCGGCGACTCGCGCCGGTCGGGCCATCATCATGACGAAGCCCCAGTCGATCCCCGAGCCGATCCATCCCGTCGTCACCGCGCACCTGGCGGTGCGGCGCGAGCGCATGCAGGATCGGGTGGCCGACGCCATCACGCGCTTCTCGGGCTCGATGGCCTTCGTCTACGTCCACGTGGTCTGGTTCGGCGTGTGGATCGGCTTCAGCATCGAGAGCTTCCCGTACGGGCTCCTGACGATGCTGGTGTCGCTCGAGGCCATCTTCCTCTCGACGTTCCTCATGATCAGCCAGAACCGCGCCGACGAGCGCCGGCAGCTGATGGCCGACGCCGAGTGGCGGCTCGTGCAGCAGGGCGAGCGCCAGAACGAGCTCGAGGTGCAGCAGAACGCCGAGCTCCTGCGCCTGTCGCGGCAGATCCTCGAGCTCACGCTCGAGATCCGCAGCCTGCACGGCGCCAGGTCCGAGCCGGCGAGCGCCGGTGCGCGGGCCTCTCAGTAGAGGTCGGCGAAGCGGACGGTGACGTCCTGGAGCACGCGGCCCCCGACCTCGTGGGTGGCGCCGGCCTCGCGGCCGAGCTCGCGGCCGAGGAAGATGTAGGGCGTGGCGACGAAGGTCTCGACGTCGGCCACCGGCACGGCGAAGTGGAGCGTGACCTCCTTGCCTTCGCGGCGGTCGCCGAGCATGGCCATCACCAGCGCGTGCTCCGAGCTGTGGTAGCCGTTCTTCCACTCGTTGCACTTGGCCGTGTCGCCGGCCGGCCAGGGGTAGACCGGCGAGCCGTCGCGCTTGACGGAGGATGACCTCGCCGGGGTAGACCTTGTCGGGGTAGTCGCGAGCCAGTGGGCCTGGGTCTGTCCGAGGATGGCGTCGTAGCGGCCGTCGGTGAGGTCGAGCGTGGCCGCGAACTGGTCCTCCTCGGCGGCGATCCACCAGTCGTTGCCGTACTCGACGCCGGTGGCGCTGCTGTAGCGCTTGGCCCAGCGGCCATTGGTGGTGTCGAAGGCGCGGCCGAGCAGCGTGTCGGCGTGCGCGGCGACGTAGTCGTGGAACGGGTGGTCGTCATGGCGCTTGTCGATCTGGAGGAGCATCCACAGCGCCTTCAGCGCGTGGCCGAAGTCGGCGTGCGAGGAGCCGTACTGGCCCTTCTTGCTGCTGACGCCCCAGATGATGCCGTCCTGGTCGAAGTCGCGGATCATGGCCTGGCCGAGCGTGCGCAGGTCGGTGAGGAACTGGTCCTGGTCGGCCTGGGCGGCGAGCACGGGCTGGCTCAGCAGCATGAAGCCGTTGATGGGATCGAGCTGGGCCACGAGCTCGGAGCCGCCGTTGTTGTCGACGTCGATTTCGTTGGTGAGGGTCTTGTCGAGGCCGTCCTTGATGCGGCCGTGGCTGGCGTCCCAGAACTTGGTCGGGTCGAAGAGGAGCGCGTGGCCGGCCAGGAGGTCGGCCTCGGCGGCCGGGTCGCGCGTCAGGTAGACCCAGGCGGCCAGGCCGAGCATGCAGTAGGCCTGGTCCTGCGCGGTGCGGTCGGAGTCGAGGGCCGAGCCGTCGGCGGCGAGCTCGGTGAAGCAGCCGCCGTGGGTCCGATCGATGGCGTGGTCGCGGAGCCAGGTGACGCCGGCCTGGGCGTCGTCGAGGAGCGCGGGGTCGCCGGTCAGCTGGTAGCCGACGACGTAGGCGTAGATCTGGCGCGAGATCATGCGCGGGCGGCGCTTGGTGTTGGCGGCCGGGGCGCCGGTCATGGTGCGGTAGGTGGGGTAGTTGCCGACCGGGGTGCCGAGCGCGGCGCTCGAGGTCCAGAACGGCTCGAGGTCGGTCTGCCAGTGGGCGGGCCACACCGCGCCCTTGCGCGCGTCGGGGGTGGCGGTGGTCGGCGGCGCGTGCGGCCCGTAGACGTCGTCGCCGAGGGTCGTGTCGGGCGCGACGTCGGGGGTGGTGTCGGCGTCGACCTCGGTCGTGGCGTCGGCGCCGTCGCTCGAGGCGGTGTCGGCCGCGTCGGGTGCCGCGTCGCCGCCGCCGGCGTCGTCGCCGCAGGCGGCGAGGGCGAGCAGCGCGGCCGGGAGGAGTCGGGCGCAGGTGCGGAGGCTGGGCTGTGCGTTCATGCGGCGCATCGTGGACCCCACCGGGCGTGGGGCAACGATTTGCTGAAGCCGCATCGCCCGCGCGGCGACCGGCGATCGCTCCAGCGCGGGTCGGGAAAATGAGAAAAGTAGTCCTGACCCCGGTGTCCGACCCCGGGGTCAGGACTACTTCTTTTCTCATTTTCCACCCGCTCGACGCGGCTCGGCGCCGATTTCGCGCGAATGTTCCCGGCGTGCTACGCGTTCGCGACGCCATGGTTCGACGCCTGCTCGTGCTCGGGTTCCTGGGGATGACCGCGTGGGTCGCGGCCGCCGAGGTGTGGGTCGGCCAGGCCGGCGCCTTCGTCGCCACCGACCTCGCCGCCATCCCGCAGCGCTCGGTGGCCATCGTCCCCGGCGCCCGCGTCGACCCCGACGGCACGCCGTGCTGGTTCCTGGCCCGTCGCCTCGACGCCGCCGTCGCGCTCTACCAGAGCGGCCGCGTCGGCAAGATCCTCGTCTCGGGCGACCACGGCCGCGCCGCCTACGACGAGACCAACGCCATGCGCCGCTACCTCCTCGCGCGCGACATCCCCGACCGCGACGTCTTCATGGACCACGCCGGCTTCCGCACCCGCGACACCATGGAGCGCGCCGCCCGCGTCTTCGGCGTGCGCGACGCCGTCGTCTGCACGCAAGGCCTCCACGCCGACCGCACCGCCTTCCTCGCCCGCGCCGCCGGCATCGACGCCATCGTGCTGGCCGTCGACGGCGACCAGTGGATGTCGCTCGGCGCCGAGGCGCGCGAGCTCGCCGCCCGCTTGGTGGCCGCCGTCGACGTCATCGTCGACGCCGACCCGGCCCGCCTCGGCCCGCCCATCGACATCCACGGCGACGGCGCCCAGACCCACGACGCCGCCAGCGCCGCCAGCGTCGACCCCTGAAATGCCAACGCCTCCCCGAGCCGCACACGCGGTCTCGAGGAGGCGTTGGTGATTCCTGCCGGCCTCCAGGCCTTCAGGTCATCAGGCCTTCAGGTCGTCACGCCGCGCCGCCGGCCTCGGGCACCGGCCCGTGGCCGGCCCCGGGGATGGCGCCCGGCACCGCCACCGGCGGCACCGGCGCTGCGGCACCCACCTCGGCCAGCGGCTCGAGCGCCGCCGCCAGCGCCTCGCGCATGTCGTCGACCAGCACGAACTGCATCTCGGCGCGCGTCAGCTCGGGCACGTCCTCCAGGTCGCGCTCGTTCTTCTTCGGCAGGATGACCCGCTTCAGACCCGCGCGGTGCGCGGCCAGCACCTTCTCCTTGATGCCGCCCACCGGCAGCACCCGCCCGCGCAGCGTCGCCTCGCCGGTCATCGCCGTGTCGCTCCGCACGCGCCGCCCGGTGAGCAGCGACGCGATGGCCGTGAACATGGTGATGCCCGCCGACGGACCGTCCTTCGGCACGGCGCCCGCCGGCACGTGGATGTGCAGGTCCTTCGACTCGAGGAAAGCCGGGTCGATGCCGAGCTCGTGCGCGTTGCTGCGCACGTACGACAGCGCCGCCCGCGCCGACTCGTTCATGACGTCGCCGAGCTTGCCGGTGATCTGCGTCTGCCCCTTGCCGGGCATGAGCGAGGTCTCGATGAAGAGGATGTCGCCGCCCACCGGGGTCCAGGCGAGGCCGGTGGCCACGCCGGGCTGCCCCGTGCGCTCGGAGATGTCCTCCCGGAACTTCGCCTTGCCGAGCAGGTCCTTGAGATTGTCGGGCTCGACGTAGAGCGTCGTATGTGCCGAATCCGGGTTTTTGGCAATCTTCAGCGCCAGCGCCCGGCACAGCCGCACGAGCTCGCGGTTCAGCTGCCGCACGCCCGCTTCCCGAGTGTAGTCGCGGATGATCGCCGCCAGGCCGGCGTCCGAGATGGTCAGCGACTCGGGGTGGACGCCGTGGTCCTTCAGCTGCCGCGGGATGAGGTGATTTCTGGCAATATGCACCTTCTCGTCGTGCGTGTAGCCCGAGACCTCGACGATCTCCAGGCGGTCGCGCAGCGGCGCCGTGATGCCGCCGAGGTCGTTGGCGGTGCAGATGAACAGCACCTCCGACAGGTCGAACGGCAGCTCGAGGTAGTGGTCGGTGAAGGTGTGGTTCTGCTCCGGGTCGAGGACCTCGAGCAGCGCCGACTCCGGCGACCCGCCCCACCACTGGCCGAGCTTGTCGATCTCGTCGAGCAGCATGACCGGGTTCTTCACCTTCACCTTCTTCAGGTGGGTGATGATGCGGCCCGGCAGCGCGCCGACGTACGTCCGGCGATGCCCGCGCACCTCGGCCTCGTCGCGCACGCCGCCGAGCGCGATGCGCACGAAGGGCCGACCGGTCGCGTCCGCGATCGACTGCCCGAGCGACGTCTTGCCGACGCCCGGCGGGCCGACCAGGCACAGGATGGTGCCGCGCGGGTTCTTGGCGACCTTCATGACCGCCAGGTGCTCGAGGATGCGCTGCTTCACGTCCTTCAGGCCGAAGTGGTCGGCGTCGAGCTTGTCGGCCACGCCGCCGATGTCGTCCTTCACGTCGGCGCGCTTGTTCCACGGCACGTCGATGAGCCACTCGAGGTAGGTGCGCGACACGTTCGCTTCCGCCATCGAGCCGTTCATGCCGTCGAGGCGGCGCAGCTCGCGCTCGGCCACCTGGCGCACCTCGTCGGGCAGGTCGGCCTTGGCCACGCGCTCGCGCAGCGTGTCGGCCTGGTCCGAGCCCTCGTCGCCGAGCTCCTTCTTGATGGCCTTCAGCTGCTCGCGCAGCACGGCCTCGCGCTGGTTCTTGGTGAACTCCTTCCGGACCTCGTCATCGATGCGCTGGCGCACCTCGCGCACCGCCACCGCCTCACCGACGAGCTGGGTCACGAGCCGCAGGCGCTCGATGACGTCGGCCGTCGCCAGCACCTGGATGGCCTTCTCCGGCGGCAGCTCGAGGGCGGCCGCCACGCGGTCGGCGAAGCGGCCGGGCGACTCGTTGGCCGGGATCTGGCCGAGCCGCGTCGCGAGCTGGTTGTCGGCCTTGTCGGCCTTCTCGGCGGTCGGCGCCTGCAGGATGCGCTGGCGCAGCGACTCGGCCAGGAACTGGGCCTCGAGCTCGTCGCGCACCGGCTCGCGCAGCGGCGTGCCGTCGGCCAGCCAGGCCGGCGTCGTCTCGACGAGGCGATGCAGCTCGAAGCGCGAGAGGCCCTGCAGCGACAGCATCACGGCGTTGTCGCCGTGGCGCTGCACGCCGACGACGCGCGCGAAGGTGCCGACCGGATGCAGGTCTTCGAAGCTCGGGTCGGCGACCTTCGAGTCCTTCTGGACCGCGACGCCGATGACGGTCTGGCCAGGCTTCACCTGGCGCAGGATGGCGAGGGACTGGGGGCGACCGACGGCGAGCGTGGTCACGGTGCCGGGGAAGAGGACGCCGTTGCGGAGGGGGAGGAGCGGGAAGGGCGACTCGGGGGCCTCGGGCACGTAGGGGCGATCAGCCATTGGAGATGGGCTCCTTGGGAGGTGGGACTTGAGGGGTCCACATTTCAGACTATGCCACGCTATGGCCCAGCCGCGCGCGGTCAATGTAGGCCGGCCTGAACGAACGGGCAGGGTCGGACCTGCCCGAGGGTGGCTCGCCAGGCGCCCCTCGACCCTCGCGGCGGCCCGCGCTGCCGCCGCGCCGCGCGCCGCCTCGCATCGCCCGGCCGCGCTGGACGCGGCGGGCGGCCGCGTTGCCCGCCGCGCGCGCCAGTGGTAACCGCGGCGCATGACGATCGCGCTCCCCGATATCGGCGCCTCGGCCAGCCTCTCGAAGACCGTGACCGACGCCGACGTCGTCGCCTTCGCCGAGGTGTCGCTCGACACGAACCCGGTGCACCTCGACGACGCGGTGGCCGCCCGCACGCGCTTCAAGGGGCGCATCGCCCACGGCATGCTCGCCGCATCGCTCGTCTCGGCCGTCCTCGGCACGCGCCTGCCCGGCCCGGGCACCATCTACCTCGGCCAGACGCTCGCCTTCAAAGGCCCGGTGCGCATCGGCGACACCATCACCGCGACCGCGACCGTGAAGGCCCGGAAGGGCGACAAGCCCATCCTGGTCCTCGACACCACCGTCACCAACCAGCACGGCGAGGTCGTCCTGAGCGGCGAGGCCACCGTGCTGGTCGAGCCCGTCGCCTGAGCCGCGGCGCGCGTCGAAGCGCGCGCGCGTCGGTCCCCGCTCAGCGATGGCTGACGCAGCGCTTGCTGTCCTTCGGGCACTTGAAGCGCACGTGGATGTGGTCGTCGTGGGGGCAGAAGTTGTTCTTGTAGAACGGGACCTTCACCCCCTTCGGCGGGGCGCAGGTGACGGCCATGAGCTTCGCCAGCGTGAGTCGTCGCTCGGCCGCCGGGATGCCCTCGCGCGTCGCCCAATCGGAAAGGCTCTTTTCGATCAGCGCGCCGATGAAGATGGCCTGCACGTCCTTGCGCGCCGCGAACGCCGACGCCAGCGCCCAGTTCCACGCCAGCTCGAAGTCGGCGCTGACGGCCCACTTGCCGCTCGCCGGGTCGATGCCCTCGAAGCGGCGGTGCTCGCCGTACGGCGTGCACGGCGCGACCGGGAAGCGCGGCCCGTCGCCGCGCTGCGGGAAGAGGATGTCGACGTCGAGCCCGTTCTGGTGCGACAGGTGGTAGGGGATCGGGCCTCCGCTGCGGTTGCCGATCTCGGCGACGGCGATGCGCGGCATGTCGGGGTGGGCCCGCCTCACCGCGGCCGTCACCTCGAGGATGGCCTCGACCGTCGCCGCGTTGCCCCAGAAGTTCTCGCGCCGCGACGGCTCCGGGTACTCGGCCGCGAAGGCGGGCGTCGCGTAGCAGCGCGCCGGGAACACCAGGTAGTGGTCGGCCGACTCCTCGGGCAGCGCCACGCCGCCGTCGAGGCTGCCGTGCGAGTAATAGCCTATCGAACCTTCGGGATCCTTCGTGTGCGGCGGATGCTCGGCGGGGCTGGCGCGCGCCGTCGCGAGCGGCAGGAGCGAGCCGACCAACCCCAGGACACCCATCGCGCCGCGCTGCATGCCATCCCCCGGATCGAAGCCGTGGCGACCTGTACGCGCGCGCTGCCGCTTCGGGTCTACTCGGAGCGCGCGACCGATGGCGGGGGCGTCGTCGGCGCGGGCGGCGGCGGCGCGGTGCTGGTGGTGCCGTCGAGGATGATGCGGCCGGGGCGCGACCAGCTGAACCAGGCCCACGCCCACTCCATGAGGACGATGACGCGGTTCCGGAAGCTGGCGAGGTACATGATGTGGACGAAGACCCAGAGGAACCACGCGAAGACGCCGGCCGTGTGGACGCGGCCGAGCTCGGCCACCGCCGACATGCGCCCGATGGTCGCCAGCGTGCCCTTGTCCTTGTAGCGGAAGGCCTCGCTCTCGCGCCCGGCCATGTGCCGCTTGATCTCCCGGGCCGCGTGCCGCCCGCCCTGGAGCGCGCCCTGCGCCACGCCCGGCACGGTGCCGCCGGCGTGCGCCATGGCGGCCATGTCGCCGACGGCGAAGACCTCGGGGTGGCCCGGCACCGACAGGTTGGCGTTCACGACGATGCGCCCGCCGCGGTCGATCTTGTCGGGCGGCCCGAGCATGGCGGCCAGCGGCGAGGCTCCGACGCCCGCGGCCCACAGCACGGTCGGCGTGACGATGCGCTCGCTGCGGCCGCCCGGCTCGGCCAGCGCCACGCCGTCGACGTCGATGGTCTGGACGCGCGTCTCGAGCCGCACCTCGACGCCGAGCTTCTCGAGGCGGGCCCTGGCCTTCTCGGACAGGTCCTCGGGGAAGGCCGCCAGCACGCGCGGCCCGCCCTCGACCAGGACCACGCGCGCGTCGGCCGGGTCGAAGTTCCGGAACTGCTTGCGCATGGTCTTCTTGGCGATCTCGGCCAGCGCGCCGGCCAGCTCGACGCCGGTGGCGCCGGCGCCGACCACGACGAACGTCAGCAGCGCCCGGCGCCGCTCGGGGTCGGTGCAGAGCTCGGCCTCCTCGTACGCCACGAGGATGCGGCGGCGGATCTCGAAGGCGTCGTCGATCGACTTCAGCCCCGGCGCGTGCGCGGCCCAGCCGTCGTGGCCGTAGTAGTGATTGCGCGCGCCGGCGGCCACGACCAGGTAGTCGTAGGCGAGCTCGCCGCCGTCGTAGAGGACCTTCTTCCGCGCGAGGTCGATGCCGGTCACGGCGCGGCGGAAGACGGTCGCGTTGTCGTGGCCGGCGAGCAGCGTGCGGATGGGCGCCGCGATGTCGGGCGCCGCCAGCGCCGCGGTCGCGACCTGGTAGAGGAGCGGCTGGAACAGGTGGTGGTTGCGCGCGTCGACGACCGTCACCCGCACCGGCGCGCGCTTGAGCTCGCGGGCCGCGGCGAGGCCGCCGAAGCCACCGCCGATGATCACGACGTGGGGTTCTGCCATGCGCCGACCCTCCCGCGGCTCGCGCCGCGACGCAACCTCCGTCGTGCGCGTCAGCGCTCGAGCGTCGCCAGCATCGACAGCGGCACGAGCTGCCCGTCGCCGCCGCGCACCGTCGCCGCCAGCACGCCGGCGAGCGCGTCGCCACCGTCCGCGACCACCCGCACGCGCACCGGCAGCTCGCTGTCGCGGACCCGCATGCGGGCCGGCGTCGCGCCGTCGCCGCACAGCGCGAGCGCCCGCGCGATCTCGTCCGCGCTCACGCCCAGCGCGGCGGCGCGCGCCCGGTCGATCACCAACCGCGCGGCGGGCGCAGGCGCGGCCTCGGCCTCGGGCGCCGCGGCGTCGGGCGGCCAGCGCGAGGCGCGGCGCGCGACCACGAAGGGCGCGGTGCTGCGCTCGATCATCGCGACCTCGGCCGAGCCTGCCCAGGTGCGCGCCAGCGCCTCGCGCAGCGCGCTCACCGGCGCATCCAGCCGAGCGGCGTCGAGCTCGAGCTCGAACGCCAGGTCGGCCCCTCGACCTGGCAGGGCGGCGCGCCGCGGCCGCGCACCAGCACGGCCACGTCGGCGAGCCGCACCGGCGCGCCGCGCTCGGCCAGGACCAGCGACTCGAGCGACGCGTTCGGCCGCAGCTCGCCGAGCCCGCCCTCGAGCGCGCGCACGACGTCGGTCGCGGCGAGGCCGAGGGCCGCGAGGTGCGACGGCGACAGCTCGACGCGCAGCTCGGGCGAGCCGGCGCAGAGGCTCGCCGCGCGCACGCCCGGCGTCCGCTCCAGCGCCCAGCGCAGCGACTCGCCGAGGCGATAGGCGTCGTCCGGCGCCAGCGCCGGCGCCATGTGATCGACCACGAGCCAGCGCTGGAGACAGCCCGTGAGGTCGGTCACGATGGGCACGTCGGCGTCGCGCGGCAGCGCCGGCGTGGCTCGGGCGAGGGCGTCGTGCACCCGCAGCGCCGCGTCCTCGACGCCGGCCGCGAAGTCGACCCGGACCTCGGCCGCGCCCTCCGACGTCGCCGAGCGCACCCCGTCGACGTCGGCCAGGGCGCGCAGCGCCTCCTCGATCACGCGGACCGTGTGGCGCTCGAGCTCGTCGGCCGACGCGCCGGGGAGCCGCAGCGTGACGGCTACCATCGGTCGGCCCGGCGTCGGCGCGGCGCCGGACGTCGCGCCACCCGACGCGTCGCCGCGGCAGCCGGCCGCCAGCGCGACCCAAGTCGCCAGCGCCCAGGCCCTCACGGCGCGCGCCCGTCGTCGACGCAGGGCGGCGCGAAGAGCTCGGGGCGATACTCGAAGTGCATGGTGTCGAAGTGGTACCACTTGGCGCCCCACACGAAGCCGTGGCGCTCGAAGACGGCGGCGATGGCCCACGGGAAGCGGTTCTTCCAGGTGTAGTGGCCGTCCTTGTCGGGGCGGTGCCAGTCCCAGTAGTCCGAGCGCGACACGCCGACGTCGATGGCGATGCCGAAGCTGTGCATGCTGGTGCGCTGCGAGCCGTGGACCTTCCTCCAGGTGTAGGCGCCGGCGGTCTTGGCCGCGAGCGCCGCCAGCTCGGGCGTGAGCGCTTGCTCGAGCTCGTCGCTCACCGCCTGCAGCGCGGCCGCCACGCGCCGGTGCACCTTCACGGTCGAGGTGCCGCCGCGGCGCGGCATCCAGCGCACGTCGACCAGGTCGCGCTCGACGGCGGACCGATCGGCGCCGTAGAGCGCGCGGAAGAAGGCCTCGTTCCTGATGCGGCCGGGCTCGAAGTTCTCGGGCGGCGTGGGGAAATCGGGGCCCGGCCGATAGCGCATGCGCACCGACTCCTCGAGGTCGGGGTGCTCGAGGAAGGCCTGGTAGGACTTCTCGCCGAGGCCGTCGTCCCAGGTCAGGCGGCGCCCGTCGCACAGGACCAGCGCGTCCTGGCTGGCGCCGCAGAAGACGTCGGGGTAGGCCGCTCGGAAGCAGGCCATGCGCGCCGGCGACGCCGGTGCCTCGGCCTCGGGCGCGCGCGGCAGCGCCGTCGTGAGGCACAGCCACAGCGCGAGGCCGATCATGCGCCGGCCCCCGCGCTCGGGCCGTCGTCGTCGTCGGCGTCGTCGTCGGGCGCGAACAGCTCGAGGTTGGCGGGCGCGAGGCCGAGCGGCTCGAGCCGATCGCCCAGCGCCACCACGCCGTCACGGACGACCGTCGCGTGCACGCCGCGCAGGCGCAGGTCGAGGTGCTCGGCGTGGTTCACCCAGGCCTGCGCCGCGCCGCCGAAGCGCGCCTCGAACTTGGCGCAGCCCAGGTGGGCCAGCGCGTTCAGCTCGATGGTCGCGCCGCCCAGGCGGTAGCGCATGCCGGTCGGCATGGCCGCGAGCGAGGTGGCGTGGTCGACGACCAGGTTGTCGCCCGGCCGGTCGAGGTCCGTGCCTCCGCTCAGCGCCAGCAGCCGCTCCACCACGCGCGCGTCCATGAGCGTCAGCTGCGCCTTCCGCTTCGGCCGCACGAGCGCCCAGCGATCGCCGACCAGCCCGCCGGCCCGCGTCAGCTCGACCGTCGCCGGCAGCGCGTGGCGCCCGTGCCCGAGGCGTTGGACAAGCGCCTTGACGATACCCGAGCGCGGCTCGGCGAGCCAGGCGCGCAGCTCGGCGCCGGTCGGCAGCGTCGTCACTTGCCCGCGTCGTCGTCGGTCGGCAGGTGCTGCTTCGTGCCCTCGATGACCTGCTTCACGCCGAGGATGCGGGCGATCTGCTCGTCGATCTTGCCGATGCGGGTGACGTGCTCGATGACGATGGGCACCTTTTCGAAGGGCGTCGTCAGGATGATGGTGCCCGTGCCGAGCATGATGCGCTCCATCACGTCGGGGATGACCTTGTCCCAGCGCAGCGACTCGGTCGAGTAGCGCTGCATGCGGCGGAAGAGCCCGTGGCGGTGGACGATCTCGTTCGGCTCGATCTCCCAGTAGTCGAGCCGCGAGCCGATCCAGGCGAGCAGGAACACCACCGAGAAGGTGACGAACATCATCCAATAGAAGGTGCCGTTCATGATGGGCCTGAGGGCCGTGACGAAGGCGGTGACCGACGACAGCGCGCCCAGCAGCACGAGCGACAGGATGGCCACGACGATGGCCAGCGCGATGATGACCGTGCGCTGCTCGGTGAAGTCGAAGGCGATGACGAACAGGTTGAGCACGAAGAGGCTCATCCAGCCGAGGCCGATCCACGCCGCGGGCGGGTCGGACGCGGCCGCGAGCAGCGCGCACACGAGCGAGAAGATCCAGACCGGGTAGAAGAAGACCACCTTGGGCAAGGAGCGGATCTTCACCTTCAGCGCGGTCGGGACGTCGGACTTCTCTTTCGCTGCGTCGGCCATGGCTCCCTCGACTCGCGTCGCGGATGTTCGCCGGGCAGGGTCTCGCCGGTCTCGTCCGCGACGCTCGACCCGAGGACGTTATGAGGTTCGCCGCCCTTCGGCAACCACACCAGCGCCGACTCGTCGCGCGCGCCGCCGTCGACGCTGACGGCCACGCGCCCGCTCGCGACGGCGATGATCACCTCGTGGCGGGCCCAGAGGCGCGCCGCCACGCGCTCGACGAAGCCCTCGTCGAAGGCCAGCCAGGCCACGCGCTCGGCCAGCCCGAGGCGCTCCAGCCGGGGCAGGGCGGTGTCGCGGTAGTGGCCGAGCTCGACCTCGCCGCGCTTGACGATCACCACCGTGGCGGCGCGGTTCCGCTGCACCACCTCGACCAGCTTCTTCGGCGCCGTGCGGCCGCAGTCGATCCAAAGGCGCGGCCGCCCGTCGGGCCCGAAGCGCACCACGTCGGGCTTGTAGTGCTGGCCGGCCGGCGCCTCGATGAGGAGCTCCTCGCCCGGCCGCCAGTGGACGGCCCAGGCCAGGAGCTTCATGGCCACGTGGCCCATCGACTCGCCGACGCGCTTGGCGAGGAACAGCCGCCGCGCCTCGAGCGGGGTCGCCGTCGCGTCGCCCGGCGCGCCTCCGGCGGCGCCCGACGTCGCGCGCACGAGCGTCGTCTCCAGCACGAGCCGGCTCGCCAGCTCCAGCATGCGCGCTATGCGCTCACGGTCGGACCGGCCCGGGGGCGGTCGACGTGGCCGGCTCGGCGACGGTCGCCTGGCCGCGCTCGTCGCGCGCCGCGGTCGGCATCGACATGACGCGCTGGAGCGCGGGCGACGGCTCGCCGTGCGAGGTCGGGGCCATGTCGACGTGGATGTGGTTCTGGTGCCAGACGTCCCAGTCGGGGTCGAGCACGTTGGTGAAGACGTCCTCCTCGCGCAGGCGCCGCGCCAGCGTGTGGAGGAACTCGCTGGCCTTGAGCCAGGGCTTGTAGGTCGTCGACCAGTGCTGCAGCACGTTGATGCGCCCGAAGCCCTTCACCTCGAAGGCCTGGAAGTCGATGGCGTTGCCGAAGCTGTGCTGGCTCACCTTGTTCTTCAGGCGCTGGCGCCGGCAGTTGTAGGTGCCGACGTGCGAGATGTAGCGCACCGGGTTCTCGTCGGCCGGCCGCCCGAAGACCGTGCGCGCGACGTCTTGGGCGATGACCTCGAAGCGCGCCAGGGCCAACGTCAAGGCGCAGCTCATGTGGGTGAAGCCGACGTAGTGGACGCCGGTCGGGCCGATCCAGAGGACCGTCCCCTGCGGTACGTGGCAGTAGAGCGGGTCCTCGCCCGAGCCGCGCGGCGCGGGCAGCGTGGCCACGTAGTCGACCTTCGAGAAGCGGTAGTCGAGCCCGTCGAGGCCGGCCGCGGCCAGCTTGTCCTTGCACGCGTCGACCAGCAGGGGCTCCCACGGCATGGGCTTGCCGACGAGGTCCTTGGGCAGCGCGGGCTGCACCGGGACCCCGGTGTCGGGCGGCGCGGGCGGCGCTTGGCAGAGCAGGCTGGCGATGATGATCGGGAGCAAGACGCCCTTCTGTGACCGAGTGGCCGTGCTCGCACGGGCGAAGCCGCGCTGCGAGGCTCGACCGAAGGACGCGCACGCGCGCGTTCGGATCCCCGGGGTAAGCCGGGGCGGTCGGTCCGGCAAGAAACCCGGCGCATCGGCGCGCATGCCGCGCCTCCGCCAATGGGCCGGTGCCGCGCTGCGTCGGCCGCGCGAGTCGCGGGTTTCGAAGCGCGGCCAAACGAAAAAAGGCGACCAGGACGGGCGCTTCCCCGCGCGATGGTGATATGTTAAGCCTCGTAGAGGCGGAGGTGACCGCCGTCTACCCTACGCCGTGGCAGCCTGCCGCCGGGCCTCTCTGGCTCGGCCCGTGCCGACCGGACTGCCGTCGTCCTTCAAAGGAGGCTCTCATGAGCTTTCTCGATCGTTCGAACCTGGCCGAAGAAAGAGCTCCTCGCACGCGCGACTCGGGGAGCCTGCTCCGCCCGACGCCGGCCAGCCTGCTCTACGTCGACGAGAACGAGGTGTCGGCCAAGACGACCGAGTCCTACCTCGTCCAGCAGGGCTTCATGGTGACGACCGTGAAGAGTTCGGACGCGGCGCTCGACGAGATCGGCAAGCGCGTCTTCGACCTGGTCCTGCTCGACGTGGCCAAGCCCGGGCCGGCCGGCGACGGGCTCGACCTGTGCGCGGCCATCCGCCAGCGCAGCGACGTCCCGATCATCATCGTGTCGACCCTCACCGACGAGGAGGATCGACTGAACGGCTTCGACGCCGGCGCCGACGACTACATGGCCAAGCCCTACTCGCCGCGCGAGCTGGTGTCGCGGACGGTGGTGCTCATCCGGCGCGCGCGCGGCCAGGTCGGGCCCATCAAGCGCATGCTGGTGGTCGAGGACCTGGTGCTCGAGCCGACGTCGCTCAAGGCCACGCGCGGCAAGAAGACGCTCGGCCTCACCAGCTACGAGTTCCTGCTGCTGTACGCGCTGGCCGAGCGCCGCGGCAAGGTGGTGGCGCGCGAGACGCTGCTCGAGGCGGCCGGCGGCAGCGCCGACCAGGCCTTCGATCGGTCGATCGACGTGCACATGTCGCGCATCCGCCACAAGCTCGGCGACGACGCGAGGAACCCGGTGCTCATCAAGACGGTGCGCGGCGCGGGCTACATGCTGGCCTACACGAGCTCGGAGCAGGCCTCGGAGTCGTGAGCCGACGTTCGCGCACGCGCGCGGCCGCGCCGGCGCTCGCCGCGGCGCTGGCCGGCTGCACCCACACCTTCATCTACGCCGGCGACCAGCCGCCGCGCTTCGCGCGCGGGCAGCTCATCGTCGAGCGGCCGGGCGAGGACGTGGAGCGCTACGACGTCGAGCGCATCATCGTCGGGCCGAAGGCCGGCGGGCAGCGCCTGCCGTCGACCGAGGAGATGCGCCTGTGGGGCGCCGGCGTCGGCACGCCCGAGGTCGACGTCATGCGCATCGACGTGTCGACCTCGGGGGCCGTGTGGCGCGACTGGGTGCTGCCCGGCTTCGGCTTCGGCGCGAGCTTCATGCTGGTCACGCTGGGCGGCCTCGGCATCGTCAAGCCCGACGGCTCGCGCGACATGACGCTGCCGCTCACGCTGGCGCTTGCGCTGGCGCTGGGCCTCGAGGGCGCGCTCATCGGCGGCGGCCTCGGCGCGCTCGGCGAGGGCGGCACGACCGCCCTGCGGATCCCCGGCGGGGCCGAGCTCCGACCCTGACCCGTCCCGAGGGCCGGCGCGGCGGCGACGCGGGTCCGGTGTCGTCGCTCCGCGCGCGTCGTTGTCACTTCGCCCCATTGGGCATAGACATGGCGGGCTATGTCATACCCATCGTCGCGTCCGCGTCGCCTCCGCAAGTCCCCCGGCCTCCGCGCGCTCGTGCGCGAGACCTCCCTCTCCGTGCGCAGCTTCGTCTATCCGATGTTCGTCGTGCCCGGGCGCGGCGTGCGCCAGCCCATCGCCAGCATGCCCGGCCAGTCGCGCTTCTCGCCCGACGCGGCCGCCGAGGAGGTGAAGCGGCTCCAGGACCTCGGCATCTCGTCGGTCCTCCTGTTCGGCATCCCCGACCACAAGGATGCGCTCGGCACCAGCGCCTACGCCAAGGACGGCGTCATCCCGCAGGCCGTGCGCGCCATCGCCAAGGCCGCGCCGAGCCTCGTCATCATGACCGACGTGTGCCTGTGCGAGTACACCGACCACGGCCACTGCGGCCTGGTCGAGAAGGGCGAGGTCCTGAACGACCCGACCCTCGAGCTGCTGGCCAAGCAGGCGCTCGTGCACGCGCAGGCGGGCGCCCACGTGGTCGCGCCGTCGGACATGATGGACGGGCGCGTCGGCTTCATCCGCGAAGAGCTCGACGACGCCGGCCTCGATACCGTGGCCATCATGGCCTACTCGGCCAAGTACGCCTCGGCCTTCTACGGCCCGTTCCGCGAGGCCGCCGACAGCGCGCCGGCCTTCGGCGATCGCCAGACCTACCAGATGGATCCGGCCAACGTGCAGGAGGCCCTGCGCGAGGTCATGCTCGACGAGGAGGAGGGCGCCGACATCGTCATGGTGAAGCCGGCCGGCCCCTACCTCGACATCATCCGCACCGTGAAGGAGCACACCGACCTGCCGGTGGCGGCCTACCAGGTGTCGGGCGAGTACTCGATGATCATGGCCGCCGCCGAGCGCGGCTGGATCGACAAGGACCGCGCCATCCTCGAGTCGCTGGTCGGCATCAAGCGCGCCGGCGCCGACGTGCTCATCACCTACTTCGCGCCGCGGGCGGCCGAGCTCCTGCGCTGATGCGGTCGGACGCCAGCGGGCGAGGCGTCGCCGCGGCGCTGATCGCGGCCCTGGCCGGGGTCGCGCTGGCGGCCTCCGGCTGCGGCACGAGCGCGCAGCACGGCTTCCTCATCCCCGGTCCGAGCGGCAACGATCGCCAGCCGCTGGGCAGCGGAACCATCAGCATCGAGCGCCTCATCGAGCGCGCGGCGGCCGAGCTCGAAGCCGGCCACCGCGCGCCCGGCGCGGCCGCCGAGCGCTGGGTGCGCTGGGCGCTGGTGCGCCAGCCGGGCCACCCCGGCGCGCTGGTGGTGGCGGCGCGGCTCGCCATCGCGCGCGGCGATCGGGCCGAGGCGCGGCGGCTCTTCGCGCTGGCGGCGCGCTCGGCGCCGAAGGAGGTCGCCGGCGAGCAGGCCAAGAACCTGGCGGCGCTGGCGCAGGCCGAGGCCGACGACGGGCGCGTGGCGAGCGCGGCGCGGCTCGTGGCCGAGCTCGAGGAGGAGCTGCCCGAGCCGATGAAGGCGCTGCGCCTCGAGCGCGCCAACCTGCATCGCGCGCTGGCTGCGGCCTGGCTCGACAAGAACCTGCGCGAGCCGGCGCGCGCCGAGCTGGCCACGGCCACGCGCCTCGGTGAGGACACGCGCCTCCTCGACCTCCGCCTCGACGCGCTCGACAAGGGCGCGCTCCAGCAGTCGCGCGCGCGCTCCACCATCGAGCGCGCCCCCGAGTGGCGCGCGCTGGCGCGCTGGCTCGGGCGCTTCGGCCGCCCCGAGGACGCCGAGTGGGCGCTGGGCGAGGCGCGCGAGGACGCCTCGGGCGATGCCGACATGGCCGACAACGACGTGCTCGGCGCCGAGATGGCGCTCGCCAAGCAGTTGGCCGGCGAGGCCCGCGACCTGTGGCTGAAGGCCGCCGCGCGCCTCCAGCCGGCCGCCGGGGCGCGCGTGCTGATGGCCGGCGCGCGCGCGCTCGAGGCCGAGAAGCACCACGACGAGGCGCTGGCGCTGGTCGGCGAGGCCAAGGCGCGGCTGCCGCAGGCGCTGCCCGACGAGGCGGCGCAGGCGCAACGGAAGGCGCTGGAGGCCGCGCTCGACCCGCTGCTCCGCGGCGTGCAGGACCCGGCCGTCGAGGCCAAGGCCATCGCCGCGCTGCGCGCCTGGAGCGAGCCCGACGCCGACGCGCTGGTCGAGTGGCTGCGCGCGCTCGAGCGACGGCCGGTGCCCGAGCTGCGCGCGGCGCTCGGCGAGGCGAGGAAGGCGCGCGCCGCGGCGGGGCGCGAGGGGCTCCTCGAGCCGGCCTGGGACGCGCTCGGCGACGCCTACGCCAAGCTCAAGCGCTGGCCCGAGTCGGTGGCGGCGTACGAGGCGGCGCTGACGGCGCACGCCACCGGCGCGACGCCCGAGATCGTGGCCATCCGCTTCCGCAGCGAGGAGCGCGGGGAGGAGGCCATGCGCTTCTACGATCGGATGCACCCGGCCGAGATCCAGCAGACCGACGTCCTGCCCGAGCTGACGCGGCGCTACGTCATGCGCGCCGATCGGCGCGGCGCCGAGGCCATGGCGCGGCGCTTCCTCGAGCTCGGCGCGAGCCACGAGGTGCAGCCGGCGCGCACGCTGGCCCTGGCCGAGCTGCTGGTCGAGCTGCGCCTGTCGGCGCTGGCGGCCGAGGCCTACGAGCTGGTCGTCGAGAGCGGCGACAAGACCACCGAGACCTACTGCGGCTGGGTGCGCGCGCTGCTCCGCCAGGGCGACGACGAGGCCGCCGACAAGGTCGCCAACCGCCTCCTCGGCGACCGCGCCAAGAAGGACGTGCGAGCGCTCGACGAGCTCGGCAAGGTCTTCTCCGAAGAGGGGCGGCTCGCCCGCGCGGCCGACCTCCTGACCGCGCGGCTGGCCGACGGCGACCGCTTCGAGGCGGGCGTCATGAGCCCGCTGGCCGACCTCCTGCGCCGCACCGGGCGCACCGCCGAGCTGGTGCCGCTGGTCGAGCGCTTCGTCGCCGCCGACGCGCGCAGCCCGCAGCGCGCCTACCAGACCGGGGCCCAGCGCCTGGTCGAGGCCGGGCTCTCGGCCGAGGCCCGCGACCTCCTCGCGCGCGGGCTCGAGGTGCGGCCGAAGGACCCGACGCTGCTATCGTCGGCCTTGTCGGTGGCCATCCTCAGGCAGGACACGGCGGCCGTCGACGCGCTCGCGCGCCGGCTCTTCAACGCCACGCCGGCCGGCTCGGCGGTCGATGTCTTCGAGCGCGTCATCGGCGACGTGCGCGCCGGCATCGGCCCGGAGGTGGCGCTCGGGCTGGCCGACGACGCGCTCCAGCGCGTGCCGGGCGCGGCGCGGCTCCTGGTCGCGCGCGGCCGCATCCAGCTCCTGGCCGGGCGCGAGGACGCCGCCTTCCAGGACTTCGCCGACGCCATCGCGCGCTCGACCTCGGGCAGCAGCGGGGCCGGCACGGCGCGCGAGGTGCTCGACGCCATCGAGCCGCTGCTCCGGAGCGCCCACCAGCTCGACCTCCTCATCGCGCTCGAGGCGCGCGCGCTGGCCCAGACGCCGGGCCGCGCCGACGTGGTCGTGCCCTATGGCAAGGCGCTCATCGACGTCGGCCGCATCGACGAGGCCGAGCAGGTCTTCGCGCGCTTCCTGGCCGACAACGACCGCGGCCACTCGGTCGTGGCCCAGGCCTGGTACGACGCCGGCAAGTACCGCCGCGCGCTCGATCACTGGTCGAAGGGCATGGACCAGCTGACCGACATCGACGCGCCGGCGGTCCTGGCCGCGGTGGCCACGTCGCTCGCGCAGATCGGCGAGCCCGAGCGGCTCGACCCCTTCGTGCGCCTCTACATCCAGGTGCAGGACGGCGCGGGCGCGCGCACGGCGCCCGCGCTCTGGCCCATCGCCCAGGCCTACGCCACGGTCGGTCGCGCTGACGACGCGCTGGCCTGGCTCAGGAAGGCCGAGGCCGCGACGCCGACCGCCGACATCGCCTTCGAGCTCGGCAAGGCGCTGCTCGCGCGGAACGATCGCGCCGGCGCGCTGGCGGCCTTCGAGCGGACCATCGCGCGCCGCGCGGCCGAGGCGCTGCCGACGCAGTCGACGGCCTGGTTCGCGGGCGGGGCGGCGGCGCCGGTGGTGGCGCTCTTGCTCTCCGAGGGGCGGCCCGAGGCGGCCGACGCGGCGCGGGCGCTGGTGGCGCGCGTCGAGGGCCAGTACGGCGCCTCGGGCTGGACGCGCCTCCTCGGCGCGCGCGCGGCCGTCGCGCAGGGCGAGCTCGGCGCGGCGCTCGAGCGCATGAGCGGGCCGTGGGCGCCGTGGCGCTCGAGCCGCGACCTCATGCCGATCCTGCGCGCGCTCTTGTCCTACCTCATGCTGCGCGGCCACGGTGAGGCCGCCCAAGCGGTGGTGAGCGCGGCCGTCGACGCCGGGCCGGAGCGCGAGCTCATCATGGCGGCGCTGCGCATCGGCGGCGACGCGGGCCACCCGGTCCTGGCCTTCCAGGCGGCGGCGCGCCTCTGGGGCGAGCTGCCGGCAGCGCAGGCGTGGGTCGCGGCCGAGGCGCTGGCGACGGCCGGGCTCGAGGCCGAGGCGCGCCCGTGGCTCGGCGAGGCGCTGCGCGTGACGCCGGCCGGCCCGGCGCTGACCCAGGCCGCCAACGCCGAGGTGCTCCTCGGGACGCCCATCGACGAGGTCATGGCCGGCGCGCGCGCGGTGCGGCAGGACGCGGTCGAGCGGGCGACGCTCGCCTTCTGGCTCCAGCTCGGCGACGTCGGCGCGGCCGGCTCGGAGGCGCGCGCCTTCGACGCCATGCGGCCCCTGCTGGCGCAGTCGCTGCCCGATCGCGCGCTCGTGGCGCGCGTGCTCGTGGCCGCCGCGCTGGCCGGCGACGGCCGCGCGCACCCCGCGCTGGCCGCGGCCCTCGACGCCATCTCGTCCGGCAACGCCGACCGCGCCGCGTGGCTCCGCCAGACCGGCGCCACGCTCGCCGACAACGACCTGCCCGGCGCCGGGCTCGACGCGCTCGACCGCCTGGCCGCGACCGACGGCGGCGACGGCGCGCTGGCCTTGCAGGCCATCGAGCTGGCGCTGTCGGCGGGCGCGCCCGAGCGCGCGACGGCGTGGGCGGCGCGCGTGCCGAAGGGCGCACAGCGCGACCTGAATGACCTCTACCTGCGCCTCGAGCGGCCCGATCTGATCGTCGTCGGCGACGCGCCCGCGCCGAGCGGCGGCGTCGCGGCGACGCCCGCGCTGACCGGCATGGCGGCCGCGCGGCTGGCCGCGGCGCGGCTCGTGAAGGGGCCGGGCGCGAGCGCGGCCGCGACCGCCGATCAGTGGCTCGAGGCCACCGCCGAGGAGGAGGCCGATCGCGCCGCGTGCGCCGAGCTGGCGCTGGCGCGGAGCGGCGTCGGCGAGGGCTGGCCGACGCTCGGTCGGCGCTGCCTCGAGCCGTTCGTGGCCGAGGGCGGCGCGCCGCAGCGCGTGCTCGAGCTGGCGCTGGCGCTGGCCTGGCTCGACGGCCAGACGGCCGAGGCCCGCGCGCGTCAGGCCGAGCTCACGCGCCGCTTCCCCGGTCCGTTCGCGCGCGCCGCTGCTCGTCGAGGCGGCCGTCCAGGCGGGCGACGCCGAGGGGCTGCGGGCGCTGTTCGCGGCGCCGCTGGGCATGAGCGGCGACGAGCGCGTGCGCTTCGCGGCGCGCGCGCTGACCAGCGTCGGGACGCGCGCGCGCCCCGAGGTGCTCGACGCGCTCGAGGAGCTCGGGCTGGCGCGGCCGGGCGCCGACCCCGACGCGGCCGAGCTCCTGACCGCGGTGGCGCGGGCGCGCGGCGACGAGCGCGGCGCGCGCGGCGGCCGAGGCGGCGTGGGAGCGTGCGCCGCGGAGCCTGGCGCTGTCGACCTTGCTGGCGCGCACGCTGGCCCCGAAGGACCCGGCCGCGGCCGAGGCCATCCTGGCCGAGGCCGGTCGGCGCCCGGCCGAGCCCGACCTCTTCGACCTCGACGGCCGCGCCGCGCTCGAGCCGCAGCGGGCCATGCTGGCCAGCGCGCGGGCCGAGGTCGCGATGGCGCGGCGCCAGTTCGATCGCGCGGCCGCGCTCTACCAGCGCGCGCTCGCCACGACGGCGCCGCCCGACGCGTGGCGCGACGGCATGAACCTGCTGGCGCGCGGCGACGCGCTCGCCGCCGCCGGCCACGTCGACCTCGCCAGCGGCGTCTTCACGCGCGCCGCCGCGACCGGTCGCGACGAGCCGTGGGCCCGCGCCGCGCGCGCGCGGTTGGCCGCGCTGCGGGCAAGGTGACCCAGCGGCGACGCGGCCCTGGCGTCGAGCGATCCGATCCGCTTTATTCGGCGGCATGACCCTCCGCACCTCGCTCGCCCTGTGTGTGCTGCTCTTCGCTGGCTGCCCCGACGACGGCTCGGGCCGCGACGCCGCCGACGGCGCGACCGACGCGACGAGCGACGCCGACGCCGCGCCCGACGGCAGCGACGCGACCGACGCGACCGGCGACGTCCCGAGCGACGCGACGAGCGACGCGCCCGACGTGCCGGTGACGAGCTGGCCGTGGCCGGCCGAGTCGATCACGGTCGCGCCGAGCGCCCACTGGAAGGCCGACCTCGGCTTCCCCGAGGAGACCTTCCGGGCCGCGCCGGTCATCTACGATCCGCCGCAGCCGACCTGGGTGAAGTTCGTCGTCCTGACCGGCGACCCGACGCGCATCTTCTTCCAGGAGAGCACGACCTACCCCTTCCACTACGACTTCGCCAAGGCCGAGCTGCCGCCGTTCGCGGGCATGTCGCCGGAGGCCTTCGACGCCGCGACGCTCGACAACAGCATGGCCAAGAAGGCCGTCCTCGGCGCCGTGCTGTACGCGCCGGAGGGCTCCGGCGGGGCCGATCAGCGGCGCGAGATCGGCATCCAGCTGGTGGGTCGCGATCCCTATCCGTACGTCGTCACCGAGACGGTGCTGGCGCTCGTGCGCGCGCACGTCACCGTCAACGACGGCGGCGCCCCGCCGGCCTTCTTCTACTTCCCGACCTTCGAGCAGACCGACGCCGCCGCGCTCGACGCCGCGCGCCTCGAGGCGGCCGGCTTCCCGGTCTCGTCGCCCGAGCGCTGGGCGCTGGGCGACACCTGCTACGCCACCGGCTGGGCGCTCGGGCGGCTCGTGCAGGTGCCGGCCGGCGAGATCGCCGCGGCCTATGCCGACGGCCGCCTGCACCGCGAGGACATCCTCATGACCGACGGCGTCCCGGCCGAGGTGCCCTACGTCGCCGGCATCGTCTCGACCGTGCCGTCGACGCCGTCGTCGCACGTGGCCATCCTGGCCACGACCTTCCAGGTGCCGTTCGTCTACCTCGCCACCGACGTGTCGCGCGCCGCGGCCACGGCGCTGGTCGGCCACACCGTCGCGCTGCGCACCGGCCAGGCCTTCGGCACGAGCGCGCTCGGCGCGTGCCGGGTGTCGCTCGTCGACCTCGGCGCGGCCGGCGACGAGCGCCTCAGCGCCGAGGACCAGGCGTCGATCCTGGCGCTGAAGACGCCGGCGCCGCTCTCGTTCCCGCCCAAGGCGAGCCTCGGCGCGCTGGCCAAGGAGGCGCGGCTGCTCACGCGCGCCGACGTCCGCTACTTCGGCGGCAAGGCGTCGAACTTCGGCATCCTGGCGCGCACCATCCCCGAGGCGAGCCCGCACCCGGCGTGGGGCTTCTCGATGGATCTGTGGGACCGCATCATCGGGCCGGTGAAGGCGCAGATCGCCGGCATGCTGGCCGACCACCACTGGCCGCCCGACGTAGCGCAGCTGAAGGCCGACCTCGCCGACGTGCGCGCGTTGGTCAAGGGGCTTTCCGTTTCCGCCGGCGACCTCGCCGACGTGCGCCAGGCGCTCGAGACGGCGGGCTTCGACCCGCTCGTCAACATCCGCTTCCGGAGCTCGACCAACGTCGAGGACCAGGCCACCTTCACCGGCGCCGGCCTCTACGACAGCTTCAGCGGCTGCCTCGCCGACGACACCGACGACGACCAGGTCGGCCCGTCGCGCTGCGACCCGACCGAGCCCGACGAGCGCGGCGTCATGCGCGCCATCAAGAAGGTGTACGCCTCGTTCTGGAACGACAACGCCTACCTCGAGCGCCTGCGCCACGGCGTCGACGAGGCCACCGTCGGCATGGGCCTGCTCGTGCACCCGAGCTTCCCCGATCCGACCGAGCTCGCCAACGGCGTGGCGACGGTCTACGGCGGCCTGCCCACCAGCACCACCATGACGCTCGTCACGCAGCTCGGCGCGGTGTCGGTCACCAACCCCGACTCGTCGGCCCAGCCCGAGGTCGTGGTCGTCAGCATGTACTCGTTCGGGACCTACCTCGAGCTGCGCCAGCAATCGAGCCTCGTGCCGCTCGGCGGCTACGTCATGACCCACGAGGACGACTACAAGGCGCTGGCCGCGCTGCTCGACAGCGTGACGAAGGCCTGGGCCAAGGACGTCGCCGCGCCCGAGGACGGCTTCTGGCTCGACTTCGAGTACAAGAAGGTGCGCGGCGCCGGCTCGACGCCCGACCACCTCGAGGTGAAGCAGGTGCGCGCGCTGCCGCGGCCGTCGGGCACGCGCGACATGGCGCCCTTCCTCCTGCCCGAGGGCCCGGTCGAGCTCTGCACCTTCCAGGGCGAGGCCGGCTCGGTGGTCGGCGACTGGCGCCTGAAGGCGCGCGTGCGGCTGGCGCACCGCGCCACCTGGCTCGACGCCGCCGGGCTCGCGACCTCGCTCTACGAGACCGCGCGCATCGAGCGCGCCTCCGGCGTCGACTTCGACGGCGACCCGGCCACCTTCACCGGCGCGAGCCACGCCGCGCCCGAGCACGACCAGTACGGCACGGCCTACCCGACCTATGATCGATGGACGCGCGGCGCCGGCGCCGGCCTCGAGACCTGGGCGCTCGGCACGACGCTGAGCTGGCTCGTGTCGCAGGCCGAGAGCCCGCTGGTCGTCCTGGGCGACGGCTCGGTCGAGCTGTCGGCGACCTACGCCACGCCGCGGCCGGACCCCGACGCCTACCCCGACGGCATGACCACCTCCGACTCGACGCGCCTCACCGCCTGCCCCGAGACGGTGGTCGTGACGCCGGCCTACCCCAAGGTCGAGCGCCACGCCGCGGTCGGCGGCATCACCGTCGACATCGCCTTCTGGTGGCCGCCGGCGCCGACCGGCGCCACCGCCGGCTACACCGCACCGCTGGCCAAGTGGGACCACACCACCATCAGCGGCCTCGTCGAGGCCGGCGGCGGCGCGCCCATCGAGCTCCGCGGCTACTGGTCGCAGACCTATCGGCCGGGCCACCACAACTTCAGCGAGTCGTTCATCTTCGAGCCGCGCGTCGAGGCCGGCATCGACCCGGCGGTGGTGGCCGAGCTCGACGGCAAGGACATCGCCGCGCTGCTGGTCACGGTCGGCTACCAGGAGGCGACCATCCAGATCATCGGCCTCGACGGGAAGCTGCGCCCGCTCGACTGACGCCGCCTCGGAGTCGGCGCCGGAATCGGCGTCGACGGCCGCCCGTTGCCCGGGCCTCGCAACATGGAGGTCGACATGGGTCAGGGACGGTTCGGGCGGACGCTCGCGGGCGTGTGGGGTGGGGGGCTCCTGCTGTGGTCGGGCGCGGCGCAGGCGCTGCCGCCGGGCGGGGTCGAGCGCGGCTTCGTGGAGGGCGCCAACCACCACGTCGGCGACGAGAGCTTCGTCGAGCGCTTCGGCCGCGCGCCCGACGCGAGCGACGCCGAGGCGCTGCGCATGCACACGCACCTCGCCTGGATCCGCGCCGAGCTCGGCCGCCGGCCGGCCACGAAGCCCGAGCTGGCGGCGCGGCGCGCGACCATCCTCGGCTACCTCGACGAGTACATCGCCAAGGGCAAGACGCCGCTGAACGTCGACCTGGCCTGGCGGAACCCGGTCTTCATCGACGCGCTCGGCCAGATCTGCGCCGTCGGCTACCTCATCGAGCGCGACGCCGGGCGCGGCCTGGCCGAGGCCATCGCGGCCGCCCACCGCTTCGACTACATCGACGACATCGCGCGCGAGATGCCGGCGGTGGCGGCCTGGATCGAGGGCTCGGGCCTGACGCTCGAGGAGATCGCGTCGATCCAGCCGGGCTACGACCACCCGCAGATCGACAACTGGGAGCTGCGCCCGACGACGCCCGACGGCGGTGGCATCGTGAAGGGCGAGGGTCACTGGCAGAGCCGCTACGGCAATGGCGTCCTGCTGGCCGAGGGCGACTTCCATCGCGGCCACCCGAGCGGCCGCTGGCGCTTCTTCCACCCGAGCGGGAACCTCGCCGCCGAGGGCTCGTTCCAGCGCGGCGTGCGCGTCGGGGCGTGGCGCTTCTACGACGACAGCGCGGCCCACACGCTGGTCTCGGCCGGCTCGTTCGAGGGCGGCGGCTACGCCGGGCGCTGGAAGCACTACGACCGCGACGGCAAGGCCGTTGCCGAGACCTACGACGTTGCGGCAGGCCCGCGCTCTGGCGACGCTCTACCTGAACAAGCACGGCAGGCGCATCGAGCCGGCGACCGACTGAGTCGGTCGGTCGCGCGCGCCGGGCTCGGGGCCCCGGCGGCTGTGCGCGTCGGCCCTCGGGGAGCGCTGGTGAGCTTCTACGACACCCGCGGTCGCGCGCTCGCGAAGGCCGACGACGGTCGCTGGGTGCGCACGACCTGCCGCGAGGAGCGGGCCTTCCGGCGCGCGCTGACGCGCGGCTCGATCGACGACCTCCACGGCGGCGACGCCAGCCAGTGCGCCACCACCGAGCCGGTGCCGGCCGGGACGGCGGCGGCGCTCGATCGCCTGGTCGCGGCGCGCGCGGCGCCCCAGCCGCTGGCGCCGGCCTACCTCGATCGCCTCTTCGCCGAGACCGAGCGCGCCATCGCGCGCATGCGCGGCGAGGAGCCCGAGCCCGAGACCGTCGCGGCCGCCGAGCCCGCCGCCGACGCCACGACCGCGACCGACGCGCAGCCGGCCGACGCCGCCGCGGACAAGCCGGCCGGCCTCTTCGACCTGCTGGCCGACGGCATGACCTGGTACGTCGAGCTCGGCCACGTCGATCGCCTGTTCGAGCTGGTGTTCGCGACGCTGCCTGATCGCGTCCTCGACGACGGCTTCCCCGACCCGCCGGACGAGCCGGAGGACGGCTCGCACGGCTGAGCCGACGGCGGCCGCTCGCGCCGCTGGCTACGAGGTCGGTCGCCGCATATGATGCCTGTCATATGTGGCGAACCACGACCCCCGCGCTCATCGTCCTCGCCGCCGGCCTCGGCTCCACCCTCGGATCGGCGCGCTCGGCGCGCGCCGCGCCGCCGCACGAGGAGTGCCTGAAGGCCGCGCCGATCGCGGACTTCCCGGCGGCGGTCGCGGGCTCGACCCTCGAGGCGCTGCACGATCAGGGCGCGACGCCCTGCGCCGTCGGCGACGGCTACGCCGTCTGGTACGCCTTCACGGCGCCGACCGACGGCAAGTTCTCGTTCTGGATCGTGAGCGACGACGCGCCCGACGCGCTGGTCGACGCGACGCTCGAGGTGCTTGCCGTCTGCGGCGACGAGACGCCGCTCGCGTGCAACGACGACATGCTGCACAGCCGCGACGCGCGCGTCGACGTCGACCTCACGGCCGGCCAGGATGTGCGCGTGCGCGTGGGCGGGTGGGGCGCCACGCGCGGCGACTTCACGCTGCACGTCGACCTCTTCGCCGGCTACGATCGCCCGCCCAACGACGCCTGCGAGAGCGCCGCGCTGGTGAGCCAGGACCACATGGCCGCGGGCACGACGCTGAACGCGACCGGCGAGGACGTCGGCTCGTGCGGCGGCGAGGACACCATCGACATCTGGTATCGCTTCGTCGCGCCGGCCGACGACGAGTACCGCTTCGTCCTGAGCCAGAACATGGTGTCGGCCCACTTCGTGGCGGTCTTCGAAGACTGCGGCGGGGCCGAGCTGGCGTGCGGCTTCCACGAGGCCACGGCCGCGCTCGTCGCCGGCCAGTCGGTGGTCGTGCGCGTCGGCTCGAACCCGGCCGTCGCCGACACCTTCAACCTCGTCGTCGCGCGCAGCGCGCCGCTCCCGCCGCCGCCCAACGACTCGCACCTCGGCGCCATCCCGGTGGGCGTGCCGTCGACGACCTACGGCACGACCGTCGGCGCGACGGCGGACAACTTCTATTGGGGGACCGACTGCGGCCCCTTCGTGAACGCGGCGGTCTGGTACTCGTTCGAGGCGCCCGACGAGGACATCTACGTCTTCGACACCGACGGCAGCGACATACCCGACACCGTCATCGGCGTCTTCGGCCCGTGCGACGAGAACGGCGCCGCGCCGCCGCAGCTCCTCGCGTGCAACGACGACTTCGGCACCGGCCAGCACTCGCGCATCGACGGCCGCGTCGCGGCGCACGCCAAGCTGTGCATCGGCGTCGCCGGCCACTACCTGAGCGAGGAGGGCGGCGTGCGCGTGAACGTCTCGCGCCTCGGCGCGCCGCCCGCCAACGACAGCTGCGACGCGGCGGTTCCCATCGCGGTGGGCGACCCGGTCTTCGGCGAGAACTTCGCGGCCGTGCCGCTCGCGGCGCCCGGGCAGTGCCCGCTCTACTCGGAGTTCGCGCTCTGGTACGCGTTCACGGCGCCGGCCGACGGCGACTACAAGTTCGACACCAAGGCCAGCGTCGAGTCGTCGCCCGACGTCGCGCTCTACGATCATTGTGGCGCGGCCGTGCCGCTGGCGTGCTCGATGGAGCCGCAGCCGAGCGTGCACCTCGCCATGACCGAGGGCCAGACCGTCCTCGTGCGGCTGAGCACCGACGTCTTCTGGCGGAGCCGCATCGCCGTGCGCGTCGGGCCCGTGCGCGACGACGCGGGCCCGGTCGAGGGCGACGGCGACGCGGTCGAGGAGGTCGACGAGGCGGAGCCGGTCGAGGCCGTCGAGGCGGTCGAGAGCGTCGAGCCGGCCGACGTCGTCGAGGCGGTCGACGCCACGGCCGAGGAGGTCGACGCCACGGCCGAGGAGGTCGACGCGGTCGAGGCGGTCGACGCCGCGAGCGAGGAGGCCGACGCCGGCGCCGAGAGCGCCGCCGAGGCCGAGCTGGTGCAGGCCGACGCGGGCGGCTGCGGCTGCGGCGCGGCCGGCTCGGGCGCCTCGAACGGGCTCGCCGCGCTGCTGGCCTTGGGCGGGCTGGGCGCGCTGCGTCGGCGCGCCGAGGCTACCAGCGGCAGTCGATCTCGCTGACGATCGACAGCACGGCAAGGCCCGGCCCGTCGGGTCCGACGACGCCGACGGCGCCGTCGTGAGTGCGCTGGAAGCGCCACATGTCGACGGCGCGGGGCGATGCGAGCCAGGCGTCGACCAGCGCGCGGTCGACGTCGAGCGCGCCGGTGTCGGCGGCCTCACACACGACGCGCGCGAACTGCGAGCCGTGGTTGCCCGACGCCAGCTCGAAGCGCACGCGCGCCTGGGCGTCGTCGGAGGCGGTCCAGCGCAGCTCGAGCGCGCTCGTGCCCTCGAGCGTCGGCGGGCAGGCGAACGTCGTCGCCAGGCGCTCGACGCCGCGGCTCGCCACCTCGAAGGCCGGCACGTTGCCGCCGGCGGCGGTCGCGGTCACGGTCGCGCCGGCCGCGAACATGTCGCCGTCCTGCGGCTCGGGGTCGAAGGTGGCGGCGTAGTACTGGTACTGCGTCTCGGGGTGGAGCGTCAGCCCGACGAGGAGGCCGCTCACGCTGATGTCGCCCGCGCCGAGCGGCACCGGCGGCGCGCCGCACACGCCGTCGGCCACGCAGATGGTGCCGATCGCGCAGGTCGGATCGCAGAACGGCAGCGCCTCGGGAGCGATGAGCGCGCAGTCGCCGACGCGCATGGTCTCGACCTCCTCGGGCTCGCGCACGGCGCCCGCCGTCGCGATGGCCACGAGCCCGCCGGCCAGGGCCGACTCGGCCTCGATGAGCTGCACGTGGAAGATGGGCTCGCCGTCGGCCGCGCCCGTGTCCGTGCTCGTGCTCGTGTCGGCGCTCGTGCTCGTGCTCGTGCTCGTGCTCGTGCTCGTGTCGGCGCTCGTGCTCGTGCTCGTGTCGGCGCTCGTGCTCGTGCTCGCGTCCGGGCCGACATCGCCGGTCGCGCCGTCGTCGCCGCAGGCCGCGAGCGCGAGGGCGGCGGCGAGCCCGCCGAGGTGGATGCTGGGAGGGAAGCTCATGGCTCCGGTAGCCTACGCCAGGCGCAACCGTGCTACCAACAGGGCATGACCGCCGCCTGCCTGCGCCCCTACGCCGGAGCCTCCGATCTTGCCGCCATGAAGGCGCTCGTCCGCGACCTGTGGCGCGAGCGCGGGGCGCAGGTCGAGTGCATGGCCTCCGATCTCGACTGGCGCGCCGGCCTCTACCTCGACGACCCGAGCCACGACCCCGAGCTCGTGCTGTGCGAGGACGGCGCCCGCCTCGTGGGCTTCGGCTGGCGCACGAAGGGCGCGCTCGTCGATCTGGTGGTGCGGACCGACGCCGACCTCGCCGCGCGCGCGCTGGTCGCCTGGGGCGTCGACCACCCGAGCCCGGTCAGCGTCTACGCGCTGGCCGGCAACGCCACGCTCGAGCGCGCGCTGGCCGCGGCCGGGCTCGCGCCGGGCGGCGAGGACTACCTCACCTTCGAGCGGCCGCCCGCGCCCGTCGCAGCCCATGCGCCGGCGCCGCCCTGGCCCGATGGCTACCGCGCCGCGCCCATGTCCGAGGTCGGCGACGTGGCCGCGCGCGCCGCGCTGCATCGCGCCGCTTTCGGCTCGCCGCGCATGACCGAGGCGCGCTACCGGCGCCTCACCGAGTCGCCGGGCTACGACGCCGCGCTCGACATGGTGGCGCTCGACGCGAGCGGCGCGCTGGCCGCGTTCGTCCTCGGCTGGCTCGACGCCGAGCTCGGCGTGGGCGAGCTCGAGCCGGTCGGCACCCACCCCGACCATCGCCGGAAGGGCCTCGCCCGTCGCCTCGTCATGGAGACGCTGGCGCGCCTCGCCGCGCGCGGCGCCCACGCGGCCTACATCGGCGCGGTCGCCAGCGACCCGGTGACGCCCGCGCTCTACGCGTCGCTCGGCTTCACCGTCATCGGCAGCAACGTCGCCTACCGCCGGCCGGCCTGACCTCGCGGCGCGCCGTCCGTCGAGCCGGCGCTCAGGCCGCGCTGCGGCGGCGCAGCACGTCGCGGAGGTAGCGCAGCTCGCCGAGCATGTGCTTCCGCTCGAGCGCGAAGAGCGCCGCGATGTACACCAGCACGCCGAGCGCCGCGGCCAGCGCCGCCTGCGGGTACACGTCGAGGCCGGGCGTCAGCGCGCGCAGGCCGAGGCCCGCCGCGCTGGCCAGGGCCGCGGCCGCGAGCGGCGGCCAGAAGATGCCGCGCGGCACCGCCACGGCCGCCCGCGCCGCGCGCTGGAGCACCAGGAACACCACCCCGATGCCGGCGGTCTGGGCCAGCGGCACCAGCGCCGCCTCGCGCGTCAGCGCCACCGGCACCAGCGCCAGCGCCAGCGTGGCGGCGCCGAGGATGTAGCCGATGCGGATCGGCCACCACGTCTGGAGCGCGGTGAGCAGCATCTGCTGGTTGGCCATGAGCGGCATCAGCCAGAGCCACAGCGCCAGCAGCCGGAGGTTCATGGCCGCGTCGTCCCAGCCGGGGCCGTAGACGAGGCGCACCGCCAGGTCGGGCGCGATGATGACGGCCAGGCTGAAGACCGCCAGGAACCTGCTGATGGCCCACTGCAGGAGCGCCAGCGCGCGCGCCAGCCGCGGCGGATCGTCGCGCACCACGGCGAAGGTGCGGAGCCCGACCGACTGCCCGAAGGGGGCCACCGCGGCGTTCGGCAGGCCAGCCAGGTAGCGCGCCTGCTCGTAGTGGCCGAGCGGCTTCTCGCCGAGCACCGCTCCGAGCAAGAGCGAGTCCAGGCGCGCCAGCGCGATCTCCAGCGCGCGGTTCACGAACACGGCGCGGCCGAGCGCGAGCACGGCGGTGGCCGTGGTCTTGTCGTAGGCGCGGTCGCCCGGCTCGAGGTAGCGACCGGCCATGACCATGGGCACGATGACGAGCAGGGAGAGCAGGGCGGGCAGGGCGTCGCGCAGCACCAGCACGAACGGCCCGGGCGAGAGGAAGGCGAACGGCGTCGCCACCGCCAGCGAGAAGACGATGCCGCCGAAGCGGATGGCGGCGACCGCGGTGTAGCGCAGGCGGCGGTTGAGCACGTTCTCGTAGACGGCGGCCATGGCCGTCAGCATCTGGCCGCCGAGGAGCCCGAGGAAGCAGTGCGCGATGCGCGGGTCATCGTGGGTCGCGAAGAGGACGCCGAGGGCCACCAGGCCGATGCCGACGGTGGCCAGGCACTGCCACACCGTCAGGCGCCAGACCGTTCCGAACAGGCCGCGGTGGCCGGCGTCGAGCTGCACCAGGCTCTGCGAGAAGCTGGCCGCGAAGGGCAGGCCGACGAAGCTCGCCGCCACCGAGGCCAGCGCGTAGGCGCCGTAGGCCGAGGCCTCGATGTGGCGCGCGTAGACCATGTTCAAGCCCAGGCGCAGCGCGAAGCCCATGAGGCTGCCGCCGAAGGTCGACAGGCTCCCGACGAGCGCGGCGCGGCCGAGCTGGCTCAACGCGCGGGGCTCGGGCGTGGGGCGCGCGACCGCGGGCCGACCGAGGCGTCGGCCTGGCGGGGTCGGGTGTCGTGCTCGAGATGGGTGCCCGCGGAATCCATGTGCGACCTGCAGCGACTGCCGCTCCGGCGGTCGCCGCGGGACGATATCAGCCGTCTCGCCCCGCGGCTATCGCGACCGCCGGTGTCGGCGCTGGCCGACACCCCGTCGCTCCGGACATTTCGTCGAGACAGACCAGGGGAGCGGCATCGATCGACGAGCCCGACGCGAGTCGTTGTCCAGACCGCGGGGTCGAGCCCATCGACGCACGATCTGTCGTAGGAGAACGATGTCACTCTCGCGCGATAGTGCCACGTCGGCACTTCGACGCGAATTTGGTCGAATTTGCAGGCCTCGTGGTCGCCAGGATTCCAAGTGCCTGATGCGCCGTGCGCGACAGGGCGCGACTGATAATGTCAATTTCGGCTCATGGGTGCTTGTGGCACGCGGAGAGACCGACTAACGTCGCCCGGTGCAGACCGCTCCCATGGCGCAGACCGCTCGCATCGCTCCCGCCGGCTCGTTCTCGCTGGTGCTCGATGCCTGTCGCGGCCTGGCGTCGCTCGCGGTCGTCTTCGGGCATGCGCGCGGGTGGTTCCTGGTGGACTACGCCGCCGTGCCCAACCCGTCCATCCTCGATCGAGGCGCCTATTTTGCCGCCTTTTCGCACGAAGCGGTGATCGTCTTCTTCGTGCTGAGCGGATGGCTCGTGGGCGGGGGTGGGCTTCAGCAAATCCAAGCGGACACCTTCGCGCCGGGAAGATACGCGGTGCAGCGCGCCACCCGGATCTGGGTCGTGCTCGTTCCAGGCATGCTCTTGTCGCTGCTGCTCTTCGCGATTGCCAATGCCACGGGGACGAGCGTTGTCGACGCCGCCGATCTCGGCGCACATGCCGCCCCCGCTCAGCTCGCGACCACCCCGGCCGCGCTCTACGGACCGCTGACCGCCCTCGGCAACATGTTCGGTCTCATGACGATCGTCGTGCCGTGCTACGGCGGCAACGACGTGCTCTGGAGCCTGTCGCACGAGATCATCTTCTACGGGCTCCTGCCACTCTGGGGCCTCGCGATCTTCGCGCCGCGCGGCAAATGGCACTGGGGCGCGCGCGCTGCGCTCCTCGCAGGCTTCGTCGCGATCGTGGTCTTCGCGCTGCCCGAGTATTACCGCTTCACCCTCAGCCTGTGGTCGATCTCGGCCATGGTCGCCCTCGTCGCGGCGCGCACCGGCGGGACGCTCCCCGGGCCGCGCCGTCTCCTGCGGGCCGCTGCCTGGCTGACGTTCGCGGGCTCTTTGGTGTTGAGCCGCCTGGGGATTGTCGTCGACCTGTGGCACGACGTCGTCGTCGCCGTGACCTTCCTGGGCGTGCTCGTCGTGCACCGCATGACACCTGACCCGACGACCGCCGACGTACCTCGCAACGGCCTCGGCGTGCGCGCTATCCGGGGCCTCGCCGCCATGAGCTACACCCTCTACGTCGTGCACCCGATGGTGCTCCTCGGGATCGCCACCGCCATCGGGCTCACGACCCGCCTCGCACCCGGTCCTGCGAGCTACGCGCTGCTCCTCGGGGCGGTGGTCGCCGCCTTGGTCGTCGCGCGCCTCATCGCCGCCGTCACCGAAGCGAGGACGGAGTCCGTGCGCCGCTACGTGTCACGCTGGCTCCCGCAACGAGCCGCGCAAACGCGAGGCGACGTCCCGCCACCTCCACGATGACCATGGCGGAAGCGGTGCGGCCCGGTCCTTCCCGCGCCGCCGGGCCGGGTCGACGGCCACGGTAACCCTAGCAACCGCCTCCCATGCGCCTGAGCGCTGGTCAGCGAGGGACGTTCGTGCTAGACCTCCGAGCATTGCGGTAGCGCCCCGTCCCGTCCGACGCGGCACCCCGGGAGCCCCTATGCTTCCCTTGTTCGAAGGCCTCGGCCATCCGACGCGGTGGTCCCTCCTCATGTCGTGCCTCGCGTGGGCCGCCTGCTCCGAGCCGCAGGTCGCCACGCCCGCCGGGAGCCGCGTGGCGATCGCCGTCGCCCCGCTCCAGCTCGACGGCGTGAAGAACGCGACCTACACGCTCCAGGTCACCAACGCCGCCGGCGACACCGTCTTCCGCGTCGAGGGCCTGGAGGCCGATCGCTACGGCGACGGGGCGTCGAGCCTCGCCTACGTCGGCACCTGCGACACCAGCGGCAGCGGCATGAACCGCGTCGATCTGGTGCTCGAGGCGCTCTACGCCAGCGACGGCACCGGCGACCCCATCGACCCGGCGAGCTACGTCAACCCGTGCGGCCACCACGCGGCCGACGACCCCGACGGCGACGTCAACTGGGACGGCTTCGCCTGCTCGCGCACCGTGCTGTGCCGCGAGAACGCCGACGCGCCGGTCGACTTCGATCTGGTCATCGCGCGCGACGCCAAGCAGGGCTTCTTCGACGTCGCCATCGACTTCCAGGACATCTTCTGCTCGGCCAAGCTCGACTGCGTGCCCGCGCTGCTCAACGACCCGACGCACGACGGCGCGCGCGGCCCGACCGCGGTGGTGGCCTTCGCGTGCACCGCCGGCCCGGGCCAGGCGACGACCCTCTATATGGATGATGTCGCCGTCGAGTGCAGCGACCCGGCGTCGACCACCTTCATCGATCCGTCGCGCGGCCCGGGCAACACCGGCCCGGCGCCGAGCCTGTTCCAGACCGCCGAGTACTTCGGCAAGGAGCAGCTCGCCGGCCTGGCCAAGTGCTACTGGAACAGCGCGCTCGGCCTCGACCTCGCGAGCCTCGGCAAGGGCTGCACCCTGCACGCGCGCGCCACCGCCGCCGAGACCCCGTTCGCCGCGCCGCCCAACACCACGCCGGTCGGCACCTCGTACCCGGTCATCACCTTCGACGTCGCCCTCACCTCCATCACCGGCGACCTCGTGTGCGACGATCAGCCGCACCCGCTCGGCGGCGGCAACGGCGTCGCGGTCGCCTACGGCTCGGTCGACGGCGAGCGCTTCACCCACGCCATGAGCTGCGAGGACGCGCCGCACCCCATCGACGACGGCCGCACCGTGTGCGCCCAGGCGGCCCCCGGCGGCGACGCGCTGGTCTTCACCGAGACCGGCACCGGCGTCGTGGCGCAGCTCGGCGAGGAGTCGCCGTCGCAGTCCTACGACCTGCCCGACGGCCTGCACCTCGCCACCTGCTGCAAGAACCCGTGCTGCCCGTGAAGGCCTGGAGACCGACCATGACCCGCTCCTTCCTTTCGCTCGCCGCCCTCTTGCTGGCGCTCAGCGCGCTCGGCGCCGACGCGCGCGCCAACTCGGTGAGCCTCGAGCTCTTCGACGTCGCGAGCGGCTCGGCCGTGAGCGGCGGCGACCTGCAGATCGGCAAGCTCTACAAGCTGTCGATCGCCGTGACGCGCGACGCCGGCCTGTGGTCCGGCACCGAGGTCACGCTGCACGGCGCCTCGGCCGTCATGAAGACGTACGGCTCGGGCGTCGCCCCCGACGCGGTCGTGTTCGACGGCGCCGGCGCCAACGGCGCCACCTATGCGCCGCTCATGGTCACGCCGTCTCCGCCCGCGCTGCGGCCCCACTGGACGCTGCCCGACACCACCACCAGCGAGGCCGAGACCGTCGAGCTCGTGGTCGTCTTCGCCTACGATCCGTCGAGCACGCTCGACCTCACGCCGGTCGACTTCGTGGTCGACGTCACCGCCACGCGCGGCGGCGCCGCCGTCAGCTTCGGCTCGAGCATCGCCAAGACCGCCCGCGGCGACGCCGGCATCATCTATCACAACGCCGAGATCGTGCGCGTGTCGGGCTTCGACCATGCGAGCCTCGGCGCCGGCGTGGTCGTGCGCTACGACGTGCGCATCCGCGACGAGAACCAGACCGCGCTCCGGCCGGTGCCGGGCTCGGCCATCTTCCCGGCCTCGGTCGACTTCCGCTTCGACGTCGGCCCGAACCTGGTGCCGCTCCGCGCCTGGGCCGGGCAGGACAACTCGTGGGCCTACCCGCAGCCGTACCCGCCGGCGGCCTACGACGAGTTCGACCTCGACCTCGACGGCAGCTACACGCCGCAGATGGAGGAGGACCTGACGCGCGTCACGACCGGCGACGTCGCCTCGCGCATCACCGAGCCGCTCCGGCCGGTGCTCTCCGGCGGCTATCCCAATATCGGCATCTATCCGGGCTACACCCTGCACCAGACGCTCGACGTGTTCGTGCCGTGCAGCGCGCTCGTCGAGCCGTGGCTCGATCGCCAGGGGCCCGACTGGGGCATCGTCGTGCGCACGCGCGGCACCGAGCCCACCTACCTCGGCACCGTCAAGACCTACGACACCTCGTTCACGCTGTCGGTGCCGCCGCTCGTCGACGAGTGCGGCGTCGCCAACAACAGCAAGGTCGTCAAGTACCCTGACGACGGCTGGGGCTACCAGGCGACCGTCGGCAGCGTCGCGCAGTGGTGGTCGTCGCTCGACGTGCCGCTCGGCGTCACCAGCGTCCAGGGGGCCACCATCGTCGACGCGCTGCCGTCCGACGTCGACCTGGTCTTCGCCTCGAACATCGACTCGAGCGTCGTCGCGAGCTGCGACGTCGACCACCCGTGCGCGTCGGGCAGCTGCGTCGACGGCCAGTGCGCCGGCGGCTACGGCGCGCGCGTCTACTTCTGCGACGTCGCGCCCGGCGCCCACTTCGGCCGGAGCGAGTTCCTCACCTATCGCGCCAACGCCGCGGCGCCCATGTGCCGGCCGGCGGTGCCGGCCACCCCGAGCGCGCCGACCGTCTACTGGAACTACTACTGGGCCGCGCCGGCCGCGGTGCCGCACCCGACCCACATCGTCCACTACGCCGAGCTCTTCCGCGATCAGGACGCCATCCCCGACGGCATCACGCGCTTCGGCGCGAGCTACCTCACGCGCATCGCCCACGCGCCGTCCGGCGGCAAGCTCGAGAACACCACCTGGTTCGCGGGGCGCCCGGTGCTGGGCGGCGTGGTCGGCGCCGACTTCGACGACGGCCTGGTCGAGCCGGAGGGCGAGGGCGGCGCGCGCGACAGCGAGGGCGCGCCGCCCGACTTCTTCGAGGACGACGCCTTCTACACCGTCGTCGACTACGCCTGCGTCTCGACCCAGACCTACGATCTCGGCCCGACCGTGCTCGACCCCGGCGACTGCTCGTGGGCCGGCTTCCTCATCCGCAGCAACGAGGCGCTCTTGCCGGTCGTCGACGCGACGCTCGAGGTCACGCCGCCGCCCGGCGTCATCGTCGAGCACGTCGACGGCGGACCCTACGAGCCGTACCCGGCGCCGGGCGTGACCTACCCCGGCCCGACCGACGGCATCGTCAGCTGGTACGCCGACTGCTCGGTCGGCGGCAGCCTGAGCGAGCCGAGCCCGAGCGACTCGCCGCTGGTGTGGCAGTTCCGCGACGGCTGCCGCGTCTACCCCGGCGCCTACACGCGCATCTACGTCGAGTTCTGCACCGACCCGACCTACCCGTACATCGACGGCCCGACGCTGCCCTTCACGCTGCGCGTGCCGAGCTACCGCGACGCGCCCGACTCGGCCGGCGGCCAGGTGTGCGGCCTCGGCTTCCGCGGCCCGCAGGACGGCGAGCGCCCGGTCGACGAGCAGGAGCCGTCGCGGACGGCGCTCTTCTCGATGCGCATGCTCGGCCGCCAGGTGGCGAGCGTCGCCGCCGTGTGCGCGCCCGATCACGCGCCGACCTTCGTCGTGCACGCCGCCAACCCGTCGGGCAAGGCGCTGTCGGGCACCGCCCTGTCGTTCGCCATGCCGAGCGGCGCCACGCTGGCCGACATCAGCGACGTCACGCCGGCCAGCGGCGCCAGCATCGAGGTGCGCGACGGGCCGAGCGGGGCCTGGGTCGCGCGCGGCGCCATCGCCGACGCGCTGGTGCGCGAGGTGCGCCTGGTCGGCCTGCCGGGCGCGCCCGGCGGCCTGACGCTGACGCCGTACACGGGCGAGGCCGGCTTCACCGTGCACCTCGCGACGAGCGCGGCGCCCGGCACCGAGCTCGCAGCGTCGGGCGCGGTGACCACCGCCGAGCTCGGCACCACCAACGCCGCGGCGCTGCCCTTCGTGGTCGGCAGCTGCCAGACGCTGACGCTCGAGAAGTACTGGGACGAGAACCAGAACGGGCGCCGCGACGAGGGCGAGCTGGCGCTGTCGGGCTGGACCTTCACCGTCACCAACACCGCCGGGGCGACCGTCGGCAGCGGCGTCACCGGCACGGACGGCGCGGTCAGCATCGAGGTCCCGGCCGGCACCTACACCGCCACCGAGACGCTGCCCGAGCCGACGGGCGGCGTCACCTGGATGGCCTCGACCGCCGGCGGCGAGTCGAAGACCGCGACGCTGAGCGGCCTGTCGCAGACGCTCGCCTTCGGCAACGTCTGCCAGTGCGGCGGCGATCAGTGCGTCGGCTCGATCTGCACGCCCAACGGCGACACCACGGCGACCTGCACCGACGGCGCGCCGGTGAGCTGCGACGACCACTCGCTGTGCACCGACGACGCGTGCGATCCCGACAGCGGCTGCAGCCACGACCCGGTCGAGTGCGGCGACGGCGACAACGCCTTCTACGCGCCGGTCCAGGACGCGAGCGGCCAGCTCGTCGGCGCCATCCGCTGCCGCATCGTCGCGGGTACGACGGTGTGCGACACCGGGCCCGACGAGGACCACGACGGGCGCCCCGACCTCGTCATCTACAAGGACGCGGCGCGTGCCTGCGAGTCGCGCTAGCGCCGCGTCGCAGGCGATTCGATCAGAGTCGGGCTACGGGCAGGTGCGCGCGTAGGTGAGCGTGGGGTTGGCCAGCGTGGCGTAGGCGAGGCACGAGGTCGGGCACAGGCGGGCGCGCGCGACGCCATCGCGCGTCTCGACGAACCAGCCCTCGCTCTCGCCGCAGGCGTCGTCGTCGGCGACGAGCGGGACGGTCTGGGTCGTGCCGGGCGCCTCGGCGACGAGCGACGAGGTGCCGGGGGCCGCGCCCGGCAGGGTCGCGTCGCTCGGCAGATCGAAGGTGCACGAGCCGCTCTCGGGTACGGCGGCGAAGGCGCGTCGCAGCTGCTCGGGGACCGGCGTGGTGGTGTCGACGATGGTGGCCGTGCCGGTGCCGCCGCCAGCGGCGATGGCGTTCAGGCTCACCAGCGAGGAGCCGATGCCCACGACGAACGTGCGGATCGACGGCGAGCGCCCGACGCCCTCGGCGGCGATGGCGGCGATGTTCTCGATGCTGAGGTCGCACTCGCCGGGATCGCCGTCGGTGACCAGCAGGACCGACACGCGCTCCGTCGGGTGGGCGACGGCCCAGGCGGAGGCGTGATCGATGGCGCCCTGCAGGGCCGCCGACGTGGGGGTGCCAGGGCCCGGCTGGTGGGTGACGAACGACTCGTCGATGGTCGCGGCCACGTCGGCGACGGGGCCGATCTCGACCTCGGGCACGGCGTAGTCGGCCGCGACGCACGAGTCGGCGACGCCGCCGCAGAACCCGAAGCCGCCGACTTCCAAGCACGGTCCGCACGGTCCGCAGTCGGAGTCCTGCTGGCAGGTGCCGCTGCAGGAGGGCAGCGGCAGCCCGAAGAACTGGAGCCCCACCGACAGCCCGGCGATGCCCGGATCCGCGACGAAGGCCTTGAAGGCCGACACCGTGACGGACCACCGGGTCGATCCGCCCTCGACGGTCTCGGTCATCGAGCCCGACTGGTCGAACATCGCGTACAGGTCGAACGGGCCCGCGCGCAGCGGGACGCTCTCGGGCACGCAGGCGACGACGTCTTCCGGGTCGGTCGTGTCGGCGGGTTCGGTGTCGGTCGTGCTCGTGTCGGTCGTGCTCGTGTCGGGCGTGCTCGTGCTCGTGTCGATCGTGCTCGTGCTCGTGTCGATCGCGCTCGTGCTCGTGTCGATCGTGCTCGTGCTCGTGTCGATCGTGCTCGTGCTCGTGTCGGTCGTGCTCGTGTCGATCGTGCTCGTGCTCGTGTCGATCGTGCTCGTGTCCGCGGGTGCGCTCGCGTCGCTCTGCGCGACCTCGCCGCTGCCGACATCGTCGCCGCCGCAGCACGCGAGCGCGGCCAGGAGCATCATCGAATAGTGTCGCATGGGCCCTCCGGCCGAAGCGTGTACGCGAGGCGCCGCCGTTTGCGAAGGCTCAGTCGACGTCGAGCTCGTACTTCGTGAGCAGGCCGGGCAGGCCGTGGAGCGAGAGCTTGGCCTTGCGGATGCGGTTCTGCTCGGGGTCGAGCACGAGCCCGTCGGCGCCGCGCAGATCGGCGCCGCTCAGGTTCGTCTGGCGGAAGAGCGCGCCGCTCACGTCGCAGTCGCTGAAGACTGCGCCGCTGAGGTTGGTGCCGACGAACGAGGCGTCGACCAGGCTGCAGTGATCGAAAAGCGTCTTGACGAGCTCGAGGCCGCCGAAGTTGGCGTAGTCGAGCTTGCAGGCCTCGAAGGTGAGCGCCAGGAAGGTCGTGCGCACGCGCGTGAGATCGGCGCCGAGGAGCTTGCACTCGCGGAAGCGGACGCCGTGGAGGGCGGCGCCGCGCCACTCGACGGTCGACAGGTTCGAGGCCTCGAAGACGCAGTCGACGAAGCGCTTCTTGCCGAGGTCGGCGCCGGTGAGGTCGCAGTCGCGGAAGGTGGTGGCCTCGTACTCGGCCGGGCCGCGCGCGAGGGCGGCGGCGTCGCGCGCGCTGAGGACGGCGGTGGGCGCGGGTCGGGCCATGACGGCGCAGCATAGACCGCGGGCGTTCGAGCGTCATCGTCGGCGCGCGCGCGGCGCGAAAGGCTTGAGCCGCGGCGCGCGCGGTGTACGGTGGCGGCATGAACGACGCCGACCCCGACGCCCACGACGCCGTGCAGAAGCAGCGCGCCTACTATGCGCGCACCGCGTCGGCCTACGACGACCTCCACGGCCACGAGGACGGCGCCCACGAGATAGCGCTCGGCTACATCGCCGGGCTGGTGCCGGGCCTCGGCGCGCGCCGCGTGCTCGACGTCGGCGCCGGCACCGGGCGCGGCGTCGAGCGGCTGCGCGCGCTCCTGCCCGGGGTCGAGGTGGTGGGCGTCGAGCCGGTGCCGGAGCTGGTCGCCGAGGGCCATCGCAAGGGGCTGACGCCCGAGTCGCTGCGGGTCGGTGACGGCGCAGCGCTGCCGTTCGGCGACGGCGACTTCGACGTCGTCATCGCCACCGGCGTCATGCACCACGTGCCGCGGCCGGCGCTGGTGCTGGCCGAGATGATGCGCGTGGCGCGGCGCGCGGTCTTCGTGTCGGACTCGAACCGCTTCGGCCAGGGGCGGCTGCCGGCGCGCGTGGCCAAGCTCGGGCTATGGTCGGCCGGCCTGTGGAAGGGCGTTCGACACCGTGCGCACGCGCGGCAAGGGCTACATGGAGTCGGCTGGCGACGGCGTCTTCTACTCGTCGCAGCGTCTTCGACGACGTGCCGCGGCTCGCGGCCTGGGGCAGGCGCACGGTGAACGGTACGCTCGATCCAGACCCGGCGCTCGCGGCAGCTGGCTCGCGCCTCGAGCCCGTCGTCCTGCTGATCTCACGTCCTGGTCGGCGCGCTGCGCTGAGCGCTCGCGGGCGCGGGCGTCGCGGGGCCGGAAGCCGGGCGTCGCGGGCGCGGCCGGCGTCGCGGGTGCGGAGTCGGAGCGCGGCCGCCGCGACGTCGCGAGCGGCGCTGCGGGACCAGACGCCGTGCGCCTGGCGGTTGGGGATTGGCCCGTTGGTGATGGGCGCGCCCGGACCCGGACCGGCGCCGCTCGCCTGCGCCTCGGCGCGACCGCCGCGGAAGCTCCAGCGGTGTGGATCGACGCGCCCGTTCCAGCTGACGCGCCAGGCGCGGAAGCACAGCCGATCGAGGATGCCGTCGGGGCGGCGCACGGCGCCCCAGGTCGTGAACGACTCCGAGCCCTCGAGCGCGGTGAGCTGCGGCAGGAGCCCGCCCGGGTCGCCGGGGGCGAACTTCGGCAGCTCGACGGTCGGGTTGTCGGCGCCGCTGACGCTCACCAGCGCGGCCGCGAGCGTCGAGACGTAGCTGTTGGCTGCCAGGGCGGGGTCAGCGCGCCGGTGAAGGTGTCCTGGTCCATCATGGCGCCGAGCTGGAACGTGTAGCGCGCCTGCTCGCGGCCGGTGTCGTCGCTGTAGATGCCGACGCGCGTCGAGTGGTGCATCGTCTGGTTGAGGCCGACCACGTGGCCGGGCGGGGGCGACGCGCCAGGGACGACCTCGAGCTGCATGCGCATCTCGGGCCGCGGATGTCCATCTGCGCCGCGTCGTTGACGGCGGTGCCGCCGGCGAACGCGGTGCGGCCGAGCAAGCTCGAGTGGCCGAGGCGATACGGCGCCGCCCCCGGCGTGCTCGGCGCCGCGGTCGCGGGCGTGGCGGGCGCGGTGGCCGGGGACGTGGCGGGCGTGCGGCCGGGGCCGCGGCGGGGGCCGGGGGCGCGCGAGCCGCCGTAGTGGCCGCCGAGGGTCGGGGCCGCGCGCTGCGGCGAGCCGTGCTGAGCGCCGACCACCTGGAGTCGTCGGCGCGGCCGCGCACGATCGCGGCGGCGTGGGACGAGCGAGGGCCGACCAGGCCTCGACGCCGACGCCGCCGTCGAAGACGAAGCCGGGCGCGTGCGGGCAGTCGTCGTGGAGCGCCCAGCTCCCGCGCGCGCGGAAGGCGCCGTCGTAGGCGGTGATGCGATCGGTCACGATGAAGATGGCCGATGGCCGGACGCGCTCGCGCGCCATGAAGGCGCGCGCCTCGCGGACCAGGCTGTCGCGGCTCGGCCGCGCACCGACGCCGACGGCGCTGCCGACGCGCTCGGCCTCGGCCTCGAGGCCGCCGTCGTCGAGGCGTCCGCCGAGCGCCCCCGGCGTCGTGTCGGGCGTGCTCGCGATGCGGCCATTGGCCTGCTGCCACACGTGGGTCAGCTCGTGGGCGAGGAGCGACAGGCCTCGGGCTCGTCGGGCCGGAAGCGGCCGGCGGCAGACGCGACGTGGCGGCCGAGGGCGAGCGCCTCGGCGCCGAGCTCGCGGCACAGCGCGTCGGCGTCCGGGCCGTCGTGGAGGACCACCACGCCGAGGTCGAGCGGTCGCCGAGCTCGGCCAGCGCGGCTCGAGCTGCGCGCGCACGGCGTCGAACGGCAGCCGCCCAGCGGGCCGCGCCAGCTTCCTCGCCCAGCGACGGCCCGCGCCCGGCTGCCGTCGGGGCGATGGCCAGGCCTGCAGCCGCCAGCCGGCGCGGGCATCACCGTGGGCGCGATGAAGGTGCGCGGCGGCGCAGCGATGGCGCCCACCGCGCCCTTCGACACCGCCACCTGATCGAAGGAGTCCGCACGCTGCCGACGTGCGCCGGCGCGCTCGGCTCGGGGTGAAGCCGGCCGTGCGCAGGCCGTCGCGCGAGGCGCGCGCCGAGGCCTGGGCCGCTCGAACCAGGCGGCGTCGCGGCGCTGCCAGGCCGGCAGCGGAGCCCGCTCGACCGCGTCGTCAGCGGACTCGGCGCGTCCTTCGGCCGCGGTCCGACTCGCGTACGCGCGCAGTCGTCGCAGGCTGGCCGCGCGCGTGTCGCCGCCCACCGCTGCGCAGCCGACCGACGATCTCGGGGACCTCGAAGGCGGTGCCCCCTCGGCCCGGAGCATGCCGGCCACCGTGCGCTCGATGGCATCCAGCGCGTGGCCGCGCCGATGAGCCGCTCGACCACGCGCAGGAGCGCGCCGCGCCAGTCGGCCGCGCCGGGCGCGACCAGGCGCGCGCGAGCGGCGGCGCTCGCCGTCGGCGCGGCGGTGCGCTGCAGTCGTAGCGGTAGCTCTTCCGCGACGCAGGGGCCGAGGTGGTGGGCGGCTGCGTCCTCGGACATGACCCGACTCGAAGCGAAAGCGCGGCGCGCGAATGTCGCGCGGCCCTCGCGCCGCAAGGGTTGCCGCGCGGCGCTCGGCCGGTCGTTGCCTCGACGCGCCCGATGCCCTAAGAAGGTACGGTCCGATCGAGGCTCGCTCGAAGCTCGCGCGATCGGCCGGGGGGATGTGATGCAACGCCGCGGACTGCTCTCGGGCCTGGCCGTCGCGCTGGGCGTCGGCGCCTGCACCGACGCCGGCTTCCAGCCCATCGCGCCGCCGGCGCTGGCGACGGTCGACCCGCTGCTCGAGATCCGCGGCCGCTTCTGCACCGAGCCGCCCGAGGACATCGTCTTCCCGGTGAAGGTCTTCCTCACCGATCAGTCGGCGTCGCTGCAGTGCACCGACCCCGAGAACCGCCGCTACGCCGCCGTCGACGACATCATCTCGCAGCTGCGCTCGAACCCGTACGTGTCGTTCGGCGCCATCGGCTCGTCATGGTCGCGCGAGCTGCCGTTCACGCTGGATCGCGGCGCCCTCGACGCGGTGCTCGACGGCCGGCGGCGCGACGGCCACCGGCTACCAGGGCGCGCTGGCGACCGCGGCCCGCCTGCTCGAGAGCGACATGCTCGCGACCGATCCCCGGCGAGCGCGCGCGCGCAAGTACGTCCTCGTCTTCGTGTCCGACAGCGTGGCCGAGCCGCGCTGCAACGCCGGCTGTGAGGACGACAAGGCGGCCTGCAGCGACATGGACGACAACGACGGCGACGGCCTGGTCGACGCGTCCGATCCCGACTGCGCCAACATCAACGACAACTCGATCCACCCGGACAACCTCTACGGGGTCTGCAACACCACGCAGGAGGTCCCCGACGACGTCTACGTCGACTACGACGGCATCTGCCCGGCCTACAACCAGCCCGATCAGATCCTCTTTCGCGTGGCGCAGCTGCAGAACCTGGCCGACGAGTACGGCGTCGGCCAGCTGACGCTGCACACGGTGCTGCTCTTCGCGCCGCAGGACGTGGTCGAGGCCCGCTGCCCGGGCGCCTCGGCGTCCTTCGGCTACAACGGCGGCCCGGCGCGCGCGCTGCTCCAGGCCATGGCCCAGCAGGGCGACGGCACCTTCCGCGACGTCAACCTCGCCACCACCAACACCGGCTTCTTCGACTTCGACTTCACCGGCCTCGAGAGCCAGCAGTGGCTGACGCGCTTCGGCGCCGTCAACACCAACGCGCGCCGCGCGGCCAACGGCGACCTCGTCCCCGACTCGGACGGCGACGGCCTCGACGACGCCGAGGAGACGCTGCTCGGCACCGACGACACGCGCCGCGAGTCGGACGGGCCCGACAACTACGGCGACCTCTTCGAGCACCGCATGGCCGCGGCCGGCTTCGACCCGCTCGACGCCGCGCTGCCGGCGGCCCCCTGCGACGACGGCACCGACCTCGACGGCGACGGCCTCACCGGCTGCGAGGAGGTCTACCTCGGCACGCGCGTGCGCTCGCCCGACTCCGACGGCGACGGCATGCTCGACGGCGCCGAGCTCGTGAACGGCACCAACCCGGCCGTGGCCGACTCCGAGCCCGACCCCGACTTCGATCAGATCCCCTCGGGCGAGGAGCTGCTCGCCGCGACCGACCCGCTGGTGGCCGACGGCCAGCTCTATCGCGACGAGCGCATCCGATACGCCATGACCGACCTCGGCGCCATCGAGGTCACGCGCGACAACGGCACCGAGACGCGCCACTGCTACGACTTCGTGGCCTCGCACATCGGGCTGACCACGCCGCTGCACGCGACGCCGCGCGGTCGCAACCGCGTCATCGTGCAGGCGCTCGAGCGGCCGGTGCTCTTGTCGGGGGTGGAGGCGCGCGTGCACGTGGCGTGCGTCGACGCCATCTACCAGGGCCCGAACGCCGCCGACGAGAAGGTGCCCGAGGACGGCATCGTCGACTGGAGCGCGGCCGGCTGGGCGGCGTCGCGCACGGCCGTCTACAAGCAGATCGAGTCGATCGCCTTCTGCGACCCCGACTCGCCCGGCGTCGACGGCTACCGCCGCGACAACATGAACGCGCTCATCGACAAGTGCCTGCCGGTGCGCGTCGAGATCGACAAGACCCTTTACAAACGCGACGACCTCAAGGCGCTGGTGCAGGAGCTCCTGCACTCGACCTTGCTGTTCCGGACGCCCGACGACCCGAGCGCGCTGTTCGTGCCGATCGAGAGCTTCGACCCGGACAAGGACTGCTACCGGCCGGGCCGCGTCGCGGTGCTGAAGAAGCTGCTCGGCGTGCTGCAGACGGAGTGCGCGCCGTGCCCGGAGGGGACCGTGCTGCCGAGCGACGAGCCGCCGGACGAGGCGACGACGCCGGGGCCGTGAGGGGGCGCGACGGGCTGTTGTTGGACTCGCGGATCGTGCTCGTGTGCTTCGTGGCTCGTGACTCGTGACACTCGTGACTCGTGCTCGTGGCTCGTGGCTCGTGGCTCGTGGCTCGTGGCTCGTGCCTCGTGCCTCGTGCCCCGTGCCTCGTGCTCGCGCCCCCCGCGCTCGCGCTTCCCCACCGCCGTTCCGCCGCCGCTTGACGACCGGCCGTTGCCTCGAATCCGCTGATGGCCTAGAACGGTCCGGGTCGGTTCGGGATCGCTCGAGCCACAGGGGGGACATCGAATGGGGTGGTTCGGACTCCGAACGACGATCGTCGCGAAGGCGGTCTTCGCGGCGGCGCTCTTCGGCGCGTGGACGGCGTGCACCGACACCGACCTCCAGCGCATCGAGCCGGTCCCCACCTTCCTCGACGACAAGGTCGCCATCAGCGGCTCGATCTGCACGCGCTCGCCCGAGAGCCGCGTCTTCCCCCTGCGCGTCCTGTTCGTCGTCGACACCTCCGAGTCGATGCGCGTCACCGACCCGCCCGACCCGATCACCGGCACCACGCGCCGCGAGGACGTCGTGCGCCAGGTGTGGACCGACCTCCTGGCCCAGGGCATCGAGGACGTGCGCATCGGCATCCTGCGCTTCTCGGCCGAGGCCCAGTCGCGAACTCCCGTCGACCTCGACAACGACAACGTCACCGACACCTGGTTCACCACCGACCCGGTGCAGCTCGACATCGCCACGGCCGCGCTGTCGGCCACCGATCGCGTCACCAACTACGCCTCCGCCCTGGCCGAGGCGCAGTTCGAGATTCGCAACGAGCTGTCGCGCGCCGACCTCGAGTCGCTGCCGCTCTCGAAGTACGTCGTCGTGTTCATCTCCGACGGCATCCCCGACGTCGACCCCACCGACAGCCAGGGCAACGGCGCCGACCAGATCATCACCGCCGTCGAGCAGCTGAAGGAGCTCGCCGCCATCTTCCGGGTCGGCGACTTCGCCATGCACACCGTCTACCTGTCGGCCGGGCAGGGGCCCGCCCTCGACAAGCCGGCGCAGGACCTCCTCCAGCAGATGGCCAAGGCCGGCGGCGGCACCTACCGCAGCGTGCCCAACGGCGAGGCGGTGAACTTCATCGACGTCGACTTCTCCGTCATCCGCCGCGTCTTCACGCTGAAGTCGCTGGCCGCCGTGAACCTCATGACCGACGTCGACGCGGCCCAGAACGCGCTGCTCACCGCGCGCTCGGACGACCTCGAGCTCATGCTCACGCCCGAGCAGGTGAACCTCGCCTATGTCGACGCCGACGCCGACGGCTACCTCGGCTGCGGCGAGCCGCTCGTCGACAGCGACGGCGACGGCCTCGCCGACATGGTCGAGGGCCTCATCGGCACGAGCCCGTTCCTGCCCGACAACGACGACGACCGCCTCTCCGAGCGACGCGAGTGCGACCTGGCGCCGTCGCGCGACCCGCTCGATCCCACCGACTCCGGCTGCTACGTGGCCAGCCGGTACGCCCCCGACGCGGTCGATCCCGAGCTGTGCGCCTGCCTCGTCGACACCGACATCGACGGCGTCTGCGACTGCGCCGCGCCTGGCAGCACCGTCGCCTGCGCCGACCCCGACAACGGCCGCGACCGCGTCGACGCCGACCTCGACGGCCGCTGCGACTGCCCCGACCTCGACGAGGATGGCTTCTGCGACTACGTCGACCGCGACGGCGACCGCCTCGTCGACTGCGAGGAGGTCTACGTCGGCAGCGCGCGGAACGGCGTCGACAGCGACGCCGACGGCCTGCCCGACCTCATGGAGGCGCGCGACCGCACGAGCCCGGTCGACGTCGACGTCAACGGCGACTACGACTTCGATCGCACCGTGAACGGCCAGGAGGTGCGCGGCGGCACCGACCCCTTGTGCAACGACGCCGGCCTGCGCTCGCGCCTCGCCTATCGCTACGACCTCGAGACCACCGGCATCGACGTCGACCGCACCTGCTACACCTTCACCATCGGGAACATCACGCTGGCGCCGACGCTCGCGAACCCGTCGGCCGACCTCTACCCGCCGCCGCCCGACGAGGACACCACCGACGCGCCGCCCGATCCGATCGCCGACGCCGGCGACGGCGACGCGGACGCCGGCGACGCCGAGGTGGTCGTGCCGCCGATCGAGTCGCCGCTCGGCAGGATGGGCGACGGCAAGAACCGCATCCTGGTCTTTCGCCGGCGAGGTCGCCTTCGACGACCCGGACGCCTACGCCAGCTTCCGCGTGGCGTGCGTCGAGCCGCGCTTCCGGCAGCCGGGCAACTTCAAGAACCCGCCGTCGGGGCAGTTCATCGTCGAGGCCGACTTCGTCGACCTCCGCGCGTTCGACCCGCAGCGCGACTGCAGGAGGCCCTGGTGAAGGCTCCGCCCACCCTGATGCTCGCGCTCGCGCTGGCCGCGACGGCCGCGTGCGGCAGCGACAGCACCGCCAAGCCCGACGCCGTCGACGACACCGGGGTGCCCTGCCAGCGCGACGACGTCGACGAGCCCGCGGGCGCCGTCCCGCTGCCCACCACCGGCGCCACCGGCTACATCTGCCCGGTGGGCGACACCGACTGGTACAGCTTCACGACCGGCCCCGACGACCACCTCCTCCGGATCCAGCTCAGCATGGACGGCGACCTCTCGCCCATCGAGCCGGCCTACATCGTGTGGACCGTCGGCCCCGACGGCGCGCCCGCGGCGGTGGCCGCGGCGGCGCCTCCCGAGCGGCTCGGCTTCGATCTCGACGAGACCGCCTGCGTGGCGCCGGGGAGCTACCTCGTGGCGGTACGCGACGACGGCGAGGACGCGCAGGACTTCCGCCGCCAGTACACGCTGACGATGTCGTCGGCGCCCGACCCCGACAGCGCCGAGCCCAACGACAGCGCCGCCGGCGCGGCCAGCATCAGCGAGTCGGCGCCCGCCACCGGCGCCATCGCCTGCACCGGCGACACCGACTGGTATGGCTTCGACGTCGGCCCGGGCCAGCTCGTGAGCCTGCACCTGACGATGCCCATCGCCACGCTGCAGCCGACGCTGCGCCTCATCAAGGACGACGGCCAGCAGGGGACGCTCCTCGCCACGCAGCAGAACCTGTCCGGCTCGGTGCGCGCGACCGACCTCACGCTCCAGACGGTGCTGCCCGACAGCGGCCGCTACTTCGCGGTCGTGACCGACGACGACGGCAAGAGCTCCGACCCGGCGGTGACCTACACGCTCACCTTGAAGCTCGAGGACGACAGCGATCCCAACGAGCCGAACGGCCACCCCGACACCGCCACACCGCTGTCCGGCGCCGCCATCCCGTGCGGCGGCGCGTGGTCGGGCTGGCTCGAGCAGACCGGCAACATCGGCGCCCCGGGCGACAACGACTGGTTCCGCCTGCCGCTGTCCAACTGCGGACCGCAGGGCCTCATCGAGGCCGAGGTGGTGATGCAGGACCAGGGCCTCGGCAACGCCGCGCGCTGGGAGCTGGCCAGCAAGGTGCAGCTGGCGCTGACGGTGGTCCGCGAACACAGCGCGTCCCCGTGCAGCGCCGACCTCTCGTGCCAGGCGCTGACGCGCACGTGCGAGAACGACTACGACTGCTCGGGCCTCTTCAATACCTGCCTGCCCGACGGCTTCTGCGCCGGCGCCGGCGTGTGCCTGCCCGAGGGCGACTGCGGCGCCAACGTCGTCCAGCACCGCTTCGAGCCGCCCGCCGCGCCGGCCAACCCGGCGACGGTCGCGCCGCCGCCGCACAAGGCCACGGTCACGGCGCCGCTCTTCGGCGACGACCTCGTCTACCTGCGCGTGGCCGACTTCCAGTCCGACGCCGGCGACCCGACCGTGAGCTACAAGCTGCGCGCCCGCGTCCGCACCGAGCCCGACCAGAACGAGCCCTCGAACGTCTACGCGCCGACGCTCTTGGCCGACTTCCCGGTCCCGATCCAGGCGGCCGCCAGCAAGCCCATCCCGGTCCACGACTGCACCACCAGCGCCGAGCACCCGACCGCCGACTGCTGCGGCGCCGACACCTGGATCGAAGGCGAGCTGTCGTACGAGAACGACCTCGACTTCTATCGCTACGACCACCCGTGCGCTGGCGAGGACTGCAACCTGCGCATCGTCTATCAGTTCGACGGCGGCCCGGTCGACTTCGTGCTGAGCGTCTACGAGGGCGACTCGCTGTGGTTCGGCGGCGTCGCCGGCGCCAGCGCCGAGGCCGCCTCACAGCCGGCCATCAACGGCGCCTACGGCGGCGCCAACGCCTGCTTCTACGCCTACTCGGGCCACGAGGGCGACCCGTTCCACTACTACGTCGGCATCCGCGACCTGGCCGACGTCCGCGACTGGAGCGCCGATCAGCACTACCGCTTCTGCGTCGAGCGCACCTCGCGCTCGTGCGCCTCGCCGTGCAAGCTCTACGAGAACGGGTGCGGCCAGCCATGACGACGGCGCGCGTGTCTCCCCTCGTGCTCGGCGTCGCGCTCGCGCTGCCGGCCTGCGGCTCCGACCCGGTGGCCGGCGCCGACGCCGCCGACACCGTCGCCGACGTGAAGCACGACAGCGTCGGGCCGCCGCCCTCGCCGTGGACCGTCCACGTCATCGAGGACCGCGTCGCCGGCCGGCAGATCCAGGCCGCGGTGCTGCCCGACGGCACGCCGGTCGTGGCCGCCTACCTCGAGGACGGCGCCGACTCGGGCGACCCGTGCGACCCCAACTCGGCGACCGGCGGCGAGCAGATCGCCTGGACGCTCCAGTACGCGACGCCGAGCGCCGCCGACCTTGCGACCTGGTCGGTCGAGGAGGTGGCCCACATCGTCCACCTCGGCGCGCCGCGCGGCTTCGACCTGGCCATCGCGCCCGACGGCACGCCCACCATCGCCGCCCTCACCGGCCCGGTGTCGCTGCCGCCGGTGCCGTACTGCGGCGCCAACGACGTCGGCATCTACCGCCGCTCGGGCGGCACCTGGGCCGTCGCGACGGCCGTCGCCAACAGCAACGAGGCCGCCACCGGCGAGCCGGCCAGCGACTTCGGCAACGTCGTCGGCCTGTGGCCGGCGCTCGCCTTCGACGCGCAGGGCAACGCCTTCGTGGCCTACAAGGACGTCCACGGCGGCGGCCTCCAGGGCGACGACTTCACGCGCGCCGACCTCGAGTCGGCGTGGGCCTCGGGCGCCGGCTGGCGCCACCTTCCCATCGACTGGGGCAAGGGCGCCGGCGACTTCAGCGCCGCCGCCTTCGACAAGGACGGCCGCCCGCTGGTGCTGGCCTTCAACCCGCGCGACGACCTCCAGGCCTCCGAGCGCGGCCTCTGGCTCTATCGCTCGGACGACGACGGCGCGACCTGGAAGCGCGTGCGCCTCTTCTCGGGCGGCATCGGCGAGCGCCCGTCGCTGGCGGTGGCGGGCGACGGCTCGATCTGGGTGGCGTGGTACGACGGCAGCCTCGGGCTGCCCTACGTCGCCCACCTGTCCGACCCCGAGCTCTTCGAGACCAAGGCCAGCTGGGACATCGGCGACATCGGCGACCACGTCTTCGACGAGGGCCGCCATCCGTCCATCGCCGTGTCGGCCCACGGCGTGGTCGGCGTGGCGTACCAGCGCTGCGGCCGCGCCTCGGACGGCATCGGCGACTGCAACCCGTCGAAGGACGCCGTCGTCTTCGCCTGGCAGGACGGCGCCGCGTGGGAGCGCGAGGTGGTCGAGGACGAGCCGAACGGCCTGTGCGGCAACTTCGCGACGCTCGTCTTCTCGGGCGAGTCGGCGGTGGTCTTCTACCAGTGCCTGGTGCAGCAGGGCGACGAGTTCGTGAGCGCACTGCGCGCCGCCAAGCGGGAGGCCCTGTGACGGCCGCGCCGGCATGGTCAAGGCGCTTGACGATGCGCCTGGCGCTGGCCGCGGCGCTCGCGTGCGCGTCGCTCGCCGGCGCCTGCGCCGACCAGGTCGACGCGCTCGACGGCAGCGTCAGCGAGTTCTACCCGCTCGCCTTCAGCGCCGTGCGCGCGCGCCTCTACAGCTCGGAGCTGTCGATCGAGTTCGTGACCGCGTCGGGCGAGGCGGTCGTGCGCGTCACCGTGCGCCGCGCCGAGCACGAGCCCAAGGGCGCCGAGTCGATCGACCTCGGCACCTACGGCGACGTCACCGGTAGCTCCGACG
>JAXLYZ010000016.1:0-196142 GCA_046351155.1 Myxococcota bacterium
AGAGCCCGAGCAGATCCTCGATGAGCGAGGACATCTTGGCGGCCGCGGCGCGCACGCGCCGGAGGTGGTCCTGCGCTGTCGGGCCGAGCTGCGCCGCGCAGTCCTCGAGCACCGCGGCGCTGAAGCCGTCGATGGCGCGGAGCGGCGCGCGCAGGTCGTGCGACACCGAGTAGTTGAAGGCCTCGAGCTCGCGCATGGTCTCCTTGTGCGCGTCGATCTCGTCGGCCAGACGGCGGCGGCTGATGTAGAGCTCGAGGAAGACCTGCACCTTGCTGCGCAGGACCTCGGGGTTCACCGGCTTGAAGAGGACGTCGATGGCGCCGGCGCCGTAGCCGCGCAGCATGCTGGCCTCGGTCTCGTGCATGGCCGTCACGAACACGATGGGGACGTCGTGGGTGGCGGCGTTGGCGCGCGCGTAGCGGGCCACCTCGAAGCCGTCGATCTCGGGCATCTGCACGTCGAGCAGCACCACCGCGAAGTCGCGCTTGAGCAGCAGCGCGAGCGCCTGGTTGCCCGAGCTGGCGCGCACCAGCTCGCAGTCGAGGCGCGCCAACTGGGCCTCGAGCGCGACCAGGTTGGCCTCGACGTCGTCGACGATGAGCACGGCCGGCCGGGGCAGCGTCATGGGCGCTCCTGTCTCATGCGCTGGCCGCCCGCAGCGGCGCGGCGTCGCGCGCGGCCAGCTGCGCGTGGATGAGGCCGAGCAGGCGCGCGGCGTCGATGGGCTTGGGCAGGTAGGCGTTGGCGCCGGCCTGCAGGCACTTCTGCTCGTCGCCCTTCATGGCCTTGGCGGTGAGCGCGATGATGGGCAGCGCGCCGAAGCGGGCGTCGGCGCGGATGCGACGCATGGCCTCGTAGCCGTCCATCTCCGGCATCATGATGTCCATCAGCACGATGTCGATGCCGGGTCGGAGCTCGAGCGCGTCGAGCGCGGCGCGGCCGTTCTCGGCCACGAACACGTCGACGCCCTTGGCGCGCAGCGCGGCCGACAGCGCGTAGACGGTGCGCATGTCGTCGTCGACGACCAGCGCCTGGCGGCCGCTGAGATCGACCTCACCGGAGGGCAGGCGCGCGATCGGTCGCCGCGGCGACAGGCCCTCCTTCAGGCGGCGCACGAAGCGGCGGATCTCGTCGACGACGCGCTCGGCCGACGACCCTTCCTTGATGACGATGGCTTCGGTGTAGGCCTCGAGGCGGCGCGCCTCGTCGCCGCTCAGCGCGCGCGCGGTGTAGACGACCACTGAGGGCATGTCGGCGCCGCGCGCCGCGCGCACGCGCTCGAGCAGGTGCAGCCCGTCCATGTCCGGCAGCGCGAGGTCGAGGATCATGCAGCCGAAGCCCTGCTCCAGCGCCTGGAGCGCGGCCGCGGCGCTGGTCACGCGCTCGGCCTCGAGGCTCTCGGCGGCCAGCATCTTCAAGAGCGAGTCGCCGGTGGCGACGTCGTCCTCGACCACCAGGATGCGGCGCGCGCGCGCGGCCGCGGTCGGGGCCAGCGACTCGATGACGCGCACCAGGTCGCGGCGCACGGCCGGCTTCACCAGGTAGCCGATGGCGCCGAGCGAGAGGCCGTGCTCGGCGGCGTCGACGGCCGACACGAAGTGGACCGGGATGGTGGCGGTGGCGGGGTCGGACTGGAGCCGGCCCATGAGCGCGAAGCCGTCGCTGTCGGGCAGGCGGACGTCGAGGATGATGCCGCTCGGGCGCCCGGCGCGAGCCAGCCGGAGTCCCTCCTCGGCGGTCGCGGCCACGACGTACTTCAGGCCGTGGCCGTGGATGACCTCGCCGAAGGTGTGGGCGAAGGCCGGGTCGTCCTCGATGACGAGCAGGTGCGGCTCGTCGGGCGCGAGCGCCTGGCGGTCGTCGTCGATGAAGGTCGGCGGGCGCACCGGCGCGAGCTGGGCGTCGGCGCGATCGGGCAGGTAGCAGACGAAGGTGCTGCCGATGCCCGGCGTGCTGTCGAGCTGGATCTCGCCGCCGAGCAGCGTCGCCAGCTCGCGCGCCAGGCCGAGGCCGAGGCCGGTGCCGCCGTAGCGGCGATCGGACTTGGCGTCGAGCTGCTCGAAGGGCGCGAAGATGCGCTCGCGATCGCGCGGCGCGATGCCCGGGCCGGTGTCGCTCACGGCCAGCGCGATGGTGCCCTCGGCGCGGAGCTCGGGGCGCTGGAAGCGGGTCTCGGCGCCGGGGCGGCGGATGCGCAGCGCCACCGTGCCCGACGTCGAGAACTTCACGGCGTTGCCGAGGAGGTTCGTCAGGATCTGATCGACGCGCTGCTGGTCGCTGCGGATCTGCGCCGGCAGGTCGGGCGCGACCTCGACCACGAGGCTCAGGCCCTTCTCGTGGGCCAGCGGCTCGAAGACCCGGCGCGCGCGCGTCGCGACGTCTTCCAGGCGCATCGGGCCGAGGCGGATCTCCTGCTTGCCGGCCTCGACCTTGGCCAGGTCGAGCACCTGGTTGATGAGCGCCAGCAGGTCCTTGCCGGCCGAGTAGATGGTGCGGCAGAACTCGACCTGCTTGTCGCTGAGGTTGCGGCCGTCGTTCTCGGCCAGCAGGTTCGAGAGCAGGAGCATGCTGTTCAGCGGCGTCCGCAGCTCATGTGACATATTCGTCAGGAACTGCGACTTGTAGGCGCTCACCGTCGCCAGCTCGTCGTTCTTGCGCTCGAGCAGCTTGCGCGTCTCGTCGAGCGCGGCGTTGCGATCGGCCAGCGCGCGCCGCTGCGTCTCGAGCTCCTCGGCCTGGCGGCTGAGCTCGGCGTTCTGGTGGCGCAGCTCCTCCTGCTGCGCCTGCAGCTCGGCGTTGGCCGCGTGCAGCTTCTCGTCCTGGTCGGAGAGGCGCCGCGCCAGGGCCTGCGTCTCGGCCAAGAGCGCGCGCGTCTCGGCGTTGGCGCGCGCCACGTCGAGCGCGATGGCCAGCGACTCGCGCGCGCCGAGGAGCAGCGCGCGCTCGAGCTCGGTCCACGGCTTGAAGAGGCCGAGCTCGACCACGCCGATGACGCTGCCGCCGCGCGTCAGCGGCAACAGCACGAGCGTCGTCGGCGCCGCCTCGCCGAGCGCCGAGCGCACGCGCAGGTAGCCGGCCGGCGGCGCGGCGATGACGACCAGCTCGTCGCCGAGCGCGGCCTGGCCGACCAGGCCCTCGCCGCGCGCGAACGACGGCTGGAGCGCGGTGGCGGAGCCGGCGGCGGCGCCCGCGCCGTGCACCGCGCGCAGGTGCAGGCCACCCTGCGCGTCGCTCTGGTAGAGCGCGGCCACCGGCGCCGCGAGGTAGCTCGTGAGGAAGGCGAGCGCGCGGGCGGCGACCTCCTCGGGCGTCATCTCGCCGCGCAGCGCGCGCGCGAGCCCGGCCTGGCCGGCGTCGATCCAGGCGCTCTTCTCGCGCTCGGCGGCGAGGCGCTCGAGGCTCTGCGCCATGCGGTTGGCGCGCGAGGCGACGTGGGCCAGCTCGTCGTCGCCGACCACCGGCACCGCCACCGAGAAGTCGCCGCCGCCGAAGCGCTCGAGGCCGGCGTCGAGGCGGCCGAGCGAGCGCAGCACGCCGCGCGCGAAGCCCAGCGACAAGAGCACGACGCCGGCCAGGCAGGCGAGGCTCACCACCAGGCGCAGATCGTTGGCGGTGGCCTGCGTGTCGGCGACCGCGGTGAAGGCGTCGGCCAGCGCCTGGCGCTCGAGCGTGGTGGCCGCGCGCAGCGCCTCGGCCGCGGCGCGCTGGCGCGCCTGCATGGTGGACATGGCGCCGACCAGCGCCTCGCCGGTCTCGCCAGCGATGAGGCGGCGCGACACGTCGGCGGCGACCTCCCAGTAGGCTTGGACGGCGGCGCGCGCGGCCTCGGCCTTGGCCGGCTCGACCGCCTCGCCGCCGGCAGCGACCTCGCCCAGGAGCTCGTCGGCGAGCCCGCGCGTGGCGGCCAGCGCGTCGAGATCGTGGGCCGCGACCGAGTCCTGGAAGGCGCGCGACAGGTGCTCGAAGAGGTTCTCGACCTTGGGCCCGAGCGCGACCAGCGGCAGGTAGACCTGGCGCATGCGCGTCAGCTCGTGCTCGACGCGCTCGGAGAGCAGCGAGCTCACGACGATGACGGCGGTGAAGGCGGCGCCGGCGATGGCGACGATGGCCAGGAGCTTGGTGCGGAGGGTGAGGCGCATCGGCCTACCGCACCGTCACCACGCGGGCGGCGCCCACGTCGCAGCTGCCCGAGACGTAGCCGATGGCGCCGGCGTGGCTCAGCACGTAGCCGACGACCGCGTCGTCGTCGGGCAGCTCGGGCGGCGGCAGGCCGCGGCCCGAGAAGATGATCTGCTGCCAGTAGCTCTTCACCGACGGCACCGAGCGGCCGACGACGTCCTCCGAGAAGCGCGCGCGCGTGCGCGCGGCGGGCTGGAGGTCGACCGGCTGGATGGCGTCGCCGCCCGACCAGCGCGTGGTCTTCTTGAGGAAGACGTCGGCCAGGAAGCGGCGATCGAGGCTCTGCACCGCGGCGCTCGGGTGGACGATGACGCGGTAGCTGGCGCTCGCCGGCGACGGCGCGGGCGGCGACGCGGCCGCCGCGGACAGGACGACGAAGGTCAGCGTGGCGAGCGCGAGCGCGACGAGCGCCAACCACGAGAGGGCGGAGCGCGAGCGCAGAGCTCGACGACCGATCTGGCCCACCGGGTCGCTCGGACCTCCCTCCATGGTTTCATTTCACACCCCGCGCAGGGGCGCGTCAATGTTGGCCGCCCGGCCAATCGGGCAATGTCGCGCACCGGGCACCGCGCCCGAGACAGGGCCACGACGAGCGCCGGCCGAAACGGTCGGCAGCGAGCTGCGCGCTGCATGCTTGACTTCGCAGCCGGCGGTGCCCAGACTGGTTCAACCAGTTGACGAGACCCGCGTAGAATGCGGGCCCGCGGAGGTATGCCTTGAAGGCCACGGCGCCGACGGAGCGCGGGGGCAACGCCCCCTCTAATGATCGCTCGGCCGAGCGCATCTTCGAGATCCTGCGGCGGCGCATCCTGGCCGACGAGGTGCGGGCGGGCGAGTCGCTCGACGGCGAGCGCGTGCTGGCGCCAGCGCTCGACACCAACCGGAACACGCTGCGCGAGGCCATCCGCAAGCTCGAGCAGGACCGGCTGGTGCACGTGCGGCACGGCAAGTCGGTGCTCGTGAACGACTTCCGGCGCAGCGGGCGGAGCGAGCTCATCGGGCCGTTCCTCGAGCAGGGGGCCGACGTGGCCGAGCGCGTCGGCGCGCTCGAGGACATCCTTCGCCTGCGGCTGCACGTGGTCGACGCCCTGCTCGAGCTGGCCGTCGAGCGCGCCACCGAGCTCGACGTCGAGCGCCTGGCGAGCTTGTGCGCGCAGCAGATCGAGGCCTTCGGGCGCGGCGATCGCACGGCGCTGGCGCGCGGCGACGCGGCCTGGATCGAGGCGCTGGTCGACGCGGCGCGCTCGCTGCCGATGCGCTGGATGGCCAACGGGCTGCTCGAGGTCTTCGACCACATGGCCACGCGGCTGCCGGCCATCTGGCTCGTCGAGCCGACCTATCCGGCGTTCCTCGGCGAGCTGCTCGACGCCGTGCGCGCGCACGACAGCGCCGCGGCGCGGGCCACGGCGCGGGCCTACTTCGAGCGCAACGATCGCCGCATCCGACCGCTCCTGCCGGCCGCCATCAAGGCGCTCGGCGCGGCTCCGGGCGAGGCGCCGACACCGCACAGCAAGGGAGGCAAGCATGACGCTCGATCGTGAACAGGTCGCCAGCGAGATGGGACGTCCGGGCGACGGATCGCTCCTGCGACATCCGAAAGATGCTTTCGTGTTCGCCGAGCCGTGGCCGATGTCGCCGGCGGTGGTGCGCATGTTCCACGGCGTCATCCGCGCCATGGTCCCGACCGAGCCGGTCATCCCCGACATGGAGGCGCGCATCGAGGGCCAGGTGCGGCGCATGATGCGCTACATGAACCCGTTCGTGGCGACGGCGTTCACCGTGGCGCTGCGCGTGCTCGACTGGGCGCCGGTGTGGCTCCTCAAGAAGGCGCGGCGGCTCCAGGAGCTCACGCCCGACGAGGCCAGCGCCATCATCACCGAGCTCGCCGCGAGCAAGGTCGGCCTCATCGGCGACATGGTCGCGGGCGCGCGCGCCGCGGTGCTGGCGCCGTACTACGACCTCGAGGAGATGGGCCGCCACATCGGCTGGGAGCCGGCGCCGTTCATGCGTGAGCGGCTGCGCGCGGTGGCGCGGATCCGCGCCGGCGGCGCGGCCAAGGACCTGCGCATCGGCCCGTTCTCGGCCGCCACGGCGGCGGTCGGCAAGGTGGCGCAGCGGGCGTTCGGCGCGCGCGGCGCGGCGGCGGAGATCGAAGGAGAGTCGGCATGAGCATCCTCGGACACCAGGACTACGCGCGCGAGCAGACCTTCGAGGCCGACGTGGTGGTGGTCGGCACCGGCGCGGGCGGCGCCGTCATCGGCACCGAGCTCGCCGAGGCCGGGCTGAACGTGCTGTTCGTCGAGGAGGGGAGCTACATCCCGACGGCCAGCTTCAACCCCTACATGACCGAGTCGATCCCGCGCATGTATCGCGACGCGGGCACGACGGCGGTGCTCGGCACGCCCAACATCCCTTACATCGAGGGGCGCGTGCTGGGCGGCACCACCGTCATCAACGGCGGCATGGCCTACCGCGCGCCGGACCACATCCTCGACGGCTGGGCCAAGTCGATGGGCGACCCGAGCCTCGGCGCGGCCGGCATGGACGGCGTCTTCGCCGCGGTCGAGAAGAACATCGCCGCCAACTTCCAGAGCGAGGCGTCGATCGGCGACGACAACCGCATCATGGCGCTGGGCGCCGAGAAGCTCGGCTGGAAGAGCGAGATCAACCGCCGGAACCAGACCGACTGCGTCGGCAGCAACAACTGCATCTTCGGCTGCCCGACCGGCGCCAAGCAGTCGACGCTCGTGTCGTACCTGCCGCGCGCCATCCGCGCCGGCGCGCGCTGCCTCACCGAGCTGCGCGTGACGTCGCTCGTCATCGAGGGTGGCCGCTGCGTCGGCGTCGTGGCGCGCACCTACGACCCGGCCACCCGGAAGCCGGGGCGCCAGGTGACGGTCCGCGGCAAGGCCGTCGTCATCGCCTGCGGCGCCATCCACACGCCGTTCCTCCTGCAGAAGCACCGCCTCGGGCGGCCGTCGCGCCAGCTCGGCAAGCACCTGCTCTTGCACCCGAACGCCAAGGTCATCGCCGTCTACCCGTTCGACACCTACGCCTGGAAGGGCGTCAGCCAGTGGACGCAGGTGCGCGAGTTCCACGACGAGGGCGTGCTCTTCGCCGAGAACATGATCCCGCCGTCGGCCATGGCGGCGTCGCTGCCGTGGCACGGGCGCGAGAACCTGGCGCTGCTCGAGCGCTACAACCAGATGGTGACGACCGGCGTGCTGGTCGAGGATTCCACAACCGGGGTTGTGCAACGCAGCGCGCTGGGCATGCCGGTGGCGCGCTACGACATCACCGACGGCGACTTCGACCGCTTCGTGCGCGGCGTGGCGCGGCTGTCGGAGCTGCACTTCGCCATGGGCGCCGAGACGGTGCTCCTGCCGTATCGCTCGCACCACATCGCCCACTCGATGGACGAGGTGCGCGCGGTCACGACCGCCAACATCCGGAAGCGCGACATCGAGCTCTTCACCGTGCACCTCATGGGCACGGCGCGCATGGGCGCGCGCGCCGAGGCGTCGGTGGTCGACCTCGACGGCGAGATGTGGGACCTGCCCGGCTGCTACGTCGCCGACGCCAGCATCTTCCCGACCGCCATCGGCGTGAACCCGCAGATGACCATCATGGCGCTGGCGACGCGCATCGCGCGGCGCATGGCCGAGCAGTGGCCGCGCATCGCCGGCATGACGCGGCCGAGCCAGAAGGCGGCGTAGAGCGGCGGGGCGGCCCGGGCTCGGGCTCGCCCCCCGCCCGCGACGACGCTCGAGGCTTGGGATATGCTCCGTGCTCTGCCACGCCTGGCCCCGTCCGCCCGGCCGGGTGTTCGCATGTCCGCCACACCGCCCACGCCGGCGCGCCGGCCCGGCGCGCCGACCGTGATCCGACCGCGGGGTCCGGCCGCGCTCGCGTTCCGCATCGTGCAGAGCCCCGCCGCGCGCCTCGTCGACTGCGTCTTCGAGGTCGAGGGACCGCGCATGATCGGGCGCGAGCCGGGCGCCGGCGGGCTCGTCATCGAGGACAAGAAGATGTCGAGCCGGCACTGCACGATCGACATCGGCCCGCTCGGCGAGCTCGTCTACCGCGACGAGAAGAGCAAGAACGGATCGTTCCTCGACGGCGTGAAGACGAGCGCCGGCCGGCTGCCCGACGGCGCCGTGCTGCGCATCGGCTCGACGCTCCTCGTGGCCACGCGGCGCGGCCCGGACGGGCCGGTCGACGACCCGGCCCACGACCTCGTCGGCGCGTCGCCGGCCTTCCGGACGGTGTGTGCCGCGGCCATCGCCGCCGCAGAGCACGATGACCCGCTCGTCCTGGCCGGCGAGCCGGGCGTCGAGGTCGAGGCGCTGGCACGCCTGGTCCATCGCCGCGGGCGCGGCGCCGACGGCGGCCCGTTCGTCGCGGTCGACTGCGCCGTGCTCGATGCCGCGCGCGCGCCGAGCGAGCTGTTCGGGCCCACCGGCAAGGTGCGCGCGGCGCACGGCGGGACGCTCTTCCTCGACGAGGTCGGGGCGCTCGATGCCGCGTCCCAGGCGGCGCTGCTGCAGGTGCTCGAGAAGAAGTGCATCCCCGGGCAGAACCCGAAGCGGCCGACGCCGGTCGACGTGCGCGTGGTGGCGGCGCTCTACCCCGAGGTCGCGACGGCCATGACCACCGGCCACTTCCGGACCGATGTCTACGCGCGCCTGGCGACGCACATGATCAACGTGCCGCCGCTGCGCGAGCGGCGCGAGGACATCCTGCGCCTCGTGCGCTTCCACGCCGGGCTGACGGCGGGGCAGCCGCTGTTCGAGAACGAGGCCGCCGAGCAGGCGCTGCTCTACGCGTGGCCCGAGAACCGGCGCGAGCTGCGCCAGTTCGTCATGCGCATCGCCGCCAAGCGGCGGCCGCTGGCGCAGTCGGACCTGCCGAAGACGGTCTTGCCCGGGCAGACGCCGCTCGCGCCGCGCGAGCCCATCGTCAACAACGAGGCGCTCCATCGCGCCGTGCGCGGCGGGTCGTAGGCGGGCCGAGCGCGGTCGACGCGACGCGGCCGGCGCGACGCGGTCGAGGCGACGCGGCCGGGCGCGACGAGGTCGAGCGCGACGAGGTCGGGCGCGAGGCGGCCCGCCGCGGCGCGCTACTCGTGGCGCAGCGCGACGATCGGGTCGAGGCGCGCCGCCTTGCGCGCCGGCCACCAGCCGAACGCGATGCCGACGATGGCCGAGAACACGAAGGCCACCACCACGATCGACGGCACCAACGTGAAGGGCATGCCGAGCTGCGAGGTCGCGAGCAGCGAGCCGCCGAGGCCGAGGCCGATACCGATGAGGCCGCCCAGGATCGAGAGCGCCGCCGACTCGACCAGGAACTGCGCCAGCACCTCGCGGCCGCGCGCGCCGATGGCGAGGCGGATGCCGATCTCGCGCGTGCGCTCGGTGACCGACACCAGCATGATGTTCATGATGCCGATGCCGCCGACCAGCAGGCTCACGCCGGCGATGGCGCCGAGCAGCGCGGTCAGGATGGCGGTCGTGCCCTGCACCGTCTTCGTGACCTCCTCCATACTGCGCACCTCGAAGTCGTTGGCGACGCTCGGGCGCAGGTGGCGGCGCTCGCGCAAGAGCAGCTCGATGTCGTGCTGCACGCGCGCGGTCGAGCCGTCCTCGAGCGCCGAGACGTTGATGACGCCGATGTCGTCGTTGCCGGCGATGCGGCGCTGGAAGGTCGTGAGCGGCATGATGACGACGTCGTCCTGGTCCATGCCCATGGTGGCCTGGCGGCTCGCGAGCAGGCCGATGACGCGGCAGGCGAGCTTGCCGATGCGGATCTGCTCGCCGAGCGGCGAGCGCGCGCCGAAGAGCTCGCGCCGCACGGTGGCGCCGAGCACGCACACGGTGGCCGCCGAGCGCACCTCGCCCGGCTCGAAGACGCGGCCCTCGGCGACCGACCACGAGCGCACGTCGAAGAACTCGGGCGTCGAGCCGGTGATGGTGGTGGGCCAGTTCTGCCCGCCGTAGACGGCGACCTCGCGCCCGGTGGTGGCCGGCGCGACCTTGACGCCGGGGACCTCGCGCGCCAGCGCCTGGGCGTCGGCCTCGGTGAAGGCCGCGGCCGTCGAGCGCGCGCCGCCCGGACCGCGCTGGTTGCCGGGCGAGACGAACATCAGGTTCTGGCCGAGGCTGGCGATCTGATCGGTCACGCTGCGCGTGGCAGCGGCGCCGAGGTGGACCATGGCGATGACGGCGGCGACGCCGATGACGATGCCGAGCGCGGTCAGGAACGAGCGCATCGCGTTCCGGCGGATCTCGCGCAGCGCCATGCCGAGCGCGCTCCAGAGCATCTTCATTGCAGCACCTCCGCGGGGGCGCCGTCCTGGCGCACGTGGCCGTCGCTGAAGAGCAGGATGCGGCGCGCCCAGCGGGCGACGTCGGCCTCGTGGGTGACCATCACGATGGTGAGTCCCTGGCTGGCGTTGAGCTCGGCCAGGAACTGCATGATCTCGGCGCTGCGCTTGGAGTCGAGGTTGCCGGTCGGCTCGTCGGCGAAGAGCACGAGCGGGTCGGTGACCAGCGCACGCGCGATGGCGACGCGCTGCTGCTGGCCGCCGGAGAGCTCGGGCGCGGTGTGGCTTGCGCGATCGGCCAGGCCGACGCGCGCCAGCGCGGCCATGGCGCGCTCGCGGCGCACGCGCTTGCCGATGCCGCGGTAGACGAGCGGCAGCTCGACGTTCTCGAGGGCGCTGGTGCGGCCGAGCAGGTTGAAGCTCTGGAAGACGAAGCCGAGGTAGGTGCGGCGGAGCAGCGCGCGCTGATCGCGGGTGAGGCCGCTGGCGACGTCGACGCCCTTGAAGCGGTAGCTGCCGGAGGTGGGCGCGTCGAGCGCGCCGAGGATGTTCATGCACGTCGACTTGCCCGAGCCGCTGGCGCCCATGATGGCCACGAACTCGCCGTCGGCGATGGTGAGATCGAGTCCGTCGAGCGCGCGCACGGCCGCCTCGCCGGCGCCGTAGACCTTGCTCACGCGCTCGAGCTGGATGAGCGGCAGGGCGGTCGTCACGGCGCGCGCTCCGGCGACTTGTCCTCGCCGATGACGACCGCGACGCCAGCGGCGATGCCTGGTCCGCGCACGGCCGTGCGCTGGCCGTCGCTCGAGCCGACCTCGACCGCGATGGGCGACGGCTGGCCGTCGACGAGCACGTAGACCTTGGGGGCGTTCAGCTTGGCGAGGGCCTCGGGGCTCGGCGCCGCGCCGCCGCCGGGCGGGCCGCTGAACATGGTGCGGCTCGGGCCGGTGGCGGGCGGGCTGAAGCGCAGCGCGGCGTTCGGCACCATGAGCACGCCCGACTCGACGCCGGTGGTGATGGTCGCGGTCGTGGTCATGCCCGGGCGCAGCAGGCCCTCGCGGTTGTCGACGGCCAGGCGCGCGGGATAGGTGACGACGTTGGAGACGGTCTTCGAGGCGAAGAGGACCGCCGTCACGGTGGCCGGGAAGCTCCGATCGGAGAAGGCGTCGACGGTGAACGTCGCGCTCTGGCCCTTCTTCACGCGGCCGACGTCGGCCTCGTCGATGGCCAGGTCGAGCTCCATGGCCGAGAGGTCCTGGGCCAGCGTCATGAGCACCGGCGCCTGGAACGAGGCGGCCACGGCGGTGCCCGGCTCGACTAGGCGCGTGAGCACGATGCCGTCGATGGGCGAGACGATGACGGCCTTGCCGAGGTCGGTCTGGACGCTGGCGACCTGGGCGTCGGCCAGCTTGGCCTGGGCCTCGGCGCTGGCCACGCGCGCCGCGGCGCGCTCGGCGTTGGCCGCGGCGGCCGCCACCTCGCGGCCGGAGGCGCCGCCGCTCGGGGCGACCGCGCGCAGGCGGGCCAGATCGGCGCGCGCCTCGGTCAGCGTGGCGCGGGCCTCGCGCGTCGCGGCGCGAGCCACGTCGGCCTGCGCTTCGGCCTGCGCGAGCTGGCTCCGCAGGCGCTCGGTGTCGATCTCGACCAGCACCTGGTCCTTCGTCACGAGGTCGTTCTCGGTCACCGCGACCTTGGTGATGCGGCCGGAGATCTCGGCCGCGATGCTCACCTCGTGGAGCGGCGCGAGCGAGCCGGTGGCGGTCACCGTGGTGGTGAGCTCGCCGGCCTGGACGGGCGCCGTGAGCCAGCGCTTGGGCGGCTCGGCCGCGGTCATCTTGATGATGGCGAAGGTGGCGATCGCGCCCACGACCAGGAGCGCTAGCGCCCAGCCGATGCGCCGCTTCCAGCGCCCGTGACCGTCGAGCCCGAGGCTCCGCTTGACCGCATCCGCTTCGCCGACGCGCCGTTCGAGGCGGCGTTCTTCCTCACCCGGGGTGAGGTCCGCGATCGACATCGTGCACCTCCGGCCTCGGAGGTGAGCACTCGCCGTGCCAGCGCGGGTCGGCGCGCGGCGCGGGCGTCAGGCCGCGGCCTTGGCGGTCTTCTTGGGGACGATGGTCATGCCGGTCTTCTGCTCGAAGGTGTCGACCATGGCGACCGAGCCGGCCATCCAGTGGGCGGCGATGTTGCCCGACTTCTTGTTGGTCAGCGTGTACTGAATCGGCCCCGACACCATGGCCGAGACCGCGCCCTTCACCGCGCCCGCGACGAGCGCGCCGGCGAGGCCGAGGCCGCCGACGTGGCCGGCCATGTGGAAGGGCATCTGCTGGAAGCCGGCGAACTCCTCCCAGCGGATGACGCGCGTGCCGATCCACTTGATGACCACGCCCTCGTCGGCGGTGACGACGCGCGCCTTGCCGGCCAGGATGAACATCAGGATGCCGAACGGGATGAGCACCACGAGGAGGGTGCAGAGGATGCCCAGCACGATGCAGGTCACCTTCCAGCGCGTGGCCAGGCGATAGGTCGTTCCGTGGGCTTGGATGCGGTTGGCGAGGTCGACGAGCTCGGGCTTCATGCCGATCGGATAGCACGAGCTCGGGCAGGCGGGTAAGGTCCCCCGCGGGAGGCGACGCGGTGGACGTGGGCGCGGAGGACGGCGCGGAGCGGCTGTGGGTCACGAGCGGCGACGCCGCCGGCGGGGTCATGCGGCAGGCCGGCTACGGGGGCACCATCCTGGCGTGGCAGGACGTGCTGCACGAGGGGCCGCTGCCGGGCGGGCTGGCGCTCGAGGCCTTCACGGCGGTGCGCGCGGCGTACATCCGCGAGCGCGGCTGGGCCGGTCCGGCCGGGGCGCGCGACGTCGCGGCGGAGCTGGCGGCGCGCGACCGGACGCTGCTCGACCCGCGCTTCGGGCACGTCGCGCTGTGGTTCGAGCACGACCTCTTCGATCAGCTCCAGCTGGTGCAGGTGCTGGCGGCGCTCGACGCGCGGCGCCCCGAGACGCCGGCCAGCATCCTCTTCGTCGACAGCTACCTCGGGCCGCTCACGCCGGCCGCCATGGCCCCGCTCCGCGCCGCGTGGTGCCGGTCACGACCGCCATGCGCGCGCTCGCGAGCCAGGCCTGGCGCGCGCTGACGACGCCCGACGCGGGCGCGCTGGCGAGCTTCGTGGCGCGCGACACGAGCGCGCTGCCGTACCTCGGCGCGGCGCTGCGCCGGCTGCTCGAGGAGCGGCCCGGGCCCGGCGGACTGGCGCGCAGCCGACGCCAGATCCTGGCCGCGGTCGCGCCCTGCCAAGGCGACCTGGCGCGCATGTTCGTCGCGTGCGGCGACATGGAAGAGGCCGTCTACCTCGGCGACATCGTCTTCATGGACTACGTGCGCGAGCTGGCCGACGGACCCGAGCCGCTCTTGACGCTCGGCGCCGATGCCTCGCCGTGGCGCCGCAAGGCCGCCCTCACCGCGCGCGGCGCGGCGCTCCTCGCCGCGGGGCCCGATCTCGGACGGAATTGACAGCCGCGCCGCGGCCGCCACAGACTCGCGCGTCGACGGTCGCGTGTCGGCGCACCGATGGAGGAGCGATTGGACGTCCATCAGCTGAGGACCCTCGTCGCCGTCGCGCGCGAGCGCAGCATCACGCGGGCCTCGGAGGTCCTGCACCTGAGCCAGCCGGCCGTGAGCGCGCACATCAAGGCGCTCGAGGACACGCTCGGGCTGACGCTGTTCGAGCGCACGCCGCGCGGCATGAGCCTCACGCGCGACGGCGAGCGGCTGGTCCTGAAGGCCGAGGAGGCGCTGGCCGCCCACCAGGCGTTCATGGACGAGGCCACGCGCATGAAGGGGCACCTGACCGGCAAGCTCCGCCTCGGCGCGGGCAGCAACTCGAACCACGCCATCATCGGCCGGCTGCTGACGACGCTGGCCGAGCGCCATCCCGCGGTCGAGGTGCACCTCCGGCACGGCACCTCGCTCGACATCCTGGCCAGCATCCGCAACGGCAGCCTGGACGCCGGCCTCTACAACGAGGCCGGCGAGCCCGAGCCGGATCTGGCGACGCTCGAGGTGTCGCGCTTCAGCATCTTCGTCGTGGCGACGCCGGGCCTGGTCGCCGTGGCCGAGCCGCTCGAGTGGGGCGCGCTGGCCGAGCTGCCGTGGATCTACCCGACCGCCAGCGCCTGCTGCGGGCGCACCGCCGAGGGCCTCTTCAGGGCGAACCGCGTGCGCCCGAAGCGCATCATCAGCGTCGATCGCGAGGACCTGACGCGCACCCTCGTGGCGGGCGGCAGGGGCGTCGGTCTCCTGCACGCCGAGACCGCCAAGGAGGCCGCGGCGCGCGGCGAGGTCGAGCTGGTGCTGGAGTCGCAGCCGGCGGTGCGCGTCCTGTTCGCCCACCTGGCGAGCCGCGCGCAGGACCCGCTGCTCAGTGCCGCCACGTCGATCCTGCGCGCGGCGGCCGGAGCCTAGTCGCGCGCGAGCGCGCGCGTCAGGCGATCGCGGCCGGCTCGGCCTGCGCCGCGCGGAGCGCCGAGGCCGTGCGCGGGCGTGCCGCGCGCCGGATGCGCCACTCGGCCACGGCCAGGTTGATGACCCAGCCGGCGCCCATCAGCACGGCGCGCACGCCCTCATCCTGCCGCTCCTTGCCCACCAGCAGGATGTACGGGAGGCCGGTCAGGACCTGCGTGCCGGCGCCCATGGCGATGGCGTAGGCGCGCGTCATCCAGGCGCCGTGATCGGCGAAGTCGCGGCGGCGGATGGCGGCGATGGCCATGAGCATGCTCACGAGCATGCCGGTCCCGAACAGCATGCGCAGGACGTAGAGCGCGTCGCCGTCGCCCACGGGGTTGGGATAGAACTGCGTCATCCACAGCCCGCTCAGCGCGACGACCAGGCCGCACACGACCAGGAGCCGCCCCACCTTGCGGTGCCAGCCCGACTTCCGGCTGCGCAGGCGCGGCACGAACTGGAAGGCGCCGAGCACGCTGAAGAGGATGGCGCCGACGACGTGCAGCACGACCGGGACCGGCGCGGCGAAGAAGCGCGCGTTCTCGGCGCTGATGTCGGCGCCGCCGGCGAGCGAGCCGAGGCGCGCGGCGCCCGCGGCGACGGGGACGGCGGCCAGCGCAAGCAGTACGGCCGTGAGCCAACGGGTGGCTCGGGTCTTCGAGGCGGTCATCGCGTGGGCTCCTGGGCGGGTGACGGAACCACCGCGATCGGCTCGGCTCGGGCAGCGAGTACCATCGCGATGACGAGCGCCGCAAGCGCGGTCACCCCGCCGACGGCGAAGGCGGCGCCGTAGCCGAGGCCGCCCGCGACCACGCCGAGGAGCGGCACGCCGAGGCCCATGGTCGCGTCGAAGCAGGCCGCGTAGGCGCCGAGCGCCACGCCGCGGTTCTGCGCCGGCACGCGCCGGATGGCCTCGACGCCGAAGGCCGGGAAGGCCAGGGAGAAGCCGAGGCCGGTGAGCGCGGCGGCGGTGACGGCCATGGCGCTCGAGCCGGCGAGCCACATGCCGATCTGTCCGGCCGCGGCCACGAGCGCCGAGCCGGCGGCGACGCGCGCGCCGCCGAAGCGATCGGGCAGGCCGCCGAAGACGATGCGCGCCAGCACGTAGGCCGCGCCGAAGGCGCTCATGGCCAGCTCGGCGTGAGCCCAGCCGCGCTCGCGGAAGAGCAGCGTGGCGAAGGTGGCGATGGCGCCGAAGCCGAGCGCGGCCAGCGCGAGCCCAGCGCCCGGCAGCGCGATGAGGCGGGCCACGCGATAGAACGGCAGGCGCGTGCCGCCGACCGGCTTCACGCCGCGCACGGCGACGGCGGCGCCGAGGCCGACGAGCGGCGCCAGCGCGGCGACGAGCGACACGCCGACGAAGCCGAGCGCGCCGTCGAGCGCCGAGCCGAGCGGCACGCCGGCCGCCAGCGCGGCGTACATGGCGATGCCGACCCAGGCCATGACGATGCCGGAGCGCTCGCGGCCGGCGAGCGCGACGCCCCAGGCCAGGGCGCCGGTGATGACCAGGCTCTCGCCGAGGCCGAGGATGCCGCGCCCGACCAGCAGCACGGCGAGGCTCGCCGCGGGGTCCGCGACCAGCGACGAGATGGCGTAGGCGACGCCGGCCAGCGCCGAGATGGCCAGGCCGAGGATGGCGGTGCCGCGCGGGCCGCGCGCGTCAGAGCGGGCGCCGGCGGCGTGGCGGGTGACGAGCGTCAGCCACGACTGCGCGCCGATGGCGAGCGCGACCACGAAGGAGCCGAAACCGAGGGTGTCGTGCACGCGCGCCGGCAGCACCGGCAGCGGCAGGCCCATGGCCAGGAACTCCATGAACACCATGAGGCAGATGGGGCCGATCCCGCGCGCGAGCGGCGTGGCGTCGGCGCGGGCGCCGAGGGTGGCGGGCGCGGGTGGCCCGGCAGGGGAGACGGAGCGGGACTGGGATATTGCGTTGTGAGTCGTCATGAGAGTGACATTGCGACTCTCGCGTTCGGCGATCCAATCGTATGATTGGAGGTCCGCCCTCAGCCCTTCCGAGGTCTCGGCGCGGCGGCGAATCATGCGGCGCTGCCGACCAGCGACGCGGTGGCGAGCGCGGCGAGGTAGAGGCCGAGGCCGTACACGATGTGGGTGACCAGGCTCTTCAGGGCGTTGAAGACGGGAGTCCTGGTCTTCGACGAGGCGATGCCGGCGCCCATGGCCGGCTGCAGCACGAGCCACGGCGCCAGCACGGTCGCGACGCCGATGAGCAAGGCCGGCAGCGGCGACGGCGAGCGCGCCCAGCTGAGGCCGAAGGTCACGAGCAGGAGCGCGGCGAAGCTGACGCCGATGCTGTAGTGGGCGAGCCAGCCGAGGACGCGCTCGCCGCGCACCGGCTGCGCCTGGGCGATGTTCGCGTGCATCCAGCGGCCGCGCGGCAGGTGACCGATCCAGCGCCCGAGGAATGCGAAATTCAGCGAGGGAATGCCAAATTGCCGGAGCAGGAGCGCCCAGGCGTCCATTACCAGAGTGGCCCCGACCCCGATCACCAGCGCGCGCACCCCGAGCTCGACGACCTCATTCATGCTGACCTCCTCGTTGGATCGGCGCCGGACGCCGGCGCCTGGTCGCAGCGTCGGCTCTCGGCCGGCGCCGATCCAATCGTCTTTGCGGAGGTCAGCCCCGGTCCACCGAGGGCAGTCAGGCGAGGTCGCTCAGGGCGCGCGGCACCGAGCCAAGGCGGGTTTCGAGGCTGCCGGCTCGGCCCGCGCGCCGAGGCCATCAATCGTGGAGGACGACGAACACGTTGTGGGTGGTGTAGCCGGGCTCGGCGATGACGAAGTCGAGGTGGCCGTCGTGGTCGAGGTCGGCGACCGAGCACCAGAGCGGACCGCTGCCGGCCAGGTACTGGAGGGAGGCCGCCGGCGTCTCGAAGGTGCCGTCGCCGACGCCGTACGGATGGTGGTCTCGAGGCCGTGGTCGCCACGATGTCGAGGTGGGTGTCGCCGTCGACGTCGGCGACCGTGACGGCCGCGGTCTGGTGCCCGTGGTCGACGGTGTATGACCTGGGCCGCGAAGTCGTGGCCAAGGCGAGCCGGTTGAGGAAGACGCTGACGGTCGCCTCGCCCTGGTTGGCCACGACGAGTCGGGGCGCCGTGCCGTCGAAGTCGCCGCCGGAGATGCCGTCGGGGCCGGCTCCCGCGCCGAGCGTCAGGGGCGCATCGAACGTCGGCGTCGCCGCGTTGTCGGGTCTTGTTGAACACGCTGGCCGAGCCGATTGGAGGTTGTTGTAGTTGGCGATGGCGATGTCGTCGCGGCCGTCGCGATCGAAGTCGGCGACGAAGGCGCCGTTGGGCCTCGCGCCGGCCGTAGCGCCGAGCTCGTGAACGCGCGTGCCGGCGCCGAGGCCGTGGTGTTGAAGAGGACGGTGACGGACCCGCCGAAGTTGGCGGTGACGAGTCTTCTTGCCGTCGCCGTTGAAGTCGCCGACGGCGAGGCGAGCGGCTCGGTGGCGAAGACGGCGGCGGCGAAGGGCACGGCCGCCGACGCCGGGGTCGTGTTGGACGCACGTCGGCGCTCTCGAAGCTCGAGACCGCGACATCGAGCTTGCCGTCCTTGTTGACGTCGACCAGCACCAGGCCGTAGCCGCCCTTGCCGGCGTCGAAGTCGGCGCCGCCGCAGAAGCCGCCGCGCCGTCGCCGAGGCGCACGCTGATGGCGCCGGGGCCGGTCGAGGCGTTGCTGTCGCTGACGACGTCGGGGATGCCGTCGCCGTCGATGTCGCCGACCGCGTCGCGCGCGGACGGCGCCGACGGTGAACGCGCCGCCGTCGACGTAGCCCGCGAGGATGGTGGCGCCGTTCGCGGGTCGTTGCACATCACCGGATCGCAGGTGAGGCCGTCGCCGCTGAAGCGCGGCATTCGCAGGTGCGGCCGCCGTCGACGTTGGGCACGTCGCGTGCGCGTCGCAGCCGCCGTTCTCGCTGTCCTCGTCGATGTCGCTGCAGGCAGCGCCGTCGGCCAGCTGCTCGTAGCCGGTCGCGCACTGGCTGCAGCGCGGTCGGCGCCCGTGCAGGTCAGGACGCCGATGCACTCGCTCACCGCGCTGCAGCTCTGGCAGTGGCCGCCGGCGTCGAACGTGCCCGGATCGCAGCTCACGGCCGTGCCGGCGGCGAGGACGACGAAGACGTTGTGGGTGGTGTAGCCGGGCTCGGCGATGACGAAGTCGAGGTGGCCGTCGTGGTCGAGGTCGGCGACGGAGGCCCAGAGCGGACCGCTGCCGGCCAGGTACTGGAGGGACGCCGCCGGCGCCTCGAAGGTGCCGTCACCGACGCCATACGAGATGGTGGTCTCGAGGCCCGCGGTCGCCACGATGTCGAGGTGGGTGTCGCCGTCGACATCGGCGACCGTGACCGCCGCGGTCTGGGTGCCGGTGGTGGTGACGGTGTACTTGACCTGGCTCGCGAAGTTGTGGCCGGCGGTGGCGAGCCGGTTGAGGAAGACGCTGACGGTCGCCTCGCCCTGGTTGGCCACGACGAGGTCGGGGGCGCCGTCGCCGTCGAAGTCGCCGCCGGAGATGCCGTCGGGGCCGGCTCCCGCGCCGAGCGACAGGGGCGCATCGAAGGTCGGCGTCGCCGCGTTGGTCGGGGTCTTGTTGAGGAAGACGCTGGCCGAGCCGATCTGGAGGTTGTTGTAGTTGGCGATGGCGATGTCGTCGCGGCCGTCGCGATCGAAGTCGGCGACGAAGGCGCCGTTGGGCCTCGCGCCGGCCGTGAGCGCCGAGCTCGTGAACGACGGCGTGCCGGCGCCGATGGCCGTGGTGTTGAGGAGAACGGTGACGGACCCGCTGAAGTTGGCGGTGACGAGGTCCTTCTTGCCGTCGCCGTTGAAGTCGCCGACGGCGAGGGCCGACGAGCCGGCTCCGGTGGCGAACGCGACCGCGGGCGCGAAGGTGGGCAGGGCTGCGGTCGCCGAGGTCGTGTTGAGGAGGACGCGCACGTCGGCGCTATCGAAGCTCGAGACCGCGACGTCCAGCTTGCCGTCCTGGTTGACGTCGACCAGCACCAGGCCGTAGCCGCCCTTGCCGGCGTCGAAGTCGGCGCCGCCGCAGAAGCCGCCCGCGCCGTCGCCGAGGCGCACGCTGATGGCGCCGGGGCCGGTCGAGGCGTTGCTGTCGCTGACGACGTCGGGGATGCCGTCGCCGTCGATGTCGCCGACCGCGGTCGCGCGCGGGACGGCGCCGACCGTGAACGCGCCGCCGTCGACGTAGCCCGCGAGGATGGTGGCGCCGTTCGCGGGGTCGTTGCACATCACCGGATCGCAGGTGAGGCCGTCGCCGCTGAAGCGCGGCTTGCATTCGCAGGTGCGGCCGCCGTCGACGTTGGTGCACGTCGCGTGCGCGTCGCAGCCGCCGTTCTCGCTGTCGCACTCGTCGATGTCGCTGCAGGCGGCGCCGTCGGCCAGCTGCTCGTAGCCGGTCGCGCACTGGCTGCAGCGCGAGTCGGCGGCGCCCGTGCAGGTCAGGACGCCGATGCACTCGCTCACCGCGCTGCAGGCCTGGCAGTGGCCGCCGGCGTCGAACGTGCCCGGATCGCAGCTCACGGCCGTGCCGGCGGCGAGGACGACGAAGACGTTGTGGGTGGTATAGCCGGGCTCGGCGATGACGAAGTCGAGGTGGCCGTCGTGGTCGAGGTCGGCGACCGAGGCCCAGAGCGGACCGCTGCCGACCAGGTACTGGAGGACGCCGCCGGCGCCTCGAGGTGCCGTCACCGACATACGAGATGGTGGTCTCGGGGCCCGCGGTCGCCACGATGTCGAGGTGGGTGTCGCCGTCGACGTCGGCGGCCGTGACGGCGGCGGTCTGGGTGCCGGTGGTGGTGACGGTGTATTTGACCTGGCTCATGAAGTTGTGGCCGGCGGTGGCGAGCCGGTTGAGGAAGACGCTGACGGTCGCCTCGCCCTGGTTGGCCACGACGAGGTCAGGGGCGCCGTCGCCGTCGAAGTCGCCGCCGGAGATGCCGTCGGGGCCGGCTCCTGCCGCCGAGCGACAGGGGCGCATCGAACGTCGGCGTCGCCGCGTTGGTCAGGGTCTTGTTGAGGAAGACGCTGGCCGAGCCGATCTGGAGGTTGTTGTAGTTGGCGATGGCGATGTCGTCGCGGCCGTCGCGATCGAAGTCGGCGACGAAGGCGCCGTTGGGCCTCGCGCCGGCCGTAGGCGCCGAGCTCGTGAACGACGGCGTGCCGGCGCCGATGGCCGTGGTGTTGAGGAGAACGGTGACGGACCCGCTGAAGTTGGCGGTGACGAGGTCCTTCTTGCCGTCGCCGTTGAAGTCGCCGACGGCGAGGGCCGACGGCCGGCTCCGGTGGCGAACGCGACCGCAGGCGCGAAGGTGGAGCAGGGCTGCGGTCGCCGAGGTCGTGTTGAGGAGGACGCGCACGTCGGCGCTATCGAAGCTCGAGACCGCGACGTCCAGCTTGCCGTCCTGGTTGACGTCGACCAGCACCAGGCCGTAGCCGCCCTTGCCACGGCGTCGAAGTCGGCGCCGCCGCAGAAGCCGCCCGCGCCGTCGCCGAGGCGCACGCTGATGGCGCCGGGGCCGGTCGAGGCGTTGCTGTCGCTGACGACGTGGGGATGCCGTCGCCGTCGATGTCGCCCACCGCGGTCGCGCGCGGGACGGCGCCGACCGTGAACGCGCCGCCGTCGACGTAGCCCTCGAGGATGGTGGCGCCGTTGGGCGGGTCGTTGCACATCGCCGGCTCGCAGGTGAGGCCGTCGCCGCTGAAGTGCGGCTTGCAGTCGCAGGTGCGGCCGCCGTCGATGTTGGCGCACGTCGCGTGCGCGTCGCAGCCGCCGTTCTCGCTCTCGCACTCGTCGATGTCGCTGCAGGCGGCGCCGGCGGCGAGCTGCTCGTAGCCGGTCGCGCACAGGCTGCAGTGCGAGTCGCCGGCGCTGGTGCAGGTCAGGACGCCGATGCACTCGCTCACGGCGGTGCAAGGCTGGCAGTGATCGCCGGCGTCGTAGCTCCCGGCGTCGCACGCGGTGACGGTGTCGCCGGTCGTGTCGGCGACCTCGGTCTCGTGATCCGCCGTGTCCGGGAGCGTCGTCTCGTGGTCCGTCGTGTCCGCGACCTCGGTCTCGGCGACCGTGTCGTCGACGGTCTCCGAGGCGGTCGCGTCGGCATCGGCGTGAGGCACATCCGCGCCGGGGATGATGCACACCCGCGTATTATGAGGGCAGTGCTTCTGGTCGACGCAGGCGATGGACGTTACGGCGAGGCCCAGAGCGGCCATGAAGATATACCTCGAGCACATGGTGAGTCCTCGGTGACGGAAGCGTTGGCAGGAGCCCGCCCGCACGGGTCGTTCACCGCAAGCGGGCGCTCGCGGGATCGGGGTGGGCACGGACGACTGCTGCAACTTCGACGCCACGCGGAGGACGGCCACGATGCGATGGGCGCGCGCCGCTCCCGGCGCTCCCGGTTCTGGGATTCCAGAGCCAATTCTGGCGAACGAGAACAGCCCGCGAGGAACCTGCCGACGCGGCGCGGCGGAGCGCCGCTCAGGGCGCGCCGTTGATGAGCTCGATGTCGTCGAGCCAGGCGCGGTTGTAGGGCGCGATCTCGAGGCCGGACGACGACGAGGTGTAGCCCTCGTAGCGCCACTCGAAGGTGTGGGTGCCCGGCGCCACGTCGTAGGACACGAAGTAGGCATCGTCGAGCATGAGCCGACGGCCGGTGATGGTCTCGGCCTCGACGCCGTCGATGAGGAACACGAGCCCGTTCGGGTTGTAGCAGTTGGTGAGGGTATCGAAGTTGATGGTGCCGACGCCCGGCCCGAAGGTCGCGGTGAGGAACACGCTGCTCGAGGCGTCGCCGGTGCCGCCGATGCCGCTCAGCGTGAGCGCGCCGCTGACCAGCGACTTCGCGCCGTCGAGCGCGCCGAGGTTCGAGGGGCTCGAGGCGCTGGCGTCGATGGTCCAGTCGGCGTCGCCGCTGGTGCTGATCTCGGGCGGGATGACGCCGCTCTCGAAGTCCTCGAAGTAGGTGCAGCGGCCGCCGCGGCACGAGCCGCTGGCGCAGTCGCCACCGCTGAAGCACTGCTCGTGCGCCGCGCAGTCGGCCGGGCAGCTGCCGCCGCAGTCGACGTCGGTCTCGCTGCCGTTGCGCAGGTGGTCGCTGCAGGTCGGCAGCTTGCAGCCGTTGGTGCACTCGTCGTCGTCGATGAGGTTGCCGTCGTCGCACTCCTCGCCGCCGGCCTCGTTCACGTTGAGGTCGCCGCACTGCCGCAGCGTGCAGTCGGGGTCGCAGAAGGCCGAGCCGGTCGGGCCGTCGTCGCACTCTTCATGGCCGTTCTTGGCCGAGTTGCCGCAGGTGCAGGTGTCGCCCGCGCAGGCGTTCTTCAAGAGCGCCACGCTGGTGGCGTTGGGCGCCGAGACGACGTCGACGTCGCCGTCGCCGTCGATGTCGCCGACCGCGAAGCTGACGGTGACGATGTTGGTCACGCCACCCGAGAAGGCGCCGGTGCCGTCGTTGGTGTAGATGGCGAGCTTGCCGGTGAGGCGCGTGAGGATGTCGAGGTCGCCGTCGCCGTCGATGTCGGCGACCGTGGTCGGCCCGCCGTCCGAGGTCACGCCGGTCTTGGCGCTGAGGCCGCCGTCGGCCGTCCCCATGAGGAACTGGTCGACGCTGCTGCCGCCGGTGCCGCCCGAGGTGTTGGACACGATGACGTCGGCGAAGCCGTCGCCGTCGAGGTCGCCCACGGCCATGCCGAGGATGGTGGTCTTGTCGAGGCCGACGGCGGTGTTGGCCGGCTCGGTGAAGACGCCCGAGCCGTCGTTCAGGTAGCGGCGCTCGAGCCCGTAGTTGCCGCGCACGATGTCGAGATCGCCATCGCGATCGAGGTCGACGAAGACGGCGCGACCGCTCTCGTTGCCGCCGATGTTGCCGGCCGAGGTGATGGTCGGCGGGTTGCCGGGCGTGACCTTGAAGAGCGTCATGGTGCCGGTCGATCCCTCGTGGCTGAAGGTGAGGATGTCGAGGTCGCCGTCGCCGTCGACGTCGCCGAAGACGGCGCCGCGCTGGCCGCTGAAGGAGGCGGTCGCGACCACGTCGGTGGTGGTCGCCAGCGGGTTCGTGGCGGCGCCCCAGTGGACGCGGCAGTTGCCGTCGACGCCGGTGTCCTGGTTGTGCTCGGCGTAGAGGTCGGTGTAGCCGTCGCCGTTGAGGTCGCCGGCCACGACGCCGAAGACGCCGCCGAAGCTCTTCACCTTGGCGCCGAAGGTGCCGGTGCCGTCGTTCAGGTAGAGGCCCTCGGTGCTGGCCAGGTCGAGGTCGCCGTCGCCGTCGAAGTCGCCGAGCGCGATGAGCTGGTAGACGCCGGTCGTCACCGAGCCGGCCGCGAAGAACGCGCCGCTGCCCGACGACGACGGCAGCACGTGCCCCTGGATGACGCGGTAGGCGCTCGTCTTCAGGCTGTCGAAGCTCCGGAAGCCGGCGCTGATGGTGATGTCGACCGCCTCGCCGCCGAAGAGCTTGCCGTTGCCGGTCGCGGTCCAGCGCAGGAGGTTCGGGTTCTCGGCCGCGAAGGTGCCGGCGACCGCGCCGCCCGCGGCGCCGAAGACGGTGACCTTGGGGTCGTCGACCGAGCTCGCGGCGACGCCGCACGAGAGGCCGACGGCGAAGGTGGCGGGGTCGATCTCCGACGAGTAGGTCGGCGTCGGCGGCGCCAGGTAGCCGAAGGCGCCGGTGCACGAGCAGGCGCCGCTGGCGCACGTCTCGGCCGGGCCGCACTGGCGATCGCAGGCGCCGCAGGTGGCCTCGTCGTTCATGAGGTCGGCCTCGCAGCCGTCGGCGTGGACGCCGTTGCAGTCGTCGAAGCCGGCCTGGCAGGTGGTGGCGCACTCGGAGTCGAGGCACACCGGATCGGCGTGGTCGACGGTCGGGCAGACCACGCTGCACGAGCCGCAGTGGTCGGCGCTCTGGGTGACGTCGGTCTCGCAGCCGTTCACCGGGTTCGCGTCGCAGGCGCCGCGGCCATCGTCACAGGCGAGCGCGCAGTTGCCGCCGCGGCAGGCGGCGTCGGCGAACGGGCCGGTGTCGCACTTCTTCTTGCAGACGCCGCAGTTCTTCGGGTCGCGGGCGAGGTCGGCCTCGCAGCCGTCGGCGGGGTTGTCGTTGCAGTCCTCGAAGCCGGGCAGGCAGGTGAGCGTGCAGGTGCCGTCGGCGCACTCGGCGGCCTGGTTGCCCTTCGAGACGCAGGCCGGCTGGTCGCAGCCGCCGCAGTGATCGAGCGAGGTGTCGGGGTCGATGCAGTCCTGGCCGCAGACGACCTCGTTCGGGTTGGGGCAGGTCGGCGCCTCCTCGCAGTAGACAAAGTAGTCGGCGCAGCAGTCGTCGGTTTCGACGCAGGTCGGGGCGCACTGACACGGCAGCTCGGCGTCGGGCGCGATGCCGCAGCGACCGGCGCAGCTCGTCAGGTCCACGCTGGTGTCGCCCGCGTCCGTCGCGTCGGTGGCGACCGTCGCGTCGGGGGCGACCGTCGCGTCGGTGGCGACGGTCGCATCGGTGGCGACCGTCGCGTCGGGGGTGACGGTCGTGTCGGGGACGGTGGCGTCGGTCGTGACCCGCGTGTCGTCGGCGACGGTGGTGTCCTGGCTGACGCTGGTGTCGTCGGCGCTCGCGCTGTCGGCGACGGCGGTGTCGCTGCCGCCCGAGCCCGAATCACCGCACGCGGCGAGCGGCCAGAGGACGAGGGCGAGGGCGAGGCGAATGGCGTGACGGCTGCGCATCGGTGGCTCCTGACGATGAATGCGACGGCGCTGGCGTGACCTCGCGGCGAGGCAGCGCGGGGGAAATGCAACATGCCCAAGCCCCTCGGGTCAAGGCTGATTCCCATTAAGTTTCGGTAATTTACACGCGCGTTTAGACGCTGATTCCGCGGCGCTCGGGGATGCAGCGCACGGCACTTTTGTTATGCTCGCCCCGCCATGCCGACCCGCTTCCTCCTCGTCGACGATCACGCCCTCCTGCGCGAGGGGCTGGCGCTCGCGCGCGCGCGCGTCACCGAGCAGGTCGAGGTGCTCGAGGCGGGGAGCTGCGAGCAGGCGCTCGAGCTCCTGGCCACGGCGCCCGACCTCGACATGGTCGTGCTCGACATGCAGCTGCCCGGCCGCTCGCGCCTCGACGCGCTGGCCGCCCTGCGCGCGCGCCTGCCGCGGGTGCCGTTCGTCGTGCTGTCGGCCGAGACGTCGACCGATCTGGTGCACGCGGTGCTGCGCGCCGGCGCGCGCGGCTATGTGACAAAATCGTCGTCGACCGACATCCTGGTCGGCGCGCTCAAGCTGGTCTTCGCCGGCGGCGTCTACGTGCCGCCGATCGTGCTGGCGCCGCCGCCGCCCGAGGAGCACGAGGTCCAGCTCACGCCGCGCCAGGAGCAGGTGCTGGCCGAGCTGGCGCGCGGCGCGGGCACCGAGGCCATCGCCGCGACGCTCGGCCTGGCCGAGGCCACCGTGCGCGTGCACATCGCCACCATCCTGCGCGCGCTGCGCGTCGACAGCCGCGAGCAGGCGGCGCGCACGGCGCTGGCGCAGCGCCTGCGCGACCGCGCGAGCGCGGCCGACGCGGCTACGCCAGGAGCTGGCTCAGGTGCTGGCGCAGCTGCTCGGGGCGGATCGGCTTGAACAGCACCGGGCAGCCGCTGTCGTGGGCCAGGCGGATCCGGGCCGGGTCGGTCTCGCCGGTGACGATGACGGTGGGCAGCGGGCGACCGAGGCGCGCGGTGACGGCGGCCACGACGTCGAGGGCGGTCTTGTCGCCGGGCAGGCGGAAGTCGACCACCAGCGCGTCGAGGCTCGGCGCGCGCGCGGCGATGGCGTCGGCGGCGGCGATGTCCGGCGCGGCCACGACGCGGTAGCCCCAGGCCTCGAGCAGCGCCACGAGCCCCTCGCGCGCGAGCACGTCGTCGTCGACCAGGAGGATGGTGCCGACCGCGCTCGAGGCGGCGCCGAGCGCGCTCGCGCCGGCGTCGACGGCGAGCTCGTCGACGCTGCCGGCGGCGAGCGGCAGCTCGAAGGCGAAGCGCGATCCGGCGGCGACCTCGGAGGCGAGGCGCACCTCGGTGCCGAGGAGGCGGGCCAGGCGATCGACGATGGCCAGCCCGAGGCCGACGCCGTTGTCGCGATCGCGCTGCGGGTTCCCGAGCTGGTGGAACTCGCGGAACACGGCGGCGTGCTGGTCGGGCGGGATGCCGATGCCGGTGTCGACGACGGCGATCTCGAGGCGCTCGCCGCGGCGCTCGAAGGTCACTGCGACGCGGCCGGCGGGCGTGTAGCGCAGCGCGTTGGCGACGAGGTTCCGGAGGATCTGGCCGACCATGTCGGGGTCGGAGCGCACCCACAGGTCGCAGGCGGCGACCTCGAAGGCGAGGCCGCGCGCGCGGGCGACCTCGCCGAAGATGACCTCGATCTGGCGCGCCAGGCCGGCCACCGCGAACTTGCGCGGCAGCGGCTGCACCACGCCGGCGTCGAGGCGCGAGATGTCGAGGAGCCCGTCGAGCAGGCGCTGCAGCGCGTCGCTCGAGGTCTTCAAGCGGCCGAGCAGGTGGGCGCCGCGCGCGCTCTGCACCTCGGCCTCGAGCGCGCTCACGAACAGCACCAGCGCGTGCAGCGGCTGGCGCAGGTCGTGGCTGGCGGCGGCCAGGAAGCGCGTCTTGTCGCGGTTGGCCGCCTCGGCGGCGACGCGCGCCTGCGCCTCGTCCTGGCTGCGCTTGGCCAGGCGCTCGGCCAGCTCGAGGTTCTGGTAGCGCAGCGCCAGCGACTCGCGGAACGAGCGATGGTTGGCGCGGCCCATGGCGGTCACGCTGGCGAGGTAGGTCACGACCAGCACCGCCAGGAAGTTGGTCGCCGGGTCGCCGTGGGTCACGATGGCGACGAACAGCGGCACGCACACCGCGACCGCGCTGACCACCAGGATGGCCGGCGTCGCGACCAGCGACTGGGCGCCTCCGGCGATGTGGCCGGCGGCGGCGATGGTCATGGCCGCGACGAGCAGGAGCGGCGCGTCGCCGTCGGGCAGGAGCACCAGCGCGCCGTAGACCGCGCCGGCCACCGCCATGGCGCCGCAGAGCCACCACCACCAGACGCCGAGCTCCTCGGCCGGGCGTGCGCGGGCGCGGAAGCGCCAGGCCAGGACCAGGCGGAAGCCCGCGTTCAGCCACACCGCCGCGACCCAGCCGAAGAGGCGCGCGTCGGGCATCAGGCCGCGCACGATGAGCGCCATCACGAACGACGAGACCATGCCGGTGATGGCGATGCCGGGCAGGTGGCCGTAGACGATGCGCACGCAGTCGGCGTCGATGGCCGCGCGCCAGCGGGCGAGATCAGGCCCGGTCGCCTGTGGCGGTGGGGACGGCTCGTGCATCGCCGCGCGAGTGTACACCCGGCGGGCGGCCGCTCGCGAGGGGCGCCGCGATGCCGAGCCGGCACCGTGCGCGAGGGTCGCGCGCCGGCGCGATGACCGAACCATGACCGAGCCGTGGTCGGCCGGACATGCGGTCGGCGCGGCGGCCGTGGTAGACAGGACGGGCATGCGACGCGTCCTGCCGGTGCTCTCGAGCGTGATGGTCGCGGCCTGCGCGGCCGCGCCGGTCTCCGAGCCGCGCGCCCTGCCCGACCGCGGCTACGCGGCCTTCGCCCACTACGGCACGAACCCGGTCGTCGACACCGAGGAGGAGCCCGAGGTCCGGGTCGGCGTCGCGGCAGACCGGGCGTCGTGGACGCTGGTGCACCATTATATGGACCGCGGTCGGCTGCCGCCGCCCGAGGCCGTGCGCGTCGAGGACTGCGTGGCCGCCATGGCGCCGCCCGCCGCGAGCAGCGCGGGCGCGAGCGCGATGGCGGTGGCGACGCGCATGGCGCCGTCACCGTTCCGCGCCGGCTGGAGCGTGCTGGTGGTGACCATCGCCGCGCCCCGCGACGCGGACCGCGCGGCCGACGACGTGGTGGTCGTCAGCGAGGAGCCCGACGGAGCCTTCGAGCGGGCGATGGCGGCGCGCGGCGCGCGCGTCTTCGCCGGCGACGCGAGCGCGCTCGGAGCCGCGCTGATCGAGGGCGAGCGCGCCGTGCTGAGCGACGGCGCCGGCCTCGGCGGGCCCGACGCGCAGGCGCGCTGCTGGCCGGGCTGGCGCGCGCGCGCGAGCGCGGCTCGATCGTGCGTCGGTGGTCGGACGCGTGCGGCCCGGCTCCGACGACGCGCTGCTCGATCGGTGACCGCCCAGGTCGGCGGTGGCATCTACGACGTCCCGCTCGACGACCCAGCGCGGCCGGCGACGCGGCGCGCGAGGCCGAGCGCCTGGCGCGACCACTCCGGCCTGAGCGATGTGGTGGCCACGCTGCGCTTCGACGCGCGCCGCGTCACGCGCTGGCCTGTCGGCTACGAGAGCCGCAGCACCGGCGCGGCCGCCTCGGGCGCGGCCGCCAGCCCAAGTCGCCCGGCCCTCGGGCGGGACCATCCCGAGCGGCGAGAGCGTCGACCTCGTCGTCGAGGTGAAGCTCGCGCCCGGCGCGTCGAGACGCCGGCGACTCAAGTGCGTGCGCGTGTCGCGGCCAGGACGGCGAGCTCGACCTGCGCCCGCGCCCGCCCGCCGACGCGCGCCATCGCGCCATCGTGGCCGTCGCCGCCTTCGCCGAGAAGCTGCGCGGCAGCTTCTGGATGAAGGACCTCGGCTGGGACGCGCTGGCCGCCGAGGTCGCGCGCATCGAGGCGCCGACCGTGCGCGCCGAGCTGGCCGACCTGGCGGCGCGCGGGGCGCGCGCGGGTGGCCGAGGTCGGCGTCGAGCGCCCGGTCTACACCTTCCACGTGCTGCTGGCGACCCGCGCACCGTCGGCGGCGTGCCGCTGTGCTGGTGGTCACGCCGAGAGCGGCGGCTTCGTCGGGCTGGTCGTCGGCCTGGCCGCGCTCTTCGGCATCTTCCTCGACGAGCGCGACGAGGCGCTGGCCCAGGTCGACGCGAACCGCGCCACGCTCGAGGCGATGGCCGGCGCCGAGCTGCGCGAGGAGCTCACGCGCCGCCTCGATGGTGTCGATGCCGAGGTCGGTGCGGCGGTGCGCGACCCGTATCTGCCGGCGCGCGAGCTGGTGCTCATCGAGGACGGCGTGACCCTCCTGCCGCGGCGCACGCGGCCGCGCGGCGACAGCGAGGCGCGCGCGGCGCTCGACTGGCTCGACGGGGCCGGGCTGCCGTGCCCGCGCGCGCTCGACGAGGTCGTGCGCGAGCGCATCGCGCTGGCCACCGCGGCGGCCGCCGGCCTCGACGCCTACGCCGCCTGGCCTGATCATCGCGCGCGCTTGCGGCGTCGACCTCGATCTGGCCACGACGCTGTGGGCCATCGAGCGCCTCGACACCGCCGGCGCGCTCGATCCGGCGCGCGCCACGGAGCTCCTGCGCGACGGCGTGGCGCGCCGCGATCGGCCGGTCCCGGCGCTGCTGGCGGCGCTGCTGGAGGCGCGCGGGCGCATCTCGGGCGGCGACTTCGAGGCGCTCCTGGCGCGCAGCGTGCCGTTGGCCAAGCGCTACCTCGTGCGCGTCGACGACGTCGTGGCGCGGGCGCGCGAGGGACCGATCCTGCCGAGCGACGACGACGCCGAGGATCCGGGCTTCGACCCCGACGACCGCAGCCGGCTCGCGCGCCTGGCCCCCGCCGACGGCTCGCCCGGCGCCGAGTTCGACGGGGCGGGAGCCTTCGCCGTGCGCCGCGCCGGCGAGCACCGCGTCGTCGGTCGCTGGGTCGATCTCGCAGCCTGGCGCGACCGCCTGCGCGACCGCCTGGTCGCGAGCGGGCGCATCGATCGCGACGCGCGTCTCGCCTTCGAGACCGAGCCGCTCGGCGTCGAGATCGCCTCGAGCGCCTGGAGCGAGGCGACCGCGCTGGCGCGGCGACGCTTCCTGTGGAAGGCCATCCCGCTCGGCGTCGTGGCGCTGCTGGGCGCGCTGGTGTTCACGCTGGCGGTGCTGCTCCAGCGCCGCCGCGCCGCCTACATCGACCTGCGCAGCCACCTGCTGGCGGCGGTGACGCACGAGCTCAAGACGCCGCTGGCGTCGATCCGCGCGCTGGCCGAGACGCTCGAGATGCGCGTCGGCGCCATGCCCGAGGCGCGCGACTACCCGACGCGCATCATCGGCTCGACCGAGCGCCTGGGCTTCCTGGTCGACAACGTGCTGTCGTTCGCGCGCCTCGAGCGCGGCGCCTGGAAGGCGCGCTTCGCGCCCATCGCGGTGGCCGACCTCGCCGGCTGGATGGCCGGCGACCTGGCCCCGCGCGCGGCGCGCCCGGTCGACGTGACCAGCGCCATCGACGCCGATCTGGCGCTGGTGGCCGACCCCGATCTGGTGCGCCTCATGCTCTCGAACCTGGTCGACAACGCCGCCAAGTACGCCGTCGCCGAGCGCGTCGCCGTGCGCTTCGCGGCGACCGCCGATCGCCACGGCGTCCACCTGGTCGTGAGCGACGACGGCCCCGGCCTCGGCGTGCGCGACCCGGCGCGGCTGTTCGAGGAGTTCGAGCGCGGCGCGGTCGAGGGCGTGCGCGGCACCGGCCTCGGCCTGTCGATCTGCCGGCAGGTGATGCGCCTCCACGGCGGCACCATCCGCGTGCTGGCGACCTCGCCGCGCGGCACGAGCTTCGAGGCCGTGTTCCCGCATCGACCGCAGGCGCCGCACCACTCGAGCGAGGGCGTCGAGCCCGCCGCCACCCGCCCGCTCGGCCACCCCGAGGAGGGCTTCGAGCCATGAGCGTCAGCCCGCCGAGCCCCGCGCGCGTGCTCGTCGTCGAGGACGACCAGGACCTGCGCGTCGTCCTGGTCGACAACCTCGAGGTCGAGGGCTACGCCGTCACCGCGGCCCGCACCGCGGCCGAGGCGCGGCGCGCGCTCGAGCTCGCCGGCTACGATCTGGTCGTCCTCGACCTGATGCTGCCCGACGGCGACGGCTACGCCATCGCCAAGGCGCTGCGCCGCGACGGCCGCGCCGAGCGCATCCTCATGCTGACGGCGCGCACGCTCGAGGACGACGTCGTGCGCGGCTTCGAGGCTGGCGCCGACGACTACGTGGTCAAGCCCTACCGCCTGCGCGAGCTGCTGGCGCGCGTCCGCGCGCTGGTCCGGCGCGCCGCCGCTGCGACCGTCGAGGCGCACCGCGTGGCCAGCTTCGCCGGCTTCGCGCTCGACCTCGACGCGCGCACGCTGGCCGGCCCCGACGGCCGCGCCATCGCGCTCACCCGCACCGAGCTCGATCTGCTGGCGGCCTTCGTCCAGAACGCCGGCGTCGTGCGCACGCGCGATCAGCTGCTCGACGCCGCCTGGGGTCGGGACGTGATGGTCGACGAGCGCACCGTCGACAACTTCGTCCTCTCGCTGAAGAAGAAGCTCGGCTGGAGCGCGGCCGCGAGCTGGCGCTTCGTCGCCGTTCGCGGCGTCGGCTATCGCTTCGAGGTCGACGACGCCCGGACATGATGCCATTTTCGGCCGCATGAGCTTGTGGATCGCCGAGACCTTCGTGTCCATCCAGGGCGAGGGCGCGCTGACCGGAACGCCGTCCTTGTTCGTCAGGACCTCCGGCTGCAACCTGCGCTGCATCTGGTGCGACACCCCGTTCACCTCCTGGGAGCCCGAGGGCGAGACGCGCTCGGTGGCCGACATCCTGGCCGTCGGCGAGGCCCATCCGCACGTGCGCCACGCCGTCGTCACCGGCGGCGAGCCCATGATCGCCAAGGGACTTGACGAATTGGTGGCCGCCCTCAAGCAGCGCGGCTACCACGTCACCATCGAGACCGCGGCCACGGTCTTCACGCCGCTCGCCGGCGTCGATCTGTGGTCGATGTCGCCGAAGCTCGCCGGCTCGACGCCCGGCTCCGAGTCGAGCGGCTGGGCCGGGCGCCACGAGGCGACGCGGCGGCGGCCCGACGTCATCCGCGCCATGATGGCGGCGGGCGACTATCAGGTGAAGCTCGTCATCGGCAGCGACGACGACCTGGCCGAGGCCGACGAGCTGGTGCGCGAGGTCGGCGCCGAGCCCGGCCGCGTCATGCTGATGCCCGAGGGCACCACCGTGGCCGAGCTCGATCGCGGCGCGACCTGGCTCGTGCCGGCGGCCATCGAGCGCGGCTGGCGCTTCTGCGATCGGCTGCACATCCGCATCTTCGGGCACACGCGCGGCACCTGAGCCGGGCCCGGCCCCGGTCGCGGGGACCGCTGGTGTAGAACCTTTTGCACACTGGCGCGTTCGCCCCTTCACCGGCCGCGCTCGATCGGCCCAACACTGGAGATGAGTCATGCGCAAGCTCGCGCTCCGAGCCGCCCTCGCCGCCGTCGCCCCCCTGGCCCCGATGCTCCCCGTGGCGCTGTCGATGACGACCCAGGTCGCGCGCGCCGACATCCCGCCGCCGAAGCTCATCCGCGAGCCGGTGCGCGTCGACCGCTACGCCAAGGTGCTCGAGGACACCGTCGCCATGGTGAACGACGGCCAGGCGCAAGAGCTGGCGCGCGCCCGCGGCCTGAACATCGTCAACGTCACCTGGGAGGACACCGGCCGCTACAAGAACAGCGCGGTCGGCCCCAACATCAGCGACATGAGCATCCAGGTGCAGCACAAGCAGGCGAACGGCGAGCTCGCCCTCTACCTGATGCCGGTCATCCGCTTCCCGAGCTTCGAGGACAAGACCGCCGATCTGCGCCTCGACCGCTTCAACCTGCTGGTCGGCAACGAGCAGGGCGACTCGCTGCGGCGCGTCACGCTGAAGGACTTCCTCGGCAACATCCGCGAGTACCTGCACGAGCCCGGCTCGTGGAAGGGCGAGCGCCAGACGCTGCTCGCGCCGCGCGACACGCACGCGCTGGTGTCGGCGCAGGCCTGCTTCCTGCCCATCCCCAAGGCGGGCGACGCCAAGTTCAACCCGGTCTTGTTCAACTACCAGTCGATGAAGGACGACCCCGCCGTGCTGACCATCCTCGTCACGCGCGAGGGCACGAGCGTCACCATCATCGACAACGTGCGCGACGGCTTCGAGGCCGGCGGCGTGTGGGGCCAGCGCCTGTTCTTCAACGACGACGGCAAGCGCGCCAGCCTCACCGGCAAGCGCCTCTCCGACGTGAAGCTCGACACCGATCGCCCCGGCGGCCCGAAGGTCGAGGCCAACGGCGAGCAGGGCATGAACATGGTGCTGCTCATCCAGGTGCCGCTGAAGCAGAAGCATCCGAGGCGCTTCGACCCCATGCTGATGGAGGGCGACGCCGAGGACGCGCCGGCCGGTGCCAAGTCGGCCTTCGCCGAGCGCGGCCGCAGCGACGTCGAGAACGCGGTCATCGGCCACGGCGCGCTCGAGGGTCCGTTCACCGAGATCGATCACCTCGACATCGAGCGCGACCCGAGCTTCCCGGTGCGCGTCACGGTGCAGTTCTACAAGGCCACCTCGAACGGCGTGGTGTCGGCCCAGGACCTCGACGACATCAAGGCGCAGATCGATCGCGTCTACGCCGACGCCGACTACGTGGGCTCGCTGGTGACCGGCGGCGACACCGGCCGCCCGACCGAGTACGACGGCGACAAGAACGAGCCGGCCGGCTGGTGGGGCGCCTTCTGGCAGCGCTACTTCGAGAACACCGGCCTCACGCCCGCGCAGGCCCTGTGGCAGCGCCACCTCCTGTATCGCCCCGGCTGGGTCGCCGACCCGTGGTGGCAGGAGCGCGGCCCGCGCATCGACGACGAGTGACCCCGGGCCGACGTCGATCGGATTTCGAGCCATCGACGCGGCTGCGTCCCCTGGCTGATGCTCGCCTAGATTCGCGAGCGTCGGGGAGGTCGCCCTGCACCCCATCGCGTCGCTGCTCCTGAGCCTCGCCGTCGCGGCCGGCGCCGGCTGCCACGAGCCGGGTCCGCGCCCGAGCCGGCGCGCCGTCCTCGTGGCCGGGCCGGGTGTCGTGCCCGAGCTCGCGGCCTTCGCCGGCAACGTCGCGGTCGAGGTCGGCCGCGCCAGCGACGACTCGGTCCCCATCGATCTGCGCGTCGTCGCCGCCGACGGCGTCGACCAGGTCCTCTATGCGCGCGACCGCGTGGCGAGCCCCTACGTGACGCTCGGCCGCGACGGCCGCATCGCCACCGTCGAGGCCCTCGTCTACTGGGACCGGGTCCCGTTCTCGGCGCGCGAGGTGGCCGCGCGCGAGCTGCATCGCAGCTTCGTCCTCCAGGGCTGGCTCTCGGCGCGCGACGCTGACGAGCTGGCGCTGGCGCTGCGCGTGCTCGCGTGCCGCGCCGAGGACCCCGAGGGCGCGGTCTTCCGCCACCCGGCCGGCATCGACGCCGAGCTCTACTTCCGCTGCGTCGACGACCAGCTCTCGGTGCACGCGCGCTTCGTCGCGCGCGCGGCCGCGCCCTGAGCTGCGCTCCGCGCGAGCCTCTACTTAAGGAGAGGCCGCCGCCGACCACTCGCGTCCACCGCCGCGGCTGCCGATCAATGCAGTCGCACCAGCGCGGCCCGACGGGTCATGTCCATCGAGAGCTCCGCAAGACACGGCGCAGCGCCGCCTTGCCGCCTCGCCCTCGAAACCCAAGGACAGACATGACCCCGCATCGCTCCCGTGAAGCGTCCCCCTCCGCCCCGGCGCCCGCCCCCCGACGCGCGGCGCGCCTTCCGACCACCGGCCTCTGGGCCGCCTCCTGCGCGGCGCTGATGGCCGTCGGCTGCGACTCGATCGGCGCCGTCGAGCCCGCCGACAGCGCGCCGCCTGGCGGCGCCTGGGAGGAGTACGTGCGCTGCGGCGTCGACGGCACGAGCACCACCGAGCTCGTGCGCGCCCCCGCCGTCGCGCCGCGCCTGCCGCGCGACGACGGCGCGCCGGGCGTGGTCGAGGCCGCGCTCAGCAGCTGCTCGACGCTCGGCCCCCAGGCCGTCGCCGTGCTCTACGTGACGTGGGACAACCCGACCGGCCAGCAGGCCTCGATGGCCGACGTCGAGCAGGCCTTCTTCGGCGCCGACCCGTCGCTGCGCGGCTACTGGGAGGAGGCGTCCTACGGCCAGACGACCGCCACCGGCAGCGTCTTCGGGCCCTACCTCCTGCCGCGCTCGTACACCTGCAGCGCCGCCGATCTGTCCGCCCTCAACAGCGCGGCGCTCGCCGCCGCCGACCCCGACGTCGACTTCACGCAGTACTCGCGCATCGTCATCGTGTCGCCGCAGGGCCCCGACTCCGGCTGCGCCATCCTCGGCTCGAGCCAGGTCGGCTGCTCACAGCGGAGCACCCCCGGCGACGGCCCGTTCACCGCGTCGCTGACGAACCTCCTCGACTTCTACATGGTGCCGCAAGCGCGCGGCGCGGCGCTCGCCGCCCACGAGCTCGGCCACGGCCTCGGGCTCAGCCACGCCAACTCGCTCGACTTCGACCTCGACGCGCTGGGCCCGGTCGGCAAGGCCGGCTTCGGCACCAGCACCGAGTACGGCGGCGTCTTCTCGGTGATGGCCAACTCGCTGAGCAACCCCGGCCACTACAGCGCCCAGCACAAGGCGCGCCTCGGCTGGCTCGACGGCCGCTACGCCGTCGTCGAGCAGAGCGGCACCTACCACATCGCGCCGCTCGAGGACGCGCTGCCCGGCGACGTGCAGGCCCTCAAGGTGCGGCGCCAGGCCGGCGTCGACGAGTGGCTCTGGCTCGAGCTGCGCACGCCGACCGGCGCCTACGACGCCAACCTCGACCCGCTCGCGTTCGTCGGGCCGATGGTCCACCTGCAGAGCTCGGCCACGGACGGCAAGACCTACTCGATCGACCTCACGCCCGGCACCAGCAGCTACCGCGACGGCCTGCTGGCCGCCGACGCGCCCTTCCTCGAGCCCTACACCGGCATGACGCTGACGGCCGAGAACCTCGACGAGGGCGGCGTCGACGTGACCGTCAGCTACGGCGCGCCGACCTGCGTCGTGACGTCGCCCAACGTCAGCATCACGCCGTCCTTCCGCGCGGTGCCGGCCGGCGTGGCGACCCAGTTCGACGTGAGCGTGACCGACAACGACACGCCGACGTGCGCGACCGGCACGTTCCAGCTCACGGCCATCCGCCCGAGCACCTGGCCCGCCGCCTACCAGCCGTCCCCGCTCCACATCGCGCCGGGCCAGAGCGCGGCCACCGTGCTCAGCGTGACCCCGGCCGCCAACGCCGTCGTCGGCAGCACCAGCACCGTCACCGCGCGCTCGTATCAGTACGGCTGGTATCGCGACGCCAGCGCCAGCGTCTTCATCTGCGGCGCCGCCGCGCCGGCCACGGTCAGCATGACGCCGGCCAGCGCCACCATCGAGGCGAGCTTCCCGCAGAGCTTCACCGTCACGCTGCGGAACAACGACTGCGTCGCGCAGACCTTCGCGCCCACGACGACCACGCCCGCCGGCTGGACGACGGTCTTCACGCCGGCGGCGCTGACACTCGACCCCGGCAAGAGCGGGACGGTCACGCTGACGCGCACCGCGCCGGCGGACACCGCGCCCGGCGCCTATACCGTCGACGTCGCGGCGGGAGGCGGCAGCACCAGCGCCAGCCTCACCCTCACCGCGGCCCGCACGCGCGTCGCGACCAGCGTGCTCGGCGCCCCGTTCCACAAGAACCAGGCGCTGACCCTGCGCTCGACCGTGACCTACGGCAGCGGCCCGGCGCCCGCCGGCGTGCCGGTGACGTTCGTCGTGAAGCGCCCGAACGGCAGCCTCCAGTCGCTGGTGTCGAGCACCGCGGCCGGCGGCGTCGCCGCGCTCGGCTACGTGCCGACGCAGACCGGCGCCTACACCGTCTACTCGGTCGCCACCTACCCGAGCGGCAGCAGCGCGGTCGCCAGCACGGAGGTCGCCTTCAGCGTCGGCAACTGAGCCCGCCGCCGAGCGCTGCCGCGCGAATATGACAAAATCGCCGGTCCGGCCGCACCGGACGGCGCGTGTCAGGAAGCGCGACCGCGGCCCTCGTCCTCGCGCTGCGCGGCGCCACTGCCGCGCGGCGCGGGCGGGGGCGTCGCCGGCTCGGGCGCGTCGTGGCGCGGGCGGCGATCGGGGCGGGTCTTGGGGAGGGCAAGGGAGTGCGAGAGCGTAGCTGCGCTGGATCATGGAAGCCACTACGGTCACCTCGGGCTCCCAGCCCGAACGATGTCGTCCGCGCTGGTAACCGAGGGGCTCCCGACCGCGCTCCGCCTGCGTCAGCTCAGGCGACGGCGCGCTCGGCGAGGGCCATGCGGCGGACCACCTCGGCCATGCTGGCGCGCGGCGTCCAGCCGAGCCGGGCCGCGGCGCGCGACGGATCGCCGACGCTGCGCGCGATGTCGCTCGGGCGGAAGAGCCGGGGGTCGGTCGCGACGTGCTGGCGCCAGTCGAGGTCGAAGGCGGCGAAGGCGGCCGCGTCGTAGTCCTCGAGGGCGTGGGCCTGGCCGGTGGCAATGACGAAGTCCTCGGGCGCGGGCTGCTGCAGCATGCGCCACATGGCGTCGACGTAGTCCGGCGCCCAGCCCCAGTCGCGGCGGATGGCCATGTTGCCGAGCGTCAGCGTCTCGGCGTGGCCGGCCGCGATGCGCGCCGCGGCGCGCACGATCTTGCGCGTCACGAAGCGCGTCGGGCGGAGCGGCGACTCGTGGTTGAAGAGGATGCCCGAGCAGGCGAAGAGGCCGTACGACTCGCGGTAGTTGGCGACCTCCCAGAAGCTCGCCGCCTTGGCCACGCCGTATGGGCTGCGCGGCCGGAACGGCGTCGTCTCGTCGGCCGGCGCGGCGCACTCGCCGAAGCACTCGCCCGAGGCGGCGTTGTAGAAGCGCGCCGGCGAGCGCAGGAAGCGCAGCGCCTCGAGCAGGTTGAGCGTGCCGAAGGCGATGCTCTCGAGCGTCTCGACCGGCTGCTCGAACGACAGCCCGACCGAGCTCTGGCCGGCCAGGTTGTAGATCTCGTCGGGGGCGATGGCCGACAGCGCCTGCAGGACGCTGCGGAAGTCGGTGACCGCCATCGAGCGGAGATCGACGCGCTCGAATATGCCAAGTCGACGGAGATTGCCAAAATCGGACATGGCCGCGTCGCGCGACGTGCCGAAGACCTGGTAGCCCTTGTCGAGGAGCAGCTCGGCCAGGTAGGCGCCGTCCTGGCCCGAGATGCCGCAGATGAGGGCGCGCCGCGCGCCGGCCGGGGCGCTCACGGGAGCCCCATGGCCGCGAGGTAGCGCTCGGCGAAGCGCTCGAACACGAACGTCTCCTCGAAGCGGCGGAGGCCGGCCCGCCCCATGCGCTGCGCCTTGTCGGGGTCGCTCAGGAGCTCGACGCAGGCGGCCGCGATGGCCTCGGGCGTCTGCGCCACGACGCGCCCGGTGACGCCGTCGAGCACGATCTCCTTGGCCGAGTCGGGACCGGCGATGCACGGCAGGCCGTGGCGCATGGCCTCGCAGAAGACGAGGCCGAAGCCCTCGCCGGTGGACGGCATGGCGAACACCGCCGCCGTCCGATAGAGCTCGTCGAGCCGCTCGTGCGACACGCGCCCGGCCAGCTCGATGCGCGCCGCGATGGCCGACGGCAGCGCCTTCGCGCGCGCCTCGAGGCGGGCCAGATCGTCGCCCGAGCCGACGATGCAGAGCCGCGCCTCGGGCACCGCGGCGACCACGCTCGGCCAGGCGTCGACGAGCTGGTCGTGGCCCTTGTAGCGCTCGGACGCGGCCAGGCGCGCGACGATGATGACCAGCGGACGGCGCGCCGCGGGCGCCTCGGACGGGGCCGCGAGCGGCGTCGGCGCGGCGCGCTCGGGCGCGGACGGGGCGGTCCAGAAGGCATCGGGCTCGACCGCCAGGTGGACGGTCGTGGCGCGCGGCACGCTCGGGTTGAAGCGGCGCGTCTCGTCGGAGGTGAAGTCGGAGATCGACAAGAGCGGTCGCGCGCGCGCGAGCAGCGTGCGCTCGAGCAGCGACAGCGGCCGGCGCGTCTCGATGCCGACCTCCCACAGCGAGTACGGCAGGAGCGGCAGCAGCGCGGCCAGCCGCCCGACGCCGAGGTGCAGGAACTGCGCGTGGTCGTGGCGGAGCCGCGCCCACGGGTAGGCCAGCGCCATGGCGCGCCGATCACCTCCGAAGCCGCGCACGGCGATGGCGACGCTCGGCGCCTTCTTCGTCCCGAGGTAGGGCACGAGCGTGCGCTGCATGGCGCGGTCGCTGTCGAGCAGGCTCCACACCGTGAGCGCCGTGAGCCCACGCCGACCGGCCAGGGCCAGCGCGACCATGCGCGAGAAGGCCTGCAGCCCGCCGGGCCGATAGGTCCCGTCCTCGGCCACGCCGAGCTCGGGCGAAATCAGCAGCAATCGCTTGGGCCCCATGCGGCCGCGATATCACACGAGCGCCGCCGCATGCCAGCGCCCGAGGCCGGCCACAGCTTGCGTCGCGCCGGCGGGCGACCCTAGACTCCCGCCATGCCACCCACCCGACGCTGCGCCGCCCGCGCCCGGCGCGTCCTCGTCGCGCTCGCCGCCTGCGCGCTGGCCGCCTGCGGCGACGACGACGACCTCGGACCGGGCGACACGTCGAGCGCCGACAGCGCGTCCGACGCTGCGCCCGACGCCCGCGACGACGCCCGCGACGACGTCGCGCGCTGGGACCGCACGGCGGCGCCGTGGCCGATGTTCGGCGGCGATCCGCAGCGCAGCGGCCGCTCGCCGTTCGTCGGGCCGAGCTCGGTCGACGAGGGCGCGAGCTGGCGCTACGAGGTGGTCGCCGGCGCCAGCGTGAACATGCAGCCGACCCTCACCGCGGCCGGCGTCTTCTTCGGCTCGTGGGGCATCGACCGCGGCGCGGCGACCGCCGACCCGGCCACCTCGCGCAAGTCCGACGGCCACTACTACGGGCTCGACGCCGCCGGCCACGAGCTCTTCCCGCCCTTCGACCCGGCGCCGCTCGCGGCCTGCTACCGCTACGACGAGGCCATCTCGGCCAAGGACGAGGAGTGGTGCGGCGCCGGCAACGACCTCCACGTGACCTTCTACAACGGGACCATCGAAGGCACCGGGCTGGTCGATCCCTGGAACGGGCGCCACTACGTCGGCCGCGGCGACGGCCGCCTCTACGCCCTCGACACGGCGCCGTCGACCGACGCCGCCGCGCGCGTGGTCTGGAGCTTCGCGACCTTCGACCCGACCGAGCCGCAGCACCCCGACGGCGGCGGCGAGATCGTCGGCGGGCCGGCCATGGGACCCGACGGCACGCTCTACTTCGCGACCTACGGCCTCCCCTACCCGGCCGCCGCCGACGCGCCGCTGCGCGAGACGCAGGCCGTCTACGCCGTCTCGCGCGACGGTGCCCTGGTGTGGCGCTACCCCTCGGCCAGCCCGTCGCTCGACAACACCGTCGTGGCCGCCGTCGCGCTCGCGCCCGACGGGGCGACCGTCTACGTCGCGACCTGGCTCTCGGATACGAAAGTACCTGGACGATTGCTGGCGCTCGACGCCACCGCGCCGGCGAGCACCTCCGACGCGCAGCGGCTGCGCTGGAGCCTGGCGCTGGCGAACGCCGACCGGCCCGGGTCGCCGGCGCTGTGGACGCGCCACGTGAGCGTCGGCGCCGATGGCACCGTCTTCCTCGGCTGCGCCGAGAGCCGCTTCCTCGGCTTCGCGGCGGCGGTGGTGGCGGTCGGTCCGGGCGGCAGCATCCAGTGGATCGCCGAGCCGCACGGCTACGCCGACGCCGCGACCACGCTGGTCCAGGGGCTGGCCCTCGGCGACGGCGTCCTGTTCGCGAGCACCGGCGACCCGCGCGACCTCGACGGCAAGCAGGGCCTCCTGGCCGCGCTCGACCCGGCCGACGGCGCGGTGCTGGCCACCTTCGATCCGGACGACGACGCCGCCGGCTCGATGACCGGCCCGCTGCTCGACGCCGGCGGCCACGTCTACGTCGGCACGCGCGGGCGCCACGACTACTTCGCCGAGCCCTTCGCGGCCGGCAGCCAGTGGCGCCACGGCGTCATGTTCGGCATCGCCTGGGACGCGGGCGCGAAGACGCTGAGCGAGCTGTGGCGGCGCCCGGCCGACTTCCTGCTCGACTGGGCGACGCCGGCGCTCGACGCCCACGGCGTCCTCTACTACGGCAGCACGGCGCCCTTGCCGATCGACACCGCGGCGACGCGGTGGAAGCCGCTGAGCGGCACGCCGCCGCGCACGAGCACGTGGTTCTACGCCGTGTCGGACGGGCGCGCGCGCTGAGCACGAGCGCGGCGCGGCGCTACGGGACCGGCGTCGGCGCGACCGGCGTGGCGCGCGCGCAGACGTCGCCGAGCGACGCGACGAACGCGAGCACGTCGGTGCCGTAGATGCCCTCGCCCGCGAGCGGCGCGCGCGCCTCGACGACCACGCGGTCGGTGCCCGGCACGAGGCGCACGTTGGCGGCCGGGCCGCGGTCGCCTTCGTAGGAGCCCTTGCCGATCTCGACCGGCGCCTGCTCGCCGCAGGTGGCCAGCAGCCGGAACGCGACACGGCCCGGCTCGGCCGCGACCTTCTCGAAGCGCAGCCCGACCTTGGTCGCGTCGCCGACCACCGGGGTGCGGGCCCCGGCCGCGAACGACTGCGCCGCGCCGAGGCGCGTGAAGTGGCCGGCGGCGAGCGCGGCGTCGATGGCGCTGCGCCCCGACGCGTCGGGCTTCACCTCGCCCGACGGGAAGCGCACGGCCGCGGGTAGCGCCGGCGCGGGAGCGGCGCCGGGCGCGCCGGGGCAGCGCAGGAACTGCATCTGCATGTCGGGGATGCCGCCCTCGTCGGCGAGGTAGCCGGTCGTGCACGCGACCGCGTCGAGCGCCGCCGAGAAGCCGCTGCAGCCGGGCGCGAGGTCGATGGCGTCGAAGGCGTCGGACCACTCGAAGTGGAGCGGCACCGGCCCGTCGCCGGGCTTGATGGCCGCGGCCGGAGGCGCGCCGCCGGCGCACGCGGCGCCGAGCGAGGCGACGAAGACGCGCTCGTCCTCGGCCAGGTTGGTGTCGTCGATCGCGTGGAGCTCCACCACCTCGACGACGAGCCGATCGGTCGTCGGGATGATGCGCGCGGCGGCGGTCGGGAGCTCCGGGCCCTCGACCTTGCCGCGGCCGATCTCGACGTCGGGCTTGTCGCCGCAGCTGGCGGTCACCTGGTAGCCGACCTGGGCTCCCGAGAGCGGCACGCGCACGAGCCGCACCGTCGTCTTCGGCTCGACCCACGAGGTGCCCGGCGACGCGCCGAACGCGCGCGCCATGGGCAGCGTCACGACCTGGCCGCTCGCGAGCATCGCGTCGAGGAGCTTCTGCTGCGCGGACTCGGGCGAGGCGGCGCCGCTGGGGAGCTCGACCGGCGCCGGCAGCGGCGGCAGCTCGGGCGCGCCAGCCGCGGCCGGGAAGCGCACGAGCTCGGCCCGGAGCGCACCCCCGCCAGCGTCGTTCTGGCGCCCGGTCACGCAGAAGACCGCATCCAGCGAGGCCGAGTAGCCGCTGCAGCCGCGCTCGAGCGCGATGGCCTCGGGCGCCCCCGACCACGCGAACGCGAGCCGCGTCGTCGACAGGCCGGGCGGCGCCAGGTCGGCGGCCGTGGTGATCGGCTCGGCGCCCGACAGCGTGCACGGCCGGACCAGCGCGCGCACCTTCGGCAGCGCCGCCTGCACCTCGGCGGCCGTGGCCTTGGCCGCCTCGGGCGTGCCGCGCACGGCGGCGACGACGGCCAGCATCCCCGAGGCGAGCTCCGGCACCTCGCGCGTGTCGACCACCATCGCGCCGGCCTGGCCGTGCTCGCGCAGCTCGCGCGCCTTCTCGAGCGCCTGGTCGATGCGCGCGTAGGGCACGCTGGCGGCGATGACGCACGTGCCGTCGATCATGACGATGGGCGCGGGCGCCGGGTCCGGAGCCGGCGCGGGAGCCGGGGTCGGCGCAGGGCCAGGCGCCGGCGCGGGAGCCGGGGTCGGGCTCGGCGCGGGAGCAGGCGTCGGCGCGGGGTCGGGCGTCGGCGCGGGTCCGGGCACGGTGGTGACACCGGCGTCGGCGCCGCGCGGCTCGCCGCCGGAGCCGCCGGATCCGCTCGAGCCGCCGCAGGCGACGAGCGCGGCGGCCGCGATCGAGGCGAGCGCGGGGACGGTACGACGAGGAGCGAGACGAGGGGCAACGGGGTTCATGACGTCCATGCGGCGCGCCTTCAGCAAGCGCGGGGCCAACGCTCGTGCCGCGCGACCGCCCGACTCTACGCGCTGCTACGGCGCGGCGTCGACCCCTCGCCGGGCACGCGCCGGCGCGCCGTCACGTGATGCCGTGTGACGGCGCGTGCCGGCCACGATCACAGCTCGCCGTCGAGGCTCTTGGTCATGAGCAGGCGCGGGTCGACGATGAAGCCGCGCCGCTCGTAGAGGCCGCGCGCGCGCGCGTTCTCCTGGCGCACGATGAGGTGCAGCGCGTTGACGCCGTGGTCCTTGGCCTGCGCCTCGGCCGCCTCGAGCAGCGCGCGCCCGAGCCCGGTGCCGCGATACGGCTCGGCCACGAACAGCTCGCACAGGAAGGCGTCGCGCCCGCCGAACTCGATGTCGAAGCCGTAGGCGATGAGCGCGTAGCCCGTCAGCGCGTCGTCCTCGCCGGCCACCAGCACGAATCCCCAACCAGGGTTGTGCAACAGCGCGTCGAGGCCGCTGGCCCCCTTCTCGGGCGTGAACTCGATGAGCTCCTCGTCGTTGAAGGTGGTCATCATCGGCACGATGTGGGGGATGTCGGCATGCGTCGCGCGGCGGAAGATGGTCGTCATGGTCTATCCTGCGCTGCCGAAGTGTTCGTGGACCCAGGCGCGGAGCTCGGCGAGCTCGTGCTGGTAGCCGCCCGACAGGATCGGGAAGCGGCACCACGTCTTGGGATCGAGGTTCTCGTCGTCGAGGTGGAAGGACGGCGCGTAGCGCTCGCGCTTCCACTGGTTCCGGCACCACAGCTTGAAGAAGCGCTCGACCCAGGCGAGCAGCTGGTGCGGGTCGTGCTGCGGGAACTGCACGCGCATGAGCCGATACGTCTCGAGCGGGTCCTGCTTGTCGCGGATGGCCGCGCGCTCGACCGCGTCGAGGAGGTCGTACGGCATGAGGTCGGCCTCGTCGGTCTGGGCGCGCTCGGCCGGCCTGAGCTCGGCCGTCGGCTGCTGCACGTTGACGACGCGCACCGCCGGGATCGGCCCGAGCCCGAGCGGGCCGTCGCTCTCGACCCAGCGCAGCCAGCGGCGGATGAAGTTCTTGTCGACGCCGGCGATGGGCGAGATGCCGCCGGCCGAGTCGCCGTCCATGGTGGTGTAGCCGACCGCCGCCTCCGAGCGGTTCGACGTGGCGATGAGCAGCGCGCCGCGGATGTTGGCCAGCATCCAGATGCTCGGCGCGCGCACGCGCGCCTGGATGTTCTGCAGCGTCAGGTCGTCGCTGGCCCAGGTCAGCTTGCGGCCGATGCCGCGCTCGATGGCCTCGATGTAGCCGGCCATCATCTGATCGACGTCGAGGTCGAGGAACTCGGCGCCGACCGCCTCGGCGATGACGCGTGCCGCGTCGTGGGTCACGGCGCCGCTGTTGCGCGTGGCCTGGTAGGCGCAGAGCAGCAGGTGCCGCGTCAGCTCGGCGACGCCGTCCAGCGCCTGCGCCGCCCGATCGAAGGCGATGCGCCGCTTGACGCCGTCCAACCCGAGCTCGGCCACCGCGCGCCGCACCATGAGGTGGACGAGGCAGGCGCACACGGCCGAGTCGGCGCCGCCCGACAGCGAGATGACGAAGCCGCGCGACGCGCTGCGCCGCATGTAGTCGAAGAGCGCCAGCGTCTCGGCGCGCCAGAACTCCTCCTCCTTGCGGTGCGGCGACAGCTCCCACTCCTCGGGCTGGGGCGGGACCTCCATGGCCGGCGCGATGTCGGGCCACACGAACGGCACCGTCACCAGCTCGTGCGGGTTGAAGTCGAAGCGCGGCCGGAAGCTGCTGGTCCAGCCCTGGATCATCCGCGTCTGCTCGACATCCACAACCGCGGTTGTGAGTTGCCAGTCGGCCAGAGCGAAGCGCTTGCCCATGGCCACCATGCGCCCCTGCGTCGCGATGAGCGCGCCGCCGTCGTAGATGATGCGGCCCTCGTCGCTGCCGAGCAGGTTGGCGTAGACGTAGCTCACGCCGAAGGCGCGCGAGCCCTCGATGACGAAGCGCTTCCTGACGTCGAGCTTGCCGAAGGCGAAGTGCGACGCCGACGGGTTGAGGATGACGTCGACGCCGCGGCCGGCCATCGACGAGCCCGGGCGCTGCGCGACCCAGGCGTCCTCGCAGATCTCGAAGCCGACCTTCACGCCGCCGAGGTCGAAGGTGAGGTCGCCGATGGGCACGTCGACGCCGCCGACCGCGATGAGCGCCTGCACCCCCGACGGCCACGGCTTGAACCAGCGCGGCTCGTAGTGGACGCCGTCGCCGGCCAGGAAGCGCTTGCACACGATGCCGGTGACCTTGCCGTTGGCGACCACGGCGCACGCGTTGAAGATGCTGTTGCGGAAGGCGATGGGCAGGCCGACCGCCACGCAGATGCCGTGCGTCTCGGCGGCGATGTCGCGCGTCAGGATCTCGAGCGCCGTCTTGTGGACGCTCGGCGAGTGGAACGCGTCCTGGCAGCCGTAGCCGGTGATGCACATCTCGGGCAGGCACAAGAGCGACACGCCCTGGCGTCGCGCCTCGCGGATGGCCTCGAGGATGATGGCCTTGTTCGACTCCCACCCGAGCGGGGTGAGGTTCAGGATGGCGGCTCCGACGGATATGTTGATCATGCTGCCTTCGCTCGGACGCGGACGCCCGTGGCTATATCACGCGGCGAGCGTGGATTGGATAAGCACCGTCGCCCGCCGGCCCCGCTCAACCCTGGTCCTCGCGCGCGCGCGCCTCGAGCACGTAGCGCTGGCGCCGCTGCCACAGGCCCTCCTCGAGCCCGACGGCGTAGCGCTGCGGATTGAGGAAGCGCCGCATCGCGCCCGGCAGCGCCGCGAGCTCGAGGCGCGCCCGCGACCGTGAGGCCTCGAGCGGCTCGGCCGCGGCGACGCGCCGACCGCCGCGCAGCACCGGCACCAGCAGGTCGCGGCTCTCGAGGTCGGCCGAGAACGAGCGCCGGAAGGTGGCGTCGAGCGGGTCCCGCAGGCTGGCTGGCGATGGCACGCCCAGCGCCTCGTCGTAGATGACGTCGCCCACCGGCGCGCCGTCGGCCCCGATGAAGCGCCGCACCTGCAGGACGCCCGGGTTCGAGACCTTGATGGGCTGCTCCGACAGCTTGATCTTGTAGTCCCAGCTGCCGTCGGGCTTGGCCACTGCGGCCAGCTTGTACACGCCTCCCAGCGCCGGCTGGTCGTAGCCCGTGACGAGGCGCGTGCCGACGCCCCAGACGTCGATCTTGGCGCCCTGGTGCTTCAGCGACTCGATGAGCGTCTCGTCGAGGTCGTTCGACGCGATGATGTCGGCGCCCTCGAAGCCGGCCGCGTCCAGCATGTCGCGCGCGCGTGCCGACAGCTCGGCGAGGTCGCCCGAGTCGAGGCGGATGCCGATGAGCTCGTGGCCCGAGGCGCGCAGGCGCTGGCCCACCTGGATGGCGTTCCGCACGCCGTCGAGCGTGTCGTAGGTGTCGACCAGGAACACGCAGTTGTTGGGCATGGCCTCGGCGTACGCGAGGAACGACTCGAGCTCGTTGTCGAAGGTCATCACCCACGAGTGCGCGTGCGTCCCGCGCACCGGGATGCCGAAGAGGCGCCCGGCCAGCACGTTGGAGGTCGCGGCGCAGCCGCCGAGGTAGGCGGCGCGGCTCGCGGCCAGGCCGCCATCGATCCCCTGCGCGCGGCGGAGCCCGAACTCGAGCACCGGATCGCCCTTGGCCGCGTTGCACACGCGCGCCGCCTTGGTGGCGATGAGCGTCTGGAAGTTCACGAGGTTGAGGAGCGCGGTCTCGACGATCTGCGCCTGCACCAGCGGCCCGGTGACGCGCAGCAACGGCTCGTGCGGGAAGACGATCGTCCCCTCCGGCACGGCGTCGACGTCGCACGCGAACGACAGCCCGCCGAGGTAGTCGAGGAACGCCGCCGGGAAGAGCGGCTGCCCGTCGTTGCCCGTGAGCGTCGCCAGGTACTCGAGGTCGGCACCCTCGAAGCGCCAGCCGGCCAGGTACTCGAGCGCCGGCTCCAGCCCGGCCGCGACGGTGTAGCCACTTCCGAAAGGAGGTTTACGAAAGGTGAGCTGGAAGACCGCGCGCTGCTCGGCCAGCCCGTGGCGCCAGTAGCCATGCGCCATGGTCAGCTGATAGAGGTCGGTGAGCAGCGCCATCGGTCGGGTGGTCATGCGCCTTGCTACCACCGCTCGGGGCTCCCGGCCACGGGGCCCGGGGACGCCTGACGCTCTCGCGCTGAGACGACGAAACCCTGCGAGGTCGCCCTCGCAGGGTTCGTCAGGCCGTGCCGACCGCGGCCGCGCGAGGGCGGCCGGGCCGAGCTAGCGCATCACTCCCACTTCACGTTCGGGCACATCGCGCCCATCGAGGTCTTGGCGGCGTCGAGCGCGGTCTTGCAGCCCTGCTCGAGCGCGGCCTTGGCCGCATCGCCGGCCTCGGCCGTCTTCTTCCAGCCGTCGACGATCTGCGTGAAGGCGCCCTGCACGGTGCCGCGCGCCTCGGCCGGCATCGCACCGACGCACTCGCTCATGTGGGCGAGGTAGGCGTCGCACACGGCCACGCCGAACTTCGGCAGCTCGGCCGCCGGGGCCGTGCCGTCGGCCGGCTTCTCGCCGTCGGCCGGCTTCTCGGCCGCGCCGCCGAGAGCGCCCAGCTGGGCCAGGATCTCGACCTGGTTGTCGTACGACGACCAGCTCGCGAGCTTGCCGTTGACGATGTGGCCGACGCCCAGCGCGTGCGCCGTGACCTTCTGGTCCTTGGCGTCGACGCCCGGGATGCCGCCCTTGTAGGTGAAGGTGTTGGTCATCTTGGTGACGACCCACTCACCCGCCGAGATCACCTCGTCGGCCGTCGTGGCGAAGTCCGGCATGGCCGTGAAGATGCCCTTCAGGTTGGCCACCGCGGCGTCCTTGCCGCTGACCGGCGGGGCGCCGTCCGGGTCGATCGCGACGTAGTCGTCGGCGAAGCCGTCCTTCACCGCCGCCTCGATCTGGTCGGCCTTGAACTTGCTCGTGAAGGTCTTCACCCACTCGACGTTCGCCGGCACCGCGTCGGCCTTGACGACCTCGGTGGTCTCGGGCCACGCCGCGAGCGGCACCTGCGCGTCGGCGGCCTCACCCGGGAGCACCCCGAGCTGCGCCATGATCGTCGCGCCGTCCATGTAGCTCTCGGCCGTCGCGACCTTGCCGTCGGCGTTGTACTTGAGGACCATCGCGCCGCCGACCGAGACCTTCTTGTTGGTCGCCGGCTTGCCCATGAGCTCAGTGGTGTTGGTGCCCTGCATGACGAAGAGCACGACCGTGGCGTCGGCCGCCTCGATGACCTTCGAGGCCTTGAACTTGGCGTCCGGGAACGCCTTCAGGGTCTCGCGGTGGAGGTCGATGATGGCCTGCTTGCCCTTCACCGTCTGCATGCCGTCGGTGGCGGTGGCGTCGTCGGCGTAGTTGGCGAACGCCTCCTCGACCTTGCCGGACGAGAGCGCCTCGAAGGCCGTCTGCACGTTGGCCGCGTGATCGATCGCCGCGACGGGCTTGTCGGCCGGCTTGTCGGCGTTGGCCTGGTCGGCCGGCTTGTCAGCGGGCTTGTCCGCCGGCTTGTCGGCGTTGGCCTGGTCGGCCGGCTTGTCGGCGGGCTTGTCCGCCGGCTTGTCAGCGGGCTTGTCGGCCGGCTTCTCGCCGGTGCCCTTGTCCACCTGGGTCGGCTCGGCCGGCTTCTGGGGCTCTGCCTTCTTGCCGCAGGCCGTGGTGGAGAGTCCGAGGGCGATCAGAATCGAGGCGTACAGACGCATGAGTCCTCCTGGGGGCAGCGAGCCGGAACACGCCCCGACATGAGGGGACGAGCTGGCTCGGTGCATGCGGTCGTCGTGACCGGGAGCGACGAGTATCCCAGCGATCCGACGATGTCGAGAATCGGTGAGAAAGAATTTTCGCACCGCCCTCGCCGAGGCCGTCGGTCGCCAGGATCCACGCGGCTGAGCGTCCTTCAGCCGCGCGGTGGCAGGGCATGTCCAATGAGCCCGGCCGCCCGTCTGCCGGACGTGGGCTCGGCCTCCGCGTCAGGCGATCTGCTTGCGCCGCGCCTCCTGCAGCGCGGCGTGGATCATCTCGTGGCGCACGCGCTCGTCGGACCACGCCTGGCGCATGTGCGGCGAGAGCTCCGAGAGCGGATCGAAGTAGGTGAAGAGGCGACCCTCCTTCACCGACGGCGCCGAGTACACCGAGATGCCCGACTCCTGATCGTAGTGCTCGAAGCTGTGGGCGTCGCGCTTGCCGCCGCCGCCCAGCGCGTCGACGACGAAGGTCGGCGTGTTGAAGCCGGCCTGCGCGCCGCGCAGCCGCTTCTCGAGCTTGATGGCCGTGGCCACCGTCGTGCGCAGCGCCTCGACGCCCTTCACGAGGTCATGCACGTACACGTAGTAGGGGTGGATGTTGATGTAGCTGAGCTTCCGCGCCAGCTCGATCTGCGTCTCGATGTGGTCGTTGACGCCTCGCTGCAAGACGCTCTGGTTGCGCACGAAGATGCCGCGCTCGGTGAGCGTGCGGGCCGCGTCCTGCGAGAAGCTCGTGGCCTCGTTGGGGTGGTTGAAGTGGGTGTGGATGACGACCTCCTTGCCCAGCTTCCGCCCGCGCTCGACCACCTCGGTGATGGCCTCGGTCCACGGGTCGCCCGCCTTCACGCGCATCGGCACGACCGCCAGCCCCTTGGTGGCGAAGCGGAAGCGACGGATGTGCGGGATGTCGAGCAGCGTGTGGCCGATCTCCAGCACCTGCTGCGGCTTGAGCCGGTAGGCGTCGCCGCCCGAGACGACGATGTCCTCGAGCTCGGGGCGCTCGCGCATGTACTGGAAGGCGCGCTTCCAGCGCAGGTTGTCGGCCTTCAACGACACCTTCTCGACGCTCTCGGTGTCGAGGCCGACGGCGTAGCTCCTCGTGCAGAAGCGGCAGTAGACCGGGCAGGTGTCGAGCGCCAGGAAGAGCGCCTTGTCGGGGTAGCGATGGGTGAGGCCCGGCACCGGCGCGTCGCCCTGCTCGTGCAGCGAGTCGAGCGTCAGCATCGGGTGGTCGGGCTCGGCCTCCGACGCCAGCGGCAGGAACTGGCGGCGGATGGGATCGTTGGCCGCGTCCTCCCAGTCGATGAGCGCCAGCAGGTAGGGCGAGATGCGCACGGCCATCGGCGCCATGGCGAAGCCGGCCTCGACGTCGGCCACGAAGGCGTCGCTCACCAGATCGCGCACGGTGGCGACCAGCTTCTTCGGGCTGGTGATGGCGTTCTTCTCCTGCCAGTCGTAGTCGGCGAAGGTGTCGCGATCGACCTCCTTGAAGGCCGGGATGGCGCGCCAGAACTCGTCGCTCCGGAAGTTGCGGTGGGTCAGCGTCTCCACGTCGACGGGCGGCTTCAGGTGGCGCGCCGGCGGCAGCTCGGAGTCGATGAGCGAGGTCGGGACGAGGGTGGGATCGGACATCGGAGTCGGCGTGGACGTCATGGTCGCGCCTCCAGCTGGGTGCGAGGGCCGCGCGGTCGCGGCGAGAGGGGAGCCAGGGGTGGTGATCGGTGACGGCGAGCGCGCTCCCGCGAGCGAGCTCGGAGGCTCAGAGAGCGCGCGTTACGTCAGGCTGGTGCAGCACGGCACGATTGAACCACATGGCCCCGGCATGATGGGGCCAGACCGGCCGGAAGGCAAGGAGGATTGCGGTTCGGACCGGCCTGCGCGATCCTCGCCGGCCGGAGGTGTCCCGTGCCCGAGACCTTGGAAGTCGCCGTCGAGGATCATGTCGCCACCGTGACGATCGTCGAGAAGGCGATGTCGCCGACCTTCTTCCGCGAGCTCGACGAGGTCTTCGCCGCGCTCGAGAGCGGCCCCGACTACGCCGCGGTGCGCGCCGTCGTCGTGTGCGCGCGCGAGCCGAAGGCGTTCTCGTACGGCCTCGATCTGCAGAAGGCCTTCGGCAAGTGGGGCGAGCTCTTCCGCGGGGCCGGACTGGTCTCGGGACGGAGCGCGCTGCACAAGCTCATCAAGGAGCTGCAGCAGCCGTTCGAGCGCATCTTCCGCCTGCGCGTGCCGGTCATCGCGGCGCTCCACGGCTGGTGCATCGGCGGCGGCCTCGATCTGGCCGCGGCGTGCGACATCCGCCTCGGCGCGGCCGATCTCAAGGTGTCGCTGCGCGAGACCAAGATCGCCATCGTGGCCGACCTCGGCTCGCTGCAGCGCCTGCCGCACATCATCGGCCAGGGCCGGACGCGCGAGCTGGCCTTCACCGGCCGCGACGTCATGGCCGACGAGGCGCTGGCGATGGGCCTCGTCAACGCCGTCCACCCCACCCAGGGCGAGGTCATCGCCGCGGCCCAGGCCATGGCGCGCGCCATCGCCGCCAACGCGCCGCGCACCGTCGAGGGCGTGAAGCAGGTGCTGAACCAGGCCATCGCGGCCGACGTGGCGGCCGGCCTCGAGCACGTCGCGGCCTGGAACTCGGCCTTCCTGCCGTCGGAGGATCTGGGCGAGGCGGTGGCGTCGTTCGTCGCGCGCCGGCCGCCCGCTTTCAAGGGGCGCTAGCCCGGGCGCGGCGCGGTCAGAGGCCGCAGTAGCCGACGAGCTCGACGTACGCGCGGCCGGAGGTGTCGCCGCTCACGACCGCGGCGCCCTCCCAGTAGCCGACCGGCTCGGTGCGCATCTCCTGATCGAGCGTCACCGGCTCGAGGCCGAGGTGGAGATCGCCGACCGTCAGGTCCCAGCCCGACGGGTAGGTGCAGAGCGTCTCGGGGTTGGTCCAGTCGCGGCGCGCCACGAGGCTCACGTCGGCGCCGGCGACGGCGTGGGTGGTGCAGTCGCGATCGGTGAGCTCGGCCTCGCCGAAGGCGTCGCCACCCGGCAGCGGCATGCGCGTGACCATGAGCTCGCGGCCGTCGTCGAGCTGCACGCCGAGCCAGTCCCAGTGCGACGCCGCGGCCGACGCCAGCGAGCCCCACTGGTGATCGAACCAGGCGCTGCCGTGCACGGCGACGGTGGCGTCGCCGCGGCGCAGCGTGCCGCTCGCGGCCATCCTCGGGCGCGCGTAGTAGAAGGTCGAGACGCCGCCGCCGTAGTCCTTGAAGCCGTCGCCGTGGCGCGCGATCGGGCCGCGCACGTCGGTGAGATCGAGCGTCAGCACCGCGTCGTCGTCGAGGACGAGGCGGAGGTGATCGGCGCCGCCGACGCCGCGCGCGATGACGTCGCCCAGCGCGAAGTCGAAGCCCTCGCTCGGCGTGCGGTCGTCGAGGCCGAAGGCGACGGCGTGCCGGTAGTCGCCGGCCGCGGCGTCGGTGATCGACTGGTGGGCGATGGCCACGGCCGAGCCGGGCGCGCCCGCCATCAGCACCGTGAGCTGGAAGCCGAGCCAGGCGCCGTCATCGGTCTGGAGGTGGCCCGTCCAGTAGTACCACTCGCCCGGCGCGACGTGGCGCGCGTCGTCGGCGGGCAGCGCCACGCGCGCATCGGCGGGCAGCTTGCAGCGCGCAGGCGGCGCGGGCGCGTCCGTGTCGGCGCGGGCGTCGGGCGCGCTGGCGTCGGGCGCGCCGGCAATGGCGGGAGCCGGGTCGCTGCCGTCGCAGGCCGAGGTCGTGGCGGCGAGCGCGAGCGAGATCGCGATCGCGAGTCGTGTGGCGGAGGTCACCCGCGCTTCCTACCACAGTGGGGGCCGAGCGCGAGCGGCGCGACCGCTCAGCGCGCCGCCGGGGCCTCGAGCCACGACGCGTGCGTGTTGCTCTTCCTCGACACCTCGAAGAACCGGAGCCGCGGCTGGTGCGACATGGCGTCGTGCGGCAACCGCATGAAGGCGCGCCGCTTCCACGCGCGCCACCAGGGCGAGCCGTGAGGCCGTCGGGCGTCAGGGCAGGAGGTGCCAGAGCCCGTCGTTGGTGCTCATGAAGAGGCCGCCCTGCCCGTCGGGCAGCACGTCGAGGACGCCCGGATCGGCGTAGCTCGTGCCCGGCCGCTGGAGCCGCCAGGCGATCTGGTCCGCCCGACCCGAGCCGGACGATCGTGCGCGGGGCCTCGCTGGCCTGCGGCGGATCGGGCTTCAGGAAGACGCCGTCGGCGGTCGAGGCCAGCGGCGTCGTGTCGGCGTAGGGCTCGCGGCCGGGCGCGGGCGACGGCCCGAGCGGCCACAGCCGCTCGAGCCCGGACGGGCTCCAGCGCAGGAGCCAGCCCACCGCGTTCGCCACCAGCACGCTGCCGCCGGGCTCGGCCAGGAGGCGCACGAAGTCGCGCACCGGCATCACCTCCTGGTGCTCGCGCTCGCCCTGGATGCGGGCCTCGCGGCCGTCGTCGGCGACCCGCTCGATGCGATCGCCGACGCGCACCAGGCCGCCGAGGATGCTCAGCACGAAGGGGCTGCCGTCGCCGCCGATGACCGCCTCGGTGATCCACACCGGCGGGCGGTCGTCGCCGGTCGGCTCGCGCCGGAGCGGCGTGCCGACGAGCTCGAGCGCGAGGCGCCGCGCGGGCCGGCGTGGAGGATGCGATCGTCGCACACCAGGAAGGCCTCGTCGGCCGAGCGCGGCAGCAGCGCCAGCGGACGGAAGCAGCGCGCGCGCCCGGCCCGCGTCTCGAGCGCGCCGAGCGGCGCGGCGGTGACGCCGTCGTCGCCGCCGAGGCTGACCCACAGGCCGCCGTCGGCCGCGCGCGCCAGCGCATGCACCGGCGCCGGCGCGGCGATGGGCTCGAAGCCGGTGGCTCCCGGGCGCCAGCGGTGGAGCCCGCGCGAGCTGGCCACCACCAGCGCGCCGTCGCGATCGAGCGCCATGCCGCGCACCTCGTCGGGCGGGGCGTCGGCGGGCGCGCTCGCGTCGAGGTGCGGGTAGCGCGTGAGCGCGAGCTTCGCGTCTCGGCCCGACTCCGCGAGGCTCGCGACCTCGATGCGCGCCAGCCCCTCGGGCGAGCCGGTGGCGCCGAGCGCGACCCACAGCGCGCCATCGGCCATCAGCAGATCGCGCGGGCAGCACGACGGGAAGCCGTCGTCCGGCGACCACACGCGCGCCACGCCGGCGCGCGGCAGCGGCGCGCCGCCGCGCGCGCGCGCGCGCGCGCGGCCGACGGTCGGGTCCATGGCTACGGCTTCGGCGCGGCGCAGCGCGGCAGGTCGTGGACCTTCGCGACGGCGGCGAGCTTGGCGTCGAGCACGAGCAGGCGGCCGATGCCCGGGCCGGGCAGCGCCACGAGATAGCCGCCGCCGTCGAGCACCTCGAAGTCGCCGCCGTACGCCGGCACGTCGCGCGCGCCCTCGACGAGCGGGAACTGCTCGCTCAGATCGAGGCGGCTCACGACCTTGCCGCTGACGACGTCCTGCACGACGACGCTGCGTCCGCCCTGCTCGAGGAAGGCCCAGCGATCGCCCTCGACCCGCTGCCACTGCGGCGCGTAGCGGCCGAAGTCCTCGGGCCCGAGGTCGGCGATCTTGGTGAGCTTCTTCGGGTCGGCGAGCCACGCGGTGCCGCCCGGCCCGGCGCACACGTCCATGGCCACGAGCACGGTGTTGCCGACGAAGCTCGCGCCGCCGCAGATGTAGCTGTCCTCGGCGAGCTTCTTCTTGGCCAGGCGCTTCCGCGTCGCGACGTCGTAGACGTAGGCCCACGCGGTGCCGCCCTCCTCGGCCGTGCCGCCCTCCTGCAGCGTGACGACGATCATCGTCTTGTCCTCGCTCACCGACGGCGGCAGGAACTCGGTCGGGACCTTGCCGTCCAACGCCAGCGGCTTGCAGTCGCCGCCCGCGCACACCGAGACGGTGTGGGCGTCGAGGTCGACCTTCCAGCCGTCGCCGTCGAGCGCGTGCTTCGGCTCGGGGCCGTCGGCCGGCGGGGCGGGCGGCGGCGGCTCCTTCTTCAGCGTCGACGCGGCGAGGTCGTAGGCGAAGCAGCTGGTGAAGCCCGACGCCTCGCCGGCCTGATCGTCGTAGATGCAGAACGAGAAGACCTGCCCCTTCAGCGAGGTCAGGCTGTAGTCGTCGATGCCCATGTCGGTGCGCATGCAGACCGCGGCGTCGGCGGGAGCCGGCGCGGGCGCGGGCGCGGCGGCATCGGCCTCGGCGGGCGCGGGAGCCGGCGCCGACGCGTCGGCCTCGGCGGGCGCCGGAGTCGGCGCGGCGGCGTCGGCTGCGGGCGCGGGAGCCGGCGCGGCGGCATCGGCGACGGGCGCGGGCGCGGGCGCCGGCGTCGAGGCGTCGGCCGCGGCCGACGGAGTCGGAGCCGGCGGCGGCGGGGTCTTCTCGGGAGGCGGCGCGCTCTTCGAGCACGCGACCAGGGCGAGAGCGGCGACGAGCGGGAGCGGTGGGCGCATCGAGGGTCCTTCGGTGAGGTTCGGGCCTCGGACTTTCCCACGGACGCGGTCAGGCGCAAACCTGTGTGCAGCTCGGCCCGCGAGGACCGGGCGTTCGTGCTCACACGCAACCCGCCGATCGCCTCGGGCCGTTCCAGCATGCGGCCGTGCGGTCCGGCACGAGCCTTGCTCGACCCGAAGCCGACGCGAGCCGGAACCCTCGAAGCGTCCCGCGCTCCCTACCGTAAGGAGAGATCTCCCATGGAACTGACCGTATCGACTCTCGCGAAGCACCTCGGAGCCACCGGCGTCGAGAGCATCGGCGGCGACGCCCGCTTCACTGTCGACGGCCCGCAGGGCGGCCACCTCAAGGTGTCCATCTCGGCCCGTCAGCAGCGCTTCATGGGAGTCCTGAGCGACGCGTCCGGAGTCGTCCGCTGCTCCGTCGACGTCGCCCCCGTCGCCCATGTCACCGAGGACCCGGAGTTCCCGGGACGCGTCACGCTGCACGTCGGCAAGACGCTCCTCCACATCGACACCAAGCCGAGCCTGGCGTTCGCGATCACCACCATCGCCTGACGCCGCCACCCCGCCCCAGCGCCGCGGCACGCTGGCCGCGGCCTGAACGGACCGGCGCCACGCGCGGCCGGACCGCCTGCGCTACTGCGTGCTCGTCCAGCGTCGAAGGAAGGACCATGAAGGTCACCGCCGCGTTCCGTCCGCAAGACATCCGCAACCTCGCGCTCGTCGGCCACACCGCCGTCGGCAAGACCGCGCTGGCCGACGCCCTGCTCGCCAGGGCCGGCGTCGTCGCCGCGCGCCCGCCCACGGTCGACGCCTACTCGACGAGCTCGACCGTCCACTTCGCCACCTACGCCGGCCGCGAGCTGAACCTCATCGACACCCCGGGCCACCCCGAGCTGCTCGGCCAGGCGCTGGCCGCCCTGCCCGCGGTCGAGACGGCGGTGGTCGTGGTCGACGCCGTGGCCGGCGTCCAGCTCGGCACGCGCCGCCTGTTCGAGGCGGCCGGCGAGCTCGGCCTGGCGCGCATGATCGTCGTGAACCGCATCGATCAGAACGTCGACGGGCTGGCGCGCCTGTTCGATCAGCTGCGCGCCGAGCTCGGCAAGACGCTGCACTGCATGAACCTTCCGACGCGACGCGGCGCCGACGTCATCGACTGCTTCGATCACGACGGGCACGAGGGCGGGAGCCCCGACTTCGGCTCGGTCGCCGAGGTGCACCGCGAGATGCTCGAGTCGAGCGTCGAGATCGACGACGCCGAGATGGAAAAGTACCTTTCCGGTGAGACCATCGACCTGGCCGAGCTCCGCGGCTGCTTCGTGCGCGCCATGAGCATGGGCCACGTGGTGCCGGTGCTCTTCGCCAGCGCCAAGACCGGCGCCGGCATCGAGGACCTGCTCCACATCGTCGCCGAGGAGTGCCCGAGCCCGCTCGGCGGGCGGCCGCGCCGCCTGATGAAGGCCGGCGAGGTGGTCGAGGTCGCCTGCGACGTCGAGAAGCCGTTCATGGCCCACGTCTTCCACGTCATGTCGGATCCGCAGCTCGGCAAGATCGCGCTCTTGCGCATCCTCCAGGGCCACCTCGACGCCGCCACGACCTTCGTCGGCCACGGCGACAAGAAGCCCAGGAAGGCGGGTCAGCTCCTGAAGATCGAGGGCCGCGAGCACCCCGAGCTCGACGCCCAGGCCCACGCCGGCGACCTGGTCGCGCTGGCGCGCGTCGAGGAGCTGCACGTCGATCAGGTGCTGCACGCGCCGACCGTGCTCGAGGACTTCGCGCCGGTGCGGCCGCGCTACCCGCAGCCCATGATCGCGCTGGCCATCGCGCCGCTCGACAAGAAGGACGACGTGAAGCTCGGCGGCGCGCTGGCGCTGCTGTCCGAGGAGGACCCGACGCTCGTCGCGGGCCAGGATCACGAGACCAAGGAGTTCCTCCTGCGCGGGCTCGGCGAGCTCCACCTGCGCATCGCGCTCGAGAAGCTGCGCGACCGCCATCGCATCCAGGTGTCGACGGCGGTGCCCAAGGTGTCCTACCGCGAGACCATCGCCGGCCGCTCCGAGGGGCATCACCGCCACAAGAAGCAGACCGGCGGCGCCGGCCAGTTCGGCGAGGTGTTCCTGCGCGTCGAGCCGCTGGACGCGCGGCGCCGGCTTCGAGTTCAGGAACGCCACCGTGGGCGGCGTCATCCCCAAGCAGTTCATCACGTCGATCGAGAAGGGCGTGCAGGACGCCATGGCGGCCGGCCCGCTCACCGGCGCGCCGATGCAGGACGTGAAGGTCATCGTCTACGACGGCAAGACCCACCCGGTCGACGGCAAGGACGTCGCCTTCCGCACCGCCGGCAAGATGGCCTTCCGCGACGCGGTGAGCCGCGCGCGCCCGCTCGTGCTCGAGCCCATCGCCGCGGTCGACGTCAGCGTGCCCGAGGCCCACATCGGCACGGTCACGGCCGACCTCAAGAACATGCGCGGCCGCGTGCTCGGCGTCGGCACCGTCGGCAGCATGACGCCGTCCACGCCCACGTACCGCTGGCCGAGATCGGCAGCTACGCGGGCCAGCTGCGCAGCGCCACCGGCGGGGCCGGCGGCTTCACCACCGAGCTCGCCGCCTACGAGCCGGTGCCGCCGCTCGTGCAGAAGCGCCTGTCCGAAGCCTACAAGCCGACCGAAGAGAACGGCGAGTAGTCGTCGGCGCGACGACGGCGCGGAAAGCACAACCATGGTTGTGCTCTCCGCGCGATGGCTCCGGCGCGCAGCTCAGGGCTTGGCGTCGGAGCCGGCCGCCAGGGCGGCGAGGAGCGGCGCGAAGCCGGTGAAGTCCTTGACCTCGGCCGCGTCGGTCGGCGTCGCGAGCACGCCCACCACCAGCGCGGCCGGGCCGCTGTCGCGGCACACGATGCGCTCGAGGGCGGCGTCGAGGACCATGGTGCCGAGCGACTTCCAGCCGTCGGGGATGTTCTTCGGCGCCGGCTCGTCCTTCCGCTTGGGCGCGTCGGGCCCGGTGGTCGCGAAGAGCTCGTCGCACTTCATGCCCGGGGCGCGCGCGATCTCGAGCGAGATGTCGGCCACCGACGGCGCCATGCGATCGAGGTAGTCGGACATGGCCTCGGCGTCGCTGCCGCGGACGATCCAGGCGAAGCCGTCGGACGGCAGCGCCACGTCGATGGCCGACTTCTCGAGGTGCACCGTGCGCGCGGCCTCGATGTCGCCGCGGCGCTTGAGCTCGGGGCGCTGCATGGGCTTCACCGGGCCGGTGGCGTCCTTCTCCCAGGCCTTGGTGACGCGGTCGAGCAGCGCGTCCTTGGTGATGAGGGCCATGCGCGCCTCCTGATCGAGCGCGTCCTTGTCGCCCACGAAGAAGCGGTAGAGGAGCAGGCTCGCCCGGTTGGGCCGCGGCGCGCACAGCGCCAGCACCGGCGCCTTGCCGAGGTCGTTGCCGAAGTCCCAGGTGCCGCCGGCCACGTTCCAGTGGTGGCCCCACAGGTCGCGCTCGGCCGTCCAGCGGTCGGGCACGTCGAGCTCCTGGACGACCTTCGAGCAGTCGCCGGCGTTGAAGTAGCCGATGTGCACCCAGGTGCCGGCGACGAGCTTGCCGTCGACCTTCTGATCGATGACGTCGCGTGCGTCGAACGAGGCGCCGTTGTCGGTGAAGGACCAGCTGCCCGAGAGCGCCCACACCGCGCCCTTGCGCTTGTCCTTGGGGAGGTCGATCGCCAGCCCGGTGAGCGGCAGGATGACCTTGCCCGACGGCACCTCGATCGGATCGGCGTGGGCCGACCCCGCACCGGCCGCGCCGAGCGCGGCAGCGGCGACCAGGCTGACGAGGAGACTGCGAGCGATAGGGTGACTCTGGCGCATGAGCATTCTCGATAGCGGTAGACTGGGGGTGGAGACGAGCCGACGGCCCGGCCTCCAACACCGCCTGGCGGTTTTCCAATTCGAAGGCGTGCGCGAGGGCCGCCGTCAGCTGCGATGATGTGACGGCCGATGCATCACACGGTCAAGCGGCGCGCCCGCCCGATGGCGTGCGCCTCGGCGCGAGTCTCAATCGATTCGCGGGAGTCCGACTTTCAGCTCAGGTTCCGGGGCGCCGTGCTCGATGAGAGATCCCGGGCGGTCGGGAGCGTTCGTCACAACAGCCCGGCCGACCTGGCCGTTGCGACGACACGGGGAGGAGACTCATGAGCTGGCGCAAGTGCTTCGTGATTGGCGGTCTGGTCCTGGGAGTCAGCGGCTGCTTCGGCTCGGCCGGAGCCGGTCCGGCCCCGAGCGAGCCTCGGGTCGGCAGCGAGCAGGAGGTCGGCTCGCAGCTCGGCCACCGCGTGCGCGTCGTCGGCGAGGCCAAGAACACGTCGCTGGGCGCGACGGTCGTCGACGACGGCCTGGTCGTCTACGTGCAGGAGTTCCGCGCCTGGCCGAAGCCCATCGAGGGCCGCCGCGTCGAGGCCGTCGGCGTCATCGGGCGCGACGCGCGGAGCTCGCACGCCGACCAGCGCATCGTGCTGCGCGAGGCGAGCTACCTCCTCATGGAGTGAGGCGCCCGGAGCGAGGCCATCCGATCAGCGCATCCCGCGCGCAGGCCGCCCCGGCGCCTGGACGGAGGGGCGCGCGAAGCGCGCGCACCGCAGGAAGGCGCCGGATGAGGGCGGCCGGAGCGAGGCCATCCGATCTATCAGAAGTTCGTCGAGCCCGCCGCCCCGGACTGGCCGTTGCCTCCGCTCTCGCCGAGGCTCGGACCGCCGACACCGCCACCGCCCGCGTGGCCGGTGTTGCGGATGGTGTTCTGCGTCTTCCACGACGCCTCGCCCGCGCCGCCCGCGACGTAGATGCCGAAGCTCACGCCGCCGCAGCCGCCGCCGCCGCCGCCACCGTGGCCGCCCTGCCCGCCCTGGCCGCCCGAGCCGCCCTGCGGCGCGCAGAAGGTCAGCGGATCGGAGGCGCCGCCGAGGCCGCCCGGACCGGCCGCGCTGCCGGCGCCGCCGGTGCCGCCGAGGCCGCCGTTGCCGCCGTTGCCGCCCGCGCCGGGGCGGATGTCGTTGTCGTGGATGTTGGGCTTGGTGGTCGGCGTGGCCGACCACGACACGAAGATGCCGAAGCTCGCGCCGCCGCCGCCGCCGGCCGTGCCGCCCAGCGCGCCGCAGCCGCCCGAGCCGCCGCCGCCGCCCGAGCCGCCGATGTCGTGGTGACCGACCGACTGGCTCGCGCAGTTGAGCGTCTCGACGCCGCCGCCCGCGCCGCCACCGCCGCCGCCGCTGCCGGCCGAGCCGTCGGTGCCCGACGTCGAGGGCGCCGCCACCCAGCGGTTGTCGACCACCGAGCCGGCCGCGACGGCGCAGCCCTCGCCGGCGTCGCCGTTCTCGCCCGGCGCGCCGGGCGATCCGTTCTGACCCACGGCGGGCCCGAGCGGCACGTGGCACACCGAGCAGTTGGCGTTGGCGTCGGCGCACACGGTGTCGCTGTACGGGCCGTCCTTGCGGTTGATGTAGACGTCGAGGCCGGCCGCTCCGGCGGTGCCGGGCGCCACGCCCTTGCCGCCGGTGCCGTTCTCGGCCGGGGTCGCCGTCTGCGACGACGCCACCGGGCAGGCCGAGGCCGGGCTCGACTCGTTGAAGTCGGGGCAGATGGCGGTGCCGCCGTTGCCGCCGCCGACGTCGGCGCCGCCGCAGGTGCGCGGGCCGCCGTTGCCGCCGAGGCTCTGATCGCTGCCGCCGCAGGTGTCGTCGCCGATGTCCTTGGCCGCGCGACCGGCCACGCCGCCGACGCCGGCCGTGCCGCTCGAGCCCGACACGCCGACGCCGCCGGCCGCGCCGTCGCCGGCGTAGATGGTGTCGTGGGCGATGGTGAGCGCCGAGCCCGAGTCGACGATCCAGATGGCATACGAGCTCTGGCCGGCGAGGTCGGCGTTGAAGCCGAAGACCGTCACGCCGACGAGGCCGCTGGCCGCGTCGATGCCGACGGCGTTCACGGCGCCGGGCGCCTCGGCGGTCGGGGCGTCGGCGATGAGCGCCGTCTCGTAGAGGACGATGTCGCGCTCGTGGAAGTCGCCGCTGTAGCCGCCATAGACAGTGCCGCCCGACGCCAGCGTCACGCTCTCGGTGTAGACGCCGGTCGCCACGTAGATGTCGCGCTTGCCGTTGGTCTCGGCGCGCGAGATGCCGGCCTGCACCGTGAGCAGCGGGTCGTCGATGGTGCCCGCGCCCGCGTCGTTGCCAGTCTTGGCGACGAAGATGCCGTTATCGATCTCGCCGTCGATGCCGTCGCAGTTCTGGTCGGTGCCGTCGGGCAGATCGGTGTCCGAGGTCTTCACGCACTCGCAGCCGTTCAGCGGGTTGCCGTCGAGATCGGCCGAGCCCTCCTCGCACACGACCACGCACTTCGGCACGTCGCCCGAGATGTCGCAGCGGCGCGTGGCGTTCTCGGGCGCGTTGACGAGGCAGTTGTTGCCGCAGATGCCGCAGTTCTCGTCCTTGAAGTAGATGCCCTGATCGTTCACCCACTCGTCGTCGACCTTGCCGTCGCAGTTGTTGTCGACGTTGTCGCAGATGTCGGCGCCGAGCACGCAGTCGCCCCAGCCCTCGACCGCGCACGTCTCGAGGCCGACGCAGGTCACCTCGGGCACGCCCGGCGCCTGGTAGGTCTTCTCGCAGCCGCGCTGGAGGCCGATGGTCGTCGTGCCGCACACGCACGTGCCGCTGGTCGGCAGGCACTGCGAGCTGCCGCCGGTCTGCGGCGTGCAGGTGTAGCCCTCGGGGCAGTCGCCCGGGTTGGTGCACGGCGCGGTGCAGTACTTGCCGTCGTCGAACTCGGCGCAGGTGGCGCCCTCGATGACGCAGCTGGCGGCGTCGTCGCAGGTGTTGCAGAGCTTGGCCGGGACCTCGGCGCAGAAGAACGGCGACAGCTCGAAGAAGCCGGGCAGGCAGGTGTCGACCACGCACTGCGGCGGGTCGAGCTCACCGTCGCACTTGGTCTGCGCGTTGGGGATGGAGCCGGTGCAGTCGTTGCCGCAGTAGCCGCAGTTCTCGTTCGAGGTGTAGAGGCCGTTGTCGTCGACGAAGCCCTCGTCCACCTTGTCGTCGCAGTCGTTGTCGACGAAGTCGCAGACCTCGGCGATCGGGATGCGCGCCGAGCACGTCGACCAGCCCTCGATCTGGCAGATCTGGGTGCCCTTGCAGGTGCCGTCGGGCGTCGTGATCTCGCAGCCGCGGATGGCGTCGATGGTCGACGGCGAGCAGTCGCACGTGCCCGACGTCGGCACGCAGGCGCGCACGTCGTTGCCGTGCTGGTCCTCGAGATCGGTGCACTCGAAGCCCTGGGCGCACTCGGTGTCGCACGGCCGCGTGCAGAACGTGCCGCCCGCGAAGGGCAGGCAGCGGCCGCCGTTGCACTCGTTGTCGATGGTGCACGGGCGACAGAAGTTGGTGACGTTCGGGACGCACACGAAGACGATGTCGGCCGAGCCCGACGCGACACCCTTGCAGCCGTAGCCGTCAGGGCACTCGTCGACGCACGTGCTCGTGCAGATGAAGCCGTCCTGCCCCTGGATGCAGTAGCCGGAGTCGCACTGGCCGTTGTCGACGCACGGTGCACCGAAGCCGCCGGGCACGATCTCGACGTCCTGGGTGGCGTCGCTGTCGGGTTGTGTCGTACTCGTGTCGAAGGGGACGAGGTCACCGCGACCATCGTCGACATCGCCCGTCGACTGGCCCGTGTCGTCGCCTCCGCACGCCGCGAGCGCGAGACCCGCGATGATGACCTTCCCCCACCAAAACTTGCAAAGAGACCTTCCGATGCTCTTCATAGGTTCTAGGATATCGTCGGTGGGGGGAAAGGCGATGAGCAAAATACAGTGGGCAGGAATGAATCACGCCCGAGTCCGGCAGGGCTTCCTTATATGGGCGTGCGCCGCATGGGCGGCCTGCGGAGGCGACGACAAGTCGAGTGGCATCGATGCCATCGACGCGACCTCGGGCTTCGACGTGGCTGACTCGTCGGTTAGTGATCAGGAGCCTTCGGACACCACCGTCGATTCCATCGATGATGGCCTCGGCGACGGCGTCGCGACCGCAGACGCCGACGACGGCGACGCGACGAGCGACGTCGCGGACGACGCCGACACCTGCCCGCCGGGCGGCTGCACGCCGTGCGTGCCGGCCTGCGGCGCGGGCCGCGTGTGCAACAACGGCACCTGCGAGTGCGGCGCCGGCCTCACCGACTGCGGCACCTGCGTCGACCTCGATCGCGATCCCGCCAACTGCCACGGCTGTGGTCTGGCCGGTCACGCCGAGGAGTGCAACGGCGCCGACGACGACTGCAACGGCGAGACCGACGAAGGGCTCATCGCGCCGGTGACGCCGTGCGAGCACTCGAACGCGGTCGGCACCTGCGTCGGCACGTGGAGCTGCGGCGCCAACGGCTGGACCTGCCCCGCGGCGATCCCCGAGGCCGAGCTCTGCGACGGCATCGACAACGACTGCAACAGCTCGACCGACGAGGGCTTCCGCGACCTCTCGACCGGCGCCTACGAGAGCGACCACGCCTGCGGCAGCTGCTCCAACGACTGCACCGCCGGCCTCGGCCCGGACCAGCACGCCCACGGCACGTGCGACCTCACGGCCGCGCCGACCTGCCACATCATCTGCTGCACGGCGGGCGACCTCCACCCCAACTGCGACGGCTCCGACTGGGAGAACACCAACGGCCAGGCCGGCGACGGCTGCGAGGATCGCGTCGTGCGCGCGTGCAACGGCGAGGGCGACTGCCCGCAGGCTGAGGTGTGCACGAACCACGAGTGCGTGCCGAACCAGGTCGGCGGCTCGTGCGTCGGCGACGGCGACTGCTCGCTCGGCGACGTGTGCGTGGGCGGCATCTGCGGCTGCACCGGCGACGTCTACACGGCCGACGTGGTGCCGCCCAACGTGCTCATCGTCCTCGATCGCTCGGGCAGCATGACCGACCCCATCGAGGCCGGCGGCCCGAGCAAGTGGACCATCGCCAAGACGGCGGTGAAGGAGATCACCGAGGCCTACGAGGGTCAGGTGCGCTTCGGGCTCAAGCTGTTCCCGGGCATCGATCAGGCCGGCACCAAGGGCGCCGACTGCGGCCCGGGCGTGGTGTGGCTCGACCCGGCACCCGAGAACGCCGAGGAGATCAACACCTTCCTCGCCAACTCGGGGACCTCGAGCGGCACGCCGATCGCCGAGGCGCTGCGCGCGCTGCTCGACTACCCCGGGCTCGAGGACCCGACGCGCAACAACTACGTCGTGCTCATCACCGACGGCATGGCCAACTGCGACGACCCGGTGCCCGAGGTCACGAACCTCTTCGAGCAGAACCCGCAGATCAAGACGTTCGTCATCGGCTTCGGCGGCGAGGTCGACCCGACCCAGCTCTCGAACATGGCCTCCGCCGGCGGCACCGCGCAGGGCGCCGACGGCCTGGCCGCTACCAGGCCGACGACCCGCTCGGCCTCGGCAACGCGCCTCTCCGACGTGGTCGGCAACGTGCTCGGCTGCGACTACGTGCTGAACGCCGTGCCGTTCGACGCGGCGAGCCTCGGCGTCTACTTCGACCACGTGCAGCAGCCGCCTCGACCCGACCCACACCGAGGGCTGGGACTACACGCCGCAGGGCAACCGCGTGATGCTCCTACGGTGCACGCGCGACTCGCTGCTCGCCGGCGGCCGACCTGGTGTTCGTCTACGGCTGCCCGAACCCGATCATCGGGGGGCACTGATTCAACTTCGGCCTCGCCGAGGCGGACTGGGGGCGGCGACGACCTCGCGACCTCACCGCTCCCACAACGGGAGCGGTGGGTGTCACGAACGGAGCCGCAGGGGGTGAGATGGAGAGCGGGTTCCCGACGAGACTCTACGCGCCCGACGAGGCGGACCAGCTGGTGCCGCACCTCGAGCGCGTCTTCGCCGCCATCGGCGAGCACCAGGGCATCATGCGCGGCATCGTCGAGCGGCTCGCGGCCTTCGGGGTCGACCTCGGCAAGGCCATGCCCGCCGCGGCGCAGGCCTCGGCCGAGGTGACGACGCTCATCGACCAGGCGCTGACGCAGCACCGCTTCATCGTCGAGCAGATGCAGTCGCTGGCCGAGCTCGGCGTCGAGGTGAAGGCGCTCGACGGCCTGTGCGATGTGCGCTCGGAGCACGACGGCCGCATCGTCTACCTGTGCTGGCGGCGCGGTGAGCCGGCCTTCGGGCACTGGCACGAGATCGAGGCCGGCTTCGCCGGACGGCAGCCCATCGTGGAGCGCAGCGATTTTCAGGGCACGCTCTTGAATTAGGCGGCCGGATGACTTTTGATGCCGGCCATGCGCGTGGCACCGATCGTCGTCGTCGTCTTCGTGGGGGCTCTGCTCGGTTCCTCGGCCGGCTCGGCCATGGCCGGCGAGCCGTGTGAGCGGGGCGCGCTCCTGAACATCCTGGCGCGCCTGCCCGGCAGCGCGGCGCTCAAGGTCGAGCGCGCCGTTCACGTCACGCGCCTGGTCGACGTCGCGACGAAGAAGGTCGTGCTCGAGGCGACCTGCCACGGCGTCAGCATCCCGGCCAGCGAGGGCCTCGAGGCGGCGCAGCCCGACAAGCGCGCGGCGACGCGCACGGACGGGCGCTATACGGTGTCGCGCTCGGCGCGCGGCGCGCTCTCGCTCGGCATCGCCGCGGGCCTCGCGGCCAACGACGCGATCGAGGTGCTGGCCTTCGACGACGACTCGGTGTCGCTCACCGACGGGCGCGGGCGCGTCTGGTACAGCGCGGTCACCAAGGCCGACGGCACGCTGGTCGAGGTCGAGGGCGCCCACGTCGGCTGCGGCTGCGAGCGCACCACCGCCCCCGACGGCAAGGTCCCGCTGCGCAAGCTCTGATCGGTCCGGGCGACCTGCCGCTGGCGACTCAAGACTGTCGAAGAGGAGCCGCCTGGGGCTCACGTCGGTGAGCGAAGCGCCGCATGGCGCGCAGCGAACCATGCACGGCCCCGAGCGCAGGCCGCCCCGGCCTCTGGACGGAGGTGCGCGCGAAGAGCGCACCGGAGGAAGAGGCCGGCGAGGCGCGGCCGGAGCCGAGGCCATCCGATCAGCGCCCGTACGGCGCGCAGCGAACCATGCACGGCCCGGAGTAGGCCGCCCCGGCCTTCGACGAGGTGCGCGAAGAGCGCACCGGAGGAAGAGGCCGGATGAGGGCGGCCGGAGCGAGGCCATCCGATCAACTCAGTTCAGGTACTGAGCTCGAGCTCGAACGCGCCGAGCCCGGGATGGGCGGCAGCAGGGGCGTCGCGGCTCGGTGCGCCAGCGCCTGCACGTCGGCCGCGGGCTCCTCGGGGTCGTCGTCGGGCGGGACTGCGAAGACGAGCACGACCTGGTTCGCGTCGCCCTTCCGCGTCTCCTGGAACTCGAGGCGGAACTCGGTCAGGTCGCCGGAGGGCGAGAACCCGCGGTGCTGGTAGATGTGCTCGTCGAGGAACTCCGCGGCGAGGCGCACTTACCGTCGATCTTCAAGGCGCACTCCTGGGTTGGGCCGGCCGCGGTGCGCGGGGGCGGACGGTGCGCACGTCGATCACGCGTTGCAAACGAACTTGCACGCATGACTGCCACGAAGAAGCGGAAAGAAGCGCTGGCGCGGCCGCGCTCGGCCGCGCATTCGCCGCGGATCCGTAGTCTGCTGGGGTCGCTCGAGGCCGCCCGCGTGGCGCTCCGAAGAACGACCGGAGGACGACGATGGGACCAGAGCACTTCTCCGCGCGGCGGCGACCGCCTGGCGCGGCGCGATGCCGATGTGGATCCCGAGACTATCGCCGAGGTCGACGACCTACTGGCCCGCGCAGGCGCACGAGCTGCGCCGAGCGCTTCGCGGCGCCCATGGAGTTCGGCACCGCCGGCCTGCGCGGGTGCCCATCGGCGCCGGCCCCGGGCGCACGAACTTCCTGACGGTGATGCACCTCGGCCGCGGTGGCGCGCCAGCCGCTGGCCGACGTGCCCGACGCGACGCGCGGCGTGGTGGTCGGCGACGCGCGGCGGAACTCCGACGTCTTCGCCAAGGCCACGGCCGAGGTCATCGCCGGCCACGGCCTGGAAGGTCTGGTGGCGGCTCAAGGCCGCGCCGTGACGCCGGTCGGGGCGTTCCTCGGGCGCTACAAGGGCGCGGCCGGCGTGGTCATCGTGACCGCGTCGCACAACCCGCCCGAGTACAACGGCTACAAGGTCTACGGCCCGAGCGCCTCGCAGATCGTGCCGCCGCAGGACGAGCGCATCCGCGTCCTGCGCGACCAGGTCGACCCGGCGCACGTGCGCGAGCTGCCGCGCGTCGACTTCACCCAGGGCGTGCGCGAGGGGCTCATCACGCTCGTGACCCACGCCGAGTTCGAGGCCTTCTTCGACGAGATCGGCGCGCAGTGCCTCGGCACGAACCCGCCGCCGGCGCAGATCGCCGCCGTCACGACCGCCCTCCACGGCGTCGGCCACGAGTGGGTGGCCGAGGCGCTGTCGCGCCGCGGGCATCGCCACCTCTTCCCGGTGCTGGCCCAGGCCGCGCCGGACGGGCGCTTCCCGACCGTGCGCTTCCCGAACCCGGAGGAGAAGGGCGCGCTCGACCTGGCGCTCGAGCTGGCGCGCGAGAAGTTCGCCGAGGTGATCCTCGCCAACGACCCCGACACCGATCGGCTGTGCGTCGCCGTGCGCGACGAGTCCAAGCCGGCCGGCTACCGCGTGCTCACCGGCAACGAGGTGGGCTTGCTCCTGGCCGACTGGATCCTCGTGCAGGGGCCCATCGTGCGTGGCGCGGACTGGCCGAAGAAGCCGCTCGTCGCCTGCTCGCTGGTCTCGACCATGATGCTCGAGCCCCTGGCGACCTTGCGCGGCGCGGTCTACGGCGAGGTGCTGACGGGCTTCAAGTGGATCTGGGATCTGGCGCTGAAGCGCGCGCCCGACGAGACCTATGTCTTCGGCTTCGAGGAGGCGCTCGGCTACTGCGTCGGCCCGGCCGTGCGCGACAAGGACGGCGTCGGCGCGGCGCAGGCGGTGATGGATCTGGCGGCCTTCGAGAAGGCGCGCGGCCGGACGCTGCTCGATCGCCTCGACGACATCGCCCACGCCATCGGCGCGTCGCACACCGATCAGGTGACCGCGGTGCTCCCCGGCATCGACGGCATGGCGCGCATCAAGCGCGTCATGGCCGCCTGGCGCGGCGCCGCCGGCCATCCTCGAGAAGGCGCGCATCAGCAAGCGGCGCGATCTGTCCGGCCCGGAGGTCGACGCCATCGGCACGCGCCGCGCGGCGACGCGTTCACCTGGTGGCTCGCCGACGGCAGCCGTATCCCGGTCGCGGCGCCTGAGCGGCACCGAGCCGAAGCTCAAGGTGCACCGAGACGCGCGACGCCATCGGCCCCGACGGCCTCGAGGCCGCGCGCGCCATCGCGCGGGCGCGCGCCGCCGAGCTGGCGGTGGGCATCCGCGCGGCCATCGATCAGGTCCAGTAGCCACTAGCCCGAGCACCGCGGATCGCATCAGGAGCGAGGTCATGCCCGTCGAGATGGAAGAGGGATTCCGGCTGGAGATGGCCGAGTACATCCGCCAGGAGAACGAGCTCAAGGCCAAGCTCGCGCTGGTCGTGCAGCAGCTCGAGGCGCCCGAGGCCAAGCTCGAGAAGGCCAAGCAGATCGTCTTGAAGGCCAAGGCCGCCTTCGAGCAGTGCCTCGACGCGGTGCGACCGCTGCGCTCGGACAAGACCCTCATCGAGGGCGAGCTGCAGATGATCGAGGAGAAGAAGTCGAAGCTCCGCCAGGAGGCCGCGGTCGCGCGCGGCGGCGGCGCCGGGCTGCGGCCGGGCACCGGCATGCTGGTCGAGCAGATGAACGCCATCGCCGGCGACGCGGCCGAGGCGCAGATGAAGAAGGAAGTGCGCGCGGCCGACGCGGCCAACGCGCTCGAAGAGCTCAAGAAGAAGATGGGGCAGTGATGGCGCGCCGTATCGTCAGCCAGACCCTCCTCGACCTGAAGGCCTACGAGGCGGGCAAGCCCATCGAAGAGGTCGAGCGCGAGCTCGGCATCAAGAACCCGGTGAAGCTCGCCTCCAACGAGAACGCCTACGGCCCCTCGCCGAAGGCCGTCGAGGCCGTGAAGCACGCCATCGCCAAGGTGCACCTCTACCCCGACGCCGCCGGCCACGCGCTGCGCCACGCGCTGGCGGGCTTCGTCGGGCTCGACCCCGAGTGGATCGTCCTCGGCAACGGCAGCAACGAGATCCTGTCGCTGGTGGTGCGCACCTTCGTGCAGCCGGACGACAACGTCGTCGGCAGCGCGGGCAGCTTCATCGCCTACAAGATCGTGACGCGCGCCGCCGACCGCAGCTACCGCGAGGCGCCGCTCGGCCACGACCTGGGCTACGACCTCGACGCCATGGCCGCGCTCGTCGACGAGAAGACGCGCGTCGTCTTCGTGGCCAACCCCAACAACCCCACCGGCAGCTTCATCGACGCTCCCTCGCTGGCGCGCTTCATCGCCGCCGTCGACGCCAAGGCCGGGCCCGACGGGCCGCCGGTGATCGTGCTCGACGAGGCCTACGTCGAGTTCATCGATCATCCCGACCCGCCCGACGCGCTGGCCATCCTGCGCCACCGGCCGCGCACCATCGTCACGCGCACCTTCTCGAAGGCGTACGGGCTGGCCGGCCTGCGCGTGGGCTACGCCGCGCTCGAGCCCGAGCTCGCCAACTATCTCAACCGCGTGCGCGAGCCCTTCAACGTGAACCTGCTCGGGCAGGTCGCGGCGCTGGCGGCGCTCGACGATCGCGCCTGGGTGCAGTCGACGTCGATGCTCATCCGCGCCGAGCGCACGCGCCTCGCCGAGCTGCTCCGCGCCATCGGCGTCGACGTGGCGCCGAGCCAGGGCAACTTCGTGTTGGTCGAGGTCGGCGACGCTGCCGTCGTCCACCAGGCGCTCATGCGCAAGGGCTTCATCGCGCGCCCGATGGGCGCCGGGGGCCTGCCGAGGCACCTGCGCGTCACGGTCGGTCGCCCCGAGGAGAACGAGGGCTTCGTCCGGGCGCTCGGCGAAGTGCTGGGCCACTGACCGGCTTTGTTGCCGGCCGGGCGAAGTCCTTCGCTGCAGATTTCGCTTTCGCGGTCCTGACGTGTCGAGACGTGCAGGAGGTGGCGACAAGCGCTGCATGAAAGGGAATGGCCACGAGTGAGCGCGCATCCGGTGCCGGCGATGGACGTGGCGGAGCTGTATCGCAAGTACGGCCCGCTGGTCTTGCGTCGCGGGAGGCGCTTCCTCGGGGACGCGGAGGCCGAGGAGGTCCTGCACGAGGTCTTCTTGAGGGCCCTCGAGCGGGGCCACGAGTTCCGCGGCGAGGCCTCGCCCGCGACCTGGCTCTTCCGGGTGACGACACATCTCTGCCTGAACAGGCGCCGTGACTCGAAGCGACGGATCGAGCTCATGGAGCGCCATGGGCCGACGGTGTGGGCGAGGAGCCACGCGGGTGAGGCCCCCGAGGCGCGGGCCTTTCTCGAGAAGCTGTGGCGGACGTTGCCGGAGGAGCTCGCCATGATCGGAACTCTCTACTACGTGGACGGTCTGACGACCGCGGAGATCGGCAAGATGTTGGGCGTGTCGGACCGGACCATCGCGAACCGTCTCACGGCGTTGACCGACGCCGCGAAGCGGGCCGGGGGCGAGCCATGAGCGACTCGGTCCTCGATCGCGCCGGCCACCTGTCCGAGCTGGCGCTCGACCGCTACCGCTACGACCCGCCCGCGGCTCCGCGCGACGAGGTCGACCAGCACCTGGCGAGCTGCGCCGAGTGCCGCGCGGCGCTGCTCGACCTGGCCCACGAGGACGCGGCGGCGGCCGTGCCGGCGCCGCCGGGCGCGACGACGGGCGCGCGCGAGCGCGGCGACGACAACGTGCGCCCGCTCGTGCCGCGGTCGAAGTCGTCGAAGGTGACCTGGCTGGCGGGCGTGACCGGGCTCCTGGCGGCGGCGGCGCTGGCCTTCGTGGTGGCCCGCCCGGGCGGCGATGCGAGCGGCGACGGCAGCGGCGCGATTGGGGCCGACGACGGCGATCGCCTGCACGTGAAGAGCGGCCCCTTCGACTTCGAGGTGTTCGTCCACGACGGCAACGACTCGCGCGCCGTGCTCTCGGGCGACGTCGTGCATCCTGGAGAGCGCATGGGGTTTCGCGTGAGGGCGCGCGAGCTCGGCTATCTTTTGGTGACCGGGCGCGACGATTCGGGCAACCAATACATGTGCTACCCCGGGGGCGACGTGACCGGCGCCGCGGCGGTGCCCTTCCCCGAGACCCCCGAGCCCCAGGTCCTCCCGTTGGCCATGCGCTTCGACGACATCCTCGGCAGCGAGCACATCACGGCGACGTTCTGCCCGGGCCCGTTCTCGGCGTCGGACCTCGGCGGCATGGACATGCGCGCGGCGGGCTGCGTCACGACCGGTTTCACGCTGCTGAAGCGCCCCCGCGAAGGAGGCCGATGAGCTTCAAAGCGTTCTGACGGCGCTCGTCGCGTTCCTGGGTCGAGCACGCCGGCCTTCTTCGGCTCGGGCATCGACAGGCCCTTCTGGATGACGTTGGCCACCAGCGCCTGCTCCTTGGCGTGGCGCGCCAGCGCCTCGCCGCGCGTCTTCGGCAGGGCGCCGATGCCGCCGCCCACGAAGTCGCGCGCGCCGTCGCCCGCGCCCTTGGCGTCGCTCTTGGCGTCGCGCTGGCCGTCGCCGGGGGCCTCGGCCGCGGGCGCGAGCGCGCCTTCCTGGGCGTCGAGCGGCATGCCGCGCAGCCGCTCGCGCGGGCTCGCCTTGGGCTCGGCGGCCGCCGGCGCGGACGTGTTCCCGGGCTGGGCCTTGGCGCGCGGCTCGTAGGACTGCATGCCCCGTCCATGCCACGGGTGTGCCGCGGCGACCAGCCCGCGGGCGCGATGGCAACGGCTTGACCCGGCCCGGCGGCCGGATGACCATCGCCGCCCGTCGGCCCGAGGAGGACCTGTGCTCGAGCTCCACATCACCAACAAGAACTACTCGTCGTGGTCGCTCCGGCCGTGGGTGCTCATGCGCGAGCTCGGCATCACCTTCAGCGAGCGGCTGCATCCGCTGGAGCCGGTCGGCGACTGGAGCGAGGTGCGGCGCCTCTCGCCGGCCGGCAAGGTGCCGTTCCTGGTCATCGACGGCATGGTCGTCTGGGACTCGCTGGCCATCGTCGAGACGCTCCACGAGCGCTTCCCGGGCGTGTGGCCGACCGACCCGCGCGCCCGCGCGTGGGCTCGCAGCGCCTCGGCCGAGATGCACTCGAGCTTCGGCGCGCTGCGCTCCATCTGCTCCATGAGCTGCGGCGTTCGCATCCGCCTCCACACCATCTCGAGCGAGCTCCAGCGCGACATCGATCGCATCGCCGACCTGTGGCTCGACGGCCTAGGCCGCTTCGACGGCCCGTACCTCGCCGGCGCCGCCTTCACCGCGGTCGACGCCTTCTTCGCGCCGGTGGCCTTCCGCATCCAGACCTACGGCCTCGAGCTGCCGCCGGCGGCCCAGGAGTACGCCGCGCGGCTCCGCGCGGTGCCGTCGATGCACATCTGGTACGAGGCGGCGCTGGTCGAGCCGTGGCGCGACGAGCCGCACGACCGCGACACGCTGCAGAGCGGCACGCTCGTCGCCGATCATCGCCATCCCGTGCGCACCTGAGCGTGCAGCGCATCGCGCCGGCGCAGTGGCAGCGCCAGCCGTGGAAGAACGGCGGCGGCATCACCCACGAGATCTGGCGCGACGGCGATGGACCGCACGGCTTCGCGCTGCGGCTGTCGGCCGCCGAGGTCGCGAGCGACGGCCCGTTCTCGCGCTTCCCGGGCATCGATCGGACCATCCTCCTGCTCGACGGGCGCGGCTTCCACCTGCAGCGCGACGAGGGCTCCGCGAGCGCCTCCCATGCGGTCGACCAGGTCGGCGTGCCGTTCGCGTTCCGCGGCGAAGAGGCCTGGCAGTGCCGGCTCGTCGACGGCCCGGTCCTCGACCTGAACCTCATGGTGGACCGCGACCGCGCGCGCGCGAGCCTGTCGGTCGCAGCCGCCGGAGCGCCCGCCGAGGTCGTGAGCGCGGCGCGCGTCCTGGCCTTCGCGCTGGGCGACGACGTCGTGCTGAGACACGGCGGCGCGACCGCCGCGCTCGCCCGCTGGGAGACCGCGCTCGCGCGCGGCCAGGTCCAGATCACCGGCCCGTGCGTCGTGGTGGCCCTGCATGACTGACCGCTCCGCCTTCGTGCTCGCGCTCGCCGCGCTCGCCGCGCTCGCCGCCGGCGCGCTCGGCGCGGGCGCGCTCGCCGCCTGCGGCGATCCCATCGTGGCCGGCAGCTACCGCGGCGAGCCGCTCTACTCGATCGACGGCTGGGTGCAGCTCATGGTGTCGCCCGACGATCTGCTCGGCGCCGGCGAGGACGCCTCCGAGCTGCGCGTCGCCATCCTGTGGTCGCAGACCAAGGGCTCGAGCTTCAACCTCGAGGGCGCGGTGCAGCAGGAGGTGGTCGCGACCGGCACCTTCCCGGCGCGCTTCGAGGTCACGCTCTACGAGCCGCCGGCCGACGACATCCTGCGCGACGTGCCCGGCGGCACCGGCCAGATGGCCATCGCCGCGCTGGTCGCCTACGTCGACGACGACGACGACGAGGTGTGGGACCGCGACAGCGAGTCCCTGGTCGGCGGCGCCGGCGACCGGCTCTTCCTCTACACGCCCGAGGGCCTGTCGAGCCCGGCCTTCGGCGACCTCGCCGCCGGCTTCCATCGGCTCGTCCCCACCGCGACCTGCGGCGACCCGGTGCTGGCCGACGCCTCGACCGTCCGCTACGCCGCCGACACGACCGTCGACATCGACCTCACCGTCGACGGCGAGTTCCCGGCCAGCGCCCTCATCGACGTCGACTGCAACAGCGACACCTTCGACTGGGCCGGCGTGTGCCCGCCGCTCGACTTCGTCCGACGCCAGTGCCGCGACGGCGACGGCATGGTCGCGGCCGACCCGACGAGCCCCATGTGCCTGGCCTGCGACGACCGCCTGTGGCCGATCGACGCCGAGGGCGACCCGAGCCAATGCGACGACTGGTTCGTGGGTTGCCTCGAGAACGCACCGCCCAACGAGTGCGAGTTCGAGTGGCATGCCTGCCGCGGCGACCCGCCCATCGGCCCGCACCCCGACCACGACTGCAACGACCTGCGCTGCGTCTGCGACCACGCCTACAGCGAGTGTCGCGAGCGCGGCGGCGACGACCTGATCTGCCAGGCCTACCAGCAGGACTGCATGCGGCGCTGACGCCGCGGGCCGACGCCGCGGTCGTCGTCGCGTCAGCTCACAGCGCGACGTTGCCGGCGTCGGCGAAGACGTCGGCGAGCACTTCCGACCCGCCCGAGCTCACGCCATCGACGCGACCACCGGCGCGCGGCGCGGGCGCGTGAAGCGCCAGGCCCACCAGATGAGCACGAGCTGCAGCGGCAGGCGCACGACGTGATAGACGAGCGGCGCGTGCGAGCCGCCCACCGGCACATCGGCCACGGCGTGATAGATGTTGGCCGGGTAGACGGCGATGAGCAGCGCGACCAGGCCCCAGGCGGCGAGCCGCCGCGTGCGCGGGTGCAGCACGGCCAGGCCGAGGCCGATCTCGGCGACCCCCGACACATAGACCAGGAGGAGCGGCGCCGGCAGGAACGGCGGGATGATGGCCACGAAGTCGTCGGGGCGCACGAAGTGCAGCGTGCCGACCCCGACGAAGACGAGGCTCAGCGCGCCGAGGCTGAGCTGCCACAGGAGGCGCCGGCGCGCGCGGCGCCGATCGGCGCGGGTCGAGTCATCGGCATCTGGCGTGCGGCTCACGTGTCCTCCAATCCGAGCGGGAGGGATACGGAGCAGACAGCCGATCGGACACCGACGAGCGGGCGAATCCTCAGACGAGGGCGTCGGGCCCTTGCCAGCGCGCCAGCTCGCGCCACGTCAGCATGCGGTTCAGCGACTTGCTCCACACCGCCAGGCGGAAGTTGGCGCGGATGTCCTTCGGGCGCCAGCTGGTCGTGCCCGGGCTCTGCAGCTCGGGGATGGCCGCCATGGCCTCGGGCAGCCGATAGAACGGGATGCGGTGGCTCAGGTGGTGGACGTGGTGGAAGCCGATGTTGCCCGTCACCCAGTGCATGAAGCGGCTCATCTTGAAGAAGCTCGACGAGCGCAGCGCGGCCACCGTGTAGTCCCAGTCCTCGTCCTCGCGCACGACCATGCTCGGGAAGTTGTGCTGGGCGTAGAACATGTAGGCGCCGAGCGCGTGCGGCACGAGCAGCGGCAGGATGCCGGCCGCGAACATGGTGAGCGGGCCGAGCGTCGTGGCCAACAGCGCGAGCCAGCCGACGTGCAGCAGGACGGCGAGGAGGCCGCTCCAGTGGCGCGTCTTCGTGTCGGCGCTCTTCAGCGCGAAGGGCATGATCGACATGCCGAAGAGGAAGAAGGTGACGTAGGCCGGCCCGATGACCAGCGGGTGGCGCTGGGCGCGATAGGCGAAGCGCTCGAGCCGGCTCATGGCCTGCCACATCTCGACCGTCACGACCGGCAGCGCGCCGATGGAGGCCGCGGTCACCTTGGCGTTGTGCTTGTGGTGGTGGTTGTGGGTCTCGCGCCAGACCGAGCGCGGCGTCAGCATGTAGAGCCCGACCCCCGAGAGCAGCGCCGAGCCGAGCTTCGAGTCATGCAGCACCGCGCCGTGGAGGTGGTCGTGATAGACGATGAACGGCCGGAACAGCGCGAAGCCGGTGAGCAGGCCGAGGCCGATCTTGAGCGGCCACAGCGCCGCCGGCACGAGCAGCGTCGCGACCAGCAGCGCGGCCCAGGTGACGAGCGCCAGCGTGAGGAGCCGCCAGCTCTTCCGGCGATCCTCCTGAACGAACGGGCGCAGCGCCTGGTTCAGCGCCGAGCCGGTGCGCGGCTCGCCGGGCGTGGCGCCGACGGCGGTCGGCGACGGGCGGGTGCGAGGAAGGGGGCGTTCGGGGGCGAGCTGCAAGGGGGCTCCATGGCGGGGTCGGCGGGGTCAGCGTCCCGGGGTCCCGCGGTCCTCTCCGTGTAGAGTCTCGGCCGGGTCGAGCCAAGGCCGGAGCGGCCTATGACCGAGAATTGACGGACGGAACGAAACGCGTGCGGGCAGCCCGCGGTGCGGCGCGGAGCCCATGACGCGACGCCGTGGCCGGCGCGGCGCCGGCCCGTGGCGGAGCGAGGTCGGGCCGGCGCACACACGGCAGGGTGGCAGCGCGCACGGCCGGGCGGCGGGCCTGGCCGTCGAGGGCCCGCGCGCCGGCCTGCCGCCGTGCGCCGAGGCCGCGCGCGGCTTGGCACGGGCCATGCGACCTCGCAGCCTGCGACCTCGGCCGGCCGAGGCACCGACGCGGAGGGTACCCGATGTCACACGAGCTCCTCGAACGCGCGCGCAGGCTGGCCAGCGTGCATGACGATGCCTCGGTCCTCGACGATCTCGAGGCCGGCCTCGAGCCGGGCGTGGTCGCCGCGCGCCGCGGCCTGCCGCTCGCGCGCGTGCTCGGGGTGCAGAGCTTCTATGACCTGCTGGCGCCGACCGGCGATGCGCGCCTGGCCGCGGCGCGCCTGCCCCACGTGTGCGTCGGCACCGCCTGCTGGTCGGCGCGCGCGGCCGCCGGCGTGCCGCTCCCGAGCGCGGCCGAGGCCGCCCCGGTGCGCTGCCTCGGGCGCTGCTACGAGGCGCCGGCCGACACCACCGCGGTCATCGACCGCGCGCGCCACCCGATCACCGTCCGTTCGCTCATCGACCCGCCCATCGTCTTCCGCCACCTCTTCGGCCCGCCGCCCAACCTGGCCGAGCTCTACGCCTGCCCCGACCCCGACCACGCGCTGGCGCGCATCGAGGTCTCCGGCCTGCGCGGCCGCGGCGGCGCCGCCTACCCGACCGCGGCCAAGTGGCGCGCGGCGCGGCGCGCACCCGGCGCGGCCAAGGTCGTCATCGCCAACGGGGACGAGGGCGACCCCGGCTCGTACGTCGATCGCCTGCTGCTCGAGCGCGCGCCGCACGCGGTGCTGGCCGGCATGAACCTGTGCGCCCACGTCATCGGCGCCAACGAGGGCATCGTCTTCATCCGCGGCGAGTACCCCGAGGCCGCGGCCTGCGTGCGCCAGGCCATCGCCGAGGCCGAGCCGCACCTCACGCCCGGCTTCCGCGTGTCGGTGCGCATCGGCGCCGGCAGCTACGTCTGCGGCGAGGAGACGGCGCTCATCCGCGCCATCGAGGGGCTCCGCGCCGAGGCGCAGCCGAAGCCGCCCTACCCGGCCGAGCGCGGTCTCCACGGGCGGCCGACGGTGGTGCAGAACGTCGAGACGCTGGCGCTCGTGCCGTGGGTGGTCGAGAGCGGCCTCGCCCCGACCAGCAAGGCCTTCTCGATCTCCGGCGCGGTGGCGGCCCCGGCGGCGGTCGAGGCGCCGCTCGGCATCCCGCTGCGCGACCTCCTGGTGCAGGGCGCGGGCGGCCCGGCGCCCGGCGCGCGCTGGAGCATGGCGCTCGTCGGCGGGCCGATGGGGCGGCTCGTGGCCGAGCCCGACTTCGACGTGCAGCTCGGCTACGACACCCTGCCCGGCCTCGGCCACGGCGGCGTGGTGGTCCTCGACGAGCGCGTCTCGCCGCGCGCCCTGGCGCTGCACCTCTACGAGTTCGCCGCCGCCGAGTCGTGCGGCGCGTGCGCTCCCTGCCGCATCGGCACGGCGCGGCTCGCCCACTGCACCGATCGCCACAGCCTCGAGCGGCTGCTGGCGACGCTCGAGCTGGGCAGCCTGTGCGGCTTCGGCCAGGGCGTGCCGCGCCCGCTGCGCGACCTCCTGCGCGCCTTCCCCGACGCGCTCTTCACCACCCTACGAGGCCGGCCATGACGACGACGCTCCACCTCATCGTCGACGGCCGGCCGGTCGCCGTGGCGCCGGGCGCGAGCGTGCTCGACGCCTGCACGCGCGCCGAGGCGGCCGTCCCGACACTGTGCCACGCGGCCTCGGCGCCGCCGGTGGGCTTCGCCTCGGGCGGTCACTGCCGCGCCTGCATGGTCGAGGTCGACGGCCGCATGGTCGCGGCCTGTACGACGCCGGCCCGCGCCGGCAGCCACATCGTCACGCGCACGAGCGAGCTCGACGCCTATCGCCAGGACCTCTTCGAGCTCATGGGCGCCGAGGCGCGGCTCGGTGGCAAGGCCCTCGAGCTCGCGCAGAAGGCGAGCGCCACGACGCGACGCTACGGCCCGCCGCCCGACGCGACGCCGGTCGATCGCAGCCACCCGTATCTGCGCTTCGACGCGAGCGCGTGCATCCGCTGCCGCCTGTGCGAGCGCGTGTGCGACGCCCAGCAGGGCCAGTTCGTGTGGGCCTTCGCCGGCCGCGGCGCCGGCACCCACGCCATCTTCGGCCCGGGCGGCGCGGCCTTCGCCGACAGCGACTGCGTCGCCTGCGGCGCGTGCGCCAGCGTTTGCCCGACCGGCGCCGTGACCGATCGCGACCGCCTGCGCGCGGCCACCGTCCCGGCCCGCCACACCGTGCGCACGACCTGCGGCTACTGCGGCGTCGGCTGCCAGCTGGCCGTCACCGTCGGGGCCGACGACCGCGTGCTGATGATCGACGGCGTGCCCGACGCCGCCTCGAGCCACGGCCACCTGTGCGTGAAGGGGCGCTACGCGCACGCCTTCGCGCGCCACCCCGAGCGGCTGACGACGCCGCTCGTCAGGAAGCACGGCGTGCTCGTGCCGGTGTCGTGGGACGAGGCGCTCGACCGCGTGGCGCACGGCCTCGCGCAGTATCGGGGCGCGGTCGCCGGGCTGTCGTCGAGCCGCTGCACCAACGAGGAGAACTACCTCGTCCAGAAGTGGATGCGCGTCGGCCTCGGCACGAACCACGTCGACTGCTGCGCGCGCGTCTGCCACGGCCCGAGCGCCGTCGGCATGCGCCAGGTGCTCGGCACCGGCGCCGCCACCAACGAGCTCGCCGACCTCGAGCGCGCCGACTGCCTGCTGGTCGCCGGCTCCAACACCACCGAGGCCCACCCGGTGACCGGCGCGCGCATCCGCCAGCAGGTCCTGCGCGGCAACGCCAAGCTCGTCGTCATCGACCCGCGCACGACCGAGCTCGCCGCGCTGGCCGACGTGCACCTCCAGCTGCGGCCGGGCACCAACGTGCCGCTCCTCCACTCGCTGGCCCACGCGCTGGTCGCCCTCGACCTCGTCGATCACGCCTTCATCGCCGCGCGCACCGACGGCTGGAGCTCCTACGTCGACTTCCTCGCCGACTTCGCCCCCGAGGCGACGGCCGCCATCACCGGCGTCGCGCCCGCCGAGGTATGGGCTGCGGCCCGCCTGTATGGCGGCGCCGAGCGACCCATGCAGGTGCACGGGCTGGGCATGACCGAGCACTACCAGGGCAGCGAGAGCGTCATGCTGCTCGTGAACCTGGCGCTGCTGGTGGGCGGCATCGGTCGCGTAGGCGTCGGCGTCAACCCGCTGCGCGGGCAGAACAACGTGCAGGGCGCGGCCGACATGGGCTGCCAGCCCGACCTGCTGACCGGCTACCAGAGCGTCGACGACCCGGCCGTGCGCGCGCGCTTCGAGGCGGTGTGGGGCCGCGCGCTGCCGACCGCGCCCGGGCTGACGCTGACGAAGATGTACGAGGCGGCCGAGGCCGGCACGCTGAAGGCGCTCTTCATCCTCGGCGAGGACGTGGTGCAGACCGATCCGTCGGTGCACGTCGAGCGCGCGCTGGCCGCTCTCGACTTCCTGGTCGTGCAGGAGCTCTTCCTCACCGAGACCGCCAAGCGCGCGCACGTGGTGCTGCCGGGCGCGTCGTTCCTCGAGAAGGACGGCACCTTCACCAACGGCGAGCGGCGCATCCAGCGTGTGCGGAAGGCGCTCGAGCCGCCCGCCGGCGCGCGCGAGGACTGGCGCGTGCTGCTCGATCTGATGGCGCGCTCGGGCGTCCTCCAGCGCCTCGGCAGCCCGGCCGACATCCTGGCCGAGATCGCGCGCGTGAACCCGGCGTTCGCCGGCGTGACGCCGGCGCGGCTCGACGGCGACGGCCTGCAGTGGCCGGTGCCGAGCGCCGATCACGCCGGCACGCCGCGGCTCCACGCCGAGGCGTTCCCGGTCGGGCGCGCGCGCTTCGCCGAGGTGCCCTGGCTCGAGTCGCCCGGCCTGGCCGACGCCGCCCACTACCCGCTGCGCCTCGTCACCGGCCGCGTGCTCGAGCACTACAACTGCGGCTCGATGACGCGACGCAGCGACAACGTCCTCATCGCGCCCGACGACGCGCTCGAGCTGCACCCGCTCGACGCCGCCGCGGCCGGCGTCGTCGACGGCGCGCCGTGCGCGGTCGAGAGCCCATGGGGCGCGCTCGTGGCGCGCGTCGCGCTGAGCGAGCGCGTGGCGCGCGGGACGGCGTTCATGTCGTTCCACTTCCCCGAGAGCGGCACCAACCGCGTGACGAGCCCCATCCTGGACCGCCTGGCCGACTGCCCGGAGTACAAGGTGACACCGATTCGGGTCCGCCCTAGTCTCGGGTCCCCGGCCCCGAGCCCCGAGCATCCGTGATGAGCGACGACGAAAAGGACATCGCCGAATCGATCGAAGAGCGCATCGCCCGCATCCGCCGCCTGCGCGGCTGGACCAGCGACACGCGCGAGGTCGCCGTGCACCGGGACGACGACGTCGCCGAGCACCCGGCCGAGCGGCCCGCGCGCGTCCTGTGGCTGGCCTATCGCGACCCGAGCGGCGAGCGCAAGAAGGTCGCCGTCAGCAAGGACCACTTCGAGATCGGCTCGGGCGACGCGGCCGACCTGCGCGTCCTCGACGCCTCGATCTCGTCGCGCCACTGCCGCATCCACTGGGACGACGGCGGCTATCGCGTGCGCGACATGCACTCGAAGCACGGCACCTACGTGAACGACGACGTGGTGCCGCTGTCGCACGCGCTCGCCGACGGCGACCGCCTGAAGCTCGGCGACGTCGTCTTCACGGCCACGCTCGAGGCCCCGGTCGGCGCCGCCGCGGCCCCGACGCCGCACGAGGCGACCGCCTTCATCGACGCCAACACCGAGTTCTCGGAGCTGGTCGCCGCCGCCGACGGCGCCGGCGCGAACACGCTCCACGACATCGATCCGCTGGCCGTCACGCTCAAGCCGGGCGCCAGCGTCGAGCCGACCACCCACCCGCGCGCCATCGCGTACTACCAGCTCACCTGGCGCGCGGCCGACGGCAGCACCGGCGAGGCGCGCCTCGCGCGCGGCCAGACGCTCGTGCTCGGTCGGAGCCCGGTGTGCGATCTCCAGGTCGGCGACAAGGGCGTGTCGAGCCGGCACTGCGCCGTGTCGTGGGGCGCGGGCCAGGACGACGTCGACGGCCCGGCCATGGTGCGCGACCTCGGCAGCACCAACGGCACCTTCGTCAACGGGAGCCGCGTGGCCAAGGCCGCCCTCGGCATGCGCGACACGCTCCACCTCGGGCGCTTCGCCGTGCGCGTCGCGGCGGTCGCGTTCGAGACGCCGGCCGAGGCCGAGTACCGCGAGTGGGGCGACGAGGCCGAGGTCGAGGTCGCCCCGCCGCGCTTCCACGTGGTGTTCGTCGACGACCGCGAGCAGGTCGCCGCGGTGACGCTCGGCGAGCGCGAGCGGCAGCTCGCCGTGGGCGCCGACAACTGCGAGATCCTCGTGTCGCAGCGCGGCCTCGAGCCCGAGCACGCGGTGCTCATCTGGGACGAGGGCATGCTCGCCATCGAGGCGCGCGGCGAGGCGTCGCTGGCGGTGAACGATCACCCCGAGACGAGCGCGGTCCTGAAGAACGGCGACGTCCTCGCGCTGGCCGACCTGCGCATGCACGTCGTGCGCAGCATGCCGGTGGCCGAGCGCACGGCCCAGGGCCCGAGCGTCGAGGCGGCGGTGACGCTGTGGGCGCGCCACCTGGACGAGCTCGACCCGGACCTCGAGCTGCTCTTCATCGACCCCGAGGATCACGGCGGTCGCACCGAGGTGTGCATCTGGGGCGACGGCCTCGTCCAGGTCGATCGCAAGCGCGGCGACGACGCGCCGCTGCGCACCAGCGGGCGCGCCAACCGCGACTTCATGCGCACGCTGGCCACCGCGCTCACGCGCGCCGGCTTCCCCGACACGCATCGCGCCGAGGAGCACCGGAGCCGCGGCGCCGACCCCGAGCTGCACGCGTTCCGCGGCGAGAGCCGCGCCGACATCGTCATCGGTCGCCAGCTGGCGCTGCGCTCGGGCGCCTACGCCGAGGCGCGCGACCTCCTGCGCGCCGCGGCGGACCTCGTCGGCACCTGACGCCGCCGACGGCGCGGCCCGCCCCAAAAAGAAACGGGGCCCGAAGGCCCCGTCTCCATCACACGCGCTCGGCCGAGGCCGAGACCGTGATCACTCCCACTTCACGTCCGGGCACAGCGCGCCCATGCCCTGCTTCGAGGCCGCGAGGGCCTGGCCGCAGGCCTGCTCGAGAGCCGCCTTGCCCTGCTCGCCCATGGCGGCGACCTTCTTGAAGCCGTCGACCGTGGCGGTCATGGCCTGCTTGAAGGCATCGCGACCGGCCTCGGGGACCTTCTCGCCGCACGCCATCATGTTCTTGACGTAGGTGTCGCAGGAGGCGACGCCGAACGAGGGGGCCTCGCCCGCCGGGGCCGCGGCCTCGGCCGGCTTCTCGGCCGCGCCGCCCATCGGGGCGAGCGCCGCCATGACTTCCATGTGGTTCTCGTACGAGGCGTAGCTCTTGAACTTGCCGTTCTCGAACTTCGAGATCTCGAGCGAGTGCGACTTCACCTTCTGGCCGTCCGGCTTGATGTCGCCGATACCACCGAGGTAGGTCATGTCGGCGTTGCCGACGACGACGAGGTAGTCACCCGCGCCCATGGCCATGTCGACGTTCATCGCGTCCACGGTGAACATCTTCATCCAGGCGTGCATGGCCTCCTTCATGGCGGCCTTGCCGGTGACGGTCTTGCCCGTCATGCCGTCGACCATCGAGTAGTCGTCGGCCATCATCTCGTCGATGGCGGCGTCGATGGTGTCCGGCTTCATCTTGGCGCCGAACGCCATGTACTGGTCCTTCAGGGCCGGGTTGAAGTCGCCCTTCACGACCTCGGTGGTCTCCGGGAGCTTGGCCGCGACGTAGTCGGCCGGCAGGCCGGGGATGAGCCCGAGCTGCTCCATCATCGAGACCTGGTCCTGGAAGTTCCACGCCTTGTCGACGAGGCCGTCAGCGTTGTAGTGCAGGACCATGCCGCCCGCGAGCGCCACGTCCTTGTTGGTGGCGGCGGTGCCGTCGGCCAGGGCCGCGGTGTTCTTGCCGGTCCACACGAACTCGACGACCTGGTACTCGCCGGCCTCGATGATGCGGCTCGCCTTCATGTGCGTGTCGGTGAAGGCGCTCATCATCTTGGTGTGCGCGTCGATGATGGCCTGACGGCCCTTCGTCTCGCCGCCGCCCTGGGCGCCCACGTCGGTCCAGGTGGCGTCGTCGGCGAAGTTGGCGAAGGCGTCGGCGGTCTTGCCGGCGGTCACGGCGTCGAAGGCAGCCTGGACGGCCGCGGTGCGGTCAGCCGCGCCCTTGCGGACCTCGGCCGGCTTCTCCTCGGGCTTGGCCATTTCCTCCGGCTTCTTCTCTTCCGGCTTCTTCTCCTCGGGCTTGGCCATTTCCTCCGGCTTCTTCTCTTCCGGCTTCTTCTCCTCCGGCTTCTTCTCTTCCGGCTTGGCGACCTCGGCGGCCTTCTCGGGAGCCGGCGGGGCCTTCTTGCCACAGGCGGTCGAAGTCAGGGCGGTGGCGGCGATGATCGAAATGTAAAGGCGCATGCTGTCCTCCATGGGCGGCCACACCGTGGCCAGCCAGTTGAGGGCGCCGATCGATCGGACGCCCGTCGTCGAGTCCCCCTCGACGTGATCCGCTCCGGTCTCCGGGAGGCGGAATCGCGGGCCCCGTTAACCCAGCCGCAAGAGGATTGCAACAGGTCGGCGTCGCCTCGGCCGCGCGACGGCGACGGCGAGCGCCGGCGCTACCGCGCGGCGAGCCAGCGGGCCGCGGTCGGCGTGAGCCTGCGCACGCGCGCGGTGTCGGTCGGCGGCAACGGCAGGGCGCTCTTGGTGACCCAGAACACGACCGGTCCTGGTCCGAGGTCGCGCGCGTGCCGCGCGAGCCACGCCGCGGCCTTGGCCGAGTACGTCGTGTCGAGGCGGATGCCGCGGTGCCAGAATTCGGCGATCGCGGCCCAGCCCGACGGCGTCGGATGGCCGTAGCCGTGGCCGAGCTGCTCTCCGGTGACGGTCAGGCGACGCAGGTAGTCGGCCTGGGTGGCCGCGATCGGCGGGGCGCCGAGGCGGCGCAAGCGCTCGGCGGTCGCGACCGCCATGCGCGCCATGCGATGCCGATCGGTGATGGGCCATGGCGTGACTCGCACCGCGACGATGCGCGGCAGCGCGTGGCGGTCCATGAGGCCGAGCTCGCCGGCCAGCGCCGTCCCGACCAGCAGGCCGACCGCGGTGCAGGTGCTGCCCGTCGGCAGGACGATGGTGCCCGGCGTGGCGCTCGCGTCGCGCGGCCCACCGGCCCCGAGCGCGCGCAGCTGGCGCGACAGCTCGATGGCGGCGCCGGCGTGCCCGATGGCGCCGAGCGGCGTGGCGGCGCCCGGCGGCATGACCCAGGCCGATCGCGTGAGCGCGGTGAAGAGGCCGATCGGCGGCATGAGCGCGACCGACGGCGCGAAGCGCAGGTGGTCGGCGACCGACGCCGTGGCCACGAGGTTGTCGGCGGCGGTGCGCGACCACGGCTGCGGCCAGAGGATGGCGCCGCCCTCGAAGCCGGCGCGCGGCGCGTGCACGACCGCCGCCAGCGCGTGGTTCGAGCCGTAGGCGCCGGTGGCCCAGATCTCCTTCTTCCCGGCCGCGCGCGCGGCCCCGAAGACCATCTCCAGCGGCCGGATCTTGTTGCCGGCGTAAGCCGGGGCCGATAGGTCCTCGCGCTTGAGGAACAGCTCGCGCCCGGCCACGAGCGCGGGTTCGAGCGGCGAGGGCCAGCTGCCGAGCGGCACGTGCGGCACCGTCTTCGCGAGCTCGGGCAGCTCCTCGAAGAGCGCGGTCACGGTCGGACGGTCCTCACGCCGTGCCGCGCTGCGCCAGGAAGCGCGCGAAGCCCGGGTCGGCGATGGCCTTCCGGTCGTCGTCGTCGAAGATGGCGGCGATGCCCCAGACGCCGTCGGCGTCGCGCTCGAGGCGCGCGAGCGTGAGCCCCGACACGACCGGCCCGGACTCGGTCTGGCCGGTCAGGGTGATCTGGACGCCGATCATATGATCGGGGGCCACGACGCGCGCCGTGGCCTCGATGAGCAGCTCGGCGCCGGTGCGGAGCGGCTTGCCGTCGAGCGCGGCGATGAGCTCGAGCTCGCCCGCCACGCGCTCGCGCGCGCCCGCGACGACCCAGGCCCCGAGCACCGCGCGCGGCTCGCCGCGCTGGCGCGCCGCGACCCAGGCGCCGATGGTGCGCCAGGCCGGATGGTCGTCCGGAAGACGACCGCTCATCGCGTGAGCGGCCGGTACTTGATGGCGCGCGGGGTGTCAGCGTCGAGGCCGAGGCGGCGGTGGCGATCGGCCTCGTAGGCCTGCCAGTTGCCCTCGAACCAGAGCACCTGCGAGTCGCCCTCGAAGGCCAGGATGTGGGTCGCCAGGCGATCCAGGAACCAGCGATCGTGGGTCACCAGGACGACGCAGCCGGCGAACTCGCCGATGGCGGTCTCGAGCGCCTGCAGCGTCTCGATGTCGAGGTCGTTGGTCGGCTCGTCGAGCAGGATGACGTTGCCGCCCTCGATGAGCAGCTTGGCCTGGTGCACGCGGTTGCGCTCGCCGCCCGACCGGTTCCCGACCAGCTTCTGCTGGTCGGCGCCCTTGAAGTTGAAGAAGCCGCAGTACGCGCGCGAGTTCACCTGGCGCTTGCCGATGTTGATGATCTCGGCGCCGCCGCTGATCTCCTGATAGACGGTCTTGTTGGAGTCGAGGGTCGAGCGGTCCTGGTTCACGTAGGCGATCTTGACCGTCTCGCCGACCTTCAGGTTGCCGGCGTCGGGCTTCTCGCTGCCGATGAACATGCGCAAGAGCGTCGTCTTGCCGGCGCCGTTGGGGCCGACCACGCCGACGATGCCCGCGCGCGGCAGGATGAAGTCGAGCTTCTCGAAGAGCAGCTTCTCGCCGTAGGCCTTGGTGATGGCCTGCGCCTCGATGACCGTCGTGCCGAGGCGCGGGCCGGGCGCGATGGTGATGGTCGACGGCGCGTCGCGGCGATCCTCTTCCTCGGCGGCCATCTTCTCGTAGGCGTTCAAGCGCGCCTTGCCCTTCGACTGGCGCGCCTTCTGGCTCGACTTCACGAACTCGAGCTCCTTGTCGAGGATCTCCTTGCGCCGCGTGTTGGTGCGGTCCTCGAGCTCGATGCGCTTCGACTTGTGCTCGAGCCAGGCCGAGTAGTTGCCCTCGAACGGGATGCCCTTGCCGCGGTCGATCTCGAGCACCCACTTCGTGACGTTGTCGAGGAAGTAGCGATCGTGGGTGACGATGATGACGAGGCCCGTGTACTCGCGCAGGTGGCGCTCGAGCCAGGCCACCGAGTCGGCGTCGAGGTGGTTGGTGGGCTCGTCGAGGAGCAGGATGTCGGGGCGCTCGAGCAGGATGCGCGTCAGCGCCACGCGGCGCTTCTCACCGCCCGAGAGCTTGTCGACCTTCGAGTCGGGCGGCGGGCAGCGGAGCGCCTGCATCGCGACCTCGACCTTGTTGTCGAACTCCCAGCCGCCGTGGACCTCGATGAGGTCCTGCAGCTCGGCCTGGCGCTCGATGAGCTTGTCCATGTCGGCGTCGGGGTCGGCGAACTTGGCCGACACGTCCTCGTACTCGGCGATGAGCGCCTTGATGTGCGCGAGGCCGAGCTCGACGTTGCCGCGCACGTCGAACTTCGGGTCGAGCTCGGGCTCCTGGGAGAGGAAGCCGACCGAGATACCCGGCTGGAGGATGAGCTCGCCCTGGAAATCCTTGTCCTGTCCGGCGATGATGCGCAGCAGGGTGGACTTGCCGGAGCCGTTGATGCCCACGATGCCGATCTTGGCGTCCTTGTAGAAGGACAGGAAGATGCCCTTGAAGAGCTCCTTGCCGGTCGGCAGCTTCTTCTCCAATCCCACCAAGTTCATGACGATGTCAGCCATGGCCGGGGCTGATACCCCAAGTCCCTCGACTTGAGAATCTCCGATTCGCTGGAAGGCCCGCCCGAGCTTCGCTGTCCTGGTCGGAGCCACCACCCGGGAGACGTTCGATGACCCAGCCCACGCCGCCGCCCCCGCTTCCGACCTCGCGCTTCGAGCCCGCGCCCGTCCCCGTCCTCGTCGTCGTCGACGCGGGCTACGTCGGGCACGAGGCGGTGAGCGACGAGCTCGGCCCCGCCTACGCCGTCGACATCGCGCACGGCGCGCTCGAGGCCATCGCGCGCGTGCCGTCGCTGGACCAGCCGATCGTGATCGTGCCCGAGGCGCTCGACGCGGTGCAGGGCCACAAGGTGCTGGCCGAGCTGGCCGCGCTGGGCCACGACTTCGTCGGCCTGCTCATGATCGACGACTACGCCGGCGTGCCGCGACCGTCGCCCGGCAGCGGCGTGGCCGGCGTCATCCGTCGCCAGCTGACGCCGGGCGCGCTCGCCTTCCACGTCGGCGCGGCCGCGTCGGTGCGGGCCGATCGCCGCGCCGTCTTGAACCGCGGCGACGTCATCCGGCGCGACCTCGACACGCTGCGCGAGGGGCTCCGCCACGAGCTGCGCGGGCAGCTCCAGACCGTCGTCGGGCTGGCCTCGCTGGTGCTGGAGATCGAACGCCCCGGGCGCCCGCCCGACGACGAGCTCATCGACTGGGTGGGCCGCATCGCCGCCGGCGGCGAGCGCATGACGCTGCTCGTCGACCACCTCTGCGACTGGCTCCACTTCTCGCGCCGCGACCTCGAGCCGGGCGTCATCGACCTCTCCGAGGTGACGCTCGAGGCCGTGGCCGAGTCGCGCGTGGCGCACCCGACGCGCGCCGGCGGCGTCAGCACGCTGCCCGCCAACCTCATGTCGCTGAAGGCCCACGTGCGCGCCGACGGCCGCGCCGTGTCGAAGGCCATCCGCATCCTCATCGACAACGCGCTGCGCTTCGACCCGGCGGCGGCGCCCGAGATCGTCGTGAGCCTCACGCCGGGACCCGCGCCGGTCGGCGGCTGGATCGTCGCCGTGAAGGACCGCGGCCCGGGGCTGCCCGAGGCCGCGCTGCAGCGCGTCTTCAAGCTCTTCGACCGGCACCAGCACGACCCGGCGCGGCCGGCCGGGCCGGGCGTCGGGCTGGCCATCGTGGCCAAGGTGGCCGAGCGCCACGGCGGGCGCGCGTGGCTCGAGCGCAACAGCGACGGGCCCGGCCTCACCGCGTACCTGTTCCTGAAGCCGACGGTCTGAGCCCCGTGCGCGCGCTCGGCCTCGTGGTCCTCGCCCTCGCCGCCTGCGGCGACGGGAGCGGTGCGCCCGCCGACGCTACGAGCGCCAGCGACACGACGAACGAGGTGCAGGACGCGACCGCGGTCGACGACACCGCCATCGCCACGTCGGTCACCGACACGACGGTGGCGAGCGACGCCGACGCGCCCGATGCCGTCGACGCGGCCGATTCCGGCGACGCGGCCGACGCCGAGCGGACCTTCGCGCTCGCCTGCAGCGAGGGCTCGAGCTGCGCCGTGGCCTGCGGTCGCGGCCGCTGCGAGGACGGCGTGTGCCGCTTCGACGGCCCGCACCCGGGCGTCGGCGGCTGCGTCGTGCCGCTGGCCGACGACGCCGCGCGCGCCGAGTGCGTCGACATCGGCGCGGGCCGACCGGGGGCCGCCACCTGCATCTTCTGCAACCCGGCCGTGAGCGGCGAGGGCTACGGCAACGTGGCCTTCGCCGACGGCTTCGAGGCCGGCGGCAGCCAGGTCGAGGTCGAGCGCCTGGTGCAGAACCCGGCGACCTGGAGCGTGTCGAGCGCGCGCGCCGCGACCGGCGCCCACAGCCTGTACTTCGGCGACCCGACGACCGGCACCTACGACGTCGGCGAGCGCGCCGCGGCCATCGCCGAGACGCTGCCGCTGCGCGTGCCGAGCGGCACCGAGCTGACGCTGGCATTCCAGCTCTGGGCCGAGAGCGAGGAGACGCCAGGCTTCGATCGCCTGCGCGTCCTGCTCGTGCGGGACGGCGCCGACGCGCGCGAGCTCTGGACCAGCGACGCCATCGGCGGCACGACCGGCGGCGTGTTCGTGCCGGTGACCCTCGCGCTCGGCGCCGTCGAGAGCGGCGACCGCGTCGCCTTCGAGGCCGACACGAAGGACGGCATCATCAACAGCTTCGAGGGCTTCTACCTCGACGACCTGCGCATCGCGACGACCTGCTGCGACCCGGCGGCGGCGACCGCAGGCGACTGCGACGACAACAACCTGTGCACGAGCGACGAGTGCGTGGCGGTCGCGGGCGGCAGCGGAGGCGACGAGGGCGGCGCCTGCAGCCACCAGTCGATCGCCGGCTGCTGCCTCTCCGACGCCTACTGCGACGACGGCGACCCGTGCACCGAGGATCACTGCTCGGGCGCGGGCGGGACGTGCTCGCGCACGGCCATCGCCGACTGCTGCGCCGACGCCGCCGACTGCGACGACGGCGACCCGTGCACCGAGGATCGCTGCGGCGGCGTGGCCTGCGAGCACGCGCCCATCTGCTGCGCCCAGAGCTCGGACTGCGACGACGGCGACCCGTGCACGAGCGGCCGCTGCGACGACGGCCAGTGCGTCTACAACAACACCTGCTGCCGCGGCGACGGCGACTGCGACGACGGCCTCGCCTGCACCGACGACCGCTGCCAGGACGGCATATGCCAGAATGCCTTCACCTACGCGCCGGGCTGCTGCATCCCCGACGTGCTGACCGAGCGCTTCGACGCCGGCGCGCCCGCGGGCTGGACGCTGACGCCCATCGTCAACAACGTCGGCTGGCAGGTGGTGGCGTCGGCCGACGCGCAGAGCCCGCCGAGCCTCCTCTACTACGGACACAAGACGCTCCACTTCTACGAGACCGGCGGGCGCAACTCCGGCACGGCGGTGACGCCGTTCGTGCGCGTGCCCGACGGCGTCCAGCTGGATTTGTCATTCGACATCCTGGCCGACGTCGAGGCCAGCGCCACGCGCGACGTGCTGACGGTCGAGGCGCTGGTCGGCGGCGAGCTCGTGCCGCTCCTCACGAAAGCCGACCTCGTCCTCGGCAGCTGGCAGCCCATCGACATCGATCTGTCGTGGGCCGCCGGACAGCTCGTGCAGGTGCGCTTCGTCTTCGACACCATCGACGGCGTCGCCAACACGCGCCGCGGCGTCTTCCTCGACGACGTGCGCATCCTGTCGAGCTGCCTCGCCCCCGCCTGCAGCGGGGATGCGCAGTGCCCCGGCCCGGCGTCGCTGCCCGACGCCGCCTGCCTCCAGGGCACCTGCACCGAGGGCACCTGCCGCTACGGCAAGTCCTGCCCGTAGCGGCCGTCGAACGGCTCAGAAGACGCCGGGGCAGAGCGTCGCCATCGACGCCTTCACCGTGTCGTAGGCCTGGGTGCAGGTGGCGCCGAGCATCGACTTGTCGGGCACCTTGCTGAAGGCGTCCTTCATCTGCTTCAGGCCGTCCTGCGCCGGGCCGCGCGCGCTCTCGGGCATGGCGGCGATGCACTTCTCGTAGGCGCTCGCGAATTTGTCACATTCGGCGTTGCCGGTGCCGGTGGCCGGCGCCGCGGGCGCGGCCTCGGCGGCAGGCGCGGTCGGCGCGGCCGCGGGCGGGGCGTCGGCCGCCTTCATCTCGGGCGGCTTCACGTCGGCCACCAGCGCGCCGCTGTCGACCTTGTTCGACTTCTGGCCACAGTCGAAGTCGTCCATCAGGTAGAGGGAGCCCTTCACGCGGATGGGGTCGTCGAGCTTCATCTCGACCGCCGCGCCGGCGACGTCGACCTGCACCTCGATGTCCTTCACCTTGGTGATCTCGGGGCACTTGTTGTCGGGCTTGCGATCCTCGCCGCCGTGGGTCCCGACGACCTTGGCCTTGCTCCAGTCGAGCTTGGCGCACTCGTCGAAGTTGGCCCCCACCTCGGCCAGGTGCTCGGCCGCCTTGGCGGCGATCTTGTCCTTCTGCGAGGCGGCTCCCGGGCAGGCGTCGACGAGCATGTCGACGTTGGCGTAGAGCGCCATGAAGGCCGCCTTGTCCTTCTTGGCCAGGGCATCGACAACCGCCTTGACCATCTCGTCGCTGGTCGCCTTGCCGCCGCCGCCGCCGCCGCACGCGGTGATGGAAGCGCCGGCGCCGAGCGCCAGGGTGGAGCCGAGGATGCCGATGATGATGCGTCGCATGGGAGCCTCCGGATTGGGTGTGGCGCGCTGTTCTTGCATGGAACAACGGCGTCGTCGACACTCCCCCGATGAGCTCCGAGACGCGAGACGACGAGGCTACGACTGGACCGAGGCTGACGCGCCGCGACGCGCTGAAGGCGCTGGCGACGGCGGCGACCGGCGTGGCCGTGGCCGCGTGCGCGCGCCCGGGTGACGGCGCGCCGCAGGCGGCGAGCGCGGCGGCGACGGCGAGCGCCCCGAACCCCATCCTGCGGACCATGCCGCTCGGCTTCCAGTGGGAGACGCTCGACCCGTTCCTCTTCTGCGTGCACCACGACGACCACTACCCGGCGGGCAACGCCGCGCTCGGGCCGGCCGCGCCGCTCGACGGCCGCGACCTCGGCCGGGACTTCGCCGGCAAGGACGGCTGGCGCATGTACCACGGCCGCGTGGTGCCCGGGTTTCCACGCCATCCGCACCGCGGCTTCGAGACCGTCACGGTGGTGCGCCAGGGCCTCCTCGATCACTCCGACTCGCTCGGCGCCGGCGCGCGCTACGGCGGCGGCGACGTGCAGTGGCTCACCGCCGGCTCGGGCATCCTCCACGCCGAGATGTTCCCGCTCCTCGACCAGGCCGCGCCGAACCCGCTCGAGCTCTTCCAGATCTGGCTCAACCTGCCGCGCGCCGACAAGTTCGCCACGCCGCACTTCACCATGCTGTGGCGCGAGACCATCCCCGAGCACGTCGACACGACGGTCGGCACGACGCGCGTGACGGTCACCGCCGGGCGCCTCGGCGACGCCGTGCCGCCCGCGCCGCCGCCCGCCTCGTGGGCCGCGCGCGCCGAGAGCGACCTGGCCATCTGGAGCATCAAGATGACGGCCGGGGCGCGCTGGACGCTGCCCGCGGCGCGGCCGGGCACGAACCGCGTGCTCTACTTCTTCGACGGCAGCGGGCTCCGCGTCGCCGGCACGGCGGTCGCCGACCAGCACGGCGTGGTGCTCCAGCCCGACGTCGCGGTGACGCTCGAGGCGAGCGGGGGCGCCATCGAGATGCTGCTGCTCCAGGGCCGACCCATCGGCGAGCCCGTCGTCGCGCGCGGCCCGTTCGTGATGAACACGCCCGAGGAGATCGAGCAGGCGTGGGCCGACTATCGCCGCACGCGCTTCGGCGGCTGGATCTGGGGCAGCGACGACCCGGTCCACGGCCGGGACGACGGCCGCTTCGCGCGCCGGCCGGACGGCTCGGTCGAGCGCCCGACCTGAGCCCGCGCCGGACCGCGTCGGACCGCGGCTGGACCGGGGATTGACGCGCCGCGCGCGCTCGTGCGACGAGCGCCTTCGCTTTCGAGACACGTCGATCGTCGAAGTCGTGTGAGGCATGCGCCCCACGGCCCGGCGGGTCTCGACGCCGGGGATGGATGGACGACGACACCAGGCCGAAGAGGACGGCAGCGGTCGTGCCTGCGCACGACGTGGAGTCGATCTATCGTCGCTACAGCTCGACCGTCCTGCGGCGAGCCATGCACTTCCTCCCGCGGGCCGAGGCCGAGGAGCTGGTGCACGAGGTCTTCCTCCGCCTGCTCGAGTCACCCGCCAGCTTCCGCGGCGAGAGCTCGCCGGCGACCTGGCTGTACACGGTCACGACGCGCCTGTGCATCGACCGTCTGCGCAGCCACACCCTGCACGAGGCGCTCATCTTGAACCACAGCCAGACCGTCTGGGCGAAGAGCGATCCGGGCACCGCCCCCGAGGCGCGGGCGTTCCTGTCGTCGCTCTGGCGCCGGCTCGATCCCGAGCTCACGCTGGTCGGCGTGCTCTACTACCACGACGGCCTGACGACCGCGCAGATCGGCAAGATCGTGGGCGTCTCCGATCGCACCGTGGCCAACCGGCTGGACGCGCTGACGCGCGAGGCGCGGAAGGTCGTCGGCACGCCCGAGGAGGCGCCATGACGAGCGACGATCCGGCGGCCGATCCCGCGCTCGATCGCGCTGGGCACCTCTCGCTGTGGGCGCTCGAGCGCGTGCGCCTCGACGCGCCGGAGAGCGACCCGCCGTTCTTCGCGGCGGCCGAGGCGCACCTCGCCGGCTGCGCCGAGTGCCGCGCGCTGATGGCGTCGATGGCGGCCGAGGATCCGGCGCTCACGCTGGCGCCGCCGCCCGCGCGCGGCCAGGCTCCGACGCGCGTGCCGGCGCCGCCGAGGCGGCTTCGACGCAACTGGCTCATCGGCGGCGCGGGCGCGCTGATGGCGGCCGCGGCGACCCTGGCCGTGGTGACCGCGCCGCCCGACGCGACGCGCAAGGGCTCGCGCTTCGACTTCGAGGTGCACATCGCCGACGGCAAGGCGACGACGCGCGTCGACGACGGCGCGGTGGTGCACCCGGGCGATCGCGCCGGCTTCGAGGCGCGCGCCGAGGCGGCGGGCTTCATCCTGATCTTCGGCTGGGACGAGCGCGGGGCACCCTACCCTGCCTACCCGGCGAGCGGCCTCGGCGCGGCCCAGGCCATCGCGCCGACGCCGGCCGCGCAGGCGCTGCCGGCGGCCATCCAGTTCGACGCGGTCGGCGCGGCCGAGCACTTCGCGGCGGTCTACTGCCCGAGCGCGTTCGCCTTCGCCGACCTGGTGCCGGCGCCGCCCGTGCGCGAGGCCGACGTGCGCGCGCGCAGCGAGGCGCGCGGCTGCGTGCTGCGGACGCTGGCGCTGCGGAAGGTGAGCCGCCCGTGACGCGCGGGCTGGCGCTCGCGCTGGCGGCCGTCGTCGTCGGCGGGATGGCGGCCGCGCCCGCGGCGCGCGCGGCCGACGGGCGCCAGGACCGCTTCGCCATCGTCATCGGCTCGAACGCGGGCGACGTCGACGAGCCGGTCCTGCGCTGGGCCGAGCGCGACGCGCAGCGCATGGGCGAGGTGCTGACGCGGCTCGGCGGCGTGCCGGACGACCACCTGCTGGTGCTGAGCTCGCCCTCGCGCGTCGAGCTGCAGATGGCCGTCGCGGCCTTCGGCGTGCGCGTCCGGCAGGCCGGGCCCGACGCGCTGCTGTTCGTCTACTACAGTGGGCATGCCGACGCCGCGAGCCTCCTCCTGTCGGGCACGCGCGTGTCGTTCTCGGAGCTGAAGCAGCTCGTGCGCGAGCTCGGCGCCAAGCTGACGGTGTTCATCGTCGACGCGTGCCGCTCGGCCGGGCTCATCACCGCCAAGGGCGGGACGCCCATCGCGCCGTTCGCCTTAGACGCGCCGACGCCCGACGTGCGCGGCCTGGCCATCGTGACGAGCTCGGCCTCGGGCGAGGACGCGCAGGAGTCGGAGCACCTGGCCGGCGGCGTCTTCACGCACCACCTCCTGGCCGGCCTCATGGGCGCGGCCGACAGCTCGGGCGATCGGCGCGTGGCGCTGTCCGAGGTCTATCGCTACGCCTACGCGCAGACGCTGGTGAGCACCGCCGGCAGCGACATCGTGCAGCACCCGAGCTTCGCCTTCGATCTGCACGGCGAGGACGACGTCATCGTGACCGAGGTCGGCACGACCGCGAGCCAGGGCCTGCTCGAGCTCGACGGTCGCGGGCGCTGGCTCGTCTTCGAGCGCTTCGGCGATCGGCGCCTCGTCTCCGAGGTCGACCTCGAGCAGAGCCTGCTCCTGTCGCTCGTGCCGGGCGCCTATCTGGTGCGGCGCGTCGACGGCGCCATGGCCGCCGAGAAGCGCGTCCTCCTTCAGCCGGGCGAGCGCGTCGCGACCGCCATCGACGACCTCGAGCCCATCCCGTTCCGGCACGCCGTGCGCCGCGGCTATGGCCAGCTCGAGCGCCGCGCGCTGTCGGTCGGCGTGGCCACCGAGGTGGCCGGGCCGGTGCTGGCCGGCACCGGCGTCTTCGTCGGCGGCGCGCTGACGGGCCAGCTCGACCTCGCCGATCTGGCGCTCGAGGCGCGCGTGCGCTTCGGCGGCAGCTCGGGCGACAACGGCTTCGTCGGCATCGATCAGACGCTGCTCGGCGTCGACGCCGGCCTCTTCCACCTCTTCGAGCTCGGCCGCCACGGCTTCGGCTTCGGCGTGCGCCTCGGCGTCGACTGGCTGGCGCAGCGCTTCAGCTCGGCCGGCGGCGCCGACGACGTCGACCAGGTGGTGCCGCGCGTCGGGCCCTTCGTGCGCGCCGAGTGGGCGCTGGGCTCGAGCGTCGCGCTCGGCCTCGACGCCGGCATGGACGCCTACCTGGTCGACCTCGCCGACGACCAGGGCCACGCGCTGACGCCGCGCCTGGTGCCGACGGTGGCGCTCGGCGTCGCCATCCTCTGGCCCTGACGCCTTTACTCGGCGCGGCCCAGCGTGCATGGTCGCGGCGCCCCGCGCCGTGCGGGGGCTCGGAGGGAGCGGTTGGCGGCGGACGTCTTCGGTTGGCTCGCCGCGGTGCTGACGACGCTGTTCGCCTGGCCGCAGGCGGTGCGCGCGCTGCGCGCGACCTCCACCGAGGGCGTGTCGCTGGCCTCGACCGGGCTCCTGTTCGCGAGCGGCCTCCTGTGGACGCTCTACGGCGTGCGCGCGCCGAGCCCGTACATCGCGGTCGCCAACGCGTCGGTGGCGTCGGCGGCGTTGCTCACCGCCTACGCCTGCCGCGCGCGCCTGCGGCCGGCGATGGCCGCGGCGGGCCTCGCGGCGTGCGGCGCCGTGCTGACCGTTGGCGCGCTGGCGGGCCAGCCCGCGACTGGCCTCATGGGCGACGTCGTGGCCGGGTCGATGGCCGTGCCGCAGGCCGTGCGAGCGCTGCGCGCCGACGCGTCGCTGACGGCGGTGAGCCCGATGACGTACGGCCTCCTGGCGCTGAACGCGGCCTGCTGGATCGCCTACGGCGCGGCCATCGGCGACGCGCTGGTGGTGGCGCCGAACCTGGTCACGCTGCCGGCGTCGGTGCTGGTGCTGGTGCGGCGGACGCGCGCCGCGCGCGCGGAGCGGGAGCGAGAAACGGGGAGCGGAAAATGAGAAAAGAAGTAGTCCTGACCCCACCTGGGGAGACCTGGATCGGCCAGCGTCAACGCCTGTTCCCCGACCTGGCGCCGCGCGTGTACGCCGCGCACGCGGCCGTGTCGCCGCTGTCCCGGGCGAGCGCCGACGCGCTGGCGCGCCACATCGCCGCCCAGGCCGCGCGCGGCGTCGAGACCGTGCGCGACGCGCTGGCCGCGCGCGAGCTCGTGCGCGCCGAGCTGGGGCGGCTCCTGGGCGTGGCGCCGACCACGCTCGGCCTGGTCCAGGGGACGAGCGCCGCGGTCATGGCCACGGCGCAGGCGCTCGCCTGGCGGCCGGGCGACGTGGTCGTCACGCTCGACGGCGAGTTCCCGGCCAACGTCACGCCCTGGCTCCGCGCCGTCGCCCACCACGGCCTCGGCCACAAGAGCCTGCCGGCCGACGCCTTCGCCGACCCTCGCGGGCTCGCCGACCTCGAGCGCCTCCTCGCGCCGGGCGACGTGCGCCTGGTCGCGGTCAGCGCCGTGCAGTTCCAGACCGGCCTGCGCATGCCGCTCGCCGCCATGGCCGAGCTCTGCCACGCGCGCGGCGCGCTGCTCTTCGTCGACGCCATCCAGGCGGCCGGCATCGTGCCGCTCGACCTCGCCGCGCTCGGCGTCGACCTCGCCGCCGGCGGCGGGCACAAGTGGCTCCTCGGCCTCGATGGCGCCGGCTGGCTCTACGTCGCGCCCGGCCGCGAGCGCGAGCTGACGCAGCCGATGGCGAGCTGGCTCTCGTGCGAGGACGGCGCGCGCTTCCTCTTCGAAGGGCCGGGCGAGCTGCGCTACGACCGACCGCTGCACGCCGCGCCGCGCGTCTTCGAGGGCGGCTCGTCATCGAGCCTCGCCATCATCGCGCTGCTCGAGGGCCTGCGCCTCCTCCATCAGGTCGGCGTGGCCGCCGCCTTCGAGCACGTGCAGCGCTGGCACGATCTGGTCGAGCCCGGCCTCCTCGCGCGCGGCTTCGCCAGCGCGCGCGCGACCGACCGCGCGCACCGCTCGGGCATCCTATCGGTGCGGCCGCCGGCCGGCGTCGGCCTCGCCGATCTGCAGCGCCACCTCGCCGCCCACGGCGTCACCACCAGCACGCCCGACGGCTGGCTCCGCCTCGCCCCGCACTTCGCCAACAGCCTCGACGAGGCGTCGATCGTGCTCGACGCCATCGACGCCCTGCCGCGTCCCTGATCGCGCGGCTCGTCGCTCAGTACGGCGCGAGGCCGCTGCGCCGCCAGGTGTTGGTGGCGATGCAGACGTAGACGAAGTTCTGGTCCCAGGCGATCTCGCCCTTGGCGCAGGTGGCGTTCGACGCCGGCGAGCGCGAGGTGCGGATGCGGATGGCGCCGCCGCTCACGTCGATCTGCGCCGTCGGCGTGCTGGTGCCGAGGCCGATGTTGCCGCCCGAGGTGACCGCGACGCCGGGCTGCACCGCGACGATGGCCTTGAAGGCGATGTCGAAGCCGGTGACCGGGCCGTTGGTGGTGCCGAGCGTGCCGCCCGCGTAGGTGCTGCCGAGGTTGAAGAGCCAGTTGTAAGCGGCCGCCTTCTCGAGCACCACGGTGTACTTCTGGCCAGCCACGACATCGACGCCGGTGATGGGGATGTCGACGTTGCCGGTGACGGTCATCGCCTGCGAGAAGAGGACGGTGCCGGCCATGCCTTCGCCTGAGCGGATGCTGACGGTGACCGCCGTCACGCTGCCCGAGATGCCGACGTTCATGGCGCTGAGCACGCCGGTGAGCGACGGCGTGAACGACTGCCAGATGGCCGCCGAGAAGGCGCCCGCGCCGCCGGTCGGGGTGGTGCTCTGGTCGACGCTGGTGGCGCCGATGCCGGCGATGGCCGCGGCGATGTAGGTGCCGGTCGTGCGCCACGGCAGGTTGGCGGTCTGGGCGTAGATCGAGAGGTCGGGCTTGTTGGCGAGGTCGCTGTAGGACCCGGTCTTGGCCACCGCCGCGAGCGAGCCGTCGAGCGCGGCGAGCATCGCCACGAGCGCATCGTCGGCCGCCGAGCGGGTCGAGGCCTCGCTGCTGACGGCGCCCGTGCGCGCCGCCGCCTCGGCGTCGATGTTCGCCTGCAGCGCGGTGTCGGCGTCGCTGCGCGCCGAGGTCTCGGTCGAGAGCGCGCCCTGGAGGCCGCTCACGGCCGCGTTGCGCGCCGAGGTCTCGTTGGTGATGCGCGTGCCGAGGCCGCTGTCGGCCGAGATGCGCGTGCTGGTCTCGGTCGCGAGGTTGTTGGTGAGCGTCGTGTCGGCCGCGCTGCGCGCCGCCGTCTCGTTGCTGAGGTTGGTCGTGAGCGTCTGGTCGGCCGCGGTGCGCGCCGCGGTCTCGTCGCCGAGCCCGCCCTGCAGCGCCCCGTCGGCGGCGGTGCGCGCGCCGTCTCGTTGCCGAGGCCGTGAGCGTCTGGTCGGCCGCTGCGGCCGAGGTCTCGCTGGCGAGGTTGTTGGTCAGCGTGGTGTCGGCCGCGGTGCGCGCCGAGGTCTCGCCGGCGAGGTTGTTGGTCAGCGTGGTGTCGGCCGCGCTGCGCGCCGAGGCCTCGTTGGCGAGGTTGGTGGTGAGCGTGGCGTCGGCCGCGATGCGCGACGCGCGCTCGGCGTCGGCGCCGCTCTGCAGCGCGACGTCGGCCGCGATGCGCGAGGCCGTCTCGCTGTTGAGCCCGTTCTGCAGCGCGGTGTCGGCCGCCGTGCGCGCCGTCGTCTCGGTGCTGAGGCCGTTGGCGGCCGCGGTGTCGGCCGCGATGCGCGCCGCCGTCTCGGCGCTCAGGCCGTTGGCGGCCGCGGTGTCGGCCGCGATGCGCGCCGCCGTCTCGGCGCTCAGGCCGTTGGCGGCCGCGGTGTCGGCCGCGATGCGCGCCGAGGTCTCGGCGCTGAGGCCACCCTGGAAGGCGGTGTCGGCCGCGATGCGCGCCGCCGCCTCGCTGTTGAGGCCGTTCTGGAGCGCGGTGTCAGCCGCGATGCGCGCCGAGGTCTCGCCGCCGAGGTTGCCCGACAGCGCCGCGTCGCCCGCGGCGCGCGATGCGGCCTCGGCGCTGAGCCCGTTGGTCAGCGTCACGTCGGCCGCGGTGCGCGCCGCCACCTCGCCGCTGAGCCCGTTGGTCAAGGTCACGTCGGCCGCGGTGCGCGCCGCGACCTCGGCCGTGAGGCCGCCCTGGATCCCGACCACCGCCGCGGTGCGCGCGGCGACTTCGCCGTCGAGCCCGCTCTGGAGCGCGGTGTCGGCGGCGATACGGGCCGCCTGCTCGGCGTCGATGTTGCCCTGCAGCGCCACGTCGCCGGCGGCGCGCGCGGCGGTCTCGCCGCTCAGTCCATTGGAGAATGCGGTGTCGGCGGCGATGCGCGCCGCGGTCTCGGCGTCGACGCCGTGCTGCAGCGCCGCGTCACCGGCGGCGCGCGGCGGCCTCGCCGTCGAGCCCGTTCTGGAGCGCCACCACGGCCGCGGTGCGGCCGGCCGTCTCGGCGTCGAGACCGGCGGCGAAGCCGATGTCGGCCGCGGTGCGCGCCGCGACCTCGCCGTCGAGCCCGCTCTGGAAGGCCGCGTCCGCCGCGGCGCGCGTGGCGGCCTCGGCGTCGAGCCCGCTCTGCAGCGCCACGTCGGCGGCGGTGCGCGCGCCGACCTCGGCGTCGAGCCCGCTCTGCACCGCCACGTCGGCGGCGGCGCGCGTGGCGGCCTCGCCGTCGAGCGCGGTCTGGAAGGCCTGCTCGGCGGCGGTGCGCGCCGCCGTCTCGCGATCGAGCGCGGCCAGCATGGTGGCGTCGGCGCCGGCGCGGGTGGCGGCCTCTTCCTCGAGGCCACCCTGGAGCGCGGCGTCGGCCGCGGTGCGCGCCGCGGTCTCGTCGCCGAGCCCGCCCTGCAGCGCCACGTCGGCGGCGGCGCGCGCGGCGGCCTCGCCGTCGAGCCCGGTCTGGAGCGCCACATCGGCGGCGGTGCGGGCCGCGGTCTCCTCGTCGAGGCCGCTGCGCAGCGCGGCGTCGCCGGCCACGCGCGCGGCCGCCTCGCCGTCGACGCCGCCCTGGAGGGCGATGTCGGCCGCGACGCGCGCCGAGTTCTCGGCGTCGAGCCCGCTCTGGAACAAGGTGTCGGCCGCGGCCCGCAGGCCGGCCTCGGCGTCGAGCCCGGTCTGGAGCGCCGCGGCGCCGGCGCCGCGCGCCGCGGCCTCTTCCTCGAGGCCGCCCTGGAAGGCCACGTCGGCGGCGGTGCGCGCCGCGGTCTCGGCGTCGAGCCCGCTCTGGAAGACCACGTCGGCGGCGGTGCGCGCCGCGGTCTCGGCGTCGAGCCCGTTCTGGAGGACCACGTCGGCCGCGATGCGCGCCGCGGCCTCGGCGTCGATGCCGCCCTGCAGCGCCACGTCGGCGGCTGCGCGCGCGGAGGTCTCGGTGTCGAGCCCGAGCGCGAAGCCGGCATCCGACGACACGCGCGCCGCGGCCTCGGCGTCGAGCCCGGCCTGCAGCGCCACGTCGCCCGCGCTGCGCGCTGCGGCCTCGCCGTCGACGCCGCTCTGGAGCGCGATGTCGGCGGCGGTGCGCGCCGCGACCTCGGCGTCGAGCCCGCCCTGGAGCGCCACGTCGGCCGCCGCTCGGGCCGCCGTCTCCCCATCGTTGCCGCCCTGCAGCGCCACGTCCGCGGCGGTCCGCGCCGCGGCCTCGCCGTCGATGCCGTTGCGCAGCTCGACGTCGGCGGCGGCACGCGCCGCCAGCTCGCCCTCGAGGCCGGCCTGGAAGATGACGTCCGCGGCGGTGCGCGCCGCGCTCTCGGTGTCGAGCCCGCCCTGCAGGCCGGCGTCGCCGGCGGCGCGCGCGGCGGCCTCGCCGTCGGCTCCGCTCTGCAGCGCGATGTCGGCGGCGATGCGCGCGGCGGCCTCGGCCTCGACGCCATTCTGGAGCGCGGTGTCCGCGGCGATGCGCGCGGCGGCCTCGCCGTCGAGCCCGTTCTGGAGCGCCGTGTCGGCCGCGGCGCGGGCCGCAGCCTCGCCACCGAGCCCGTTCTGGAGCGCCGTGTCGGCGGCCGCGCGCGCCGCCGCTTCGGCGTCGAGCGCCGTGGTCGTGGCGCTGTCGCCGGCCGTGCGCGCCGCGGCCTCGCCGTCGAGCGCCTGCTGCAGCGCCGCCTCGGCCACGCCGCGCGCCGCCACCTCGCCGTCGATGCGCTCGTCGAGCGCGCCGATGTCGCTCGTGACGAGGGCGTAGACGTCGTCGACGATGGTGTCGATGGGAGCGTCCTCGAGGATCGACTCGGTGACCGTGCCCTCATCGAAGGTGCAGGTCGGCGCGTACGCGGCGCAGGCCTCGACATCGATGAAGAGCGGCTGATCGAGCAGTCGATCGAGCAGCGCCGAGTCGACCGCCAGGGTCAGCTGCGCCGTGCACGACCGCAGCGTCAGGCCGACGTTCACCTGCGTGGCGACGACCTCCCCCTGGTCGTCGAGCACGCGGACGCGCCCTTCCCTGAAGCCCTTCGACCCCGGGCACTGCGACGAGTTCGTCGACTGACCCGTGACAAGGAACAGATCGAGATTGCCGCTGGCCCACGCCGAACCGCTCGAGACGAGCAGCAGCGCAAGCACCACGGACAATCGATTGAGCCGGCCCGACGCAGCTCGCATGATCGCCTCCAGTAGTCTAGTGGGCGGTGCCAGTCCCCCACCGACATCGCTCTCCATGGGAGTAGACGTGTGGCCCGGCTGGGTCAAGCGAAGAGACTTGCGCCATTCCGAATCCGCATAGGCCAGCGGTTGAGCCGGCCAGGCGGTCGCGGATTCGCAAGTTCTTCTTCGCATTGTTTCAGGGCCTTGTGACGAAGGCCGGAGCCCTTTGACCGACGGGCTCGGCAGGTTACCGGAGCCGCCATGACGCAACGCGACGGCGCGTCATGAGCCCGAGGACCGACAGCAGCCAGAGCGGCACGAGCTCGACCGAGCCCCCCGCGCAGTCGCCGCCGCCGCTCTGGACGACCACGTCGCAGCGGTCTCCCAGGCCGTCGCCGTCGTGATCGGCCTGATCCGGATTCGGGACGAGCGGGCAGTTGTCGACGACGTCGGGCTTCAGATCGCCGTCCGAGTCGACGCACGCGACAAGGTCCTCGTCGGTGAGGCCGTCGCAGTCGTCGTCCTCGCCGTTGCAGAGCTCGACGTGGCCGACGGTCGGCTCGTAGCAGATGACGACGTCGCCCTTCGACGAGCACGCGGTGAGGCCCTCGACGCACTTGTCTTCGTCCTCGCCGTCGCAGGGGATGTCGAGGGCGGCGAAGCCGTCGTCGGTGATGCCGTCGCAGTCGTCGTCGATGGAGTTGCAGCGCTCGCTGACCGCGCCGGCCAGCGGATCGCAGCTGTCGCCCTCGACCCCTTCGATGCAGGTGGTGGTGCCGCTGTTGCCGCCGCACGCGCCGAGCCCGCAATGGGTGGCGACGATCGGGAACTCCTCGTCGGTGTCGCCGTCGCAGTCCTCGTCCTGGTTGTCGCACACGTGATCGTCGGCGGCGGCGAGGCCCGGCTCGCACACGTCGGTCGGCTCGCCGTCGATGCAGCGCCGGAGGCCGTCGCGCGTGCACAGGCCGAGGCCGCACACGATGGTCGTCTCGGTGTAGTCCTCGTCGGTCTCGCCGTCGCAGTCGAGGTCGATGCCGTCGCAGGCGACGTCGTCGCTCGAGGTGGGCGTGAGCGCGACGCAGTCGTCGACGGTCTTGCCGGCGACGCAGGTGACGGTGCCGGTGGCTTCGCAGGCGCCCTTGCCGCAGGTCGACGCCACCGGCACGTACTCCTCGTCGGTCGCGCCGTCGCAGTCGTCGTCGATGCCGTCGCAGGTCGTGTCGGTGAGCGCGAGCTGCGGCTTGGCCTGGCAGTTGTCGTGCGTCGCCCCGCCCTCGCACAGGAGGAAGCCGGTGGCGCGACAGGCGCCGGTGCCGCACTGCGTGAGCGGCGCCACGTAGTCCTCGTCGGCCGCCCCCGAGCAGTCCTGATCGATGTTGTCGCAGGTGGTGTCGGTGAGGGCGAGCGGCGCCTTCGGCTGGCAGCTGTCGCCCTTCACGCCGCCCGCACAGGTGAGGTGGCCGGTCGCGGCGCAAGCGCCCTGGCCGCAGCTCGTGGGCGAGGCCACGAAGCCCTCGTCGGTCTGGCCGTCGCAGTCGCCGTCCTCGCCGTTGCACGTGGCATCGGTCGGCTCGGTGGTCGGGCCCGGGACGCACGAGTCGACCTCGCCGCCGCCCTGGCAGCGCAGGATGCCGGTGGCGAAGCACACGCCGACGCCGCAGGTCGTCGACGACTCGACGTAGTCCTCGTCGGTGGCCCCGTCCTCGTCGTCGTCGACGCCGTTGCACACGGTGTCGGCGCAGGCGCGCAGCGAGCCGCACACGAAGGCGGCGCTCGGGGTACAGGCGAGCTTGCCGCAGCGGTCGCCCGAGGTGCAGGCGTCGCCGACCACGGCCAGGCCGCTCTCGTCGGTCTGCCCGTCGAGGTCGTTGTCGATGCCGTCGCAGGCCTCGGGCAGCGCCGGGTCGGCGTCCTTGCAGCACAGGACGCCGCCCTGGCGATCGGCGAAGCGCTTGACCAGCTCGAGGCGCTCCTGGCCGGAGTCGGGGCCGCAGGCCCAGGCCCACTCGGCGGCGAGGTCGTAGGCCCAGTCGGTGGCCGGGTCGTCGCCGAGCACCACGCTCTGATCGCGCAGGCCGCCGCAGAGGGCGCCGCTCTGGCGGTCGAGATCACCGCACAGGTTGACGGGGACCGACAGGCCGAGGTTGCCGCAGCCGAAGACGGGACCGAGCGGGGTGCCGCTGGCGACGTCGTCGCAGACGGTGTTGACGATGGTGCCGCGCGAAGCGAAGAAGGCGCCGCCCGGCGGGGGCGACAGCAGGGTGGCGGTGGCGTCGAAGCCGAAATCGCCGGTGCCGAAGTCGGGGTAGAAGGGATCGACGGCGTTGATGCAGCCGTCGCTGACGTGGTCGTCGAGGTCGTTGGGGCCGCGGCAGATGTGCCAGCCGGCGGCGCACAGGTCGGCCGCGGCGCAGCCGATGCCGGCGCTCTGCTGGCCGTGGTTGCCGCTCTTGCGGTTGCACGACGGCGGTCGATCGAGGCCGGGTTGGTCCCAGGCGCCGGAGCAGGCGGCGACGAGCGGGTGGGTCGGCAGGTCCATGAAGCCCTCGCGCGTGCCGTCGGAGCAGCCGACCACGGCCGGGGCGTTGTCGGTGCAGGGGCGCGGCAGGCCTTCGTCGACCTGGAGGTCGCAGTCGTCGTCGATGCCGTTGCACAGCTCGGGGCGATCGGGGCGCACGTCCTCGGGGCCGTTGGGGGGCTGGCAGACACCGGCGTTGCAGTCGTCGCAGGGGTCGTCGGGGGTGCCGCCGCAGGCGCAGTCGAGGCTCAGGAAGTGCTCGAAGGTGGGGAAGTCGCCGATGTTCATCGTGCCCTCGCCGGGCGAGTCACCGATGAGGGGGCCGGGCCAGATGACCTTCGGGTCATAGGGGTTGGGCGTCGGCGGCTCGACGTCGAGGACGTACGAGCCGGCGGCGATCGAGACCGACGGGGTGAGGCCCGCGGCGTCGGTGGTGAGGACGGGCACGGGGTTGCCGCCGAGGTCGAGGGCCGGGGCGAGATCGGTGTCGAGGATCTGGATGCGCCAGCCGACGAGCGGCGCGTCCGGGAAGGGGCCGCTGCTGTCGATGTCGTCGAAGTTCAGGTGGATGACAACGTTCACCGCGTGCGCGTCGGCCGCGAGCAACGCGAGCGCGAGCGCAACACCCGAGACGACGAGACGACGCATCACCCCTCCCACCGATCACCATAGCACGCGCCTTTGACCAGCGACGAGGTGGTCGTCGCGCTCGGAAACCCTCCGGTGGGCGTCCGGTCGTCTGGCGTCGTGTAGGGACCCGCTGGAGTGCTCGCCATCGCAGCGCGTGCTTCGCACAGGCGCGCCGCGCGCGCCACCACGCGGCGCTCGGGCCGGCGCGGTTCGTCGCACGCCGGGCCGCGCGAGCGCGTCGCGAGCGCGTCGGCCGGGCTCGATTCGAGGTCAAGCCGGCGCCCGCACAGGCCTCGCCCGGGCCGGCCCGGGTCTCCTCACCCGGGGTCAGGGGTCTCCCTACCCGGGGTCAGGACTACTTCTTTTCTCATTTTCCGGGGTCTCCCTACCCGGGGTCTCCCCACCGGGGGTCAGGACTACTTCTTTTCTCATTTTCCGGCGGCGGAAAATGAGAAAAGAAGTAGTCCTGACCCCCATGGGCGGCACCTGGGGATGGCATCGTCCGGGCCGCACCGGGGCCGGTCGCGGGCGCGGAACGCCTTTCGCCTCGCGGCCATTCAGGGGTAGGGTGGGCGCGAACGGAGGTGCCAGTGGCCAAGTCGAAGTCCGCGCCCATGCCCAAGTCGAAGACCACGAGCGCGCGAGGCGCCGCTGGGGCCGAGCGCAAGAAGAAGCTGGAGCCGGCGCCGAAGAAGAGCGCGCCGACGGCGAAGAAGAGCCCGCCGACGGCACCGCCGAAGAGCCCACCGCTGGCGAAGCAGCGCCCGACCGCCAAGAAGGCCGAGCCGACGGCCGCTGCGACGCCGCTGCCCACCGCCGCCGAGCGGGCTCAGGCCAAGCGCGATCTCGCGCTCACCGTCGACGTCAAGCGCCGCATGGTCGGGCTCGGCGTGCGGCGCGTGCGCGTCACCATCGATGGCGACGAGATCCACATCTTCTTGGACCGCAAGCACGCCAAGAAGCTGGCCGCCGGCGCCTAGTTTCGCCCGGGCTCGGGATCGGGCGGGGCCGAGTCGAGCTGCAGATCGAGCACCACCTCGTCGGTCGCGCTCAGCGTGTGGCGCGACGGACGATAGCCGCGCTTCTCGAAGACCAGCTCGAGCGGCAGCTCCGAGACCGCGATCTCCGTGACCAACGGCGTCGTGCCCAGCACCTTGCCCTTGGCTACCACCGTCACGCCGGCCGGGCGCGTCGTGATGCGCACGTGGCGCATCGGCACGGGCGGCGCGGGCGCCACCGCCTCGGGCGCCTTCGCCTCGGTCGGTGTCGGAGCCGGGGTCGGAGTCGGCGTGGCCGCCGGAGTCGGCGTCGCAGCCAGAGTTGGCGTCGCTGTCGGAGTCGGAGTCGCCGCTGGCGTCGGCGTCGGCGCCGGAGCCGGCGCGGGCACCGACCCGCCGCGCGCGGGCTCGGCCGCCGGCGGGGCGCTCTCCACCGTCGACTCGATCGGCAGCAGCGGCCGGGGCCGCGGCTTCGGCTTCGGCGGCGCGGCCGGGGCCGCCGGCTCCGAGGCCTCGGTCGGAACCGCAGCAGCGGGCGCGGGCGGCGCCACGCGCGGACGCCGCTCGGAGGTCGCGACCGTCGGCACCGGCGTCCAGTCCTGCGTCTTCGGAGCCGGCGCCGTGGCGATGACCAGCGCGATGCCGGCCGCGATCGACAAGGCCAGGAGCCCCAACACCGCCCACACCTGACGACCGCGCGGCTCGTCGTCGAGCGGCACCCCGACCGCCTCGCGCGTCGGCAACAACTCGACCGGCGGCAGCGGCGGACCCGCCGCCAGCAGCGCGCGCTTGAGCTGCGGGTCGGTGGTCGGGCGCGGCGACGGACCGGTCCGGCGGATGGGCGTCGCGAACAGCGCCGCGCGCATGCCCGCCGCGCTGAGGAAGCGCTCGGTGCGCGGGCCGAGCTGGCGCAGCACCGCCGCCTCGAAGGCCGCCGGCGCCTGCCCGCCCGAGCGCACCTGACGGAACGGCGCGACGTGCACGCTGCCGTCGGTGGGCTGGCCCGGGGCGAGCGGCGGGTGCGCCGTGTACAGCTGATAGATGATAGCCGCGACGTCGAAGACGTCGTCCTGCGCCGTGCGCTCGAGCGGCAGCGGCAAGCCGAAGCCCAGGATCTCCGGGTACGGCCGTCCGTCGGGCGCGGTCTGGACGCGCACGACGCCGAGCCCCAGGCCCGGATGCACGAAGCCCGCGCGGTGCGCGTTGGCGAGGCCGGCCAGCACCGCGTCGGCGAAGTCGGCCAGCTCCGAGAGCGCCAGCGGCCCCGAGCTCGCCGCCAGCGAGTCCTCGAGCGTGCCGGCGTAGAGGAGCCACGCCGTGCCGTCGCTCACGCCGTACTCGACCGGCGGCGCGAGCTGCGGATCGACGAAGGCCGCCACGCGCTCGAGCTGCCGCCGGGCGTCGGGCAGGAGGCGCGCGTCGAAGCTCACCAGCACGCCCGGACCCGCGCCATTGGCGCGCTCGACGAGCGTCCAGCGGCTGCTCGCGACGAGCGGATCCAGCTGCGCGACGACGGCGTGGCTCGAGGGAAGAAGGCATGCGGTCGACCTTTGACCCGACTATAGCGTCGACGGAACGACACAAGCAACGCTCGGCGCGCCCGACCCGTGCCCTCGCCGCCGCGCGGCGCGGGCCCGCCGGCCGGCGCCGGCTGGACAGGCACCGCGCTGCGTGGCCTAACACGCGGAATGCAGACGGTCATCGTCACGGGTGCGGACGGCTTCATCGGACATCACTTCGTCGAGCACCTGCTGGTGACGCGCCCGACCTGGCGTATCCAGGCCCTGTGCTCCTTCAGCCACGGCGGCATCGGCGAGCGCCTGACCCAGGCGCCGCGGATCGCCGAGGCGCTGAGGAGCGGCCAGGTCGAGGCCCACGTGACCGACCTCACGCGCACGCCGTCGCGCCAGCTCGTGCACCGGCTCGCGCCCGGCGCCCCCATCGTCAACTTCGCCAGCCGGAGCCACGTCGACACGTCGCTGGCCGAGCCTGCTCCGTTCTTCCGCGACAACGTCGACATCGCGCTGACCGTGCTCGAGCTGGCACGCGAGCTCCACCCGTCGGTGCTCGTGCAGATCTCCACCGACGAGGTCTACGGGCCGGCCCACGCCGGACAGCGCCACGTCGAGTGGGAGCCGATCGTGCCGTCGAACCCGTACGCCGCCAGCAAAGCCGCCCAGGAGGCGGCCGCGAGCGCGTGGTGGCGCGCCTTCGGCGTGCCGGTCATCGTGACCAACACCATGAACAACATCGGCGAGCGTCAGGCGCCCGAGAAGTTCGTCCCGATGATCATCCGCAAGGTGCTGGCCGGCGACGTGGTGCCGATCCATGCCGTGCAGCGCGGCGACGAGTGGGTCGTCGGCTCGCGCCACTACCTGCACGCGCGCAACCACGCCGACGCCGTGCTGTTCCTGGTCGAGCGCTTCGCCGGCCGCGTGCCGGCCTACGGCTACGGCGCCATCGAGCGGCCGCTGCGCTTCCACATCGCCGGCGAGCACGAGGTGTCGAACCTCGAGCTGGCCCAGCACGTCGCGCGCGCCGTCGGCAAGGAGCTCGTCTACGAGCTCCACGACGCCCACTCGGCGCGGCCCGGCCACGATCTCCGCTACGCCCTCGACGCCAGCGCCATCCACGCGCTCTGGCTGGCGCGCGCCGGTCGAGCTCTGGAGAGCCTAGAGCGCACCGTGCGCTGGACCCTCGCCCACCCCGAGTGGCTGCTCGACTGACCCGCGCCGCAGCGCGGCGCGCTGACCCGCTCGCGAATATGCCATTTGTCATTCCATTTGGCATATTCGCAGTGCCGCTCAGGGCGCGCTGGCGTTGATGGGCGCGCCGCCGCTCGGCCCGCTCGGGCAGTGCTGGGCGGCGCGCACGAAGCGCAGGAGCGCCTGGTACTCGGGGCTGTCGAGCGGGATGATGGCGCCGCCCGGGTGGCCGTCGGGGTAGCGGTCGGTCGGCCGCAGCAGCAGCACCGACTCGCCCTGGAACTCCTTGCGCGCCACCGCGGTGATGACCTCGAGGTCGTGCGCCACGGTCGCGTCGTCGTCGCCGCCGCGCAGCACCAGGTCCGAGTGGCCGCCGATGCCGCCCGGCCGGTGGCAGACGATGCAGCCGTGGTTCTCGAACACCGGGATCCAGGTGTTCACCTTGAAGTCGGCGAGCTCGAGCGCGGCGCAGTCCCACGCCTCGGCGTCGTCGTCGCCGAGCGCGTCGGGCGACGCGCCGACCTCGCCATCGGGCGACGCGTCGACCTCGGCGTCGGGCGAGGCGACGTCGCGCGGCGCGACCGGAGCGTGGTCGCAGGCGACCCAGGCGAGCGCGAGGCAGGCGAGGCGGTTCACGCCGCCAAGATTCCAGACCGCGGGCGGCGAGTCCACGACGCGCCCGTGGGTTACCGCCCGACCCTGCGCGCGACCGTTCTGGGGGCGGCCGCGCGAGGGGTTCGAGTTCGACGACTCAACCCGCGCCGCGAAGCGACCGTCATGCAGATCGCGTCGGGTCAGTCTTCGCCTCGACCCCATCGCTCCCTTCGCCAGCTCATCGGGTGTCGAGATGCAACGAGGACCGCGTACCGCCGCGGCGCTGACCTGGTCTGCCTTGATCATGGTCGCCGCCTGTTCCAACGACGACGGCAAGACCTCCGCCCCGGACCGCGTCACCATCCAGAACGACGACCTCGGCGGCCACGTCACCGCCAAGGACGACCCCGTCGCGGTCACCCCGGCCAGCGCCTCGTCGCACGCGCTCGCCTTCACACCGGCTCCCGACTACAGCCTGACGCTGGTCGCCGAGGTGGCCCCGCCCGAGGTCGACGGCGTGGCGCTCCAGGCCACCGCGGTGGCCTTCCAGGACGGCTTCGCGCTGGTCTCGTACAACGTCGCCGGCCCGGTCGAGAAGGGCGGCGTCGACGTCTTCGCCTTCGACGACGCGCGCCGCCCGAGCCTGGTCGCGCGCGCGACGCTGTCCGACACCGACGTCGAGTCGGTCGCCGTGGTGGGCGGCGGCGTGTGGCTCGCCACCGCCACCAGCGACGAGAGCTTCGGCACCCCCGCCGTGCTCGAGGGCCTGACGCTCGCCGCCGACGGCTCGCTGGCGCTGGGCGACCACGTGCGCGTCGGCCTGTCGAGCTTCGCCGCCACCAGCGTGGCCGGCGTCGACGGCAAGGTGGTCGTCACCACCGGCAACACCGGCGGCGCCTATCTATATGATCCGTCCGCCGGCGCGGTCGCGACCAGCACCGCGCTCGACGACGCGCGCTGGGTCGCCGCCCCGGGCGATGGCACCGTCGTCGTGGTGCAGGGCACCCCCGGCCGCGTGTCGGTGCTGTCGGCCGGCGACCTGTCGCTCGTCGCGCAGCACCCGTTCGCGGGCGCCGACGTGGCCGAGGCGAAGTCGACGCTCGAGGTCGCCGGCCAGAAGGCCTTCATCGCCGCCGGCCCGGGCGGCGCGGTGGTGATGGACCTCGCCAGCGGTGACGTCATCGCGCAGGTGCCGCCGCCGGTCGAGGCCGCCATCGCCGCCGGTCTCGCGCCCGCCGACGTGGTCACCAACGCCGTCAGCGTCGACGGCTCGCTCGTCTTCGTGGCCAACGGCTCGGCCGGCGTCACCATGATCGAGAGTTCGACGCCGGTCGCCGACGCCTACGACCCGAGCGCCCCGCCGACCTATCGCGTGGTCGGCCGCCTGGTCTTCCCCGACGGCGCCGCCTCGGTGAACCACATCGCCTACCGCGACGGCTTCCTGTTCGTCGCCACCGGCCGCGGCGGCCTGAAGATCGTGCGCGTCGACAAGCAGCCGGTGGTCGTCGCGCCGGCCGGCTATCCCTACGCCACGAGCTTCGACGACCGCGCCGCGCAGGCCGGCTGGGCGCTGGACGGCGCCTGGGGCTTCGGCGTGCCCGACCGCGATCGGCAGGGCACGGGCGGCGCCTTCCTCGACAACGATCCCGACGGCCGCGACCAGGCCTCGAGCCACGACGAGGTGGCGCTCCTCGACGTGCCGCTGGCGCTGCCGCCGCTGTCCGACGCGGCCGCCGGCACGCCCGGCATCGCCTTCGCCTACGCCGCGCGCTTCCTCGACGCGGCCGACGTGGTGCGCCTCGAGATCGAGCGCGACGGCGCCTGGCAGCTCGTCCGGAGCTTCACGCTGGCGCAGGATCACGGCGGCGTCATCGCCCACGCCATCCCGCTCGACGCGGCGCGCGGACAGACGGTGCGCGTGCGCTTCACGCAGAGCTTCGGCCCGAGCGCGGGCGCGCGCCGCTTCACCGTCGACGACCTGAAGGTCGGCGACCTCGCGCTGCCCGCCATCGCCGTCCCCTGGACCCACGGCGTCGCGCCCGCCGCCCAGGACGCCTGGAGCCTCGGCTGCGCCTGGAGCCTCGGCTTGGACGGCGCGCTCGAAGCGTCTCCGGCCGGCCCGCTCGGCGACGGCGACGCGCTCGACGGCACGGCCGAGCTGCTCGGCGTCGTGGCCGTGCCGGCGGTCGCTCCGACCGCGCTGCGCTTCAGCGCGCGCTTCGAGCTCCCCGACCCGGCCGACCGCCTGACCATCGAGGTCCGCCCCGAGCCGGCGCAGCCCGGCGACGACTGGCGCGCGCTCGACAGCCTCGACGGCGACGACTCGCAGGGCCCGCGCGCGCTGTCGCTCGAGCAGTACGCCGGGCGCGGCGTGCGCCTGCGCTTCCGCCTGGTGAGCGGCGCCGCGGCCGGCGCCCACGTCGCCGTGTCCGACCTGCGCGTCGACTCGTGCGTCATCGACGGCTGCGTCGGCGACGCCCACTGCGATCCGTTCGACGGCCAGCCGGTCGCGTGCGGCGAGTGCGCCGTCGGCCTGTGGGGCCCGACCTGCGCCGCCGACTGCGCCTCCGACGACTGCGTCGGCGCCGTGGCGTGCGACCAGGCGAGCGGCGAGAAGACGGCCTGCGAGGCCTGCCGGCCCGGCCTGTGGGGCCCGAGCTGCAGCAAGACCTGCGAGGCCCGGGGCTGCGACGGCGAGGTCGCCTGCGATCAGATGACCGGCGCGCCGACCGCCTGCGCCGCGTGCAGCGACGGCCGCTGGGGCCCGACCTGCGCCGAGGCCTGCGCCGCCACGGGCTGCGCCGGCGCCGTCGTGTGCGAGCAGGAGAGCGGCCTCGTGCGCGCGTGCGAGACCTGCCTGCCCGGCCACTGGGGCCCGACCTGCCAGGCGACCTGCAGCGACCCCGACTGCGTCGGCACCGTCGTGTGCGACCAGCAGAGCGGCGTCGTCGCCGCCTGCGACGCGTGCGCGCCCGGCCACTGGGGCCCGGCCTGCGCCGCCAGCTGCGAGGCCGGCGACTGCGCCGGTCAGGTGAGCTGCGATCACAAGACCGGCGCGGCCACCGCCTGCGAGGCGTGCCGACCCGGCCACTGGGGCCCGACCTGCGCCGAGGCGTGCGCGCCCGGCGAGTGTCGGGACGGCGTCGTCTGCGACCAGGCCAACGGCTCGCCCATCGCCTGCCCGAAGGGCTGCGCGCCCGGCGCGTGGGGCCCGACCTGCGCCCTCGACTGCGCGCTCGGCGACTGCGCCAAGGCCGCCGTGTGCGACCAGGCGAGCGGCGCGGTCACGGCCTGCCCGGCCGGCTGCCCCGAGGGCCGCTGGGGCCCGACCTGCGCCGAGACCTGCCACCTCGACGGCTGCGACGGCACCGTCGTGTGCGCCCAGTCGTCGGGCAAGCCCGAGCGCTGCGACGCCTGCGCGCCGGGCCACTGGGGTCCGCTGTGCGCCGCGACCTGCGGCCTCGCGGACTGCGCCGGCGCGGTGACCTGCGACCGGCAGAGCGGCGCGCCGACCGCCTGCAGCGCGTGCGCTCCCGGCACCTGGGGCCCGACCTGCGCCGAGGCCTGCGACGCCACCGGCTGCGACGGCACCGCGAGCTGCGACCAGGCCGACGGCCATCGCCTCGCGTGCAGCCACTGCGCGCCGGGCGCGTGGGGCGAGACGTGCCAGGCGAGCTGCGTCGACGACGACTGCGTGGGCGTCGTGAGCTGCGAGCGCCAGAGCGGCGCGGTCGAGCGCTGCGACGCGTGCCGCCCCGGCCGCTGGGGCCCGACCTGCGATCTCACCTGCAGCGAGGGCGACTGCGCCGGGCTCACCGCCTGCGACCAGGCGAGCGGCGACACCATCGCCTGCGTCGAGGGCTGCGACGACGGCCGCTGGGGCCCGACCTGCGACAGCGTGTGCGCGGCCGGCGCGTGCAGCGGCGGCGTCACCTGCGACCAGGTGAGCGGCGCGCTCGCGACCTGCGAGGGCTGCGCGCCCGGCGCCTGGGGCCCGACCTGCGCCGGCACCTGCTCGCTCGCCGACTGCACCGGCTCGGTGACCTGCGACCGCGACAGCGGCGCGCCCGTCGCCTGCACCGCCTGCGCTCCGGGCACCTGGGGCCCGACGTGCGCCGAGGCCTGCGACGCCACCGGCTGCGACGGCGCGGTCGTGTGCGATCAGGCGACCGGCGTCCGCACCTCGTGCTCGGCCTGCGAGGCCGGGCGCTGGGGCGAGTCGTGCGAGGCGACCTGCCACATCGAGGGCTGCGAGGGCACGGCGCTCTGCGATCAGACGAGCGGCGAGGCCATCGCCTGCTCGGTGTGCGCCACCGGCCGCTGGGGTTCGACCTGCGAGAAGACCTGCGCCGCCGGCGACTGCCTCGGCGCGGTGAGCTGCGACCAGACCACCGGCGCCGCGCTCGCCTGCGACGGCTGCACCGTCGGCCACTACGGCGCGACCTGCGAGCGCGCCTGCGCCCACGGCGACTGCGTCGGCGACGTCGCCTGCGATCAGACGACCGGCGCCACGCTCGCCTGCGACGCCTGCGCCCCCGGCACCTGGGGCCCGACCTGCGCCGGCACCTGCGCCGTCGCGACCTGCGTCGGCGCCGTCACCTGCGAGCGCCTGAGCGGCGCCCCGGCGGCCTGCGACGCGTGCGCTCCCGGCGCCTGGGGCCCGACCTGCGGCGCGCGCTGCGACGCCGACGGCTGCGCCAGCGGCCTGGCCTGCGACCAGGCGAGCGGCGCGCGCACGTCGTGCGGCGAGTGCGCCCCCGGCCGCTGGGGCCCGACCTGCGCCGACTTCTGCCAGGTCGCCGGCTGCAGCGGCCAGGCCACCTGCGACCGCGCCACCGGCGCCCCCCTCGCCTGCAGCGCCTGCGCGCCTGGCCGCTGGGGCCCGACCTGCGCCGAGACCTGCGCCATCGACGGCTGCGCCGGCGTGGCCACCTGCGACCAGGCGAGCGGCGACCCGGTCGCGTGCTCGGCCTGCGCTGACGGCCGCTGGGGCGCGACCTGCGCCGACAGCTGCGAGGCCGGCGCCTGCACCGGCAGCGTGCGCTGCGACCAGGCGAGCGGCGCGCGCACGGCCTGCGACGCGTGCGCCTTCGGCGCGTGGGGCCCGACCTGCGACGGCAGCTGCGCGCTGGCCGACTGCGTCGGCGACGTGAGCTGCGAGCACTCGAGCGGCGCGGCCGTCGCGTGCAGCGCCTGCCGCGTCGGCACCTGGGGCGCGACCTGCGCCAAGACCTGCGCCATCGACGGCTGCGACGGCGTGGCCGAGTGCGCCCAGGCGAGCGGCGCGGCCGTGGCCTGCTCGACCTGCGCGCCGGGGCGCTGGGGCTCGACCTGCGCCGAGACGTGCCACATCGACGGCTGTAGCGGCGTCGCCACGTGCGATCAGGCGACCGGCGCCGCGCTCGCCTGCACCACCTGCGCCCCCGGCCGCTGGGGCCCGACCTGCGCCGAGGCGTGCGTCGACGCGGCCTGCGACGGCACGGTGAGCTGCGACCAGGCGAGCGGCGCGACGAGCGCGTGCGACGCCTGCCAGCCCGGCCACTGGGGCCCGACCTGCGCCGCCGGCTGCGAGGCCGACGCCTGCCTCGGCACCATCGTCTGCGATCAGGCCAGCGGTCGCACCGAGAGCTGCGACAGCTGCAAGCGCGGCAGCTGGGGCCCGACCTGCGACGGCACCTGCTCACTCGCCACCTGCGCCGGCGCCGTCACCTGCGACCGCCAGAGCGGCGAGCCCAGCGCGTGCTCGGCCTGCGCCGCCGGCACCTGGGGCCCGACCTGCGCCGCGAGCTGCGACGCCAGCGGCTGCGCCGGCCAGGTCACCTGCGACCAGGCGAGCGGCGCGCGCACCTCGTGCTCGGCCTGCTCCCCCGGCACCTGGGGCGCGACCTGCGAGTCGACCTGCCACATCGATGGCTGCACCGGCCAGGCGAGCTGCGACCGCGCCAGCGGCGCCCCGCGCGCCTGCAGCCAGTGCGCTCCCGGTCGCTGGGGGCCGACCTGCGCCGAGACCTGCCTGGACGATGACTGCCAGGGCGTCGTGACCTGCGATCAATCGAGCGGCAAGCCGCTGGCCTGCGTCGGCTGCGAGCTCGGACGCTGGGGCGCGACGTGCGACAAGAGCTGCGCCGCCGGCGCCTGCGCCGGCGTGGTCGTGTGCGATCAGGCGAGCGGCGCCGCCACCGCCTGCGACGCGTGCGCTCCCGGCACCTGGGGCCCGACCTGCGCGCAGAGCTGCGGCCTCGCCGACTGCACCGGCTCGGTGACCTGCGACCGCGCGAGCGGCGAGCCGACCGCGTGCACCGCCTGCGCCGCCGGCACCTGGGGCCCCACCTGCGCCGAGGCCTGCGACGCGAGCGGCTGCGACGGCACCGTCGTGTGCGACCAGGCGAGCGGCGAGCGCATCGCCTGCAGCGGCTGCGACCCGGGCTTCTGGGGCGGCGATTGCGAAAGCACCTGTACCATCCCCGGCTGCGACGGCGTGGCCATCTGCGACCAGGCCTCGGGCGCGGCGGGTGTCGTGCTCGCTCTGCGCCGAGGACCGCTGGGGCCCGACCTGCGCCGAGGACTGCGACGAGGGCGACTGCGTCGGCACCGCCACCTGCGACCAGAAGACCGGCGCGCGCGTCACCTGCGACGACGGCCGCGCGCCCGGCCACTACGGCGCCACCTGCGATCGCGCCTGCGACGACGACGCCTGCGTCGGCACCATCACCTGCGATCAGGCGAGCGGCGCCACCACCTCGTGTGAGGCCTGCGCCCCCGGCACCTGGGGCCCGACCTGCGCCGGCAGCTGCGCGGTCGCGAGCTGCGACGGCCTGCCGACCTGCGACGCCGCGAGCGGCGCGCCCATCGCCTGCGACGCCTGCCGCGACGGCCAGTGGGGCCCGACCTGCGGCAGCGCCTGCGCCGCCACCGGCTGCGCCGCGGGCGTCGCCTGCGACCAGGCGACCGGCGCGCGCGAGGCCTGCGACGCCTGCGCTCCGGGCTTCTATGGACCGACCTGCGAGTCGACCTGCCATATCGACGGCTGTACCGGCCAGGCCACCTGCGAGCGCGCGACCGGCGCGCCGCTGTCGTGCAGCGCCTGCGCTCCGGGCCGCTGGGGTCCGACCTGCGCCGCGACCTGCGTCGACGCGTCGTGCTCGGGCACCGTCACCTGCGACCAGGCCAGCGGCCTCGCCACCGCGTGCAGCGACGGCTGCGCCGCCGGCGCCTGGGGCCCGACCTGCGCCAAGACCTGCGCCGCCGGCGACTGCCGCGGCACGGTGAGCTGCGACCAGGCGAGCGGCGCCGCCACCGCGTGCAACGAGTGCGCGGCCGGGCATTGGGGCCCGACCTGCGCGCAGACCTGCTCGCTCAGCGCCTGCACCGGCGCCGTGACCTGCGACCGCGTGAGCGGCGCGCCGACCGCGTGCAGCGCGTGCAAGCCCGGCACCTGGGGCCCGACCTGCGCGGCCGCCTGCGACGCGACCGGCTGCGCCGGCGTCGCCACCTGCGATCAGGCGAGCGGCGCGCGCACCTCGTGCAGCGCCTGCGAGCCCGGTCGCTGGGGAGCGTCGTGCGAGGCGACCTGCCAGATCGCCGGCTGCACCGGCACGGCGACCTGCGACCAGGCCAGCGGCGCGGCGCGCTCGTGCACGGCCTGCGCCCCCGGCCGCTGGGGCCCGACCTGCCAGGCCACCTGCGCCGCCAGCGGCTGCAGCGGCACGGTCACCTGCGACCAGGCCTCGGGCGCGGCGCTCGCCTGCGGCGACTGCGACGTCGGTCGCTGGGGCGCGACCTGCAAGTCGACCTGCGCGCAGGGCGCGTGCGTCGGCCAGGTCGACTGCGATCAGGCGAGCGGCGCGACCACCACCTGCCCGACGTGCAAGGCCGGCACCTGGGGCCCGACCTGCGGCGGCACCTGCTCCATCGCGGCCTGCAGCGGCCAGGTCACCTGCGATCGCCAGAGCGGCGCGGCCGTCGCCTGCACGCAGTGCGCGCCCGGCACCTGGGGTCCGACCTGCCAGAAGACCTGCGACGCCACCGGCTGCTCGGGCCAGGTGGCCTGCGATCAGACGAGCGGCGCGCGCACCTCGTGCTCGGCGTGCGCGCCCGGCACCTGGGGGCCGACCTGCGAGTCGACCTGCCAGATCGCCGGCTGCACCGGCCAGGCGACGTGCGATCGCGCGACCGGCGCGGCGCTGTCGTGCACGGCGTGCGCTCCCGGCCGCTGGGGCCCGACCTGCGCCAGCGCCTGCGTCGACAGCGACTGCGTCGGCACCGTCACCTGCGACAAGGCGAGCGGCAACCCGACCCAGTGCTCGACCTGCGTCGCCGGCCGCTGGGGCTCGACCTGCCAGGGCACCTGCGCCAAGGCCGGCTGCCTCGGCACGGCCAGCTGCGACAAGACCACCGCCGCGCCGGTGAGCTGCAGCGGCGGCTGCGCGCCCGGCACCTGGGGCGCGGCCTGCACCGGCAGCTGCGGCATCGCCGCCTGCAAGGGCGACGTGACCTGCGGCCCGACCGGCGCGCCGACGGCGTGCTCGGCCTGCGCCGCTGGCACCTGGGGCGCGACCTGCGCCAGCAGCTGCGACACCACCGGCTGCAGCGGTGTGGCCTCGTGCAACCAGACGACCGGCGCGCGCACCGCGTGCACCCAGTGCGCCCCCGGCAAGTGGGGCCCGACCTGCGCCAACACCTGCACCCAGGCCGGCTGCAGCGGCACCGTCACCTGCGATCAGGCGAGCGGCGCGGCCACCTCGTGCGCGGCGTGCACGGCCGATCACTGGGGGACGATCTGCGACAAGTCGTGCGCGTCGGGCCGCTGCGCCGGCTCCGTGACCTGCGCCCAGGCGACCGGGGCGACGCTGTCGTGCGCGAGCTGCGCCGGCGGCTGGTGGGGCGCGACCTGCGACAGCGCGTGCGTCGCCGGCAGCAACACCTGCACCGGCACGGTGTCGTGCTCGCAGTCGAGCGGCGCGCTCACCGGCTGCTCGAGCTGCGCCGACGGACGCTGGGGCGCGACCTGCGAGAAGACGTGCGTCTCCGCCGGCTGCGACGACGGGCTCGTCTGCGACGGCACGACCGGCGCGACGACAGCGTGCACCACCTGCGCCGACGGCTACTGGGGCGCCAAGTGCGAGAAGACGTGCGCGGCCGGGAGCTGCAGCGGCGTGGCCTCGTGCGATCGCACGACCGGCGCCGTGACGAGCTGCTACTCGTGCCCGACCGGGACCTGGGGCGAGACGTGCGAGCTCACGTGCAGCCTCTCGAACTGCGCCTCGGGCGTCACCTGCGACCCGGAGACCGGCGAGGTGCGGAGCTGCGCGCAGTGCAAGCCCGGCTACTCGGGCCCGACCTGCTCGACCGGCGCCAAGCGCAGCTGCAGCGACTGGCTCGCGGCGGGCGCCACCACCTCGGGCATCTTCACCATCGACGTCGACGGCGCGGGCACCGCCTATCCGCCGGTGGACGTGTGGTGCGACCTCACCACGGAGGGCGGCGGCTACACCTACTTCAAGGTGAAGTCGTCCTGGTATCGCAGCGCGGCGCAGGCCGAGAACATCTGCGCCAAGTACGGCATGCAGCTCTTCACGCCGCGCTCGAGCGCGCACCTCAACGCGGCCCTGGCGTTCGCCACCTCGACGGCGCAGCTCTCCGATCACGGCTCGGGCTACCTGACCATCATGGGCATCTACCCGAGCCAGGCCGGCGCCACCTGCAGCAAGACCTACCTCCAGAGCGGCAACGCGGCGTGCGCGTGGCAGGCGGGCGACGGCGGCTCGTTCTGGGTCAGCAACCGCACCGATCAGAGCGCGCCGGCGGGGGCGACCGGCGTCACCGGCTCGCTCGGCTACGCGCTCACCACCGACGGCGACTTCGCCTGGGTACGAGTTCCTCGCGGGCTGGTACTCGCGCCGCTTCCTCTGCGACGTCGGCGACAAGGACCCCATCCCGACGTCGTGCAAGGGCTGGTACGACCGCGGCTACCGCGCCAGCGGGCTCAGCTGGATCGACCCCGACGGCGCCGGCAGCGGCCAGCCCATCCAGGTGTGGTGCGACCAGAGCAACGGCGGCGGCTGGCGGCGCGTGGCGGCCGAGACGTTCGACACGGCGAGCACCGGCTGGAGCAGCAACAACAGCATCACCAGCTGCGGCAGCTGGGGCACCATCCTCGGCGGCTACGGCGTGCTCGGCGGCGTGAGCAACGCCAAGACCTACACCTGGACGAGCGTGCCCCACACCGAGGCGCGCCTCGAGCTCGACTACGTGAAGATCGACAGCTGGGACGGCGAGACCGCGAGCGTCGGCTTCGGCGGCAGCACCGTGTGGTCGAAGAAGTTCTGCTTCTGCTCGCAGAGCTGCGGCTCGCAGGGCGGCCTGTGCGGCGGCACGGCCATGTGCGGCTCGTCGAGCTTCGGCGAAGAGCGGAAGGAGCACGTCTCGGCCAGCATCTCGCACACGGCGTCGTCGGTCGTCGTGTCCGGCTCGTCGACGCTCGATCAGTCGACCACCGACGAGTCGTGGGGCCTCGACAACGTCTACATCTACGTGCGCTGACCCGGGCGGAGCGGGCCCTTCGATCGGCCGCGCCAGAGTTCCCGACGTCGGGTACGCGCGTTCCCGACGTCGGGAACTCGGCGCGAACCCGCGCCGTTGGCGGACTTCAGGCGGGTGCCGCGGCGAGCGGCGCGAGCGGCAGACCGAAATCGTCGCTCGTGCGATCTTCGGGAGCCCCTTCGCGGAGAGGTCCCATGCTGTTCATCGCCCTGGTCGTCGCCTCGAGTCTCGTCGCCGGGACCGATCCCCACAGCCTGGCCCTCGAGCTGCGGCTGACCTCGCCGGCGCGGAGCCCGGTCGGCGCCGACATCGCGCTCGACATGGCGCTGGTGAACCGCGGCAGCGCGCCGCAGCAGGTGGTGAAGCCGGGCGACGGCTCCGAGTCCGGCTGGCGCGAGCCGCACGTGTGGCTCACCGGCGAGCGCCTGGTCGGGAAGGACTGGCAGCCGATGACGACGCAGCCGATCGGGCGCTGCGGGCTCTACGATCCGGACTGGCAGAAGGACGTCATCGCGCTCGCGCCAGGCGCGCGCATGCCCATCGACGCGTGGATGCCGGGGCCGGGGACGACGCTCGACCTCGCCAAGCCCGGGCGCTATCGCCTGACCCTCCACTACGCCTTCGGCGGCCACCGCAAGGGCGGCGACGGCACCGACTCGCGGCCCGACGGACCGATGCGCGACGTGGCGCCGTTCACCATCGACTCGCCTCCGGTCGAGCTCGAGATCGTGCGGCGCCGCTAGCCGAGGCGTCCCTCGCCGCGCCCGGAGGCGCGCGCCGGGCGGCCGGGCGTGATATCAGGGAATGACCTGGGCCGAGCGCTCCTTCGCAGGGAGACGCGCCTCGCTCGGGCGTCGCCTCTGCCGTCTCCGAGGTACCGATGCGCTCGCTCGCCCCGCGTTCCCTCTTGTGCGCGCTCGCGCTGTGCGCCTGCGCGGCGCCGTCCTCGGCCGCCGGTCCGAGCGACGACGACCGCGCCGCGGCGACGGTGCCGCCCATGACGGTGCGCTTCGTGTACCTGGTGTCGAGCGATCGTCGAGGTGCGACAGGACTTCGTCGACGCCATCGCCGACGCAGCGCGCCTGGTGCAGCGCTTCTACGCGAGCCAGCTCGGCGGCCCGACCTTCCGCCTGGCGCGCCCCATCGTCGAGGTCGCGCGCTCGGACAAGCCGGCGGCCTGGTTCTACGCCCACGACGCCGGCTCGGAGAGGGACAACTGGGGCTACGACAACGGGCTCGCCGAGGCCAAGCGCCTCCTCGGCGCCGGCGGGTCGCAGCCGTGGACCTGGGTCATCTACTCCGACGGCCCGGGCAACAGCGGGCGCGGCGGCGGCGGCGTGGCGGTCATGCCCGAGGACGATCTGCTGGGCCTCGTCGGCCAGCACCCGACGCAGAAGGAGCCGCTGCGCTGGGTGTACGGCCTGGCCCACGAGCTCGGCCACGCCCTCGGCCTGTCGCACCCGCCCGACCTCGACGCGGTGCCGAACGCCATCATGGGGCGCGGCTTCTACACCTGCTTTCCCGACGCCTGCGAGCTCACCGAGGCCGACAAGGCGGTGCTGCGCGCGAGCCCGTTCATCACCGCGCCGGGGCTGCCGATGGCGCGCGCCGACGCCGTCTACCGCTACGAGCACGGCAGCTTCACGCGCTTCGTCGGCGCGCGGCCGGTGGCCTGGACCGAAGAGGCCGACGACGGCGGGCGCTACTTCTTCGTCGAGGAGCCGGGCGCCAACGACACCTACGACCTCATCGATCGCTCGCGCGGCTTCCACATCACCATCCCGAAGCGCGGCGGCCAGAGCCGCCTCTCGACCGACGGCGGCGGCTCGTGGCGCGACCTCTACCGCGTCACCCCGGAGGCGCCGTGATGCGCGCGACCCGCCCCATGTTGCCCTGCGCCCTGCCCCGCGCCCTGCCCCTCACCCTGCTCTTCACTCTCGCGAGCGGCGGCTCGGCGCTGGCCGATCCGCCCGCGCCGACGCTGGCCGACGCGGCGCGCTGGCGCCAGGCGCTGGCCGCGACCGAGGTCTTGCCGGGCGAGTGTGTCGACACGCTGAGCGAGTTCTTCGCCAGCGGCATCGAGGGCGCGCCGCCCACGCCCGGAGCGGCGGTGACCTGGCTCGACGCGCGCCCGACGCCCGACCCGTTCGCGCGCCTGGCGGCGACCGGCGGCATCCCCTTCGCCGACTACCGCGGCCGCATCGTGCGCGCGCGGGCGGTCGCCGATGGCGAGTCGGAGGCGTGGCTCCCGAAGGACATGGACCGCGTGCAGATGAACCGCGCCTACGGCGTCATCGAGCTCGGCGGCCGGCGCCTGATGATCATCGATCACATGGACAGCCCGGTGACCGGCGTCACCACGCTGTGGGAGGACACCGGCCGGAAGGTCGTCGGCCACGGCGAGATCCCCGGCGAGATCGGCACGCTCGAGGACCTCCCCGACCGCGTCGTCTTCCATATGACGGACGCCATCACCGGCGCGCGCGTCGAGTGGGACAAGCAAGAGGGCGAGCTCATCGGCTCGTGCATGGTGGCGCTGCTCGGCCAGACCGTCATCGACCCGAGCGCGATGACGCTGCTCGCGGCCACGCCGGTCGCGTTCACGGTGGCGAAGGGCAAGCCGCGCCAGCTGCACTACACGACCGAGGTCTCGAGCGAGGACCGGCGGAGCTACGCCAGCGTCGCCGGCGGCGTGCGCGGCGTCCGGCTCTTCGCGCGCCCCGACGGCTGGACGCTGGTGATCGTGCCGTTCAAGGACACGACGGCGCGCTCGAAGCTCTTCAGGAGGACGCCGGGCCACCTGTGGCAGGCCGGCTGGCTCGCGCCGGGCGGCGCGGCCGAGCCGCTGCATTAGTATCGATCAGATGCCGAGCTCGTGGGCGTCGAGCGTGAAGGTGGTGGCGCCGGTGGCGCTGGCGTTGACGACCAGGATGTCGATGGTGCGCGCGGGGCCCGGCGCCAGCTGGACGATCTCGTCGAAGCCGGCGTCGTTGTCGGAGATGCCGAGCGGCTGAGTGCCGCCGAGCGGGTTCTTGATCCAGGCGCAGCGATCGGCCGTCGAGGCGAACACGACCAGCGTCGGGTCGTCGGCCTGCCCGGCGGGCGACACGGCGATCTCGTAGCTCGCCTCGCCCGCCAGCGCGACGCTGAAGGCGAGCATGGCGTCGGGCTTCGGCAGCGTGTCGGTGTGCTGGACGTCGAGCTGGACGACGACGGGCGCCTCGCACGGCGCCGACTGCAGGCACGGGCTCACGGCCTCGATCTCGTTGGCGCAGAACGTGCCGAGCGGCGTCAGCTGCCAGGCGGGCGAGCCTTCGGCCGGGCAGCCCGGCTCGGTGGAGTCGGCGACGCACTGGCCGGCGGTGGCGAACTTGGCCTGGCAGGCGGCGTCGAGGCCACTGAAGACCTGGCTGCAGGCGGACAGGCAGCCGGTGCCGCTGCCCGGGCACGACAGGCCGGACGAGACGTCGCAGAGGTCCTGGCAGGGCGACACGACCTGGCGATGGCAGATGCCCTTCTGGTCGAGGCCGTCGTCGGCGTCGGCCTGGTCGGGCACCTGATCGAGGTCGCAGTCGGCGGTGGCGCTCTCGCGCGCGTCGATGCGGCCGTCGCCGTCGCTGTCGGCCGGGTGGGCCGGATCGGCGCCGACCTCGGCGCCGTCGGCGAGGCCGTCGCCGTCGGAGTCGGCGGTGACCGGGTCGGTCTTCAAGCCGGCCTCGACGCGGTTGATGAGCCCGTCCTGGTCGTTGTCCTCGGCCGGGTCGAGGCAGAAGCCGCCGCCGCAGACGCCGCCCTCGCACTCGACGTTCTCGGTGCACGCTTCGCCGACCGGCCGCTTGGCGTCGTCGCCGCACGCGGCGACCAGCACGAACAGGCCGAGACCGACCACCTGACCGACGTGAACCATCCGCTCCGACTGCATCCTGCCTCCTCGGTCGCGGGGCTGGGCGACCTCGGCGCCGAAGCTACCTCGCAGCGCGCGTTTCGCGAAGGGCCTACGAGCGGCGTTCTGGTGTAGGGTGCCGCAATGATGAAGCCATATTCCGCCGTCGTCCTGTCCGTGGTCGCGGCCTGCTCGAGCTCCGACGGCGTGACCGCCGGCGACGTCGAGTCGGCCGCTCTCGCCATCGCGCCCGAGCGCCTGAAGGCCCACATCGACACGCTCGCGGCCGACGGCATGGGCGGTCGCATCTGCGGCTCGCCCGGCCACGACGCGGCGCGCGACTACGTGCGCGACCAGCTGGCGGCGGCGGGCGTCGAGCCGTTCGGCGACGACGGCAGCTTCGTCTTCAGCTACGCGGCGACGCCGTTCGCCAGCCACTACCAGCGCCAGGCCGACGGCAGCATCGTCCCCAACGCCACCGATCGCTGCCAGGACCTGGTCGGCATCCTGCGCGGCAGCGAGCGCCCCGACGAGTACGTCGTGCTGGTGGCGCACTACGACCACCTGGGCGTCACCTCCGACGGAACCGTCTTCAACGGCGCCTTCGACGACGGCTCGGGCACGGCCGGCCTGCTCGAGGTGGCGCGTGCGCTGGTGGCCGAGGGCGTGCGGCCGAAGCGTTCGATCGTCTTCCTGGTGAGCGATCAGGAGGAGCAGGGGCTGGTCGGCGCCAAGGAGTGGCTCGATCGACCGCCGATGCCGCTCGACAAGATCGTGGTCGGCATCGCGGCCGACCCGCTCGGGCGCGGGCTGCTCCCCGACTTCGCGCCCATCGTGCTGTCGGGCGCCGAGCAGGCGCCGGCCCTGTCGACGTTCCTGCGCGCGACGCGCGACCTCAGCGACCACCCGCTGGGCTTCATCCACCGCATGATGATCCCGGTCTTCGGCAGCGACCACGACCAGTTCTTCGCGCACGGCGTGCCGGCGGTGTGGCTCGTGTCGCCGGGCATGAGCTTCTATCACACCGTCGACGACGACGCGGCGACCATCGACTACGCCGTCCTGCGCGACGTGTCGCGCTACTGGCTCAGGCTGGCCATGCGCATCGCCGACGGCGACGAGCGCTTCACCTACGAAGGCGCCGCCGAGCTCGACCTGCAGCACGCGCAGGACACGAAGGACCTCCTGGTCGGAGTGACCGGCTCGCAGTCGATCACCGCCGAGGAGCGCACCCAGGTGCAGGGCTACATCGCCGACCTCGATCGCGTGCTGGCGTCGGACTGGAGCGCCATCGACTCGCCCATCACCTTCTTCGTCGACGCGCTCGGCTTCGTGGCGTTCACGCTGCCGCGGCTCCACCCGGGGCCGATCCCGCCCGCGTTCCCGGCGGCCGCGACGCCCTGAGCGAGGGGCGTCGGACGGCGCGCGTCAGCGCCCGGCGTCGGCGGGCGGCGTGAGGTGGAGGCCGCACTCGCGCTTCGTGGCGTCCTCCCACCACCAGCGGCCCTCGCGCTCGTGCTGGCCCGGGTGGACCGGGCGCGTGCACGGGGCGCAGCCGATGGAGCGGAAGCCGCGCTCGTGGAGCGGGTTGAAGGGGACGTCGTGGGCGCGGATCCAGTGCCACACGTCGGCCGAGGTCCACGCCGCCAGCGGGTTCAACTTCCACAACTCGCGTTGTGCATCGCGGCGATCGGGCTGGATGACGGCCAGGCCGCCGCGCGTGGCCGGGCTCTGGTCGGCGCGCTGGCCGGTCATCCACGCGGCGCGGCCGGCGAGGGCGCGGCCGAGCGGCTCGACCTTGCGGATGCCGCAGCACTCCTCGTGGCCGTCCTGGCGGAAGCTCATGAGGCCCTTCGCGCGCACGAACGCCTCGAGGCGCTGGGTGTCGGGCGCCACGATGTCGATGGCGATGCCGTAGTGGCGGCGCACGGTGTCGATGAACTCGAGCGTCTCGGGGAAGAGGCGGCCGGTGTCGAGGCAGAAGACCGAGAACGGCCGCGAGCTGCGCGCGGCGAGGTCGATGAGCGCCACGTCCTCGGCGCCCGAGAAGGCGATGGCGCAGCCGGCGCCCCAGCGCGCGAGCGCCCAGTCGACGATGGCCGGCGGCTCGAGCGCGGCGAGCTCGTGGGTGACGGCGGTGAGGTCGAGGGCGCTCGGCGTCGCGGGCGGAGCGGTCGCTTCGGCGGCGAGCACGCGCGCCAGCGCGACGGCCGAGGTGACGACCTCGACGTCGCCGGCGACAGCGGCAGCCGGAGGCGATACGTCGCCGGCGACAGCGGCAGCCGGAGGCGATACGTCGCCGGGGACAGCGGCAGCCGGAGGCGATACGTCGCCCGGGGAGCGCTCGACGAGGAAGAAGGGGGCGAGCGCGACGCCGTGGCGCGCGGCGAGCTGCATGCCCTCCGAGCTCGGGTCGGCCTCGTCGGCGATGACCACGCGATCGATGCGCGACCACAGGTCGCGGCCGCGGAGCCAGGCCTCGGCTTCGATGCACTTCCGGCACGGCTCGCCGTTGGCCAGCCGCTTCTTGATCATCGTGACGCGCATGCGACCCGCTTCTACTTCACGGCGGCGAGCTTGCCGAGCGCTTCGGCGACGTGGCCGCGCACGATCTCGGAGGCGTGGCCCTCGAGCGCCTTCAGCGGCTCGACGGCGGTCTTGTCGCCGAGCTCGCCGAGCGCCCAGATGGCGGCCGCCAGGGCCTCCTCGTCGCGCTCGCGCTCGAGCCGCTTCACGAGCGGCGGGACCGCCTCGGGCACGCCGATCTGTCCGAGCGCGATGGCCACGTGGCCGCGCACGGTCGGCTTGCGGTCGGACACCTTGGCGAGCAGCGCCTTGGTGGCCTCGGGCACCTTGGCGACCGGGCCCATGACGCCCAGGGTCTCGGCGGCGGCGGCGCGCACGTCCTCGTCCTGATCGTCAAGCGCCTTGACGAGCGGCGCGAGCGCGGCGGGGTCGGCCGGGCGGCGCCCGAGGGCGGAGGCGGCCTCGAAGCGCACGTTGGGGTCGATGTCGGAGAGGGCGAGCACGAGCGCCGGCGTCACCTCGGGAGCGCCCTTGTAGCTCGCCAGCGCGAAGGCCGACGCGGCGCGGATGCGCGCCAGCGGCTCGTCCTTGATGAAGCCGAGGAGGCGCGGCATGGCCGCGGCGACGGGCACCTCGGACAGGACGCCGATCGACCAGAAGCGCACCATCTCCTGCTTGTGGTCGATGCCCCTCTCGAGCTCGGGCCACACCTTGTCGCCGCGCGCGACGAGGCTGCGCAGCGCGGGGCAGTCCATCTCCTGGCAGTCGGCCAGCGCCTCGATGAGGGCGGGCACCGACTCGCCGGCGGGCGGCGGCGCGGGGCTCGGCGCAGGCGGGGCAGCGAGGGCGAAGGACACGGCGAACGGCAGCAGCACGGCGGGCATCCTGCCAGAAAGCCCATGGGGCCGCGCGCTATTTCGAGCGCGGGCGCGGAAGCGGAAAATGAGAAAAGAAGTAGTCCCGCCCCCGGGGTCAGGACTACTTCCTTTCTCATTTTCCGCCCAATCCCCACCGAGCCCTCCGGCTCCCACCCTGGGGTCAGGACTACTTCTTTTCTCATTTTCCCCCGTGGGGTATGGCCGGCCCCGTGCCCGCTCCCGCCCGCCTGCCGCCTGCCCTCCGCGCCTCGATCGCCGGCGCCCTCGTCGGCGTCGCGCTCGGCGCGCTCCCCGCGCTCGGCGCCTGCGACGGCGGCCGCCGACCGCTCTGCGGCCCCGACGAGACCTGCCCCGGCGCCTCGGTCGAGGCCTGCGCCCACGGCCCCGAGGCCCGCCTCTACGGCCGCTCGACCTTCGCCTTCGGCACCTGCGCCGCGACCGACGACGCCGCCTGCCGCGCCTCGGCCGTGACCTGCCCCATCTGGGGCCAGTGCAGCGCGCCGGCCATCAACGCCAGCGCCGGCGCCTGCCCCGAGGCCGAGCCCGAGCACGAGCGCGACCACCTCGCCTCGCTCGACGTCGGCTGCGGCGCCGGCCACACCTGCGTCGCCAGCAAGGACGCCGACTGCCGCCGCGCGCTGGTGTGCAGGACGCAGGGCCTCTGCAGCGCCCGGAACGGCGTGTGCGTCGCCAGCTCGGCCGCCGACTGCGCGGCCTCCGACCTCTGCGCCGACCTCGGCTGGTGCTCTCTCGTCGGCAGCCGCTGCACCGCCGCGCGCTCGGCCGACTGCGAGAAGTCCAAGGGCTGCGACCACTGGGGCGAGTGCGGCGTCGCGCCCGGCGGCGGCTGCACCAGCTGCGAGCGCTCGCAGGACTGCAGCGTCGAGGGCCGCTGCGAGCGCGTCCTGACGAGCGATCGCTGCCGCGCCACCCGCCCCGAGCACTGCCGCGCCGCGTCGGTCTGCAAGAACGGCGGCCGCTGCCGCCCCGCTCAGGGCGAGTGCGTGCAGTAGCCGGCCCCGCCCGCGGGCCGCGCGCGCGCCCACAACAATTGACACAAGGCCGGGGCGGGTGCTACCCGCCACCCGGCCGCGCAGACCGCGCGCGGCCCGCCCCTTTCCGGGAGATTGCCGATGAGCACGCAGAGGGTCTACAGCTTCGGCCAGGGTCAGGCCGACGGTGACGCCAAGATGCGTGGGCTCCTCGGCGGCAAGGGCGCGAACCTCGGCGAGATGACCCGCCTCGGCCTGCCCGTCCCGCCCGGCTTCACCATCACCACCGAGGCCTGCCGCGCCTTCTGGAAGGCCGGCGGCAAGCTCGACGACGCCATCCGCGACGAGGTCCTCGCCGCCAAGGCGCTGCTCGAGGAGCGCATGGGCAAGAAGCTCGGCGACGAGACCGCGCCGCTGCTCGTGTCGGTGCGCTCGGGCGCGGCCGTGTCGATGCCGGGCATGATGGACACCGTCCTGAACCTCGGCCTCAACGACAAGACCGTGCTGGCGCTGGCGCAGAAGACGCAGAACCCGCGCTTCGCCTGGGACTCCTACCGCCGCCTCCTCCAGATGTACTCGAACGTGGTCATGGGCCTCCACGGCGACCACCTCGAGGAGCTGCTCGAGCGCATGAAGGAGCGCGAGGACATCCACTCCGACTCGTCGATTCCGGCGCCGATCCTCGAAGAGCTCGTGGGCATCTTCAAGAACCAGATGTTCGAGCAGCACGGCCTGCAGTTCCCGCAGGACCCGATGACCCAGCTGTGGGCCGCCATCGACGCGGTCTTCAGGAGCTGGAACACGCGCCGCGCCGTCGACTACCGGAACGCCAACCACATCCCGCATGACCTCGGCACCGCCGTCACCGTGCAGGCCATGGTCTTCGGCAACATGGGCCCGACCTCCGCCACCGGCGTCGCCTTCACGCGCGACCCCAACACCGGCAAGAAGATCTTCTTCGGCGAGTGGCTGCCGAACGCGCAGGGCGAGGACGTCGTGTCGGGCATCCGCACGCCGCTGCCGTTGAACGCCGAGTCGGCCCACGACGCGGCCGACGCCACCCTCGAAGGCGCGCAGCCCGCGGCCTACGCCGAGCTCGTGCGCGTGAAGGACCTGCTCGAGCGCCACTACCGCGACATGCAGGACATCGAGTTCACCGTCGAGGACGGCGTGCTCTTCGTCCTCCAGACGCGCGGCGGCAAGCGCTCGCCGGCGGCCGAGGTGCGCATCGCCACCGACCTCGTCGACGAGGGCCTCATCACCAAGGCCGACGCCATCAAGCGCGTGCGCACCGAGACGCTCGAGAAGCTGATGCACCCGCGCATCGATCCGGCCGCCCCGCGCACGGTCGTGGCCCAGGGCCTCGGCGCCTCGCCCGGCGCCGCCACCGGCAAGGTCGTCTTCCACGCGCAGGACGCCGTCGAGCGCGCCGGCCGCGGCGAGGACGTCATCCTCGTCCGGCGCGAGACCTCGCCCGAGGACATCCACGGCATGCTCAAGGCGCGCGGCGTCCTCACGGCGCGCGGCGGCATGACCAGCCACGCCGCGGTGGTGGCGCGCGGCATGTCGAAGCCGTGCATCGTCGGCTGCCGCGACATCGAGGTCGACCCCGACCTGAAGACCTTCCGCGCGCGCGGCGGCACGCTCGTCAAGGAAGGCGACATCGTCACCATCGACGGCGCCGAGGGCACCGTCATGGTCGGCACCGTCGCCACCATCCAGCCCGCCCCGTCGCCCGAGCTCGAGCGCATCATGGGCTGGGCCGACGAGGTCCGGCGCCTGCGCATCCGCACCAACGCCGACACGGCGCGCGAGTGCCGCGCCGCGCGCGACCGCGGCGCCGAGGGCGTCGGCCTGTGCCGGACGGAGCACATGTTCTTCGAGGTCGGCCGCATCAACGCCGTGCGCGAGATGATCCTGGCCGACTCCGAGGAGGGCCGCCGGAAGGCGCTGGCCAAGCTCCTGCCCATGCAGCGCAGCGACTTCATGGCCATCTTCGAGGTCATGAAGGACCTGCCGGTGACGGTGCGGCTCCTCGACCCGCCGCTCCACGAGTTCCTCACCGAGAACGCCGGCGACATCGAGGCCATGGCCACGCACCTCGGGCTGCCGGTGACGGTCGTGCGCGAGCGCTACCGCTCGCTGCACGAGGTGAACCCGATGCTCGGGCACCGCGGCTGCCGCCTCGGGCTGACCTTCCCCGAGATCTACGAAATGCAGGTCAGGGCCATCATCGAGGCCGCCTGCGAGCTGGCCAAGACCGGCCACATCGTCGAGCCCGAGATCATGATCCCGCTGGTCGGCCACGTGCGCGAGCTCGAGACCATGCGCGAGCTGGTGCAGTCGACCGCTGACCGCGTGCAGGTCGAGCAGGGCCAGACGGTGCACTTCAAGATCGGCACCATGATCGAGCTGCCGCGCGCCTGCCTCACGGCCGACCAGATCGCCACCGCCGCCGACTTCTTCTCGTTCGGCACCAACGACCTCACGCAGACGACGTTCGGCATCTCGCGCGACGACTGCGGGCGCTTCTTGCCCCTCTACATCGAGATGGGCATCTTGCCGGGCGACCCGTTCGTCAGCATCGACCCGGGCGTCGGCGAGCTGGTGAAGCTGGCCACCGAGAAGGGGCGCCGAGTGAAGCCCGACCTCAAGGTAGGCATCTGCGGCGAGCACGGCGGCGAGCCGCAGAGCATCCACTTCTGCCACCGCATCGGCCTCGACTACGTCTCGTGCAGCCCCTTCCGCGTGCCCGTGGCGCGACTGGCGGCGGCCCAGGCCGCCCTGGAGTCCAAGTGAAAGGCATCGCCCCCGCCGGCCTCGCCGGCCTCGCCGCGCTCGCGGCCTCGCCAGCCTGGGCGGCCGCCGCCACCGCGCTCGCCTTCGGCGCGTGCGACTCCGGCGAGAGCACGGCACCCCACCCCACCGACCAGCTCGACTTCCCGGTGAGCGTCACGGCCGACCCGTCGGGCGAGATCGTCTGGGTCGTGAGCGGCAACTTCGACCTGCGCTTCCGCAGCTCGGCGGTGCTGGCCATCGACGTCGCCACCAACACCTTCCTGCCCGACCTGGCCTTCGAGATCGGCGGCTTCCCCGGCCCGCTCAAGCTGCGCGCGAACGCCGCCGGCCGCGCCACCTCGGGCTACATCACGAGCCGCGCCGAGGACGACCTCTACATGGTCACCTTCCCCGGCGACGGCGTGAAGCCGACCTCGGTCGAGTGTCCGGGCGGCGAGGTGTCGGGCGGCATCCTGTCGTGCCCGAAGTCGAAGGCCTTCAAGCGCGCGACGGTCGAGACCAAGGACGGCTCGGTGGAGATCACCATCGGCGCCGACCCGTACGGCCTCGAGATCGTGCCGAGCCCGGCGCCCGACCTCTTCGGCGGTGACCTCCTGCTCACCGGCGCCATGGGCGACGGCCAGCTCGCGACCTTCGAGCTCGACGACGCCGGCACCCCGACGCTGGTCGGCGGCTCGTCGCTCTTCGCCGGCCTCTTCAGCCTGGTGCGGAACCCGGTCAGCGGCCGCGTCTACGCCACCAGCAAGTCGGCCAACCTCGTCAGCGTGCTCGACGTGGCGCCGCGCTTCGACGCCGAGAAGCCCAACGACGTGCACACCCTCGAGGGCCTCGACCCGCTGAACCCGTGGGTGAGCGTGGCCGCGACGGTGCAGGTGCCCGAGCCGTCCTCGACCGACCACGCCCGCGCCATCGCCGTGTCGCGCGACGGCACGCGCCTCTACCTGGCCTATCGCTCGCCCGACTCGCTGGTCGTGCTCGACATCTCCGACACGGCCAGCGGCGGCACGCGCCAGCGCGTGACGCAGAAGATCCCGCTCGACAACGACCCCACCGACCTCGCGGTGGTGGCCAACCCGAGCGGCACCGGCGACCTCGTCTACGTGAGCTGCTTCAAGGCCAACCGCGTGGAGATCGTCGACCCCGAGTCGGGCGAGATCGTGGGCGGCGTCCACACCGGCATCGGCCCGTCCGGGCTGGCGCTCATCGACCGTCCCGGCGTGCATCGCCTGTACGTGTCGCTCTTCAACGACAACGCGGTCGGCGTCATCGAGCTCGATCCGGCGTCGCCGTACTACCACACCGAGATCGCGGAGATCCGATGAGCAGCCGCATCCTCGGGGCGCTCCCCCTCGCCACGCTGGCGGCGCTCGGCGCCTGCGACAGCACGGCGTCCGTGCCGACCTCGGCGCTCAAGCTGCCGATCGATTTCGCCTGGGGCTGCGAGGGCGACGGCCAGACGCAGCTCGATCAGAACGACGAGAGCGCCAAGGCCATCAACGACACGCGCATGTGCCCCGACGTCGGCGGCGCGCAGGGCGAGCTCTTCGGCGTGGCGCTCGACCGCCAGCCGGCGGGCCTGGTCGTCCTGCAGCTGAACCCGGCCGTCGGCGACCGCGGCTTCATCGACGCCGACTTCTTCCGCCCCGGCACGTCGGCCATCCCGGTGGGCGAGCAGCCCATCCAGGTGCTCAGCAACAACCAGCACTCGGCCTTCTTCGTGCTGTCGGCCGGTGACCAGCGCGTCGATCGCGTGGTCATCGAGGGCCACGACGCCGGCGGCCTGCACTTCACCACCGAGCAGATCGCGCTGCCGGGCGTGCCGGCCAGCGGCGTCATCGTCGGCGACAAGCTCGTCGTCGCGGCGCGCGACCTGCCCGCCATGTGGATCATCCCGACCGACGTCACCGGCTCGCCGACCGTCACCGCCGTCGACGTGCGCAAGCTCGACCCCGACAAGGGGACGGTACCGGCGCACCTCCTCCACATGGAGACGATCCCCGGCGACAGCGACGCCATCGTCGCCACCTTCCGCGATCGGCCGACCGTGGCCCGCCTCGGGCTCGACGGCCTCATCACCGCCGAGGCCGGCGTGGTCGCCGCGTGCCGCGACGGGCTCGACAACGACGGCGACGGCAAGGTCGACGCGCTCGACGAGAACTGCGCCAACTTCGAGGACGACGACGAGTCGGACGCGACCGGCTATCCCATCGCCAAGACCGCTCCGGTCGCGGCCCCGACCTCGGCGACCGCCTGCAGCGACCTGGTCGACAACGACGGCGACGGCAAGACGGATGGCGACGATGCGGCGTGCAAGGTGAACGACGCCGGGGTCATCGTCGGCGAGCTCGCGCCCGAGTGCAACGACGGCATCGACAACGACGGCGACGGCGTGACCGACTTCGCGTTCGGGCCCGACGCTGGCGGCAAGGTCGTCATCACCGGCGACACCAGCTGCTACTCCGAATTTGGCAATTTCGAGGGCCAGCGCCCCGACGACGGCCCCTTCGACCCGACCTTCGTCGACGCCGGCGCGGCCGGTCGCTTCGTGTACGTGCTCGACGAGCGCATCGGCCAGATCCTCGTCTTCAGCTACGCCGTCGATGGCACCTTCGCCCGCGTCGACGTCAACAAGACCGAGTCCCACGTGCCCGACCTCGTGTCGGTGCCGTTCGGCGACCCGACCGGCGAGGTCACGACCAACGCCGCCATCCCGGTGGTGCGGCCGCCCGCGCTGGCGCGGCAGAACGTGAAGAACATCGAGATCACCGACGGCAACGCGTTCTCGCTGTCGAGCTCGCGGCTCCGCGGCGAGCTCTGGGATCGCATCATCAACCCCGAGACCTCGGGCGGTCGCCCGACCGTGTCGCTGGCGCCGAACGACGCCGAGTGGAAGCCGACGCGCTGCTCGCCCGACAACACGACGGCCTGCGAGCAGCCGCTCCACGACGACGAGACCTGGTTCCTCTTCGGCGCCAACCTCGACGGTCGCCTGCAGCTCATCGAGGCCGTGCGCCGCGGCGTGCCGGCCCATCGCCTGGCGCAGCGCGTGATCGACCCGTCGAAGCGCACGCTGTCCGTCACCGCCCCGAAGCTGACCTTGCGCGGCCGCCTCATCAACGCGCGCGGCGAGCCGCAGCAGGGCTTCCCGTTCATCGGCGCGGCCATCGAGGAGCTGCTCGTCGAAGAGGTCGCCAGCGTCTCGCCGCCGTCGCTCCGCCGCTTCGGCATCTGGCCGCCGCAGAACCCCGAAGAAGCGCCGACCGAGAGCTGGGCGCTCACCTTCGAGGGCCGCATCCCCGGCGCCAGCGGCAACCTCGGCGAGCTCGTCGGCGGCCTGTCGACGACGCTGGTCGACCCCGAGGCCACCTTCTGCGAGGACGGCGTGGAGGTCGGCGACTGGGTCCAGATCACTACGCCCATCGCCGCCACCGACGCCGCGCTCATCAAGCCGCCCGAGGTCAAGCTCGCCAACGGCAACGTCTGCCCGACGGTCGAGGCCAAGACCGCCATCATCGAGGTCCGCGTCACCGGCGTCGGCCAGGACGAGCTGGTCATCGACCCGACGACGGCGCGCCTCCGCCCCACCCTGCCGGTGCTCGACGTGCAGAAGATCGAGGCCGATCGCCTCGTCTCGCGCCGCGCCTGCGAGCAGGCCGTGAAGGACCTCGACGACGTGCTCGGCCGCCCCGAGAACCTCACCGCCACCACCGCGTTCACGGCCGACGCCATCGAGAAGCGCTTCGCCTACAACGTCCGCGTGGCCGATGCGTGGACGCTCGTCGGCACGCGCTCGGGCTTCCTCCACCGCTGGAAGTGGGACGCCGCTGGCGCGCGCTGCGTCGAAGACCCGACCCTCGACGCCAACGTCTTCCGCGGCCGCGTCCACGAGCGCGCCGACGCCGTCGCGTCCTACGACGAGTGCCCGCCGCCCGCCGACCAGCTGAGCTACGACAAGGTCGAGGAGCTCGCGCCGGCCGCCTCGCGCTTCACCAACCCCAGCATGGGCGTCGACGTCTTCCCGGGCTGCGAGCGGACCACGGAGGGCGCGATCGCCGCCGTCCCGTCGCAGCAGGACACGACCTTCACCTTCACGCTGACCGGCCCCCAGCAGGGCAGCGCGCTCTCGATCTCCAACAGCGTGCTCGTGACGCGTGTCCCGATGCTCGACTTCCGGCGCCAACAGGTACAGTTGGACGCGTCCGCCCGACGGGCCACCATCCTCCAGATGCGGCTCGCCGACCCCAAGGTCATCGCTACCTTCGAGTGAACCATGAAAAAGCTCCACCTCCTCAGCATCCTCGCCTTCGGTCCCGCGGCCCTGGCGCTCGTCGCCTGTGACGGCAACAACGGCGACACCGACACGTCGAAGAGCGACACCACGTCGACCAACGACTCGACGGCGACGACCACGAACGGCGACTCGTCGTCCACCACGACGACCACCGACACCAGCGTCTCGCCCGACGTCACGGTCACCCCGGGCACCGTCAAGTCGGCCCAGGTCGAGGCCGAGACCGTGACCTGCGACCCCGCGTCGATCGTCGACGTGAACCCGCAGGAGAGCCTCACCGACGTCGTCGTGACGGCGCCGAAGTTCGACGCCTCGCCGTCGGCCCAGCCGGGCACCTTCGACGGCTACTACGTCGCCGACCAGGACGGCGGCGCCTACTCGGGCATCACGCTGCGCGTGCCGGTGGCGCTCGCGGCCGCGCTCGTCCCGGGCGACGTCGTCGACCTCACCGGTCAGCTCAAGGAGGCCTTCTGCCTCACCGAGATCGACGTCTCGACCATCACCAAGAAGACCCCGGTGACGGCGCCCACGCCCATCACCGTCGCGGCTGCGGACCTCGCCAACGAGGCCTACGAGTCGATGCTCGTGAAGGTCGAGGGCGTCACCATCTCGGCGTCGACCGTGACCGGCGTCTACGAGTCGGACCCCGGTGACTTCCAGGTGAGCTACGGCTTCCCGGGCTTCTTCCTCCAGCTCGAGGCGGGCAAGAAGTACAACCTGACCGGCGTGCTGCGCTACGCCTTCTCGAAGTGGCAGCTCGTGCCGCGCTCGCTCGCCGACGTGGAGCCCGAGGGCGGCACCCCGACCAGCACCATCGCCGACATCCAGGGCAACGCCGACTCGACTGGCTGCACCGCCAACTCGATCCAGAACTTCGCCACCTACGCCGTGAACGGCACGCTCCAGACCGGCAAGTTCACGGTCACGGCCAAGCTCGACGGCTACTACCTCACCGACGGCTCGACCGACGACTACAGCGGCGTGCTCCTCAACGTCGACACCACCGCGGCGACCAACTTCGCGGCCGGCGACACCGTGGCCATCACCGCCCAGCAGGTCGAGTTCTACTGCCTCACCGAGCTCAAGGTCCTGACCATCACCAAGACCGGCTCGGGCGGCGCGCTGCCGGCCGCGAAGGCCGTCGCCAAGACCGTCACCGAGGCCGACCTCGAGAAGTACGAGGGCATGCTCGTCGACGTCTCCGACGTGACCGTCACCGGCGACGACACCCACGGCGCGGCGACCACCGACGGCGTCTTCTACATCGACAACGGCATCATGGGCGCCGGCTTCACCCTGCCGGCCAAGGACACCCACTACACCCACGTCATCGGCATCGTGCGCTACTCGTTCTCGAAGTACCGCGTGCAGCCGCGCACGGCGGCCGACCTCGTCACCCAGTGACGCGGCCGTGAGCGGGTGACCTGCCCGCGATCGCCTCTCCAACACCCCGCGAGCCCTGTTCGCGGGGTGTTGTCGTTTCGCGGACCTGCCACGGCGCGCGCAGCGCGCTCGCAGGTCAGCGGAGAGGCTGCCCGCCTGCTTCGGGCTCCGTCCAGAGGCCGACCGGCGACCCGGCTTCGCTCGGAATTCCGCAGAAGGCCTCGGAGCGGACCTGCCACAGCGCGCGCAGCGCGCTCGCAGGTCAGCGGAGAGGCTGCCCGACGGAATTTCGCTTCGCACCCGGCTGGGCGTCTGAGCCTGTGTCGACGCTCGGCCCACTCGAGCGGCGCATTCGGACGAGGTGGTGTATTCGTGATGCCGATGACCGACGAGCCTCGGAAGGCGGCCACGCACGACATCGAGGAGCTGTACCGCGTGTACGGCCCCACGGTGCTGCGGCGTGGTCGTCGGCTGTTGCCGCCGGCCGAAGCCGAGGAGCTGGTGCAGGACGTATTCCTCAAGCTGCTGGAGCGGCCCTCGCTCTTCCGCGGCGAGAGCTCGCCGTCCACCTGGCTCTATCGCGTCACGACGCGCCTCTGCCTCGACCGACTGCGCAACCGCTCGCGCCAGACCAAGCTGATCGTGCGGCACGGACCGACCATGTTCGCCCAGAGCGACTCGGGCGGGACGCCGGAGGCCCGCGCGTTCCTCGACACGCTGTGGCGCACGCTCGACGAGGAGCTCGCGATGATCGGCATGCTCTACTACATCGATGGCCTCACCACCGCGGACATCGGCAAGACGCTCGGCGTCTCCGACCGGACCATCGCCAACCGGCTCGCGGCGCTCACGCGCATCGCGCGCCAGGCGGCCGGCGAGAGCGACGAGAAAGGAGGCGCACGATGAGCGCCACCGAGCCCCGCGAGCCCATCGGGCCCTCGGGCATCGACCGCACCGGTCACCTCTCCGAGATGGCCTTCGACCGCCTGAAGCTCGATCGGCCCGAGGCCGACCCGGCCTTCCACGCGGCGGCCCAGGCCCACCTCGCCGACTGCGCCGGCTGCCGCGCCGCCTTCGACGCGCTGCGCGCCGAGGACGACGTGGCGCTGCCGACGCTGGCCGCGCTGCAGGTCGGCGCCCGCCCCCGGCTGCGGCTAGTCGACCGCGACGAGGCCGGCGGCGAGGCCGGCGACGACGCGCGCGACGAGCGCGACGACAGCCGCGCCGCGGCCGCCGACGCGCGCCCGCGGCGTCGCCAGGCGCTCGGCCGCATCGCCCTCGGCGCCGGCGCGGCGCTGGCCATGGCGGCCGGCCTGCTCCTCTTCACGCGGCCAGCGCAGCGCGCGCTGCCGGTGGGCGGCGTCGGCGTCGACCCGACCGAAGAGCTGGTCGCGCGCGGCGGCAACCTCGACTTCGAGGTCCACGTCCACGACGGCACGAAGAGCCGCCTGGTCGACGACGGCGGCGTGGTGCACCCGGGCGAGCGCGCCGGCTTCGGCCTGCGCGCGAGCGCCGACGGCTTCGTGCTCGTCTTCGGCTGGGACCAGACCGGCACGGCCTACGCCGCCTACCCGCTCGGCGGCGACCTCGCCACGCTGCGCGCCGCGCCCATCCAGGCGAGCCGCGAGCCGGTGGCCGTGCCGAGCGCCATCCGCTTCGACGACCTCCTCGGCGACGAGCACCTGGCCGCCGTCTACTGCGACCACGCCTTCGCGCTGAGCGACGTGCTGCCGGCCGGCGCCGTCGACCTGCACGAGCTCCAGCGGCGCCTGGGCGTGACCACCGCCGAGGGCCCGGTCGTCGTCAGCGCCGGCACCAGCGGCTGCGTCATGCGCCACCTCGTGCTCCACAAGCGGGCGCGATGAGCGCCGCCGTGCGCGCCGCGCTGGCCGCGCTCGGGCTGGCGCTCGGGCTCGGCCTCGGCGCGCCCGCCGCCCAGGCCGGCGATCGCTACGCCATCGTCATCGGCTCGAACCACGGCGAGGCCGACGAGGCGCTCTTGCGCTTCGCCGAGCGCGACGCGCAGCGCATGGCCGACGTGCTGATGCGGCTCGGCGGCGTGCAGGCCGAGGACATGCTGGTCCTGCTCTCGCCCGACCACGACGCGCTGGCGCGCGCGCTGGCCGCCTTCAAGCAGCGCATCTACCGCAGCGAGCAGGCCAGCGGCGCCATCGTCCTGGTCTACTACAGCGGCCACGCCGACGCGCGCGCGCTGCACCTCTCGGGCACGCGCTTCCCCTTCGGCGAGCTGCGCGCCGCCGTGCGCGACATCGGCGCCGACCTGTCGGTGTTCCTGGTCGACGCCTGCCGCTCGGGCGGCCTCCTGCGCACGAAGGGCGCCACGCCGGCCGACCCCTTCACCTTCGAGGTCGAGGACGCGGTGGTGGCGCAGGGGACGGCCATCATCACCAGCTCGGCCGAGAACGAGGACGCGGCCGAGTCCGATCGGTTGGAGGGCGGCGTCTTCACGCACCACCTCGTGACCGGCCTGCTCGGCGCCGCCGACGCCTCGGGCGACGATCGCGTGTCGCTGGCCGAGGCCTATCGCTACGCCTACACCCAGACGCTGGCCGCCACGAGCGACTCGGCCATCGTGCAGCACCCGACCTACGCCTTCCAGATGCAGGGCCAGAAGGAGATCGTCCTGACCCACCTGTCGGCCGCGACCGGCCGCGGTCGCCTGCGCCTCGACGGCAACGGCCAGTACCTCGTGCTCGAGCGCTTCGGCGCGCGCGAGGTCGTGGCCGAGCTGTCGGCCCACCCCGGCACCGAGCTGTCGCTCCAGCCCGGGCCCTACCTCGTCCGCCGCCGCGAGCCGGCCGCCGTCTTCGAGAGCCAGCTCGACATCCGCCCCGACGCGACCACCGACCTCGACCCCGACGCCATGGAGCGCGTGCCGTTCCGCCACGCCGTGCGCAAGGGCTACGGCCTGAAGCAGCGGCGCGCGCTCTCGCTCGGCGCCGACGCCGAGCTGGCCGGTGCGCTGCTCGACGGCACCGGCCTCCTCTACGGCGGCGCGCTCACGGCCCAGCTCGACCTGGCCGACATCGCCGTGCAGGTGCGCTTCCGCTACGCCCACAGCGACTCGTCCAACGCCCGGCTCGAGCTCTCGACCAACCTCATCGGCCTCGACGCCGGCCTCTATCACCTGTTCGATCTCGGCCGCCACGGCGTCGGCTTCGGCCTCCGCGCCGGCGTCGACTGGCTGGCCCAGCGCTTCGTCACCCAGGGCGAGGCCCCGCCGACCAACCAGGTGCTGGGCCGCGTCGGTCCGTTCGGCCGCATCGAGCTGGCGCTCGGCGGCGCCGTCACGCTGCAGCTCGACGGCGGCGTCGAGGTCTACCTGCTCGACGTGAAGTACGGCCAGCGGACGTCGCTCGAGCCGCGCGTCCTCCCCACCGTGAGCCTCGGCATCGCCGTGCTGCTGCCCTGACATGGCCCGCGCTGTCGTCATCGCCGCGCTCGTCGCGTCCGTCCCGGCGCTGGCCGGCTGTGGACCCGCGGTCGACGCGTCGTACCCGGGCGAGCCCCTCTTCCTCGTGCGCGGCAACCTGCGCGCGCTGACGCAGCACAGCGGCGTCATCGACGACCCCGAGCTGGCCCGCACGCTGCGGCTGGCGGTGATCTGGTCCGCGCCGAACGCCGACTCCACCGGCAGCATCGACGACACCCCGATCACCGCCGGCACCGCGACCGACTTCACCGTCGGCGTGTTCGAGGAGCCGCCCCCCTCGACCTGGCGCACGTTGGCCACCGGCGCGGTCGCGCTGGGCGAGCTCGCGGTCTACGGCGACCGCGACGGCGACGCGCGGCTCGACCCGGACGAGGTGATCTACGGCGCCTCGACGACGCTCGTGGCCTTCTCGCCCGACGGCGCCGCCGACCCCTGGCTCGCCGCGCCGCTCGCCCCCGGCTTCCACCTGCTCCTCCCCTCGGGCCCTTGCAACGTAGCGCCGACGCGCCTCTTCGCACCGCCGAGCGATACCGTCGGCATCTACGTCGGCCTCGCGTACGACGTCGCGAGCATGTACTTCGCGCCGGGCTGCGTGGCCGCCGCCGCCCGCACCTCGACGTGCGCGCCGCTCGCGACCATCCGCTACCTCTGTCGCTATGGCCCACGCCCGGCGGAGCTCTGCGCCGAGTGCGAGTACCTGCTGTTCCCGTGGGGCGCGGAGCCCGCGGTGTGCGACGCCTGGCGCGACCGCTGCGTCCTCGGCAACTACGGCCAGGACGAGTGCGCCTCCGAGCGCACCGTGTGCCGGGCCGGCGAGCCCGCCCCGGTCACCGCCTGCGATCTGCCCTGCGCCTGCGAGGCCTACGTGGCCTGGTGCCTCGACGAAACGGGCAGCGAGGACGGGTGCGCCGCCAAGGGCGCGGCCTGCGACTGGCTCGCCCCGGACGGCGGCTGAACCCGTCCTTGCGAGCGCTCCGCCCCTCGCTTAGGTTGGCGACCATGCGCACGCACTCCGCACCCCTGTCGGCGCTGGCCGTCGGCCTCGTCACCGTCCTCGTCGGAGCCTGCGGTGATCCCGCGGCGACCGGTGACTTCGAGGGCAACCCGGTCGACGAGCTCACCGCGACCGTCTTCTTCTCGACCACCGGCCCCGTCATCGACGCCATGCATCCGCGCACGCTCGTCGCGTGGATCACCGACGACGTCGGCCACACCTTCGTGCCACAGCCCGACGCCGGCGTGCGCATCGAGCAGTCGTTCCCCGGCAGCGTGAGCGTGCAGCTCCTCGACCCGCCGCCCGCCGAGGCGGTGCGCACCTGGGAAGGCATCTCCGGCGCCGTCGCGCTCGGCCAGCTCGCGGTCTACGACGACCAGGACGGCGACGGCCGCTTCACGCCGAAGGTCGACCTCGTCGTCGGCATCGGCCTCGACACGGTCATCGTGTATGCGCCGACCGGCGCCCATGGCCCGCTCATCGGCGACTTCGGACGCGGCTTCCATCACATGGCGCCGGCCGAATGCCCGGCGTCGCCGCGCCTTGCAGGACCCGCGGTCGCCGTCGGATCGCTCGGCATCTACAAGGAGGCCACCGACTTCTTCCCGCTCGTCTGCAAGGTGCCGACGGCCTGCCAGGGCGCCACCGAGATCCGCCACTTCTGCCGCTATCTGCCCGACAGCTCGTGGTGCCGGGACTGCGGCGCCTGCGTGTTCCCGGTCGGGTCCACGCCGACCCAGTGCGACGACTGGCTGCCCGGCTGCGAGACGATGTGCCCGAGCGACGAGTGCCAGGCCGAATATGCCATATGCATTGCCGGCGAGCCGCCGTGCGACACCATCTGCGAGTGCCAGAACGTCTACGACGACTGCATCGTGAAGGCCGACGACCCCGCCAAGTGCAGCGAGAAGTACGGCGACTGCGGCGGCACGCGTGGCACGCGCCCGAAGTCGCCTCGCTGAGCGTCTACTGATCCTGCGGCAGCGTGCAGCACGGGTTGAGGCAGCAGTCGCTGACCTCGCCGTACTCCGCCGGCAGCTTGTAGGTCCCCGACGGCGGCGAGGCGCCGAACGCGACCGACACGCCATCGGGCGTCTGGGTGAAGCTCACCGACGTCGACCCCGGGCCGATGCCGACGACGTTGCCCGAGCACGACACCTTCTCGGTGGTGATGACGTCGCTGCCGCACTGCCACTCGTGGGTGAACTTGGCGCCCTCGATCGAGGTGTACTTGGTCGTGACGCGGCCGTCGCCGGCGTTCAGCGGGTGCTGCTCGCAGGTGACGTTGCCGGTCGTGTCGGTGAGCGGGATGCGCCACTCGATGAACGGGTACACCGTGTTGGCCGGGCTCCAGCCGTCCGGGTGGGCCGGGTCGTCGGGCGTGCGGTTCCAGGTCTCGTCGGAGGCCGTGCCCTGCGCCACCAGCGTGCAGTTGGCGGCGGGCGGACCCTCTTTGATGCCGAATGCCATATTCCAGAAGCATTTGTCATATGGTGCGAGCTCTTCCTGGTCGCGATAGTCGCCGACCTGGAAGAAGATGGGGTTCACCTCGCCGATGTTGCCCTCGCCGACCGACGGATCGATCGTGTAGGTGTGGGTCACCGGCGGGACGGTCTCGGGCTCGGTGCACTCGACGCGCACGTCGGTCAGGTGGAGCCAGGTGGTGTTCTTGCCGCCGGCCGTGGCGGGCGCGCCCGAGGTGCAGGCGAAGCCGAAGACCAGCGTCTGGTCGCGCTCGCCCTGGGCGTTGTGCAGGAGGTCGATGTCCTGCCCGTCGTCGCCCACGCAGTCGAACTTGGCCGAGCAGAAGATGTCGCTGAAGTTCACGGCGACGTCGAAGAAGCCCTGGTTGGCGTCGCGCATGACGGTCAGGTTGAAGACCACCGGCGTGTCGCGGTTCTCGGCGCAGACGGCCTCCACCACCAGCGGCTTGCCCTCGGGCGCCGGGTTCTGGAAGCTGGCCGGCGCGCCGCCCGTCTCGGTGATGCTCTTCACCACCAGCTCGACCTGGTGCGGGTTCGAGCCGTCCGACGCATCGCACGGCCCGACGTAGACGAGGCCGCCCTTGCCGTCGCCGAACTGGGTCGAGGCGAGGTCGGTCTTCTCCCACACCACCTCGCCGCCGTTCCGGCGCACGGTGATGTCGTAGACGACCTCGGAGATCCCCTCGAGCTTGAGGGGGTTCACGGTGATGGCCAGGCCGGGACCGCCGTCGCTCGTGCCCGCGTCCTTGCCGCAGGCGCTGGCGAGCACGGCGCAGGCCGTTGCCGCGAAGAGTCCAGTGGATCGGGTCGGGTTCATCCGTCGCTCCTTCACGGGGTCACCGGGGCAAAGCCGGGGCACATGAGATCGGGGTAGACCTTGAGGGTCGCCGGGTCACCTTCCACGGAGTCGCAGGCGATGAGCCCGCCGCTCACGGTGTGGGTGCAGCGGATGGTGCCGGCCGGCTTGCCGTGCTTGTCCTCGACGATGGCGTAGACCACCGCGATCTGGTCGCTGCAGACGGTGTTGTCGATGACCGCGGCGTACGCCGGGTCGCAGGTCGACGACTCCGACCCGTCGGCCTGGCACGTCACGTCGCCCTCGAACTGCGCGCACACCCCGGTGCCGCATGCCACGTGCGCGCCACCCGGCGGCTCGGGCAGGATCGTCACCTGGCAGCCGTCGGTGCCCGGCGCCGCCTCCGGGTTGCAGGTGTTCTCGGTGCAGCGGCTGTCGTCGGTGCAGAAGGCGTTGTTCGGAGCGTTCTGGCAGCCGAGCGTCGGGCTGCAGCTGTCGACCGTGCACTCGATGCCGTCGTCGCAGAGGAAGTCGCCGATGTCGACGTGGCCGCAGCCGGTCTTCGGGTCGCAGCTGTCCTTGGTGCAGATGTTGTCGTCGCTGCACGACAGCGTGCCGCCGCCGACGCAGGCGCCCGCGTCGCAGTGGTCGGCGGTCGTGCACTGGTCGCCGTCGCTGCACTGCGTGTCGGCCGGGACGTTCGGGACCTCGATGCAGCCGAGACCGGGGTCGCAGGCGGCGCCCGTGCACGGGTTCTGGTCGGGGTCGTGGGCGGCGTCGTGGGCGCACGAGATGATGACGGTGCCGACCGTGTTCGAGGTCTGCGGCGCGAAGCCGTCGATGGCGGCCACCGCCGTGTCGCTGAGCACGTCGCCCGAGGCGGCGCTGGTCGGCGTGCCGGTCCAGTGGACCGTGCCGCTGGCGCCGGGGGCCACGTCGGTGAGCGTCCAGGTGATGACGCCGTCGGCCACCTGGCCGTCGGTCGTCACGTTGCCGAAGCCGCCGATGGCGTCGCTGATGGTCACCGAGGCGACCGGCAGGTTGCTGTCGTTGGTCCAGTGGATGCTCACGCCGATGGGCGCGCCGGGGGCGTCGCAGCCGGCGTCCCAGGCCTTCGTCAGGTTGAAGCCGTTACCGCACTGCACGCGCACCGGCACCTCGTTCGAGAGGATGGCGACCGTGCCCTGCGAGCCGGCGTAGGTGACGCGCGCCGTGTTGGTGACGAGCGCGCCGTCGCTGGTCGGGACCGGCGTCTCGAAGGCCAGCTCGAGGCCCTCGCCCGGGCGCAGCGTGCCGACGTTCCACTTGAGGTTCGGCAGCGCCGAGGCGTCGGCGCCGCGCCCGCTCAGCGAGTTGGCGACGAGGCCGAGGCCGCCCGGCAGCGTGTCGACGACCTTGATGCCGTCGATGGCGGTCGAGCCGGTGTTGCTGACGAAGATCGACCAGCGCACGGTGCCCTCGCCCTCGTTGCAGACGACGTGGGCGCTGGCCGCCTTGGTGACGTGGAGGCCCGGGCCGTCGACGAGCACGTCGACCGCGTCGGCCGGGTCGATGGGGCACACGTTCTGGGCGCTGACGACGGCCGAGCCGACCAGCGTGCCGGAGCCCTGGGTGGCCTTCACGGTGAAGGCCACGGTACCGCTCGGGCCGGCGGGCAGCGTGTAGAAGTCGCCGTCGCTGCCGTGGCTGACGAAGCCGAGCTGGCTCCAGGTGATGGTGTGCGCCGTGGCGTCGACCACGCCGCCCGGGGTGAACGACGCGAGCTCGGCGTTGGCCGGGTAGCTCATGCTGATGACGCCGTCGATGACGTCCTCGCTGCCGCTGGCGGCGAACTCGCCCGTGAATGTGACAAATTCACCCTGCTCGATGGCCGGCCGGCTGGCGAAGACGGCCACGTCGAGGCGCGCGCCCGACTGCAGGATCTGCACGGAGGCGGCCGAGGCGTTGTCGAAGTCGTTGGCGTCGGGCGCGGGCTCGCCGCCCTCGACCGCGTGCGGCACGAGGTCGATGTGGGCGTGGTTGACGAGCGTCTGGCCGACGAGGCCGCAGTCGTCGATGGTGAACGACACGGTCTTCGTGCCGGTGTCGCCGAACTCCACGATGCCGAGGTCGAAGCTGGTCGGGCCGATGGCGACGACGTTCGCGGGCAGCGTGTCGTCGAGGGTCACCCCGAAGGCGTCGGCGTTGCCGTTGTTGCCGTAGCGCAGCGTGCAGGTGACGACGCTTCCCTTGGTGGCCGACGTCGGGCAGTCCTTGACGACCCACACGTTGGGGAAGTTGCCGCTGATGACGGTGGCGCTGGCGCTGTCGTTGCCGCTGTTGCAGTCGGTGGCGACGTCGGAGGTCTCGGTGTTGACGATCTGGGCCGAGGCCGTGAGCGGCAGGCCGTTCTCGTGGGTCAGCACCGTCGTGTAGAAGTAGAAGTCGCGCGTCTCGTTCGGCTGGAGGTCGCTCATGTCGTCGGAGCTGCCGCTGTCGAGCGACGCCTCGTTGCCGTCCGGCGGCGTGAACTCGATGTGCGCCGACGTCACGGCGTCGGGGCCGTGGTTGGTGACCGCGACGTGCCACTGGATCTGATAGTCCGACTCGGCCACGGTCGCGTCCGGCTCGATGGTCACGGCCAGGTCGGCGTGCTTGACGCCGATGGTCGCGAAGCCCTCGTTGTTGGCCAGCGTGATCTCGGGCGTGACGGTCGAGATCGACACGCGGTTCTCGATGCTGGTGAGGCAGGTGTCCTGCACCTCGGCCTGGAAGGTGAAGCTCGGATCGCCCGCGACGTAGCTCACGGCCAGGTTGTCGAGGGTCAGCGAGCCCGTGCCCGAGCCGCAGTTCCAGAAGTAGAGGCCCTCGTCGAGGATCCAGCACTCGCTGCTGACGAACTGGCCCGACAGCGGCTCGTCGTTCGAGCTCTCGCTGATGCCGAGCGGCGCCGGCGCGTAGGTGAGCGCGCTGTCGATGCTGGGCGCCTCGTTGACCGTGCCGCCGCCGTGCGTGACGTTGGCGCTCGGCACGAGCTTGAAGAGCTCGAGCGTGTCGTTGCCGTCGGCCGTGAACCACGCCACGCCGACGCCCGAGTCGCTCAGCGCGAGGGCGAGGTCGTCCTGGTTGTCCGCGAACTCGTAGCCACTCGGGGTCACGTCGTCGGCCTTCCAGGTGCTCGAGCCGTCGGGGTCGTTGCGCAGGAAGATCAGGTGCTCGAGCTCGTCGCCGCCCACGGCCGTGCCGTAGACCACGTTCTTCCCGACCCAGCCGCGGAGGTACAGGCCGTCGATGCCGGCAGGCCGGATGATGGTGAAGTCGTAGCTACCGTCGAAGCCGCGGCTCACCGCGAGCGCATCCTGGCGGTCGTTCGGGTAGCCGTAGCCGACGAGGTAGCCGGCGCGCACCGTGCGGTACGTGAGCGTCGCGTCGGGCGCGGCCTCGAGCCAGTTCACCTCCCACGGGAGGGCGTTGAACGCGAGCGTGCCGCCCGCGTCGAGCTCGGCCACGGCGTAGCGACTGATGGAGTCCGCGTGGAGCAGGACGCGCGTCGTCGTGGTCGGGACGCCCGAGGCGCCCGGCCCGACGATGTTCACGACCTGCCAGTCGCCGGGCTTGCCGAGCTCGCCGCCCGTCCCCAGATCGAAGAGCGAGAACGGCGTCCAGCCGGCGCCCGTGTAGCGATAGAGCACCGGGCCGCCGTACGTCTGGAAGACCGCGTCGCCGTTCGGCGCGAGCAGCACCGAGTCCTCGAACTGCTGGTTGCCGAAGTCGCCGGCGTTGTCGAGCACGGTCGGGGCCCAGCCCGAGCCCTGGTTCTCCCACACGACCGGCAGGTACTGGCCGGTGTAGGTCGAGACGGCCGAGATGCGATTGCCGCTGCGCTCCCACGCGATGTAGGGCTGGCCGAAGCCGGAGTTGCTCGGCGCGTCATGCGGGATCAGCACGACGCTGTCGAAGCCGCCCGAACCGTTGGGGATCCAGAGCGCCTCGACCTGATAGAACCACATGCCGAAGTTGGCGTCGTAGTACTGGTTCATGTAGCCGACGATGGCGCCGAGGCGCTCGTCCCAGCGCTCGAGGCGAACGTTGCCGAGCTCGAGCGGCAGGACGTTGTACTGCCAGCCGCCGAGGCCATCCGGGCTCCACGTCACCGGCGTGTACTGTCCGTTGTTCGACGTGCAATTGCCAAAAGGCACGCCGTCGGGCGTGACGCCGACCAGCGACGAGCCCTGCGGGCAGCCGTCGAGGGTGCGCCGCCGCGAGGTCGCCGTTCTGATAGCTCCACACCGTGTCGAGGCCGCCCGACATCGCGCTCGAGCTGTTGCCGAAGAAGGCCACGCCGAGCTTGCCGCCGATGGCGCGCGCGAACAGGTCGGGCGCGTCGCCGCCTCGAGCCCGGAACCGCGGCCCGAGCTTGCCGGTGGCGGGGTCGCGATTCTCAGCTCCCAGACGCCGGCGTAGTTGGTCCGCCAGTTTCCAGGCGGTTGTCCACGTTGCCGGTGACGCCGTAGTCCTCGTTGCCGCCGGGCGCGAACAGAGCGCGACCGAGCCGTTGTCGTCCCAGCTGGTAGCGTTGCTCTCGATCCAGGCGCCGCCTTCGTTGCCGTATGGCCCGCCCATCCACAGCACATACGGCGTCTGGTTGGTGTCGTTGGTGTCGGGCGCGCCGGGAGCCCGCGCCACCCAGTGTTGGTGTCGTTGGTGTCGTTGCTCTCGCCCCAGGCCGCGGTCGAGCTCAGGATATAGCGCGCGATGGCGCTCGTGTCGGTGATGGCGCGGGTGTCGCTGCCGAAGATGTCGATGCCGCCAGGCTGGCCGCCGAAGGTCGCGATGTTGCCGAGGCCGAGGCGATAGCCGACGTCGGTCAAGGTCGTGCCGCTACCGTAGGTCGCGTCGATGTCGACGAACTGCCAGGCGCCGAGGTCGTCCTCGTAGAAGAGCCCGCGGTGATATTGCCCGAAATTCGGATCGTAGAACTGCGCCGACACGACCGGCTCGTCGGGGCGCAGATACTTGTCCCGGCGGCCTTCGGCATAGGCATAGTTGGGGAACGTCGGTCCGATCTGGCTGGCGCTCCAGGTCCCGCTGGAGCCGGTGAAGGCCGAGAAGCTGTAGTCGTAGGTGTTGGTCGACTCGTTGTAGTGGTAGTCGCTGAGGATGACCTGGTCGTCCTTCGTCAGCAGGATGATGTTGCTCGAGTAATTGAGGGTCTCGTTCACGACCTCCGGCACGAGTACGTCGACGTCGAGACGCCACACCATGGTGAAGTAGTGCCACCCGTCCACGCTCGGGGACGCGCAGTATCCGAGCATCAGCCCGTTGCGATTGACCTCGTACGGGTAGCAATTCGAGATGTAGGCCGGGTTGAAGTCCGAGTCGACCGGCCCGACGACGTCGATGATGCGATATTGGTCATTGGCGGCGTCATAGCGAACGAGGCCCGACTCCTGCTGCGGGTACCACATGTACCAGGCGATCAGCGGGCAGCCGTCGAAGCCGCAGGTGTCGACGCAGCTCGAGCCTTCGCAGGTCGTGATGTCCTGCGCGTTACCCCAGTACTGGAGCGGCGTGCCGTTGCGGTCGGCCAGCGCGTAGTGCTTCCAGTCGCCGCCGACCTTGTGCCACAGCTCGAGGAAGCCGTTCCACTGGTTGCGGGTCAGCACCGCGCCCTGTCCGCCCCACATGATTTCGCTGATATCGCCGAAATCCTCGAGCTCGGGATGCTGGACCTGGTCGAGGAGCCACTGGCCCTCCTCCTTGTGCCAGGCGGCCAGAACCGGGCGCTGCTGACCCTGGTTGCCCTTCACCGCCAGGCGCTTCTTGAGCTGGTTGTCGAAGCGCGAGACGAGGCCGTAGGCCCACTTGCCGTCCTGGAGCCACACCTCGGCCGGCGGCAGCGGCGTGCCGAGCGGCTGGAACTTCACCGGCACCAGCGAGTCGGTGGCGCCGACGGCCGGGAAGGTGATGCGCACCTTGAGGCCGGGGTGGTCGGCCGCGGGAATGCCCGAGATGTCGATGGTGCCCGAGCCGTCGACCGGGACGTTCTCGTATCCGCCGATGGCCGCGCCGTCGGCCGAGAGCACCGTCACGAGGAACGGCTGCGAGGCGATGTCGCCGGCCTTGAAGGGCCCGTTCAGGCCGCCCTTCACCGGCTCGTTGCCGAGCTGGATGAGCGAGCGATCATTGAGGGTCACGAGCAGCCAGCCGGTGACGAGGTCGCCCTCGGTCGTCGGGATGAGCGGCGTCGTGTAGGTCGGCTGGACGCCGCCGCCGGTGGCGACGACCGCGCCGCCGATGTCGGCCGTGCCCACGAAGGTGCCGTTGAACGCGGCGTCCTCGCGGAAGGTGTCACCGAGCGGCGCCGGCGTCGGGTCGGCCAGCAAGAGCTCGAACGAGGCCACGCGCGGGTCGGCGAGGCCGTTCTGGATCGGGTCGCCGATGACCGCGCCACCGGCGTCGTAGAACACCACCGACGAGCCGGCCGGCAGATCGGCGAAGCTCGACGGGACGATGAAGGTGCCGTCGGGGGTGACGTCGCTGATGCGCACGTCGTTGGCCGGCGCCTTGCCGACGTTGTTGTAGGCGACGGTGTAGATGACGTTCGAGCTCGAGCCGACCGGGCCGGTGCCGCCGTTGACGTCGGTCACCGACTTCGAGGTGCGCACGTCGGGGCGGACCACCTTGAGCTGGCAGCCGTCGCTGTTGTTGACGAGGTACTCCTCGGGCTTGGCGCCGGACTGCTCCATCGCCACCGTGGCCGAGTTCACGACGATGGTGTCGCTCGTGACCTCCTGGGCGACCGTCGCGACCACGATGATCTTGGCCTGCGTGCGCGGCGCCAGGCCGACCGTCTGGTAGTTGTGCCCGCTCTGGTCGCTGGTGCCGAGCACCCAGCCGTCGCCGGCCGGCGTCCAGTTGAGCGAGTCGGTGATCGGGCGCCCCTGCGCGTCGACCGCGTACGCGGCGCCGCCGGTGAGCGTCGTCACCTCGGCCGCGAGCGCGGCGCTCTGCACCACGAGCTGGCTCGGGAACGAGTCCTTCAGGTGGATGGCGTAGACGTTCTCGGTGCCGGTGTTCGACGCGGTGAGGATGACCGACACCTGGTCGCCCGGGCGCAGCGCGATGGTCGGGTCGATGCACGTGGTGTCGACGATGGTCGAGGTCGTCGTGTCGCCGGCGCGACGGCCCTGCGTGACGGTCACGCACGGCGCGCCGCACTGCTTGTCGACGGCCAGGTCGACGCCGGGGATGGTGGTCGTGGCGCAGGCCGGACCGTTGTCGGCCACGTTGTCGTCGCTCGTGTCGCTGCCGATGAAGGCGCAGTTGACGTAGGACGTGCCCGGCCGCGGCAGGAGCTGGTTGCGCGGGTTCCGCAGAGTGGCGCGCACGACGACGTTGCGCACGGCCGGAGCACCCGCCGTGCCGGCGCCCGGAACGGTGGCGATGTGGATGCCGACCCAGTTCGGCACGCCGCTCGGGCTCGTGGTCCAGCCGTTGCCAGGGAACGCCGGCGGCGTCGCGCCGAGCGGCGCGTTGTTGGACCAGGCGTCCTCGCCGTTACCGCCCGAGATGCTCGTGACGATGACGTCGGCCTTGCCGTCGGGCAGGCCCGCGCTGGCCGGCGGCGCGCCGTCGCCGGCCCAGTCGGGCAGCTTGTCGGCGATGAATGCGTCCTGCGCCGGCTGGCGCGAGTGGTTGGCGTAGGTCAGCGTGTAGGCGATCTCGTCGCCGCCGAGCGCGTCGAGCGGGGCCGACTTCGTCACCACCAGGTCGGGGAACGGCGTGTGGACCGTGACGCACGACGAGTTATTGGCAAACTCGTTGGTGGCGACATCCGAGTCCTCGGTGAAGCCGCCCGGGCCCTGCAGCGCGTCGATGCAGTTGGTGATGTCGCGGTCCGGGTGCGGCTCGCGGACGTAGGCCTGGTACTGGAACGTGACGTCGCCGCTGCCGCCGGGGAAGTCGGCGTTGCTGGCGTCGGTGCGCACGAGCGCGTTGCCGTAGGCCGAGCTCCACACGAGGTCGCCGCCGACCGGCTGCGGCTGGCCGCCGCCCTGGAAGGTCCAGCCCGGCGTGAGCACCATGACGCCGCCCGCGTACTCGAAGCGGCTCGGCAGGTGGTCGGTGAGGACCACGTCCTTGGCCGGGTGGGCGCCGATGTTCGACACCGTCACCGTGAACGTCACGCGGTCGCCGTTCACCGGGCGCGCGATGTCGACGAGCTTGGTCGAGACGAGGTCCGGGTTGGCGACCAGGATGGCGCACGAGCCGGTGGCGTAGGTCGGGTTGGCGACCTCGTTGTCGGCGACGCCGGTGCCGCCGAAGAAGACGCTGTCGCCGGTCTCGACGCCGTCGAGGTGCACGGCCACGTCGAAGTCGAGCGTCCACTGCGGGTTGAAGCCGTTGTAGCCGTAGGTCAGGACGCCGCTCGTGGCGCTGTAGCTGATGCCCGCCGTCGGCAGCTGGGCCGCGGTCGCGGTGATGTCGGCCTGCGTCTGCCCGAGCTCGTTGGCGACGGTGATGTGCACCGAGTCGATGATGGCCTCGGGCGGCAGCGTCTCGGTGAAGCTCGCCGTCGTGTCGTGGTTGGTCGAGTTGTTGGTGTAGTGCGAGACGAGGTGGATCGCCTCGCCGCCGGCGACCACGCCCGGGCTGCACGAGCGGTTCACGGTGAGGCCGGCGCGCGGCGACACGACGAGGCGCACGAGGTTCGTCTGCGACGGGATGAGGTCGTTGCCGCCGATGACGCCGCGGTTGGTGATGACGGTGTTGGCCGGCGTGCCGGCGGCGACGGTGGCGCGCACGACGATCTGCGAGCTGATGGTGCTCGAGAACGTGGGCAGCTCGGGCGGGTGCAGCGTCGGGTCGTCGGTCAGCGCGACCACCCAGGTGGTGCTGTCGGTGGGCACGGCCGCGTTGGCGTTCCAGAAGGGCGACTGGTACTCGATGCCGCCGGCCACGTTGCCGATGACGATGCCGGGCAGGAAGTTCGGCGCCGTGATCTGGGCCGCGCTGAGGTTCCACGTGCTCTCGTCGGCCGGCACCGTCGGCGCCGACTTGTTCGAGAAGAGGACCTTCACGCCGGCCGGCGCGACCACCGAGTGGAGGACCATGTTGGCCGGCAGGCGGTCGGCGACGAACGAGCCGGTCGCGGCCGCGTCACCGATATTGGCGTAGGTCAGCGGGAAGTCGTTGATGACCGGCGGCTGGCCTTGCACGTCGGCCGCGACGACCTCGTAGAGCGTCTGCTCCACGGCCTTCAGGTGGGGCTTGGCGATGACGGTCGCGGTGGCGCCCGAGCCGCCCTGGACCTTGCCGCAGACGTCGTCGTCGGCGACGACCGCGGCCGCCACCGGGATGCTGGCGCCATCGAGCATGCCGCGCGGCACGGCGACGGTCACGACGATCTGCTTCACCTCGCCCGGCGCGGCGCTGCCGCAGTCGAACGACGCCTTGCCCGGCGTGATGACCGCGCTGCCGCAGCCGCTGGTCGAGGTGATCGGCAGGTACTGATCGACGCCGTTGACGGTCACCTTCGGGAAGGTGACGGTCGCCTTCATGTTGAGCGCGGTGTCGGTCGGGTCGCCGCCGTTGTGCTGGTTCGGGATGGTGACGACGTACGACACCGGGCCCGGCCCGACGCGCACGTTCGGCGAGGCGTAGGCCGAGGTCTGCTCGAACGACGGCAGGATGGCGCGCACCTGGACGGGCTCGCTGTCCGTGGCCGAGAGGCCGGCGACCTTGAGCGCGCCCGACTGGGTACGATAGCCGAGCGTCGTGAACTTGCCGACGTTGGTGGTCGTGAACTCGGCGCAGGCCGAGGTCGGCGGCTTCACGCGCGTGGTGATCTCGATCGACGCCGACGAGGCGGCGACGTTCGGCTGGCCCTGGAGGAAGATCGAGCCCACCGACGGCACGTACACCGCGACCCACTTGGCGCCGGCCGGGGCGCCGAAGTTGGCGGCCGGGGTCCACACCGAGGTGTTGAGGGCGAGCGCCGGGTTCGGCTGGGTGGCCGGGTTGAAGGACGCCGGGTTGAAGCCCGGCGGGGCGTTCGGGTCGGAGCTCGTCGCGTCGGCCGTGTAGTACACGGTCGCGCCGGCGGGCGCGTTGACGCCGACCAGCTCGACCTCGGCCGGCAGCAGGTCGAAGAAGTAGTGGCCGACGAGCTCGGAGAAGCCGTTGTTGTCGACGGCCAGGATCCAGCCGATCTGATCGCCGTAGGTGACGGTCGAGTACGGGTTGTCGTTGTTGGCCGCCGAGGCCGAGGCGAAGCCGTGGATGCGGTCGCCCTTCCGGTAGATGCCGTACGGGTTCTGCGGCGGGTAGATGGTGACGCGCGTCGAGGCGTCGCGCTGCTGGACCTGCGGCGCGAAGCCCGAGTTGGCGTGGCCGACGTTGTCGAAGTAGTCCTTGGCGACGTTGTCGGCGAGCTCGGGGAAGGTGCTCGAGTCCTTGAGCGTGACCACGAAGTGCACCGTCTTGCTCTGGCCGACCTCGATGCGCGGGATCTGCCAGTACACCGACTTGGCCGGGATGCTGACGGGCGCGGCGGTGCTGCCCGACGTGTAGACGGTCGTGCCGTTCGAGGTGTAGCGGCCGCCGAGGTCGGTGTCGTCGATGCCCTCGACCACGATGTCGCTGCCGTTCATGACGAAGGGCGCCTTGCCCTTGTTGCTCAGGTAGTCGAGCTGATCCCACACGGCGACGTTGTAGTAGGTCTCGGCGCAGTTGCCGGAGTACGGCTGCTCGAGCGTGAGGTCGAAGCCGAGCTTGGTGCCGGGCGTGGCGTAGTCGGTCTGCTGGATGCGGTAGATGCCGCTCACCGTGCGCTTCAGGAAGTTGCGCGACGGCGAGTTCTGGATGCGCGTCGTGGCGCTGTTCGAGTCGACCGTCGCGGCGTTGCTGGCCTTGGCCGTGGCCTTCAGCGTGTAGGTCGTGTCGGTCAGCGTGCCGAGCGGGCTCACCGTCGTGACCAGCAGCTGGAAGGTGTGACCGGGGTCGATGCTGGCGAAGTAGAAGTACGCCGTGAAGGCCGGGACGACCTGGCCGCTGGCCAGCGTGATGGGCGTCGCGCCGGTCGAGCCGGCCGCCGGCACGCTGGTCTGCATCGAGAGGCGGGTGCTCTCGACGAAGGTCGCGGTGGTCTGGCCGGCGGGCACGTTGCCGGAGCCGGTCGCGAGCGGCAGCGTGACGAGCACGTCGCGCGCCTTCACGTCGTTCACCGCCAGGCGGATCTGGTGCTTGATGCTGGCGCCGCTGCAGACGGTGTCGGCGGCCGAGTACGAGATGGCCAGCTTCGAGTACGGGAACCAGGTGACCTTGTACTGGTCGACGGCCGGGCTGATCGCGCCCTCGCGGAGCGTGAAGCGCAGCGCGATGCCCGACGGCTGCGCGCTCGCCAGGATCCAGCTGAGGTCGGCCATGCTCGTGTACGTCGGGTCGTCCGACGTGATGAGCGGCAGCGCCCCCTGGCCGAGGACCGACCCGGTCGCGCTCAGCACCTCGACGGTGACGAGCGGCGTGGTCTGCCCGCTCCGCGGCGTGCCCGAGGCCTTGATGTAGAGCCGGTTGAAGCTCGAGTACGAGTCCGGCGGGATGACCTTGGTCGTGAACGACCCGCTCTCGTCGGGGTTGTTCGAGTCGACCGGCGTCAGCCGGACGCCACCTCCGACCAGGCTCGCCGGTGCGTTCGGCCCGTCGACGATGGCGATGTTCGACGTGAGCGTGTCGATCGCGACACCCTCGTCGTCGTCTTGAGTGAAGTCAGCCCGAGCCTGCCACGCAGTGACGAGACTGGCACACAACACGCCTGCAAAGAGGCTGCGCTTCATTGGATCCCCTGCCCGCACAAGGGTGAATCCCGATTGCTCGGGAACTGGACGGCGAATCTTTTGTGACAGAACGCCACAAGGCGCGCAAGGGCCCGCTCAGACGTTTGTCACGGTGACCAAGCGCGGGCGCGCTGCACGCGGGCGCGCGCAATCGACGGCCACGCGGTCACTCGACCGGTCGGACAAGTGCCATCGTCGGGACCCGACCGGCGCATCCTTATATGGACGCCGATCGAGCGTCACCGACCGGGCACGACGCGATGTCCGTCGCTACTCGCGGACGCGCGACACCGTGTGCACCCCGCGCAGCGACTCGAGCTTGCGCGACACGTCGTTGAGCTCGTCGAGGTGCTTGGCGTGGAAGCGGAAGACGTTCTCGGCGCGGCCGTCGGGGGCCTCGGCGCAGATGGCGGCGTCGATGTTGATCTTCAGGTCGCTGAAGACCTTGGTCATCTTGTTGAGCAGGCCGGGGATGCCGCTCTCGGTCATGACCCGCACGGCCACCGGGTAACCGGCGCCCGAGCTGTCGCCCCAGCGCACCTCGACCACGCGCTCGCTCTCGGCCTCGAGGATGTTCACGCAGCCCTTCCTGTGCACGCTGATGACGTGGCCCGGCGTGACGAAGCCGACGATGGGCTCGCCCGGCACCGGCGAACAGCACTTGGCGATCGAGTGCTTCACGCCGTCGAGCCCGTCGACCACGACGCCGGCCGGGCGCTTGTTGCCGCGCATGCGGTCGATGAGGCGGCCGACCATGGTGGACGGCGCCGCCGACGCCGGCTTCGGGTCGCGCTTGGCGAAGTCCTCGGGGATGACCAGCGGCGTCACCGACTCGGGCGTGATGTTGCCCATGCCGACCTGCACCACCAGCTCCTCGACCGACTCGAAGCCGAGCGTCTTGGCCGCGGCCTCCATCTCGTTCGACTTCCGCACCTTCGTGAACGAGCGCGAGTACTTCCGGAGCTCCTTGTCGAGCAGGTTCTCGCCCAGCTCGAAGCTCCGCTGGCGCTGCTCCTTCTTGATGAAGGCCTTGATGCGGTCCTTGGCGCGCGTGGTCTTCACGAACTTGAGCCAGTCCTTGTTCGGCTTCTGGCTCTTGTTCCTGATGATCTCGACGACGTCGCCGTTCTTCAGCTGGTACGTGAGCGGCACGATGTGCCCGTTCACGATGGCGCCGGCACAGCTCGCGCCGACGTCCGAGTGCACGTTGTAGGCGAAGTCGACCGGCGTCGACCCGCGCGGCAGGACCTTCAGCTCGCCCTTGGGCGTGAAGGTGTAGACCTCGTCGGCGAACAGCTCGATCTTCACCGACTCCAAGAACTCGTTGGGGTCCTCGAACTCGCGCTGCCACTCCATGAGCCGCTTCAGCCAGTCGAAGCGCTCCTCGTCCTTGGCGTCGACCTTGCCGCCGTCCTTGTACTTCCAGTGCGCGGCGATGCCGCCCTCGGCCACGCGGTGCATGCCGTGGGTCCGGATCTGCACCTCGATGGGCTGGCCGTCGGGGCCGATGACGGTCGTGTGCAGGCTCTGGTAGCGGTTCGGCTTCGGCAGCGCGATGTAGTCCTTGAAGCGCCCCGGGATGGGCCGCCAGCGGTCGTGGATGAGCCCGAGCACGTGGTAGCACTCGCTCTGCTTCTCCACGAGCACGCGAAACGCCATCGAGTCGTAGACCTTCTCGATGGGGATGTCCTGGCGCTGCATCTTCCGGTGGATCGACCAGAAGTGCTTGGGCCGCCCGCTCACCTCGGCCTCGATGCCCTCCTTCTGGACGATGGCCTCGATCTCGCCGAGCACGCGCTCGACGTAGTCCTTGCGTTCGTCAAGGCGCTTGTCGACCGCCGACTTGAGCTCGTTGAACTTCTCCGGGTGGAGGAAGCGGAACGAGGTGTCCTCGAGCTCGATCTTCACGGCGCCGAGGCCGAGCCGGTTGGCCAGCGGCGCGAAGATGTCCATCGTCTCCTGGGCGATGACGGCGCGCTTCTCGGGCGGCAGGTGCTCGAGCGTCCGCATGTTGTGCGTGCGGTCGGCGAGCTTCACGAGGATGACGCGGATGTCCTGCGACATCGCCACGAGCATCTTGCGGAAGTTCTCGGCCTGCTTCTCTTCCTTGCTGCGGAAGCGGATCTTCGAGAGCTTGGTGACGCCGTCGACGAGGTGCGCGATGTCGGGCCCGAAACAGGCGATGAGGTCTTCGTTGGTGGCCGGCGTGTCCTCGACCGTGTCGTGGAGCAGCGCCGCGCAGATGGTGCCCTCGTCGAGCTTCATCTCGGCCACGATGTGCGCCACCGCGACCGGGTGCCCGACGTAGGGATCGCCGTTCTTCCGGCGCTGCGGCCGGTGGTGCTGCTCCGCGAAGATGAAGGCGCGCTGGATGAGGTTGAGATCGGCGCCCGGGTGGTAGGCGCGCACCTTGGCCAGGAGGTCGGTGATCGTCGGCTCGCGGTCGCCGGGCATCGGAGGCAGCGGCGTAGTGGTCCCGGGGCGGAGGACGGGACGAGAGACGGGCATTGCAACCATAGGACGGTGGATGGTAATCGCGGCGGGCTATTGGAGCAAACCCCATGCAGCTCGCGCCCGCTTCTCCCCAGCTCCACCGCCTCCTCGCCGATAACCGGGCGAGCGGTCGGTCCGGTGTCACGCGCGAGGTGCGCCTCGGCGCCCAGGCCGTGCACGCGGTCGGCCCGTGGTTCGCCAGCAACTGGCCCGGCCAGGACGCCCTCGTGCTGAGCGACGACCACACCTTCGCGGCCGCCGGCGAAGCGGTCGAGGGCGTGCTCGCAGCGGCCGGCGTCACCGCGCGCCGCCTGGTGCTCGAGCCGCGCCCGGGCGACGACCACCTCATCGCCGAGGACGGCATCGTGCGCGCCGTCGAGACGCTGCTCGCGGCGAGCCCGAACACCATCGTGGTGGCGGTCGGCGCCGGCACCGTCAACGACATCGGCAAGTACGCCTCGTTCAAGCTGAAGCGCGAGTACGTCGCGGTGCCGACGGCGGCCTCGATGAACGGCTACACGTCGACCATCGCGGCGCTCTTGGTGGGCGGCGTGAAGCGCACCCTGCCCTGCGACCAGCCGGTCGCCATCTTCGCCGACACCGGCGTCCTGGCCGCGGCCCCGCGCCACCTGAACCAGGCCGGCTTCGGCGACCTCCTGTCGAAGCCGGTGTCGCAGGCCGACTGGCTCTTGTCGCACATCGTCCGGGGCGTGCCCTACTCGACGCGCCCGAACGACATCCTCGAGGAGCTCTTCGCCGAGCTGCTGACCGAGGCCGGCGCCATCGGCCGCGCCGACCTGCACGGGCTGCAGGTGCTGATGGAGGCCATCCTGGTCTCGGGCTTCTCGATGGCGGTGGCCGGCAGCTCGGCCCCGGCGTCGGGCGGCGAGCACCTGGTCTCGCACTACTGGGACATGGAGCAGCTGTGCGCGGGCCAGCCGCTGCTCGGCCTCCACGGCACGCAGGTCGGCGTCGCGACGCGCCTCTCGGCCATGCTGTTCGAGCGCCTGCTGACCATCGACCCGGAGGCCATCGACCCGGTCGCGCTGGCGGCGCGGAAGCCCGACGCGGGCTGGCTCGACGCCGTCGCGACGCGCCACCCGGCGCTCACGCCCGCGGTCATCGGCGAGGTCCGGACGCAGCTCGCGAAGAAGCAGAAGCTCGGCGCCGAGCTCGCCGAGGAGCTCGCGCTGGTGAAGGCCAGGTGGCCCGAGATCAAGGAGCGCCTCGCCGCGGTGATGCTGCCGGTCGCGACGATCGAAAAGGCGCTTGACGAAGCCGGCTGCGTCGCCAAGGCCTCCGACCTCGGCTGCGACTTCGCGCGCCTGGTCCACACGTTGGAAGTCTGCCGCGACATCCGTGACCGCTACGTCGGCCTCGACCTCATGGACGACCTCGGCCAGCTGGCCGGCCCCGACGGCTGGGCCACCGCCGCCGCGCGCCGCACCGAGTCGGTCGTCGTCCACGCCGACGCCGGGGGCCGCGCATGACGCTCATGAGCATGACCGGCTTCGGCGCGTCGTCCTTCGAGGTCGACGGCACGCGCTTCCGCATCGAGGCGAAGTCGGTCAACCACAAGGGCCTGTCGCTGCGCGTGCACCTGCCGCCCGAGCTCGCCCACTGCGAGTCGGGCGCCAACACGCTGGCGCGCGTGAAGCTCATGCGCGGCTCGGTCGAGGTCAACGTGCAGCGCGAGGCCTCGCGCCTCGACGCCCAGACCATCGAGGTGGATCGCCAGGGGCTCGGCGCGCTCATGCGCGAGCTCATGCAGGTGGCCTCGGAGATCGGCGCGCCGCCGCCGACGCTCGACGCGGCGCTGCGCATCGGCTCGTTCATCCGCATCCTCGAGCGCCGCCCCGACCCGGCCGAGGCCGAGGCCGCCTTCACGGCCGGCCTCACCCAAGCCTTCGACGCTCTGGTCGCCATGCGCCGGCGCGAGGGCGCGACGCTCGCCGCCGACTGCGAGATGCGCCTCGCCGCGATGGACAAGCTACTTGACCAGATCGCCGTCGAGGCGCCCAAGGTCCTCCTGCAGATGGAGGAGCGCCTGCGCCAGAAGGTGGCCGAGCAGGTCGCCAAGCTCGGCGCCACGCTCGACGACGCGCGCGTCATCACCGAGATCGTCGTCTTCGCCGACAAGGCCGACGTCACCGAGGAGCTCGTGCGCGCGCGCGCCCACGTCGCCGCCTTCCGGCAGACGCTCGCCGCGCCCGACGCGAGCGTCGTGGCGACCGCCGGCAACGACTCGACCGAGCGCGGCCGCCGCCTCGACTTCCTGACGCAGGAGCTCCTGCGCGAGTGGAACACGCTGGGCTCGAAGTGCCGCGACGCCGCCATCGCCCAGTGGGTGGTCGACGCCAAGGTCGAGCTGGAGAAGGTCCGTGAGCAGGTCCAGAACATCGCCTGAGAGCGGCGCGCCCAGCCTGCTCATCGTACTGGCCGGCCCGTCGGGCACGGGCAAGTCGACGCTGGTCGAGCGCGTCTTCGCCGGCGACCCGCGCCTGTCATTCTCGGTGTCGCACACGACGCGCCCGCCGCGCCCGGGCGAGGTCGAGGGCGTGAGCTACTACTACGTCGACGACGCGACCTTCGTGGCCATGGCCGACGCCGGCGCGTTCGCCGAGTGGGCCCACGTCCACACGCGCCGCTACGGCACGTCGAAGGCCGAGATCCAGCGCCTCCGCGACCTCGACAAGGACATCGTCTTCGACGTCGACGTGCAGGGCGCGGCGTCGCTCCGCGCGGTCTATCCCGACTCGGTCAGCGTCTTCATCCTGCCGCCGTCGATGGCCGTCCTCGAGGCGCGCCTCCGCGGCCGCGGCACCGAGAGCGACGCCCAGCTCCAGGTCCGCTTGGACAACGCCCGGAAGGAGATCGCCCAGGCGGCGACCTTCGACTACCTCATCGTCAACGACGACCTCGACCAGGCCGCGGCCTCGCTGTCGGCCATCATCCGCGCCGAGCGCGTGCGCACCTCGCGCATCGCCGCGCTCGCCACCCGCCTCCTCGAAGAGACGACCGCCCCATGACCGATCCTCGCCCCGTCCGCGTCCGCATCGCCCCGAGCCCGACCGGCGACCCGCACGTCGGCACCGCCTACATCGCGCTCTTCAATCGCGCGTTCGCCAAGCGCCGCGGCGGCAAGTTCATCCTGCGCATCGAGGACACCGACCAGACGCGCTCCACGCGCGAGTCCGAGGGCGCCATCTTCCGCTCCTTGCGCTGGCTCGGCCTCGACTGGGACGAGGGCCCCGACATCGGCGGTCCCTTCGGTCCTTATCGCCAGTCGGAGCGCCTGGCCATCTACCAGGAGCACGCCAAGATCCTCGTCGACAAGGGCCACGCCTACCCCTGCTTCGCCACCGCCGCCGAGCTCGAGGAGATGCGCCGCACCCAGAAGGAGCGCGGCGCCAAGCAGCCCTACGACCGCCGCTACCGCGACCTGCCGGCCGACGAGGTGGCACGCAGGAAGGCCGAGGGCCAGCCCTTCGTCATCCGCCTGAAGATGCCGCTCGACGGCGAGACCGTCGTGCCCGACGGCCTGCGCGGCGAGATCCGCTTCCGGAACGACGAGCTCGACGACCAGATCCTGCTGAAGTCGGACGGCTTCCCGACCTACCACCTGGCCAACGTCGTCGATGATCGCCTCATGCAGATCACCCACGTCATCCGCGCCGAGGAGTGGATTCCGTCGACGCCGAAGCACCTGCGCCTCTACGACGCGTTCGGCTGGCCGGCGCCCGAGTTCATCCACCTGCCGCTCCTCCGGAACCTCGACAAGACGAAGATCAGCAAGCGCAAGAACCCGGTCAGCCTCGAGTACTACGAGGCCGCCGGCATCCTGCCCGAGGCGCTCTTGAACTTCCTCGGACGCATGGGCTGGTCGATGCCCGACGAGCGCGAGAAGTTCGGCTTCGACGACATGGTCGAGCACTTCGACTTCAGCCGCGTGTCGCTCACCGGCCCCATCTTCGACCTCGACAAGCTCGACTGGCTGAACGGCCTCTACATCCGCGACCTCGCCCCCGAAGCGCTCGTCGCGCGCCTCCAGCAGTGGCTGCTCTCGCCGGCCTACCTCGGCCGCGTGGTGCCGCTCGTGCGCGAGCGCATGGCGCGCCTCTCCGAGTTCGTGCCGAAGACCTCCTTCTTGTTCGGCGAGCCGACGCCGCTCGCGAAGGAGGCCTACGTCCCCAAGGGCCAGACGCTCGAGGCCACCGTGACCGCTCTGGCAGCGGTCGCCGAGGCCGTCGACGGCATCGTCCGCTGGGAGGCCGCGCCGCTCGAGGAGACCTTCCGCAAGCTGTGCGAGACCGTCTCGTGGAAGGCCAAGGACCTGTTCTCGGTGGTGCGCCTCGTCGCCACCGGCTCGAGCGCCGCGCCGCCGCTCTTCGACACGCTGGCCGTCATCGGCAAGGCGCGCACCCAGGTCCGCATCCGCGCCGCGCTGAAGCTGCTCCAGACCTCCTAGCCCCTTCGCCGCCGGAGGCCGCCGCGTGGACCTGCAATCGGTCATCGACCAGCTCCGCCAGTGGCCTCCCTGGCTCGTCTACGCCCTCCTCTTCGGCGGCGCGTTCATCGAGTACATCGTGCCGCCGCTGCCCGGCGACATGTTCGTCATCGCCGGCTGCGTGCTGGTCGCGGCCTTCGACTGGAACCCCATCGGCGTGCTGCTGGTGGTGACCGCGGGCGCCGTGCTCGGCGCCTGGGTCGACTTCCACATCGGCCTCTGGCTCGTGCGCAAGAACAAGCTCGCGCGCTTCGGCGAGAAGGGCCAGCACGCCATCGCCACCATCGCCCGCCGCATGCAGCGCCACGGCCCCGTCTACCTCGCGCTGAACCGCTTCATCCCGGCCTTGCGCGCCTTCTTCTTCGTGGCCGCTGGCGTCGCCGGCCTGCGCGTCGGCGTCGTGCTGCTGTGGTCGACCGTCTCGGCGCTGCTCTGGAACATCCTGCTGGTCGCCATCGGCTACGCGCTCGGCTCGAACATCCCGAGCATCGAGCGCTTCTTCTCGCAGTACGCCATCGTCGCCTGGAGCCTGCTCGCCGCCGCGCTGCTCTTCTTCCTCGTGCGCTGGCTCATCCGCCGCGCGCGCGACCGCCGCGCGCCGCCGATGGGCTGACGCGCGCGAGGGCTCTCAGGTCGCCCCGGGCATGACGGTCTCGTAGTAGAACTGCCCCATCCGCCCGAAGGTGATGGCGCCGAACAGGTTCACGAGGATGCCGACGATGATGAGGATCTTGGCGGTCCGGCCGAGGCGCTTGTCCTCCACCGCCAGCAGCGCCATCAGATACGGGATGTAGTCGAGCGCGAAGCGGTAGCCGATCTGGATCCAGCCGGTGTTCTGATAGAAGAAGCCCGGCACCGCGGCCACCAGCACGGCCAGCCACAGCGCGCGCCGGATGGGCGGCAGCGCGGCCGGCCGCATGAGGTAGAAGAAGAGCGGCGTCGTCACGAGCAGCCCGAGCCCGTGATTCGACACCAGCACATACGGCGCATCGCTCAGCAATCTCGGCATCGACACGAGACCCGACAGCAGATTGCGATTCAGGTAGGTGAAGCTGAACATGCCGTGGTCGCGCACGCGATCGCCGGCGCCGCCGCTCAGGTAGTTGTGGCCGAACTCGCCATACTCGCCGAAGCGCACCTCGTTGTAGACGGCCAGCCCCGCCAGGATGACCGCCAGCGGCAGCCCGAACGCCACCGCCTTCTTCGCGACCGCCATCCAGGCCGCGCGCGGCTCGGGCGCCACGCCGTCGGCGTCGGGTCGCAGGAACCAGCGATTGCCGGGAAAGAAGAGCTGCCACGCGAAGAAGATGCCGCAGAACAGGATGGGTGTGCGCGTGCCGAATGCGAGCCCGAGGAAAATGCCAGCCCAGATGGGGTGCTTCAAATCGAGCGCCGCCAACATGAAGCCGAGATTCAGCGCCACACCGAAGACGAGCGCCGTGAACCACACCTCGCCGCGCACGCTGGAGAAGAACGCCACCGTCCCGAACGCGAAGGCGAAAGTCAGCCACAGGTTGTCGCCGGTCGAGCGCCGCGAGTGCCCGCGAATGACCAGCAGCTGCAGGAACCAGAACAACAGCACCGCGTTCAGCCCGCCGACCAGCACGGTGATGAGCACATCGTTCGTGTCGTAGCCCCACACCGCCACGAACGGCAGGAACACCAGCGCCGGCACCGGCGGGAACGACACGTAGTGGATGCGCTCGTCGCACAGCCGCCGGCCGTTCTCGCCGCAGGTGCGCGCCAGCTCCTCGGGGGTGATCTTCAGCTCGCGGTTGTCGTTGGTGTAGAAGAGCCAGCGCTTGTCGTTGCTCTCGCCCTCCCACGGATAGCGGCCCATCAGGACCTCGCCGTCCTTGGTGGTGAGCTTCCGGATGGTCGACCAGTCGTTCCAGCCGCCCGACTCCTCGACGCGCTTCAGCGCCTCGCGATAGCCCGGCGCGTCGTCGTCCTTCGTGCGCGACGAGTGGTCCTCGGGCGCGTCGGTGTCGAGTCGACCCTCGAGAATCGAGTGCGCCAGATCGATGAAGTGGAACTGCGGCGACGGCTGCAGGATGCGATTCCACGACAGCAGCGCATAGACCGACGACACCACGACGAACACGAGGATCGTCGGCTTCGTGCCGAATGCTCTGAGCGCCGCTCTCAAGCTGCCTCCGGTGGCATCACACCCGCGCGCGCGGGTCAGTCAAGGGCGACGGTGATACCGGCGGAGTCGAGGCCTGTCACGATCTCTTTGATGTGCTCATGCCCTCGTGCTTCGAGCGTGACCTGGACCTCGGTCGTGCCGAACGGGCCGTCGGCGAAGGCGCGCTCGTGGTTGATCTCCAGGATGTTGCCGCCGGCCCGGCCGATGACGGTCGAGAGTCGCGCCAGCGCGCCGGGCGCATCGGCGATGCGCGCCACGAAGCGCACCATGCGCCCGTCCTTCACCAGACCGCGCTCGATGATGCGCGACAACATGGTGACGTCGATGTTGCCGCCGGTGAGCACGCAGGCCACCTTCTTGCCCGCGAGCGGCAGCCGCCCGTTGACGACCGCGGCCAGCGAAGCCGCGCCCGCGCCCTCGACCACGGTCTTCTCCACCTCGAGCAGCGTGAGCACCGCGCTGGCGATTTCCTCGTCGTCGACCGTCACCACCTCGTCGACATATTTCTGCGCCAGCGCGAACGGCAGAGTCCCGACGCGCGACACGGCGATACCCTCGGCGATGGTGCGGTGCGACGGCACGTCGACGAGCTGGCCGGCCTCGAGCGAGGCCTTCATCGAGGCCATCGCGCGCGCCTCGACGCCATATACCTTGATGCGCGGATTCGTCTCCTTGATGACCAGCGCCAGGCCGGCGATGAGACCGCCGCCGCCCACCGGCACGACGATGGCGTCGAGATACGGGTTCTGCTCGAGCAGCTCGAGCCCCACCGTCCCCTGCCCGGCGACGATCCACGGGTCGTCGAACGGGTGCACCGTCACGAGCCCGTCCGAGGCCGCGATGCGCTCCGCCTCGGCCTTCGCCTCGGCGGCGCTCTGACCGTGCAGGACCACATTCGCGCCCCAGCGGCGCGTCGATGTGACCTTCACGAGTGGCGTGTACACCGGCATCACGATGGTGGCGCGAATGCCGAGGCGCTGCGCGTGATATGCCACGCCCTGCGCATGATTGCCGGCCGAGAACGCGATGACGCCGCGCGCGGATTCTTCGGGCGTGAGCCGCGACAGCCGATTGCACGCGCCCCGCTCTTTGTAAGAGCCCGTCATCTGTAAATTTTCGAGCTTCAGATAGAGCTTGGTGCCGGTGCTCTTCGACAGCATCGACGAATGCGCACATGGTGTTTCGTAGACGAAGGGCCGCACCACTCGCCGCGCATCTTCGACATCTTCGAAGGTCACGTTTCCCGGCGTCGTGCCGGATGTGTGAAATTCTGCCACCATGATCGCTCCGGAGCCCGTATCTGGCCGCCGAGAACGTAGTCGGTGAGAGCGCGTGCGTCAATTGCGACGAAAAAAATCACCGGGCGTTGCAAAAGGACCTTGCCCAGATCGAGACTGCCAATTATGCTCCGCCGCGACCGATCTGATCGGTCGTGTCGACTTCACGAGACTGTTCTGACCGCCAGGTTGGCCGTTGGAATCTAGTGTCGTCGCCGTCTGCCCGGAGAATCGCCGGCGCTGCGCGGCGTGCGGGGAGAGTCGCACCCACTCCCGAGTGAGAGAGAGAGAACATGGCGAAAAGCTCGGCGAACTTGACGCAAATCAGTATGGACCGGGACGTGGTGACCATCACGCTCGGCCGTGCCCATCTGAGCGTTCCGGCGGACCACATCGACTCGGTCATCCGCGTGCTCGAGGCGGCGAAGCTCATGGTCGGTCGCGGCGGCAGCTCGAGCCGCGCGGCAGCGGCCGTGGCGGCGGTCGTCGCGGCTCCGCCGGCGGCGGCCCCGCGTCGGCGCGGTCGTCCCCCGAAGAACCCGGACGGCGCCATCCGCCGCAGCCGGAAGCGCGTCGGCGACGCGCTGGCGCAGTGGCTGCGCGACAATCCCGGCTGGCACACCACCGACGAGCTCATCAGCGTCGTGCGCGACAATCGCATGACCGACGCCAGCCCGGTGCGCGCCGTGATGATCGCGCTCGGCAAGCAGCGCGGCGGCGTGTTCGAGAGCGACGGCACCAATCACTGGCGTCTGGCTGGCGACGAGTCCGCCGGCCCCCCGCCGACGGCCGAGCCGAAGGTCCGGAAGAAGCCGGGGCGCAAGCCCGGCACCGGCAAGAAGGCGGGCGCCGGCCGGGGCAAGCGCGCGCCGTCGGGCCGCCGCCGCGGTCGCCCCTCCAAGTCGTCCGACAAGGAGGGTTCCGCAGAACAGCTCCCGCAGGTCGAAGTCGAGGCCACGCGGCCGGTCCGCGTGAAGCGCGGCCAGAATCGCAAGGAGGCCATGCTGACGCCGACCGAGCTCGAAGCTCGGAAGAACGCGGCCAGCACCGTCGAGCGACTCCGGGACCGCTTCAGCCTGACCAATCGGGCCGAGCGGGAGCGTGTTCGCAAGAACCTGTTCGGTGACGAGCTGAGCAAAGCCCGCTGATTCGGCCCGAAGGCCTGACTCTCGAACTGGCGCCCAGGCAATCTCGCCTCGGCGCCAGTTTGCGTTTGGCCCCCCCCGCCGAGACGTTGTCAGTCGGCGCGCGACTTGAGGGCGGCGGCGTCGGGCGCCGGCGCGACGAGGCTCAGCGGATAGACGGCGGCGTCGGTGTCCCAGCCCGAGTCGAGGTGGACGACGAGCACCGCCTGGCGCCCGTCGGGCGAGGGATAGAGCTCGGGGTCGAAGCCGACGTAGATGCGGTCGAAGGCGTGGCGCGCGAGCTCGACGTCGCCCTCGGTGATGCGCCAGCCGATGCCGTCGGCCACGTCGAAGGCCAGCACGAGCTCGCGCGCGCCGAGGCGAATCTCCCAGCAGTGGCCTGACGCCCGCGCGGCGTCGGCGGGGCTCGCGGCCTCGGGCCCGGTGAGGCAGCGCGCCTTCGGCAGCGGGCGGCGCGGCGCGGGCGCGACGACGTAGCCGTGTGCGCGCGCGTAGGCCGAGACGTCGCCGCCGACCATGCGGCCGAAGCCGGCAAAGGCGCCGGCCGTGACGAAGCGCTGCACGTGCTGATCGGTGCGCGCGCTGCCGACCTTGGCGGCGCGATGGCGGGTGTAGGCGACGAGCCGCGAGTCGGGAGACCAGCCGTGGAACTCGAGCTCGGAGCCGCTCGAGCGCGGCGCCTCGGGCACCGCGGGTGCGCCCGGCGCGGGTGCGGGGGCCGCGGCGAGGGCGAGGAGCATGAGCGACGCCAGGACCATCGTCACGTCAGAGCGTGCCGCCGGGGCGCTTGTCGTCCTTGCTCATGACGAGCCACACGACGAGCCCGACGATCGCCGCGAGCGCCAACCACTTCAGGAGCCCGAGCGCGATCGCGAAGACGAAACGCAAGACGAGCAGCACCGCGATGGCGGCGATCGCGTACAAGAGGATCCGCGATAGCGAGGACTTCGGCAGCGATGGAGGCATGTGGTCCTGGGCTCGCGCTGAGCCCCCGGCGGAAGCTCCGGGGAGCGGGCGGCGTTGACACCGCCCGGCACCGCGGTTAGGGGGGCCGTTCGGGGGATTGATGCAAGGATTCCGGAGTCAGTCAAGGTGGGGGACCGCGCTCTTGGTCGGGGCTGCCCTCGCCGTGACGACCGCGTTCGCACCCCCGACCAGGGCCCAGAACCGCGAGGACGGGGCGCCGGCCGAGGCGCTGGGCGCCGGCGACGCGGTCTACGCCTCGGTGTGGGGACCGGCCTCCATCTACTTCAACCCGGCCGGCCTGCTGCGCGTGCCGACGGTCATGTTCGAGGCCGCCTACAGCTACCTCGAGGGCAAGGACGGCCACGGCTTCGGCATCTCGGGCATGGACTCGAAGACCAACTCGCTGGCCGCCATCGGCGTCGCCTACAGCTACATCACCGGCGCCCCGCACGGCGTCGACCGCGACGGCCACCAGTTCCGGCTCGGCCTCGGCACCGGCTACCAGAGCGGCGATGTCGGCCTCTACGCGGGCGTCGGCGGCCGCTACCTGAACCTCACCATCGGCTCCGACGACGACAAGACCCCGACCGAGCACGACGACGTCGACCACTGGACCATCGACGCCGGGCTCATCCTCGACTTCGCCCACGTCATCAAGCTCGGCGTGGTCGGCCAGAACCTCATCGACATGAAGACCACCGAGGCCCCGCGCGGCCTCGGCGTCGGCCTCTCGTTCCTGTTCAACACCATCGAGGTCGGCGCCGACATCGACATCGATCTCACCGGCGAGCTCGAGTCGGTGAAGCAGTACGCCTTCGGCATCGACTACGGCTTCGGCGAGGTCTTCCACGCGCGGGCCGGCTTCCAGGTCGATCAGCTGCACGATGAGGAGCGCGCCACCTTCGGGCTCGGCTACTCGACCCCCGACCTGGCGATCGACGTGGGCTATGCCACGGCGTTCTCCGAGCCCACCGACATGGTGGTCTCGGTGTCGCTGCGTTTCATGCCCAGCATTCAGTAGGTTCAACGCGGCGACACCCGGTGCTTGACGAGCCCGGACCGCTTCGTTAATGAGCGCCTCCTTTCGCGGCAGCCCCATGTCGGCAAGTTGTCGGCAAGCTCGTTCGCGGCGGTGGTCTGGTCCCTCCCTCGTTCTCGTCGCTCGACAGGAGCTCGCATGGCCCTCAACGACTTCCTCTTCACCTCTGAATCCGTCAGCGAAGGCCATCCCGACAAGCTGGCCGACCAGGTCTCGGACGCCGTCCTCGACGCGCTGCTCGCCAACGACCCGAACTCGCGCGTGGCGTGCGAGACGCTGACGACGACGGGCCTCGTGCTCATCGCCGGCGAGATCACCACCGCGGCCCAGATCGACTACCGCGAGATCGCGCGCCAGGTCGCTCGCGACATCGGCTACACCGATCCGAACTGGGGCTTCGACGCCGAGAGCTGCGCCATCCTCATCTCGATCGGCCGCCAGTCGCCCGACATCGCGCAGGGCGTGAACGAGGGCGAGGGCCTCTTCAAGGAGCAGGGCGCGGGCGATCAGGGCCTGATGTTCGGCTTCGCCTGCAACGAGACGCCGGAGCTCATGCCGGCGCCGATCCAGTACGCGCACGCGCTGGTGAAGAACCTCGCGACCGCGCGCAAGGCCGCCAGGATCCCGTTCCTCCGCCCCGACTCGAAGTCGCAGGTGACCTTCCAGTACGTCGGCGGCCGCCCGGCCCGCATCGACGCCATCGTCGTGTCGACCCAGCACCACCCCGACGCGACCCACTCGCAGGTCACCGAGGCCGTGCGCGAGCTCGTCATCAAGCCGACGATCCCGGCCCACCTCATCGACGACAAGACCAAGATCTACGTGAACCCGACGGGCCGCTTCGTCGTCGGCGGACCGGTCGGCGACGCCGGCCTCACCGGCCGCAAGATCATCGTCGACACCTACGGCGGCTACGCCCGCCACGGCGGCGGCGCCTTCTCGGGCAAGGACCCCTCGAAGGTCGATCGCTCGGCCGCCTACTACGCGCGCTACGTCGCCAAGAACATCGTGGCCGCGGGTCTCGCCGAGAAGTGCGAGGTCCAGGTGGCCTACGCCATCGGCGTCGCCGAGCCCGTCTCGGTGCTGGTCGACACGTTCGGGACCGAGAAGGTGGCCGTCGAGCGCATCGTGCGCGCGGTGCGCGAGGTCTTCGACTTCCGCCCGGCCCACATGATCCGCCAGCTCGATCTGAAGCGTCCGATCTACCGCGCCACCGCGGCGTACGGCCACTTCGGCCGCACCGAGGAGACCTTCACCTGGGAGCGCACCGACCGCGTCGACGCGCTCAAGGGTTCGATCTGATCGTGGCCCTCGGGCTTCCGAGGGCCGCTCCAAGGGCGCGCATGGCCGGGCTCCGGGCCCGGCTGGGCGCCTCCCGCTCCCACCAAGAATGCGTTTGACACCGAGCGGGCAGGCACCTATAAGCCTGCCCCTCGCCCGTCAGGGCAGGATGCCTGTTGCTCTCGGCAGCGTGTCAGACGCGGCCGTCAGGAAACGAAGATGAAAACGCTGAGCTTCAATCACACCAACACCGAGCGCGGCTGGCACATCGTCGACATGGCCGGTCAGACCCTCGGCCGCGTGGCGGCCCGCGTCGCCGCCCTGCTGCGCGGCAAGCACAAGCCGACCTTCACCCCGTCCGCCGACGCCGGCGACTTCGTGGTGATCGTGAACTCCGACAAGCTCGTCTTGACGGGTGCGAAGCTCCAGCAGAAGCAGTACCGCCATCACACCCAGTTCCCGGGTGGCTTGAAGGAGCTCGTGGCGGAGAAGCAGCTGGCCAAGGACTCGCGCGAGATGGTGGAGATCGCCGTTCGCGGCATGCTCCCGAAGGGCCCGCTCGGTCGCGCCATGCTGAAGAAGCTCAAGGTCTACAAGGGCGCCGAGCATCCTCACGCCGCGCAGAAGCCGCAGGCCTTCGACCCCAACCGCTGAATCTCTTCGCCGGCGCGGCCCTCCCTCCCAGGAGGATGGACCGACCCGGCGAGACCTCGTCAGACGGTCCGTGGCCCGGCACTCCTGACGACCCCCGACGCGACTGCGCGGGCTCGGTGACCTCGAGCGGCACGAGAGCACGAACGACAGTCGACCAGGCAAACACCTCGAGGATCTGTTCATGTCGAAAGTGCAACGCACCTACGCTACCGGCCGCCGCAAGTCGGCTACGGCCCGCGTCTTCCTGTCCGCGGGCTCGGGCAAGTTCACGATCAACCATCGCGAGTCGGCTGAGTACTTCCGCCGCGCGACGCTGCTCATGATCCTGAACCAGCCCTTCGAGATCACCGAGACGCTGGGCCAGTACGACGTGTGGGCGACGGTGCGGGGCGGTGGCCTCTCCGGCCAGGCCGACGCCGTGAAGCACGGCATCTCGCGCGCGCTGAACCGCGTCGACGTCGAGAAGTTCCGCATCCCGCTCAAGCGGGCCGGCTTCCTGACGCGCGATCCGCGCGTGGTCGAGCGCAAGAAGTACGGCCGCCCCGGTGCGCGCCGCCGCTTCCAGTTCTCGAAGCGCTGATCGCGTTGGCCCGAGCCTCTGTCATGGGGCCTGGGCCAGCCGCGCGCCACGATCGCGTTTCGCTTTTGCGGAGCGACTGGACGAAACGAATGCCGTGCCCGATACCCTCGGGCGCGGCATTTGTGTTTCGGGACAGGCGCGCGCGCTTCGAACCGGACGTGGCTGCCCCAGATCTCGCATTCTCGCAATCTCGATTGCCGGGCCTCGCCTGGCCCCTGGCGAGCACCGGCGCGCCGGCTTCGCCGAGGCCGCGAGCGACGGCTGTGAACACCACCGACGGATGTGACGCGCGATGACCGAGGCGACAGCACGACGAGACGTCCCTGCCGCGAATCAGCCGGCAACGCCCGAAGGCGGACCGCCGCCGGAGATCCTCGAAGGCGACGTCGTCCAGTCGCGACCGCTGCTCCCCATCATGGCGCCCATCGAGCAGCTGCCGGTGTGGGAGCCGCCCAAGCACGAGCGGCGCTGGCGCTGGGCCGTCATCCTGTCGGCGTGCCTCGTGTTCCTGCCGAACCTCGGCGCGTTCGGCCTGTGGGATCCGTGGGAGACGCACTACGGCGCGGTCACCACCGAGATGCTCGAGACCTATGACTGGGTGAGCCCGTGGTGGGGCTCGCGCCAGCAGATCGGCGACGAGCCCAAGCAGGGCGAGCCGTTCTATTCGAAGCCGGTCTACATCTTCTGGACCGAGGCGGTGGCGGCGCGGGTCATCGGGCGTGGCGAGTGGGCGATACGCCTGCCCTGCGCGCTGCTGGCGATCCTGGCGGTCTACATCACCTACCTCACCGTGGCGCGCATATGGACGCGCAGGGCCGGGCTGCTCGCGGCAGCGGTCCTCATGACCTCGCCCTTCTACTTCATGGTGAGTCGACAAGCGCAGACGGACATGCCGTTCGTGGCGACGCTGGGCATCGCCATGTGCTTCTTACTGATGGCCTTCTTCGGGCCCAGACAGCGCATGACGGACAAGTCCTTCATGCGCTGGATATGGGGCACGCTGGCGTTCATCCTGGTGAACACGCTCCCGCAGTTCGCCATCATCGGCAACGACCTGTCGTTCCCGTCCGAGGGCGCCGTCCCCAACTTCCCGAACAGCCCGCTGCACTGGGGCTGGGTGCATGCCCTCTTCTGGACGCTCGCCACCGCCGGGCTGCTGTTCTGGTTCTATCGCGACTTCCGGCGCGAGCGCCGCCACGAGGGCCTGTCCGACGCCTTCAAGGACCGCTGGATCCGCAAGGCGCAGCTCATCGCCTTCTACATCTTCATGGCGCAGTCGTTCTACGCCAAGGGCCTGCTCGGGCCGTTCCTGCCCGGCGGCATCATCCTGCTGTGGCTGCTCGCGTCGTGGAACTGGAAGGTGCTCGAGCGCGCCGAGATCCTCCGCGGCATCATCGCCTTCCTGGTGAGCGGCATGCCCTGGTACGCGGCCATGCTCATCAAGCACGGCAAGCCGTACTTCGACCGCTTCTTCATCCACGACCACTTCAACCGCATCGGCTCGGGCGTCCACCAGATCGACTCGGGCACATTCGAGCACTTCATCAAGTGGCTCGGCATCGGCTTCTTCCCGTGGGTCGCCTTCGTGCCGCTCGCGCTCTTCTGGATGGTGCGCCTGCGCGCGCGCAACAACGAGCCGCGCAACCAGGCGCTGCTGATGATCGGCATGTGGGCGCTCTTGTCGTTCGCGCTGTTCTCGTACTCCGAGACCAAATTCCACCACTACATCTTCCCGGCGGTGCCGGCGATCGCCATGATCACCGCGCTCTATCTGCGGCACCTGGTGAAGGAGGGTGGCTGGGTCGCGCGCTTCTCGGCCGTCGTCGGCATCCTCTTCGTCATCGCGGTGGGCGTCGATATCGCCAATGATCCCCAGTCGTTCCGCAACCTGATGACGTACAAGTACGACCGGCCGATGCCCGACCATCTGCCGATCGACGCCACTGCGAAAGTGTCATCGACGGGCGACACGACGTGGCAGGACAGCTATTTCTGGAAGCACACGTCCGACTCGCTGCACGCGATTCTGACTTTCGCGCCATTCAAGTACGAGACGTTCGTGCCGCTGACCATCGGCGCGTGCGTGCTGCTCATCTCGCTCTTCTTCGCGGCCAAGACACGGAAGGCCGCGCTGGTCGGGCTCGGCGTGCTCTCCGGCGGCATCGCCGGCTGGTCCCTGAACTACTACATGCCGACGCTCAGCCCGCACTGGTCGCAGAAGTACCTCTTCGACGCGTACTACGACACCTGCACGCTCATGCCGGAGTCCGACTACATCGCCGACGCGTACGAGCCGCTGGTCGGCAAGATCGGCCTCGGCTTCATCGGCGACGCCTTCCGGAGCGAGCCCAAGCGCGTGTGCCAGGAGGACATCCTGGCCTGGCTCATCACCTGGCGCGGCGAGACGTACTACAGCTACAACGAGCTCAAGGCGCTCGCGAAGCAGGAGCAGCTGACGCCGTACCTCGAGAAGTTGAACGGCGGGCAGAAGGTCTACGTCATCGCCGAGCGCGGCAAGCAGAGCTCGATCAAGAGCGCGCTGAACGCCAGCACGAAGACGCTGAAGGACAAGGGCAACCCGTCGTTCGCCGACATCAAGGACTGGGACGTCAAGATCGAGAACGACGAGAACCTGTACTTCCAGACGCTGAGCGCCACGCCCGTGCGCTGACGCGGCGCCTCGCGCTCCGCGCTATCTAGCGCTTCCTGCGCGCGCGCGCGGCCTTGGGCTCGTCGGGCGCGCTCGCCGCTGGCGCGCTCGTCAGGTCGTGCGGCTCCGGCTCGGCGCGCGAGCCCATGAGCGAGCCGAGCATGCGCAGGCCGAGCGAGAGCTCGAGCTTGGCGCCGGCCTTCGGCGCCTGCCCCGAGGCGGCGACGAGCTGGCCGAAGAGGCCGGCGCCGAGCAGGTCGGCCAGCGCCGAGGCGCTGAGGTCGCGATGGTCGAGCCAGTCGAGCGCGGCCGCCTCGGCGGCGCCGATCCAGCTGCGCGCGGCGACGCGGAAGGCCGGCGGCAGGGAGGCCATGCCGATGCCGGCGGCGATGCGGTCGACGATGGCCTGGCGCACGCCGTCGAGCACCGCGGCCACGTCGGGGTCGCTGTGCAGCCCACCGCGCATGAGCGCCAGATAGGCGCCGGCGCGCGCCTCGACGAAGCCGAAGTAGGCGAGGATGCCGCGACGCACGTTGTCGGGCCCGGAGAGCTGGCTGTCGGGCTCGAGCGCGGCCAGGAGCTCGGCCGCGGCGGCGCGCACCACCTCGAGGTAGAGGCCGCGCTTGCTGCCGAAGTAGTGATAGAGGAGCCCCTTGGCGATGCCTGCCTCGGCGGCGATCTCGTCGATCTGTACCTCGTCGTAGCCGCGCGAGCCGAAGAGCCGGAGGCCCACCGTCACCAGCTGGGAGCGGCGCGCGTCGGCCTTCATCGCGGGGCTCCGCCGACGCGGGCGCGGCGCGGCGGCCGACAAGTTGAACTTGATTCAAAATTGCGGTACATCGGTCCGTATGAACGCCCAGCCCATCACCGTACGCAAGCTCGAAGTCCCGCCGACCGAACCGCTGCCGCGCAACTGGTTCTACGGCAGCGCGGCCCACACCGCGCTGGTCGACGCGCTGTGCCTGCTCTTCCCGGAGGGCGAGCGCTTCTTCATCCGCAGCGTGCGCTTCTACGCCGAGCGGCTCGAGCCCGAGCTGGCCGGGCGCGTGAAGGGCTTCGCGGCGCAGGAAGCGTGGCATGGCCGGGCCCACCTGCAGGTCGCCGATCTCCTCGAGGCCCAGGGCTTCGAGGTGCGGCAGTCGATCCTCGAGCGCTTCGCGCGCCTCGGCTTCGGCGTCATCGAGCCGCGCTTCCCGCCGCACCTCCGACTGGCCACGACCGCCGCGGCCGAGCACCTGACGGCCGCCCTGGCCGAGGTGGCGCTGGGCACGCCGGTGCTCGACGGCGCGGCGCAGCCGATGCGCGACCTCCTGCGCTGGCACGCCGTCGAGGAGCTCGAGCACCGCGCCGTGGCCTTCGATGTGCTGAGCGCCGTCGACCCGCGCTGGCGCACGCGCGCCGGTGGCATGGCCATCGCCATGTCGGTGCTGGTCGGCTTCTGGGCCATGGGCTTCCGCGAGCTGCGGGCCCAGGCGAAGCGGCTGCCGCCAGCGACGACGGCCGAGACCTGGGTGCCTCCGGCCGAGCGGCGACGCCGCCCGCTGCGCACCGCGCTGCACCTCGGGCGCGCCATCGCCGACTACCTGCGGCCGCGCTTCCACCCCTCGCAGCGCCCGCTGCCGCCGGCCATGGCCGACTGGTCGCCCGGCGTTTTGAATCAGGTTCAATCCGGCGCGGGCGGTGTCGCGTGAGCGCGCCGCTGCTGGTGCTCGGGGCCGGGCCGACCGGGCTGGCCGTGGCCAAGGCGCTCGGCGATGCCGGCCTCGACTACGAGCAGGTCGAGGCGCGCGACGACGTGGGCGGCAACTGGCTCGACGGCGTCTACGCCTCGGCCCACCTCATCAGCTCGCGCGAGACGACGCAGTACGAAGACTACCCGATGCCCGACGGCTACCCCGACTTCCCGTCGGCGGCCCAGATGCGGAGCTATTTCCGAAGCTATGCCGAGCACTTCGGCCTCATCGGCCGCATCCGCTTCGGCGTCGAGGTGACGTCGGTGCGACGCGAGGGCGACGCCTGGCGCGTCGCGTTCGCCCGAGGCGGCGAGCGCACCTATCGCGGCGTCATCGTCTGCAACGGCCATCACTGGGCGCGCGCGTATCCGCGCTGGGCCGACGCCTTCACCGGCGAGCGCCTGCACTCGAAGGACTACAAGGACGCCGACCAGCTGCGCAAGAAGCGCGTGCTGGTCGTGGGCGGCGGCAACTCGGGCTGCGACATCGTGTCGGAGGCGGCGCGCGTCGCGGCCAGCGCGGAGTGGTCGCTACGCCGCGGCTACTGGTTCGTGCCGAAGACGGTCTTCGGCGTGCCCACCATCGAGCTCCTGAAGCCGTGGCTGCCGGTCGCGGCGCAGCGGGCCATCATGCGGCTGGTGCTGCCGGTGGTGGTCGGGCCCTACGCGAAGTACGGCCTGCCGAAGCCCGACCACCGCATCTTCGACGCGCATCCGTCGGTGTCGACCGAGGTCTTCCACTACCTGAAGCACGGCAAGGTCGCGCCGCGCCCCGACGTGGCGTCGGTCGAGGGCCAGCGCGTGCGCTTCGTCGACGGCCACGAGGCCGACTACGACCTCGTCGTGTTCGCGACCGGCTTCGACCTGAGCTTCCCGTTCCTCGCGCCGGGCACGGTGCCGGTCGACGGCAAGACGCCGCAGCTCTACGGCGGCATGCTCCTGCCCGAGCAGCGGCACCTGTGGATCGTCGGCGCGTTCCAGCCGCGCTACGGCATCGGCCCGCTGCTGACGCCGCTCGGCCGCCTCATCGCGCGCTGGGTGCCGCTCCAGGACGAGCTCGCCGTGCCGCTCGGGCGCGTGCTGCGCGACCTCGGCATGAAGCCGCCAGGCTCACACCTCGTCGACCCGCACGCGGCGCGGCGACAGCTCGCGACGGCGCTTCGCCTCGTGCCGCTGCTGCGCTGGATCGCCAAGCGCCGCGGCTGGTTGCGCTCGGAGGCCGAAGCCGGCCGCGCGGTCGAACGGGCCGCCTGAGCCCAAAGCCGGTCGACGAATCGACGGCTCGCCTTATCGGTCTTGCCCGTGCTCACTTCGGTGAGGGGAGCGCCGCCGGGCGCGCAGCGAACCATGCCCCGTCTCCGAGCGCAGGCCGCCCCGGCTTCTGGACGGAGGCTCGCGCGTACAGCGCGAGCCGCAGGAAGAAGCCGGATGAGGGCGGCCGGAGCGAGGCCATCCGATCAGTCGAGCGCGACGACCCAAGCCTTCAGGTAGCGCCCCTCGGGCGCGACCGTGAGCGTCGGGTGATCGGCCGGCTGGCCCCACATCTCGACGAGCCGCACCGAGCGCCGCAGCCGATGGCCGGCGTCGGTGAGCATGCGGCCGAACTCGTCGGGCGACACGTGGCGGCTGCACGAGCACGTGAGCAAGAGCCCGCCGGGCGCCACCGCGGCCATCGCCAGCGCGTTGATGCGCGCGTACTTCTGCAGCGCGTCCTCGATGTGGCCGCGGCCCTGGGCGAGCTTCGGCGGGTCGACGATGACGCGGTCCCACGTGCGGCCGATGGCCTGCGCTTCCTTCAGGTAGATGACCGCGTCCTCGGTGAGCGCCTCGCAGCGGTCGCCGACGCCGTTCATGCGCGCGGCGACGCGCGCCCCGAGGATGACCGGCTCCGAGCTGTCGACCTGCACCACCGAGGTCGCGCCGGCCTTGGCCGCGGCCAGCCCGAAGCCGCCGAGGTGGCAGTACGCGTCGAGCACGGTCTTGCCGGCGCACAGCGCTCCGAAGCGCGCGCGGTTGTCGCGCTGGTCGGCGTAGAAGCCGGTCTTCTGCAGGTGGTCGAGGTCGATGACGTAGCGCACGCCCGACTCGGCCACCTCGACGCGCGTGTCGCCGTCGGGCGGGAAGCCGACGAGCTCCTGCTCGACCGGGATGCCCTCCATCTTCGACGCCGTCTCGGTCACCGACACGACGAAGCGCGTGAGCCCGGTCGCCGCCCGCAGCGCGGCCACGACCTTCTCGCGCGCGTCGTACATGGCGCGCGAGTTGAGCTGCACCGACAGGACGTCGCCCAGCCGATCGACGATGAGGCCGGTCAGGAGGTCGCCCTCGGCGTTCACGAGCCGATAGACGTCGGTGCCCTCGCGGGGCAGGCCGAGCGTCGTCCGGAGCGCGTGCGCGGCCGCGATGCGGTCCTTCAGGATCGACGTGAACGACGGCGGCGCGTACGGCAGGTCGGTGGTGCGACGGTGCCACAGGAGCCTGACGGCGATCTGGCCGAGCGGGTTGAAGTGCCCCCACGCCAGCTCGTTGCCGCGCTCGTCGATGACGACGCACTCGCCCGGCGCGCCGTTGCCGGTGATCTCGGCGATGGCGCCCGAGAACACCCACGGGTGCCCGACCCAGAAGGGTTTCGACTTGCCGCGCGCCAGGACGACGCGCGTCGGCCCCGGCGCGGCGCCGGCCGCCGGCGGCTTCACCTTCAGCGCACTGCCTTCGCTCCGGCGCTTGCCGCCATGATCATGCCTCTCTGGGCGCCCACCACGGGGTTTCATCATTCGTCCTCGGTCGTGCCTGACGCGCCGACCAGATCGTCAAGGTCCTTGTCAAATGCCGCCGTGTCGGTCGGCGCGCCCGCGGGCGCTTCGGGCACCGAGTCCGAGCTCGGCACCGAGTAGCTGCCGACGACCTGCTCGCCGCGCACGTCGATGATGCGCACGCCCTTGGCGCTCCGGCCCATGGCGCGCACCTGCGACACGGGGATGCGCACGATGGTGCCGGCGTCGGTGACGACCATCAGGTCGTCGGCCGACTGCACCGCCAGCATCGACACGAGGAGCCCGTTGCGCTCGACGAACGGCATCGCCCGCACGCCGAGGCCACCGCGGTTCTTCAGCCGGAAGTGGTGGAGCGCCGTGCGCTTGCCGTAGCCGTTCTTCGAGATGAAGAGCAGCGTCTCCTCGTCGGCGCGGATCTCCTCCTCGCCCTCGCCGCCGTCGCCGCCCTCGCCGCCGTCCGCGGCGTCGCCGCCCTCGTCGACGAGCTCGGCCTCGGCCTCCGTCGGCTCGGCGTCCTCGCGCTCGTCGCCCTCGCCCGCCTCGCCGACCTCGGCCTCGGGATCGGCGGTGAGGCCGCTGGCGATGGCCAGCCCGACGACGGCGTCGTCCTTCCTCAGCCGGATGCCGCGCACGCCTTGCGTGGCGCGGCCGAGCGGCCGCGTCTGCTCGATGCGGAAGGCCACGGCCTGGCCGCGCGCGGTCGCCAGGATGATGCTCTGGCCGTCGGCCGCGAGCTTCACCGCCACGAGGTCGTCCTCGTCGGCGAGGTTGATGGCGCGCAGACCGGAGGCGCGGATGTTCTTGAACTGGTCGAGGCTCGTGCGCTTGATCTGCCCGCGCCGCGTGGCGAAGACGAGGTAGCGACCGGCCTCGTCGAGGCTCTCGACCGGCACGATGGCGCGGACCTTCTCGCCTTCCTCGAGCTGCAGCAGGTTGACGATGGCCTTGCCGCTGCCGGTGATGCCGCCGGCCGGGACCTCCCAGACCTTCAGCGGATACACCTGGCCGCGGTCGGTGAAGATGAGCATGAGGGCGTGCGCCGTGGCCACGAAGAGGTGGCTGACGTTGTCCTCGTCCTTCGTGCTCATGCCGCTGCGGCCGCGCCCGCCGCGCCGCTGCGTGCGGTAGTCGGTGAGCGGCGTGCGCTTCACGTAGCCGGTCGTCGTGATGGTCACGACCATCGGCTCGTCGCTGATGAGGTCCTCGATGTTGATCTCACCCGAGGCGTCGAGGATCTGCGTGCGCCGCGCGTCGCCGAACATGTCGGCGATCTTGCGGAGCTCCTCGACGATGACCTGCATGAGGCGAGCGTCGCTGGCCAGGATGGCCTCGAGCTCGGCGATGCGCGCGAGCAGCTCGGTCAGCTCCTCCTGGATCTTGTCGCGCTCGAGGCCGGTCAGGCGCTTGAGCGTCAGGTCGAGGATGGCCTGCGCCTGCACCTCGCTGAAGCCGAACTTGGCGACGAGGCCGATCTTCGCGTCGGCCGGGCTCGCGCTGGCTTTGATGAGCTGCACGATCTCGTCGATGATGTCGATGGCGCGGAGATAGCCCTCGAGGATGTGGGCCCGGTCCTTCGCCTTGGCGAGGTCGAAGCGGCAGCGCCGCGTGACGACGTCGCGCCGGTGGTTGATGAAGTCGACCAGCAGCTCCTTCAGCGACAGGATCTTCGGCTGCCCGCCCACGATGGCGAGGTTGATGATGCCGAAGGTCGTCTGCAGCTGGGTCATCTTGTAGAGCTGGTTCAGGACGATCTGCCCCATCGCCCCGCGCTTGAGCTCGATGACCATGCGCATGCCCTCGCGATCGCTCTCGTCGCGCAGGTCACGGATGCCGTCGATCTTCTTGTCCCGGACCAGGTCGGCGATGTGCTCGAGCAGCTGCGCCTTGTTGACCTGATAGGGAAGCTCCTTGACGATGATGGCCTTCTCGTCGCCCTTGTCGTCGTGCTCGAACTCGGCGACGGCGCGCACCTGGATCTTGCCGCGGCCCGTCTCGTAGGCCTGGTAGATGCCGGCGCGCCCGTAGATGGTGCCGCCCGTCGGGAAGTCCGGGCCGGTCACGATCTGCATGAGGTCGCGCGTCGAGATGTCCGGGTTCTCGATGATGGCGATGGTCGCCGCGATGGCCTCGCGCAGGTTGTGCGGCGGCATGTTGGTGGCCATGCCGACCGCGATGCCGCCCGAGCCGTTGACGAGCAGGTTCGGGAACGCCGCCGGCAGGACCTGCGGCTCGCGCTCGCTGCCGTCGTAGTTCGGCTGCCAGTCGATCGTGTCCTTGTCGATGTCCGCGACCAGCTCGCCCGCGAGCCGCGTCATGCGCACTTCGGTGTACCGCATGGCGGCCGGGGGATCGCCGTCCACCGAGCCGAAGTTGCCCTGGCCGTCGACCAGCAGGTAGCGCAGCGAGAAGTCCTGCGCCATGCGCACGATGGTGTCGTAGACCGACTGGTCGCCGTGCGGGTGATACTTACCGATGACGTCGCCGACGATGCGCGCCGACTTCTTGTAGGCCGAGTTGTAGTAGTTGCGCTGCTCGTGCATGGCGAACAGCGCGCGGCGGTGCACCGGCTTCAGGCCGTCGCGCACGTCGGGCAGCGCGCGCCCGACGATGACCGACATGGCGTAGGCGAGGTACGACCCGCGCATCTCCTCGGCGATATCGACCTGGATGCGGTTGCCACCCTCGGGGGTCGGCGGGGTCGCGGGAGTCTGATCAGCCATCGGCGATTCCATCCACCCACCCCCGGGTGTGCGCGTCGCCGCGGCCAGGGGTGGAAACAGGTTCGGACCCGCATCGGAAGCGGCCGAGCGGGACGCGGGACCCTACCCCGCCGATCCCCGGAAGTCAACGCCAATATTTCGGCTCAACCCATTGGAATCAATGGGCTTTTCCGGCGCAGAAACCGGCCCGTCAGAGCCCCAGGGAAATCGTCCCGAAGAACGACATCCCCGGCTTGGGCTGAGGGCGGCTGATGACGCGGGGATCGCCGAAGTGGTCGGGGTCGAAGGCGCGGGCGTCGAGGGCGTTGTGGACGAAGATGCCGACCGCGAGATCGCGCCAGATGTTCTTGAAGCGGATGCCGAGGTCGACCAGGAGGAGAGGCTTGATCTCCTCCATCACCGTCGCGCCCGGGAAGACCCAGATGCCGTCCTGCAGGTTCTCGAACTGGCAGGCCTGGGCCAGCGGGTTGTCGGCCGGCAGCGCGCCCTTCAGGATGTCGGCGCACGACAGCGAGTAGTCGGGGCGGCTCGGGTCGACGACGGCCGGGCGGTTCGGGTCCTTCATGCCGCTCTTGTAGGTGAGGACGCCGGCCAGCTCGATGTGCTCGCCGAGGAGCTCGACCTTGCCGCCGAGGTTGATGATGTGTTGGGCGAAGTTGGTGAGCTCGCCGCCCGGCAGCGAGTCGTCGTAGACCTTGGTGAAGGCGTAGTTGGCCCACAGCTCGTGGCCGGCCTCGAAGCGCATGCGCAGCGCCGCCTCGGCCGTCCAGATGTCGCGCTGCGACGAGTTCACGTAGGTGCGCGCCTCGTTCTGGCCGATGACGTTGTCGAGCAGGGTGTAGGCCGCGTTGGCGCGCAGGTAGAGGTCGCGGACGACGCCCTCGTCGCGGAGCAGCACGGTGTTCAGCTCGAGCTCGGCCGACGAGGTGGTCTCGGGATCGAGGTCCGGGTTGCCGGTGTACGAGATGCCCGACGCGGTGTTGGGGTTGACGTTGGTCGAGACGATGCTCGGCGGGCGCAGGCCCTGGCTGGCGAAGACCTTGAGGTGGGTCGCGTCGCCGATCTTCCACACCAGGCCGCCCGAGCCGATGAGCTTGGCGCCGAACTGGCTCGACACCTGGAGGCGCGCGCCGGCCGACAGCGCGAGGCGCGGGTCGGGCTTCCAGTCGAGCTCGGCGAAGGCGCCGCCGGTGGTCCGGTCCTCGTCGAAGATCTGCCGCTGGGTGATCTTGCAGGGCAGGTGCGGGTCGTAGGGGTTGTAGACGTAGCCCTCCGGGCAGGTGCCGAGCGTGTCGGCGGCCCAGCTCGACTGGTTGATGCCGAAGCTGTGGTCGGCGAAGAGCTCGACGCCCGAGAGCAGGGTCAGCGTCTCGCCGATGCGCCAGTCGATGTCGACGGCGCCGCCGGGGCGCGAGATCTGGTCGGCCACCAGCGCCAGCCGGATGTCCTGCGTGTGGCCGGCCTGGGCCAGCACGATGGGGCTCGGCGCGTAGACGCCGAAGGGGTTCTCGTCGATGTCCCAGGTCACGTAGTAGAGGCGCGCGTTGAGGCCGACCTTGTCGCCGGCGAAGCGGTCCGCGTACGACAGGATGACCGTGCGCACGGCGTCGCGGCCCTGCGTCACGACGCCGTCCTTGGTGTCGGTCAGGTAGTTGTGGGTGATGTTGTCGGCGCCGGTCGCGATGGCGCGATATTCGAGCTCGAAGGGGATCATCCACGAGAGCGACAGCGGCCCCATCTGGAGCCGGCCGGCGGCGTTGGCCCACCAGCTGCGCTTGCCGGTGGTGACCGTGGTGGGCTCGGGCAGGTAGAGCGTCGGCCCGTCGGGCGACGGCGCGGGCAAGGCGCCGACGACCTTCTGCACATCCAGCGTCAGCTCGGGGCCCATGGTCGAGAAGTAGTCGACGTAGGCGTAGAGGCCGACGCCCTTCGAGAACTTGTGCGACACGCCGAGGCTGCCCTTCAGCGCGAGGCGCTCGCCCGGGCCGTCGCCGGCGCCGAAGCTCACGATGGCGCCGGTGTCGTCGGGGCGCTTGGTGACGATGTTGACGACGCCCAGCAGCGCGTTCGAGCCCCACAGGACGCCGCCCGGGCCGCTCGTGACCTCGATACGGTCGATCATCTCGAGCGGGATCTTCCGGTCGAGCGTGATGGTGTTCCGCACCGGCTCGACGATGTTCACGCCGTCGAGCAGCACCAGGATGGTCTGCGGCTGCCCGCGCGCGAAGCTCTCCTTCTGCCAGCCGTTGCCGTCCCAGCGGTCGCCCTCGAAGCCGGGCACGGTGCGCAGGACCTCGTTGATGGTGCGGAAGCCGCGCTCGCGGATCTGCTTCGAGGTGATGACCGTCACGATGGACGGCGCCTCTTGGATGGTCGTCCGCACCTTCTGCGCGGCGATGACCAGGTCTTCGTCGGACGGCCCGGCCTTCACGATGTCCTGGTCATCGGGGCGGCGGTCGTCGTCGATGATGGTCGGGTCGTCGGCGTCGAGCACGTCGGGCTCGGGGGCACCGTGCTTGGCCCAGGCCGAGGGCGCGACGACAAGGGCCGGGAGCACGGCGAGCGCCAGCGCGACGGGCGCGCGAGCTCGCTCAATCCAAGACCCACGAGACGATCGGGGCGGCGCCAACATCGGCGTCAGTCTACCCTGTCTCGATCGCCTGCGCGAGGGCACCCAGGCCGCTTCCGGACGGCCCGATGGCGCGCCGGCTCAGGTGCGGTTAGGCGCCACGTCGGCGCTGCCGTGGCGGCGCAGGACGGCGCGGATGCGCTTGCCGAACGCGGTCAGCGCCTCGTCGAGGAGCTGGCTCGAGCGCGACTCGGAGATGTTGAGCACCTTGGCGATCTCGCGGATCGACATGCCGTCGAAGAAGTAGAAGCGCAGCGCCAGCGCGTGGCGCTCGGCGCGCAGCTCGTCGAGCTGGCGCTCGAGGAACTCGCGGATGCGCTTGGCCTCGAGCAGCTGGTCGGGCGCATTCGACACGCGATCGGTGAGCCAGGCCGACACGTCGCGGCCGGCGTCCGAGAGCTCCTCGACCGACACCACCAGCACCGGCTGCACCTGCGCCTTCAGCGCGCGATAGCCGGCGATGTCCATGCCGAGGTGGGCCGCGACCTCCTCCTCCTCGGCCGGGCGGCCGAGCCGTCGCTCGAGCTCCTCGGTGGTCTTGCCGACGCGCGTGGCCTTCTTGCGGAAGCCGCGCCCCATCGGATCCATCGAGCGCACCTCGTCCAGTATCGCGCCCTTCACCCTGACGAGCGCGTACTTCTTGAAGTTGTTCGACTTCGCAGTGTCGAACTTGTCCATCGCGTCGAGGAGCCCGATCATGCCCGAGCCGATGAGGTCATCGACGTCGATGTGCTTCGGCACGCGCATGGCAACGCGATGCGCGATGGCCTTTACCGTGCTGGCCAGCTCGGCGACGATCTTGTCGCGGTCTCGGCGGTCGATGGGCAAGGGCTGACACCATGGGTCTCGAGCCGACGGGGAAACGCATCGGGACCCGAGCGCGCGGGCCAGTCTAGCTGACCGGTGCATGGATTCCAGTGGCAAGCGACGGAAAATCTCTCGGCCGCACGATATCACGCCCAGCCGCGCTTTCGCTCGGTGTGGCCGTCGGCGTCGTGTTGATCCTCGTCGCGCGATGGCTGATGTTGGGGGGTGGCTCGCCGAGCATCACGGCCCTCGTGGCGGCCGGCGCCAAGGTCGACGAGCTGGTGCTGGACGGCGAGTGGTGGCGGCTCGCGAGCGCGGGCCTGCTGCACGCGAGCGCGACCCACCTGATCGTCAACGCGCTCCTCCTCGGCTTCGCGCTGGTCGCGTGGCTGCGCCTCGGGCGCGCGCGCCACGACGAGGGCATCGGGCGCGCGGCGGCCGCGCTGGCGATGACGATCCTGACGAGCTTCATCGGCTTCGGCGTCTCGACGCTCGCGCGATCGGGCGCCAGCGCGGGCGCGTCGGCGGCGGCCCACGGCATGCTCGCGGCGGTGGTCGTGAGCGTCTGGATCCGCCGCGCGGACCTGCCGCCGAGCCTCGCGCGCGTCGGGCCCATGGCCGTGACGGCCGCCTTCATCGCGGTGCTGCTGGCCTCGTCGGCGGCCCAGGGCGTCGACCACGCAGCGCACCTCGGCGGCGTCGCGGCGGGCGTCGCGCTCACGCCGCTCGCCGAGTCGCGCGCGCGCCCGGGCCTGATCGGCCTCGCCGCGGCTCTCGCCGTCACCTCGCTCATCGCCGCCTTCACCTGAGCCCAGCGCGCTCGAGGCGTCTCAGCGTCGCCCGATGCCGCGGTACTTGAAGCCCTGCGTCGAGAGCTCGCGCGAGTCCCAGAAGTTGCGGCCGTCGTAGACGGCGTGCTGGCGCATGAGCGCCCAGATGCGCTCCCAGTCGGGGTTCGTGAACTCGGCCCACTCCGTCACGAGCAAGAGCGCGTCGGCGCCCTCGACGGCCTTGTAGGGGTCGTCGGCGTACTCGATGGTGTCGCCGAAGACGACGCGCGCCGTGGTGTGCGCGGCGGGATCGTACGCGACGACCTTGGCGCCGGCGGCCAGCAGACCCTGGATGATCTGCTCCGACGGCGCCTCGCGCATGTCGTCGGTGCTGGGCTTGAAGGCGAGGCCCCAGACGGCGAAGATCTTGCCGCTCAGGTCGTCGCCCATGTCCTCTTTCACGCACGCGACGAGCTTCCGCTTCTGCGCCTCGTTGGCGAGGACCGTCGAGCGCAGCACGCCGAGCTCGGTCGTGTACTCCTTGGCGGTCTGGAGCAGCGCCGCGACGTCCTTCGGGAAGCAGCTGCCGCCGTAGCCGACGCCGGCCTTCAGGAACGCCGGGCCGATGCGATCGTCGGCGCCCATGCCGCGGCGCACGTTCTCGACGTCGGCCCCGACCTTCTCGCACAGCGTGGCGATCTCGTTCATGAAGCTGATGCGCGTCGCGAGCATGGCGTTGCTCGCGTACTTGGTCATCTCCGACGAGCGCACGTCCATCAGCAGGAACTTGGCGCCGTCGGCCGTGAGCGGCCGATACAGGCGGCGCATGACGTCGACGGCGCGGTCGTCGGAGGCGCCGACGATGATGCGGTCCGGACGCATGAAGTCGCCGACGGCCACGCCCTCGCGCAGGAACTCGGGGTTCGACACGACCGCGAAGTGCTCCTTCGAGCGGCTCGCGATGATGGCGCGCACGCGGTCGCAGGTGCCGATGGGCACCGTCGACTTCATGACCACGACCTTGAAGCCGTTCATGGCGTCGGCCACGGCCTCGGCCACGGCGATGACGTAGCGCAGGTCGGCCGAGCCGTCCTCGCCCGGCGGCGTGCCGACGGCGATGAAGACGACCTCGGCCTCGCGCACGGCGGCGGCGAGATCGGAGGTGAACGTCAGGCGTCCGCGCTGCACGTTCTTCGGCACCATCTCCTCGAGCCCGGGCTCGTAGATGGGCAGCTTGCCGGCGCGCAGCACGGCGAGCTTCTCCTGGTTGTTGTCGACGCAGGCCACACGGTGACCGAGCTCCGCGAAGCAGGTCCCCGCCACGAGCCCGACGTATCCAGTGCCGACGACTGCGACGTTCATCATAGCGGCGGCTGCATACGTCGTTGCGAATGGTGAGGCAAGCGGCTACTTTCCGCGCGCATGTCGACCCGTATCCTGCGCGCGGCCTTCGGCAGGATCCTCGACCTCCGCGGCTACGTACTCCTGGCGCTGGGCCTCGTCACGGCGCTCGCGCTGACGGGGCTCTTCCCCACGGGGCGGCTGCTCGTCGACTTCTCGCTCGAGGCGCTGCTCGTGCCCGACGCCGAGTCGCGCGAGCGGCTCCTCGACTTCCAGGTCGACTTCGGCGACGACGAGGCCATCGTCGCCGCGGTGGTCGTCGTGCCGGCTGGCCACACCGTCTTCGAGGCCCCGACCGTGGCCGCGCTCGACCAGCTCGGCGCGTGGCTGCGCGAGCGCCCCGAGGTCGACCCGACCGGCGTCGTGACCGTCGCCGACCTGGCGCTGCTGAGCGGGCCCGACATCGTGCCCGAGGCCCTGAAGGGCGCTCCGCCGGCCGAGCTCGCGGCCATCGGCCAGCGCCTCGCAGCGCACCGCCTGTACCGTGGATCGCTCGTCTCGAGCGACGGCCGCGCCACGCTCGTGGTCGGTCCGCTGGCGAAGTCCGCGCGCGCGCCCGATCAGCGCGCGCCGCTCATCAACGCCTGGAACGAGCGCGTGGCGGCCGCGCTACCGCTGCTCCCGGAGGGCACCGAGCTCTACCCGACCGGCATCCCGCTCGTGCAGGAGACCTACGGTGCGCTGGCGCTGCGCGACATCATCCTGCTCGTGCCGCTGACGGTCATCGTCATCGCGGCGCTGCTCACGCTGGCCTTCCGCCGCGCCTACGCCGTGCTCGGGCCGCTGTGCGCCGTGGGCCTCGCGACCATCTGGACGCTGGCCATGATCCAGGCGCTGGGCACGCCGTTCAACATCGTGAACAGCATCTCGGGCGCGGTCCTCCTGGTGGTCGGCGTGGCCGACGGCGCCCACATCGTCGCGCGCCATCGCGAGGAGGCGGCCAAGACCAGCGACCGCCGCGAGGCCATCCTGCGCACCATGGCCGAGATGGCGCCGGCCTGCTTCGTCACCTCGGCCACCACCGCGGTCGGCTTCGCCTCGCTCGTCACCGCCCAGCTCCCCGTCCTGCGTGACTTCGGCGTGCACCTGGCCATCGGCGTGATGCTGGCCTACGTCGTCCAGCTGCTGCTGATGCCCATCATCCTCATGTCGGTCTCGAGCCCGCTGCTCGTGCCGCACCCGCACAGCCGCACCTCGCGCCTCCTCGCGCGCGTCGAGGTCATCGTGGCGCGCCGCCCGCGCGTCATCGTCGCCGTCGCCGCGCTGGCCGGCATCGCCGGCGCCCTCGGCGTCGCCAACCTCCGGAGCAACGCGCGCGCGCTCGGCGAGCTCTCGCCGAACCACCCGGTCGCGCGCGGCGTGGCCCTGGTCGAGACGCACCTGGCCGGCGTCCTGTCGCACGCCGTCGACGTCCGCGGCCGCGAGAGCGCGCGCACCTGTCGCCGCGCCGGCGACTGCGGCGACGGCCAGGAGTGCGCGCTGCGCGACCCGGTCCACCGCGCCATCGAGGCGCTGCGCGAGCCGGTGTCGCTGCTCACCGGCGTCGGCGACGACCCGCTCTGGGCCGCGCTCGAGCGCCGCCTGCGCCCGGCCGAAGGCGCCGACCTCATGATCGGCGACGGCCCCGCCCCGAGCGACGGCCTCGAAGGGCGCTGCGTCGAGTCGGCCGCCGACCCGCGCGTCGTGCGCGCGCTCGCGGCGGTCGAGGCCTGGCTCGCGCGCCGCGCCGACCCGCTGGTGGCGCGCGTCACGAGCGTCGCCGACGCGCTGGCCGACACCGGCCTCGCCGACCTCTCCGACGGCGTCGCGCTGCGCGAGCGCATCGCCATCCTCGAGTCGAGCGTGCCGCGCGTCATCGGCCGCTGGCTGACCCCCGACCACACGCGCACGCAGCTCCGCATCGAGGCGCGCGACGTCGGCATCGACGCCTGGCGCACGCTCGAGCCCGAGCTGGCCCGCGTCATCGCCGACACCTTCCGCGCGGCCGGCCTCGGCGAGCGCTTCGACGTCGCGCTGACGGGCGCCTCGACGCTGGCCGAGAAGGCCATGACCGGCGTGCTGTCCGACCTCGCCGGCTCGCTCGCGGTCGACGGCATCACCATCTTCCTCTTCATGCTGCTCCTCTTCCGGAGCTTCCGCCTGGCCTTCCTGGCGATGATCCCGAACGTGCTGCCGCTCGTGCTGGTGCTCGGGGCGATGGGCCTCCTCGGCATCGAGCTCCGCGCCTCGACCGTCGTCGTCTTCTCGGTGGCGCTCGGCATCGCCGTCGACGACACGATCCACTTCGTGCATCGCTACCGCGAGGAGAGCCACGTCGACGGCGAAGGCCGTGCGGCCATCATCCGCACGCTGCACGCGGTCGGCCACCCGGTGGCCTGGACCACCGCCATCCTGGTCGCCGGCTTCCTGGTCGACGCCTTCTCGGACCTCCGCGCCATCGCCGACTTCGGCGTGCTGTCGGCCATCGTGCTGGTGGTCGCGCTGTTCGTCGACCTGTGGCTCACGCCCGCCCTGCTCATGACCTTCCAGCGCCGCTCGCGGCCGCCAGTTGTGAAGACGTTGTCACAGCGCGCTTGACCGCGAGCCCATTTGAATGGCTCGCGCGTCGACCGGTCTAGCTCCCGCCGACGCACTCCGCGAAGGCCCGAGCGAGGGTCGACATGGTCCAGCGCATCAACACCGCCAGCGAGCTCCGCACCGCATGGCGCAGCATCGTGAGCCTGTTGAGCCGCGACCTCGCCTTTGCCGCGCGCCTCGCCCGCGACCCCATCGGCGCCCTGCGCGAGCACGGCTACGACGTGACCGACGAGGCCGCGCTCGTGCTCCGCCGCGCCCTGCCCTGACGACCGTTGCGGCGCTCGCGCGCCCCGCTCAGATCGGGAACGGCTGCACGTCGCAGGCCGCGTCGACCTCGACGGCGAGCGTGCTCGCGACCTCTTCCCAGGCCCCGCCGTCGCTCTGATGATCGGCCACCAGCACCGCGCGCAGGTGGTCGTTGCGCCCCACGCGCCCGGGCCGCGCCGGCTCGATGCCGAGGTTCGGCGTGCCGCGGCCGCGCTGCTCGCCGGCGCCCTTGAAGCGCGAGAGCCACAGCGGTCGACCGACGCCGAAGGCGAAGAGGTGCCCCGGCACGTGCAGCACCACGACCGCCTCGGGAGCGGGCGCCAGCCGCCGCAGCCGCTCGGCCGCCTGGCCGATGGCGCGCTGGATGGCGCGCGTCGTGAGGTCGCGCGTGTCGCGCGCGTTCTGCCGCTCGAGGGCGTCCATGATCACCATCATGACCGCCTCTTCGGCGGTCGGATGGCGCTTCTGCGAGAACGCGTAGGTCGGCAGCTCGGTCTGCACCTTCTTGCCGAAGTCGGGTCCGAGCGAACCGCCGCCGGTCATGGCGAAGAGCCAGTCGCGATAGCGCAGGGGGCAGCGCTCCTCGAGGTGACGCGACTCGCTGTCCCCGTCGGCGACCAGCACCACGTGGCGCGCGCGGATGTCCTTCAGGTGCCGCCCGATGACCGTGCCGCGCGACATCGGGCCCTTCTTGATGAGCATCTCGCCGTGCGCGTGGAAGCCGAGGCCCCACGTGCCCGAGCTCGCGCCGGACGCGCCGAGCACGTCGAGCTGTCGCGGATGAGCCTCGGCGAAGGCGCGGAGGAGTGCCGCGTCGCTCACCGCGATACCGAGGACAGCTTGCATCGGAAAGACCTCCGGGCGCGCGTCGATGGATCTCGACGGCTGGTAGCAGACTAGACAACCACGGCCTCCCGGGGCAAGTTCCGCCGATGAACGGCGACGACTTCACGCCTGCCGGACGAACAGGACCGACGCCCCCTCACTCGCTCGAAGCCGAGCGCGAGGTCCTGGCGGCGGTGCTCGTCGATCCGAACGCCATGGACGTGCTGTCCGAGCAGCTCACGCCCGAGGACTTCTACTTCGAGCGCCACCAGATCATCTTCGAGTCGCTGCTCGCGCTTCACGAGCGCGGCACCGCCATCGACCCGGTGACGCTGCAGCAGGCGCTGAAGGACCGCGGGCACTACGAGAAGATCGGCGGCGCGCGCGCCATCGGCGAGCTGCTCGACCGCGCCGGCACTGTCGCCAACATCGACGCCTACTGCGCGACCGTGCGCCAGAAGGCGGTGCTCCGGCGCATGGTCGACGCGGCGCGCTCGATCGAGGTCGCCGGTCTCGCCGACGTCGCCGACGTCGACGAGTTCCTCGACGAGGCCGAGCGCTCCGTCTTCGCCGTGCTCGAGGACCGCTCGAGCCAGAACCTCCGCCCCATCGGCGAGGTCGTCTCGGCGGCCATCGATCAAATCACGGCGGCCTTCGACGCCGAGGGCGACATCACCGGCATCGGCACCGGCTTCCGCGACTGGGACCGGCTCACGCACGGGCTCCAGCGCGGCGACCTCATCATCGTCGCGGCCCGCCCCGCGATGGGCAAGACGTCGTTCGTCCTCAACGTCGCCACCAACGCGGCGCTGAAGCACGATGCCTCGGTCGCCGTGTTCTCGCTCGAGATGCCGTCCGAGCAGCTGGCGCAGCGTCTCCTGTCGGCCGAGGCGCGCATCGATCTCTCGCGGCTCCGCGGCGGCTACATCGACGAGGACGGCTGGCCGCGCCTCACCGAGGCGGCCGATCGCGTGGCGCGCGTGAAGATGTGGCTCGACGACTCGCCCGGCGCCACGCCCACCCAGATCCGCGCCAAGTGCCGTCGCTTGAAGCGGCGCGAGGGCCTCGACCTGGTCATCATCGACTACCTCCAGCTCATGGGCGCGGGCACGCGCCAGGGCTCGCGCGAGCAGGAGATCAGCTACATCTCGCGCAGCTTGAAGGGCCTCGCCAAGGACCTCAGCGCGCCGGTCATCGCGCTGTCGCAGCTCAACCGCGGCCTCGAGTCGCGCACCGACAAGCGGCCGATGATGAGCGACCTCCGCGAGTCGGGCGCCATCGAGCAGGACGCCGACATGATCTGCTTCATCTACCGCGAGGAGGTCTACAACAAGGAGCTCCCCGAGGATCAGAAGGGCATCGCCGAGCTGATCGTCGGCAAGCACCGCAACGGCCCGACCGGCACGGTGAAGCTGAAGTTCACCAACGCCTGGACGCGCTTCGACAACCTCGCGCTGAGCGCGGGTCCCTGATCGAGCGCAGCTCGCCGGCGAGAGTCGCTAGCGGACGACGCCGTCCTCTTCCGTCGTCGCCCGCCCCGCCTCGCCCGCGCCGCAGTTGTCGGCCGGCGCCGCCGCGCTGACCTCGCCGTCGGTGGTCGCCGCGTCCGGATCGGACGGAGCGTCGGCCGTGTCGACGTCGCCGGGGCTCTCGCTCGCGTCGTCGTCGTCGGTGAAGCTCGCCGCGTCGGCCTCGGGGGCCGAAGGGTCCTGATCGCCGTCGTAGCCGCCGCCACTGCCCTGGTCGATGAGCCCCTCGTTGGGCTGGTCGGTGCGACCGGGCTCGGCCTTCGTTCCGCCGTGGCCGTCGGCCGTGCCCGGATGCGGCGTCGGGTTCGAGTCGCACCCGATCAGCGCTGCGAGCGCGAGCGCGAGTGAGGTCAGGGAGAGGCGGAGTTTGGACATGGCGATTTTCGAGTTCCGGGGTTGCGTCCCCTGGTGAAAGCTTTCACAGTCGAGAAACTTTCTGCCAGGAGCCCGGATGCGGGTCAAGGATCGGCACGCATGACTCAAGAGCCCGAGCGCCTTGCTGGACGCTGGAGCATCGACGGTGAGCTGGGCCGTGGCGGCATGGGCCGCGTCCTGCTCGTCCGCGATACCTGTGCAGGAGGTGTGCCGCTGGCTGCGAAGGTCCTCGAGCGTCCCGAGCTGCGCGACGACTTCCTCCAGGAGCTCGAGCTCCTCCGACAGCTGGCTCATCCCGGGTTCCCGGCGGCGCGCGGCCTCGTGCTCGAAGCGACCGCCTCGGGCCGCATCTTCGCGCTGATGGAGCGCATCGAGGGCGCGCCGCTCGGCCCCGATCGCGCCCGCGAGGCCGGCCCCGAGCTCGTCGCCATCGCCGGTGACCTGCTGCGCGCGCTCGATCACCTGCATCGCCACGGCAAGGTCCACGGCGACCTCGCCCCCGGCAACGTGCTCTGGCGACGCGGCGCGCGCCCCCGCATCATCGACCTCGGCGCCGGCGGCGAGCGCGGCGACCGCACCGGCCGCACCTCCGGCGTGCTGGCCTATCAGCCGCCCGAGCGCCTCTCGGGCGCGCCGCTCGCGCCGGCCGGCGACCTGTGGTCGCTCGGCGCCGTGCTCTTCGGCGTCGCGCACGGGCGCCATCCGTTCCCGGGCTGGCCCGCGGTGAGCCGCGCGGGTGGCCCGGATCGCCAGGGCCTCGCGCCGCACGCCCTCGATCCGCTGCTCGACCGCCTGCTGGCTGCCGACCCGGCCGACCGCTTCCCCCACGCGGCCGCGGCGCTGGCCGAGCTCGAGGCTTCGAGCGGCGTGCCGCAGCCTCTGGCCACCGCCGCGGCCGACGTCGAGTGGCCGTTCGTCGACACCGGCCACATGCTCGAGTCCGCGCTCGAGCGCGTCGGGCGCGCGCGCGGACGCGAGCCGGTGGTGATCGACGTCGCCGCGCCACGCGGCGGCGCTCGCGCTGGCTGCGCGAGCTGGCGCTCGGGCTCGCCCGACATGGTGTGCTGGTGCTCGAAGCGCCGCTCGTGGACGACGACCCGGCGGCCTGGGTGTCCGCGCTGCTGCGCCAGATCGGCCACGACGTCGACGGCATCGGCCAAGGCCTCGAGACCCTCGCGCGCGCCAACGTGGCCATCGTCGTCGATGACCTCGCGCGCCTGCCGCGCACGCGCGAGACCGCCTTGCGCCTGCGCCGCGCTGCGCTGGTCGAGCGGCGCCCTCGTCACCGCCGGCCTCGGCCCGGCCGATGTCACGCTGCCGAGCTTGTCCCCCGACGACGTGGAAGCCCTGCTCGCGAACGCGTTCCCGCGCCGTCTCATCGCCGGCAAGCTGACCGCGACGCTCTGCGACGTGGCCCATGGCAACGCCGGCCGGCTCACCACGCTGGCCAAGATGCTGCTCGCGCGCGGCGCGCTGGTCGTCGACTCGGCCAACGTCAGCCTGCCTGATGCGAAAGCAGCTTTCACGTTGGCGAGCGAGCTCGCCGATGACGACGCGCCCGTGCCGGCGCCGGTCGAGCCGCCGTCGCCGCTCGCGCTGGCCGAGCAGGCGCTGAGCGCGGCCACGTCGCCGGAGGCGCGCTACACCGCTGCGCTCGCGGTCGGGCGCCTCGAAGCGCGGGCCTCGCGCTTCCCGAAGGCGCTGGTCGCGTTCCGAGTGGCTCGAGAGGTGCGCGCCGACGCCGAGGTGCTGGCCGGCCTGGCGCGCGCTGCGGTCATGAGCGGCGACCTGACGGCGGCCGAGCAGGCGTGCGACGAGGGCATGGCGCTGGTGGGCGCGGGCCAGGACGCCGTGCGCGCCGGCCTCCTCTATACGCGCGCGCTGGTCGACTGGTACCGCGGCGCCATCGACGAGGCCGAGCCGCGCCTCGCGACCGCGCTCGAGACCGCCCGCGCGGCCGGCGAGCGCGCCGAGGAGGCGGCCATCACGACGGCCATCGGTCTCATCGCGCACCGGCGCGGCGACCTCGTCGTGGCGGCCCAGCGCTACCGCGAGGCGCTGCGCCTGGGCGAAGCCGCCGGCGACGAGGCCCGCGTCCTGAGCTCGCTCCAGAACCTCGGCGTCGTCTTCCACGAGCGCGGCGACTGGACCGAGGCGCTCGACACCTACCGGCACGCGCTGGCGCTGGCCGAGGCCCTCGATCAGCGCGGCCGCGTCGCGCAGATCGCGGGCAACCTCGGGAACCTGTGGCGCTACCTCGGCGAGCTCGAGCGCGCCGACGCGGCGCTC